>CAWGVI010000014.1:0-59813 GCA_963826015.1 uncultured Actinomycetota bacterium | reverse complement strand
GCCGACCGGCAAGTTCTCCGGCTACGCCGTGGTGCTCGACCCCGGAGCCGGCGGTGACGAGCCGCGTCCCTCGGTCCTCACCGAGCAGGGACAGGCGCGCCGGCTCGCGCTACCGGACTTCCCGACGCCCGTCGAGTCGCTCGGGCGGTTGCGGATCCCCAAGTCCTTCAACGGCCGGAACGCGCAGCAGCGCAAGACCCTCGTGAGCGCGCTGCGCAGCCAGACCCACGACTTCGCGCCGCCGCGCCGCGGCCGGGACTCCTCGCCGTCGGGCCGCAACGAGAAGGTCGACCGGCTGCGCAAGCGGCTGCAGGAGCACCCCTGCCACCAGTGCCCCGACCGCGAGGAGCATGCGCGGTGGGCGGACCGCTGGTTCAAGCTCGACCGGGACTCCTCGACCCTGCGTGCGCGGATCGAGCGGCGTACCAACACCGTCGCCCGGCAGTTCGACCGGGTCTGCGAGGTGCTCGACGCGCTCGGCTACCTCGACGGGGACACCGTGACCGAGCAGGGCGCCCACCTCCGGCGGCTGTACTCCGACAGCGACCTGGTCGCCGCGGAGTCGCTGAGGCAGGGCCTCTGGGACGGCCTGAGCGCGTCCGAGCTCGCCTCCGTGCTCTCCATCCTGGTCTTCGAGGCCCGCCGCCCGGACGACGCCTCGTCACCGAGGCTGCCGGGCAGCCCGGTGCGTGAGGTGATCGCCCGGATGGTGCGGCTGTGGGGCGAGCTCGACGAGCTGGAGCGCTCCCACCGGCTCGACTTCCTCCGGCAACCCGACCTCGGGTTCGCCTGGGCCGCCTGGCGGTGGGCCGAGGGTGACGAGCTCGACGACGTGCTGACCGTGACCGACCTGGCCGCCGGTGACTTCGTCCGCTGGATCAAGCAGCTGCTCGACCTGACCGGTCAGGTGGCCGACGCGGCGGGGCCCGGACCGCTCCGCGACACCGCCCGCGACGCCGTCCGCCTGCTCAAGCGTGGTGTGGTCGCCTACTCCTCGCTCGGGGACTAGGGCCGGACCCGAGCGACGGGGACCACCCGGCTCTCGGGGATCCGGGCCGGGTCGCAGGTCACGAGGGCCCCCCGGAACACCACTGGGACAACGCAGGAGACCCCGTCATCGGGGCCGCCGCTGTGGCACGGATCCACGGCCGTCCGGGCCGGGACCACGCAGGAGACCGGTGGCCCGGGGTCGGGCGCCGGTGGGACCGGGACGCTCACCAGCCCGCCCAGCGCGACGGCGACCAACGACCACATCTCGCGACTGTAGACCGTCTGGAGCTGCGTCGACGTGGAGTAGCGTCCGGACATGCGTACCGACCTGCTCGTCATCGGTGCGGGGCCTTACGGGTACGCCGCGGCGGCGTATGCCCGGCAGCGTGGGATCGGGACCCACGTCGTGGGGAAACCGATGTCCTTCTGGCGGGACCAGATGCCGGGGGACATGTTCCTGCGCTCCGGCCCGGACTGGCACCTCGACGCCACCGGCGAGCACACCTTCGAGGCGTACTTCGAGGATCGCGGGCTCGACGTGGCCGACCATGACCCGATCCCGATCGGGGTGTTCCTCGACCACACCGACTGGTTCCGCGAGCAGAAGGGGTTCGACGTCGACCAGCGGCTCGTGACCACCCTGACCGGCCGGAGTGGGGCCTTCGAGGCTGCCATGGAGGACGGCACGACGATCCTGGCCGACCGGGTGCTGGCGGTGCCCGGCATCCAGAACTTCGCCCACCTTCCCGCGTGGGCTGCCGAGGTCCCCGAGGAGCGTCGTTCCCACACCGTCGACCTGGTCTCGTTCGGCGACCTGGCCGAGGCCAGGGTGGCCGTGATCGGCGGCCGTCAGAGCGCCTACGAGTGGGCCGCACTGCTGTGCGACCACGGAGCGGAGCGGGTGGATGTGGTGCACCGGCACGACATGCCCCGCTTCGAGCGGGTGAGCTGGGCGTTCGTCGACCCCTACGTCGACCAGACCCTCGCGACCCGCGGCTGGTGGCGCAACCTCTCGGCTGTCGAGCAGCAGGACGTTGCGCGGCAGTTCTGGGAGGTCGGACGGCTCACCCTGGAGCACTGGCTGGTGCCTCGCCTGGACCCGGCCGTGGTCACCAGCCGTCCCGGGTGCGCGGTCGTCGAGGTCGCGGCCGGTGATGACTCGGTGACCCTGACGCTGAGTGACGGGACCTCCCTCGAGGTCGACCACGTGGTGCTGGCGTCGGGGTACGTCGCCGACCTGACGCGGGTGCCCTACCTCGCCGGGGTGCTCGACCAGGTGTCGGTCACCGGCGGCTTCCCGGACCTGTCACCCGGCTTCCAGACGACGCTGCCCGGGCTGTCGGTCACGGGCTTCGCCTCGACCCGCGACTTCGGCCCGTTCTACGGCTTCACCAAGGGCTGCGCGTCGTCGGCGCGGATCGCCGTCGACGAGATGCTGCGCTGACCGGAGCCTCAGAGCGCCGCGTCGACGGCCTGACCGACCGTCAGGTCGCCGCCCACGAGCGTCCACTGCCGACCGACCGTGCGGTCGTCGGCGAGGACGGCCGCGATCACGGCAGCCACGTCGGCCCGCGGCACGTCACCTCGGTCGGCCTCCTCGGCCAGCAGCACGCGGTCGGTGGCCGGGTCGTCGGTGAGGCGGCCGGGCCGCAGGACCGTCCACGCGAGACCGCTGTCCCGCAGGGCGGTGTCGGCGTCCCGCTTGGCCTCGACGTACGCCCGCCAGACGGGCTCGACGTCGTCGGGAAGCGGCGCGTCGACGCCGATCGCGGACACCTGCACGAAGCGGTCGATGCCGGCCGCCTTCGCGCCGGCGATCGACTTCAGGGAGCCGCCGAGGTCGACGGTGCGCTTGCGCTCGATGCTGCCGTCCGGGCCGCCACCAGCCGCGAAGACGACCGCGTCGCACCCCTCGAACGCCGCCGCGAGGTCGGCGTCCGTGCCGGCCTCGAGGTCCACGAGCCGGGCTTCCACGCCGGACTCCACGAGGGTGTCGGCCTGCTCCTGGCGCCGTACGAGCGCGACCGGCTCGTGGCCGGCGGCGAGCAGCAGCGGGTGGAGCAGCCGGGCGATCTTGCCGTGGCCTCCGACGACAGCGATGCGAGTCATGCGATCCACCGTACGGGCCGCGGGCAACGGGCGTCTCAGCGTGAGCGCAGCGTCTCGGTCAGCCGGTCCACCGGGCCGCCGAGGTTGAACTCAGCGGCGAGCGCGGCCAGCATGTCGGGGTCGCGCGGCTCGCGGGGGAGCGTGGCGTCGAAGGGTTCGAGGGGGATCTCGCGGGCAACCGCGACGACCTGGGGTGCCACCGCGAGGTAGTCGAACGCGTCGCGCAGCTTGGAGCGCGGGTTGGGGCCGAGGTCGGAGTCGGGGTCGTCGACGGCGGCGAGGATCCCGCTCATGGAGCCGAACCGCTCCAGCAGGGTGGCGGCCGTCTTGTCGCCGACCCCCTTCACTCCCGGGAGCCCGTCGGAGGCGTCGCCGCGGAGGGTCGCGAGGTCGGCGTACTGGTGCGCGTCGACGCCGTACTTCTCACGGACGACGGCGTTGGTGACGCGCTCGTGCTTGCTGACGCCGCGGGCGATGTAGAGGATGCGCACCTCCTCGTCGTCGTCGACGAGCTGGAAGAGGTCGCGGTCGCCGGTGACGACCTCTACCGGCATCCCGGCGCCGGTCGCGAGGGTGCCGATGACGTCGTCGGCCTCGTAGTGGTCGGCCCCGCAGATCGCGATGCCGAACGCGTCGAGGACCGCGCGGATGAGCGGCACCTGCTGCTGGAGCGGGTCGGGGACCTCCTCGAGGTCCGGCTCGTCGCCGGGGCGGACGGCGACGACGCGGTGCGACTTGTACGACGGGATCAGGTCGACCCGCCACTGCGGGCGCCAGTCGTTGTCCCAGCAGCAGACGAGGTGGCTGGGGGAGTACTCGCCGGTCATCCGGCTGATGAAGTCGAGCAGACCGCGCACGGCGTTGACCGGCGTACCGTTCTCGGCCTTGATCTCGGGCACCCCGAAGAACGCGCGGAAGTACATCGAGGCGGTGTCGAGCAACATCAGGCGCTGCCGGTCGTCGGTCACGACCGGCATCCTGCCACGGGGCACCGACTACGCTGTCGCGCGTGACCAGCCCCACCCTGGAGACCACGGACCGCCGCATCCTCGAGCTGCTGGCCGTCGACGGCCGGATGTCCTACACCGACCTGGGCAAGTCGACGGGTCTCTCGACCTCCGCCGTCCACCAGCGCGTGAAGCGGCTCGAGCAGCGCGGTCTCATCACGGGGTACGGCGCCACCGTGAACCACGACGAGATCGGCCTCCCGCTCACCGCGTTCATCTCGATCACCCCCATCGACCCCGCCCAGCCCGACGACTACCCCGACCGGGTCCGCGGCATCGACGCCATCGAGTCGTGCTGGTCCGTCGCCGGCGACGAGTCCTACATCCTCAAGGTCCGGGTCGCCACCCCCGCCGCCCTCGAGGACCTCCTCGCCCGGATCCGCCTCGCCGCCAACGTCTCCACCCGCACCACCATCGTCCTCTCCACCCCGTACGAGAACCGTCCGGTGACGTAGGGGTCGCGCGGTTTCCCCGCCCGGGCGGGGAAACCAGGACTTGGAGGGGTAAACAAGGTGCACGAAGTCCACGACTCGCGCGCAAGGTTCAGGCGACGGGACGCCGGCGCGAGTCCAGGATCCGGCGGATCCGTGCGGCAGTCCGCTCGGGCCGGGCCAGGTCCGCCCACGTGATGCGGATGCAGATCCAGCCGGTGAGGAGGCAGATCCGCTCCTCGCGGTGCTTCTCCCGCATCAGGAACTCCTCGAGGGTCTCGTCCTGACGGCGGTACCGCCGATACTTGATCCTTCCGTCGAACTCGAGGAAGACGCCGGCATCTCGCCAGCAGAAGTCGACGAACGCGAACTCGTGACCGAACTCGTCGGCGACGGCGACCTGAGGCTCGGGACGTGGAAGGTGCTGGTCCCAGCACAGGAAGAGCGTCCGCGACTCGGCCACTGACTGCACCCGAGGATCTGCGAGCCGCTGCACGATGGCGGCGGTGAGAGTTCGGGGCCAGTGCTTCAACGCCTCGATCTCCGCAGCAAGATTATTCGGTGTGAGCTGGTGAGAGTGCAGCAGGGCGTTGATGGTCACCAGGGCAGGTTCGACCGTCGTCATCGTCGTGATCTCGACGGCGCACCGCGCTGCTCCGGAGACCCGGATCCCGTTGATCACGTCCACGTCGTCCTCGTCGAGCTCGCCGCGGTGGTGGGAGATGCCGGCTTCGCGCCGACCCGAGCGTCCGTCGGTGCGGGTCACGTGAGCCTCATCCAGCGTGATGCCCCAGACGGGCAGGCGCCGCTCGACGGCACTGGAGATGTGCGTGGCCACCGCAGTCGGGTGGGCGCGGCGGAGCACGGCACGCACGAGCACCCGGTGCTGGTCCAAGCGGTCCAGCGAGCGCCAGAGTGCCCCGTCGACGTACGACCCGTGCCTGACCCGGTGCAGGTCTCCACGCCGGACCATCGCCTGGATCTGATTGTCCGTGACACCGTCCGCGAGCAGCTCGGATCGGAGCACCACCGCTCCCGAGAGATCGCGCACGTCCTCATGACTCATGCCAGGAGCGTGCCCGGCGGACAGCCACCCGGAACCAGCTCAGCCACATCTGTGGAGAAGTGTCGGGCGAGGTCCTCGAAGAGGCGTGGCTCCCCCCGCACTTCGTGCGCGAGTCTTGGGGTTCGCCCGGATTGTTTCACGCACAAACCCTCGGTTTCCCCGCCTGGGCGGGGAAACCGACCGCACGACAGCAGCCTCAGTACGCCTGGAGGGCGGCGAGGCGGCGGGAGGCCTCGGCGACCTCGGCAGCCTTGAGGGCGGACTCGTCGAGGCGACCGTGCTCCTGCCACCACGCCTGGCCGGCGGGGGGGAGGGTGTGGATGGGGTCGTAGTACTCGTAGGTCCGGTCGAGGGCGGCGGGGTCGGCGGCCTCGATCGAGGTGCGGTAGTTCTTCGTCCAGTACGAGATGCCGCGCTCGGTGTCGTAGTCGGCGAGCTGGTGGACCCAGCGCTTGCCGACGAACGGGACGTCGCAGACGATCCGTGGGGTGGCGAAGCCGGGCAGGTAGCCCATGATGTGGTGCTGCAGCCGCTGCGCGTCGGCAACCGAGACCCGCCAGTGCTCCGAGTACGGGATCATGTCGCACATGTAGAAGTAGTAGGGCATGATCTGCGCGCCGTCGAGGAGCCGGAAGCACAGGTCGAGCAGCGCGTGCGGGTCGGCGTTGACGCCGTTGAGGAGCACGCCCTGGTTGCGGACGTCGCGGATGCCGGTGTCGAGCATCGCCCGGGTCGCCTCGGCGACCAGCGGGGTCACCGAGTTGGCGTGGTTGGTGTGGGTGTGGATCGCGATCGAGGCACCGCGCTGGTGGGCCAGGGTCGAGACCCGCTCCATGCCCGCGCGGACGTCGTCCTGGAGCCAGTGCTGCGGCAGCCCGATCAGGGCCTTGGTCGCGAGCCGGATGTCACGGATGTTCTCGACCTCGAGCACCTGGGTCAGGAAGTCCTCGAGCCGGGGCCACGGCATGTTGGCGACGTCGCCACCGGACACGACCACGTCGCGTACCGACGGCGTACGACGCAGGTAGTCGAGCATGTCGGCGATCCGGTCGTTCGGCTTGCCGCCGAACTTGAGCTTCTCGATGGTCGGCGTGGAGTTGCCGACCAGGTCCATCCGGGTGCAGTGGCCGCAGTACTGCGGGCAGGTCGGCAGCAGCTCGGCGAGGACCTTGGTGGGGTAGCGGTGGGTGAGCCCCTCGGTCGCCCACATGTCGTGCTCGTGGAGCGAGTCGCGGGTGGCGTGCGGGTGCGAGGACCAGTCGGTGCGGCGGTCGGAGAACACCGGGATCATGTAGTGCCGGATCGGGTCGGCGTAGAACGCCTCCGTCAGCGAGCCGGCGCCCCGCGGCTCGTCCGTGGGCATCATCGTGTTCATCATCTGCGGCGGCACCAGCATCGACATGGTGGCGCGCTCGGCCTGGTCGCGCTCGAGGTCGGCGTAGAACCGCTCGTCGACCAGGTCGCCCATCAGCTCGCGCAGCTGCTTGACGTTCTTGACGCAGTGGGCGCGCTGCCACTGGACCGAGGCCCAGTCCGCGGCGGTGACGTCCTTCCACCCGGGGAAGCGCGTCCAGTCAGGCTCGACGAGCTCCACGCGCGTGTACGGGTAGGGCTGGCCGGTGTCCAGGCCGAGGGCCGTTTCGATGCTCACAGGGACAGCGTAAGCGGCAATAATCCGGCCTGTCGAATGACTCGCCGGAAGAATTGTCGTTAGGCTGCCTCCGTGCGCGTAGATATCTCCTCCGATCCCACCGGGCTGCACCGGGTGCTGGACGACGCCGCGGTGCTCCCGCAGGCCGCCCAACGGCTCGACACCCGCCGCGAGCTGTGGCCCGACGAGGTGCGGGTCCGCGTCGAGCGGCTCAACCTCGACGCCGCCTCGTTCCGCCAGCTCGAGCGCAAGCACGAGCACGACGGCGCGGCCGTCCGGGCCGAGGTGCTCGAGATCGTCGCCGGCCGCGGCAAGATGCAGAACCCCGAGACCGGGTCCGGCGGCATGCTCGTCGGCACCGTCGAGGAGGTCGGCCCCGAGTCCCCGCTCGGCCTGCGCGTCGGTGATCGGGTGGCGACGCTGGTGTCGCTGACGCTGACCCCGCTGGTCATCGAGGACGGCCTGGAGCGCTGGGACGGCACGGGGGAGCAGGTCCCGTGCGACGGGTACGCCGTCCTCTTCGGCCGCTCGATCGCCGCGGTCCTGCCCGACGACCTCGCCGCCGAGCTCAGCCTCGCGGTGATGGACGTGTGCGGCGCCCCGGCCCTGACCGCCCGCGTCGTGGGTCAGTACGCCGCGCCGGTCGTCGTGGTCATCGGCGGGGCCGGGAAGTCCGGCTCGCTCAGCCTGGCCGCCGCCCGCGCCGCTGGTGCCGGCCGCACGATCGGCGTCGTGCCGGTCCAGGGTGAGGCCGACCTGCTGACCGGCGCCGGTCTGGCCGACGAGGTGGTCGTGGCCGACGCGCGCGACCCGATCGCGCTGCGCGACGCGGTCACCCGAGCCGGCGGACCGGCCGACGTGACCGTGGTCTGCGTCGACGTCCCCGGCTGCGAGGGAGGCGCCATCCTCTCGACCGCCGAGCGCGGCACTGTCATCTTCTTCTCCATGGCCACCTCCTTCTCCTCCGCCGCCCTCGGTGCCGAGGGCCTCGCCGCCGACGTCACGATGCTCGTCGGCAACGGCTACGTGCCCGGCCACGCGGCGTACGCCCTCGAGCTGCTGCGTGGCCACGACGGAGTGCGCGGCCTCTTCGAGGGCCGGCTCGCGGGGGAGCGGGCATGAGCCGCCTCGGACTCGACCCAGCCCAGGTCAAGCAGGCCCGGGCGATGGCCCGGACCGTCGGGCGCCCCGTGGTCTCGATGGCCAAGAAGCACACCACCGTCTCGGTCGAGCGGGCCACGCTCCGGCTCGCGGGCCTGTCCGGGGCCGACCCCGACGGCACCCCGTGGGTCAACCGCCTCGTCGACGCCGTCCGCGCCGACGTCGGGCTCGAGCACGGTGTCTCGTTGCCGGTCTGGGACGCGCTGCGCCGTGGCGAGGCCGAGGACCTGCTGACGCTGGCCCAGAAGGCCGGGGCCGGCTCGGTCCGGTTCCAGGTGCCCGAGGGCCGCGAGGCGACCCGGGCCACGAGCGCCTCCCGCAAGGCCGTCGGGGCGGGCATCCGCCAGATCGACCGCCGGCGCACGGAGCGCGAGCGGATGATCGCCAAGGTCGGCGACGCGCCCCGCAAGCCGTGGATCTACCTCATCGTCGCGACCGGTGACATCTACGAGGACATCCCGCAGGCTCAGGCCGCCGCGCGCGAGGGCGCCGACGTGATCGCGGTGATCCGTTCCACCGGCCAGTCGCTGCTCGACTTCGTGCCCGAGGGCGCGACCCGCGAGGGGTTCGCCGGCACCTACGCCACCCAGGAGAACTTCCGCCTGATGCGGGCGGCGCTCGACGAGACCTCGCGCGAGCTCGGGCGCTACGTCCGGCTGACCAACTACGCCTCGGGCCTCTGCATGCCCGAGATCGCGGCCCTGGCCGGACTCGAGCGGCTCGACATGATGCTGAACGACTCGATGTACGGGATCCTGTTCCGCGACATCAACCCGGTCCGCACCTTCGTCGACCAGCGGTTCAGCCGCCAGGTCCACGCCCGCGCCGGCATCATCATCAACACCGGCGAGGACAACTACCTCACCACGGCGGACGCTGTCGAGGCCGCCCACACCGTCACCACCAGCCAGCTCCTGAACGAGTACTTCGCCAAGGAGGCGGGGCTCGAGGACTGGCAGCTCGGGCTCGGCCACGCGTTCGAGATCGACCCCGACGTCCCCGACTCGTTCCGGATGGAGCTCGCCCACGCGATGCTCGCCCGCGACCTGTTCCCGAAGGCGCCGCTGAAGTGGATGCCGCCGACCCGCCACATGACCGGTGACGTCTTTCGCGGCTACCTGCTCGACGGGTTCTTCAACCTCGTGGGAGCACTCACCGACCAGGGCATCCTGCTGGTCGGCATGATGACCGAGGCCGTGGTGACGCCGTGGATCTCCGACCGCGACCTCGCGCTCCAGAACGTCCGCTACGTCATGAATGCCGCGGGCAACCTCCACGAGGACTTCCACCCGGCGCCCGGCGGCTTCATCGTGCAGCGCGCCCAGCAGGTGCTCGGCGACAGCATCGGCCTGCTGGAGGACATCCAGGGCCACGCCGGGCTCAACCACGGGGCGGGCCTGCTCGACGCGATCGCCGACGGCACCTTCGGCCTCATGAAGCGACCCGCCGACGGAGGTCGCGGCCTCGACGGTGTGGCTCGCAAGGCCCGCGACTACTACAACCCCGCCACCCAGATCCTGGAGGAAGCAGTGAGCAGCCCCATCCGGCCGTACGGCGACACGACCGGCGACGGCATGGTGCAGCTGTCCTTCACGTTGCCGATCAAGCACTCCAAGGTCGCCGACGGCGCCGCCGTCCAGCTGGCCAACAAGATGGGGATGGACCCGGCGCTGGTCGTCCACAGCAAGCCGATGGGCGACGGCTTCACGTTCTTCGTCGTCTACGGCCGGGTCAACCACCTCGTCGACCCGAGCCAGGTGGTGGTCGTGGAGCGGGACTTCCCGCTGCTCACGCCCAAGGAGGCCAACGCCGCGATCAAGCGGTCGTTGCGCCGCCGGCTCGTGGTCGTGGGCGCGTGCATCGGCACCGACGCCCACACCGTCGGGATCGACGCGATCCTCAACATCAAGGGGTTCGCGGGGGAGAAGGGGCTGGAGTACTACCGCGAGGTGAAGGTCGTGAACCTGGGAGCCCAGGTCTCGGTACCGCAGCTGGTCGAGCGGGCGCTGACCGAGAAGGCCGACGCCGTCCTGGTCTCGCAGGTCGTCACCCAGCGCGACGCCCACCTGCTCAACACACGGGAGATGTCAGCGGCGTTCCGCGAGGCCTACCCGGCCCGCAAGCGCCCCCTCCTCGTCGTGGGCGGCCCCCGTTTCGACGAGGCGATGGCCGAGGACCTCGGCGTCGACCGGGTCTTCACCAGGGGCGCGACGCCTGGTGAGGTCGCGTCCTTCATCGTCCACCGGATGACCGGCAGCCCGAGCAGGAAGGCCTCCTGATGTCCGCTCCCGACGGCACCCGCGCGGAGGTCGGCCTGCGCGTCGTGCACCGCCGCTACGTCCCCTACTCCCACGCCCACTACGCCGGCAACCTCGTCGACGGCGCCTACAGCCTGGGCCTCTTCGGCGACGTCGCCACCGAGATGTGCATCGTCACCGACGGCGACGAAGGACTGTTCGCGTCCTACGCCGACGTGCAGTTCCGCGAGCCGGTCCGTGCCGGCGACGTGCTGGAGATCAGCTGCGAGGTGACGCGGGTCGGGACGCGCTCCCGGCAGCTGGCCTTCGAGGTCCTCGTGACCGCCCGCGGGGCGGCCACGACGGAGCGTCCCGGCGCCGCCGAGCTCCTCGCCGAGCCGCTGCTCGCGACCACCGCGACCGGGACTGTCGTCGTCCCCGGCTGACCTGACTGGACCAGGCCCGGAGTGTCGCCCCACGACACGCCGTCCGCGGAAAGTTTTCCGGTCCGATCCTCCTCGAGGAGCACCCCGCTGACCTGCAGGTTCGCGCGTCGCCGCAGGTCAACGGCCGGTTGACAGGGAGGGCCCCGGGACCGGAGGGTGCACGTGTTCGCCCGTGCAGTTCGCGCCAGGCGGACCGGCGTGCGAGTGGTCGCGTCCGAGGTGCCGTCGCCAGCACCGTCGGAGGTGATCCGCGCGGGCCGGTCGGCCCCGCGAGGGTGGATGCGGGAGGGTCTCCGGTTCCCTAGACAACTTCTCGATCTCGGCACCCGGTCGATGTCGGGTTGGCCCGAAGGACGCGGCAGACCCTCCCGCTCCTGCATGCCCTGACCGCCCGCCCGATACCGTGGGCTCGTGCTCCTCAGGATCGGCTGCGCGCTGCTCGCCGGGGCCGGGCTGGCACAGGCCTTCGAACCCGTCGGGCTCGCGATCCTCCTCCCGCTCGGCGTCGCCGGCTTCGTGCTGTGCGTCCGCGACCTCCCCGCCCGTCGCGCCTGGCTGCCGGGGCTCGCCTTCGGGATCGGATTCCAGTTCGTGCTGCTGTTCTGGATGCGCGTGGTCACCTACGAGGCGTGGGTGGCGCTGGCGGCCCTGCAGGCGGTCTTCATGGCGCCGCTCGGCGCCGCCGTCCCGCGGCTGCTCCGGCTCCGCGGCGGACCCGTCTGGGTGGCGGCCGCCTGGGTCGCGGTGGAGACGATCCGTTCGGACCAGCCCTTCGGGGGGATGCCCTGGGGCCGACTCTCCTACGGCGTGGCCGGCACCCCGTGGCAGGAGCTGCTGCCCTGGCTGGGCATGACCGGCGTGTCCTTCGTGCTGGCGCTGCTCGGCGTGCTGCTCGCGCGCGCAGTCGCTCGCGGTGCCGGTGCTGGGGCGGGTGCTGGTCGTCGGCGCCGCGTCGGCGCCGTGGCCGCGCTCGCGACGACGGCTGCGCTGAGCCTGCTGCCCGCGCTGGCGCCGTACTCCGTGGCGACCGTGGGGGAGCGGGACGTGGCGGTGGTGCAGGGCGACGTCCCCGGTGACGGCAGCGACATCCTGCTGGACCCGCTCCAGGTCACGCGCAACCACGTCGAGGCCACCGTCGACCTGGCGGGGCGCGTCGACGCGGGGGAGTCACCACGACCGGACTTCGTGGTGTGGCCGGAGAACTCCACCGCCTCCGACCCCTTCCTCGACCCGATGGTCAACGGCGGGATCCTGGCCGCCAGTGCCGCGATCGACGTCCCGATCCTGGTGGGCGCCATGGTCGACGCCGGCTCCGAGCACATCCTGAACCAGGGCATCGTGTGGGACCCGCGGACCGGCGCCGGCGACCGGTACTCCAAGCGGCACCCGGTGCCCTTCGGCGAGTACATCCCGTGGCGCGGGTTCTTCCCCGCCAGCTTCAGCGAGCTGGCGCGGATCCCGCGCGACATGAAGAGCGGCACCAGGATCGAGCCGCTCCACGTCGACGGCGTGGCACTGGCCGACGCGATCTGCTTCGACATCGCCTACGACGACGGCATCCACGCGCAGGTCGCGGCCGGGGGACAGGCGCTGGTCGTGCAGACGAGCAACGCGACCTTCATCCACACCAACCAGATCGACCAGCAGTTCGAGATCACCCGGCTGCGCGCCCTGGAGACCGGTCGCACCGTCATGGTCGCGGCCACGAACGGCGTCTCCGGGATCATCGCCCCCGACGGCACCGTCCTCGAGCGGGCCGACACCCGCACCCGGGCCGTGCTCGAGCACCGGGTGACCCTGGCGGACACGGTGACGCCCGCCGTCCGGCTGGGCCCGTGGCCCGGCTACCTCTCCGTCGGCCTCACCGCGCTGGCCCTGCTGCTGGTGGTGCTCCCGTATCGTCGGAGGCGTGGGGAGGAGGTGACCGATGAGCGAGCCCGGACGCGTCGTGATGGTCGTGCCGACCTACAACGAGCGTGACAACCTGGCCTGGATCCTGGGCCGGCTGCACGCCGCGCAGCCCGGCCTCGACGTGCTCGTGGTCGACGACACCTCACCCGACGGCACCGGCGACATCGCCGACGACCTCGCGGCCGTCGACCCACGCGTGCACGTGCTGCACCGCACCGCCAAGGGCGGTCTCGGTGCGGCCTACCTCCACGGGTTCCGCTGGGCACTGGACGCCGGTTACGACGTCATCGGGGAGATGGACGCGGACGGCTCCCACCAGCCCGAGCAGCTGCACCGGCTGCTGGAGGCGCTGCCCGACGCCGACCTCGTGATCGGCTCGCGGTGGGTGCCGGGCGGCTCGGTCGTGAACTGGCCCCGGCGCCGCGAGGCGCTCTCGCGCGGCGGCAACCTCTACGTCCGGCTGCTGCTCGGCATCGACGTCCACGACGCGACCGCCGGCTTCCGGCTCTTCCACCGCGCGACGCTCGAGAAGCTCGACCTCGACTCCGTGCGGTCCACCGGCTACGTCTTCCAGACCGACCTCGCGGCGCGCACGCTGCGCAGCGGACTGGTCGTGAGGGAGGTCCCCATCGAGTTCGTGGAGCGGGTGCGCGGTGACTCCAAGATGAGCGGCTCCGTCGCCGTCGAGTCGCTGCGCCGGATCACCCTGTGGGGGCTGCGTGAACGCCGCACACAGGTACGACGTGCGCTGGGCGGCCGACGATGAGGGGCCGTGGTCCGAGGCTGATCCTCGTCAGCGCGTTCGTGGGCGTGCCCCTGCTCGAGATCTACGTGCTGGTGCAGGTCGGACAGGTGATCGGTGCCTGGTGGACGATCCTGCTGCTGATCGTGATGAGCGTCCTGGGCACGATGCTGATCCGGCACGAGGGCGGCCGCGCCTGGCGAGCGCTCACCGAGGCGCTGCGCACCGGCCGGATGCCGGCGAGCGAGATCGCCGACGGCGCCCTGATCCTGATCGGCGGCACCCTCATGCTGGCGCCCGGTTTCGTGACCGACGCGGTCGGCCTCCTCCTGGTGCTGCCGCTCACGCGACCGGTGGCCCGTCGGCTGCTCACCGGCGTGGTGAGCCGGCGGCTGCTGGCCGCGGGACCGATGGGCCCCGGAGATGCACGACGCCCCGGCCCCACGGATGGTCCCGTGGTCCGGGGCGAGGTGGTCGAGGACCCCTAGCGGGTAGCCGTGAGACTCAGCCTGCCTTCTTCTTGCGGGCCGAGGCGCGGTGCAGGTGCGCGGGACCGATCTCGCCACCACGCAGCAGCTCGAGGCGCTCCTTGAGGATGTCCTCGAGCTCCTTCTCCGAGCGGCGCTCGAGCAGCATGTCCCAGTGGGTGCGGACCGGCTTCTCGGCCTTCTGCTCCGGAAGGATGCCTGCCGTGGAGAGGGACTGGGCACCGCAGCGCGGGCACTCCCAGTTCGCCGGGATGTCCGCCTCCACCGACATGGTGATCTCGAACTCGTGACCACGCTCGCAGCGGTAGCCGACCTGCTGGCGCGCGGCGAACTCGATGCCCCGCTCGTCCTCGAAACTCTGGCCCCCGAGTCGGGCTCCACGCAACGTACGCTCCGCCATGAGCCACCTCCTTGGAATTCTGTCCCCCGTCGGACCGCGTCGACGGTTGAGGGCCCGTCGGCACGCGGTGGGGCGACGTCTCGCGCCGCCTACAACTCCCAACGGTACGGGGGTCGCCACCATTCCCCCAACTAACGCTGACTTCGCCACCCCGAGGGGTGAGCGGGGCTCATCTCAGATGACGGACGGCGTCTCGTTGCCGGCCTCGCGGATGCCGCGGGCGGTGTCCACCCTCATCAGCAGCAGCCCACCGAGCACGAAGAACACGATCAGCGCGAAGATCGCCGGCCGGTAGGACTCGGTGAGGCTGTAGACCACGAAGAAGACGATGCTGCCGAACCACGAGGTGCCCCGGTCCATCGCGTGGTACAGGCTGAAGTACTCGGCCTCGCGGCCCCGGGGGATGAACAGGGAGAAGTAGGAGCGCGCGAGCGCCTGGGTGCCGCCCAGCACGACGCCGATCGCGACGCCGAGCGCCAGGAACGGGAGCGGCGACTCCTCGGGGACGAAGAGCGCGGCGGTGACGATCAGCATCCACACCACCAGGCCTCCGAGGATGGTCCGCTTGGCGCCGATCCGTCCGGCCAGGCGGCCGAAGCCGATCGCGCCGATGACCGCCACGAACTGGACCAGCAGGTAGGTGCCCAGGACGAAGCCGGTGTCGAAGCCGAGCTCCTCCACGCCGTACACGGACGCCTGCCCGATGACGGTCTGGATGCCGTCGTTGAAGAACAGGTAGGCGAGCAGGAAGGTGAGCGCGACGGGGTAGTGGCGCAGGTCCCGCAGGGTCTGCCAGAGCTGCCCGAAGCTGCGCTGGAGCACGCCGCCCTCGACCGGCTCCACCTCGAGCGGGGGCCGGTTGCGGATCCCTCGCCAGGGGATGAACGTGAAGCCGGCCCACCAGATCGCGGCGGAGAGCAGGCTCACCCGGACCGCCATGCCCTCGGTCAGGCCGACCAGGCCGGGGTTGCTGACGATCACGAAGTTGAGCGCCAGCAGCAGCCCGCCCCCGGCGTACCCGTAGGCCCAGCCACGGGAGGAGACCCGGTCGCGCTCCTCCTCGGTGGAGATCAGCGGGAGGATCGCGTCGTTGAAGACCGCGGAGGCGCCGAAGCAGAGGTTGGCGAGGATGAACGCGACGATGCCGAGCTGCCAGTTGTCCCCGGTCATGAAGAACAGCAGCGCCGTGAAGAAGGCCCCGGCCCACCCGAAGCCGGCCAGTAGGTCCTTCTTGCGCGACGTGCGGTCGGCGACGGCACCGAGCACCGGCAGCAGGAACGCGGAGATGACGGTGGAGATCGGGACGACGAGGGCGGGCAGGGCGCCCGGGAGCAGGTCGAAGCCCAGGAAGTTCACCCGGCCGTCGACGGCGTCGTTCTCGGCGATCGCGATCAGGTAGGGCCCGAACAGGACGCCCGCGACGGTGGTGGAGAACGCGCTGTTCGCCCAGTCGTAGAAGTACCAGGCGCGCTGCTCCTTGGCCCGGTTGAGGGGCGCGAGGTCGGCGATGCCCTGCGGAGTGCTCATGGTCGTCCCCTCCACTGCCCGCGACCCGCGAGCACGTCCTTGAGTATGTCGGTGCGGTCGGTCATCAGCCCGTCGACACCACGGTCAAGCAGCTCGATCATCTCGGCCGGGTCGTCGATGGTCCATGAGTGCACGTGCTTGCCGGCCGCGTGCGCGCGTCGCAGCAGCCGGTCGCTGGTGACCAGCACCCCGCGGTGGTGGTGGGGCACCTGGAACGCCTGGAACCGGCTGCCGACCAGGCGCTGGGCCGCGACGCGGGGCAGCACCAGCCAGGCGAGCGCCTCGATCGGGCTCGCCGACGTCGCGACCCGGCCTCCGGTGAGGTCGCGGAACCGGTCGACCCGGCGCTTCGAGAACGCACCGACCAGCACCCGGTCGTGGTCGCCGCGCTCCTCGACGAGCGCCGCCAGGAGGTCGACGGCGGCGTCGGACTTGAGGTCGATGTTGAACCGTGCCCCGGGGAGCTCGTCGAACAGCTCCACCAGGGTCGGGATCCGTTCCACGTCACCGATCCGCGCGCGCCGTACCTCCGCCAGCGACTGGCCCTCGACCGCGCCCCGCAGGTCGGTGACCCGGTCGAGCACGCTGTCGTGGAAGGCGAGCAGGACGCCGTCGCTGGTGGCGTGGACGTCGGTCTCGAGGTAGTCGTAGCCCAGGGCGCGGGCGTGGCGGAACGCGGTCAGGGTGTTCTCCAGGCCGACCAGCTCCGGGTGGGTCGCACCGCCGCGGTGGGCGAAGGCGAGCGGGGGAGGGGAGTCGTCGAGGTAGGGGTACCCCGTGGGCTCGGTCACGTCCCGCAGTATCCACCGCGAGCCACTCGTGCCGGTGGCGGCGTGCGGAGTACCGTCGCTGCATGGAGTCCCTGACCTGCCCCCGTTGCGACCAGGAGATGGCGAGCCGACTGCTCGGGAGCGGCCGCGTGAGCCAGTGCCCCGACGGTCACGGCGTGTTCCTCGAGCGGATCGAGCTCGGCAACCTGATCGAGGCGGAGACCGACTGGCACCGCAACGCCGGCCAGCACACCGCACCGATGCCGCGGATCACCCCCGACATGACCGCCCCGCCGGCCGCCAAGGCCCCCGCGCGTGCGTGGGTGGAGACGCTCTTCCGCTGACGTGTTGAGTTGGGCCCTTTCGCCCCTTGAGTGGGGAGTCAGTGCCCTTCTTCGCGGGCGGACATCCGCCACTCGACGGGCGAAAGGGCCCAACTCAACATCTCGCTCAGATGTCGCGGAACGTCTCGATCTGGGCGCCGAGCTGGTTGAGCCGCTCGGCAAGGTCCTCGTAGCCGCGGTGGATGACGTACGTCGAGCGCAGCACCGAGGTGCCCTTGGCCGCGAGCATCGCCAGCAGCAGCACCACCGCGGGGCGGAGGGCCGGCGGGCAGATCATCTCGGTGCCGGTGAAGCTGCTGGGGCCCTCGATCATCACCCGGTGCGGGTCGAGCAGCTTGACCCGGCCACCGAGCTTGGTGAGGTCGGTGAGGTAGATCGCGCGGTTCTCGTAGACCCAGTCGTGGATGAGGGTCTGGCCGTGGGCCACGGCCGCGATGACCGCGAAGAACGGCAGGTTGTCGATGTTGAGGCCCGGGAACGGCATCGGGTGGATCTTGTCCAGCGGGGCGTGCAGCACGCTGGGACGCGTGGTCAGGTCGACCAGCCGGGTGTGGCCGTTCCGGGCGACGTACTCCTCGGACCGGGAGTACTGGAGGCCCATCTCGTCGAGCAGCGCGAGCTCGATCTCGAGGAACTCGATCGGCACCCGCTCGATGGTGATCGAGGAGCCGGTGACGATCGCGGCGGCCAGCAGCGACATCGCCTCGATCGGGTCCTCGCTGGGGGCGTAGTCGACGTCGAGGTCGATGTGCTCGCGCCCGGTGACGGTCAGGGTGGTCGTGCCGATGCCCTGGACGTCGACGCCGAGCTTCTGCAGGTAGAAGCAGAGGTCCTGGACCATGTAGTTGGACGAGGCGTTGCGGATGATCGTGGTGCCCGGGTGGAGGGCAGCGGCCATCAGCGCGTTCTCGGTGACCGTGTCGCCGCGCTCGGTCAGCACGATCGGGCGTCGCGGGGCGATCTTGTGGTCGACCTGCGCGTGGTAGCTGCCCTCGGTGGCCTTCACCTCGAGGCCGAACGGGCGCAGCGCCGACATGTGCGGCTCGACGGTGCGGGTGCCGAGGTTGCAGCCGCCGGCGTAGGGGAGCTCGAAGTTCTCGCTGCGGTGGAGCAGCGGGCCGAGGAACATGATGACCGAACGGGTACGACGCGCGGCGTCCTCGTCGATGTTGTCGAGGTCGAGCTCGGCGGGCGGGATGATCTCGAGGTCGTTGTCGTCGTTGAGCCACCGGGTCTGGACGCCGAGGCTGGCGAGCACCTCGAGCAGCCGGTTGACCTCCTCGATCCGGGCGACCTTGCGCAGCGTGGTGCGCCCGCGGTTCAGCAGTGAGGCGCAGAGCAGGGCGACCCCGGCGTTCTTGGAGGTCTTGACCTCGATCGTGCCGGACAGGGTGGTCGGGCCGGTGACGCGCAGGTGGGTCGGGCCGGCGCCGAGGGCGACGATCTCGGAGTCGAGCGCCGCGCCGATCCGCGCCAGCATCTCCAGGGAGAGGTTCTGGTGCCCCTTCTCGATCCGGTTGATGGCAGACTGGCTCGTGGACAACCGCTCGGCCAGCTGCTGCTGGGTCAGCCCGCGGTGCTTGCGGGCGTCGCGGATCAGGTTCCCGATGCGTCCCTTGTAGTCCTCACTCATGCCGTCCACGTTATCTCAAATATGAGATAACGCAATCCTGCGCGCGAGTGAGACATGCTGGCCCCATGAGTGCGTTGGTGCTGGGACCGTTGCTCCGTCACGTCGACAGCGAGTCGGCCACGATCTGGGTGGAGACAGCCCGAGCATCGACCGTGTCGGTGACCGCCGGAGAGCACCGGGGGAGTGCGCGGACCTTCGCCGTCCACGGTCACCACTACGCGTTGGTCGAGCTCGGGGGACTGGAGCCGGGCACGCACACGGCCTACCAGGTGCTCGTGGACGACGAGCAGGTCTGGCCCGAGCCGGACTCGGCGTACCCGCCCTCGGTCATCCCGACCCTCCAGCCGGGCAAGCCGTTGCGGCTCGCGTTCGGTTCCTGCCGGGTGAGCGTGCCGCACGACGAGAAGGGGACCGAGGCGTTCGGCGTCGACGCCCTGCGGTCCTACGCGCTGCACATGGCATCCGACGCCGACGAGCGGTGGCCGGACCTGGTGCTCTTCCTCGGGGACCAGGTGTACGCCGACGAGACCAGCGACGAGATGCGCGAGTTCATCTCCTCGCGGCGCAGCCTGGACGAACCGCCGGGGGAGGAGCTCAAGGACTACGAGGAGTACTCCCACCTCTACAAGATCGCGTGGTGCGACCCGGCCAACCGCTGGCTGCTCTCGACCCTGCCGAGCGCGATGATCTTCGACGACCACGACATCCGCGACGACTGGAACACCAGCTGGTCCTGGCGCCGCGAGATGGAGGCGACGTCGTGGTGGCACGAGCGGATCGTCGGCGGGCTCGCGTCGTACTGGGTCTACCAGCACCTGGGCAACCTCGGTCCGGACGAGCGCGCCGAGGATCCGCTGTGGCGGCGGATCCGTGACCACGACGGCCCCGACGAGCTCGACATCACCGACAGGCTCGAGGAGCTCGCCGACAACGCCGACCAGCAGCCCGACTGCTACCGCTGGAGCTTCTCCCGCGACTTCGACACCCAGGCCCGGCTGGTGGTCGTGGACTCACGCGCAGCGCGGGTCCTGGAGCCCGAGGAGCGGTCGATCCTCGACCCGGCCGAGATGGAGTGGCTCGACGGCCAGATGACGGGCGGGTTCGAGCACCTCATCATCGGGACGTCACTGCCCTTCCTCATGGCGCCCGGGCTGCACCACGCCGAGGCGTTCAGCGAGGGGCTGTGCAACGGGGTCTGGGGCAAGCGGGCCGCGCGGGTCGGCGAACGGCTGCGCCGGGGCGTGGACCTCGAGCACTGGCCCGCCTTCCAGCAGGGCTTCCACCGGGTGGCCGGGATGTCCCTGGAGGTCGCGTCCGGGGCGCGCGGGAAGGCCCCGCACACGGTGCTCTACCTCTCCGGCGACGTGCACCACAGCTATGTCGCGTCCGCGTGGCCGGACCCGGCCGTCACCGACGTGCAGGTGAGTTCGCGGATCATGCAGGCGGTCTGCTCGCCGATCCGCAACCCGCTGCCCGGGCCCATGGTGCGGGTGATGCGGGCCGGGTCGAAGAAGTCGCTGGCGCGGGTCGTACGGAGGCTGGCCAAGGCCGCGAAGGTCCCGCCCTCACCGCTCGGCTGGCAGGTGGACCGCGGGCCGTGGGTCGACAACAACCTGGCGGTGCTGGAGGTCCAGGAGGACGGGGGGCTGTCGATGCGCTGGTACGCCGGCGACATCGAGGGCCGGTCCACCGACGACCCGGTGCTCAAGGTCGTCGCGGAGGTCGACGTACCGGTCAGCCGACCAGCAGGGAGCCCGGCGTGACGGCCGGCTCGCACGAGCAGGTGTCCGAGCAGGCCAGGTAGGTGTGCATGGCGTGTCCGCACCGGCTGCAGGGCAGGTCGTGGGAGAGATGTGCGCTGGCGGTCTCGACGGTGTCCCACATGGTCTCTACCTCGGATGGATGGTGGCGTCCCGGGGGGTGACGCGGGTTCACCGTAGGAGCCCGGGAGGAACTTCCGTGGCCGACCCGCCAGAAGTTGACCCGGAGTGACTAGCCGCGGGTAGCCCCACCGGCAGCGGGGCCCGTCGGACGGAGGATCGCTAGCCTTGACCGGTGCCCTCGGACCTCCTGCTGCGCGATGCGACCGCTGCCGACGCAGCCGCCTGCGCGGCCGTGTACGCGCCGTACGTCACGGACACGACGGTGAGCTTCGAGGAGCAGCCTCCGGACGCCGTAGAGATGGCGCGTCGGATCGCGACCAGCCAGGAGCAGCACGCGTGGCTCGTCGCCGAGCGGGACCGCCGGGTGGTCGGCTATGCGTATGCGGGCACCTTCCGCACCCGTGCCGCGTACCGCCACACCTGTGAGGTGAGCGTGTACGTCGACGCCGCCGCGCACGGTGGAGGAGTGGGCACCGCCCTCTACGCGGCGCTGCTCGACCGGATGCGGGAGGCCGGGATGCGGCGCGCGGTCGGGGGCGCCACCCAGCCGAACGAGGCGAGCGAGCGGCTGCACCGCTCGCTGGGCTTCGACGTGGTCGGCACGTTCCGCGAGGTCGGCTTCAAGCAGGACCGCTGGTGCGACGTGCGGTGGTTCCAGAAGTCGCTGGTCGACGACCGCTGATCGTCTCGAGTGCGCTCAGCAGCCGGTCGACGTCGTCGTCGTCGCTGTACGGCGCCAGGCCGACCCGGATCGCACCGGTCTCGCCCAGGCCGAGCCGCTGGCAGGGCTCCCACGCATAGCAGTGGCCCGAGGAGATGCTGATGCCCCGCTCGCCCAACGCCGCGTGGACCTCGGTCGGGGACCGGTCGTCGAGGGTGAAGTAGAGGGTCGAGGTGCGCTCGGTTGCGCGTGACCACACGGTCGCGTCGTCGCGGGCCGCGAGCGCGTCCTCGATCCGGGACCGGAGCCGGTCCTCGTGCGACTCCGTGGCGGCGTACGCACCGGCGAGGCGGGTGCGGCGGTCACCGGCACCCGTCGGGTCGAGCGAGGCGAGGAAGTCGACGGCGGCCGTGACGCCGGCCAGCTGCTCGTAGGGGAGCGTGCCCAGCTCGAACCGCTCGGGCACCCGGTCACTGGAGGGGAGCAGCTTGTCGGGCCGCAGCTCCTCGAGCAGCGCGGGCGCCGCCGCCACGACGCCGCAGTGCGGACCGCCGAACTTGTACGGCGAGCACGCGTAGAAGTCGGCCCCGGACCCGGCGAGGTCCGGCAGCACGTGCGCGGCGTGGTGCACGCCGTCGACGTAGGTCAACGCGCCGGTCTCGTGCGCCAGCGCGACCAGGGCCGGGACGTCGGGTCGCGTGCCCAGGACGTTGGAGGCGGCGGTGAACGCCACGAGCCGGGTGCGCTCGGAGAGCACGGCCGCGAGGTGCTCCTCATGCAGCTCGGTCGTCACCGGGTCGAAGTCGATCCAGCGGACGATGGCGCCGACGGCCTCGGCCGCCTGCACCCAGGGCCGGACGTTGCCGTCGTGGTCGAGCCGGCTGACGACCACCTCGTCACCGGGGCTCCAGGTGCGGGCCAGCGCCCGCGAGAAGTCGTAGGTCAGGTCGGTCATGCTGCGCCCGTAGACCACCCCGTCGGGGTCGGCCGCCAGGAGGTCGGCGAGGGCCGCCCGGCACTCGGCCACGATCGCGTCACCGGCGCGCTGCGGTCGGGTGAGCTGACCGCGGTTGGAGACGGGGCTCGCCATGGCGGTGGCGACGGCGTCGACGACCGGACGCGGGACCTGGGTCCCACCCGGGCCGTCGAAGAAGGCCTCGCCGCTCGCGAGAGCCGGGTAGAGGGCGCGGACGGAGGCGACGTCGTACGTGTCGGACATGGTGTCTTCGTAGCACCTCCGGGTTGTGCGGTAGTCCCGGGGTGCGGCAGGGGAGTATCGGGACCTTCTCCGGGGCGCCGTTCGCCCTGAAGGCCTTCGTGGTCGCTGTGGTGCTCGCAGCGCTCGTCCTGCCCGTGCTGCTCCGCGACGCGGCCGCCCCGGTCCCGCAGCGCTCGGTGCTGCTTGCCGTTCGCACTCCTCGACGGCATCTCGGTGGTCAACGTCGAGATGGGCCGCGTGCTGGTCGGAGGTCCTCGCCGTGTCCCAGCAGCCGCACAAGGCGTTGTCGTGCGTGGGCCTTCGCGTGCGGCCTGCTGCTGCCGCCGCCGTGGCTGCTCGCCGTCGTCCCGTCACCTACGCGCACGCGCGGTGGCGCGGGATCCGGGTGCCGTTGTGGAAGTGGATCGGCTCCGGCGGCTACGTGCTCCTCGCCGCGCTGGCCGCCGGCCTGGTGGCGGCACGCCCTGTTCGACGGGAGTCCCGCGGGTGTCAACTGGATGAACGGCAACGGTGGCCACGGCCTGGTCGCGATCCTCGCCGCCGGTCGTCAGCGTTCCTGGCCGTCGAGACGGTGCTCTTCCACGGCAGTCGCGTACCTCAACCACGCCGAGGACGAGGTGTGGCTCGCGCGAGACGTTGCGCAGCCGGTCCTTCTACCTGACCGAGACCGGCGTGCTCGTCATCGGCGGTCTTGCTCTGCGCGGTGTGGACCGGCGGTGCCTGGTTCGTGCTGCTGTTCGTCCCGATCTACATGCTCGGCCAGCGGGCCGCCCTGCACGAGCCGCTCACCGCCAGCCAACGAACGCGCTCGAGCGCGACAACCGGTTCAAGGTCGACCTGATGGGGATTCTCGGCCACGAGATCGGCAACCCGCTCACCTCGGTCATGGGGCACGCGCAGGTCGGCGCGGAGTCGCTGGCGGAGGGCGACACCGAGCAGGCCGCGCGCAGCTTCGGCGTCATCGAGCGGCAACGCACACCAGGTCCGGTACGTCCTGCACGACGTCCTGACGCTGGTGGCCAGCGAGAGCGGCCACCTCGAGGCGCGACCGGAGCCGTGCCCGGTGCTTCCGGCGCTGGAGGGCGCCGTAGCCGGGATCCGCGCCGGTCGGGTGCCCGAGATCGTCTGCCCGGAGGGTCTCCGCGTCCTCGTCCAGCCCCACCACCTCGACCAGATGCTGGCGAACCTGCTCGGCAACGCCGCCAAGTACGCCGGACGGAGCCAGCCGCCTCGAGGCGACCGACCCCGGCGACGGCACGGTCGTGCTCGCGGTCGTCGACGAGGGTCCCGGCGTACCGCCCGGCTGCGTGAGCGGCTGTTCCAGCGCTTCAGCCGCGGCGACGACACCTCACGCGACGTGCTCGGCACCGGCCTCGGCCTGTTACATCACCCGCGAGCTGGCCCTGCGCCAACCGGCGGCGACGTGGCCCACCGTCGACGGGTCGGCCGGCGCAGTCTTCGTGCTCACGCTGCCGCGTGGGTGAGGTGTTGGGTTATGTCAATCGATCTGATCGGGCGCCGGGTGACGCTGATCCGGGACCCGCGGGACGTGGACCTCGGTCAGTTGGTCGCCCTGATGAGGTCGCCGTTCGGTCACCAACGACAGAAATCGGGCCGGATCTCTGCCGTTGGGGACCGAATCGGCACGTCAAGGGTCGCCCGGCGGGCTCGGGTAGGACGTCACGGCCCCTTCTGGGGTACCTCCACCGAGCCTGACCATATCGCCGATAAGCGACATTATGTCAGTATGAACAGGCGAAGCTCTTCCCGTCTCCCCTCCTCACAATCTCCTGGGGGAATGCGGCCGGGGAAGAACGCCAGTCGCACGAGCCACACGGAGCGGCCACGTCACACCCTTGTCAGGCGTTGCATGGCCGGACAAGCGTGAGAATCCCCGGCCGACCGGGGGTTCGCGCCCTCCAGGCACAGCGAACGGCTGCCACACTCGCAGCGTGACGCACCTTCCCGGAGGACTGAACGTGCCCACGACCCCCTTCCTCCAGGTCGACCTCGACCGGCTCGACCGCAACATCCGGCGGACGGCGGAGCGGGCCGCGGCCGCGGGCGTCGCCCTGCGACCGCACGTGAAGACCCACAAGTCCCCCGAGATCGCGCGCCGCCAGCTCGCGGCCGGCGCGACCGGGATCACCGTCGCGACGATCGGCGAGGCCGAGGTGTTCGCCGGTGCCGGCTGCGACGACGTGCTGGTCGCCTACCCGCTCTGGCTCACCGACCACGCCGCCGAGCGGGTACGTCGCCTCGCGGGTCGGGCCCGGCTGACCATCGGCGTCGACAGCGCGGACTCCGCGGCGCGGGCGGCCGACCTGCTCGCCGGCTCCGGGGTGCGGCTGCTCGTGGAGGTCGACTCCGGACACCACCGCAGCGGGGCGGACCCGGCGAGCGCGGGTGACGTCGCCACCGCGGCCGGAGACCTGGAGGTGCTCGGAGCGTTCACCTTCCCGGGCCACAGCTACTCCCCCGACACCCGGATCACGGCCGCGCAGGACGAGGCGGCAGCCCTGGCCGAGGCCGCGGAGTCGCTCCGCGGAGCCGGCGTCGACCCGCTGGTCCTCAGCGGCGGTTCCACGCCCAGCCTGGCCCACAGCGACCTCGGCATGCTCAGCGAGCTCCGCCCGGGGGTCTACGTCTTCGGCGACGCCCAGCAGTGGGAGCTCGGTGCCGTCGACCCCGACGACGTGGCGCTGACCTGTGTCGCGACCGTCGTCAGCCACGCCGGCGGCCGGCTGGTCCTGGACTCGGGCAGCAAGGTGCTCGGCGCCGACCGGGCGGCCTGGGCCACCGGGTACGGGCGGCTGCTCGACCACCCCGACGCCCGGATGGTGCTGCTCTCCGAGCACCACGCCGTCGTCGACCTGGGTGACGCACCGCCGCCGTCGCTGGGCAGCCGGGTCCGCGTCGTCCCCAACCACGTGTGCAACGCGGTCAACCTGGTCGACACGCTGTGGGCCGGGTCGGGCGGTGCCGGGGACGCCGAGCTCGAGGCGTGGCCGGTCGCGGCCCGTGGCCGGAACGGCTGACCCCTCGCCTACGATCTCCGGCATGCCTCCCCGCCTGCTCGCCGTCCCCGCTGCGCTCCTGCTCGCCCTGACCCTGGCCTCGTGCAGCGACGACGAGCCGTCGTCGAGCAGCGCCCGGGAGGCTTCGACGGTCGACTGCGAGTACACCGACACCGGCATGCCACCCAGCAAGGAGGTCGATCCGCCGTCGGGCACCGCGACCGCCGAGGGTGAGATCCCGGTGACACTGGAGACCAGCGTCGGAGACTTCGCGCTCACCCTGGACGCGGAGAACACGCCCTGCACGGCCCACTCGTTCGAGTCCCTGGCCGAGCAGGGGTACTTCGACGGCACCACCTGCCACCGCCTGGTCACCAGCGGCATCTTCGTCCTCCAGTGCGGTGACCCCAGCGGGACCGGGAGCGGCGGACCCGGCTACGCCTTCGACGACGAGCTCACCGGCGAGGAGTCCTACACCGCCGGGGTGCTGGCGATGGCCAACGCCGGCGAGAACACCAACGGGTCGCAGTTCTTCATCGTCTTCGCGGACAGCACCGGGCTGCCCGCCGGCGTACACCGTGTTCGGGACGGTGGACGACGCCACGGTCACCGCGATCGAGGAGGTCGCCGCCGACGGCACCGCGAACGGTGGCGGCGACGGACCGCCCAAGACCCCGGTCGACATCGACTCCGCCACGGTCGGCGACTGACGGGCGACTGGCCCGCGGCCTGCTCAGGCCTGGTGGTACTCCACCGGCTCGCCGAGCGCCACCGTCCGACTCACCGAGCACAGCCGGTCCCGGGTCATCTGGAGGGCACGCGGCATGATCCCGCGTGCCGCGTCGCCACCCTCCCCCTCCGGGAAGGTGACGTCGAAGGTCACCGACAGGTTGACCAGGTGCTGGCCCTGCTCGTCGCGCACCTTGTCGCCGGACGCGACGACGTGGAAGGACTCGGGGGCGGATCGCTTCCCGGTGATCAGCTCGACGTCGATCGCGCTGCACCCGGCGATCGCGGCGAGCAGCATCTCCACCGGCGTGAAGTCGGGGTCCTCTCCCCCGGTGCCGAAGAAGGTCTCGCCGCCTCGGTCGTTGGTGGCGCGGAAGCGGTGCTCCCCGATCTTGGTCAGCTCGACGGAGCGGAAGGTGTCAGCCATGCCGCCAGCGTGCCAGAGCCGTCATCCGGCCGGGATCCGGCCGGCTGCCTCAGCGGTCGTCGGTGCGGCGCGAGCGTCGCGCCCGGCGTCCCTCGGCACGGGCCAGCTCCACCGTGCGTCGCAGGGCGATCTCCTGGTCCGACAGGGTCCGTCCGTCGACGATGCCGAAGGACAGGTACTGCGTGCTCATGGTGTGTCTCGATCCGTTCGTGAGGGTGTGGTGCTGTAAGTGGTAATTGCGCTTTCGCGACTCTTACATCTTAGCGGCCACGGCCCCCGGACCGGCATCAGCGACGACGTGATGTCGGACACCGGAGAAATGCCGGACGGGCCGGGTGCCCGAAGGCTCCCGGCCCGCCCGTTGGTGCAGGTCCCGTGGTCGCCCCGCGTCAGCGGCGCACCACGATCTCGCCGTACTTCCGACCGCGGACCACGAGGTCCGTGGGCTCGGAGACCGCGGCGGCGGTGTCCCCGTCACCACGACGGAAGTAGGTGAACGCGGCCACCTGGTCGTTGCGGACCAAGGTGGCGACGGCCTCCTCCATCTCGGCCGGGGTGTCGGCGCGGTAGATCGCGTCCGAGTACGTCGACGCCCCGCCCTGGACGGCCAGGAAGCCGCTGCGGCGGGCGTTGCCCGGCACCTCGACGGTCAGCGGCACCGTGGTGGTGCCGTTCGCGACGCTGGACAGGGTGGCGCGCAGGGTGAGCACGCCACCGGCCGTGGTGATCGCCGGGTGGCGACGGTTCACGACGTGCCAGCTGCCCCCACGCTTCTGCTCCAGGCCCTTGACCCGGTACTGCGAGGCCTCGTCGGAGACGTCCGCGGTGGCGGTGACGCCGTCGATCGTGACGTCCTCCATGCGGGTCAGGCTCCACACGATGTCGGCGACGTCCCAGATGCTCTCGAACGAGATGTCGTACTCCGAGGTGTAGCGCTCGGAGAAGTCCACCGCGAACGGCGTGCCCTCGGCGTCGGTGCCGGTGATCGAGAACGTCGCGACCTCCGAGCCCGGCTGGACGGCGTCGACGACGCGGTCGTGGTTGGCCAGGATCTGGGAGAACGTGATGTCCGCGTTGTAGTCGGGCGCCAGCGAGTGGCTCGTGCCGGTGCGTTCGCGCGCGCCGTAGGTCACCGTCGACGTCACGTCGGTCTCCGGGGGCAGCACGCCGATCGTGCCGCTGATCCCGGTCAGACGGTCCTGGTCGATGGTGCCGGCCGGGTCACCCATGTTGGCGACCTTGAAGCCGGGCGCGACCGGGTCGGCCTGGATGTAGACCGACTCCGCCGGCATCATGCCGAGCGAGGTCTCACCGCCGTAGGTCATCGGGTGGCCGAAGCCGACCAGGCGGTCGTCGCAGACGCTGGTCACCGTGCCGACACCGCCGGCGGTGATGTCGCCGTAGGAGATCGCGGCACCGAGGTTGCCGCCGGGGACGAGGTCCTCAGGACCGGCGTCGACGGCGGAGGAGGATGCGCCCGCGGCACGGGTGCCCCGGGTGTGCAGGTAGTCGGGGCCCTTCTTCTTCATCTGCGCCAGGCGCTGCTGGGAGAGGCCCGAGTAGCCGACCGGCATCCGGAGCTGCGAGAAGCCCTGGCTGGCCTGGGCGCGGGTCACGTCGGTGGCGGCGGCGATCGTGCGAGCCACGTCGTCGGAGACCCGGACCTTCGCGACGGTCGCGGTCCCGAGGTAGTCGTCCATGTCCTCGTACGGCGTGATGCCCGCGACCGTGGACGGTCCCCAGGCCAGGCCGTAGGCGACGGCGCCGACGAGCTCACCGTTGTAGTAGACCGGCGAGCCGGACATGCCCTGCCAGATGCCGGCCTTGTTGATGATCGAGGACGCGTCGGCGTTCTCGAAGTCGGCCATGATCATGTCGAGCCCCGGCGCGATGCCGTCGTTGATCTTGCCGAGGACGGTGCCGGTGAACTCGACCGGCACGGTGCCGGTGACGACCGTGAAGGTCCCGACCTCCTGGCCCACGAGGTCGGCGAAGCCGTCCATGTCGAACGGCGTGTCACAGGCCTGCGGCACTGCCGACGCCGGCGCGGTGGTGAGTGACGCAGCCCCTCCGAGCAGCGCCAGACTCGCCACGAACGCAGCCGCTCCGCGGCCGCGCGATGACTTGGTGTTCATGCACTTCTCCCTCTCCGAGATGTGAGCCCGGTAGGCCCCCGTTGTCGCCGGTATGACGCCGAGAGCGGGCGTTTGGTTGCCCGCCGTCGTACCGGCTGATGGATTCTCTGCCCGGAGGAGGCCGCGGGCATGAGGATGGGTACCCAGCAATGTCTCGATCGGGTCACGATCGACGAACGGTCGGAGGGAGGACTGCGGTGCGGGTCGCACTCGCCGCCACCAGCCAGCAGGCGCTCGACGCCGGCCTCGAGGTCGCCCACGACGGCGGCAACGCGGTCGACGCGGCGCTCGCGGCCGCCTTCGTCTCGATGTCGACCGAGCCCGGCATCGTGAGCCTCGCCGGCGGCGCGTACGTCGCGATCTGGCCCGCGGGTGGTGACCCCGAGGTCGTCGACGGCAACGTCGAGATGCCGGGCCGGGGGCTGCCGCCCGAGCGCTTCGGCCGCGGCGTCCGCCAGGTCACCACCACGTACGGCGGTGGGGTGACGATGCACGCCGGCGGCGGCTCGGTGGCGACCCCGGGGTGCGTCGAGGCCTGCGCCACCGCCCACCAGCGGCACGCGCGCCTGCCGTGGGACAGGCTGCTGCGGCCGGCGGTGCGGGCGGCCCGCGACGGCTACCTCACCAGCCACGCCGGCGCCCGCTACCTCGACATCGTCGGCGACGCGCTCTTCGCACCGGACCCCGGGGCGTTCCGGATCATCAGCCGACCCGACGGCAGCCTGCTGGCGGGCGGTGAGCTGACCACCAACCCCGAGCTGGCCGACGTGCTCGACCAGCTCGGTCGCGAGGGTCCGGGGCTGATGACCACCGGCGCGGTCGGTCGCGCCCTCGCCGACCAGATGCGGGAGACCGAGGGGCTGGTCACCGAGGCCGACCTGGCGTCGTACCGCGCCGTCACCCGGCCGGCGCACCGGCTCGCCGTCGGCGACTGGGACGTCGCGGTCAATCCCCCACCGAGCGTGGGCGGTCCGATGCTCGCGGTGATGCTCGGAGAGCTGGCCCGTCGCGGCGGCTGGGACTGGTCCGACGCGATCGAGATCCAGCGCGCCGTGCTGGGCTACCGCGCCGACGTCCACGACCGGTCCCGGGACCTCGAGGCGGCCGGCGTCGACCTCTTGTCCCGGGTGTCGGCCGAGGGGCTGGTCGCCGTCCGGGGATCCGGGGCCACCGCGCACACCTCGGCGGTCGACGAGGACGGCACCGCGATCGCGGTCACCGTCAGCAGCGGGTACGGCGCGGGGCTGGTCGTGCCCGGCACCGGCATCCTCCTCAACAACTGCCTCGGCGAGGCGGAGCTGAACGCCCACGGCCTGCACGCGGTGGCGCCCGGCACCCGGCTCGCGTCGAACATGGCGCCCACGACCGCACGGGCCGCCGACGGCGGTGTGCTCGCCATCGGGTCCCCGGGAGCCGACCGGATCACGACGGCGCTGATGCTCGTGCTCGGTCAGGGTGCACTCCACGGCGCCGACCTCCAGCAGGCCATCGCCGGGCCGCGGCTGCACCTGCGTCGTGGCCCCGACGGCGGCTACACCTGCGAGTACGAACGCGACCCGGAACTGGCGGCGGCGGTCGCCGCGAGCGGGCTTCCCGGCCACGAGTACGCCGAGCCGCACATGTACTTCGGCGGCGTCGGGGCCGCGCTGCGGACCGGCGACGGCGGCCTCGAGGCGGCCGGCGACCAGCGCCGGGAGGCGGCCGTCGGTGTGTCGGCCTAGGCTCGTGGCGTGACAACGGTGGAGCGACCCGGACCGACGGCGCGGGTCCGCGTCGAGGAGCACGTCGGCGACGACGTCCGCCGCCACGAGGACCGCGTCGCCGCCGAGGAGCCGCTGGAGCTGCGGCTGGCCTGGCCGGGCACTCCCGCGCACCGGGTCTGGCTGACCATGCGCACCCCCGGCCACGACTTCGAGCTCGCCGCGGGCTGGGTCGTGCACGAGGGGATCGCCGCCACGGGCTCGGTCTCCGGCGTCGCCTACTGCACCGACGAGGACCTCTCCCCGCAGCAGGAGTTCAACGTCGTCACGATCACCCTCGACGCCGATCCCGCCCGCGACCCCGGTCACCGGCACGCCGGCCACGCCAGCGGGTCGTCGGCCTGCGGGGTCTGCGGAAAGGACAGCATCGAGGACGTCCTCACCACGCCGCGGGCACCCGCCTGGACCGGAGCGACGCTCGGGCCCGACGCGGTCCGTGCCCTGCCCGACCTGCTGCGCGAGAGCCAGCAGGTCTTCGGGCTCACCGGCGGCGTCCACGCCGCGGGACTGGCCGACGCGACCGGGCGGCTGCTCGTCGTCCGCGAGGACGTCGGCCGGCACAACGCCGTCGACAAGGTCACCGGCGCGCGCGTGCTCGCCGGCCTGCCGACCGCCGAGGCGGCCCTGGTCGTGAGCGGCCGGGCCGGCTTCGAGCTCGTCCAGAAGGCCGTGGCGGCCGGCATCGGCGCCCTGGTCGCGGTGGGCGCCCCGACCTCCCTGTCCGTGGCCCTGGCCGGCGAGGCCGGGCTCGCGCTCTGGGGCTTCGCACGGGACCACCGCGTCGTGCGCTACGCCTGAACCGCCTGAAGCGGCCTGAAGGGGCGTCCTCGACTGGACCTCTCACCGCGGCTTTGCGACGGTGGAGGGGAACTGCACCCCATCGGAAGGCAGACATGCTCATCCTCACCGACAACGCCACCGCCGTCGTGAAGGGCTTCGCGGACCAGATCCCCGAGGCCGCCGGACTGCGGATCACAGCCGGGCCCGCCGAGGAGCCCGCCCTCGCGGTCTCGCCGGCTGCCACTGCTGAGCCGGGCGACGCCGTGGTCGAGCAGGACGGCGCCCAGGTGTTCCTGGACGAGAGCGCCACCACGCTCCTGGACGACAAGGTCCTCGACGCCCGGGTCGACCAGGACGGGAACGTCGAGTTCGGCCTGGGGCAGCAAGAAGAGGGCTGACCCCGGCGTACGACGGCGTGGGTCCACGGCTGTGTCAGCCGTGGGACCTACGGTCGTCCCGTGCGCATCCTCCACACCTCTGACTGGCACCTCGGCCGGTCCTTCCACCGCGAGGGACTGCTGACGGCGCAGGCGGGGTGGGTCGACCACCTCCTCGAGGTGGTCACGCGCGAGGCCGTCGACCTGGTGGTGGTGTCCGGCGACATCTACGACCGGGCACTCCCCCAGGTCGACGCCGTCGCGCTGGCCGACGAGGCGTTCGCCCGCCTGGCCACCTCGCCGGCCCGCGTGGTGCTCACCAGCGGCAACCACGACTCCGCCCAGCGGCTCGGCTTCGGCTCGCGGGTCATGGACGCCGCGGGCGTCCACGTCCGGACCGATCCCGGCTCGGTCGGCAGCCCCGTGCTGCTCGACGACCCCCACGGGCCGGTGGCCGTCTACGGCCTCCCCTACCTCGACCCCCGGCTCCTCCGTGAGCCCTGGGGGCTCCCTGCCCGCTCCCACGAGGCTGCCCTCTCCGAGGCGATGCGCCGGGTGCGCACCGACCTCGCGTCGCGTCCGCGGGGCACCCGCTCGGTGGTGATGGCGCACGCGTTCGTCGCCGGCTGCGCACCCAGCGACTCCGAGCGCGACATCAGCGTCGGGGGCGTCTCCATGGTCTCCTCAGCGGTCTTCGACGGCGTCGACTACGCCGCCCTCGGTCACCTCCACGGCGCTCAGGTGCTCTCCGACTCCGTCCGCTACAGCGGCTCCCCGCTCGCCTACTCGTTCTCCGAGGCCGGCCAGCGCAAGGGGTCGTGGCTGGTCGACCTCGGCGCCCGAGGTGTGACCGCGGCCGAGTTCGTCGAGGCCCCGGTCCCCCGCCCGATGGCCGTGCTGCGTGGTGAGCTCGACGACCTGCTCCGCGACCCCGCGCTGGCGGTCCACGAGGACGCGTGGGTCCAGGCGACGCTGACCGACGACCTGCGGCCGGTCAAGGCGATGGCCCGGCTGCGCGAGCGGTTCCCCCACACGTTGGCCCTGCAGTTCGCGCCGACCCGTCCGGCCGCGCCGGAGGCCCCCGCGGCCCGCACGAGCGCCCTCAGCGACCACGAGATCACCCTCGACTTCGTCTCCGACCTCCGCGGCACCCCCGCCGGGCCCGAGGAGGCGGCGCTGCTCCGCGACGCGGTCGACTCGTGCTGCCACGACCCCGACCTCGCTGCCCTCGTCCCCTCCGGGGGGCCGGCGTGAGGATCCACCACCTCCGGGTGCAGGCGTTCGGCCCCTTCGCGGGCGAGGTCGAGGTCGACCTCGACTCCCTCAGCGACGCCGGGCTGTTCCTGCTCACCGGCGCGACCGGGGCGGGCAAGACCAGCGTGCTCGACGCGATCTGCTTCGCGCTCTACGGCGCGGTGCCCGGTGACCGGCAGACCGCCAAGCGGCTGCGGTCCGACCAGGCCGCCGAGGGGGTCCCCCCCGAGGTCACCCTGGAGCTCACCGTGGAGGGCCGGCGGTTCCGGATCGACCGCTCCCCCGCCTGGGAGCGCCCCAAGAAGCGCGGCTCCGGCAGCACCACCCAGCAGCCGTCGGTGCTCGTGGAGGAACGCGTCGACGGCGCGTGGCGCCCGCTCGCGACCCGCCTCGACGACGCGGGCCACCTCGTGACCGGCCTGCTCGGGATGAACCTCACCCAGTTCTGCCAGGTGCAGCTGCTCCCCCAGGGTCGCTTCCAGGCCTTCCTGCGGGCCGGCTCCGACGAGCGCCACCGGCTGCTCCAGCAGCTGTTCCGCACCTCCCGCTTCGAGGAGGTCGAGGGGTGGCTGCGCGACCGGCGTCGCAGCCTGCGCCGCGAGTCCGGCGACCACGAGCAGCGGATCGCCGAGCTGGTCAACCGGGTCAGCGAGACCTCGGGTCGGCCGGTGCCGGAGTGGTCCGGGTCCGAGGTGACCGCGTGGGCCACCACGCTCACCCGCGAGGCCGCCGACGCCGTCCTCGGCACCCGGGACGCGGTGGCCGCTGCCGCTGCCGTGGAGACCACGGCGCGGGCCGACCTCGACGCCGGACGCACGCTCCAGGCCCGCCGCGAGCGCTGGGCGCGCGCCAGCGCCGAGCAGGCCGAGCTCGCCCGGGCCGAGCCCGACCACCACGCCCGTGAGTCCCGTCTCGACGCCGGACAACGCGCCGCCCGGGTGCTCCCGCTCGGCGACGCCGCCGCCGCCGCGTCCACCGCACACGCGCGCTCCGTGGCCGACGCCGACGAGAGCCGGGCCCGGGCCGCACGCCTGATCGACGTCCCCGAGATCCTGGTCTCCGACCTGGCCCACTTCGAGGAGCGCGCCCGGGCCGGTGCGGCCCGCGCCCGCGCCCACGAGCCCCGCGTCGTCGAGCGCGACCTGCTGGCTGAGCGGCTGGACCGTGACCAGAGCCGGCTCGCTACCCTCGACCGCTCGTTCACCGAGGCCGAGGAGCGGCTCGCGTCGCTGCCCGCCACCGTGAGCAGGCTGCGCGCCGAGGAAGCCGAAGCGCTCGCCGCCGTCGACGGGGCGGCGGCCGCCCGCACGGCCATGCTCGAGCTCGTGGAGCAGCTGAGGTCCGCCCGCCGGGTGGTCGCGCTCGAGGCCGAGCGCGCCGAGGCCGAGGTCATGCTGCGCTCGACCGTGGACTCCCAGCAGGAGCTGCGCGAGCAGTGGCTCGACCTCCAGGAGCGGCGTCTCAACGGCATGGCGGCCGAGATCGCCGTCGGCCTGGCAGTGGGCTGCAGCTGCCCGGTGTGCGGCTCGGCCGACCACCCCCACCCCGCCTCCTCGCCCCCGGGCTCGCCCGACGCGGAGGCGGTGCGCGAGGCGAGGCGTCGGGTCGACGACGCCGAGATCGAGCGGCACGCGCGCTCGCTCGGGGTCGCCGAGCTCGACAGCGCCCTCGCCGTGGCCCGGGCCCGCGCGGCGGGTGCCGACCCCACCGAGCTCGCGCAGCGGCTCTCGGTGCAGAAGGCGTCGGCAGCCCGGCTCACCCAGCTCGCCGACGATGCCCCGGCGGTGACCGAGGCCCGCGTGGCGGCCGAGGCCGAGCACGCCGATCTCGCCACCCGCGCCGCCACGCTCGGCTCCCAGCGCTCGGCCCTGATGGCGGGCCTGGAGGAGCGGCAGGCTCAGCTCGACGCCGTCGACCGCGAGCTGCGCTACCTCCTCTCCGGCAGCGGCCTGGAGACCGTCGGCGCCCTGGCCGACCACCTCGAGGTCGTCGCCGAGGCCTGCCGCGAGGCGTGGGCCGCGCACGCAGCCTGCGACCGGGCCGCCGAGGAGGCCATGTCGGCACGCGACCGGGCCGAGCACGCCGCGCGCAGCCAGGGCTTCCTCTCCTACGACGCCGTGACGACCGCGGCCGCCGCCGCCGGCGACCTGACCGAGCTGGCCGCCGACGTACGCCGCCACCAGACCCGCGTCGCCGCCGTGAGCGCCCTGCTGGCCGACCCCGACCTGGTCACCGTCGCCGCCACCGAAACCCCGGACCTCCCGTCCCTCGAGGAAGCGCACGCCCGTGCCGAGGCCACGCTGCGGGACGCCTCCGACACCGCGGCCTCCACCCTGCGCCGGGCGGAGCGGCTGGCCCGGCTCCGCGGCGACCTGGTGACCGCGCTCGACGCCTGGGCGCCGGTCCGGGAGCAGCTCGAGCTCGTCGACCGGATGGCGACGCTGGCCGACGGCACCTCGCCCGACAACCGGCTCCGGATGCGGCTCTCCGGCTACGTCCTGGCCTTCCGGCTGCGACAGGTGGTCGCGGCCGCCAACGAGCGGCTGGTCGTGATGACCGAGAGCCGCTACCGGCTCGAGCACTCCGGTGACCGTGGTGCGGGCGAGACCCGCGGCGGGCTCAGTCTGCGGGTCCGTGACGACTGGTCCGGGGAGGCCCGCGACCCGGTCACCCTGTCCGGTGGCGAGACCTTCGTGGTGTCGCTCGCGTTGGCCCTCGGGCTGGCCGACGTGATCGCCCACGAGGCCGGGGGCTCCGAGCTCGACACGCTCTTCGTCGACGAGGGCTTCGGCACCCTCGACGCCGACAGCCTCGACCACGTCATGGACATGCTCGACTCACTGCGCGACGGCGGCAGGGTCGTCGGTGTGGTCAGCCACGTCGCCGAGCTGCGTGACCGGATCCCGGCCCAGCTCCACGTGCAGAAGCGACGCGAGGGCTCGACGGTCCATCAGGACGCGACGAGTCCTCTCGTCGGCTGACGGGTCTCGACACCGCCGTCGCGCCCTCGCAAGCTCGGACGCGGGCGGAGCTCGACCTGGCGACCAAACGCCGTGCGCTCCTACGTCGCGCCCGACTAGGGTCGCTCACATGACCGGAGCCGAGCTCGATCCGACCTTCCTGGCGCTCCCCTACCGTGACCTCGGCGACGTCGCACTCGCCCGGGCTCGCGAGCTCGGGGCCAGCCACGCCGACTTCCGCTTCGAGCGGGTGCGCTACCAGCACCTCGGGGTGCGCGACGGCGTGCTGCAGGGTGCCGCGGACTCCGAGGACGTCGGCTTCGCGGTGCGGGTCATCCACCGCGGGGCTTGGGGCTTCGCCGCCGGCGTCGTGCTGACCCCCGAGGAGGCCGTCGCGGTCGCCGAGCGGTCGATCGCCGTCGCCCAGGTCGCCGCCGAGATGACGACCGAGCCGGTCCAGATCGCCCCGGAGCCCGTGCACGACGACGTCACCTGGGTGTCGGCGTACGAGCTGAACCCGTTGCAGGTGCCGGTCCCGGAGAAGGCGGGCCTCCTGATCGACTGGACCAACCGGCTCCGGTCCCACGCGGCCGTCGAGCACGCCACGGCTCAGGTCGAGCAGGTCCAGGAGAACAAGTACTACGCCGACCTCACCGGGCACCCGCACCACCCAGCAGCGGATCCGGCTTCAGCCCTACTTCGAGGCGATGGGCACCGACCCGGCCTCCGGGGTCTTCGACTCGATGGCGACCATCGCGCCGCCGGTCGGGCGCGGCTGGGAGTACCTCACGGACGGCAGCTACGACTGGGACAGCGAGCTCGCGGAGGTCCCCGAGCTGCTGGCCGAGAAGCTCGCGGCGCCCTCGGTGGAGGCGGGCACCTACGACCTGGTCATCCACCCCTCCAACCTCTGGCTGACGATCCACGAGTCGATCGGCCACGCCACCGAGCTCGACCGGGCGCTGGGCTACGAGGCCAACTACGCCGGCACGTCGTTCGCGACGTACGACAAGCTCGGCACCCTCCAGTACGGCTCACCCGGTGATGAACGTGACCGGGGACCGGACCGTCGAGCACGGTCTGTCCAGCACCGGCTTCGACGACGAGGGGGTCGAGACGCAGTCCTGGGACATCGTGCGCGACGGCGTCCTGGTCGGCTACCAGCTCGACCGGGCGATGGGGCACATGAAGGCGGAGCTGAACGACGGACGCTCCAACGGCTGCGCGTACGCCGACTCCCCCGGACACATCCCGATCCAGCGGATGGCCAACGTGTCGCTGCAGCACTCGCCCGACGACCTGTCCACCGAGGACCTGATCGGTCGGGTCGAGCGCGGGCTCTACGTCGTCGGCGACAAGTCGTGGAGCATCGACATGCAGCGCTTCAACTTCCAGTTCACCGGTCAGCGCTTCTTCCGGATCGAGGACGGACGGCTCGCCGGCCAGGTGCGCGACGCGGCCTACCAGGCGACGACCACCGACTTCTGGGGCTCCATGGAGGCGGTCGGTGGCCGCGACACCTGGATCCTGGGTGGCGCCTTCAACTGCGGCAAGGCCCAACCCGGGCAGGTGGCCGCGGTCAGCCACGGCTGCCCGACAGCGCTCTTCCGCGACGTACGGATCCTCAACACCACCGACGAGGCAGGCGACCGATGACGAACACCTGGACCCCCCAGAGCCTGGTCGAGCACGCGCTGGCCACCTCCACGGCCGACGAGTGCGTCACGATCGTCCGCGACTCCACGCAGGCCAACCTGCGGTGGGCCAACAACACGCTCACGACCAACGGCGTCATGCACGGGGTCGACGTCACCGTCATCTCCTTCGTCCGCCACTCCGGGGGCGTCTCGACGGGCTCGGTCAGCGGCAGCGCGACCACGCAGGCCCAGGTGACGGCCCTGGTCGACGGCGCGGACGCCGCCGCGCGGGCCGGCTCCCCCGCCGAGGACGCCCAGGACCTCGCCACCGGTGGCGCCGCCGCCGACTGGGACGACGCACCGGTGCCGACCGACATCCACGTGTTCGACACGTTCGCGCCCGCCCTCGGCGAGGCGTTCGGGCGGGCCGGTGGCGCCGGACGCGTGCTCTACGGCTTCGTCAGCCACACCCACACCACGACCTACCTCGGCTCCAGCACGGGCCTCCGGCTGCGCCACGTCCAGCCGACCGGCCACTACGGCTGCACCGCCAAGGACTCCACCCTGACCCGCTCGGCGTGGGTCGGCGGCGCCACCCGAGACTTCGCGGACGTCGACGCCCTCGCCATGGACGCCACGGTCGCCCAGCGACTCGGCTGGGCCGAACGACTGGTCGACCTCCCCGCCGGTCGCTACGACACGATCATGCCGCCCAGCGCGGTGTCCGACGTCATGATCGACGCCTACTGGTACGCCGGGGCCCGCACCGCCCACGAGGGCCAGTCGGTCTACAGCAAGCGGGGCGGCGGCACCCGGGTCGGTGAGCGGATCGTCCGCGAGGGCGTCACCCTCTTCAGCGATCCCGCGTATCCCGGCCTCGAGTGCGAGCCGTTCGTCACCGCGACCACGTCCGGCAACGAGCAGTCCGTCTTCGACAACGGGCTGCCGCTGCGGCGTACGGACTGGATCGCCGACGGCACCCTCACCTCCCTGCTCCAGACCCGCCACTCCGCCGGGATGACGGGACTGCCGGTCACCCCGGCCATCGACAACCTCGTGCTCTCCGTCGACGGCGCCTCCGGGAGCATCGACGACCTCGTCGCGGGGATGGAGCGCGGGCTGCTGCTCACCTGCCTGTGGTACATCCGGGAGGTCGACCCGCAGTCGCTGCTGCTCACCGGCCTCACCCGCGACGGCGTCTACGTCGTCGAGAACGGCGAGATCACCGGCGCGGCCAACAACTTCCGCTGGAACGAGAGCCCGGTCGACCTGCTCAACCGGTACACCCACGCCAGCGAGACCGTGCCGAGCTTCAGCCGCGAGTGGGGTGACGACTACTTCTCGCGCACCGCGACGCCGGCGCTGCGGATCCCCGACTTCAACATGTCGAGCGTGTCCCAGGCGATGTAGGCGGATCCGGCCGGTCAGCGGGCGGGATGACCGCCGGGGATCTCGACCTCGGGGTCGTACGGGGTGCGCGTGAACACGAACGTCGCGCACTCGAGGTGGCTCACCGAGCCGTCGGGGCGACGGTGGACCTCGAGCTCCTCGCCGCGGTGGTAGCCGGTGCTGCCGACCAGCTTCTCCCCCACCAGCACGAACCGCTCGCTTCGCCGCGGCTCGGCGAGCGCCTGCAGGTCGAGGCCGTCGTTGTGCCAGCGCAGCTCGAAGGCCGAGTTGCCCCAGAACCACAGCCCCGGGAGCCCGGTGACCCCCGGTGGGAGCGTCGTGGTCGGCTGCCAGGGGTCGGGGACGTCGTCGATGAAGTCGCCGTCGATCAGGTCCATCGCGAGCTGGTGGGTGTCGACGCCGGCAGTGGCGTTGGTGAGCACCACCGAGCCGATCCCCGAGCCGGGATCGACGTGGAGTGCGGCCATGAAGCCGGGCATCGAGCCGCCGTGACCGACCAGGACGCCGCCGGCGTTCGAGGACAGTGACAGCCCGAGGCCGTAGTCGTCGAGCACCGGGGTCGACATCTCGTGGAGCGTCGAGGGATCCAGCAGGTCGGGCCGGGAGCCGGCGAGGAACTGGCCCCACAGGACCAGGTCCTCGACCGTGGACCACAGCTGGCCGGCGGGTGCCATCGCGCCGGTGTTCGTGAGCGGCTCCAGCGCCCGGATGCCGGTGAAGTGGTCGACGCTCCAGCCGGGCTGGGCGTGCGGCCGCGGGAGGTACGACGTCTGCCCGAGGCCGAGCGGCACCGCCAGCACCTCGTGCACGAGCTGGCGCCAGGCCCGCCCGGTCACCCTCGCGAGCACCTCGCCGAGCAATCCGTAGCCGAGGTTGGAGTAGTGGTGGAAGTCGCCGGCCCGCGCGACCCGGCCGGTGCCGTCGTTGGCCGCAGCCAGGCAGGCGAAGTCACCGCCGCGCGTGCGCTCCCACCACGGGCCGACCGGCTCGGCCTGCATCCCGGAGGTGTGGCTGAGGAGCTGGCGGATCGTCGCCTCGGCGTACCCCACGTCACCGAGGTGGCGGCGGACGGGATCGTCGAGCGACAGCATCCCCGCGTCGCGGGCCTGCATCACCAGCACCGCCGTGAACGTCTTGGTGATCGAGCCGATCCGGTACTGCCCGGCGATGCCCGGACAGCGACCCGAGGCGCCGGCCCACACGACGCCGTACCGGTCGAAGACGGCACCCACGACCGACGTCAACCGGCCGCGGGCCTGGGCGACGTCGAGGCAGACCTGCCGGCGTTCGGTCACGGTCCGACGATAAGGGCAGTCAGGCGAATGCCTCGGGAGGCGGGCACGCACACACGAGATTCCGGTCGCCGTAGGCCTGGTCGACCCGCGCCACCGGCGGCCAGTACTTGTCGGGGTCGATGCCGGTCGGGAAGACGCCGAGCTCCCGGGAGTAGCCGCGGTCCCAGTCGCCGACGAGGGCTCGGGCCGTGTGCGGCGCGTGGCGCAGCGGCGACTCCTCGGCGCTCCACTCCCCCGCGGCGACCCGGTCGATCTCCGCGCGGATCGCGATCATCGCGTCGATGAACCGGTCGATCTCGGCGAGGTTCTCGGACTCGGTGGGCTCGACCATCAGGGTGCCGGCGACGGGGAAGGACATGGTCGGGGCGTGGAAGCCGTAGTCGACGAGCCGCTTGGCGACGTCGTCGACGGTGACTCCGGACTCCTTGGTGAGCCCACGCAGGTCGAGGATGCACTCGTGCGCCACGAGCCCGTCCTGGCTGCGGTAGAGCACCGGGAAGTGCTCCTCGAGCCGCGACGCGACGTAGTTGGCGGCGAGCACCGCGACCGACGTGGCGGTGGTCAGGCCGGCCGCGCCCATCAGCCGCACGTAGGCCCACGAGATCGGCAGCACGCCCGCCGAGCCGTACGGCGCTGCGCTGATCGGACCGATCCCCCGGCGCTTGCCGGCCTCGGGGTGCATCGGGTGCGAGGGCAGGTAGCGGGCGAGGTGCTCGCGCACGGCGACCGGGCCCACGCCGGGGCCGCCGCCGCCGTGCGGGATGCAGAAGGTCTTGTGCAGGTTGAGGTGGGAGACGTCGCCGCCGAACTCACCGGGCCGCGCGTGGCCGAGCAGCGCGTTGAGGTTGGCGCCGTCGACGTACACCTGGCCGCCGTGGGCGTGGACCGTCTCGCAGAGGTCGCGGATGCCGTCCTCGTAGGCGCCGTGGGTGGAGGGGTAGGTCACCATGATCGCCGCGAGGGTCTCGGCGTGCTCCTCGCACTTCGCCCTCAGGTCCGCGACGTCGACGGAGCCGTCCTCCCCCGCCGCGACGACCACGACCTTCATCCCGGCCATGACCGCGGACGCGGCGTTGGTGCCGTGGGCGGAGGACGGGATCAGGCAGACGTTGCGCTGCTCGTCGCCGTTGGCGCGATGCCAGCCCCGGATCGCCAGCAGCCCGGCCAGCTCGCCCTGGGAGCCGGCGTTGGGCTGGATCGACACCCGGTCGTAGCCGGTGACCGTGGCGAGCCACGTCTCCAGCTGGCCGATCATCGCCTGGTAGCCGACGGCGTCCTCGGCCGGCGCGAACGGATGGAGGTCGGCGAAGCCGGGCAGCGACACCGGCTCCATCTCGGTCGTCGCGTTGAGCTTCATCGTGCACGAGCCGAGCGGGATCATGCCGCGGTCCAGCGCGTAGTCCCGGGCGGAGAGCCGGCGCAGGTAGCGCAGCATCGCGGTCTCGCTGTGGTGACTCGCGAAGACCTCGTGGGTGAGGTACGGAGTGGTGCGGCGCAACGCCTCCGGCAGCGCGTCGCCGGTGGCCCGGTCGAGGCCGTCGACGTCGACCTCCTCGGCACCCCCGAACGCCGCGAGCACGGCGTCGACGGTGCGCCGGCTGGTCACCTGGCTGGTGGTCAGGCCGACCCGGTCGGCGTCCACGAGCCGCAGGTGCAGGCCGGACTCCCGGGCCGCCGCCACGACCTCGACCGCGCGCCCCTCGACCCGGACCACGAGGGTGTCGAAGAACTCCGTGTGCTCGAGGGTGTGGCCGGCCTCGCGCAACGCGGCGGCGATCACGGCGGCGTAGCGGTGGGTGCGGGTCGCGATCGCGCGCAGCCCCTCGGGGCCGTGGTAGACGGCGTACATCGACGCCACCACCGCCAGCAGGACCTGGGCGGTGCAGATGTTGGAGGTCGCCTTGTCCCGGCGGATGTGCTGCTCACGCGTCTGGAGCGCCAGCCGGTACGCCGGGCGCCCCTCGGCGTCGACGGACACCCCGACCAGTCGCCCGGGCAGGTGCCGCTCCAGGCCGGAGGAGACGGCGATGTAGCCGGCGTGCGGACCGCCGTAGAAGAGCGGGACGCCGAAGCGCTGCGAGGAGCCCACCACGACGTCGGCGCCGAGCTCACCCGGCGACTCGAGCAGCGCCAGCGCCAGCAGGTCGGCGGCCACGACGGCCAGCCCGCCGCGTCCGTGGACGGCCTCGATCACGGCTCGGGGGTCCAGGACCCGGCCGCTGGCGCCGGGGTACTGCACGAGCACGCCGGACAGGTCGCCGTCGGGCAGCCCCTCGGACAGCTCGGCGACGACCACCTCGATGCCCATCGCCTCGGCACGGGTGCGGATGACCTCGATCGTCTGGGGCAGGGCGTCGGCGTCGACGACGAAGGGGCCGCTGGTCCCCCGCTTCGCGCGCCGGACCAGCGTCATCGCCTCGGCGGCGGCGGTCCCCTCGTCGAGCAGCGACGCGTTCGCGGTCGGCAGCCCGGTGAGGTCGCCGATCACGGTCTGGAAGTTGAGCAGCGCCTCGAGCCGGCCCTGCGAGATCTCGGGCTGGTACGGCGTGTACGCGGTGTACCAGCTGGGGTCCTCGAGCACGTTGCGCCGGATCACGGCCGGGGTCCGGGTCGGGTGGTAGCCCAGCCCGATCATCGCCTCGGCGGGCTGGTTGCGGGCGGCCAGGTCACGCAGCTCGCGGGCCACGGTGATCTCGTCGGCGGCCGGGGGGAGGTCGAGCTCGGCGGTGCTGCGGATCGACCCCGGCACGGCGTCGGCCATCAGCGCGTCGAGCGAGGCGTACCCCAGCCGCTCGAGCATGGTGGCGACGTCGTCGGGACGCGGACCGACGTGGCGGTCGACGAACGGCAGCGCGGCGTCCAGGGCGTCGAGCGTGGGATGGTCTGACAACGGTGGCTCCTCGGATCGGCGACGAACGAGTCACCTCCCCCTCTGTCACCCGTCGGGGGACGGTGCTCCAGAGTTGCCTGCTCCGTGCGGTCCTGGCGCCTGAGAGGTTCCGGGGAGGAGTTGCCCCTTCGGCGCTCCGCGACCCGGCCGGAGCCGGATCCGAAGACTCTCCCGCACGGGATAAGTCAGCGGCCCCAACCTAGCACTGCAGGTCGGGGCCGCTGGTGTTCGTGGTGGTGGGTCAGCCGGTCGAGCGGGCCGCCCGACGCGCCGCGAGCTCGTCGCCCTCGGTCGGGGCCTCGGCCTCGACGGCGGCCCGCTCGCTGGGGAGCTCGGCGAGGGTGCCCTCGATCTCCCGCCAGACACCGCCGATGGCGATGCCGAAGACGCCCTGGCCGCCCTGGAGCAGGTCGATGACCTCGTCGTTGCTCGTGCACTCGTAGACCGAGATGCCGTCACTCATCAGGGTGACGCGGGTCAGGTCGTCGGTGCCGCGCTCTCGCAGGTGCTGGACCGCGGTGCGGATCTGCTGGAGCGAGATGCCCGCGTCGAGCAGCCGCTTGATGACCTTGAGGATCAGGATGTCGCGGAAGGAGTACAGGCGCTGGGAACCGGAGCCGGTCGCACCGCGCACCGTGGGCTCGACCAGGCCGGTCCGGGCCCAGTAGTCCAGCTGGCGGTAGGTGATGCCGGCCGCGTTGCACGCGGTCGGGCCGCGGTAGCCGGTGTCGCTCGGCAGCGGAGAGACGTCGTCGGTGAACAGCAGGCCCTGCTCCTCGGCGACCTCGACCGCCTCGTAGGCAGCCTCGAGGTCTGCCCCCTTCGCGGGGTCCTGGTCGATCTCGTTTCCGGCCACGCCGTCCTCCTGAAATACTCCGTTGTGCGTAACCCCCGGGGGAAGAGCCGGACCGCGTCGTCACATGACCACAACGGTGGAGTTACAACAGAGACAGTTCAAGGTAAGCCCGGGACGGGGGTCGGTCAACGACAACCCCGGCGTGTCGCCACCCTCAACCTCTACTTGAGGGTGAGGGTGGGAGCGCCCCTCAGCGGGCCTCGAAGTCGTCCGGCGAGACCTGGTCGAGGAACTCGCGGAACTTCTCGACCTCGTCCTCCTGCTCGGCCGGGACGGCCAGCCCGACCTCGTCGAGCACCTCGTCGGCGCACACGATCCGGGATCCGGTGCGCAGCGCCAGCGCGATCGAGTCGGAGGGCCGCGCGCTCACCTCGGCCCCGGAGTCGAGGACCAGGGTCGCGAAGTACACGCCGTCGCGGACGTCGGTGATCCGGACCTCGGAGAGGGAGTCGCCGGTGGCCGCCAGCACGTCCTTGAGCAGGTCGTGGGTGAGCGGGCGCGGCGGGACGACGCCCTGCTGGGCGAAGGCGATCGCGGTCGCCTCCACCGCACCGATCCAGATCGGCAGGTAGCGGTCTCCGGAGACCTCGCGCAGCAGCACGATCGGCTGGTTGGACGGCATCTCGACCCGGACGCCCATCACATCGACTTCGCGCACGACTTCACCCTACTCCCGGCCGGTGACGGGTCAGGAGGAGCGCAGACCGGTCTTGACCAGGGTCGCGTGCAACCGCACCGACAGCGCGGCGATCTCGCTCACCGTGTCCTCGGCCCGGGCCCGGGCTGCCGCGTCGCGTCCCCGCTTCTGGGGCGCCACGACCTGCTCGACGAGTCCGACCTCTCGGTCGGCGGAGGTCTTGAACGCCCGCAGGTGACGCGGCTCGAAGCCGAAGTCGGCGAGCTCGCGGGCGGTCCGGACGATGACGAGTGCGTCGGAGTCGTAGTGGCCGGTGCCGGGGCGCGGCTTGATCAGGCCGAACTGCTCGAGCTGGTCGAGCAGCTCCTCGTCGACCTCGGCGATCTTGAGGAGCTCCTTGCGGGAGAGCCGCAGCTGGTCGCCGCGGGAGAAGGACTCCTTGCTGGGCAGTCCGTCCGCGGCGAGCGCGACCTTCGGCACGGTCGGGACGACCGAGTCGATCGGCGGCGGCTCGAGGCCGCGGTCGATGGCGTCGAGGTGCTCCCCGATCACCTTCAGCGGCAGGTAGTGGTCGCGCTGCATGGTGAGGATGTAGCGCAGCCGGTCGACGTCGCCGCCGGTGAACTTGCGGTAGCCCGCGGGGGTGCGCTCGGGCTTGATCAGCCCCTCCGCCTCGAGGAAGCGGATCTTCGGGATCGTCACGCCCGGGAAGTCGGGGCGGAGCCGCTCCAGGACCTCGCCGATGTTCATCTTCGCCCCCGGGGCGTTCGCTGCCGCCTGGGACATCACTCGCCCGGGTGGCCGGAGAAGAACACCAGGCGGTACTTGCCGATCTGCACCTCGTCACCGTCGTTCAGCTGGACCGTGTCGATCCGGTCGCGGTTGACGTAGGTGCCGTTGAGGCTGCCGGCGTCGCTCACGGTGAACCGGTCGGCCTCGCGGCGGAAGTCCGCGTGCCGACGGGAGACGGTGACGTCGTCGAGGAAGATGTCGCTGTCGGGGTGACGGCCGGCGTTCACGTCGTCGGTGTCGAGCAGGAACCGGCTGCCGGCACCCGGACCCCGCTGCACGACCAGGAGTGCATGGCCGGCCGGGAGCGCGTCGACGGCGGCGGCGTCGACCGGGCTGAGCTGCCGGTCGGAGGTGTCGGACTTCTCCTTGGAGACGCCGAACGTGATCGTGGCCGTGGACTCGCCCGGACGGCTCACCGGTGGCGGGCGCGTCGGCCGTGACGAGCTTGGTCCCGCACTGGGAGCAGAACCGGGCGTCGTCCGGGTTCTGGTGACCGCAGGCAGTGCAGTACGGCATAGCTGCTCCTTCCCCGGGAACGGTCGAACTCTCACCACTGAGATGAGGGTGATGGTTGCTCAAAACCTATCAGTCCGGCGCGCGCGATCAACCAGAACGGGTCAGGAGTCCAGACTCCCCCGGTAGGCCGTGGCGTCCATCAGCCCGTCGACACTCGTGGCGTCGGCAGGGACCAGCTCGAAGAGCCAGCCGCCGCCGTACGGGTCGTTGTTGACCAGCTCGGGAGTCGCGTCGAGGGCGTCGTTGTGGGCGACGACCTCGCCGGTGACCGGGGCGAAGATGTCGCTGACCGACTTCGTGGACTCCAGCTCGCCGCAGGGCGACCCGGCCTCGACGGTGTCGCCGACCTCGGGGAGCGAGACGTACACGATGTCGCCGAGGGCGTCCTGCGCGTAGTGGGTGATGCCCACCCGGATCGCGCCGTCGTGCTCGCCGGGAACGCGGATCCACTCGTGCTCAGCGGTGTACTTCAGGTCGTCGGGGTACAACGGAGGCTCCTCAGGTGGTGTCGGGTGTACGGCAGGCTACCCAGCCCGGGTCAGGACCCGTCGCCGGGCTGCGCGAACTCCGGGCGGGCCGGCTCGGCGATCGCCTCGATGTCGAGGGACTGGACCTCGTCGACATCGACCGTGGCGCCGTCCTCCTTGAGCTGCTCGATCGGGCCCTCGGGGAACGTCATGCCGCCGTGGAGGGTCGCGGGATCCCCGATCACGTCCAGGACGTACGGCGGCTCGAGGAACTGCCCGTCGACGTAGATGCCTCCGGTGCCGTCCTCGAAGGACGTCGAGGCGACGACCCGGACCTGGCCGTTGATCTGCATCGCCTCGGCGAACGCGGTCCGCATCTCCTGCACCGTGTCGAGCAGGGAGTCGATGTCGACCGGTCCGGTGTCCTCGGTGATCGTCACCCGGATGCCGGGTCCGGTCACGGGGACGACGCCGGCCAGGACCTCGAGGCTGTCGATCTCGCTGCGCGCCTGCTCCAGGGCCGCCTGCTCGGCGCTGGTGTCGCTCTGGAGCCGGGTGCGGGTGTCCTCGAGCCGCTGCAGCTCCGCCTCCGCGCGCTGGGTGGTGCCGGCAAGACTGTTCAAGACGTCGATCAGGTCCTGCTCACGGTAGCCGGCGTAGGCGTCGTTGACCTCGTAGGAGCGCATCTGCGTGACCGCCGCGAAGCCGAGCGCGGCCAGGAGGAGCCCGACCACGAGCTGGCGCCGGGTCGGGGCGCGGAACGCGTCGCGCAACCGGCTCGGGCCGCCCTCGTCGGGCTGGCTGCCGGGCTGGCTGCTGGTGTGGTCGGTCTCGGGCACGTCAGTTCCTACGCGTGGAAGAGGTGCCGCCGGATGGCCGCGACGTTGGAGAAGATGCGGATGCCGAGCACGACGACGACTCCCGTCGAGAGCTGGCCGCCGACGCCGAGCTGGTCGCCGAGCCAGACGATGGACGCCGCGATGACGACGTTGCTGAGGAAGGAGACCACGAAGACCTTGTCGTCGAAGATGCCGTCGAGGTAGGCGCGCAGGCCACCCAGGACCGCGTCGAGCGCCGCGACGACGGCGATCGGCAGGTAGACCTCGAGCGCGAGCGGGACGTCGGGCTGGAAGATCAGCCCGAGCAGGATCCCGATCAACAGGCCCAGTGCGGCGATCACGACCCCCCGTCCTCCACTCCCTTGTTGTCGGCCCGCTGCTCCGCGGTTCCGGTCTGGACGAAGTTCAACCGACGCTGTCGGGCGGCCGGCAGCGTGAGCTCATCGACATTGTCCACGTCGACCACGAACCCGAGCTGCTGGGCCAACGAGAAGAACTCCGCGCCGTGGGTCGTCTGGAGGAGGTCGGCCTGGAGGGTGCGGTCGTCGCCGATCGCGCGCACGACGTACGGCGGCGAGAGCGGAACGGTGTTCACGTGGATGGCGGTGCCGGAGTTGCGGATCGGGCCGAGGGGGTTGAGCCGCTGGTCGTTGATGGCGATGGCCTCCGCGCCGGCACCCCAGAGCCCGTCCACGAGCTTGGCGAGGTCGGCATCGGTCACCTGCTGGGTCTCGCCGCCGCGGGGGTTGTCGTCCACGGAGATCCGGACCCCCTCCCCCGTCACCGGGTAGTAGCCGGTGGCCACCTGGAGCCGGCGGAGCCGGCCGATGGTCTGCTGGCTGTCCGCGGTCAACGTCGTGAGCGAGTCGGTCAGCTCCCGGTTCTCGCGGGTGACGTCGGCGATCGCGGCCTGGCGGGCCTCGAGGTCGTCGCGGGCCTCGTCGATCCGCGAGATCAGGGTCTGCCGGCCGGCGACGTCGACCGCCTCGTTGCGGGAGTTCTGCACGGCGGCGACCCCGACCAGCACGCCGAACACCGCGATCGCGCCGGCTGCGACGAGGCGGGCCCGCGGCGGCTCCGCCGGGGCGCCGGCGCGGGCGCGCCGTTCGGCCACCGAGCGGTAGTCCTCCTCCAGTGCCTGCTGGGTGATGAGGGACAGCAACGGCGTGGTGACGTGCGCCGGCAGCGGGCGCTCACGGATGTCAGCCATCGGGCCCGACGTCCCGTCTCGGCGTCGTCTGCACGAAGCGGTACACCTGGTAGGCGTAGAGGACGCCGGCCCACCAGTACAGGCCGATCCCCCAGCCGGCGAAGGCCCAGCCGAACACGTCCGCGAGCGTGGCGAGCGTGCCTTCCCCGTCCCCGAGCAGCAGCAACGGGAAGGCGTAGAGCAGGTTGAACGTCGCTGCCTTGCCGAGGAAGTGGACCGGCAGCGCGCTGTAGCCGCGGGTGCGCAGGATCGGCACCAGGATCCAGAGCAGCGCGTCGCGCAGCGGCAGGATCAGCGCGACCCACCACGGGATGACGTCCCGCAGCGCGAGGCCGACGACCACGGCGAGGATGTAGAGCCGGTCGGCGACCGGGTCCAGCACCTGGCCGAGCCGGGAGAACTGGTCGAGCTTCCGGGCGAGGTAGCCGTCGAGGTAGTCGGTGACGCCGCTGACCATCAGCAGCAGCAGCGCCCAACCGTCGGCCTCGGGTCCGAGCACCAGCCACAGGAACAGCGGGACGCCCGCGAGCCGCAGCATGCTGAGCATGTTGGGCACGGTCCACACACGCTCGTCACTCGTGCGGGTCGAGTCGTCCGCCAACGTCCGTCCTGCTCTTCCCCATGGTGTCTGTGCTCGTGCCGGGGCCACCCTATCCGGCTGGACTCCGGCAGTCGTCAGGCCGGCTCGTCGGCGTGTGCGGCGTCGCGGATCTCACCGACCAGCTCCTCGATGACGTCCTCGAGGGTCGCGATGCCGAGCACCGCACCCTCGTCGCCCACGACCAGGGCCATGTGGGCGCCACGGGCCTGGAGCTGGGTGAGGACGTCGTGCAGGAGGTCGGCCACGCGGACCGGGGCGAACGGCCGGAACCACTTGTCGTCGACGACCCGCAGCCGCCGGTCCTCGTCGGTCTCGAGCACGTCCTTGATGTGCAGGTAGCCGAGCAGGTCGTCGGACTCCGAGACGACCGGGAACCGGCTGTAGCCGGTCGCGGCACACAACGCCTCGACGTCCGCGGCGGTCGACCCGCGACGTACGGTCTCCAGCGCCCCGATCGGCATCAACACGTCGGCGACGGTCTTCTCGGTGAAACCGAGGGCGCCGGTGAGGCGGCCGTACTCGTCGTCGGCGAGCAGCCCCTCGCCGCGCGACTCCTCGACGAACGCGGCGACCTGCTCCCGCGTGTAGGCCGAGCTGATCTCGTCCTGCAGGTCCACACCGAGAGACCGGAGCACGATGCGGGCGGCTCCGTTGATGACGACGATGACGGGTCGTAGCACGGTCACCAGCGCCCAGATCGGCGCGCCGAGCGCGATGGCAGCGCGCTCCGGTCCGGCCAGCGTCAGGTTCTTCGGCACCATCTCGCCGAGCACGACGTGGAGGAAGACGACGATGCCGAGCGCGATGGCAAAGGCGATGGGGTGGAGCAGGCGATCGGAGACGCCCAGCTGGTGAAGGCCGGGCTCGATCAGCCCGGCGATCGCCGGTTCGGCTATCGCGCCGAGGAGCAGCGAGCAGACCGTGATGCCCAGCTGGATCACGCCGATCACCAGCGCGATGTTCTCCATGGCCTTGAGGGTGGTGCGGGCGAGCGCGGATCCTTGCTCGGCCGCCGGTTCGATCTGGCTGCGCCGCGCCGCGATCAGGGCGAATTCGGTGGCGACGAAGAACGCGTTCCCCAGGAGGAGCACGCCGGTGACGCCCAGGAGGCCGGCGCTGTTCATGCCCGCTCCTCTCGATGGAGGTGCAGTGACAACCGGTCGATGCGCAGCCCGTCCATGTGGAGGACGGTCAGCACTGCGAGCTGCTGGCGGGGCTCCTCGGAGTCGGAGCGGTCAGGCACCGGGATCTCCGTGACGTCGCCGGACTGCGGCACCCGGCCGAGCACCTGCAGCACCAGGCCGGCGACCGTGTCGTAGTTCTCGCCCTCGGGGAGCTCGATGCCGGTCACGTCCTCGACCTCGTCGGGTCGCAGCAGCCCAGAGAGGATCCAGCTGCCGTCACGTCGCTGCCGGGCACGATCGCCCAGCCGGTCGTGCTCGTCGCTGATGTCGCCGACGATCTCCTCGATCACGTCCTCGAGCGTCACGATGCCGGCGTGACCGCCGTACTCGTCGAGCACGACGGCCATCTGGAAGCTGTCCTGGCGCAGCAGCGCGAGCAGCGGGTCGAGCCGGATCGAGTCCGGGACCACGATCGGTTTCACCATGATGTGCTTGAGCCGGGTGGTGGCCCGCTCGTGCACCGGCAGCGCCACGGCATGCTTGACGTGGACGGTGCCGACCACGGTGTCCTCGCCGTCGAGGACGGGGAAGCGGGAGTGCCCGCTCTGGCGGGCCAGCTCGATCACCGCCGCGGCGCGGTCGCCGTCCTCGAGCGTGAGGGTGCGCACACGAGGCGTCATGATCTCGCCCGCGCTCCGAGTGCCGAACTCGACCGAACGCTCCATCAGCCCGGCGGTCTCCGGGTCGAGGGTGCCCTGGTCGGCGGAGCGCTGGACCAGCGAGGCGAGCTCGGTCGAGCTGCGGGCCGAGCGCAGCTCCTCCTGCGGTTCCACCCCGAGCCGGCGTACGAGCGCGTTGGCGGAGCCGTTCAGCAGCCGGATCAGCCACCCGTTGACGGTGGTGAACCCACGCTGGAACCGCTGGGTCGCCCGGGCGACCTCCATCGGCCGGGCGATCGCGACGTTCTTGGGGACCAGCTCGCCGAACAGCATCGTCAGCACCGTGCTCAGCACGAGGGCGATCGTGAGCGACACCGGCCGGACGGCCCCCTCCGGAGTCCCGATCGCCCCGAGCGGCCCGTCGATGAGGTTCGCGATCGCGGGCTCGGCGAGGAAGCCGATCGCCAGGTTGGTGATGGTGATGCCGACCTGGGCACCGGACAGCTGGGTCGAGAGGCTGCGGAGGGCACGCTGGACACCCGCGGCACCGGCGTCACCGCCGGCTGCCGCCTTGTCGACCTGGCTGCGGTCGACGGTGACGAAGGCGAACTCCGCGGCGACGAACATGCCGCAGGCAAGGATCAGCATGAGGGAGACCGCGAGGAGGAGCCACTCGGTCATGCGTGGCGCTCGCGGTCGGTCGCGGGACCGGAGGTCGGGCAACGACTGTCAGAGCCGTCCATCGAAACGCGTCGGTCCTTCGGTCGGGGTCGGTCCGGTCCACTGTACTGAGTTGCCCGATTCTGCGGCGATTCGGCGCCGATCCGCCTAGGGTCGGGACTGCCTCGACACTCCCCCCGGTCGCGGCAGCAGGAGTTTTCATGCCACGTGCCACGTCCCCCCGCCGGCGCCCGGTGCTCGCGGCCTCCTCACGGCTGCTCGTGAGCCGCTTCTCCTACGGCGTCACGCCGGCGCTCGCCAAGCAGGTGGAGGCCCAGGGCGGCGCCCGCGCCTGGTTCGAGAGACAGCTGGAGCCCGGTCACATCAAGGACCCCGACCTGGTCGGCCTCAACTCGTGGTGGCCGGGCCTGGCCTACTCCGGTCTCCGGGCCTGGGAACGCAACGTCGACGGCGTCGAGCCCGGCTGGGTGCACACCGCCCACTACCAGCGCTGGCTGCTCCAGCGGCGACTGCGCTCGCGCCGGCAGCTGCTCGAGGTGATGAGCGAGCTCTGGGAGCACCACTTCAACGTCCCGGCGAACGGTGACGCGCAGTTCGTCTACCGCAAGTCCTACGGCGACGTGATCCGTCGCCGCGCCCTCGGCTCCTTCGAGGCGCTGCTGCAGGCCACCGCGACCCATCCCTCGATGCTGATCTACCTCAACCAGGCGGTGTCGACCAAGGCGCACCCCAATGAGAACCTCGGCCGCGAGCTGCTGGAGCTGCACACGGTCGGTCGCGGCAACCACACCGAGGACGACGTCAAGAACTGCGCGCGCGTGCTGACCGGGCACAAGGTCGACATGTGGCGCACCTGGGAGGTGTCCTACGAGCGGTCGTGGCACTGGACCGGCCCGGTCACCGTCCTCGGCTTCTCCGACCCCAACGCCAGCACCGACGGGCGTGAGGTCACCCGGGCGATGCTCTCCTACCTCGCCCACCACCCGGCCACCGCGCAGCGCGTCGCCCGGAAGCTGGCGGTGAAGTTCGTCAGCGACGACCCGCCCCAGGGCCTGGTCGACCGGCTCGCCCAGGTCTACCTCGACCACGACACGGAGATCCGTCCCGTGCTCCGCGCCCTCGTGGACTCCGCGGAGTTCCGCGGCTCCGCCGGGCTCAAGATCCGCAACCCCGTCGAGGACGTGCTCGCGGCGTACCGCGTGCTCGGCGTCAGGATGTCCAAGCCGAGCGGCGACAACAGCGGTGCCAACGCGATCCTGTGGCAGTGCACCAGCGTCGGGGTCTACCCGCACGGCTGGCCGCGCCCCGACGGCCTCCCCCAGACCAACGGAGCATGGGCCACACCGGCCCGGATGATGGCCTCGATGCAGGTCCACTTCACCCTGTGCGGCGGCTGGTGGCCCACGGTGGACACGACGTACAAGAAGCCCGCCGCGTGGGCGCCGTCGTACCCGATCCGGTTCGACGACCTCGTCGACCACCTCGCCCGCACGCTGCTGCACCGCAAGGCCAGCGCCACCCTGCTCCAGGCGTGCAGCCAAGCGGTCGACGTCGCGCCGGACGAACGGATCACCCGGGAGCACGGGCTCATCCGCTGGGGCATGCCACGGCTGCTCACCACCTTCCTCGACTCCCCCGACTTCTTCGCGCGGTGACTGACATGACGACCCTGACCTCCTCCCCCTGCTGCCCGGAGTACGCCGCGCTCTCCCGGCGCGGCTTCCTCACCGGCACCGCCGCGCTCGTCGGCACGAGCACGCTGATCGGCTCCACGCTGCTCACCGTCGCCCCGGCGCGGGCCGCGACGACCGGCTCCACGCTCGTGGTGCTCTCGCTGCGCGGTGCCGCCGACGGCCTCTCGCTCGTGGTCCCCCACGGCGACCCGGTCTACGCCCAGGCCCGCCCCGGCATCGCGGTGCCGTTCGGCCAGCTCAAGGCCGCCGACGAGTACTTCGGGCTGCACCCCGACCTCGAGCCGCTGGTCCCGCTCTGGACGGCCGGCAAGGTCGCCGCCGTCCACGCGACCGGGCTCCCCGTCCCGAACCGCTCCCACTTCGCGGCGATGGAGGAGGTCGAGGACGCCGACCCCGGCTCCAGCGCGCGTGTCGGCTGGCTCAACCGGCTGCTCGGCACCGACTCCGACGACTCCCCGCTGCAGGCGTTCAGCGTCGGCGGCGGCGTACCGCCGACCTCGCTGGTCGGCCCCGAGCCCTTCCTCTCGGCCGGGTCCGTGGACGACCTCGAGATCGCCGGCGACGACGAGTGGGACCCCGAGGACAACCGGCTGCAGTCCCTGCACACCCTCTGGGACGCCAGCCCCTCCGTGCTGGCGCCCGCCATGGCCTCGACGTTCCGGGCGAACACCGACTTCCAGGCGGTCCGCGACACCAACCCCGACCCGGCCAACCAGGCGTCGTACGGATCCTCCGAGCTCGGGAAGGCGCTGCGCACGGCGGCCCGGGTCATCAAGGGGAACGTCGGCACCGAGGTCATCACCGTCGACCACGGCGACTGGGACATGCACACCGATCTCGGCACTCTCGAGTGGGGGCGGATGCGTCGGCTCGCCAAGGAGCTCGGCACCACGCTCGCGGCCTTCTTCACCGACCTGGGCAACCGGGGCGACCGGGTGACCGTCGTGGTCCTCAGCGAGTTCGGGCGCCGCGTCCAGGAGAACGCCAACTACGGCCTCGACCACGGCTACGGCAACGTGATGTTCGTGCTCGGCGCCGGCGTGGCCGGTGGCAGGTACTACGGCACCTGGCCCGGTCTCGAGAACACCCTGGACGCCGACCTGCTGGTGACCACCGACTACCGCAGCGTGCTCGCCGAGGTCGTCTCCGCCCGGTTCGGGGTCAGCACCGCCAGCGTCTTCCCGCAGTTCCAGCCCGCCACCCTCGGGGTCATGACGACCGTCGTGACTGGCTGACCTCCACCCGCGGGGGTGAAGCGATCGGCCCGTGCTCCGGCGCACACTCGACCCACGGGGGCCACCGGACCCGGCGCGAGCGTCGGGCGCGATGGCCCTCGGCCACGTCCGAGGCCCGGTCCCCGCCGGGACACGCCGTGACACGCAGGGGGTCGCCGATTGGTCCCCAACGACAGATTTCCGGCCGCCCGTCTGTCGTTGGTGACCAATCGACACGCTCCGGGCACTCAGCACGGACGGCCGGACCCGGTGAGGGATCCGGCCGTCCGGTGTGTGAGGTGGGGCGTGCGGGTCAGCGCACGTCGTACCGGTCCAGCATCATGACCTTGTCCCAGGCCCGGACGAAGTCCGTCACGAACCTCTCGCCCGCGTCGCTGCTGGCGTAGACCTCGGCCACGGCCCGGAGCTCGGAGTTGGAGCCGAACACCAGGTCGTTGCGCGTGCCCGTCCAGCGGACGGCGCCCGAGGCCGCGTCCCGACCCTCGAAGACGTCCTGGGCGTCCGAGGTGGAGTGCCACGTCGTCCCGACGTCCAGCAGGTGGACGAAGAAGTCGTTCGTCAGCGTGCCCGGACGGTCGGTGAGGACGCCGTGGGCCGAGCCCTGCGCGTTGGCGCCCAGCACCCGGAGACCGCCGACCAGGACGGTCAGCTCGGGTGCGCTCAGGTCGAGGAGGTTGGCGCGGTCGACGAGGAGGTACTCCGCCGGCAGCCGGTGGCCCTTGCCGAGGAAGTTGCGGAACCCGTCGACGCTCGGCTCCAGCGCGGCGAACGCCTCGACGTCGGTCTGCTCCTGGCTCGCGTCGGTGCGGCCCGGGATGAACGGGACGGTCACGGCGTGACCCGCGTCCCTCGCGGCCTTCTCGACGGCAGCCGCGCCGCCGAGCACGACCAGGTCTGCCAGCGAGATCCGGACGTCACCGGACTGCCCGCTGTTGAACTCCTGCTGGACCCCCTCGAGCGTGCGGAGCACGGTGGCGAGCTGGTCGGGGTCGTTGACCTCCCAGCCGGACTGCGGCTCGAGTCGGATCCGGCCACCGTTGGCACCGCCCCGCTTGTCGCTGATACGGAACGACGAGGCGGCGGCCCAGGCGGTCGACACCAGCTGCGAGACGGTCAGGCCGCTGGCCAGCAGCTTCTCCTTGAGGTCGGCGACGTCGGAGTCGTTCACGAGGGCATGGTCGACGGCGGGGACGGGGTCCTGCCAGAGCAGCTCCTCCTGCGGGACGAGCGGACCGAGGTAGCGCTGGATCGGGCCCATGTCGCGGTGGGTGAGCTTGTACCAAGCACGCGCGAAGGCGTCGGCGAACTCCTCCGGGTGCTCGTGGAAGCGCCGCGAGATCTGCTCGTAGACCGGGTCCATCCGCAGGGCCAGGTCGGTGGTGAGCATGGTCGGCCGTCGGGCAGGGTCGCCCTCCTCCGGACCGGGGACCGACGCGTCGGCGTCCTTGGCCACCCACTGCCACGCACCGGCGGGGCTCTTCTCCAGCTCCCACTCGAAGCGGAAGAGGTTGTCGAAGAAGAGGTGGGACCACTGGGTCGGGGTCTGGGTCCAGGTGACCTCGAGGCCGCTGGTGATCGCGTCCCGACCCTTGCCCGCACCGAAGCTGTTGCGCCACCCGAAGCCCTGCTCCTCGATCCCGGCGCCCTCGGGCTCGGCCCCGACGTGCTCCTCGGGATCGGCCGCACCGTGGGTCTTGCCGAAGGTGTGGCCGCCGGCGATCAGCGCCACGGTCTCCGCGTCGTCCATCGCCATCCGGCGGAACGTCTCGCGAATGTCGCGCGCGGAGGCGATCGGGTCGGGTTCGCCGTTCGGACCCTCGGGGTTGACGTAGATCAGGCCCATCTGGACCGCGGCGAGCGGGCTCTCCAGGTCGCGGTCACCGGAGTAGCGGTCGTCACCGAGCCACTCCTGCTCCGGTCCCCAGTAGACGTCCTCGTCGGGCTCCCACACGTCGGCGCGACCGCCGGCGAAGCCGAAGGTGGAGAACCCCATGTCCTCGAGCGCGACGTTGCCCGTGAAGACCATCAGGTCGGCCCACGAGATCGACTGGCCGTACTTCTGCTTCACCGGCCACAGCAGTCGGCGGGCCTTGTCGAGGTTGCCGTTGTCGGGCCAGGAGTTGAGCGGCGCGAAGCGCTGCATGCCGGCCCCGGCGCCGCCGCGGCCGTCCTGGATCCGGTACGTGCCGGCGCTGTGCCAGGCCATCCGGATGAACAGCGGGCCGTAGTGGCCGAAGTCGGCCGGCCACCAGTCCTGGGACGTCGTCATCACGTCGACCACGTCGCGCTTGAGCTCGTCGAGGTCGACGGTCGCAAAGGCCGTGGCGTAGTCGAAGTCCTCGCCCAGGGGGTTGGCGACGGCCGCGTGCTTGCGGAGGATCGTGAGGTTGAGCTGGTTCGGCCACCAGCCGCGGTTGCTGGCACCACCCTCGGTGGGGTGCTTGCCGGCCGCGACGGGGCAACCGCCGGCCTCCTCGACGTTCATGTCGCCGACCTTGGCGTCGGGCTGCTCGTGGTCAGACACGGACTCACCTTCTCTGCTGTGGGTGTTCAGGACTGTGGGGCGGTGGAACAGGCGGGGCAGGTGCCCCAGTAGACGACCTCGGCCTCGTCGATCGTGAAGCCGTGGTGATCGGAGGCGGTGAGGCACGGGGTGATGCCGACAGCGCAGTCGACGTCGGCGATGGTGCCGCAGGAGCGGCACACCACGTGGTGGTGGTTGTCGGCCACCCGCGACTCGTAGCGGGCGACCGAGCCCGACGGCTGGATCCGCCGGACCAGCCCGGCGGCGGTCAGGGCCCGCAGCACGTCGTACACGGCCTGGTGCGACACCTCCCCCAGCGAGCGCCGGGAGGCGCTGAGCAGGGCGTCGGTGTCGGCGTGCGGGTGGGTGTGCACCGCCTCCAGCACCGCGAGCCGGGGACGCGTCACACGCAGCGTCGCGCCGCGCAGCATCTCCTCGAGCTCCTCGGTGGTGGGCATGCCACGACCCTGCCACCCTGTCTTGAACGAGTCAAGAAAAGTGGCAGGCCCGCGTGTCGGTCGGTCAGCCCATCGACTTCTGGCCGTCGATCGTCTCGCGCAGGATGTCGGCGTGACCGGCGTGCTGGGCGGTCTCGACCGCGATGTGGGCGAAGACGCGGCGTGCCGACCAGGTCGCGCCCGGCTCGAACCACGGCGCCGCCGGCAGCTCGCGCCGCGCTCCGAGGTCGGCGGTCCCCACCAGCCGGTCGGTGGCGGCCGCGACCTCGTCGTACCGCTCGAGCAGCCCGGCGAGCGTCTCGCCCTCGACCATCCGGAACCCGTCCTGGTAGGCGAGCACCTCCGGTGGCGGGTTCTGCCAGTCGATGGTCGCCCAGTCGACCTCGGGTGCCGGCTGCGGGCCGTTCACGACGAAGTCGGCCCAGCCGGCCTCCGTGGACGCGACGTGCTTGACCAGACCGCCCAGGCTCAGCTCGCTGACGGTCGGGCGGCCGGCCGCCTGCTCGTCGGTGAGCCCGTCGACGGTGTGGCGGAACAGGCCGCGGTGCTTGCGGAGCAGCTCCAGGAGGTCGCTGCGTTCCTCGGCGCTCCCGCTGTCGGTGCTGGTCACGGTGGTCTCCTCGGTCGTGGTGGTCATCCTGCGACGGTCACCAGCACACCGGTCAGTTCCTGACCGGTTGCCCGCCCGGATGAGGCACTCACCGGGGGGCTGCTGCTAGTTTCGACGGACTCGCCGGCCATCACGGCCGGCCACGCACTGGAGGGAACCATGAACACTCGCACCATCGCCATCGCCGCTCTCATCCTCGTCGTCATCGTGATCCTGCTGCTGGTGTTCTGAGCAACTCCGCACCCACGCCGAAGGGCCGTCACCGCAGCACGCGGTGGCGGTCCTTCGTCGTCCGGGACGCAGCGGGGACCCGCCGGTGCGGGCGTGCGGACTACGGTGACGGCATGGACGCCGACAGCACGCTCGCCGCGTACGAGGAACGGCTCCTGGCCCACCTCGCGGAGCTGACGAAGGCACCCCAGGAGCTTGGGGTCGATCTCCTTCGGCAAGCGCGTCGGCGACGGGACGGCCATGGCCGTCGACCGGCTCACCGCCGTCGCCGCCCAGGAGACCCTCCTGGCCCAGCTGGAGGATGTGCGGCACGCACGGCAACGGCTGGCCGAGGGCAGCTACGGGACCTGTGAGGTCTGCGGCACGCCGATCCCGGAGGCACGGCTGGAGGCCCGGCCTGCCACGTCGCGTTGCGTCGACCACGCGTAGGGCTGATGTCCACGAGCGAATGAGCCCGGAGCTGTCACCCGGGTGAGCTGGCGACGTACACGGTGGCGGTGGACTCCCCGCGGGTGAGGGGGTTCGGGAACGTGATCACGTGCGCGTCACGGGTCACGAACGTGGCGGCCAGTGACTCGAGGAGGTCGGAGTCCGGAGGATCGTCGGACCACAGGGCGAAGACGCCGCCGGGGAGCAGGTGCTGCCCCAGTCGTGCGAGCCCGGAGGCGGTGTACAGGTCGGCGTGGCTCGGGTCGAGCAGGTGCCGTGGACTGTGGTCCACGTCGAGCAGGATCGCATGGAAGCCGTCGGGCTGTGCTGCGGACGCAGGCGGTGCCGAGCGCATGAGGGCGAAGAAGTCGTCGTGCACCAACCTGGTCCGCGGGTCCGCGGTCAGCGCCACATCGGGCAGCAACCCGTCCACGTGCCATCTGATGACCGGCTCGAGGGCGTCGACGACGATGACCGAGCGCACCCGGTCGTCGCTGAGTGCGGCGGCGGCCGTGTAGCCGAGGCCGAGGCCGCCGACGAGAACGTCGAGGCCGTCGCAGTCCCCGGCGGCGACGACGGCGGCGAGCCCGAGATGGGCCAGCTCCCGCTCCGCCACGGTGAACAGGCTCGACATCAGGAACTCGTCGTCGAGCTTGACCTCGTACAGCTCGACCTTCAGCCCGGGCTCGACGCGTCTCCGCAGGGTCAGCAGTCCCATCCTGGTCTCGCAGGCGTCGAGCTCCGCGAAACGTCGGCTCATGCCGCCGATCATGTCACCCGTCATCGGCGAGACGGCTCCGACCACCTCGTCGAGCTCGGCCCGCATGACAGACTGCCGGCGCCATCGCGTGCACATGAAGAACCGGCTCTGAGCCAGCGTTTCCGCTGGTCAGAGCCGGTTCG
>CAWGVI010000013.1:0-299371 GCA_963826015.1 uncultured Actinomycetota bacterium | reverse complement strand
CCTCTGGGGGCGCGCCCGCCCGGGTCGACGGGGCGCTTCGTGGAGTTACAACCCCTGGACCCACCCTACGCGTTCCCGCACAGCCGGATCCGGCGTCCGCTTTCAGCGAACACGCCCGTCAGGCACCCCGGGCGCTGAGGCCCGCGCCGCCGTCCGGCGCGGGTGCCGCAGGGGCCTGGACCTGCCCGGCCAGTGGCGCACGTCATTCGGGAAGAGTCATCACGACCGGCATTCTGGCGAAAGTCGCGCCGGTCAACCCGAGCTTCCGGGGAAATGCCGGAGCCGGTGCTCCCCCACGCGGGGGAGCACCGGCCCGGAACGAATCAGTGCGCGGCGTCGAACGCCTCGCGGACCTCGGCCGGGACCCGGCCGCGGTCAGAGACCTCGTGACCGTTGGACCGCGCCCAGTCCCGCAGCTCGCGGGCACTCGGGCCGGTGGTGGCCGCCGCCGCCTTGGCCTTGCGACCCCGGCCTCCGGTGACCTTGCGGGCGTGGCCGACGTACCCGGACAGCGCGTCGCGCAGGGCTGCGGCATTGCTGTCGTTGAGGTCGATCTCGTAGGTCGACCCGTCGAGGCCGAACGAGACCGTCTCCGAGGCGTCGCTGCCGTCGATGTCGTCGACGAGCACGATGTTGACCTTCTGCGCCATTGCTCCCTCAATTCAGTTCAGGAAAGGAATTGTTTTCTCCCCCGTTGTCGATTCTGGCAGCAATTCGGCGACTGCGGCAATTCTTCGACGTCGTACGACGAAAAGGGAATGCCCTTGTCAAGGAGATTGCGACAGCAATCGGATGGCATTCTCGGGGGTGCACGAAATGACGGTGCCGGCCGATTGTCCACAGACCAGCCCGTCGGAGAGGCGCAGGGTCACGATCAGGGGTCCGGTGTGCTCGACGACCACCCGCACCTCCCCGGCCACCCGGAGATCCAGCCCGGTCTCGACGAGGTCGAGGACCGCCGTACGGGTCGGCAGGGCCGGCCGGTCGGAGGTCACGTCCAACCGGAGCCGGGCGGCGTCCAGGGCGGTCCGCACCCGGGTCACCCCGTCCAGCGTGCCGACGGCCTGCTCGAGGTCGGCCACCGCGTCGCGGCACTCGGGCCGGTCGGCACGGGTCGTAGAAGTCCGGGGTGAGCGGTCTGGTCTCGGACTCGACCTCCGACACCGAGATCGCGGGGTCGGCGGTCACGGTGACGACCGCGTCGCCGGCCTCGGCCTCGGGCCACGCCTCGAGCACCCGCAGCACCTCGACCCCGAGGTCGGTCGCCTCGGCCGAGGTCTCGACCGCGGCCGACACCTCGGCGGAGCGGGCAGCACCGCGGTCCAGGCCGTAGGACCGGGACACCGAGCCGACCGCGGTCACGTCGTCGACCGCGGCGACGGCGTCGTACTGCTCCTGTGCGTCGTCGGTGCAGGAGTCCCCCGGGCAGCCCGCGTCGTCCCGGAGCGCGGCGCCGGGGTCGGCGCACGCGGTGAGACCGGCCAGCAGGGCGAGGACGGCGACCAGGACCCTCACGAGACCAGGTTGCCGAGCATCGCCACCGGGTCGTGGATCTCCCCCGGCCGGATCTGGCCACCCTGCTGGGTCTGGTAGCTGTGGGTCTGCGACTGCACGACCTCATCCTCCCCGGCGAGGAAGCCGTTCTCCTGCATGCTCGCGATCGAGGCTGCGATGGACGGGTCGTCGCTGGCGTCGACGGAGTCGGCGATCGAGCCGTAGGTCGACAGCGAGTGGTTCTGGCCGTCGGCCGCGCCGAAGCTGCCGGAGTGGACGTCGGCCTGCACCGTCGTGTGGTGGGCGGTGGCCGGGTTGGACTCGCCGTCGAGCAACGGGACCAGGTCGCCGGTGTTCTCCAGCGACAGCACGCTGACGTCGTCCGGGATGCCGGACGTGGCGACCGGGGCGCCGGCGGTGACCACGTGGGTGACGTGGTAGCCGAAGTCGGGGTCACCCGCGAGGGCGGCCGCCTGCATCCCGCCCTGGGAGTGGCCGACCAGCATCACCGGATCGTCCGGGTCGACGCCGGCGGCCTCCATCGCCTGCCGGACGGCGTCGGCGTACGCCGTGTCGTCACCGGCGATCAGGTTGAGGTTGGAGCCCATGTTGCGGATCTCGGTGTCGGACATGAAGTCGTCGGTGCCGGGCAGCTGCACGACGTGGGTGGTGTTGCCGTCGGCGTCGGTGAGGGTCTGGATGGAGATCACGCCGTTCGGGACGGAGCCGTCGGCGGTGGTGCCGAGGTCATCGATGATGTCGCCCACGTCGGTGGGGGCGTCGTAGTCGAAGACGTCGAGCGGGTAGGCGTCGTTGAGGTCGCCCTCGTAGTCGCCGAACAGCAGGTCGCCGAGGTCGTCGGCCGCCGAGCCGGTGTCGGGGTGGAAGCCGTCGAGGCCGAGCCCGTCCATGAGCGGGCCGAGCAGCGGGTTGACCGACATCCCGTCGAGCAGGCCGCCCCCGCCGTTGACGAGCGTCTCCACCAGCTCGGGGTGGTCCTCGAGGAACGCGACCATCTCCTCGTTGCTCATCCCGCCGAGCCGGAGCCCGCCGTAGAGCAGCCCGCCCGCGACCAGCACTCCCGGAAGGTTGACGCCCACGACGAAGCCGAGCCCGTAGGACAGGGTCTCCATCGCTGCGTGCTGCACGTCGTCGGCCGCGCGGTAGATCTCGACGCACGCCACGAAGCAGAAGCTCTGCGCCTCGATGGTGGCCGCACGGACCACCAGCCCACGGGGGCCGTACGTCGCATCCACGATCGCGGCCTCGGCGGCCGCGAAGCTGTCGGGCGAGAGGATCGCGCTGGCGAGCAGGTCACCGTCGGCGGCCTCGAGCTTGTCGTCCCACGCCCACTCGACGAGCTGGCCGCCGGTGGCGCCGTAGAGCCGGCCGAGCCGCTCCAGGTCGTCGTAGCGGGCCTCGATGCCGTTGGCCCCGCCGCTCACCGAGATCGCGGGCAGTGCGCCGCTCTCGTCGCCCATCAGGCCACCTCCTCGACCATCGGGAGGGTGACCAGGCCGAGGTCGCGGGCGTCACGGCGTCGCAGCACGCTGGTCGCGCCCCGGCCGGGTCGGAGCTCGTGCCAGCCGTCGTCGAACAGCAGCCAGGCGGTCACGCCACGCTGGGGCTGCTCCTGGTCTCGCCGGGTCGTGAGCAGCCGCAACCGGCCGCGACACGCGCCGCCGAGAGTGGTCAGGAGGGCCAGCACCTCGCCGGAGTCGGCGTCCCGGACCTCGCGGCCGTCACCGAGCCGGACCTGCCCGGCGTGGGCGGCGGCCATCGGCTGCAGCAGGTCGGTGCGCCGGTCGCGGTGTGCCTTGGTGGTGCCGGCGAGCAGCTCGGAGGGCAGCGACACGTAGTCGGGCAGCAGCAGGGGCGCCGGCTCGGGCACCCACGGCTCCGCGGTGACGGCCCGGGTCAGCTGGGTGACCCACAGCCGCGGCTCGAACCAGGCCAGCTCGAACTCCAGGGCCGACCCGGTCGAGAGCTGGGCGGCGAGGCCGGGCCCGACCCCGAACCACGACCGCAGCCGCACCTCACCGGCCCGACGGGTGGCGCTGACGTCGAGCACCGCGGAGAGGGCGCCACCGGCCAGCACGTGCAGCGCGGCCACCAGGCCGACCTCGAGGGCACCGTCGGCGTCGAGGAGGTCGCGGTCGACCAGCCCGGCGCGGGCACCGCCCGGCCCGTCCTCGTCGACCCGGCTCAGCTCGCGCTGGAGGACCTCGCGGGCCTGGCCGACGGGCGAGCCGTCGAGCCGGTCGGCCAACCGCTCGCCGCCGGCACTGTCGCCACCGCCGACCGCCATCGGTGCGCACCGGGAGCGGGACGTCGCCGGCGAGCCGGGCCGCGAGCACCAGCTCGGCGAGGCCGAGGGTGACCCGGCGCGGGAGGCCGACGGCCTCGGGCTGCTCGGCCGTCGACACCCGCACCACGGGGCTCATACCCGCACCCCCGGGACCGCGTCGTCCATCGTCAGCCAGTCCATGTGACCCGGCGGCGGGCACTGCGTGTCGGCGATCCGCTCGTCGTCCTCGTCGCCCGGGGTGAGCGCGTCCTTGATGCCGTGGGCCACCGAGGAGAGCGCGTCCTTGACCCGGCTGATCGCCTCGCCGACGATCGCGCGGACCTGCCGCTCGATGGTGGCGATCAGGTCGAGCAGCCGCTGCACCTCCGCCGCGTGCTCGCGCACCTTCTCGGCGGCCTCGTCGTACTCGCGGGCGACCTGCACCAGCTCGTCGCGGCGGGCGCGGGCCTGCTCGCGCATCCGGTCGGCGGCGGTGGAGACCCACGGCAGCGTCTCGCTGGCGGTGTGGAGCTCGTCGGCCTCGGCGCGCAGCTGCGTGGCCCGGCGCTCGAGGCGCTCGGCGACCTCGCGGATCTTGCGTGGCTCTCCGTACATGCCATCAGGTTCCCCGGGGTTCCGCGGCCCCAAACCCGCTCGTCTCGCGGCTGTGGAGAGTCAGGTGTTGCGGGCGAAGGCGAGCTCGAGGCCGCGCAGGGTCAGGTGGGGCAGGTGGTGGGTGAAGCAGCGGCACTCGTCGACGACGAGCGAGGCGAGGTAGCCGGTGGAGATGACCCGCACGTCGTCGGCGGGAACGCCGAGCTCGGCGACCATCCGGGCGACCAGCCCCTCGACCTGGCTGGCGACGCCGAAGACCATGCCCGACTGGATCGCCTCCACCGTGTTCCTGGCGACCACCGACCGCGGCCGCAGCAGCTCGACCTTGCGCAGCTGGGCACCGCGTCGGCCGAGCGCCTCCAGCGACAGCTCGAGGCCGGGGGCGATCGCCCCGCCGACGTACTGCCCCTGTGCGTCGACGACGTCGAACGTGGTCGCCGTACCGCCGAAGTCGACGACGATCGCCGGGCCGCCCAGGTCGGTGGCGGCGGCCAACGCGTTGAGGATCCGGTCGGTGCCGACCTCGCGGGGGTTGTCGGTGCGGACCGGGATCCCGGTCCGGACGCCCGGCTCGACGATGACCCGCGGCAGGTCGCCGAAGTGGCGCACCACCATGTCGCGCCACTCCTGGAGGACGGCGGGGACGGTGCTGCACACCGCGATGCCGTCGACGTCGGCCCGCAGCTCCCCGAGCAGGCCGCGCAGGAGCACGGCCCAGTCGTCCGCGGTGCGGCGGTCGTCGGTGGCGACCCGCCACTCGTGCGACGACGGTGCCGTCCTCGACCAGGCCGAGGATCGTGTGGCTGTTGCCGATGTCGGCCGCGAGCAGCATCAGGCGTCCTCGACGAAGTCGAAACCGAGGTCGAAGACGATCACGGAGTGGGTCAGCGCCCCGACGGAGATGAAGTCGACGCCGGTCTCGGCGACCACCCGGGCCCGCTCGAGCGTGAGCCCACCGGAGGCCTCCAGGGTCGCGCGACCGGCGGTGATGCCGACGGCCTCGCGCATCAGGCTCGGGGGCCATGTTGTCGAGCAGGATCCGGTCGCACCCGGCATCCAGCAGCGCGCGCAGCTGGTCGAGGTCGGTCACCTCGACCTCGACCGGTAGGTCGGGGTAACGCTCCTTCACCAGGCGGTACGCCGGCACCACCCCGCCGGCCGCCACCACGTGGTTGTCCTTCACCATCGCCATGTCGGTGAGCCCGAACCGGTGGTTGACCCCGCCGCCGCACCGCACGGCGTACTTCTGCAGCGCGCGCCAGCCCGGCAGCGTCTTGCGGGTGTCGAGCACCTGCGCGCGGGTGCCCTCGAGCGCGGCGACCCAGTGACTGGTCGCGGTGGCGATGCCGGAGAGATGGCTCGCGAAGTTGAGGGCGGTGCGCTCGGCGGTGAGCAGGCCCCGGGTCGGCCCGGCTCGACCGTCATCACCACGTCGCCGGCGGACGACCACGGTCCCGTCGGGCACGCGGCCGCTGATCTCGGCGGCCTCATCGCCCAGCACGATGCCGAAGACCACCTCGGCGATGCCCAGCCCGGCGACGACGCCGGCTCACGGGTCCGTTGAACTCGCCGACGCCGCGTCGCCTCCGCGGGATCGTCGCGACGCTGGTGGCGTCGACGTCCTCGTCCCCCGGGCAGGTCCTCCTGCTCCCGCGCATCGCGAGGTCCACGACCTCACTCACGTCGAGGCCGGCCTCCTCGAGCTCGCCGGCGAGGTCGGGCGGGAAGCGGGTGTGAAACCTCATGCGGCACCTCCGTCGGTGGCCGGGGCGGGTGGAAAGTCGTCGCCGGCAGGCCGTCCTCGAGGACGACGTCGACGTGACCGGCCCAGCGCTCGTCGTCGCGCTCGGGGTGGTCCTCGCGCCAGTGCGACCCCCGGGTCTCCTCCCGGAGCGAGGCGGCGGCTGCCAGCGCCCGGCTCACGGTCAGCACGTTCGTGGTCTCCCACGCGTCGGGGTCGGGCTCGTCGTGGCTCTGCGACGACAGCGCGTCGAGGTCGGTGAGGGCGTCGGCCAGGCCGCGCTCGGACCGGAGCACGCCGACCTCACCGGTCATCACCTCCTGGACGTGGGTCCGCAGCGAGCCCGGGACCAGACCCGGCTTGCGGTGGTCGGACGCCGGCTCGGACCAGGCGCGCAGCTCGTGGGGCAGCACGTCGGCGATCCGCCGTGAGAACACCAGTCCCTCGAGCAGCGAGTTGGAGGCGAGCCGGTTGGCTCCGTGGACGCCGGAGCAGGCGACCTCGCCGGTGGCGTAGAGGCCGGGGACGCCGGCCCGCCCCCAGAGATCGGTGGCGACGCCGCCGGACGCGTAGTGCTGGGCGGGCGCGACCGGGATCAGCTCGGTGACCGGGTCGACGCCGTGGGCTGCGGGCGGTGGCGAGGATGGTCGGGAACCGGGTCTCCCAGAATCTCGCCCCGAGGTGGCGGGCGTCGAGCCACATGTGCGGCTTGCCGGACTCGTTCATCCGCCGGGTGATCGCCTTGGCCACGACGTCGCGGGGCGCGAGGTCCTCCAGCTCGTGGACGCCCTTCATGATCCGACGCCCGTCCCAGTCGACGAGGAAGGCGCCCTCGCCGCGGACGGCCTCGGAGATCAGCGGCTGCTGGCCCTGGGAGTGCGGGCCGAGCCACATCACGGTGGGGTGGAACTGCACGAACTCGAGGTCGCGCAGGGTCGCGCCGGCCCGGAAGGCCAGCGCCATGCCGTCACCGGTGGCCACGGACGGGTTGGTCGACTGGGAGAAGACCTGGCCGAGGCCGCCGCTGGCGAGCACGACGGAGCGGCACAGCACGCGGCCGACGCCGCCGACCTGCCCCTCGCCGAGGACGTGGACGGTCACGCCGGCCACCCCGCCGTCGACGCCGGTCAGCAGGTCGACCGCCAGGGCGTGCTGGAGGACCTCGATCTCGGGGGCCTGCTCCACCGCGGCGATCAACGCCCGCTGGATCTCCGCACCGGTGGCGTCGCCGCCGGCGTGCGCGATCCGGTCGCGGTGGTGGCCGCCCTCGCGGGTCAGCGAGAGGACGCCGTCGTGCTGGTCGAAGACCGCACCCCAGCTGATCAGCTCGTGCACGGCGTCCGGACCCTCGTTGACCAGGATCCGCACCGCCTCGCGGTCACAGGCTCCGGCGCCCGCGACGAGGGTGTCCTGCTCGTGCTGGTCGGGGGTGTCACCGGGCCCGAGGGCCGCCGCGATGCCGCCCTGAGCCCACTGGGTCGAGCCCGCGTCGAGGACGTCCTTGGTGATCACCAGGATCCGGTCGACGTGGCCGTAGAGCCTCAGCGCCGCGGTCAGCCCGGCGATGCCGGAGCCGATCACGACCACGTCGGCACGCGTCGTCCAGCCGGGCGCGGGCGCCGCGAGGCGCGAAGGGATCACCGGGTGATCTTGTCACCACGGGTCAGGGACGGGTCCCCGAACGTCTCGGCGGCGTCGCCCCCGGCACCCACCACGCGGTTGTCGGCGTCGACGAAGACGACGTGCGGCTCGAAGGTCCGGGCCTCCTCGGTCTCCATCTGCCCGTAGGCGATGAGGATGACGATGTCGCCGGCGTGCACCAGCCGGGCCGCGGCCCCGTTGATGCCGATGACGCCGGAGCCGCGCTCGCCGGCGATCGTGTAGGTCTCGAGCCGGGCGCCGTTGGTGACGTCGACGATGTGGACCTGCTCGCCGGGCAGCAGGTCGGCGGCGTCGAGGAGGTCGGCGTCCACGGTGACCGAGCCGACGTAGTGCAGGTCGGCCTGGGTGACGGTCGCCCGGTGGATCTTGCTGGTCATCATGGTCCGCAGCATCAGGGGGTACCTCCGAGGGTGAGCGCCAGGTTGTCGATCAGACGGGTGGAGCCGACGCGGGCGGCGACGAGGATCCGCGCGGCGGTGCCGGGCGGTACGACGGCGGGCAGCTCGCCCAGGTCGGGGTCGGTGACGACGAGGTAGTCGAGGTCGACCCCCTGGGCGGTGCGCAGCTCGGCGCGCGCCGCGGCCAGCGCACCGTCGAGCCCCTCGTGGGCCGAGCCGCGGGCGGCGTACAGCGTGCGGGAGAGGGCGACGGCGCGGCTGCGCTGCTCGGGATCGAGGTAGCGGTTGCGCGAGGAGAGGGCGAGGCCGTCGTCCTCGCGCTGGGTCTCGGCACCCACGACCGTCGACGCCGAGGCAGAGGTCGGCGACCATCCGCCGGATCAGCACCAGCTGCTGGTAGTCCTTCTCGCCGAACACCGCGACGTCGGGCCGGACGAGGCCGAACAGCTTCGCGACGACCGTCAGGACGCCGCCGAAGTGCCCGGGTCGGACGGCGCCCTCCAGCACGTCCGCGAGCGGTCCGGGGTCGACGGTCACCAGCGGATCGCCCCCGGGGTAGACCTCGTCGACCGACGGCGCGAACACGGCGTCCACGCCCTCACGGCCGCAGAGCTCGAGGTCGGCGTCGAAGGTGCGGGGGTAGCGGTCGAGGTCCTCGCCGGCACCGAACTGCATCGGGTTGACGAAGACGGAGGCGACGACGCTGCCTGCGGGACCCACCTCGGCCCGGGCTCGCGCCATCAGGCTGGCGTGGCCGGCGTGCAGCGCGCCCATGGTCGGCACCAGGGCGACGCGGGCGCCGTCGCGGCGCGCGGCGTCGAGCAGGTCCGCGAGCTCCCGACGGGTGCTCGCGACGGAGGGCAGGCTCATCGCTCGGCGCGGCCCCGCTGGGTGGCCGGCGCGACGGCCTCGTCGAGCAGCCGGCGGATCTTCGCGGCCCGGATCGGGAGCACCCGGCCGTCGGTGACGACCCGGTCGAGCGTGGCGCGCGCCATGGCGACGTACGACGGGAGGGTGTCGGGGGCGTTGCGGGCGACCTCGACCAGGTGGTCGCGGACGGTCTCGGCGTCGCCGCGCACGATCGGGCCGGTGAGGGCGGAGTCGCCCTGCTCGAGCGCGTTGTCGAGGGCGGCGAGGAGCAGCGGCCGCAGGGTGTCGGCGGGCTGGTCGGCGCCGGAGGCCGAGAGCAGCTCCATCGCCTGCGTCACGAGGGTGACCAGGTGGTTGGCGCCGTGCGCGAGCCCGGCGTGGTAGAGCGCCCGCTTGTCCTCGGGCACCCAGATCGGGTGGCCACCGAGGTCGGCCACGAGCCGCTCGGCGAGCGACTTCTCGGCCTCGCCGACGGTGACGCCGTAGACGCAGCCCTCGAGCCGGGGCAGGTCCACCGCGGTCCCGGTGAAGGTCATGGCGGGGTGGAGGGCGACCGGACGGGCACCGACCGCGGCGGCCGGGGCCAGCACGGCCAGGCCGTGGCGGCCCGAGGTGTGCACGACGTACTGACCCTCGCGGAGGGCACCGCTCGCCGCCAGCGTGGAGACCACGTTGGGGAGCATGTCGTCCGGAACGGTCAGGAGCAGCAGGTCGCAGGCGCGAGCGACCGCGGTGGGCTTCAGCGTCGGGACGCCCGGGAGCAGGTCGGCGATCCGACCGCGGGAGGCGTCGGACTCGCCGGCGGCGGCGACGATCTCGTGGCCGGCGCTGCGGAGGGCGGACGCGAGCACCGCGCCGACCCGGCCGGCGCCGATGACGCCGATCCGCAGGGGGGTAGGCAGGGTCGAACTGGGCATTCCTTCGAACCTCTCGTTGCAGTCCCGCCGCCATCCGCTCTCGCGAACCGGTTCGGGTACCAGACGATTGCTCCGTCACTTCAGTCAACACCGAGGCTACGCGCCGCCCTTCCCGCTGGGAACCGATCGCGGAAGTCGTCTGGGTCACACGTCTCAGGGGGTGCGTGAACCCCCGGTCGACCGGGGGTTCGCACCCTTGTCGGCCGTCTGCAATGCCTGACAAGCGTGTGAAGAGCCTGACAACCCTGCGCAGAACCCGATCCCGATCAGCCCCTTGCGCCCTCCGATCCGCGTCCCGTACCGTGACTGAACATTCGTGACGTTGACATGCACATATGTGCACACAGGAGAATCGCCGATGAGCAGCTCACCCCTCGCCAGTCCGGAGAACGCGCGGCACGCCCTGCGCACCATGTGGACCATCCGTCGCTTCGAGGAGGCGGTCGACGACCTGTTCGCCCGCGGCCTGATGCACGGGACGATGCACCTCTCGATCGGCCAGGAGGCCTCGGCGACCGGCAGCTGCCTCCCGTTGCGGGCCGACGACGCGATCACCTCCACCCACCGCGGCCACGGGCACTGCATCGCCAAGGGCGCCGACCTGACCCGGATGATGGCCGAGCTGCTGGCCAAGGAGACCGGCTACTGCCGCGGTCGCGGCGGCTCGATGCACATCGCGGACGTCGCCACGGGCAACCTCGGCGCGAACGGGATCGTGGCCGGCGGGATCCCGATCGCCGCCGGCGCCGCCCTCGCCTACCAGCTGCGCGGCGAGGACCGGGTCGTCGCCTGCTTCTTCGGTGACGGCGCCGCCAACGAGGGCGCGTTCCACGAGGCGGTGAACCTGGCGGCGATCTGGAAGCTGCCGGTCGTCTTCATCTGCGAGAACAACAAGTACGGCATGTCCTTCTCCACCGAGAAGAGCATGGCGATCGAGAACATCTCCGAGCGCGCCTCCGGCTACGGGATCCCCGGCGTGACCGTGGACGGCAACGACGTCGTCGCCGTGCACGACGCCGTCGAGGCGGCCGTCGCCCGCGCCCGCGCCGGCGAGGGCCCGACCCTGGTCGAGAACGTGACCTACCGCTGGAAGGGCCACAGCAAGTCGGACAAGAACCTCTACCGCACCAAGGAGGAGATCGCCGACTGGCGCGACCGGGACCCGATCGTGCGCTTCGAGGTCGCGGCGTTGGAGGCCGGGCTGCTCACCGACGCCGACATCGAGGCCGCCCGTGCCGCCGCCATGGACGACATGCGCGCCGCCGTCCGGACCGCCAACGCCGCCCCCGACGCCGACCCGTCCGACCTGCTCGACGCCGTCTTCGCGCGTGCCTGAGGAAGAGGAGACCACGATGACCGAGCGCACCATCACCTACTCCGAGGCCATCCGCGAGGCGATCGGCCAGGCCATGGAGGCCGACGACCGGGTCTTCATGCTCGGCGAGGACATCGGGGTCTACGGCGGCGCCTTCGGCGTCAGCGGCGACCTCTACCACCGGTTCGGCGCGGACCGGATCCGGGACACCCCGATCTCCGAGCTCGGCATCGTGGGGGCCGCCGTGGGCGCCGCCCTGGCCGGCATGCGGCCGATCGTGGAGATCCAGTTCTCCGACTTCACCAACCAGGCGATGGACCAGATCGTCAACCAGGCCGCCAAGATCCACTACATGCTCGGCGGCGCGGCCAGCGTGCCGATGGTGCTGCGCGCCCCGCTCGGCTCCGGCACCGGCGCCGCGGCCCAGCACTCGCAGAGCCTCGAGGCGTGGTTCGCCCACGTGCCCGGCCTCAAGGTCGTGATGCCCGCGACCGCCGCCGACGCCAAGGGCCTGCTGCTCTCCGCCATCGACGACCCCAACCCGGTCATCGTGCTCGAGCACAAGCTGCTCTACCGGACCTCGGGCCCGGTGCCCGAGGAGGCCGTGCGCGTGCCGCTCGGCGAGACCGCCGTACGCCGCCGCGGTGCCGACCTGACCATCGTGGCCACCGGCGTCATGGTGTCGCGCGCCCTGGAGGCCGCCGAGACGCTGGCCGGTGTCGGCATCGACGTCTCCGTCCTCGACCCGCGCACACTGACCCCGCTCGACGACGCACCGATCCTCGACGACGTGTCGCGGACCGGCCGCGCGCTGCTGGTGCAGGAGGCACCCGGGCACGTCGGCTTCACCGCCGAGCTCGCAGCCCGGATCGTGGAGTCCCCCACGGTCTACCGGCTGCTCGCCCCGATCCGCCGGCTCAGCGGGCTCGACGCCCCGATCCCGTACGCCCCCCAGCTCGAGACCGCGTCGGTCCCGCAGATCGACGACATCGTCGAGGCCGCGCAGACGCTCATCAAGGAGTCCTGATGGCCAGGCTCGCCATCCGGATGCCCAAGATGTCGATGACGATGACCGAGGGCGAGGTCGCCTCCTGGAACGTGTCGGTGGGCGACGAGGTCGCCGTGGGTGACGTGGTCTGCGAGGTCATGACGGACAAGATCGACATGGAGGTCGAGAGCACGGTCGCGGGCACCCTCGTCGAGATCGTCGTCGACACCGGCATGGCCGAGGTCGGCGCTCCGATCGGGTGGGTCGAGGGTGAGGACGACGGCGGCAGCTTCGGCGACCTCCTGTCCGAGCCCGACCCGGAGCCCGAGGCCGAGCCGGAGCCCACCCCGGACCTCGAGCCCGAGCCGGCCACCGAGCCCGAGCCCGTCCAGGAGCCCGTCCAGGAGCACGTCCAGGAGCACGTCCAGCAGCCCGCCCCGTCCGCGATCGTGCCGGCGGTGCCGCGGGCCCGCGCCCTGGCCCGCGAGCATGGCGTCGACCTCGCCTCGGTCGCGGCGACCGGACCCGACGGGCTGGTCCGGGTCCAGGACGTCGAGGGCGTGCTCACCCCGACCGCAGCGCCGCGGCGCCGAAGCCGACCGGCGGTCTCGACCGCAAGGCCGCGATCCGGGCCGCGGTGGCCCGCACCATGACTCCGTCCGCGGCGATCCCGCAGTTCACCGTCTGGCGCGAGGTCACCCTCGACACCGCCGACGCCACCCGGCAAGGGTTGTCGTGGACCACCGTCCTGCTCCGGGCGTACGCCGCGGGGCTCCGCGACGTCCCCGACCTGCTCAGCCGCTGGGAGGACGACCGGGCCGTCGACTCCGGTCCCCCCGCGGTCGCCCTCGCGGTGGCCACCGACCGTGGCCTGCTGGTGCCGGTGTTCTCGCGAGCCGGACCGTGCCGACGCCCGCGCCCTCGACACGGAGATCCGGGACGTCGTCCGGGCCGCCCACACCGGCAAGCTCGACCGCCGCTACCTCGGCGTCGCCAACGGCTCCCTGTCCAACCTCGGCGGCAGTGGCGTCGACCGGTTCCAGGCGCTGCTGACCCCGCCGCAGGCGTCCGTGCTGAGCCTGGGCTCGGTCACCCGTCGGCCGGTCGCGGTGCCGGGCGGGGTGGGAGTGGCCCTCACCGTCCACGCCGGCCTGACCGTCGACCACCGGGTGGCCGACGGAGCCCACGCCGCCGACCTGCTCGCCCGGTTCGCCGAGCGACTGGAGTCGCCGTTGTGAGTCGGGCGCGCAGTGCGGACACCTTGCTGCGCGCGGCCCAGCTCTACTACGTGGAGGGTCGCTCGCAGGCCGAGGTCGCCGGCGACCTCGGGACCAGCCGGCCCAACGTCTCGCGGATGCTCGCCGAGGCGCAGCGTCAGGGCATCGTCGAGATCCGGATCAACGACCCGGCCGGACGGTGCCGCGACCTCGAGGGACGGCTGGAGGAGGCCTTCGGCCTCTCCACCGCCCGGGTGGCTCGGCGCGGCACGACGCAGGACGCCGAGGGCCAGGTGGGCGCCCTCGGCGCCGCACTGCTGCTGGAGAGCCTGGCCGACGGCATCGCCGTGGGCCTGTCGTGGGGTCGGGCCCTGCACGCGCTGGTCCGGCAGGTCGAGCCCGAGCACGACCACGACGTGACGCTGCTCCAGCTCCTCGGCGGGGTCTCCGGGCTCGGCAACGAGGTGAGCGGCCAGGAGCTGGTCCGCGAGCTCGCCGGCAGGCTGGGCGCGCGCTACCGGCTGCTGCACGCACCCGCGACCCTCCGGTCCCCCGCCGCCCGTCGTGCCCTCCTCGCCGAGACCTCGGTCTCCGACGCGCTCACCGCGGCCCGGTCCGTGCAGCTCGCGCTGGTCGGCGTCGGTACGCCGCGGTCGGGCTCCTCCGCCGCGGTGGTCGACTCGCTGGCACTCGACGCGGACGCCGCCCGCGACTTCTGGGCGGCCGGCCCGGTCGGCGACCTCGCCGGCCGGTTCTACGACCTCGACGGCGTGCCGGTGACCGGTCCGGTCGACGACCGCGTCGTCGGCGTGACCCTCGCCGAGCTCGACCGGGTCGAGCACGTCGTGGGCGTGGTCAGCGGCCGCGACAAGACCGAGGCCGTGCTCGGCGCGCTGCGCGGTCACCACCTCGACTCCCTGGTGTGCGACGAGGGCCTGGCCCGGGCGCTCCTGGGCAACGGCTGACCCACAACCCGGGCCGACCCCTTGACGTGACTGGGGTCACACCACTAGACAGTCCTCTGAACGTATGTGAAGACCGTTACTCACAGAGGTGCATATGCCCACACCGCGCACGCCGGAGACGCTCCTGGCCGCTGCGCGCCTGTACTACCTCCAGGGCCGCTCGCAGGCCGAGGTGGCGCAGGCGCTCGGCACCAGCCGCTCCAACGTGTCGCGGATGCTGGCCGAGGCCCAGCGCCAGGGCATCGTCGAGATCCGGATCAACGACCCGGGCGGCCGCGTGCACGAGCTCGAGGAGCTGGTCCAGCAGCGCTTCGGCCTCCGCGACGTCCGCGTCGCCCACGGCGCGCTGGCCCCCGGCCTGCGGATCGAGGACCAGGTCGGCGCCCAGGCCTCGCGGCTCCTGCTGGACCACCTCAAGGACTCGATGACCGTCGCCCTGAGCTGGGGCCACGCGCTGCAGTCGATGGTCTACGCCACCAACGGCGACGACCTCCACACCGGCATCACCCTGGTACAGCTGGTCGGCGGCCTCTCCTCGATCCGCAACGAGATCAGCGGTCAGGAGCTCGTCCGCGAGCTGGCCCTGCGGCTCAACGCCGGCTACCGGTTCCTGCACGCGCCGGCCACGCTGGAGACCAGCGTCGCCCGGGACGCGTTGCTCGCCGAGACCTCGATCGCCGACGCCCTCGAGGCCGCCACCCGCGCCGACCTGGCCGTGGTCGGCATCGGCACCCCGGCACACGGCTCGTCCTCCGCGATCCTCGACTCGCTGCGTCTCGAGGAGTCCGACGTCGACGACTTCTGGGCGCAGCAGCCGGTCGGTGACGTCGCCGCCCGCTACTACGGCGCGACCGGGCAGCCGATCCACGGCGCCGTCGAGGACCACATCCTCGCCGTCACCCTCGACGACCTGATCGCCATCCCCCACGTCATCGGCGTCGCCTACGGCCGGGCCAAGGCGCCCGGCGTCCTCGGCGCCCTGCGCGGCCACATCATCGACTCCCTCGTCTGCGACGAGTCCCTCGCCCGCCACCTGCTCAGCGACAACCTGACCAAGCCCGGAGGTTCCTGACATGTCCGCACCGATGATGCTGCTGGCGGCCGTCGTGGCCGGCTGGCTGATCCAGCTCTGGCTCAGCTACCGGCAGTCGATGTCCTTCAACGACGACGTACGTCGACTGCGCCACTCCGGCACCGTCAGCGTCGGCGTCGGCGGTCGGCGCTACCGCGGCGGTCGGGCGTTCGTCGCCCTGGCCTACGACGAGCGGGGGGCCGTCGCCGACGCGATCAGCCTCAGCGGCTTCAGCAACGCGGCCCGGGCCAAGCCCCTGCCCGCCGTGTTCGGGCTCAAGGTCAACCAGCTCAAGGGCGACCGCGACGTCCCCGGTCTCTCCAAGCCCCAGCGCGAGGCGGTCCGCCAGTCGGCGGAGCTGCTCCGTGCCGGTCGCACCACCAGCAGCAGTGACAGCACCACCCCGGCGGACACGAGCGTCCCCGGCTGACAGAGCTTCCCTACGGGCCCGGAGCTGGCGAGCACCAGTCGGACCCGCAGGGAGATCGAGCGGGCTTGCCCGCCGACAGCAACAGATGCCCCGCAAGAAGCATCACGGACGGTTCTCGGGAGCCACCCTCGACAAGGAGCAATCATGCCATTCACCCATCTGGCGGCCGCAGTCATGGCCGCCGCCGACACCACGGTCGACGAACCGACCGGTGTCTTCGGAGCCCTGGCGGACGCCGCCAACTGGTTCATCGGGCTCTTCAACGCCGGCGGCGCCACGTTCGTGGGCCTGGTCACCGGGATCGTGCCCACGCTGATCGTGCTGCTGACCGGCGTCAACGCGCTGATCCGGCTGATCGGCCCAGAGCGGATCGACAAGCTCGGCGAGGCCGCCGGCCGGCCGGGCCTGCAGTGGTACCCGGTGCGCTACCTGGTGCTGCCGGTGCTCTCGGTGTTCTTCCTGACCAACCCGATGGCCTACACCATGGGCCGGTTCCTGCCCGAGCGCTACAAGCCGGCGTTCTACGACTCGGCCGTCTCGTTCGTGCACCCGATCACCGGCATCTTCCCGCACGCCAACGCCGGTGAGCTGTTCGTCTACCTCGGCATCGCGGCCGGCATCACGACCCTCGGCCTCAGCACCGGCGACCTCGCGGTCCGCTTCCTGCTGGTCGGCATGGTCGTCATCCTGATCCGCGGCATCCTGACCGAGATCATCACCGCCCGCATGCTCGCGCGGCGCACGGCCAACGAGGAGGCTGCAGCATGAGCAACACGACCACCGCACCCAAGAGCTCCGGCATGGGTGGCATCAACGGCCTCCTGGTCAAGATCGGCAAGGCCGTCGGCGGCGTCGTCGGCACGCTCTACCAGGCCGGTCGCGACGCGATCGACACCGTGATCCGGATGATCCTGCCGTTCATGGCGTTCATCGCCCTGCTGATCGGCATCATCACCGAGACCGGCATCGGCGACGCGCTCGCCCACCTGATCGAGCCGCTGGCCTCGAACCTGATCGGCCTGCTGGCCATCAGCGTCTTCTGCGCCATCCCGATCCTGTCCCCGGTGCTCGGCCCCGGAGCGGTCATCGCGCAGGTCGTCGGCGTGCTGCTCGGCACCCGGATCGGCGAGGGCGACATCCCGCCGCAGTACGCGCTGCCGGCCCTGTTCGCCATCAACCCCCAGGTCGGCTGCGACTTCATCCCCGTGGGTCTTGCCCTCGGCGAAGCAGAGGAGTCGACTGTGGAGGTCGGGGTCCCAGCGGTGCTGATCTCACGACTGATCACGGGTCCGCTCGCCGTCGTCCTCGCCTACTTCGCCAGCTTCGGGCTCTACAGCTCGAGCTCGTGAGGGCCGGCCACACACATCAACAGGGAGTTCTGACATGACTGAGTACAAGTCCGTCCAGGTCACCAAGGGCCGGGGTGGGTGGGGTGGTCCGTTGACCATCACCCCCAGCGACGACAAGCCGCTGATCGCCTCCATCACCGGGGGCGGTATCCACCCGGTCGCCCAGAAGATCGCCGACCTCACCGGCGGCGAGGCCTTCGACGGCTTCGCCAAGGGTGCGCCGTTCGACAAGCTCGCGGTCGCCGTCATCGACTGCGGTGGCACCGCCCGGGTGGGGGTCTACCCCATGAAGAAGGTGAAGACGGTCGACGTCCACGCGACGTCGCCGGCCGGACCGCTGGCCCAGTTCATCACCGAGGAGCTGTTCGTCTCCGGGGTCAAGCCCGAGGACGTGGAAGAAGCATGACCACCTCCGACTCACAGGTCGTCTGGGAGTCGGAGGTCACGCAGGTGGGCGGCCAGGTCGAGGCGTTCCTCGACCATGGCCTGCTCATCTTCTTCGGGGACAACGCGCCCGTGGAGCTGCACGACATGTCCGTGCTGCACCGCGCCGCCGTCTCCGAGGACGGCCCACGCGCCGGCGACCTCCTCTCGGTGGGTGACACCGAGATGGAGGTCCTGGCGGTGGGACCGGTCGTGCGCGACAACCTCCTGAACCTGGGCCACCTCGACCTCAAGGCCGACGGCCGTACCGAACCCAACCTTCCCGGCGACGTCTGCGTCCGGACCGGCGACCTGCCCCTGCTGCGGGCCGGCGACACCTTCCGGATCTCCCGCCCCCGTGGCACCACAGAGGAGCAGGACACATGAGCTACCGAGACAGGCTCCAGCAGCGACTGGACGACACCGGCCGGCCGCTGCGGATCGGGCTGGTCGGCGCAGGACAGATGGGCACCGGCTTCGCCGCCCAGCTGCTCCGGATGCCGGGGATCTCGCTGTCGGCGGTCTTCGACGTCGACCGCGACCGTGCGGTCGACGCGCTCGGCCAGGCCGGCATCACGCCGGCCGACACCACCGACGTCGACGTCGCCTCCCGGGCGATCGAGGACGGCGGGAGCGTGGCCCTCGCCGGGACCGACGACCTGGGCGGCCTGCCGCTCGACATCGTCGTCGAGGCGACCGGCGTCCCCGACGTCGGCGCCCGGGTCGCGGTCGAGGCGCTGGCCAGCGGCATGGGACTCGCCACCCTCAACGTCGAGTCCGACGTGACGATCGGCCGCTACCTGGCCCAGCTGGCCGACCAGTCCGAGGGCATCTACTCGGTCTGCCGAGGCGACGAACCGGTGGAGACCAAGATCCTGGTCGACTACGCCCGCGACCTGAACTTCGAGGTGATCTGCGCCGGCAAGGGGAAGAACAACCCGCTCGACCCCCACGCCGGTCCGGAGGACCTGGCGGAGCGGGCCCGCAGCAAGCAGATGAACCCCAAGATGCTGACCAGCTTCGTCGACGGCTCGAAGGCCATGATCGAGATGGCGGCACTGGCCAACACGACCGGTCTCGGGGTCAGCAAGCGCGGCATGCACGGACCCCCCTCGACGGTGCCCACGCTGCACCAGACCTTCGCGCTGAAGGAGGACGGCGGCGTGCTCGACCGGGCCGGGGTGGTCGACTACTGCACCGGTCCGGTGGCGCCCGGCGTGTTCGTGGTGGTCCGCACCGAGGACCCCTACGTCCACCACGAGATGACGTACCTGCAGATGGGCGACGGGCCGTACTTCGCGCTCTACCGGCCCTACCACCTGGCCAGCCTGGAGGCACCGCTCACGGTGTACGAGATGGCGCTCGACCACCGGCCGAGCCTCACCTCCGAGCACTGGACCGCCGAGGTCGGCGCGGAGGCCAAGCGGCCCCTGAAGGCCGGCGAGCGGATCGACGGCATCGGGGGCTCGATGGTCCGCGGCGTGATCGACCCGGTGGAGGACTTCGTCCGCGACGACGCCGTCCCGCTCGGCGTCCTGCAGGGAGCCGTGCTGACGCGCGACGTCCCGATCGACGCGATGCTGACCTACGACGACGTGGAGCTCGTCGAGTCATCGGCGATCGTCCGGATGCGTCGCATCCAGGAGTCGATGGCCGCCGGGGGCACCGCCCCCACGCTGCACGAGCTGCGTGACCTGCTGGCGGCGGGATGACGAGCGCCCGACGGTGACCGGGGCGGGGCGGGCGCGCGCGGCTAGGCTCTGCCGGTGCCGTCCGCCCCACCGCGTCCCGACCCCCGCCTGCGTGCGGCCGTGGTCGTGCTCGCCGCCGGCGAGGGACGGCGGTCCGGCAACCACACCAACAAGGTGCTGCTCCCCCTGGCCGGCCGCCGGGTCTTCACGTGGTCGATCCGCTGGGCGCGGCTGCTGCCCGAGGTCTGCCGCACCGTCCTGGTCATCCGCGAGCAGGACCGCGACGTGATCGAGGCGACGCTGGCGCGCGAGGTCGGGCCGCCCGAGGTCGACATCGTCGTGGGCGGCAGCAGCCGGCACGGCTCGGAGTGGGAGGCGCTGCAGCTGCTCGCCCCCGAGATCGAGTCGGGCGCCATCGACGTGGTCGTCATCCACGACGCCGCCCGCCCACTGGCCGGCACGGACCTCTGGGCGGCGGTGATCGAGGCGGCCGCCACCTCCGGTGGCGCCATCCCCGCCGACGACCACGGCCACCTCGCCACCCTCGACGGGGCCGCGCTGCCCGACCAGCGGGTCGTCGCGGTGCAGACTCCGCAGGCCTTCGCGGCCGCCCCGCTCCTCGAGGCCTACCGACGGGCCGACGCCGACGGCTTCGTCGGCACCGACACCGCGAGCTGCATCGAGCGGTACGCCGAGGTCCCGGTCCACTGTGTGCCGGGCGACGCCGGCAACATCAAGATCACCTTCCCCGACGACCTCTTCATCGCCGAGCGGCTGCTGGCCAAGGCACGATGGGACCTGTCCGGCGGCCGGTCGGCGCGACCCGGCCGGCGGTTGCGGCGTGACCGACCCGGAGGTGAGCACGGATGAGCGTCGAGCTGGCGGAGCTCCACTGCGAGACCTGCCTCCGGGTGACCGACCACGAGCTCCACTACAGCGGCCGGTTGCTGGAGTCGGTGCGGTGCACGGTCTGCGGGGCGCACCTCGACGTGCCGGCGCGCGACATGCTCCCGTCGTACCTCGCCGATCTGGAGCAGCGGGTCGCCAGCAAGCCGGGGCGGCTGTGGCGCCGGGCCGCCGAGGACCCGCGCGGGTTCCTGTGGTCGCTTCCCGGTGCCGTCGCGCGACAGCCGGGCAAGCTGCTGCGCGAGCTAGCGGCGATCTTCCGCCACTGACGGGGGGTGGCCGACAGGACGGCCCGCTCCGGTGCGCACCCGGTGCCCGACCTCGTCCAGGCTCTCCAGCAGTCGTACGGCGCGGACGTCCTCGATCCGGCGGCCCAGCGACGGTGCGCGCACCAGCTCGACCGGGCCCCGCTCGCGCAGCCAGCCGACCAGGGCGGCCCCGTCGGTGACCGGCGGCGGCTGCGTGGCACCGGCGAGCAGCGCGGCCGGGATCACCACCGGTGAGGTGACGGTCACCAGCTGGTCGCGGTCGATGGTTCCGGCGATCCGCCCGTCGACGACGGCCTTGAGCGTGTCGGTCACGGCCCGCACGGCGACCGTGCCGGTGTCCGGGTGCTCGGCGGCGTGGCCCAGCACGGTGGTGATGAAGTCGGCGGTGACCAGGGGGCAGAGGGCGTCGTGCACGACCAGCGGCCGCGAGGGCCGGGCGCTCGCGCGCTCCCACCAGGTCGAGAGGGTCAGCACCTCGGCCGGGATCCGCCACCGGGCCGCGTCGGCGACGACGCGGTCACGGTCGGCGTCGGTCGCGACGACCTCGACCTCGCCCACGGCCGCGTCGAGGGCCCGTAGCGCGTGGGCGTAGAGCGGCTCCCCGTGCAGCTCGTGGAAGGCGAGCGCCGAGCGGCCGGCCAGCACGAGCAGGGCACGGTGGCCCGGCACGGCGGGGGGCGCGGCGTTCACGCCCCCCACCGTAGGGCCCGGCCCCGCTCGGTCGGCCAGCGGTCGGCCAGCGGTCAGCCGAGCAGGCCCTCGCTCTCGAGGAAGTCGCGGGCGACGTCCTCGGGCTTCTCGCGGTCGACCGCGACCCGGCCGTTGAGCTCGGTGAGCTTCTCGGTGGTCAGCGCCGCCATCAGCGGGTTGAGCACGTCGGCGATGTCGGGGTTGGCGTCGAGGAACTCGCTGCTGATCGCCGGCACGAGGTTCTGGGCGGGCTGGATCTGCAGGTCGTCCTCGAGCACGACCAGTCCCTGGGACTCCAGGGTGCCGTCGGTGGTGCTGGTCTCGCCGAGCTCGGCCTCACCGTCGATGACCGCCTGGTAGGTCTGGTCGCTGGCGTAGCCGAGCGGCAGCACCTCGGTGATGTCGATGCCGTACTCGTCGGACAGGCCGCCCTCGCAGTCGAGCCGGCCCTCGCAGTCGGGGGCCGCGGCCAGGGTGACCGACATGCCCTCGAGGTCGGAGAGCGCGGTGACGCCCTCGGAGTCGGAGAACTCCTGGGTCACGAAGAAGGCGTTGGTGTCGGTGGCCGGCGAGACGTCGAGCAGGGTGATCCCGGCGCCGTCGAGGAGGTCCGCACCGTCGGAGGCGAGCTGCTCGCCGTCACCGGCCTCGAACGGGTCGGCCTTGGCGCCGTTCTCCTGGGCGTTGAGGAAGTTGACGATGCCGCCGACGTACTCCGGCACCACGTCGACGCTGTCCGGGAAGGTCGGCATGTAGCCGTCGCGGGAGTCGACCAGCTTCACGTCCGGCTCGTAGCCGGCCTCCTCGAGGAGGACCGTGTACATCTCCGCCATCAGGGCGGCCTCGGGGAACGCCTGGCCGGCGATCGAGACCGGGCCACCTCCGCCGGAGGCGGCGGTGTCGTCGGCAGGATCCTCGGCGAGGTCGTCGCCGGCGCAGCCGGCGAGGAGGAGGGAGCCGGCTGCGAGGACCGCGGCCATCGAGCGTCCCAGCGTGCGAGTGAGCGTCATGGCACTACCTTCTGTGTCCCGCGGCCGCAGTGGCCGCGCGTGTCCGGTGCGGGAGATCCCGCTCAGCGGCCGGTGGACCCGGTCGCCGGCTCCAGCGTACGGGCGCCCTCCGACATGTCACCCCCACCAGGGGGTGAGCCCCGCCTCCCGGCGACCCCCGCGGGGGTGACCGCACGCTGCGCCGCGGCGGCGAGCAGCTCGAGGACCAGCGCCACCAGGGCCACCACCACGGCGCCGGCGATGCCCTTGCCGTAGTTGGTCCGGTAGAAGCCATCGGTGATGACCCGGCCCAGCCCGGGACCGGCCACGAGGGCGGCGATGGTCGCGGTCGCCCACACCTGGACCAGCGCGAGCCGGATGCCGGAGACGACCAGCGGCAGCGCCAGCGGGAGCTCGACCCGGGAGAACTGCTGGCGCCCGGTCATCCCCATCCCGCGCGCGGACTCCTTGACCTCCTCGGGCACCTCGCGCACCGCGACGTAGGAGTTGGTGATGATCGGGGGCAGCGCGAACAGCGCCAGCGCGACCAGGGTCGCCAGCCCGGCGCGGCCGTAGGGGCCGAACTCGGAGCGGCCGGGGACGTCGAAGGTGACCAGCAGGGCCAGCAGTGCGAAGGTCGGTACCGCGCGGCCGACGTTGCTGATGTTGATCGCGAGGAAGCCCCCGCGACCGAGGTGACCGAGCCAGAGGGCGAGCGGCAGGCCGACGACCAGCGCGAGCACGAGTGCGGTGACGGTCAGCAGCAGCTGCTGGCACGAGCAGCTCGAGCATCCCGCCGGAGCCGGACCAGTTGGCGCCGGTCGTGAGGTAGTCCCACATGTCGAGGAAGACGGTCATGCCCGCGACCCCCCGCGTCCACGGCGTCATGAGTCTCTGCGCCAGCACCAGGAGCACGTCGAGGAGGATCGCGAGCAGCACGCACAGCAGCGCCGCGGTGAGCAGCTCGGCGCGGAAGTTGGTGTTGACGCCGTCCTTGATCAGGTTGCCCAGCCCGCCGAAGGCGACCAGCGACCCGACCGTGGTCAGGGCCACGGTCGAGACGGTCGCCACGCGCAGCCCGGCCATGATCACCGGCAGCGCGAGCGGCAGCTCGATCTTGAGCAGCAGCCGGCCCGCGCCGTACCCCAGGCCGGTCGCGGCCTCGCGCACGTCGTCGGGCACCGAACGCAGCCCCTCGAGCATGCTGCGCACCAGGATCGTCAGCGCGTAGAGCCCGAGCCCCAGCACGACCGTGGTCGGCGACAAGCCGGTGAACGGCACCAGCAGCGGGAAGAGGGCGAGCGAGGGGATCGTGTAGACCCCGGTGCTGACGCCGATGATGGTCGACTCCAGCCGCGGGAAGCGCCGCGCGGCCAGCGCCAGCGGGAACGCGATGAGGATGCCGAAGGCCACCGAGGCCACGGTGATCAGGACGTGCTCGACGCTGGCATCGACGATGTCGGACTGCCGGTCGAGGAGGTACTGGCCGCAGAACCACTCGTTGGTGAGCCTGCTGTAGCAGCTCGGGTCGGCTGCGCTCGCTAGTAGGGTCACGGCATGGACGCTACCGCGATGATCCGGCTGACCGGGGTCGGCAAGACGTACGCCGACGGCACGGTCGCGGTCCAGGAGCTCGACCTCGAGGTCGCCGCGGGCGAGATGGTCTGCCTGGTCGGACCGTCGGGCTGCGGCAAGTCCACGACGCTGAAGATGATCAACCGGCTGATCGAGCCGACCGCGGGCACCATCGAGGTCGACGGCAAGGACGTCACCCACGCCGACCCGGTCGAGCTGCGCCGCGGGATCGGCTACGTCATCCAGCAGGTGGGCCTCTTCCCCCACCAGTCGATCGAGACCAACGTGATGACGGTGCCGCTGCTCTACGGCGAGTCGAAGTCGACCGCGCGCACCCGCGCCCACGAGCTGATGGACCTGGTCGGGCTCGACGCCGGGACCTACGCCGACCGCTACCCCCACCAGCTCTCCGGCGGTCAGCGGCAGCGCGTCGGCGTCGCCCGCGCCCTGGCCGCGAACCCGCCCGTCCTGCTGATGGACGAGCCCTTCGGCGCCGTCGACCCGGTCGTGCGGGTCCGGCTCCAGGACGAGTTCCGGGGACTCCAGCAGGAGCTGGGCAAGACGGTCGTGCTGGTGACCCACGACATCGACGAGGCCGTGAAGCTCGGCGACCGGGTCGCCGTCTTCGAGACCGGTGGCCGGCTCGCCCAGGTGGCGACTCCGGCCGAGCTGCTCGCCTTCCCGGCCGACGACTACGTCGCCGGGTTCGTCGGCTCCACGTCCGGCCTGCGCCGGCTCACGGTCACCCCGATCGACCCCGCCCGCCTCGAGCCGCTCGACGGCGTCAACGCCGGCGAGCTGGCCGCGGCCGTCGACGTGACGGCGACCCTCGAGGAGGCGCTCGCCGCGATGCTGCGCGACGACCGGGCGATGATCGGCGTCAAGGACGGCGCGAAGTTCGTCGGCGTCCTCACGCCCAACGGCGTGCACCAGGCGCTGCGCGCCTCCCTCGCCCGGGACTGACCAGACCTACGTGCACGCTCTGGTGCTGAAGCGTCGCCCCGCGTGGCCCGCGTAGACGGAAGGACCAAGCGTCCGGTTTCCCGGAGCCCGTGCGCGCTCAGGAGCAACCCTCGATGCCCGTTCGGTCCGTGCGGCTACGGCCCGCCCCTCTTCCCGGCGCTGATCGCCTCACAGCTGCGGGCCGATCGCGCCGCCCGGCGGCGAGGGCGGCGAGTCCTTCAGCTCCACGAAGATCGCGTGGGTCGGAGTGTCTCCGATGTTCTCGCCGTGGTGCTGCTGCGCCGGCAGCCACCCCACCGTCCCCGCCTGGAGCTCCACGTCGCGCTGGCCGTCCCCCTGGACGAGCCGGCGCCGGAACGACGAGAGGGTGTACATGACGCTGTCCGGGTGGGCGTGCGGCGTCGTGACCGTGCCGGGCACGTCGGTGTACTCGAGCACCCGCACGCGCTCGTTCTCGAAGACGACCTTGTAGTGGTCGGGGTTGGTCTCAGCCGGATCGAGGTTCATGGCTCGAGCATCCCACTGCGCACCGCCATCCGGATCAGGTGACGGGGACGTCGCGGTGCCAGGACTCGGTGACGTACTTCGTCGCCCAGCCGAGGGACTCGTAGAGGCCGTGGGCACCGGTGGGTGAGTCGGCGTCGACCTCGAGCCCGACGCGGTCCCGGCCGCGGGAGGCGGCGTCGGCGATGATCGTGTTCAACAGCGCCTTGGCGACGCCGCGGCCGCGGGCGGCGTCCAGGACGCCGATGTAGGAGACGTAGGAGCCGTCGGGGCCGGTGCTGCTCTCGAGGTGGGTGCCGACGAGCGCGCCGACGGGAACCGGACCGATGCCCGTGAGGTCCGGGCTCTCGAGCTCGGCCAGCCACCAGTGGTCCCAGCGGTGACCGGGATCCTCGCGGAGCCGGTGCACGAACTCCGCGAAGGTCTCCTCCCACGAGTTGAAGTGGTCGCGGAAGGCCGACTCGAGGACCTGGTGGACCGCCTGGAGGTCGACCGCGTCCGGCAGCCCCTCCTCGGTACGCCGGACCAGCCGGATCGTCACGCCGTCCCGCTCCCAGCGCGCCGGGTCGGGCACCAGCGACGCCTCGTCGGCGTCGACCGGGCGGCTCTGCTGGAACCAGGTGCGGACCTTCGCGAAGCCGGCGGACTCCAGCCAGCCGTGCTGCCGGTCGTCGCCGGCGAAGGCGCCGGTGTCGATCTGCTGCACGTCGAGGCCGCGGGCCCTGCCCACGGCGCGGGCCTGCTCGTCGGCCCAGCCGAACAGCAGCGTGGAGCAGGAGTCGGCCACCGCGTCGGGCAGGTCGCGCTCGACGACGTGGACGAAGAGCATCCGCCCCTCGGCGCGGTCGTGCACGCTGCCCCAGGCGCGGATCTCGCCGTCGCGGTCGCGAATCACGACGTTCTCGCGCATCCGCAGCCCGGTCTCCGACACCTCGACGAGCACGTCGTCGACCGAGGCACCGGCCCAGCCGCGCCCGGCGCGCTCGTGGGCGCGCAGCAGGTGGGTCAGCCGGGCGACGACGGAGCGGTCGGAGGGGTCCGGCTGCTCGACCCGCCACCCGTCGATCAGGTGCTCGGAGTCCGCGAGGAGTCCGTCGGGGTCGTCATGGAACCGGTTGTCCTCAGGAATCACATCGGCTCATTGTTCCGTACGACGCGACAAGCGCCCGAGGCCGGTCTCAGGACCGGCCCCGAGCGCTCGGGTCGGACGGGTCAGGCGTGCATCCGGTGTGGCTGTGCTTCCCAACCGGCGATCTCCGCGCGGAGCACGTCGACCTCCTGCTCGAGCTCGGCGACCCGCAGCAGCGCCTCGGCGGCGCGCTCCTCGGCCTCGTCGAGCCGGGCGCTGGTGGCCCGGCCGTCGGTCTCGGCGAGCTCGGCACGGCGTGCCTCGGCGTTGCGCTTCAGGGTCGCCTCGGCGGCACGCTTCTGGGCCGAGCTGAGGGCGTCCTCGAGCTCGGTGAGCGCGTGCTCCTGGCGCTCGACGCGCGACTGCATGGTGGCCGCGAAGCCGGCGTGCTCGGCGGTGCGCTGCTCGGTCAGGCTGCGGTAGGCCTGCGCCTGCTGCGCCCGGTCGCGAGCTGCCTCGCGACGGGACTCCAGCAGCTCGGAGTAGGTGATCCGGGTGGCGGCCGCGCCGAGCACCACGGAGGAGGCGGCGGCGAGGGCCTGGAACCAGGCAGAGCCACCGAGGATCGCGGCGGTGACGAGCACCGCGGCGATCGTGAGCAGGGCTACGGCAACGGTGAGGCGCGTGCTGCGCTGTCGCCGGCGTGCAGTCGGGGAAGACATGTCCCCGAGGTTATGTCTCCTCGTCGTCGGAACGGACGCGACACGCTCGTTCGAGGAGCAGCGCTCCCACGACGATCCCCACGCCCGCGAGGCCCGCCAGCGCCGAGCGGACCATCCGCTCGTCGGCCAGCTCGGCGCGCAGGCCGAGCCAGCTCACGGCGTACCCGACGTAGCCACCGGCGACCAGCCCACCCACCGCGACGCACGCGCGGGCCAGCACCAGCCGGTTCACCGCCCGGTGCGGCTCGATCCACTCCCGGCGCACCTGCAGCGAGCGGTGGGTGAGGTACGCCGTGGCCAGCAGCACGGCCGCGACGAAGGCCAGGACCAGCGGTTGCACCCAGCTCACCAGCGGCGGAGTGCCGATCCGGTCGGAGACCGGGTGCAGCAACCACCCGCCGACCAGGCCCACCATCACGGTGACGCCGACGGTCGCGGGACCGGTGGGCTGCAGGCGCCCCTCCGGCGGCGGCTCCCCGGGCGGCGCCCCGCTCACGGGCGTCGGAGGCTCACGGGACGTCGAGCGTGAGGTCGTCGCGCCGCTCGATGCCGGAGGCGTCGAGGCCGGCCAGGAGGTCGGCGAGGGGACCCGCGCCGACCAGCTCCGCGCCGGGCTCGAGGTCGTGCCACGGCTGGAGCACGAACGCACGCTCGTGGGCGCGCGGGTGCGGCAGCACCAGCTCGTCGTTGCTGCGACGGTCGCCGACGACGATCAGGTCGATGTCGAGGGTGCGCGGGGCGTTGCGGATCTCGCTGCGCTCGCGGTCGAAGGCGTCCTCGACGGCCAGGGCGCGGTCCAGCAGCCGGTGCGCGGCGAGCGTGGTGTCGAGCAGCATCACGGCGTTGAGGTAGGGCTCGGAGCCCGCGGGGGCGTCCACCGGCTCGGTCTCGTAGACCGGCGACACGGAGGTCACCCAGACGTCGGGGGTGTCGGCGATCGCCTCGACAGCACCCTGGAGGGCCGCCAGCCGGTCGCCGAGGTTGGAGCCCAGGGCCAGCACGACGCGACGGATCGGCCGCATCTCGCCGGTCAGGGTGTCGGCATCGATGATGTTCGGGTTGGGCGTCTCGGTCACAGTTGCTCCCTCGCGTCTCTCCGGATCGTCAGTGCCACGTCGGTGAAGTCTGCCTGGATGGGGGCATCCGGCTTGTGCACCGTGACCCGGACCCATTCAACACGACGGTCCGAGAGGCACACGGCGGTGACCCTGTCGGCCAGGGCCTCGATGAGGTCCACGGGATCGGACTCCACGGCCGCCTTGACCTGGGCGACGAGGCTTCCGTAGTCGACGGTGTCGTGCAAGTCGTCGCTGGCCGCGGCGGGGCGGGTGTCGAAGCCCAGCGTGAGATCGAGCACGAACCACTGTCCGTCGCGCCGCTCGTGGTCGAAGACGCCGTGGTGCCCCCAGCAGCGGACCCCGGTGACGGTGAGCTCGTCGGTCATGCCCTCTCCTCCTCGATGAGCCGCTCCAGCACGCGCAGGGCGTCCCGGCTGGCGCGGACCTCGTGCACCCGGACGCACCACACGCCCCGCTGCGCGAGCAGCAGCGTGAGCGCCGTGCTGGCCGCCTCCCGGTCATCGACCGGACGGGGCGCACCGTCGGCGCCGGCCAACAGGTGGCCCAGGAACGTCTTGCGGCTGCCGCCGACCAGCAGCGGGAGGCCGAGGGAGGCGATCTGGTCGATCCCGGCGACCAGCGCCCAGTTGTGCTCGGCGGTCTTGGCGAAGCCGAGCCCGGGGTCGATCACCAGCCGCTCGTCGGCGATGCCGGCCGCGCGCGCCGCGGCCACCCGCTCCGCCAGCTCCGCACGGACGGTGGCGACCACACCGCCCGTCGCGTCGTACGACGCCAGCGACTGCATGGTGTCGGCGTGGCCGCGCCAGTGCATGGCGACGTAGGTGGCGCCGTGGGCGGCGGCGACATCGAGGATGGCGGGGTCGGCGAGGCCGCCCGACACGTCGTTGACGATGGTGGCGCCGGCCTCGAGCGCTGCCCGGGCGACCTCGGCCCGCATCGTGTCGACCGAGACGGTCGCGTCCTGCGACAACGCGTCGATCACCGGGACCACGCGGGCCAGCTCCTCCTCGAGCAGCGGCCGGGTGGCGCCCGGCCGGGTCGACTCGCCGCCGACGTCGAGGATGTCCGCGCCGTCGGCCAGCAACGCGCGGCCGTGGGCGATCGCGGCCCCCGCGTCGGCGTACAGGCCACCGTCGGAGAAGGAGTCGGGCGTGACGTTCACGATCCCCATCAGCAACGGGGCCACGGGCTAGGGCCTCCGGTGGATGAGCGCGAGCGCCTCCGCGCGGGTGGCGGGGTCGCGCAGCTGGCCACGCATGGCCGAGGTGATGGTGCGGGCCCCGGCCTTGCGGACACCACGCATCGTCATGCAGAGGTGCTCGGCCTCGATCACGACGATCACGCCGCGCGCGTCGAGGATCTCCATCAGCGCCTCGGCGATCTGGGTGGTGAGCCGCTCCTGGACCTGTGGCCGCTTGGCGTAGACGTCGACCAGTCGCGCCAGCTTCGAGAGGCCGGTGATCTTGCCGCTCTTGGCGGGGATGTAGCCGACGTGGGCGACACCGGTGAAGGGCACCAGGTGGTGCTCGCACATCGACCACAGCTCGATGTCGCGGACCAGCACCATCTCGTCGTGGCCCAGGTCGAAGGTCGTGGTGAGCACGTCCTCGGGCCGCTGGCGGATGCCGGAGGTCAGCTCGGCGTAGGCCCGGGCGACCCGGGCGGGGGTGTCGTGCAGCCCCTCGCGGTCGGGGTCCTCCCCGATCGCGGCGAGCAGCTCGCGCACGGCCGCCTCGGCCCGGGCGTGGTCGAAGTCCGGGATCGCGTCCAGCGCGCGCTCGGGGTTGGCGATCGGGTCGGTCATCGCGGCCTCAGCCGGTCGCCGTCGGAGGCTGGGGCGGCGTGCTCCCGGAGTCGCCGGGGGCGGGGGTCCCTCCGTGGAGGTCACCTCCGGCGCCCGGCGGGGTGATGACCACGCCGGCCTCCTGCTCCTCGGCGGGCGTGCCGTTGGAACGGACCCGGTCGCGGATCTCCTGCGGCACCTCGATCGGCGGGATCGTCGACGGGTTGCGCTCGGGCGAGCCGGTCCACGCGGGACGGATCGGACGGATCCGGAGCGGCTCGAAGACCTGAGCGACCTCGTCCTTGTCCAGGGTCTCCTTGTCGAGCAGCGCCAGCACCAGGGCGTCGAGCACGTCGCGGTTGTCCTCGAGGATGTCGAAGGCCTCCTGGTGGGCGGAGGCGATGAAGGCCTTGACCTCCTCGTCGACCTTCGCGGCGACGGCCTCGGAGTAGTCGCGCTGGTGGCCCATGTCGCGGCCCAGGAACGGCTCGGAGGTGGAGTCGCCGAGCTTGATCGCGCCCAGGGTCTCCGTCATGCCGTACTGGGTCACCATCGCGCGGGCCAGGCCGGTGGCCTTCTCGATGTCGTTGCCGGCGCCGGTGGTCGGGTCGTGGAAGACCATCTCCTCCGCGGCGCGGCCGCCCATCATGTAGGCGAGCTTGTTGAGCAGCTCGCTGCGGGTCTGGGAGTACTTGTCCTCGTCGGGCAGCACCATCGTGTAGCCCAGCGCCCGACCGCGCGGCAGGATCGTGACCTTGTGCACGGGGTCGCCGCCGGGAAGGGCCGCGGCGACCAGGGCGTGGCCGCCCTCGTGGTACGCCGTGACCAGCTTCTCCTTCTCGCTCATCAGCCGCGAGCTGCGCTGCGGGCCGGCGATGACCCGGTCGATCGCCTCGTCGAGGCTCTCGTTGCTGACCAGCTTCTGGTTGTTGCGCGCGGTCAGCAGCGCGGCCTCGTTGAGCACGTTGGCGAGGTCGGCGCCCGTGAACCCCGGCGTACGACGGGCGACGGCCTTCAGGTCGATGTCCTGGGCCATCGGCTTGCCGCGGGAGTGGACCTTGAGGATCTTGTGCCGGCCGTCGAGGTCGGGGGCGTCGACGCCGATCTGGCGGTCGAACCGCCCCGGACGCAGCAGCGCGGGGTCGAGCACATCGGGGCGGTTGGTGGCCGCGATCAGGATGACGCCGCCGCGGACGTCGAAGCCGTCCATCTCGACGAGGAGCTGGTTCAGCGTCTGCTCGCGCTCGTCGTGCCCGCCGCCCATGCCGGCGCCGCGGTGGCGGCCGACGGCGTCGATCTCGTCGATGAAGACGATGGCCGGGGCGTTCTCCTTGGCCTGCTCGAACAGGTCACGCACCCGGGAGGCGCCGACGCCGACGAACATCTCGACGAAGTCGGAGCCGGAGATCGAGTAGAACGGCACGCCGGCCTCGCCGGCCACGGCGCGGGCCAGCAGCGTCTTGCCGGTGCCCGGAGGGCCGTAGAGCAGCACGCCCTTGGGGATCTTGGCGCCCACGGCCTGGAACTTCGCCGGCTCCTGGAGGAACTCCTTGATCTCGCCGAGCTCCTCGATCGCCTCGTTGCAACCGGCGACGTCGGAGAACGTGGTCTTCGGCATGTCCTTGGTGATCAGCTTCGCCTTGGACTTGCCGAACTGCATGACCCCGCGTCCGCCGCCGCCCTGCATGCTGTTCATCAGCCACAGGAACACCACCACGATGAGGATGAACGGGATCACGGCGCCCAGCAGGCTCCCGAGGAAGCTGGGGCGTGCGACCTCGGTGGTGTACTCCTCGATGTCGCCCGCATCGATCTGGTCCTCGACCTGGCCCTCGATCTCGGCCTGGGTGTCGGTGAGCCAGTAGGTCATCACCTTGTTGCCGCCCTCGCGGTCCACCCCGTCGTCGAGGGTCGCCTCGATGACCTGGTCACCGTCGATGAAGGTGATCTCCGAGACCTCGCCCGCGTCGATGTACTCGACCATGCGGGACGTGCTGATCTCCTCGTACTCGCCCGTCGGGACGAGGTACTGGAGGGCGAGCAGGACGCCGGTCACGGCGAGGACGCCGATGACCCAACGATTCAGGAGGATCCGCTTCACGTACTTCTCTTCGTCGTAAGGGACGGTGGAACGACCATTCTCGCAGGCGCTCCCAACGCGGGTCGAACCTGCCGGGTCGGGCAGGTCAGGAGTAGACGTGGGGGGCGAGGGTGCCGATGTCGCGCAGGTTCCGGTACTTCTCGCGGTAGTCGAGGCCGTAGCCGACGACGAACTCGTTGGGGATGTCCCACCCGATGTATTTCACGTCCACGGGCATCTGCAGCGCCTCCGGCTTGCGGAGCAGCGTGCAGATCTCGACGCTCGCGGGCTCGCGCGAGGCCAGGTTGGACGTCAGCCACGAGAGCGTGAGGCCGGTGTCGATGATCTCGTCCACGATCACCACGTGCCGGCCGCTGATGTCGGTGTCGAGGTCCTTGAGGATCCGCACCACGCCGCTGGACTTCGTGCCGGAGCCGTACGACGAGATCGCCATCCAGTCCATCTCGATGTGGCGCGTGAAGCTGCGGGCCAGGTCGGCCATCACCATCACCGCGCCGCGCAGGATGCCGACGATCAGCAGGTCCTGTCCGTCGTAGTCGGCCTCGATCTCGGCCGCGAGCTCGCCGAGCCGCCCCCGGATCTGCTCCTCGGTGTAGAGGACGTTGAGCAGGTCGTTCTCCACGTGGGACGCATCCATGCGCAGAGCCTAGGCCCTGCGCCTGCCAGGGGAGCAGGCGGAGGAGGGGGCTGCCGAGGACCCAGGCCCGCTGCACGACCGGCCGGTCGATCGCCCGGCGCACGGTCACCGTCGTGGCGCCGCACGTCGAACCCTTGACGTGGGCCGACCGCCCCAGCCGGCCTCGACCTGGTGGCTCCCCGGGGCGAGCTTCGGCAGGACCCGGACGGCCATGGTGCCGCGCCCGCCGCGACCCAGGTCCTGTCCGCGACCGTGCAGGTGGTCGTGCTCGGGAGCGGCTTGGTGCGGAGCTCGACCTCACCGAGGCTGACCCCTGGGCGGCCTGGGCCGGTACCGCGAGGCCCACCAGGGCCGTGGCGCTCACCAGGCGAGCGGAACGAGTCGGGAGAGGTTCATCGAGGTGGTGCTTGCGTCCGGGGAATCGGCGGAAGATGGCCCGAACGGGTCAGGCCGGTCCATCCCACCGGGGGAAGTCGACCCGGCCCTCGTGGCGCACCGCCCGCAGGGGGCCTGGCAGGTCGACCGCCTGCTGCCCGCGCCAGCCGGTCACCAGCGCGTCGACGGCGAGCACGTGGCCGTGCGTCAGGTCGGGCGCGAGGGCGCCCGCGTCGAGCGCGGCGAGCCGGAGGACGCGGTGCCGGATCGCGTCCGGCAGGAGGGCGAGCCGATCCACCGGCAGGCCCTCACCGGTGAGCAGGTCGTCGTACGCCGCCCGGGCCTGTGCGTCCAGCTCGGCCACGTCGCGCTGGAGCTGGGTGGCGGTGCGGGCCAGGGCCGCCGCGACACCCGGTCCGAGCTCACGCTCGAGGACCGGCATGACCTCCGTGCGCACGCGGCTGCGGGTGAAGGCCGGGTCGCTGTTGTGCGGGTCGTCCCACCAGGTGATCCCGTCGGCCGTGCAGGCCGCCTCGGTCTGCGCGCGGGTCACCTCCAGCAGCGGGCGGCGGAACCGGTCGAAGGCCGGGCGCATGCCCGCGATCGAGCGGCCACCGCTGCCGCGGGCCAGCCCGAGCAGCACGGTCTCGGCCTGGTCGTCGAGGGTGTGGCCCAGCAGCACCAGGGGCGAGCCGAGCCGCTCGGCGACCTCCACGAGGACCTCGTAGCGGGCCGCGCGGGCGGCAGCCTCCGGTCCGCGGCCGCCGCCCTCGACCTGCACCCGGACGCCGACGGTCTCGGCCACGCCGAGGGCGGCCATCTGCTCCACCACGGCCGCGGCCCGGGCGTCGGAGCCGGTCTGGAGGCCGTGGTCGACGGTCACCCCGACGACGGGCGTCAGTCGGTCACGCCGCTCGAAGACGGTCGCGGCGAGCAGGGCGAGCGAGTCGGCGCCGCCGCTGCAGGCGACCAGCACCGGACCATCGGTCTCCCCGGCCGCGGCCAGCGCCCGTCGTACGCCGTGGCGGACGGCGGCGCGAGCCGGGTCGAGCGTCACAGGACGCGGGTGATCCAGGCGGCCGGGTCGGCGATCTCGGCCTTGGAGGGGAGGTTGTCGGGGCCGGCCCAGACGGCGTTGAAGTCATCCATGCCGACCTTGTCGACGACCGAGCGCACGAAGGCCGCGCCGTCGCGGTACTGGGCCATCTTCACGTCGAGGCCGAGCGCCTTGCGCAGGATCCGGTCGAGCAGGCCGACGCCCTTGCGTCGCTGGTTGAAGCTGCGGCGGATGTCGGCGACCGACGGGATCACCTGCGGGCCCACGCCGTCCATCACGACGTCCGCGTGCCCCTCGAGCAACGACATCATCCCGGTGACGCGGTCGAGGACCTCGCGCTGCGCGGGGGTGCTGAGGACGTCGATCACGCTGCCGCCGCCGCGGACCGCCTCGACCAGCCGGTCGAGGCCGCCCTCGAGCACGCTGGAGGGGTCGACCGCGCTGGCGAGCGCCTCGATCTCGGAGTGGAGGTGGCCGCGCATCCACGGGACGGCGGTGAACTGCACCCGGTGGGTCTCCTCGTGGAGGCACACCCAGAGCCGGAAGTCGGAGGGGTCGGCGCCGAGCTCGCGCTCGACGTGGACGATGTTCGGCGCGACCAGCAGCAGCCGTCCGGCGGGGTCGTGGAACGGGTCGAACTGGCCGAGCACCTTGCCGGCCAGGAAGCCGAGCAGCAGCCCGACCTCACCACCGGCGACCCGGGAGCCGACGGCCTTGGTGAGCCCGGTCGGTTCGCCCCGCTTCTCCTGGAGCCGCTCGACGAGCGGCTCCAGCATCACCGAGAACGCCTCCGCATTCGCCTGGATCCACCCCTGCCGGTCCACGACCAGCACCGGCGCCGTGCGCTCGGCCGCCGCGAGCCCGGTGAACTCCCGGACCAGCCCGGTGGACAGGTCGGCGTCCGCGCGCAGCTCCGCCACCGCCGCCGCCGCCTCGTCCGCCGTCACCGTCGGCCCCGGTCCCGCGACGCGCGTCCCGATCGAGACCGCGACGTCCCAGTCCACCATCTGGCTCATGGCGCGACCCTACGCGTGGGCGGCAACTGGTGGGGGCGCGTGAACCCCCGGTCGACCGGGGGTTCTCACGGTTGTGGCGGGTCGCGGAGTGGTCAGCGGGAGCAGCGGCAGGCAGCGAGGGCGGCGGCGACGTTGTCGAGGTCCTGCTCGGCCTCGACGGTGTTCACGTCCTTGATCCGGTCGGCGGCCAGCACGAACACGAGAGGGGTTCCGTTCTGGTCCAGTGCGGTGCCGGCCAGGGAGCGGACGCCGCCGAGCGACCCGGTCTTGGCACGGACCCGGCCGACGCCGGCGTCCGTGGCGGTGTCGAAGCGGTAGGCGAGCGAGCCGGTGAAGCCGGCGACGGGGAGGCCGGTGAGGGCGGCCCGCAGCTCCGGCGACGCCGCGTCGCCCGCCACCCGCAGGACGCCGAGCAGGGTCTGCGCCGCGAGCCGGTTGTCGCGGGAGAGCCCGCTGCCGTCCCGGATCACCGCGCCGTCGAGCGGGACGCCGAGCCCGGCCAGGGTCCGGCGTACGCCGCGGGCGCCGCCGGCGAACGAGCCGTCGTCGCCGTCGGCGAGGCCGACGTGGTGGGCGAGCACCTCCGCACCCTCGTTGTCGCTGACCCCGAGGACGTGCTCGACGACCTGTGAGAGGGGCGGGCTCTCGACCCGGGCCAGCTCGGTCGCGCCACCGGGGGCGCGGCGCGCGACCGGGGTGCCGACCACCGTCACGCCCGCTGACCGTAGCTCGGTGGCGAACACGTCGGCGGCGGCCCGGGACGGGTCCTCGAACCGGTAGGTGTGGTCGGGTGAGAGTCCCTCGTCGACCCACAGCGCCGTGATCGGGGTGACGATGTCGTCCGGGACGTAGTCGACGCGCCAGAACGGGCTCTGCGACGGACCTGAGAACAACGAGTCGTCGTAGGCGAGCCGCACCGGACCCCCGCGGCCGGCCCGTTCACGCAGCGCGGTGGCGGTCGCCCGGGCCAACGTCGTGGTGTCGGCCGCGTCGGGGTAGTCCCCGTCGACCGGCGCCCGCTCCAGCAGCGGGTCGCCGCCGCCGACCAGGGTCAGGGTCGAACCCTGCCGCACCACGCTCGTCGTGAACGTGTGGTCGGGGCCGAGCGTGGCGAGCGCCGCGGTGCTGGTCAGCACCTTCAACGTCGAGGCCGGCATGAACGTCCCGCTGCCCCCCGTGTCGTCGGTGTACGTCGCGCCGTCCCGGCCGCCGAGCACCGCGACGGCGACGTGCACGGACCTGCCGAGGTCGCGGTCGCCGAGCCCGCGGGCCAGCGCGCGTCGTACGGCGGAGGGCAGCAGGCGCCCACCGGTCGCCGCCTCCGCGACCGGGTCGGGCTCGGGGACCGTCGGCACCTCGATGCCCTCCGGCGGAGGTACGGCGGCCGGCTCGGTGACGGGGTCCGGGGCCTCGGCGGCGGTGAACCGGTCGACGAGGTCGTCGACGTACCCGAGCCGCCACGCTGCCGCCGCTCCTCCGAGCAGCACCAGCACCAGCAGCACCGGCAGCCAGGTCCGGGCACCCCCGGACCGGCGTTGGTCACCTCGTCCCACTCGTTCCACCTTCCCCGGGTGCGCGTTCGGAGCCATTGTGCGGGACACTGGTCGCGGCCCGGACGGGCCGGTCCCCGAAGGTGGAGGAGGAGCAACGGTGCTCGAGTTCGACGTGGTGGTGGAGATCCCCAAGGGGGAGCGCAACAAGTACGAGGTCGACCACGAGACCGGCCGCATCCGGCTCGACCGGATGCTCTTCACCTCGACCGCGTACCCCGCCGACTACGGCTTCATCGAGCACACCCTCGGCCAGGACGGCGACCCGCTCGACGCGCTGGTCATCCTCCAGCAGCCCACGTTCCCCGGCTGCATCATCAACTGCCGCGCGATCGGCATGTTCCGGATGACCGACGAGGCCGGCGGCGACGACAAGGTCCTCTGCGTCCCCACCCTCGACCCGCGCCTCGAGCACCTGCGCGACATCAACCACGTCTCCAAGTTCGACCGGCTCGAGATCCAGCACTTCTTCGAGGTCTACAAGGACCTCGAGCCCGGAAAGTCGGTCGAGGGAGCCGACTGGGTCGGCCGCACCGAGGCCGAGGCCGAGGTCCGCGCCTCCTTCGAGCGGGCCAAGGACACGCCGGGTCACTGAGGGCTCTGGGGCCCGTTGGTTTCCCCGCCCGGGCGGGGAAACCAGGACTGTGTGACGTAAACAACCGTCACGAAGTCATCGACTCGCGCACGAAGTTCCGCCGGGGTCAGCCCGTCCGGACGCCGCGGAAGTAGCCCAGCGCACCCGCGAGGGTGACCGAGGCGTCGACCAGCCCGGCCTCGCCGAGCCACGCCCGGACGTCGGCCGAGGAGCCGGACGGGCCGATCAGGTTCGAGCGCCGCCCGGCGCGACGCAGCGGCTCGAACCGGCGCCCGGTGTCGTTGAGGACGGCGCTGCCGACCAGCAGGCCGCCGGGTCGCAGCACCCGTCCCATCTCCAGCACGGCCGCGCGCGGGTCGGGGAAGCAGTGGAGGCCGGTGAGGGTGACCACGAGGTCGAACGCGCCGTCGTCGAAGGGCAACGCCCCGACGTCCGCGAGCGAGGTGGACACCTGGTCGGCCACGCCACGCTCGGCCGCCGCGGCCGTCGTCCGCTCCAGCATCCGCGGCGAGATGTCGGCAGCGACGTAGGACAGGCCTTGCCCCGGGCGCAGCCCGCGGAGGGCCACTCCTCCCCCGCACGGCACGTCCAGCACGCGCGCACCGGCCGACAACCGGCCGACCTCGTCGGCGGTGTCGTGGAGCAGCCGCAGGTCGCTGCCGAGACCGGCCCGCCACGCCGCGCCGCCCACGACGGGGTGCTCGACCATCCAGTCGTAGAAGGAGCCCCAGAGCGGGTCGGCGTCCCAGCCGCCGAGCAGACGGTTCATCGGCCCAGCAGCTCCGGCGAACGGAGCATCTCCGGGGGTACGCCGAAGGCGTCGACCAGGTCGACCGCGAGCGGTCGGACCTTGCGGCACAGGCCGTTGATCTCGCGGCTGATCGCCTTCGAGCGGGTGACCGACAGCCGGCCGTGCTCCATCCACCACGCGCGGTCGCGCTCGATGGTCGTCAGCGCGAACAGGTCGCACATCAGGTTGAGCGCGACCTTGAGGTCGCCCTCGGGCACGGTCGCGAGCTTGTCGACGAACGCGTCGAGCACCAGCCTCTCGACGTGCGCGTTCGCGGCGGCGATGACGTGGTCCTGCACCCGCGAGAACACCTCGCCGGGGTTCAGGCCGCTGTCGATCCCGCGCTTGAGCCGTCGCGCGACGCCGCCGAGCATGTGCTCCTCGCGGTAGCGCAGCATCATCCGGTGGTAGTTCGGGTCGAGCAGGCCGGCCTCCTGGTCCCACTCGTCACCGCCCGGCAGGACGTCGCGGACCCGCTCGATCAGCTTGTGGACCGCGGTCTTCTCGATCACGGTCTCGACCGCGAGCCCGGCAACGAACCTGACCATCCCGAACTGGTCCATGTCCTCGAACTCGCCGGCGTAGTCGGTCAGCAGCCCCTTCGCCACCAGCTGGAGGAGCACCGTGTTGTCACCCTCGAAGGTGGTGAACACGTCGGTGTCGGCCTTGAGCGCCGCGAAGCGGTTGGCGGCGCGGTACCCCTGACCGCCGCACGCCTCGCGGCACTCCTGGATGGTGCGGGTCGCGTGCCACGTGCCGAGCGCCTTGGTCCCGGCCGCCCGCGACTCCAGCCGCCGGCGCGGCTCCTCGCCCGCCTCGATCCCGGAGAACACCTGGTGCAGCTCGTCGGCGACGACCTCCTGCGCGAAGTGCAGCGCGTAGGTCCGGGCGAGCAACGGGAACAGCCGTCGCTGGTGCTGCCCGTAGTCGAGCAGCCGATCCTCCTCGGGCGGGTTGGTCGCCTCGAACTGCCGCCGCCGGTCGCCGTACCTGATCGCGATCGCAAGGGCGACCTTCGCGGCGTTGATGCCGGCCCCGCCGACGCACACCCGGCCCTGGACCAGGGTGCCGAGCATGGTGAAGAAGCGACGGTTCGGGTTCTCGATCGAGCTCTCGTAGACGCCGTCGGGGGTCACGTCGGCGAAGCGGTTGAGCAGGTTCTCCCGCGGCACCCGGACGCCGTCGAAGGTGATCCGGCCGTTGTCGACGCCGTTGAGGCCCATCTTCAGGCCGTCGTCCTCGATCGTGATCCCGGGCAGCACCTCGCCGTCGCGTCGCAGCGGGACGACGAACGCGTGCACGCCGTGACCCTCCCCGGCCACGTCGCAGCTGCGCGAACACGGCGGCCAGCTCGGCGTGCCGCGCGGCGTTGCCGATCCAGTCCTTGCGCGCCTCGGGCCCGGAGGTCGTGATCACGAACTCCTGCGTCTCCGGGTCGTACGTCGCGACCGTGCCGAGCGCCTGCACGTTGGACCCGTGGCCCACCTCGGTCATCGCGAAGCAGCCCATCGTCTCCGCCGTGATCAGGCGGCGCAGGTACTGGTCGTGGTGGCGCCGGGTCCCGAGCTGGAGGACGGCACCGCCGAACAACCCGAACTGGACGCCGACCTTCACCAGCACCGACAGGTCGCCGAAGGCCAGCGTCTCGAACGCCGCCACCGACGCACCGATGTCGCCGCCGCCGCCGTACTCGCTCGGGAAGCCCATGCCGGTCTGGCCGGTCGCGGCGAGCTCGACCACGAGGTCGCGCACCCGGTCCCGGAAGTCGTCGGTGCCGAGCTGCTCAGCGTCCTCGAGGACGGAGGCGTACGTCGCGAGGTTGGTCCGGACGAGCTCGCGGACCTCCGCGTGGCGACCGTCGAGGAGGGCCAGCAGCGCGGCGGGATCGACCTCGGGCTGGGTGTAGCCGCTGTCGGTGGCGGGACTGGTGGCGGAACTGGTGGCGGGACTGGACGTGTCGGTGGCCATGACCCGAAGGTACTGGCCGGTAGCCCCGTCCGGTACGGGGATGTGGTCAGGGTCGCGCGTAGAAGTTCGGGGTCGTCCAGTAGTACATCGACTCCTCCGTCACCGGGCGACCGGTGCGCGGGGCGTGGATGATCTGGCCGTTCCCTGCGTAGAGCGCGACGTGGTAGATCGACGACGGGCTGCTCGACGAGCCCCAGAAGACCAGGTCGCCGGCCTGCAGGCTGCTCGAGGAGATCGGCGTCGACTGCTCGTACTGCGCGACGGAGTAGTGGGGCAGCGACGTCCCGCCGGCACCCCAGGCGCCCATGGTGAGACCGGAGCAGTCCCAGGCGTCCGGACCGGCGGCCCCCCAGCGATAGGGCTCGCCGAGCTGGGCACGGGCGAAGGAGACGGCAGCGGAGGCACCGCCGGACGGCGCGGGGGTGGTCGGCTGCTGCGGCTGCTGCGGCTGCTCGGGCTGCTGGGTCGGCTGCTCGGTCTGCTCCGCCTCGTCCTCGGCGGCGTCCTCGGCGGCAGCCTCCTGGGCAGCCTGCTGGGCGGCCTGCTCGGCTGCGGCGTCGGCCGCGGCCTGGGCGGCCTGCTCCTCGAGCGCGGACTGACGTTGCTGGGCCAGGTCGACGCTGACGTCCTGGAGCCGGGCGAGCTCGCGGATCAGCGCGTCCTTCTGCGACGCGATCGACTGCGACTCCGCGGCCGCGGCGTCGGCCGCCTGCTGGGCGTCGTCGCGGGCCTGCCGGGCCTCGGCCTGCATCGTGGCGGCCTCGACCCGGGCGTCGTCGGCCTGCTGGACAGCGACGTCGGCCAGGGTCGCGGCGGCGACGAAGCCGTCGTAGCGCGTGTCCAGGGCGGACTCCGCGGCCTGCATGGTGGTGGTCTGCTGGACGACGGTCCCGATCCCGTCGGCCCGGACCATCGACGACACCGCCGTCAGGGCCGGTGACATCTCGTAGGAGCTGACCAGCGCATCGGCGTACGCCGACTGCTGCCGGCCGACGTCGGTGCGCGCGATACCGGCCCGGTCATCCGCGGCGGCCGCAGCCTGCCGCGCCTGCTCGAGCCGGTACCGCGCACCGTTCCACTCCTCGGTGGCCCGGGCAGCGGCGACGGCAGAGGACTGGAGCCGGGCGTTGGCGGCGTCGAGCTCGGCCTGGACCGTCACGACGTCACGCTCACCCTCGGCGGCGGCAGTGCGGGCGTCCCGAACCTCCTGGCGGGTGGGCAGGCGCCCCTCGTCGGCCCACACCGGGGCACAGACGGGGGCGACCACCAGGGCCAGGGCGAGAGCCGCACCTGCGGCTCGGGCCACTCCTGCTGCACGCACGACGAGCTCCTCCTGGGTCCGAGATCCGAAGCCGCGAACCGTCGGCGGGGGGCCGCCACCGGATCGTGGACATGCCCCGACCTGAGCCGGGGCACGCGAGGCACGTTAGTGCTCAAACGTCACAAAAGGAACAAAAACCTCAGAAATCACATCCGTCACCGGCGTGTCGACTTGCGAACTACAACAATGTAGTTCGCGACTTTTGGCGCACGCCTGCGCCTCAGGGGTCGAGCCGACGCGACCGGAGGTCTCGACAACCGCTCGCTGGCGCTCGCTGCTCGACCACCTACCCCGCCCACCCAGGTGGTCGAGCCGCCCGAGCCCCGGGCGAGGGCGAGAGTCAAGACCTCCGACGTACGCGACCGGGGGTCTCGACAACCGCTCGCTGGCGCTCGCTGCTCGACCACCTACCCCGCCCACCCAGGTGGTCGAGCCGCCCGAGCCCCCGGGCGAGGGCGAGAGTCGAGACCTCCGACCCACCGACCGGAGGTCTCGACAGCCGCTCGCTGGCGCTCGCTGCTCGACCACCTACCCCGCCCACCCAGGTGGTCGAGCCGCCCGAGCCCCCGGGCGAGGACGAGAGTCGAGACCTCCGACGTACGCGACCGGAGGTCTCGACAACCGCTCGCTGGCGCTCGCTGCTCGACCACCTACCCCGCCCACCCAGGTGGTCGAGCCGCCCGAGCCCCCGGGCGAGGGCGAGAGTCGAGACCTCCGACGTACGCGACCGGAGGTCTCGACAACCGCTCGCTGGCGCTCGCTGCTCGACCACCTTCGACAACCGCTCACTGGCGCTCGCTGCTCGACCACCTGCGGAAGGGGGTCAGTGGTGGTCGGCGTCGACGGGGACCGCGGAGGAGGTGGTGGTGGGGTGCGAGGCGAGTCCATGTCGTTCGAAGACCTGCCCGCTGGCCCGCCCGCCGAGGTAGAAGGAGAGCAGGGCGATCAGGATGCCGGCGATGTCGTCGGCGACGTAGTGCCAGCCGAAGTAGAGGGTGGCCACGACGGTCACCGCGAAGTTCGCCCAGAACACCCAGTGCACGATCCGGGACGTGATCGTGTACTGCACCATCAGCGCGACCAGCAGCGTGATCGCACAGTGGAGGCTGGCGAAACCAGCGGTCGACTGCACCGCTCCCTCGACCCCCTCGATCGTCACGCGGGCGCGCGAGATCGACAGGGAATCCATCAGGGCTGTCGTCTGTGTGTACGAGAGGTCCTCGTAGAGCCAGGGTGCGTAGAAGCCCGGCCCGAGGGTGGGCAGCAGGTAGTAGGAGAGCGTGCCGAGGGTCCAGGCGATGCACTGGGAGGTCGCGAACCAGTACCCGAAGGAGATGTTGCGCGACCAGATCAGCCACGCGGTCAGCGCGAGCGGCACCAGCGGCAGGAACCAGAGGTAGATGGTGGACAGGAAGTACGCCGACCACTGGGTGCCGATGATGTCGTGCAGCACCACGGCCGGCTCGTTGCCGAGGAACAGCGCCTTGTCGATGAGGTGGAGCTCGTAGTCGTACTTCTTGTCGCCCATCACGAACGGCAGGAAGGACTTGAGGTTCCGATAGCTCACGTAGGTGATGTAGAAGCACACCAGGCCCATCACGACCAGGGTCAGTCGCTCGCGGGTCCAGTGGCTGCGCACCCGGTCGCGGACGATGTCGCGCCACTGGGAGGGGTTGCCCCGCGAGAGCCACAGCACCCGCGGCAGCATGTCGAGCAGGAAGGCGCCGCTCAGCAGCAGCGGCAGCCGCAGCCACGACGGGCCGAGGAATCCCTCGGGGTCGGCGAGGCGCTTGTCCAGGGAGACCGCGGTGACGATCGCCAGGACGCCCATGACGACGGCAAAGCCGACGAGGAGGACGTAGGCGCGGCGATACACGCCGGCCAGTCTAGGGACCGGCCATGGCGGCCAACCGCGTGTGGTCCACGCGTAGCCGGACGTCGTCGCCGGGGCCGGGGTGCGCGTCGAACGGCGCGACCGCGTCGAGCTCACCGAGCTCCGGGACGAGGACGCGCAGCCGCACCTGCTCCGGGGTGAGCCGCGAGGCCGTCACGCGGGCAGCGAGCGGGCCGCTCGGGTCGAGCGTCAGCGCCGAGCGGCGCAGCGCGACCGCGGGCGACGGCGGGAGACCGCCGGCGGCCAGCAGCGACCGTGCCGCCACGCCGTGCAGCACGGCGGCGTACCCGAGGAACAGGGCGGTCTCCGGGTCGGCCGGGCGCCGCCAGACCTCGGCGATGTCGCCCTGCTGGACGATCCGGCCCTGGCGCATCACCGCGAGCCGGTCGGCCACCGCGAAGGCCTCCTCGTGGTCGTGGGTGACCAGGAGCGCCGTGGTGCCGGCGTCGTGGAGGATCCGCTGGAGGTCGCCCGCGAGCCGCTCGCGGAGGCCGGCGTCGAGCGCGGAGAGGGGTTCGTCGAGCAGCAGCAGCCGCGGCTCGACCGCCAGCGACCGGGCCAGGGCGACGCGTTGCCGCTCACCGCCGGAGAGGGTCGCCGGCATCCGCCCGCCGTACGACGGCAGCCCGACCAGCTCGAGCAGCCCGGCCACCCGGGCATCGGTGTCGGACGCGCGGCGCGAGCCGCCCCGGATCGCCACCGCGTAGCCGACGTTCCGCGCGACGGTGAGGTGGTCGAAGAGCTGGCCGTCCTGGAACATCAGCGCGAAGCCACGCCGGTGGGTGGGCGTGCCGGCGAGGTCGCGGCCATCCCAGAGGACACGCCCCCCGGCGACCGGCTCGAGGCCGGCCACGGCCCGCAGCAGGGTGGACTTGCCGCAGCCCGACGGACCCAGCACGGCCACCACGGAGCCGTCGGGCACCTCCAGCGAGGCCCCCTCGACCGCCGTGGTGCCGTCGAAGGCGACCGACACGTCGTCCAGGCTCAGCACGTCAGAAGGCTCCCACGCTGGTGACCCGGAGCCGCTCGACGAGCAGCATCACCGCGGCGGTGGCGGCCGCGAGCACGACCGAGGCGGCCAGGGCCATCCCGTAGTTGTCCGCGCCGGGGTGCCCGAGCAACCGGAAGATCACCAGTGGCATGGTCGGGAAGTCCTCGCGGGCGAGGAACGAGGTGGCCCCGAACTCGCCGAGCGAGGCGGCGAAGGCGAAGCCCGCGGCCGCGAGCAGCGGCTTCCAGAGCACGGGCAGGTCGACGGTGGCGAGCGCACGCAGCGGCCCGGCGCCGAGCGAGGCGGCGGCCTGCCGCTGACGGTCGTCGATCCCGCCGAGCACCGGCACCAGCGTCCGCACCACCAGCGGCAGCGCGACCAGGGCCTGCGCGACCGGCACCAGCAGCGGGCTGTCGCGCAGGTCGAGCGGCGGCTGGTCGAGGGTGATCAGGAAGCCGAAGCCGAGGGTCACGGCGGAGACGCCCAGCGGCAGCATGAAGAAGCCGTCGAGCAGCCGCCGCACCCGGCGCTCGCCTCTCGAGCGGGAGCGACGGGTGACCACGAGCGCGACCAGCAGACCCGTGCCGAGCGCCATCCACGTGGCGTCGACGGCGGTCCGCAGCGAGTTGACGAGGGCGTCGGTCACGGTGACCGGCAGCGCCTGCCGGTCGCCGGTGGACGTCAGTGCCGCGTAGTTGCCCCAGCCCCCAGTCCCCGTCGACGCGCAGTGATCCGACGACCAGCGCGAGCACCGGCGCAGCGACGTACGCCAGGAGGAGGAGCGTCGCGAGCACCGGGAGCGCGTCGGACCTGCCCAGCGGGCGGGGGCGGGCCGGGCGGCGGGCGACCGGCGCCGTCGCGCGGACCCGGCCGGCGAGGAGCAGCAGCGCCACGACCACCAGCAGCTGGAGCACCGACAGCGCCGCGGCCGCCGTGAGGTCGAAGACCTGGACGGTGAGCAGGTAGATCTCGGTCTCGACCGTGGAGTAGCGGGTGCCGCCGAGGGTGAGCACGATCCCGAACGCGGTCGCGCAGAAGAGGAAGACGACGCTCGCGGCCGAGACGACCGCCGGACGCAGCGCGGGCAGGGTGACGGTGCGGAAGACCTGCGCCGGGCTCGCCCCGAGCGTCGCCGCCGCCTGCCCGGGCCGCTCGTCGAGCGACTCCCACGCCCCGCCGACGACGCGGATCACCACCGCGACGTTGAAGAACACCAGGCCCATCACGATCGCGGTCGGAGTCCCGTCGAGGCCGAGGCGACCGAGCGGGCCGCCCTCCCCCAGCAGCTGGCGAAAGGCCACGCCGACCACGACGGTCGGCAGCACGAACGGCACCAGCAGCGCGGCCCGCAGGAAGCGGCGCAGCGGGAACGCCGTGCGGTGCAGGACGTACGCCGCGGGCAGACCGAGCAGCACGGAGAGCACCGTCCCGGCGGTGGCCGAGCCGAGCGTGAAGAGCAGCACCCGGCCCGTCCGGTCGCGGGTCAGCACGTCGAGGACCTCGCCCGGGGCGAACGTCCCGTCCGGCCAGAAGCCGCGGGCGACCATGCCCGCGACCGGCACCACGAAGAAGACGCCGAGCACCGCCACCGGCACCGCGGCCAGGGCGACGAGGGCGAGGAGACGCCTCACTGCGTCACGAGGTCCCGCCACTGCTGCAGCCACTCGTCGCGGTGCTCGGCGATGTCGGCGGGGTCCAGGTCGTAGGGGTCGGTCGGCCGCTCGGCGTACTGCAGCCAGTCGTCGGGCAGCGGCGTGCCCTCGACGACCGGGAAGACGTACATCGAGTCCGGCAGCGCTGCCTGGACCTCCGGCGACAGGAGGAACTCCAGCAGCTCCCGTCCGCCCTCGGGCTCGTCGGCCCCCTCCAGCACCCCGGCGTACTCCACCTGCCGGAAGCAGGTGTCCAGCAGCGCCGCCGTGGTCGAGGCGCCGCCGCCCTTCGGGACGGTGAACGCCGGCGAGGAGTCGTAGGACAGCACGATCGGCCGGTCGCCGCCGCCCCCGCCTGCGGTGAAGTCGGTGTAGTAGGCGTCGCTCCAGCCGTCGACCACGCGGGTGTCGTTGGCCAGCAGGTCCTCCCAGTACGCCGGCCAGTCCTCGCCGTACTCCGCGACCGTGGCCAGGAGGAACGCGAGCCCGGGCGAGCTCGAGAGTGCCGACGGCGTGACGAACAGGCCCTCGTACGCCGGGTCGGTCAGGTCGTCGAGCGTCGCCGGCGGCGCCAGGTCGCGCTCGCGGAACCACCCGGTGTCGACGTTCACGCAGACGTTGCCGGAGTCGACGGGGACCATCCGCGCCCCGTCGTCGCCCGGGACGGTGTACGCCTCGGCGCCCACCGGCAGGTCGATCCCGGTCTCGGCGAACACGCCCTCGTCGAGGGCGCGGGAGGCGAAGGTGTTGTCGACGCCGAAGGCGACGTCGCCGGTGGGGTTGTCGGCGGTGACCGCGAGCTGGGTGGTGAGCGTGCCCGCGTCACCGCTCGCGCGGACCTCGAGGTCGTAGCGGCTCTGCCGCTCGAACTGCTCCACCACCTTCTTCGGCAGCGCGAAGGACTCGTGCGTGACGAGCACGACCGTGCCCCTTCGTCCCTCGGTCGAAGGTCTCCGGCGGCTCCTCGGTGGCGGTCAGGCTGCACGCCGAGAGGCCGACCACGAGCAGGGCTGCGGAAAGGAGGTGACGCACGATGACGACTCCCTACGCCGGTCTCAACCGGATCAGGTTCGGAGGGTCTGCGGATCTCCCGCACTCTCAGCCCGCGTGCGCGGGCTCCCCTGTCTGTACGACGCCAGCCTAGACCCCCGTCACCGGGCTTCCGAGGCAGGGCAGGATGGGCCCATGCCGAGCCGCACCCACGACCTCGCCGCCCGGATCGTGCCCAAGGTCCGTAGGTCCCGCGACCTCGACTCCGAGCCGGCCGAGCGCGCCCGGGTCGAGGCGTGGCACACCACCCTCGACCACTCGTTCCCGAGCCGGTTGGTGCCGTTCTTCGACCGCCGCTTCTCCGTCGTCACCGAGGAGCTGGCGGGCTTCCCGGTGCAGGTGATGACGCCGCGCCACCTCGAGCCGGAGCGGACCGTGCTGCACGTGCCCGGCGGCGGCTTCATGGCGCCCCTCGACGCCTTCCACATCCGGTTCCTCGCCCGGCTCGCCCGCGACCTGCGGGCCCGCGTGGTCATCCCGGAGTACCCGCTCGCCCCCGAGCACACCTGGCGCGACTCCTTCCGAGCCGATCGTCGAGCTCGCCTCGCGCTGGGCCGACCCCGCGACCGGCGGGCGGCTCACCCTGTCCGGCGACTCCGCCGGTGGCGGCTACGCGTTGGCGCTCGCCGAGGCGCTGCGCGACCGGGGCGGGCCGCAGCCGGCCGAGCTGCTGCTGATCTCGCCGTGGGTCGACCTGTCCACCTCGACGCCCGAGACCCCGTCGTACGACGCGGTCGACCCGTGGCTGTTCCTCGGCAAGGTCCGCGCCTACGCCCGCTGGTGGGCCGGCAGCGAGGCCGACCTCACCCGGCCCGAGGTCAGTCCGGCGCTCGGCGACCTCGACGGGCTGCCGCGGGCGCTGATGCTGTGCGGCACCCGCGACCTGCTGGTGCCGGGCTGCCGACTGCTGGCGCGGCGGGCGGCGGACGCCGACTGGGACCTGACCTACGTCGAGCAGCCCGACCTGCTGCACGTCTACCCGCTGCTGCCGGTGCCCGAGGCCCGGGCCGCGCGGCGCACGATCCTGGAGTTCCTCCGATGACCTCGACCCGCACGGTCGCCTTCACCGACCTCGACCCCGCGTCGGCGTACGCCGTGTGGAGGCTGCGGCAGGACGTCTTCGTCGTCGAGCAGGACTGCGCCTACCCCGACCTCGACGGCCGCGACGACGAGCCCGGCACCCGCCACGTGCTGCTCGAGGAGGACGGCGCGCTGCTCGGCTACGCCCGGGTGCTCGACGACGAGGACTGCTGGCGGATCGGCCGGGTCGTGCTCGCGCGCGCCGGCCGCGGGCGCGGCCTGGCCGACGACCTGATGCGGACCGCGCTCGAGTCCTGCCCGGGCCGCGACTGCGTCCTGGACGCGCAGGCCCCCCTCCAGCGCTGGTACGCCGGCCTCGGCTTCACCCCCGACGGCCCCGAGTTCCTCGAGGACGGCATCCCCCACGTCCCCATGCGGCGACCTGCGGGCTGACCGCTCGGGGTCGACCCCTCGACGTCCGGACGCGCGAGTAGTCCGTGACGGAAATGTCGTCGGGACGTCCCGACCACGACATTTCCGTCACGGACTATCTCCCCCGGGGGGTGCTGCTATCCCCGGCCGCTGGACGAGCGGGCCCGGCGCGAGACCGAGTCGATCGCCACGGCGATGAGCAGGACGGCGCCGGTGACCATGAACCGGACCTCGGACTCGACACCGGCGAGGTTGAGCCCGCTGGTGATCGCCTGGAGGACCAGGATGCCGAGCAGCGCGGCGTACGCCGAACCGCGGCCGCCGAAGAGGCTGGTGCCACCGATGACCGCCGCCGCGATGGCGGTGAGGTTGGTGTCGGTGGTGCCGGTCGCCTGCGAGACGCTGGTCAGCAGACCCGCGCCGAGCATGCCGCCGATCGCCGCGAGCAGCGAGGTCAGGACGAACACGGACATGTAGATCCGGTCGACCTTGATGCCCGAGCGTCGCGCCGCCTCGACGTTGCCGCCGACGGCGAACACGTGCCGCCCCCAGACCGTGCGCCGCAGCGCGAAGTCCAACGCCACCACCAACACGACGAAGAGCCACCAGATGTAGCTGAAGCCGCGGTCGATGTTGACGTAGGAGGTGAGGAAGCCGAGCCCGATCGCGAGGGCCGCGGCCTTCACGAACACCAGCGGCCACCAGGGCGGCGCCAGGTCTGCCTTCTTGCGGCTGACCGCGGAGCGCCACTGGAGCCGCGAGGTAGGCCAGGACGACCACGATCACGATCAGGTACGACGCGATGCCGGTGACGAAGCTGAAGCGGGTGAACTCCAGCAGGTAGCTGTCGTTGGGCAGGTTGATCGTGCCGTTGTCGCCGAGCACGTAGAGCAGCACTCCCTGGAAGCCGAGCAGGCCGGCCAGGGAGAACACGAACGACGGGACGCCGATCCTCGTGAACAGCAACCCGTAGACGAGCCCGACCGCGACGCCGGCGAGGGCACCGCCGATCAGTCCGACGAACGTGGAGTACCCCTCGTTGACCACCAGCACGGCCATCACGGCCGCGCCCATGCCGCTCACGGAGCCGACCGACAGGTCGATCTCACCCAGCAGCAGCACCAGCACGATGCCGAGCGCGATGATCCCGATCGGCGCGGCGAACTGCGTGATCGCCACGATGTTGCGGGAGGACAGGAACCGCGCGTTCTCGAGGTAGAAGCCGAGGCTGATCACGACCAGCCCGATGATCACCGGCAGGTTGCCGAGGTCACCGGACCGCAGTCGCTGGACCTGGAGCCGCAGGTAGCCCGCGAGCCCCTGGCTCTGGATCAGCCGCTCGTCGGCGAGGTCGGCGGCGACGCTGGTCGCCTCGGTCTGGACGTCAGCCATCGGTGCCTCCCTCCGTCGGGGTCGGTTCGGTGTCACGTGAGGCCCGCTGCGACACGACGTTGTCGGACGCACCGGTGATGGCGGCCACCAGCTGTGCGGTGCTCGCCTCCTCGACCTTGAAGTCCGCGGCGTTGCGGCCCAGCCGCAGCACCACGATCCGGTCGGCGACGGCCTGGACGTCGGCCATGTTGTGGCTGATCAGGATCACGCCGAGGCCGGTCTCGCGCAGCCGCTCGACCAGGTTGAGCACCTCGGCGGTCTGCGCGACGCCCAGCGCGGCGGTCGGCTCGTCGAGCATGACCACCTTGGGCTTGCCGACCAGGCTGCGGGCGATGGCGACGGTCTGTCGCTGGCCACCCGAGAGCGAGGCGATCGGGATCCGGACCGAGGGGATCTTGGCCGACAGGGTGCGCAGCAGCCGCCACGACTCCTGCTCCATCTCCACCTCGTTGAGGACCGAGCCGCTGCTCTTCTCCTGGCCCAGGAACAGGTTGGCGACGACGTCGAGGTTGTCGCACAGGGCCAGGTCCTGGAAGACGGTCGCGATACCGAGCGCCTGGGCCTCGGCCGGACCGCCGACCTCGACCTCGCGGCCGTCGAACGACGATCCGGCCACCGTCGGGCTGGTAGACGCCGCTGATGATCTTCACCAGCGTCGACTTGCCGGCACCGTTGTCGCCCACCAGCGCGACGACCTCCCCCGACTTCACGTCGAGGGAGACGTCGGTGAGGGCCTGGACGGCACCGAACCTCTTGTTGACCCCGGTGAGGGACAGCACGCTGTCCCTCGACCGGTGCGTCGAGAGTGGACGTCATCAGCTGAGCCCGGCCTCCGCGCAGGCGTCGGCGTAGTCGTCGGTGCAGATGTCCTCGACCGTGTAGAACTCGTCGGCGACGAGGGTGTCGCCCACGTTGTCGGCGGTGACCGCGACCGGGTCGAAGATGTACGACGGCACGCCTTCGTACTCGGTCTGGTCGATGCCGCTCTCGGTGGTGCCGGACACGTCCTCGCCGTTGGCGAGCTTGACCGCGATCTCGGCAGCGGTCTCGGCCTCGATCGGGATCGGCTTGTAGATCGTCATCGCCTGCTCACCGGCGATGATCCGCTGGATCGCGGCGAGCTCGGCGTCCTGGCCGGTGACCGGGGGCAGGCTCGGTCGGGTCGACACCGGCACCGGTCAGCGCGGCGATCACACCGCCGGCCTGGCCGTCGTTGGCGGCGTAGACGCCCTGGATCTCCGAGGGGTCGTAGTTGGCCAGCTGGTCGGTGACGAACTGCTGGGCGTTCTCGGGGCTCCAGTCCGGGTTGTCGAACTCGCTCGAGGATCTTGACGTTGCTGGCGTCGATGACGCTGTGCGCGCCCGCCTTGAACTGCGCGGCGTTCGGGTCGGACGGGCGCGCCGTTGAGCATCAGGATGTTGCCCTCGTCGCCCATCGCGTCGACCAGGGCCTGGCCCTGCATCTTGCCGACGGTCTCGTTGTCGAAGGACATGTAGTAGTCGGCCTCGGCGATGAAGCGGTCGTAGGCGATGACCGGGATGTCCTCGGCCTGCGCGGACTCGCACCATGCCGCCGGCGCCGGCGCCGTTGACCGGGTCGAGCACGATGACCGCGGCGCCCTCGCTGATCGCGGTGTCGACCTGCTGGGCCTGCTTGGTCTCGTCCTGGTCGGCGTTGAAGTAGGACGACCTCGCAGTCGTCGCAGAGCTCGGCGACCTTGGCCTCGAAGAGCGGCTTGTCGAAGGCCTCGTAGCGGGTGGTCTTGGTCTCGGGCAGCAGCAGCGCGATCGTCTTGCCGTCGCCGCCGCTGGCGCCGTCGTCGCCGTCCTGGGCGTCGTTGGCGCCGCAGGCGGTGGCGCCCAGGGCGATCAGCGCCGTCAGGCCGACGACGCCGATGCGGGTGAAGGATGTGGACACGATGGGTCTCCTCGTGAGGTACGGGGCAGCAGCCCAGGTTTCGACTGAGTGTCGACCGTCACACCGTTTGCCGTCAAGAGTTGAAGACAAAATGTAGATCACGGGTCCATTTCGACTGTTTGTCTACAAGTCTTGACCGCAAGAGCCTCAGCGATGCAGGGTTCAGCCATGTCGTCGAGCCGCAGCGCCTCTCCCGGCTCCACCGCCTCGCTCCGGACCGCCAACCAGCACCGGGTGCTGGCGGTGCTGCGCAGCGTCACCGACGACGACACCGGCGCCCACACCCAGGCCGAGTTGGCCCGGCTGACCGGGCTGGCCCCGGCCACGGTCTCCAACATCGTCCGCGAGCTGGCGGCCACCGGCCTGGTCGACACCGTCCCCGGCAGCGGCCGCCGCGGCTCCTCGGTGCGCCTCTCCGACACCGCCGGCGTGGTCGCCGGCATCGACTTCGGCCACTCGCACCTCGCCGTCGCGGTCGGTGACCTCAGCGGTCGGGTCATCGCCGAGGAGCGGATCGAGCTCGAGGTACCGCTCGACCACGACGAGGCGCTGGGCCGGGCCGCCGCGATCCTCGACCGGCTGCTCGACGGCCGGGGCCCGCTGAGGCACGCCGGGCTCGGTCTGCCCGCCCCCGTGGTCAACAACGTCGTCCGCTCCTCCGCGATCTTCCCGGGATGGGAGGACGTCGACAGCAGCGCGACGCGCCTCGGCGGTGCTCGGCGTGCCGGTCCAGGTCGAGAACGACGCCAACCTCGGCGCGCTCGCCGAGCACCGGCAGGGTGAGGGACGCGGCCACAGCAGCCTGGTCTACGTGAAGATCGCGAGCGGTGTGGGCGCCGGGATCGTGATCAACAACGAGCTCTTCCACGGCGCCGACGGGACCGCCGGCGAGCTCGGACACCTGACCGTCGACGAGCAGGGACCGATGTGTCGCTGCGGCAGCCGCGGCTGCCTGGAGACCTACACCTCCGCCGAGCACATCGCCCGGCTGGTGTCCCCCACGCTGCCCGAGGTGACCCTGCAGGACGTCGTCGACGAGGCGATCACCGGCACCGTGTCCGCGCAGCGCGCCCTCGAGGACGCCGGGCTCCACCTCGGCTGGGCGCTGGCCAGCGTGGTCAACCTGCTCAACCCGTCGGTCATCATCGTCGGCGGGCGGATGGCCGGGGCCGGCGACCTCCTGCTCGAGCCGACCCGCACCGGGCTGCGCCGCCACGCCCTCGAGTCGGTCGCGCAGACCCCGGTCGTGCAGAGCGGGCTGGGCCACCGGGCCAGCCTGATCGGGGCCGTCCTGCTCGCCGCGGAGTGCACCGAGCTGGTCACCGCCTAGGCGTCGTACGACGCCACGGTGTCCAGCAGCTCTCGCAACGGCGCCGGGGTCGACCGGTCGTCGAGGCGCCGCGCCAGCTCCGCGGCCAGGATCGCCTTGCGACCGCTGCGGGTGCTGGCGAACCGGAGCAGCTGGTCCAGCAACGGCCGACCCCGCCACTCGGGCTGCTCCACGAACGTCTGGAACCGGTCGCCGTCACCGATCGCCTCGATCGCGGCGAGCACCTCGGCTCGGTGCCGAGCGCCCGGCACAGCTCCTCCTCGAGGTCGCGCTCGCACAGGAAGACCCCGGCCAGCGGCGGCTCGACCTTCTCCAGGTAGCGCCGCTCGCCGGCGTCGCCCAGCCCCAGCAGGACCGTCGCGGGATCGGTGGCCAGCAACCGCGCGGCGTACCTGCGCACGTTGGTGATCCCGCCCATCGCCACGACCTCGCAGTCCAGGCCGCGACGCCCGGCGAGCATCCGCACGACGAGCGCGTCGCTCTCCCCCTCGACCAGGACGACCGGCGTCACGAGACGTCCGGGTTCTCCAGCACGACCGCGAGGCCCTGGCCCACCCCGATGCAGATCGCGGCCACGCCCCAGCGCACGTGCTCGTCGCGCATCCGCGCCACGAGCGTGCCCACGACCCGGCCGCCGGACGCGCCGAGGGGGTGCCCGATCGCGATCGCCCCGCCGCGGGCGTTGACGAGGTCGGCGTCGGCCAGACCCGCGGCCAGCCACGCGTCGACGCAGACCAGGCTCTGCACCGCGAACGCCTCGTTCAGCTCGACCGCACCCACGTCGGACCACGCGGTCCCGGCCCGCGCCAGCGCCCGGCTCGCGGCCTCGACCGGGGCGTAACCGAACCACTGCGGGTCCAGCGCGTACGCCGCCCGCCCGGCGACGCGGGCCAGCGGCTCGAGACCGGTGAGACCCGCGGCGGCGGCGGAGCCGAGCAGCACCGCGGACGCCCCGTCGTTCAGGGGAGAGGCGTTCCCGGCGGTGATCGTGCCGTCGTCGCGGAACACCGGAGCCAGGCCGGCCAGGGCCTCGACCGAGCTGTCGGGACGGATGCCCTCGTCGCGGGGCAGGTCGACCCCGGGCACCGGCACGACCAGGTCGTCGTAGAACCCGTCGTCCCAGGCGGCCGCCGCGGTGCGGTGGCTGCGCACGGCGAGCTCGTCCTGCCGTTCGCGGGAGACGTCGTGGCGCTCGGCCAGCATCTCGTTGGCCTCGCCGAGCGAGACCGTCCACTCCGCCGGCATCCGCTCGTTGACCAGCCGCCAGCCCAGCGTCGTCGACACCGCGGTGGTGTCGCCGGCCGGGAAGCCGCGGGCCGGCTTGGGGAGGACCCACGGCGCGCGGGTCATCGACTCCACTCCGCCGGCAACGACGACGTCGGCGTCACCGGTCTCGACCGCCCGCGAGCCGGACATCACGGCGTCGAGCGAGGAGCCGCAGAGCCGGTTGACGGTCGTGGCCGGGACCGAGGTCGGCAGGCCGGCGAGCAGCACCGCCATCCGGCCGACGTTGCGGTTGTCCTCGCCGGCCCCGTTGGCGCAGCCCCAGACGACGTCGGCGATCTCGGCCGGGTCGAGGCCGGGCGCCCGGTCGAGCACCCCGGAGAGCGCGGTCGCCGCGAGGTCGTCGGGCCGGGTGCCGGCCAGCGCCCCGCCGAACCGGCCGAACGGGGTGCGCGCCGCGGCGTACACGAAGCAGTCGGTCATGGGGGGAGTCAACCACCGCTCAGAGGTTGACCTCGGCGTGGATCGACGTGGTGTCGGTGCCGAGCAGGCCGGCGAGCACGCCGACGGCCACGGCCAGCAGCAACGGTCCGGCCAGGGAGGGGTGGTTCGACGGACGCGTCCGCTGCCACGCCCACCAGTCGGTCTGGAAGAAGCGCCACAGGCACCAGCCCTGTCCCACCGTGAGCACGAGCCCGACCAGGTCCCACCCCGCGGGCGCGATCACCAGCGCCACGAGCTGGAACACCCCGCCGAGCACCATCATCACCACGACGAGGACCACCCGCACCATCCGGGCGCGGAGGACTCCGTGCGCGAAGAACGTCACGACCGCGACGCCGAACAGGATCGAGAGGGGCCATGCGGACTCGTCCTGGAAGCCCGACCTCGCCACGGACACCAGCTGCCCGATCAGGAACGCCCAGCCGATCGCCCACGCCTCCAGGGGTACCGGAACCGTGCGCGTCTCCCCCGCCAGCGTCATGCACGGATCCTCGCACGGGAGCGAGCGCCGCGAGGTCAGGTGCGCCCTGCGGATTTCGCCCTGCCGGGTGAGGCGGAACGGGCTGATCGGTGGAAATCTCCGCCTCGGGAGCAGGTCGGCGGCCGAGAGGTCAGGGGGGAACGCCGAAGGCTTCAGCGGGAGGGCCCACCAGCGCCGGACGAGGACCGGCAGCGGGCGCGGCCCACGACCCCCGCCGACCCGAGGCCGGCGGGGGTCGTCACTTTGGCTGCGTTCCGAGGCCCGAAGTGGCACCATGGGCAGTGCTCGCCGGCTCCATTCCCCCCGGAGCGTCGAGTGTCATGCCGCCCCGTCAGCCCTCCCCCGGGCTGGCGGGGCGGTTCTGTTGCCCCCACCCGTGACTAGTACGACCGGCCAGACCTGCGACGCGAAGGGGTCATCTGCGCCGATCCAGGTCACGAGCGGTCTCTGGATCCGCTCCAATCAGAGTCAGGTGCGTGGCCGTTCGCAGCCCTCCCTGCGGCGGCCACGCACGTCTCCACGGCATGGAGCCGCCTGTCGGAATCGAACCGACGACCTTCTCATTACGAGTGAGACGCTCTACCGACTGAGCTAAGGCGGCGCGCTGCCCGGGACGTCAGGTGACACTGCCCGGGCAACCCGGGGAAGTATACGGATCCCGGACGCGCGCCGCGAAACCGCGGCACAGGTGCGGAAAGCGGGTCAGGCGGCGGCCGGCGTCCGGGTCTGGCGGGCGCCCTTGCCGGTGACCTTGGTCTGCTCGGAGCCGCACCAGCAGCGGAAGGAGACCGCGATCCCGAGGTCGTCGTTGGTGAGACCGAGGACCTGGGTCGGGAAGATCAGCTGGGTGCGGTCGCAGGCGGTGCAGTGGTGGCTGAACACGGGGTCCTCCTCAGGGTCCGTGGGGGCGTGGTCGATCGTTCCCGTCCATCATCGAGCACCGCGAGACATAGAGGTAGCCTGTCTTTCCTGAAGAACCTCAAGGAGATTCCTCTATGTTCTCGCTGCACCAGCTGCGCTGCTTCCTGGCCACCTACGAGCACGGTTCGCTGACCGCCGCGGCCGAGGAGCTCGGCTACGCGCAGCCGTCGGTGTCGGAGCAGATCCGGTCGCTGGAGAAGACGTGCGGCGCCCAGCTCTTCCGCCGCGTGGGTCGCGGCGTCGTCCCCACCACCGTCGCCGACACGCTCCGGCCCCACGCCGAGCGCACCCTCGCCGCAGCCGAGGAGGGCCGCCGGGCGATGCAGCGGGTGACCAGCTTCGAGACCGGCACGATCCGGTTCGGGATGTTCGGCACCGCCCGCCTGTACGCCGGGGCCGGGCTGGTCGCCGACGTGCTCCGGCAGCACCCCGGCGTCCGGGTCGAGCTGATCGGGCAGAACTCCACCATGGTGCAGGACGAGCTGCGTCGGGGACGGCTCGAGGCGGCGATGATCGCGGTGCCCACAGGTGACCAGCGAGGGCATGTCGGTCACGCCGGTGGCGCGCGACGAGCTGGTCTACATCAGTGCCGACCCCGACCGGCTGACCTCCCCGATCACCCCGCAGCGGCTCGCGGAGGCGTCGCTGGTGATGCCCGAGACGACGTGGCGGGCCGACGACTCCACCCGGATCATCCTGCGCCAGATGATGCACGAGACCGGACGCAACCCGACGACCCGGATCGAGGTCGAGGACGTCGAGACCGCCGTCGAGCTGGTCGGCATGGGCATGGCGGACTCGGTGATCCCCCGGGGCGCGGCCGAGCAGCTGCTCCCGCGGCTCGCACCCGGGGCCGGCATGACCACGCTGCGGCCGCGCCAGTTCGACACCCTCGCGATCGTGCACCGCGCCGGCGCGACCCTCTCCCCCGCGGCCCGGCTCATGATCGAGCTGGCGACCAAGCGGATCCAGGCGATCGCCGAACCGGTCCGACCGCGCTGATCCCCGGGGACCGAGGAGCTCTCAGCACTCCAGCCCGTCGTCGGGCACGGTGCCGTCCAGCAGGTAGTCCTCCACGGCACGGTCCACGCACTCGTTGCCGGCGTTGTAGCCGGTGTGGCCGTCACCGTCGCGGCTCACCAGCACCGCCGAGTCGAGCTGGGCTCGACAGCGCCTCGCGCCCAGGCGAACGGCGTCGCGGGGTCGCGGGTGGTGCCGACGACGACGATCGGGTCGGCCCCGGAGCCGTCGATCGTCAGCGGCGCCTCGGTGGACCGGGCGACCTGGCCCGAGCAGCCCACCAGCCCCCAGGCGAAGACGTCGCCGAACGACGGCGACGCGCGCTCGAAGGCCGGCAGCTGGGCGGGCACCTGGAGCGCCGACACGGCGTACGGGTCGTCGAGGCAGCTGATGGCCGGGAACGCCTCGGAGCCGTTGTCGGTGTAGCCGCCGTCGGGGCCGCGCGAGGAGTAGACGTCGGCCAGGCTCAGCAGCACGTCGCCGTTGCCGTCGAATCCCGAGCGCAGGGCCGCGCTCAGGACGTACCAGTTCTCGCGGGCGTAGAGCGGCGTGATCAGGCCGTAGAACGCCAGCCCGACCGTGAGGTCGCGGCCCGAGGTCGTGGTCAGCGGCTGCGCGTCCACCTCGTCGAGGAAGTCGGAGATCCGCTGCAGCCCGCCGTCGACGGAGTCGCCGAGGAAGCAGTCGTCGACGGTCTCCACGCAGTTCTCGACGTACGCCGCCAGCGCGGTCTGGAAGCCCCGGGCCTGCTCGAGACTGAGCTGGCGCGAGCTCAGGGAGACGTCGACGGCACCGTCGAGCACCAGCCGGCCGACCCGCTTCGGGAACAGCTCGGCGTAGGTCGCGCCGAGCTTGGTGCCGTAGGAGGCCCCGAAGTAGTCGAGGGAGCGTCGACCCAGCGCGGCGCGCAGGACGTCGAGGTCGCGCGCCGACTCGACGGTGGAGATGTGGGCGGCGAGCCGCGCGTCGGAGTCGACGCAGCCCTGTCCGAAGCGACGGAACCCCTCGACCAGCGCGCTGCGCTCGACCGCGGTGTCGGGGCTCGGGTCGGTCGCGAGGTAGTCGTCGAGCTCCGCGTCGCTGAGGCAGTCGACCGGCGCGCTGTCGCCGGTGCCGCGCGGGTCGAAGCCGACGATGTCGTAGTGCTCGCGCAGGGGCGCCCGGAAGACGTTGACCGCGCTGGCGGCGTAGTCGGTGCCGGGTGCCCCCGGACCGCCGGGGTTGACCACGAGCGGCGCGCGGCGCTCGCCCGTGGCCGGGACCCGGAGCACCGCGAGCTCGATCGTGCGGCCACCGGGCCTCGCGTAGTCGAGCGGCACCTCGAGCCGGGCGCACTCGTGGTCGTCGCACGGCTCCCAGTCGAGCTCCTGGCCGTAGAACGCGGCCAGCGCCCTCCGCGGCGGCTGCTCGGCCCCGGGCTCGGTCGGCGGGGGCGGTCCGGGCTCGGCGGCAGGCTCGTCACCGGGCTCGACGAGACCCTGGAAGACGACGTACGCCGCCCCGAGCGCGACCAGCGCGAGCACCAGCACGGCCGCGACGAAGCGCCTCACCGGCGTGCCCCGTCGGGCAGCTTCAGCGCCACCATCATGGATTCCAGGGCGAGCTGCACCGGCACGTTGAAGTCGAGCATCTGCTCGCGGGCGTCGAAGATCCAGCCGATCCGGCGCAGGTTGAGCTCGGCGCTCGACGCCTCGGCCAGCCGGGTGATCTCGGCACGGAGCTCCTCGTTGACCAGCTCACCGGGGGCACCGGCGGCGATCGCGATGGCATCGCGGTAGACCGACACCAGGTCCATCAGGGCCCGGTCGACGACGTCGAGGTGGCGCCGCTTGGCCCTCGTCTTCTGGCCGCGCTCGAGGGCGGAGAGTGCGGGGGCGTACTCCCGCGGGCGGCGACCCCGCTCCACGACGCCGTAGGCCTCGGCGAGGTCCTGCCGCTCACGGGTGTCGAGGGCGCCGGTGATCGCGTCGGCCTCGGCCTTGGACGTCTCGGCCAGCCCGGTCGCGGCGGTCAGGCAGGCTCCGAGGGACGTCAGCGTCGCGGGCAGGGCGGCCACCCGGTCGCGCCGGTCGCGGACGTCGTCGTCGCGGGCCAGCGCCCTGGCCCGGCCGATGTGGCCCTGGCTCGCGCGGGCGGCGTACGACGCACGGTCGGCCGGCACGCCGTCGGACCGGACCAGGAAGTCGGCGACGTCCCGGGTGGTCGGGGTGGTCAGCGTGACCAGGCGGGTGCGGGAGCGGATCGTCGGCAGGACGTCCTCGATGGTCGGCGCGCAGAGCATCCACACCGTACGGTCGGTGGGCTCCTCGATCGCCTTGAGCAGCGCGTTGCAGGCCTGCTCGGTGAGCCGGTCGGCGTCCTCGACGACCATGATCTGCCAGCGCCGGCCGACCGGGGCGAGCGCGGATCGGCGCACCAGCGTCCGCACCTCGTCGACGCCGATCGAGAGCTTCTCGGTGCGGACCACCGTCACGTCGGCGTGGGAGCCCTTGAGCACGGTGTGGCAGCCGTGGCAGGTGCCGCAGCCGCGGTCATGCGGGTCGTCCTGCTCGCACTGGAGCGCGGCGGAGAACGCCGTCGCGGCGTTGGAGCGGCCCGAGCCGGGCGGACCCGTGAAGAGCCAGGCGTGGGTCATCCCCTGGCCCGCGGCCGCCCGGCGGAGGGCCTCGACGGGTCGGTGCTGGCCGACCAGGTCGGACCAGACGGTGCGTGCCTCGTCCACGGTCGCGGTCATCGTCGGGCCTGCTCGAGCAGCGGCTCGACCCGCTCACGGATCGCGGCCGTGAGCTCCTCGACCGGTCGCCGCGCGTCGAGCACGGCGTAGTGGTCGGGGTCGGCCGCCGCGAGGTGGGCGAGCGCCTGCCGGACCCGGGCGTGGTAGTCGAGGTCGCGCTGCTCGATCCGGTCGCGCTCGGTGAAGCGGCCGAGACCCTGCTGGGGCTCGAGGTCGAGCAGGACCGTGAGGTGGGGGCGCAGGTCGTCGGTCGACCACCGCAGCATCCGCTCCAGCCCCTCGGCCTCGAGCCCACCCTCCCCCTGGTAGGCGAGCGAGGAGTCGACGTAGCGGTCGGTCACGACGACCTCGCCGCGGTCGAGCGCGGGCCGGACGACGGTGTCGACGTGCTCGGCCTTGTCGGCGGCGTACAGCAGCGCCTCGGTGCGCGGGGAGAGGTCGCCGGTCTCGGGGTCGAGCACGATCCGCCGCAGCTCACGGCCGACCGGGGTGTCGCCGGGCTCGAAGGTCAGCCGGACGGCGAAGCCCGCCTCGGTGAGCCAGCCGGCGAGCGCCTTCGCCTGGGTCGACTTGCCGGCCCCTTCGCCCCCCTCGAAGCACACGAAGACCCCGGTGTCGGTGAAGGTCCCGTCGCTCACGGCATCACCCTACGGGCGTCCACCCACGGCCCCCGAGGTGGTCGAGCAGCGAGCGGCTGCCGAGACCTCCGACTCGGGGTGTCCGGAGGTCTCGACACTCGCCCTCGCCCAGGGGCTCGGACGGCTCGACCACCTACCTCGCACCGACGTCGGGGGCGTGAGGTGGTCGAGCAGCGAGCGCCAGCGAGCGGCTGTCGAGACCTCCGACTCGGGGTGTCCGGAGGTCTCGACACTCGCCCTCGCCCAGGGGCTCGGACGGCTCGACCACCTACCTCGCACCTCCGACCGACGGGCGAGGGGCTAGGACTTCTTGGCGGCGGCCTTCTTCGCGGTCTTCTTGGCGGTCTTCTTCGCCGTCTTCTTGGCGGGGGTCCTCTTCGCGCCCTTCTTGGCCGTCTTCTTCGCCGGGCCCTTGGCGCGGCGCTCGGCGAGGAGCTCGGCGGCGCGCTCGAGGTTGATCGACTCGACGGAGTCGGCCTGGCGCAGGGTGGCGTTGTACTCACCGTCGGTGACGTACTCGCCGAACCGGCCCGACTTCACCACGATCGGCTGCCCGGAGACCGGGTCGTTGCCGAGCTCCTTGAGCGGCGGGGTGGCCGCACCGCGACCGCGCTGCTTGGGCTGGGCGTAGATCTTCAGCGCGTCCTCGAGCGAGAGGGTGAGCAGCTGGTCCTCGGTCTCCAGCGAGCGCGAGTCGGTGCCCTTCTTCAGGTACGGGCCGTAGCGGCCGTTCTGGGCGGTGATCTCCTCGCCCGCCTCGTCGGTGCCGACGACGCGCGGCAGCGACAGCAGCTTCACGGCGTCCTCGAGGGTGACGGTGTCCAGGCTCATCGACGTGAAGAGCGAGCCGGTGCGGGGACGGTCCTTCTTGGGCGCGTCCTCGGGGAGCTGCTCGGTGACGAAGGGTCCGTAGCGACCGTTCTTGGCCACGACGCGCAGCCCGGTCTCGGGGTGCTCGCCGAGCTCGATCTCCTCACCGGCGGGGTTCGCGAAGAGCTCGCGCGCCTTCGACGACGTCAGCTCGTCCGGCGGCAGGTCCTCGGGCACGTTGGCCCGCTTGCCGGCGTAGGCGCTCTCCTCGGTGCCCTCCAGGTACGGCCCGTAGCGACCCACCCGCAGGTTGATGCCGTCCTCGGCCGGGCCGACCGGGAAGGTCGCCAGCTCGCGGGCGTCGATGTCGCCGAGCTCGTTGACCAGGGTCTTGAGGCCCTCGACGTCACCGGAGCCGAAGTAGAACTCGGCGAGCTCGGTCGTGCGGTCACGGCGGCCGCCGGCGATGTCGTCGAGCACGTCCTCCATGCGGGCGGTGAACTCGTAGGAGATCTGCCGCGGGAAGTGGTCCTCGAGCAGCCGGGTGACCGAGAACGCCAGCCAGGCGGGGACCAGGGCGGTCCCCTTCTTGTAGACGTAGCCGCGGTTGAGGATCGTGCCGATGATCGAGGCGTACGTCGAGGGACGGCCGATCAGCCGGTCCTCGAGCTCCTTGATCAGCGTCGCCTCGGTGTAGCGCGACGGCGGCTTGGTCTCGTGGCCGCCGGCGGTGACCGACGCGGCGCTGACCGGGTCGCCCTGCGACACGGCCGGGAGCCGGGTCTCGGCGTCGTCCTTCTGGCCGCCCTCGTCGGTGCCCTCGACGTAGGCCTTGAGGAACCCGTGGAAGGTGATGACCCGACCGCTGGCGGAGAAGACGACGTCCTCGCCGGTCGTGGCGGCGCCACCGATCCGGATCGTCACCGACTGCCCGACGGCGTCCTTCATCTGCGAGGCGACGGTGCGCATCCAGATCAGCTCGTAGAGCCGGAACTGCTCGCCGGTGAGCCCGGTCTGCGCCGGCGTGCGGAAGCTGTCGCCCGCCGGGCGGATCGCCTCGTGCGCCTCCTGCGCGTTCTTCACCTTGCTGGCGTAGACCCGCGGGGAGTCCGGCAGGTAGTCCGCGCCGTACAGCTCGCGGACCTGCGACCGGGCCGCGCCGACCGCGGCGCCGGACAGCGTCGTGGAGTCGGTACGCATGTAGGTGATGTAGCCGTTCTCGTAGAGCCGCTGCGCCACCGACATCGTGACCGACGCGCTCATCCCGAGCTTGCGGGACGCCTCCTGCTGGAGGGTGGTGGTGCGGAACGGGGCGTACGGCGAGCGCCGGTACGGCTTGGACTCGACGGACCGGACCTCGAAGGTGGTCTCGCTCAGCCCGGACGCCAGCCCCTCGGCGCGACCGCGGTCGAGGTGCACGACCCCGGCCTTGCGGGCCCGCTCGGTCAGCTCGCCGTCGGGGCCGAACTCGGCGCCGCGGGCGACGCGCTGCTCGTCGATGCTGTGGAGCCGGGCGGGGAACATCCGCTGCTCGTGGGCGCTGCCGGCGTCGAAGGTGCCCTCGAGGTCCCAGTACGACGCGACCCGGAACGCGATCCGCTCCCGCTCGCGGTCCACGACCAGGCGGGTCGCGACCGACTGCACGCGGCCGGCCGACAGCCCGGACATGACCTTCTTCCAGAGCACCGGGCTGACCTCGTAGCCGTAGAGGCGGTCGAGGATCCGGCGCGCCTCCTGGGCCTCGACGAGGTCCATGTCGAGCTCGCGTGGGCGTCTCGGCCGCCGCGAGGATCGCGGGCTTGGTGATCTCGTGGAAGACCATCCGCTTGACCGGGATGTTCTTCGGCTTGAGCTCGTCGAGGAGGTGCCAGGCGATCGCCTCGCCCTCGCGGTCCTCATCGGTGGCGAGGAAGAGCTCGTCGGCGTCCTTCAGCAGGCCCTTGAGCTTGGAGATGTGCGCCTTCTTGTCGCGCGGCACCACGTAGTAGGGCGTGAACTCGTGGTCGACGTCGACCGCGAGCCGGGCCCACGGCTCGTCCTTGATCCGGGCCGGGGTGTCCGCGGCGCTGTTCGGCAGGTCGCGGATGTGGCCGATGGAGGACTCGACGACGTAGCCCGCGCCGAGGTACTCCGCGATCTTGCGGGCCTTGGCGGGCGACTCGACGATGACGAGCTTGTGGGACACGGGTGGAACGACTCCTGGGGTGGGGGCGGGCTGTACGGCGGATCACGGTAGCGCGAGATGTCAATGCTCCCGCGGTTGCCCGGTCAGGAATCCCTCCTCGACCAGCTCGTGGACGACCGGCAGGTACGTCGCGCGGAGGCCGTCGGCGGGGCGCTCGAGGAGCAGCGCCAGGGCGTCCAGGATCTGGCCGAGCGTGAGGTCGCCGTCGCAGGCGCCGACCAGCGCCGCCTCGACCGTGTCGGCCCGCCGGGCGCGCATCAGTCCCCGCTGCTGGCGCAGGACGACGGTCGCGGGATCCTCCGCGCCGGGTGCCCCGACGGTCTCCTGCTGGACGTCCTCGCGGCGCACCAGCAGGTCGTCGAGCCCGACCTCGGTGCCGACGGCGTCACCCCACTCGGCGATCGCCGGCGCCACCGGCTGCTCCACCGCGTGCGGCCAGTCCAGCAGGCGGTGGGTGCCGCTGCCGTGCTCGCGGAGCCGGACGTTGAGCCAGCCGAAGCCGACGCCCTCGACGCCCTGCTCCTCGAACCACGCCAGCCACGCGTCGTACCGCCGCAGGTAGTCGGGTCCGCCGTGCACGCCGGCGTCCTTGAGCCACAGCTCGACGTACGACGCGGGGTCGAGGACCTCGCGCTGGACGACGAGGGCGTCGCAGTCGTCGCGCAGCCAGTCCTCGAGGCGCTCGTCCCACGGCCGGTCGCGCAGGATCGACCAGTTGGCGAGCACCTGGAGCCAACCACCGGGCGTCAGGTGGTCGGGGGCGTCACGCACGATCCGCTCGACGACCTCGTCGCCGGGCAGGCCGCTGTCGCGGTAGACCAGCAGGTCGCCTCCGGGCGGGCTGATCACGAACGGCGGGTTGGTGGCGATCAGGTCGAACCGCTCGCCGGCCACGGGCTCGAGCAGCGAGCCGGCTCGCACCTCGACGTCGTCGGCGCCGTTGAGGGCGGCGTTGAGCCGGGTCAGCCGGAGCGCGCGCTCGTTGACGTCGGTGGCCACGACGTGACCCGTGTGCTGGGCCAGGTGGAGCGCCTGGACGCCGCAGCCGGTGCCGAGGTCGAGCGCGCGCCCGACCGGCCGGCGCAGGGTGAGCTGGGCGAGGGAGGTCGAGGCCGGGCTGATCCCGAGCACGTGGTCGGCCTCGACCCGGGTCGGGGTGCCGTCCAGCCCGGGGGTGAGGTCGCTGAGCACCCAGAGGTCGCGGTCGTCGTCGGCGTACGGGCGGCAGTCGACCAGCGCGACCACCTCGTCGCCGCGCGCGTCGAGCAGCCGGTCGGCCAGCAGCGCGTCGAGGAGGCCGGGCAGGGCGGCGTCGGCCGCCGCGCGCGGGTACGACGGTCTGGAGCAGGAACAGCCGGACCAGCGTCTCCAGGGCGGAGCCGCCCGCCGTACGACGCCGGGCCGGCGTGGTCTCGTTGCGGGCGAGCGCGTCGTGCGCCTCGCGGCCGAGCAGCTCGGCCACGGCGTCGAAGGTGTAGTCGGCGTCGGCGAGCGCGTCGCGCAGCTCGCGTGGTCCAGTCGCTCACGTGGTCGCGGCCGGTCGCTCGTGGTAGCCGGTCACGGGCTCGCCGGCACGCCACGCCTCGAGGTCGCCGCGGTAGAGGCCGTGGCGCAGCTCGAGCTCGTAGCCGTCGTACAGCGGGGCGCCCAGGGCGCGCGCCGCGGCCAGCTCGGCCTCGACGTCGTAGGGGACGCGGACGTAGGCGACCGACCAGGGAGCGGGCTCCTCGGAGCCGAGCACGCCCTCGAGGATGCAGTAGAGAGGTGTCGGGTCGCCCATGCAGTTGCCCACGGCGCCGGTGTTGAAGGCGGTGCGGCCCTCGAGCTGGCACTCGTAGAACGGGTCGTGGGTGTCGCCGTACCCGACCAGGTCGGGCAGCGGCCCGTCGCCGGTCGCCGGGGTGTTGGTGAAGAGCGCCTCGAACTCCGCCTGGGTGCGGACGTAGCGCACCCGACGGTGCACGGTCTCCTCGCTGGCGTGGAACAGCCGCACCCGGCGGCCGCTGAGCCAGAAGTCGTGGCTGAACGGCAACGACCGCAGCCACTCGCCCTGGCCCGGGCCGAGCTGGTCGAGCCACCAGCGGAGCGAGTCGCTGTCGAACTCGCGGTCGGGGTCGGGGAGGAAGTCGTCCCAGTTGCCGAGCAGGTTGACCTCGCAGCGCTCGCGGCACAGGTCGATGACCTCGCGTCCGCGCGGACCCTTGCCGACGTAGTCGCCGAGGTTGAGGATCCGGGTGATCCCCCGGGCGTCGATGTCGGCGAGCACCGCCTCGAGCGCCGTGAGGTTGCCGTGGACGTCGGAGATCAGCGCGATCCGGTCGGGACCGTCGGTCGTCGGTGTCACCGCTCGATCCTCGCACCGCCCCGGACGCACCACGACCCCGCCCGGAGCCCGGGCGGGGTCGTGGTCCAGTCCCTCAGGACGTCAGTGCTGCGTCAGTGCTGCGTCGACTCCGTCGACTCCGACGTCTGCGTCTCGGCGGGCGAGAACTGCTGCGTCGGGGCGACGTCACCCTCCGGTGCGGACGCCGAGGGCGCCGGCGGCGGGGTCGGCTCGGCCGGCGGACCGTCGCCGCCGTCCATCAGCTGCGACGAGCGCCGCTTGGAGACGACGATCGCGCCGGCGATGATCCCGGTCGCGACCAGGGCGATGACGATCCGGAGGGCGTCGTTCTGGTCCTTGCCGACGCTCATCGACACGATCGCGCTGGCGATGAGCAGCGAGACCAGGTTCATCACCTTGATCAGCGGGTTGATCGACGGGCCGGCGGTGTCCTTGAACGGGTCGCCGACGGTGTCGCCGATGATCGTGGCCTCGTGGGCCAGCGAGCCCTTGCCGCCGTGGTGACCGTCCTCGACGAGCTTCTTCGCGTTGTCCCAGGCGCCGCCCGAGTTCGCGAGGAAGACCGCCATCAGGGTGCCCGCGCCGATCGCGCCGGCCAGGAAGCCCGCGAGCGCGGTGACGCCGAGGCCGAAGCCCACGGCGACGGGCGCCATCACGGCCAGGATGCCCGGCGTGACCAGCTCGCGCAGCGAGTCCTTGGTGACGATGTCGACCACGCGGCCGTACTCGGGACGCCCGGTGCCCTCCATGATCCCGGGGATCTCGCGGAACTGGCGACGGACCTCGAAGACCACGGCGCCGGCCGCCCGGGCCACCGCGTTGATCGCGAGGCCCGAGAAGAGGAACACGACCGCCGCACCGAGCAGGACGCCGACGATGACCGCCGGGTTGAAGACGCTGAAGTCGAGCAGGTAGGCCTCGTCGAGGCCGATGTTGGCGTCCTCGAGCGACTCGAACACGGTGGTCGCGTAGGAGCCGAACAGCGCGGTCGCCGCGAGCACCGCGGTGGCGATCGCGATGCCCTTGGTGATCGCCTTGGTGGTGTTGCCCACCGCGTCGAGCTCGGTGAGGATCTGCGCGCCCGCGGGGCTGACGTCGCCCGACATCTCGGCGATGCCCTGCGCGTTGTCGGAGACGGGTCCGAAGGTGTCCATCGCGACGATGACGCCGACGGTGGTCAGCAGGCCGGTACCGGCGAGCGCGACGGCGAACAGCGACACGGTGAGCGTGGCTCCACCGAGCAGGTAGGCGCCGAAGACGGCCGCACCGATCACCAGCGTCGTGTAGACCGCCGACTCGAAGCCGACCGCGAGGCCGGACAGGATCACGGTGGCCGCACCGGTGCGCGAGCTCTCGCCGACGCTCTCGACCGGCTTGTACTCGGTGCCGGTGTAGTAGCCGGTGAGGGCCAGGATGCCGGCCGACATCACGATGCCGAGGACGACGGCGGAGGCCGCGATGAAGCGCGGGTCACCCTCGGCGCCGCTGAGGTCGCCCGCGATGTTGCTGAACTCGCTGAAGCTGCCCGGCAGGTAGACGTAGGCCGCGATCACGCTGGCCACGGCGGCGATGGCCGAGGACAGGTAGAAGGACCGGTTGATGGTCTTCAGGCCGTTCTCGCCGGCCTTGGGGCTGGTGAGGTAGACGCCGACGACCGCGGTGAGCGCGCCGATCGCGGGGATCAGGAGCGGGAAGACCAGGCCCTGGTCACCGAAGGCCTGCGAGCCGAGGATCAGCGCGGCGACGAGCGTGACGGCGTAGGACTCGAACAGGTCGGCGGCCATGCCGGCGCAGTCGCCGACGTTGTCGCCCACGTTGTCGGCGATGGTCGCGGCGTTGCGCGGGTCGTCCTCGGGGATGTTGTTCTCGACCTTGCCGACGAGGTCGGCGCCGACGTCGGCCGCCTTGGTGAAGATGCCGCCGCCGACACGCATGAACATCGCGAGCAGCGCGGCACCGAAGCCGAAGCCCTCGAGCACGTCCGGGGCGGTGTCCTGGAAGGCGAGGACGACGATGCTGGCACCGAGCAGGCCGAGGCCGACGGTCAGCATGCCGACCATGGCACCGGTCCGGAGGCCGATCGTCATGGCGGGCTCGCGCCCGGTGGTCTCGGCGGCCGCCGCGACGCGCAGGTTGGCGCGCACCGCGAGGTTCATGCCGAGGTAACCGACGGCGGACGAGAAGCCCGCGCCGATGACGAAGAAGATGGAGCGGAAGATCCTCACCGTCATGTCGTCAGCCGGCAGCAGCAGCAGCGCGAAGAACGCGATGACCGCGAAGATGCCGAGCGTGCGGAACTGCCGCGTCAGGTAGGCGTTGGCGCCTTCCTGCACGGCCTGGGCGATGTTCTTCATGTTGTCGGTGCCTTCACCGGCAGCAAGGACTTCCTGGCGGAACTTGAACGCCATCCCGAGAGCGCCGAGCGCGATCAGGAAGACGATGAGCACCAGCACGAAGTTGCCACCGGAGAGCTCCACGACAGCGGGAGTGATCCCGGTCATGTATTTCCTCCTGGAAGTGACTCACATCTCATGAACGAGGCGGAGTCTACGCAGAGGGGTCGGGAGGACGGCACCCCGGTGTGAACGGATTCACACGACGGTCGGGCTCAGCCGGCGGCGAGGGCCTGGTCGGCGGTGTCGTGGATGACGAACACCTTGGCCAGACCGGTGATGCGGAAGATCTTGAGCAGGCGGTCCTGGTTGCAGACCAGCTGGAGGGAGCCGTCGTGGGCGCGGACCTTCTTCAGGCCGCCGACGAGCACGCCGAGACCGGTCGAGTCCAGGAACTCGACCTCCTGCATGTCGACGACGAGGTCGTAGGCACCGCCGGCCACCAGCTCGGTGATCTTGTCCCGGAGCTTGGGCGCGGTGTAGACGTCGATCTCGCCGCCGACAGAGACGATGGTCTTCCCATCCGCCTCGCGCGTCGTCAGTGTCAGGTCCACGTGTTCTCCCCAGCCCTCAGCCCAAGGCTCCGTACTGCCTCGGCCGGGGGTCCGTCGCTCCGTCTGCCGGGACTATCAAAGCACGCCCGGCGCAGCGATGGGGGAGAAGGCGGCTCTCTCCACCGTCACTGCGTCGTCCTGCCCTCGTCCGGAGCCGTGTCGGCACCGTGTCGCGCCGTGTCGCGCCGTGTCGGCGCGGTTTGCCACACTGCCGAGGTGACACCGTCCGTGGCCCGAGACGAGTCGTGGGCCACGGCGCTCCTCGACCGGCTCACCACCGACCGTGGCCGCGAGGACCGGCTGACCCACCTCGAGCTGATGCCGCCCCGACCGGCGACGACCGCCCCGTGGCCGGTGTGGACACCCGCGGTGGTCCGGGAGGCCTACGCCGCGCGTGGGGTCGACCTGCCCTGGGCCCACCAGGTCGCGGCGGCCGAGGCGGCCTGGGCGGGCGAGCACGTGGTCCTCTCGACGGGGACCGCGTCGGGCAAGTCGCTGGCCTTCCAGCTCCCGGCGCTCGCGGCCGCACTGGGGTCGCGCGGTCGGCGCGGCCAGCGAGGAGCGGGCGTGCTCTACCTGGCACCCACCAAGGCCCTGGCGCACGACCAGTGGGCCGGACTGCGTTCACTGGACCTCGAGGTCCGGATCTCCACCCACGACGGCGACAGCACCCGCGAGGAGCGGGACTGGACCCGCGACCACGCGGAGTACGTCCTCACCAACCCCGACATGCTCCACCGCTCGCTGCTCCCCGCCCACGAGCACTGGTCGCGGTTCTTCGCGACGCTGCGCTACGTCGTGGTCGACGAGGCCCACCACTACCGCGGCGTGTTCGGCGCCCACGTCAGCCAGGTGCTGCGCCGGCTGCGCCGGGTCTGTGCCCGCTACGGCGCCGACCCGACGTTCGTGCTGGCGTCGGCGACCATGTCGGAGCCGGAGGTCACCGCGACCCGGCTGACCGGGCTGCCGGTCCGGGCCGTCACCGAGGACGCCTCCCCGCGCGGTCGCGTGGCGCTCGCGCTGTGGGAGCCGCCGTTCGCGTCGTACCAAGGTGAGAACGGCGCGCCGATCCGCCGGCCCGCCGGCAGCGAGGCCGCCGACCTGTTGACCGACCTGGTCATCCACGACGTCCGGACCCTCGCCTTCGTCCGCTCCCGGCGGGGCGTCGAGCAGGTCGCCCGGACCGCCTCCGAGCTCCTGGAGGAGGTCGACCCGTCGCTGGCGACGCGGGTGGCGGCGTACCGCGGCGGCTACCTGCCCGAGGAGAGGCGCGAGCTCGAGGACCAGCTGCGGCGGGGGGAGCTCGTGGGCCTCGCTGCGACGAACGCGCTCGAGCTCGGGATCGACATCAGCGGGCTCGACGCCGTCCTCATGGTCGGCTTCCCCGGCACCCGCGCGGCACTGTGGCAGCAGCTGGGCCGGGCCGGGCGTGGCGCGGGCGATGCCCTCGGCATCCTGGTCGCGCGCGACGACCCACTCGACACCTACCTCGTCCACCACCCCGAGGCGCTGATCGGGCAGCCGGTCGAGGCGAGCGTCTTCGACCCCGACAACCCCCACGTCCTCGGCCCGCACCTGTGCGCCGCCGCCCAGGAGCTGCCGCTGACCGTGGCCGACCTGCCGATGTTCGGTCCGGCCGCGCGCGGCGTGGTCGACCGGTTGACGGACGCCGGGCTGCTCCGCCAGCGGCCGCGCGGCTGGTTCTGGACCGACCGCCGCCCGGCCGCCGAGCTCGCCGACATCCGCTCCGCCGGCGGCGCCGCGGTCCAGCTGCTCGAGGCCGCGACCGGACGCGTCGTCGGCACCGTCGACGGCGGGCGCGCCCACAGCACGGCCCATGCCGGCGCGGTCTACCTCCACCGCGGGGAGACCTGGCAGGTCCGCGAGCTCGACCTCGACGATCGAGTGGCGATCCTCGAGCGCGGCGACCCGGGCTGGTCCACCTCGGCCCGGGAGATCACCTCGATCTCGGTGCTCGGTGAGCGGCGGCACGCCGACTGGGGCGGCTGCCGGCTCTCGCTGGGCGACGTGGAGGTCACCCACCAGGTCGTGTCCTACCTCAAGCGTCGCCATCCCGGGGGCGAGGTGATCGGCGAGGAGCCGCTCGACCTGCCGGAGCGGACGCTGCAGACGGTCGCGGTCTGGTGGACGATGCCCGACCACGTCGTGGACGAGTCCGGGGTCTCCCCCGGCGACGTCCCCGGCGCCGCACACGCGGCCGAGCACTGCTCGATCGGGTTGCTGCCGCTGGTGGCGACCTGCGACCGCTGGGACATCGGCGGGGTCTCCACCGCGCGGCATCCCGACACCGGGATCCTCACCGTCTTCGTGTACGACGGCCACCCCGGCGGGGCCGGCTTCGCCGAGCGCGGCTTCGACGCCGCGGTCGCCTGGCTGCGCGCCACGCGCGACACCATCGACGACTGCGAGTGCCCCGACGGCTGCCCGTCGTGCGTGCAGTCGCCCAAGTGCGGCAACCAGAACAACCCGCTCGACAAGGCCGGCGCGGTGCGGCTCCTGGATGCCCTCCTCCGGCACGCCCCCGCGGCCCGCGAGTAGCCTCGCCCCATGGTGATCCTCGGTCTGCTCCTCATCCTGCTGGGGGGGCTCGCGATCGTCGCGGTCGTGTTCGACATCGAGCCGGCATCGGTCGGCCTGCTGGGCGCGGACGTCAGCGCCCTCACGGTGTTCTTCCTCGGCGTCGGCAGCGGCGTCGCCATCCTCTGGGGCTTCGGCATCCTGAAGTTCGGCACCAAGCGCGAGCTCGGACGACGGCGAGAGCAGAAGAAGCTCGAGGAGCTCTCGGAGAAGCTCGACCGGGCCGAGGCCGACCGCGACCACGACCACCGCGAGGACGACCGCGCCTGACGCTCAGCCGGGACCGGCCCGGGCCTCGGCCTGCAGGTCGGCGCGCTGGCCGAGCCAGTGTGGGCCGGCCACCTCCACGGTGACGACGACGTCGTCCCCCTCGAGCCGACAGTCGAGCAACCTGGCGCCGTTGGCGGTGGCGATGGAGCCGGCGGCCTCGCACCCGACCCCGCCCTCCTGACGGTCGGCGGCCCCGGCGAGCGCGGCGAGGTCGGCCGCGGACTCTGCGGTGCGGTGGGCGGTCACCATCGCGGCGACGACGCCCAGCGCGCTGCCGATGAGCAGCAGCACCCCGACCAGGCTCACGACCAGCAGGCTCGCGGAGCCGGTCTCGCCCCGACGGGTCATGGCGGGGACTCCACGACGGCCACCGCCTCCGCACGGAGCACGACCTCGGGCAGCGCGTCGAACAGGCCCCCGGGCCCGGCGACCTCACGGGTCACGGTCACGGTCACCTCACCACCACTCCACGTCGTGCTGACCCGGCTGTCCTCGCCGGCGACCCGGACCGCCCGGGCGACCGCGCTGGCCTCGGGATCGCCGCGCGCCAGCGAGCGGGCGGCCTCTCGCGCCCCGTCCACCACCCTGACCTGGCCGGCGCCCACGGCGAGCAGCCAGACCAGCCCGACCGTCACGGCCAGCAGCAGGGGCAGCCCCAGGGCGAGCTCGGCGGTCACCGCCCCCCGCTGGCTGCCGGCCCGACGGGTCATCCGATGCCCAGCAGCCCGAGCACGTGGTCGAAGAGCGACCGGAGCATCTGCTCGCCGAAGCCACCGCTCAGCAGCTTGTAGAGCAGGCCCGCGAGCCCGGCGCCGGCGGCGGTGCCCACGGCGTACTCGGCGGTGGTGATGCCGGCCTCGTCAGGGGTGTGGGTGGGTCGGGTGGTGGATCGGGTGGTCATGGGATCTCCTCACGGGCGGGCCGCCGGGTGCGGCCGGTGATCCGACTGTCGTCGCCACGACCGACCGGACGCGACGACCGCGGTCGGGGCTGGGGACGGAACGGACGGGCCGGTCCGGTGTGGACGACGACCGGTCCGCGTCGACGCCCCCTCACCACCGGAGTCCGTCGAGGAGCGACACGACGAGGGGCACGATCCCGAGCAGCAGGAAGGAGGGCAGCAGGCAGACCCCGAGCGGGACGGCAGCCTTCACGCCCACGGCCCGCGCCCGTTGCTCGACGTCGGCCCGCGCACTGCCGGCGAGGTCGTCGGAGAGTCGTTCGACGACGGCGGCGACCGGGGCGCCGGTGCGCTCGGCGCGGGCCAGGGCCCGACCCAGCGGGGCGAGCCCGGGGTCGGCCGCGAGGTCGTCCCAGACCCGGTCGGGGCCTGCACCGAGCGCGAGCCGGTCGGCGGCGGAGGCGAGCCGCGCCCCCGCGGGGCCGGGCAGAGCGGCGGCGACCTGTCGGGCTGCGGGGCCCGGCGCGGCGCCCGCCCGCAGCGCGGTCGCGAGCAGCAGCACCAGCGAGGGCAGGTCGTTCCGGACCTGCTCCCGCTCCCTCCGGACCGCTGCGGGCTCGGCCGCCGAGGTCACCCGGTGGACGACCCCGGCCGCGGCGAGCCCCACGAGCACGCCCGTCGTCCCCCCGACGAACGCCCAGCCACCCAGCCCGGCCAGCGGCGGCCACCAGCGCCGACCGCGCCCGACCCAGTCCCGGTCGCGGGGTCCCGGGGCGGGCGAGACCGGTGCCGGCCGCGGGTCGGGGGCGCGCGGTCGAGGCCGCGCCGACAGCAGGATCCCCACCACGAGCAACAGCCCCGTCGCGAGCGCGATCACCGGAGCACCGCGGCGGCCAGCCGCTCGATCCACCAGAGGCCGAGCAGTCCGAGCCCGAGCCCGGCGACCAGGCAGGCCCAGCCAGCCGGTGTGTCGAGGAGGAACGACCAGGCACCGCCCCCCGGTCCGCCGGCGAGCAGCAGCACCAGGACCGGGAGGGCCGCCACGAGCCGGGCCGTGGCCCGGGCCGAGGCGAGCTCACCCTCGACCACCAGCCGGGTGGCGCGGGCAGCCCGGAGCGACCCCGCGACCCGTCCCAACCCGTCGGCCAACCCACCCCCGCTGCGGTGGGCGACGTCCCAGGCGGCCGCGACCAGACGCAGCTCCGCGGCCCCGGGCCGGAGGGCGAGGCGGCGGAGGGAGGCTGGGACGTCGGAGCCGAGCCCGTCGGCCCGCGCGGCATCGGCCAGGGGCGGCCAGGTGGCGGAGGCGTGGCCGAGCGCGGTGCCGGGCGGCTGTCCGGCAGCGACCTCGGCGGCCATCAGCTCACAGGCCTCCAGCACCCGACCGGCGGTCACCTCGGCCTCACGGGTCCGGTGGCGCTGCCGCCACCAGGCACGGCCGCCGAGGGCGACGACGGCCACGGCGAGCGCAGCGCCGGGCGGCACCATCAGCGCGGCCAGGGCGAGCGGGAGGAGCAGCAGCCACCGCACCGGCGGGCGCTCGGGTGTCACCGGGGCCGGGCGGCCGAGGAGCAGCACCGCCAGCACGACGACGCCACCGACCAGCCACGTCGCCGGCGTCACGGGTCGGGGTGGAGGCGCCGGTCGAGGTCGGCCGCGCCCGGGCCGGTCCGGGCGGCGCCCGCGTCGTCGAAGCAGACCGCCGTCGCCATCGAGACCAGTCCGTCGCGTCCGCGCCGGGGCACCGCGAGCTCGCGGACGATCCGCCGGCCGTCGGCGGCCCGGCCGAGGTGGACCACCGCGTCGAGGGCCGACGCGAGCTGGCTGTGGGTCGCCTCCCGACCCCACCCGACCGCCATCGCGAGCGCCTCGACCCGGGCGGGGACGTCGGCCGCGGAGTTGGCGTGGAGCGTCCCGCAGCCCCCGTCGTGGCCGGTGTTGAGGGCGGCGAGGAGGTCGGTGACGGCGCCGTCGCGGACCTCGCCCACGACCAGCCGGTCGGGTCGCATCCGGAGCGCTTGCCGCACGAGGGTGCGGACGGTGACCTCACCGGCACCCTCGAGGTTGGGCGGCCGGGCCTCCAACCCCACGACGTGCGGGTGGTCGGGCCGCAGCTCCGAGGCGTCCTCGACCAGGACCAACCGGTCGGCGGGCTCGACCAGGGACAGCAGGCTCGCCAGCAGCGTGGTCTTGCCGACGCCCGTGCCACCGGTGACCAGGAACGCCAGACGGGCGGCGACCACCGAGGACAGGAGGGCCGCCCCCTCGGGCGTCACGGTCCCGGCCGCGACCAGGTCGGTGAGGGTGAGGGCGCGGCGGCTGGGGATGCGCAGCGAGAGGGTGGTGCCGGGCCGGGCGACGGGTGCGAGCACGGCGTGGCAGCGGGTGCCGTCGCGGAGCCGGACGTCGACGTACGGGGTCGCGTCGTCGAGTCGCCGACCGGCGCTCGCGGCGAGGCGCTGGGCCAGTCGGCGGACGGCCTCGTCGTCGGGAAACCCGACACCGGCGGGCTCGAGGCCGGCGCCGCGGTCGAGATGGACGGAGTCGGGACCGTTGACGAGCACGTCGGTCACGCCCGGCAGCCGGAGCAGCGGTTCGAGCGGGCCCGCGCCGACCACGTCCCGGCGGAGCGCCTCGTGCACCGCCAGCACCGTCGCATCGCCGACCGGTCGCCCCGCTGCGCGGAGGGCGGCGGCCACGCGGTGGGGCGTGAGCTCGCCGGGGTCGCGCGCCAGCCGGTCGCGGACGACCTCGACCAGCGCCCCGACCGGGGCGAGCCCCTCGCTCATGCGACCGCGGCGGCCGGGGTGACCAGCGCGGCCCGCGCCGCACGAGCGAGCGGGGACCGGCGTGAGCGCACCGGACCCAGGCCCAGGTCGATCGCCTCGGCCAACCCGCGCTGGTCACCCATCCGCAGCAGCACCGGCAGGTCGACCACCCGCGCGACGTCGGGGTCGTCGAGGCCGGCACCCCGCAGGACCAGCGAGGTCCGGTCGGCGGGCAGCCCCACGGCCACCCGGGCGGTCGCGGCCAGGCCGTGCACGGTCGGGCGCGCGACGACCAGCACCCGGTCGCAGCGGGCGACGACCTCGTCGGCGATGGAGTCGCGGGAGCGGGGCAGGTCGACCACGACGGTGTCGTGCCCGCGCTGGGCGGCCGAGAGCACCTCACGGACCGCGAAGGGCTGGAGCACGCCCCGCCGACCGGCGTACCAGGTCAGGACGCCCAGTCCGTCGCGTCGCGGGAGGCTCTCGCGGAAGGCGGCGGCACCGAGCCGGCCGGTGGTCTGGCAGAGCTCGTCCCAGCGGACGCCGGCCCGGTCCTCCATGCCGAGCACCCGGTCGAGGCCGGGCCCCAGCGGGTCGGCGTCGAGCAGGGCCGTCGGGCCGTCGTCGGCCGCGAGCATCCCGACGGACGCCGCCAGCACGCTGGCCCCGGCACCACCGCACCCGGCGACCACCCCGACCGTGAACGCGCGTCGCGGTCTCCGGTCTCCGAGGTCGGTCAGCTGCTCCACGACCCACTCCCCGGACTGCGGCAGCTCCGCGACGTTCTCCGCGCCGAGGGCCAGCGCGACCCGCATCGCGTCGGCGGGGAAGGTGCCCCACGCGACGACGTGGACCCCGTCGCGCCGGGGTGGGCGCAGCTCGGCCAGCTCGCGGGCGACGTCGGCCCCGACCAGCACCAGCGGCGCGGACGGCCAGCCGGTGAGCCCGCCGAGGGCGTCCGGGGCGACGACGGGGGTCACGCCGGCCGCCGCACCGAGGCGCAGCAGCTCGTCGAGCAGGTCGTCGTCGCGCGTGATCACGAGGGGTGCGTTCATGCCGGAAGCGTCCCCGGCGCCGCCCACGACCACCTCGGCCACGACCGAGCCCTGTGGAGACGACATCGGGGAGCCCGGCTGTGGAAGGTCCGCGGTCCCACGATGGGGAGGATTCCCCACCTACGATGAGGACGTGACGCGCCCGACCGCGGCCTTCTTCGACCTCGACAAGACGATCATCGCGAAGTCGAGCACCTTGGCCTTCAGCAAGCCGTTCCAGGCCGGTGGCCTGATCTCGCGGCGCGCGGTCCTGCGCTCGGCGTACGCCCAGTTCGTCTACCTCGTCGGCGGCGCCGACCACGACCAGATGGAGAAGATGCGGGCGTTCATGTCGCAGCTCTCCGCGGGCTGGGACGTCGCGACGGTCCGCGAGATCGTGGCCGACACCCTCCACAACATCGTCGACCCACTGGTCTACGACGAGGCGGTCAGCCTGATCGAGGAGCACCGGCTCGCCGGGCGCGACATCGTCATCGTCTCCACGTCAGGCGCCGAGGTGGTCGGCCCGATCGGGGCGATGCTCGGCGCGGACCGGGTCGTGGCGACCCGGATGGAGATCGTCGAGGGTCGCTACACGGGTGAGATCGAGTACTACGCGTTCGCCGAGGAGAAGGCGAACGCGATCCGCGACCTCGCCACCCAGATCGGCTACGACCTCGACGCCTCCTACGCCTACAGCGACTCCGTCACCGACGTCCCGATGCTGGAGGCGGTCGGCCACCCCCACGCCGTCAACCCCGACAAGGAGCTGCGGAAGGTGGCGACGTCGAACGGGTGGCCGGTGCTGGTCTTCACCAAGCCGGTGGCCCTTCGCGCCCGGGTCCCGCTTCCCCCCACCAAGCCGACCCTCGCGGCCCTGGCCGTCGGCGGTGCGCTCGCCCTCGGCGGGTTCGCCTGGAGCTCGGCGCGGAAGCGCCGGACGGCGTCCTGAGGGCGGTTCCTGACCGGTTACCGGACAGGTTCGGGGGAAGTGCCGAACGGCTCTTGAAGTGTCGCCCCGGACGTGTCGTAATGGAGTCACAGAACTCCACAGAGGCCCGCACGTGAGCCAGGTACCCACGCGGCGATCCACCCTTCATGAGGGCGCCTGTCACCGGGATCTGCCCGGGTCAGCAAGTGAGAAGAGCACGCCTGGTAGCCATTGGTCTCACGTGTCAGCGGCGGCACCCATGTCCTCGGACACGGGTGCCGCTCGCATGTCCGGGAACCGGCGGGCCTCAGGAGCGGACCGGGCTGGCCTCGGCGCCGGCCGCGTAGGCCTCCGCGCAGTAGAGCAGCCAGCGCTGGACCGACGCCTGGCCGCCCGCGCGGAGCGCTGCCGCGCTCCCGTCGTACGCCGGGCGGAGCGCGAGGTGCCCGGCCTCGGGCACGATCAGCGACTTCTCGTCCAGCCCACGCGCGACCAGCACCAGTCGCTCGGCCGCCCGTGCGACCAGCCCGTTGTGCGAGACGAACGGCGAGGTCGCGATCAGCTGCCCGTGCACCACGGCCGCGACCAGCAGCGCGGGCGCGTCCGCCGCGACCACGTCGGCGACCGTCCGCAGCAGCAGCGCCGCCTCGGCGTCGCGGGGACGGCCGAGCCGGTCGTCGGCGACCGCGCCGGCGCCCGCGAGCGTGTGCAGCCGGGCCAGGGCCTGGAGCGGCGAGCGGCGCAGCACCGGTGCCAGCCGGAGCAGCTCGGTCGAGAGCCGGACCGCGGCGGCAGCGATCCCGTCCCCGGTCCCGTCGCGCACGTCCTCGACGGTCGCGGTCGACCCTTCGAGCACGGCGCTCGCGTGCGCACCGCGCAGCAGCGACTCCGCCGTCGTCTCCGGGGAGGTCCGTCGCAGGCCGCGGTCGCGCAGCACGGCGTCGATCCCGTCGCGCGCCGATGCGAGGGCAGAGGGCACGCCCTCGAGGGCCTGCAGGCGGTCCAGCGACTCGAAGCTCATGGTGTCGTCAGGCTAGTCACCGGACCGACGGTCCCCGGCAGGTAGCCTGCCGATGATGGACGACGACCTGAGCCGGCTCTCCCGGTCCTTCGGCCCGGTGGCGGAGGCCTACGACCGCGGGCGTCCCGACTTCCCGGCACCCGCGGCAGCCTGGCTGGTCGGCCGCGACGCCGCGACCGTGCTCGAGCTCGGCGCCGGCACCGGAAAGCTGACCCGGCAGCTGGTGTCGCTGGGCCACGACGTCCATGCCACCGACCCGGACCCCGACATGCTCGGCATCCTCCAGCGCCACCTGCCCGACGTCCCGACCAGCGTCAGCGGCGCCGAGGAGATCCCGCTCCCCGACAGCTCGGTCGACGTGGTGGTGGCGGGGCAGGCCTTCCACTGGTTCGAGCACGAGCGGGCGTTGCCGGAGATCGCGCGCGTGCTGCGCCCGGGCGGCTCGGTCGCGATCGCGTGGAACGCGCACGACCCGCGCATCCCCTGGGTCCGCAAGCTGTGGCGGATCCTCGGTGAGCGCAAGGACCTCGCAGCCCGCACCGAGGAGTCGGCGCAGGCGCTGGTCGACTCCGAGCTGTTCGGGGTCGTCGAGGAGACGTCGTTCGCGTTCTGGCAGGAGGTCAACCGCGAGTCGATCGTCGACCTCGTCTCCTCGCGGTCCTACGTCGCGACCCTGGACGCCGACGCCCGCGACGCGCTGATGGCCGACGTGGTGGAGCTCTACGAGGACTACGGCCGCGGCATGGACGGGATGCGCGTGCCCTACACGTGCGACTGCTTCCGCGCGACGCTGGTCGACACCTCCGAGCCGGTCACCGAGGACCCCGCGCCCCTCGACACACCGCCCGGGCGGGCGAGCGACGGCCCGGACGACGACATGCTGCTCATCGACTTCCGCTGAGCCGGGCCGGGACGGACTAGCCTCCGGCCATGATCGGCGACCGGCTCCGCCCCTGGCGGCGTACCCACCTCGGGTCCGAGGCCGACCGCGCCACGTTCCGCACCCTGCACACCGCGTCGCTGGCCTCACCCGCGCTGCGGGAGGGCCTGACCACCACCAGCGCGGAGCGCAGCGCCCGCCACCTCCGCGCCCTGCTCGGGGCGCCGGCGACGGCCCTCACCGACACCAGCGGCGTCCTGCACTGGGACGGGCTGGGCGGCCACCACCGGGACCAGGTGCCGGACCTGCTCGGCCAGGTCCTCGACACCGGACGCACGCGGGTCGTCCCGCGCGGCGCCCTGCCGTGCGAGGACGCCGGCTGCCCGGTGCGCCAGCTGGTGGTGAGCCCGCTGGTGGTCGAGGAGACGCTGGTCGGCACCCTCGTCGTCGGCGCGCAGGAGGCGACCGGTGGCCTGGTGCGCGCGGCCGACGAGGTCGCGTCGTGGGTGTCGGGCCAGCTCGAGCTCGCCGAGCTCGACGCGTCCCGGACCCGGCTGATGGAGGCCGAGGTCCGTGCGCTGCGCGCCCAGATCAGCCCCCACTTCATCTACAACTCCCTCGGCGCGATCGCCAGCTTCGTCCGTACCGACCCCGACCGCGCCCGCGAGCTGCTGCTCGAGTTCGCCGACTTCACCCGCTACTCCTTCCGCCGCCACGGCGACTACACGACGCTCGCCGAGGAGCTGCGGTCGGTGGAGCGCTACCTCCTGCTCGAGCAGGCACGCTTCGGCGACCGGCTCCAGGTGACGCTGCGGATCGCGCCGGAGGTGCTGCCGGTCGCGGTCCCGTTCCTGTGCATCCAGCCGCTGGTGGAGAACGCCGTCCGGCACGGCCTGGAGGCCAGCGCCGACAAGGAGGACGGCGTCGGGCGGCTCACGATCGAGGCCCGCGACGTCGACCAGGAGTGCGTGATCGAGGTCGAGGACGACGGCGCCGGCGAGGACCCGGAGCGGGTACGACGCGCGCTCGCCGGCGACGTCGCGATGGACTCGGTGGGGCTCGGGAACGTCGACGCCCGGCTGCGCAACGCCTACGGTGACGACTACGGCCTGGTGGTGGAGACCGCCCCCGGGTCCGGCACGAAGGTGATCGTCCGCGTGCCCAAGTTCGCCCCGGGAGTCCACGCATGACCACCCCGATGACCCTCAGCTGCCTCGTCATCGACGACGAGCGCCCCGCGCTCGACGAGCTGGTCTTCCTGCTCGGCCAGGACCCACGCGTCGGCGAGGTGCTGGGCTGCGACTCGGCGGCCGAGGCGCTGCGGCTGCTGCACGAGCGCGACGTCCAGGCGGTCTTCCTCGACGTGCAGATGCCCGGCCTCACCGGGCTCGAGCTCGCCCAGGTGCTCTCCCGTTTCAAGGAACCGCCGCCGGTCGTGTTCGTGACCGCCCACGAGGAGCACGCGGTCGAGGCCTTCGAGCTGCGCGCGGTCGACTACGTCCTCAAGCCGGTCCGCGCGGAGCGGCTCGGGGAGGCGGTCCGACGCGTCGTCGAAGCAGGGGCCCCGGCGGGCGGTGAGGCGGTGCGGATCCCGGTCGAGCGCGGTGGCGTCACGCGCTTCGTCGACCGCTCCGAGATCACCCACGTCGAGGCGCAGGGCGACTACGCGCGTCTGCACACCGCGGGAGGATCCCACCTGGTCCGCACCCCGTTGTCGTCGCTGGCCGAGCAGTGGGCCGGCGCCGGGTTCGTCCGGATCCACCGCTCGATGCTGGTCTCCCTCGCCCACGTCCGCGAGCTGCGGACCGACGGCGGCCGCTGCGCGGTCGTCGTCGCTGACCAGGAGCTGGTCGTCGCCCGCCGCCACACCCGCGAGCTGCGCGAGCTCCTCACCGGGAGCCGGCGCGTGACCCAGCCGCGGGTCCGGGTCACCGGTCCGCGACGGCCGGCCAGCGTCGTACGACCGGCCGGCACGCGGGAGATCGACGCCGGCACCGAGATCGGCGCCGTCTACATGCGCTCGCTGCTGCGCGAGCAGCTGCGGCTCGCGCTGCTGGTGCTCGCCGTCCTGGTCCTGACCGTCGGGACGCTGCCGCTGGTGTTCCACGTCTGGCCCGGGCTCGGGGAGCTCCGGGTCGTGGGCGTCCCCGTCTCGTGGCTGCTGCTCGGCATCCTGGTCTACCCGTGGCTGGTGTTCCTCGGCTGGCGGTTCCTGCGCCGGGCCGAGGCCAACGAGCAGGACTTCGCCGAGCTCGTCGGGGAGGTACGCCGGTGACCGACCTCGCGACCCTGCCCGGCGTGGTCGCGGTCGTGCTGGTCACCGTCACCACGCTCGTCATCGGCACCTGGGGCCTCCGGTTCTCCCGGACCACGAGCGACTTCTTCGTCGCCTCCCGCAGCGTGCGGCCGCGGCTCAACGCCTCGGCGATCGGTGGCGAGTACCTCTCGGCCGCCTCCTTCCTCGGCGTCGCCGGGCTGGTGCTCACCTTCGGCGCCGACATGCTCTGGTACCCCGTCGGCTGGACCGCCGGCTACCTCGTGCTCATGGTGCTGGTCGCGGCGCCGCTGCGACGCTCGGGCGCCTACACGCTGCCCGACTTCGCCGAGGCCCGCCTCGGTTCCACCGTCGTACGACGCCTCAGCTCGGTGCTGGTGGTGGCGATCGGCTGGCTCTACCTGCTGCCGCAGTTCCAGGGGGCCGGCGTCACCCTCGAGTCCGCCGTGGGCGCACCGGCATGGCTCGGCCCGGTGGTGGTCGCCCTCGTCGTGCTGGTGGGCGTCACGTCCGGGGGGATGCGGAGCATCACGTTCGTCCAGGCGTTCCAGTACTGGCTCAAGCTCACCGCGCTGCTGCTGCCCGCGATGGTGCTGCTCGGGGTCTGGCTCGGCGACGGCGCGGCCGATCCGGTGACCGCGGTGTCTGGCGGAGGGTCCGACACGTGGTCCCTGCCGCTGGGCGAGGGCGGCGGGCAGGGCCTCTACGTCACCTACTCGCTGATCATCGCCACCTTCCTCGGCACCATGGGCCTGCCCCACGTGGTCGTCCGCTTCTACACGAACCCCGACGGCCGGGCCGCGCGTCGTACGACGTTGGTGGTGCTGGTCCTGCTCGGCGCGTTCTACCTCCTCCCGCCCGTGTACGGCGCGCTCGGCCGGATCTACGCCCCCGACCTCGCGGCGTCCGGGAGCGACACGCTCGTGCTGGAGCTGCCGCGGCTGATGGTCCCCGGGCTGCTCGGCGAGCTGCTGACCGGGCTGGTGACCGCCGGCGCGTTCGCCGCGTTCCTCTCCACGAGCAGCGGGCTGTCGATCGCGGTCGCCGGCGTGCTCAGCCAGGACGTCGTCGGCCGGTGGGGCAGCCGGCGGCTGCACGGCGTCACCGCGTTCCGGCTGGGCGCCGTGGTCGCCGTCCTGGTCCCGTGCCTGGTCTCCCTCGCCCTGCCGCAGGTCGGTGTGGCCCGCACCGTCGGGCTCGCGTTCGCGGTGGCCGCCTCCACGTTCTGCCCGCTGCTGCTGCTCGGCATCTGGTGGCGTGGCCTGACCGCGCCCGGCGCCGTGGCCGGCCTGCTCGTCGGCGGCCTCGGCTCGGGCGCCGCCGTCGTCTGGACGATCACCACGTCCGCCACCACCGGTTGGACCGCCGCCCTGCTCGGCCAGCCCGCCGCCTGGAGCGTCCCCGCCGCGCTCGGCACGATGGTCGTCGTCAGCCGGCTCACCCGCTCCCTCCGCCCCGCCCACGCCGACCGGTTCATGGTGCGGCTGCACACTCCCGAAGCGGTCGACCTGCAGCGCGGTTGACCGTTCGTCGCGCCCGACCGACCGCTCACCGATCCGCCGACCCCGCTCGGCGAGCATCGGCGCGGCACCCTCGCCGTCGCCCCGGGCCCGGTGCCACCGTGACGAGGACCACACCTCACAAGGAGGCCCCCGTGTCCGAACCCACCCACGACGCCGCCGCACCGGGCAGCGGCGTGCACCAGCGCTCGTCCCACCCCGCCTACGCGGAGCTGCACGACTCCGCCGACTTCGTCGAGCTGCGCCGCCGGTTCCGCAACTTCGTCTTCCCCGCGACCATCGTGTTCATGGCCTGGTACCTGCTCTACGTGATCATGTCGAACTGGGCGGGCGGCTTCATGGACACCCAGGTGATCGGCAACGTCAACGTCGCCCTGGTCTTCGGGCTCCTCCAGTTCGCGTCGACGTTCCTCATCGCGATCCTCTACGGCCGCTACATGAACAGGAACGCCGACCCGCTCGCCCGCGAGCTGGAGCAGCGCTACAACGACGCCATCTCGAAGGGCGGCGTCCGATGAGCTCTGAGACCCTCTCCACGATCCTGTTCCTCACGGTCGTCGCGATCACCGTCGGGATCACGTTCTGGGCCAGCCGGCAGAACAAGAGCGCCGCCGACTACTACGCCGGGGGTCGCTCGTTCAGCGGCTTCCAGAACGGCCTGGCCATCTCCGGCGACTACATGTCCGCCGCCTCGTTCCTGGGCATCTCCGGCCTGATCGCCCTGGCCGGGTACGACGGGTTCCTGTACTCGATCGGCTTCCTGGTGGCCTGGCTCGTGGCCCTGCTGCTGGTGGCCGAGCTGCTGCGGAACTCGGGCCGGTTCACGATGGCCGACCAGCTCGCCTTCCGGATGAAGCAGACGCCGGTCCGGACCGCCGCCGCCACCTCGACGGTCGTGGTCTCCATCTTCTACCTGCTGGCGCAGATGGTCGGCGCGGGCGCCCTGGTCACACTCCTGCTCGGGGTGGAGGGCGACGGCGCCAAGGCGCTCACGATCGCCCTGGTCGGCGTGCTGATGATCTTCTACGTCACGGTCGGCGGCATGAAGGGCACCACCTGGGTGCAGATCGTCAAGGCCGTCCTGCTCATCAGCGGCACCGTCCTGATCACGTTCCTGGTGATGGCCGAGTTCGACTTCAACCTCTCCACGCTGCTCGGCGCTGCTGCCGAGAACACCGGCAAGGGCCAGGCATTCCTGGAGCCCGGGCTGAAGTACGGCATCGACACCACCAGCCGGATCGACTTCGTCAGCCTGGGCCTGGCCCTGGTGCTCGGCACCGCCGGACTGCCCCACATCCTGATCCGCTTCTACACGGTGCCGACCGCCAAGGACGCCCGCACCTCGGTGAACTGGGCGATCGGCATCATCGGCGCCTTCTACCTGATGTCGCTGGTGCTCGGCTTCGGTGCCGCGGCGCTGCTCGCGACGGGTGAGGGGAGCGCGGTCCTCGACTCCGCAGGCAACCTCGCCTCGCCACTCCTGGCCGAAGCCGTCGGCGGAGGGTCCGGCACGGCGGGGGGTGCGATCCTGCTGGCCTTCATCTCGGCCGTGGCGTTCGCGACCATCCTGGCGGTGGTGGCCGGCCTGACGCTGACCTCGGCGTCCTCCGTGGCCCACGACCTCTACGCCAACGTCTGGAAGAAGGGCAGGGCGTCGGAGAAGGACGAGGTCCGGGTCGCCCGGATCGCGGCCTTCGTGATCGGTGGCGTGGCGATCGCGCTGGCGATCCCGGCCCAGAAGCTGAACATCGCGTTCCTGGTCGCCCTGGCGTTCGCGGTCGCGGCATCGGCCAACCTGCCCTCGCTGCTGTTCAACCTCTTCTGGCGCAGGTTCAACACGCGAGGTGCCACGTGGGCGATCTACGGCGGCCTCATCACCTGCCTGGTGCTGGTGGCGTCCTCGCCGGTCGTGTCGGGCTCCGAGACGGCCCTGTTCACCGGCCACGACTGGTCGTGGTTCCCGCTGGCCAACCCGGGGATCATCTCGATCCCGGCCGGCTTCTTCTTCGGCTGGCTCGGAACGGTCACGTCCCAGGGTGAGCCGGACGCCGAGGCGGCCTACGACGAGCTCGAGGTCCGCGCCCTGACCGGTGCGGGCGCCGAAGGTGCCGCCCAGCACTGACCCACCCCTGGACGTCGGGCCGCGGTCCCACCGCGGCCCGACGTTCCTCACCAACCTCGACACAACCCTCCAGGAGTAGGTTCCGAACCATGGCTGACGAGACCTTGTCGAACCTGATGCAGGAGAACCGCCGCTTCGAGCCGCCGGCCGAGCTCGCCGAGAACGCGAACGTGAAGGAGGAGGCGTACGCGCGTGCGGACGCCGACCCGGAGGCGTTCTGGGCCGAGGCCGCCGAGCGTCTCGACTGGGGTCAGAAGTGGGACCAGGTCCTGGACTGGTCGAACCCGCCCTTCGCGAAGTGGTTCGTGGGCGGAACCATCAACGCCGCGGTCAACTGCGTCGACCGGCACGTCGACGCCGGTAACGGCGACAGGGTCGCCCTCCACTGGGTCGGCGAGCCCGCCGACGACACCCGCGACCTCACCTACGCCCAGCTCAAGGACGAGGTCTGCAAGGCGACCAACGCCCTGATCGAGCTGGGCGTGGAGAAGGGCGACCGGGTCGCGATCTACATGCCGATGATCCCCGAGACGGCGATCGCGATGCTCGCGTGCGCCCGCCTCGGTGCGCCCCACACCGTGGTCTTCGGCGGCTTCTCCGCCGACGCCCTCGCCAGCCGCGTGGTCGACTGCGGCGCCAAGGTCGTGATCACCTCCGACGGCGGCTACCGGCGCGGTGCGCCGTCCGCCCTCAAGCCCGCTGTCGACGAGGCGGTCGGCAAGGCCCAGGAGCAGGGACAGGACGTCGACCACGTCCTCGTCGTACGCCGGACGGGGCAGGACGTCGCCTGGGACGACTCACGCGACGTGTGGTGGCACGACGCCGTCGACGGCCAGTCCGCCGACCACGAGGCCGAGCAGCACGACTCCGAGCACCCGCTCTACGTCATGTACACCTCCGGCACGACCGGCAAGCCCAAGGGCATCCTGCACACCACCGGCGGCTACCTCACGGGGACGTCGTACACCCACTGGTCGGTCTTCGACCTCAAGCCGGAGACCGACGTCTACTGGTGCACCGCCGACGTCGGCTGGGTGACCGGACACTCCTACATGGTCTACGGCCCGCTCGCCAACGGCGCGACGCAGGTGATGTACGAAGGCACTCCGGACAGCCCGCACAAGGGCCGCTGGTGGGAGATCTGCCAGCAGTACGGCGTCACCATCTTCTACACCGCCCCCACGGCGATCCGGACGTTCATGAAGTGGGGCGACCACATCCCGCAGGACTTCGACCTCTCCTCGATCCGGCTGCTCGGGTCGGTCGGTGAGCCGATCAACCCCGAGGCCTACGTCTGGTACCGCGAGAACATCGGCGCCGGCAAGGTCCCGGTCGTCGACACCTGGTGGCAGACCGAGACCGGCCAGATCATGATCAGCCCGCTGCCCGGCGTCACGCACGGCAAGCCCGGCTCCGCGATGAAGGCGCTGCCCGGCGTCGCGGCCGACGTCGTCGACGACGAGGGCACGGGCGTCCCGAACGGCTCCGGCGGCTACCTGGTGCTCCAGAAGCCGTGGCCGGCCATGCTCCGCACCCTGTGGGGCGACGACGAGCGCTTCCAGGAGACCTACTGGTCGCGCTACGCCGCCCAGGGCTTCTACTTCGCCGGCGACGGTGCCAAGAAGGACGACGACGGCGACGTGTGGCTGCTCGGGCGGGTCGACGACGTGATGAACGTGTCGGGCCACCGGCTCTCCACGACCGAGATCGAGTCCGCCCTGGTGTCGCACCCGAAGGTCGCCGAGGCCGCGGTCGTCGGTGCGGCCGACGAGATGACCGGGCAGGCCGTCTGTGCCTTCGTGATCCTGCGCGAGTCGGCGACCGACGGCGAGGGCTCGGCCCCCGAGGAGCTGATCGAGGAGCTGCGCAGGCACGTGCAGAAGGAGATCGGTGCGATCGCCAAGCCGCGCCAGATCATGATCGTGCCGGAGCTCCCGAAGACCCGCTCCGGCAAGATCATGCGTCGCCTGCTCAAGGACGTCGCCGAGCACCGCGAGGTGGGCGACGTGACCACGCTGGCCGACTCGACGGTGATGGACCTGATCAAGCAGAGGGAGGGCTCGGGCTCGTCGTCGGAGGAGTGACCGACGTCGTCCGCTGCTGCCCAGGACCAGCAGCACGATCCCGACCAGGGCCGCGGCGAGCGAGCCCACGAGGATGCCGACCTTGGCCTCGGTGAGCAGATCGTCGCCCGGGAAGGACAACCCGGCGATGAACAGGCTGACCGTGAAGCCGATGCCCGGCGACCGCGCCGAGCCCGGCGACCATCCGCCAACCGGTGTCCTCGGGCAGCCGGCCCAGACCCAGCCTGACCGCGGCGTACGCCGCGAGCAGGATGCCGACCGGCTTCCCGATCACGAGGCCGGCAGCGATGCCGAGCGCGACCGGGGAGCCGGCAGCGTCGCCGAGCACACCCCCGCGAAGGTCCACGCCAGCGTTGGCGACCGCGAACACAGGGAGCACGACGTAGGCCGACATCGGGTGGAGCCGGGCCTGCAACCGCTCGACGATCGAGACCGACTCGTTGAGCAGGAACCGCAACCGGTGTCGCTCGTCCGCGTCGAGGTCGCGATCGCTCAGCGCCTCCTGGGCGTAGCTGCGCGCCACCTTCGCCTGAAGCAACGGTGTGGCGGGCGTCAGGAGCCCGATGGTGACTCCGGCGAGGGTGGCATGGACGCCGGACTCGAGCGTGGCGAGCCAGACCAGGACCCCGACGACGAGGTAGGCCGGAACCGACCAGATCCGCAGCATCCGCATCAGGACCATCACGCCGAGCAGGCCCACGGCGATCGCGAGCGCGACCAGGTTGAGATCATCGGTGTAGAAGACCGCGATCACCAGGATCGCGCCGATGTCGTCGACGATCGCGAGCGTCAGGAGGAACAGTCGCGCGGCCGAGGGGATGCGGCGGCCGAGCAGGCCGACCACGCCGATCGCGAAGGCGATGTCGGTCGCCATCGGGATCCCCCACCCCGACGACCCGTCACCGCCGCCCACGATCGCGAGGTAGGCGCCCGCCGGGACGACCATGCCACCGACAGCCGCCACGACCGGCAACGCCGCCGTCTTGGGGTCGCGCAGGTCTCCGTGGACCAGCTCGTACTTGATCTCCAGGCCGACCACGAAGAAGAAGATGACCATCAGGGCGTCGTTCACCCAGTGCTGGAGCGTCTCCTCCAGCCGGAGCACGCCGAGGTCGACAGTGATCGTGGAGTGCCAGAAGGCGTCGTACCCACCGGCCCAGGCGGAGTTGGCCCACACGAGCGCGACCACCGTCGCCGCGAGCAGGAGCACCGACCCGGCGGCCTCCACCTTCAGGAACTCGCGCACGGGTCGGGCGACCAGCCGGGCGAGGGGGCGGTCGCTCGCGGTGTAGCTCGGGCCGAGTCGCCAGACACGGTCCTCGCTGTCGGGGGGTTCCGGGGTCATCGGGGCCCTTCGGTCGTCATGAACACGCATTCCGTCGCGTCTCTGGACGACGACGGGCCGACCAGGCTTCCCGGCACACCGTCCACCATCCTAGAGGGATAGGGTCGGCACGACCTGACCCAGCCCACCACGGAGGATGCGACGCATGGCACCGGAACCGGTCCGCCACACCGACCCCACCATCGGTCGACTGGTCACCGACGCCAGCCGCGACATCTCGAGCCTGATCTCGAAGGAGATCGAGCTCGCCAAGTCCGAGCTCAAGGTGAGCGTCAAGGCGGGAGGGCTCGGCATCGGGCTCTTCGCCGCCGCCGGCTTCATCGCGGTGCTCGCGATCATCATGCTGTCGGTGGCGATCGCCTACTTCATCCACTGGGCCGGCCTCGGCCTCCACTGGTCCTTCCTCATCGTCTTCGGCTTCTACCTGCTCGTCGCCGGGCTGCTGGTCTTCGTCGGCGTCCGCAAGGTCAAGCAGGTGCGCGGGCCCGACCGGGCGATCAGCCAGGGCAAGCAGATCCCGCGGGCGCTCAAGGGCAGGAGCTGAGCGCTAACCGGCACAGTCTCCGGTGGAGACCTGGTCGGAGCGGGACGCTCCGGCGGCAGCGCTCTGCGCGACCTGGTCGGCGGTGAGCGCGTAGCCGGTGTCCTTGTCCTGGACGGACGCGGCGAACACGACCCCCGCGACGTCACCGGCGGAGGTGACGATCGGGCCGCCGGAGTTGCCGGGACGCACCAGCCCACGCAGCGAGAACACCTCGCGGATGACGCTGCCGTCGCCGTAGATGTCGGGTGAGCGGAGTCGTTGCTCGGCGCGGACCCGGCCGGGCTGCACGTCGTAGGGGCCGTCGAGGGGGTAGCCGAGGATCGCGACGCCCTCTCGCTCCTCCACCTGCGTGTCGAAGGTCAGCGACGGCAGGCCGCTGGTGTCGAGCGCGAGCACGGCCACGTCGAGGTCGGGGTTGTAGAGGACGACCTCGGCGCTGACGGTCGAGCCGTTGACCTCGACCTCGGGGTCGTCGACGCCGGCCACGACGTGGGCGTTGGTCATGACCCGGCCGTCGGAGTAGATGAAGCCCGACCCCTCGACCCCACGACCGCAGTCGTTGGTGCCGCGGATCTTCAGGACGGAGGCCTGCGCGTCCTCGACGTCGGGATCGGTGAGCAGGCGGCGGGGGCCGGGCGCGACCTCGACGATGCGCTCGGGTGCGAAGGGGTCGAGGTACTGGGGGAAGAAGCCCGAGCCGACGACGTCGTTGAACGCGCCGAGCGCGGAGTCGGCCGAGGCGGGCAGCACCCGGTCGACCTGCTGGAGGACGGTGGAGCTGCGGACCTGACCGGTGATGCCGGCGATGCTGGAGCCGGAGATCGCCACGCCCAGCGCCCATGCGACCAGGAGCACGGCGACCGCGCTGAGGACAGCCCCGCCGGCGGCGTCGACCGCGCGGGCCGGCTGCCAGGTGATCTTGTCGCGGATCCGGGAGCCGGCGAACTGGAGCAGCGCCTGCCCCAGCGAGGCGCACAGGATCACGATGAAGAGCGCGCCGAGGGAGACCAGCAGGGAGGGATCGGCGTCACCAAGAGCGGCCGGCGCCAGCCACACGCCGATCAGGCCGCCGACGAGGAGGCCGCTGGTGGCGAAGGCGCCGGTGATGAAGCCCTGCCAGTAGCCCGAGAGGGCGTAGGTCAGCACCAGGACCACCAGCAGCCAGTCCAGCAGGTTCACAGGGAACTCACCGAGGTTCTCCGAATCGGGTGTTCTGCCGGGGCAGGTCCCGACGGAGATCACCTTGCAGCATGTGGGCCGGCAACGCACGCAGCGGAGCGTCGTCGATCTCCTCCGCCCAGCCGACGAAGTCGAAGAGCCGGGCGATGATCCCCGCGGTGAAGCCCCACAGCACCCGGTCGTTGTCCTCGCCCACGAGGTAGCCCGGGCCGACCCAGCCCGACGGGTGGGCGACGCGGATCCGGTGCTCGGGGCCGACCAGGTCGCTGATCGGCACGCGGTAGACGGCGTGCACCTCGTCGGGGTCGATCACCCCGACCGGACTCTCGACCTCCCACCAGGCGAGCAACGGGGTGACCGCGAAGTTGCTGGGCGGCAGCCAGAGCTCGGGGAGCTCGGCGAACACGTCGACGCCGGTGGGGTCGAGGCCGGTCTCCTCCTCCGCCTCGCGCAGCGCCGCCTCGCGCGCCGTCTCGCCGGGGTCGATCGAGCCGCCCGGGAAGGCGATCTGCGCGGGGTGGCTGCGCATGTGGTGGGCGCGCTCGGTCAGCAGCAGGTCGGGGCCACGCCCGCCCTCGCCGAACAGCATCAGCACCGCCCCGCGGCGGGGGTCGCTGTCCTCCGGCGGCATGAAGCGGGTGAGGTCGTGCACCGAGATCTGGCGCGCCCCGTCCTCGACCGGACGCAGCCAGTCGGGCCTCACAGCCGGACCCCGAGGTGTTCCTCGACGAGATCCCGCAGGTCGGATCGACGTCCTCGATGACCACGAACTCCCGCGATGACCGTCGACCGTGCCGTCCTCGTCGACGAACGCGAAGATCGGCAGCCCCATGTTGCCGGGGAACGGCCCGGCGCCCCGGAGCAGTCGACTGCGGGTCGGCGAGCAGCGGGTAGGTCGACCCCGCTCCTCGGCATCCAGTTCCATCGCCGCGCCGGCCTGGGCGTCCTGGTAGTCGATGCCCACAGATCGGCACCTCGTCGCCGTACCGCTCGTGGAAGTCCTGGAGGACCGGCATCTCCTCGCGGCACGGCCCGCACCAGGAGGCCCAGAGGTTCACGACCATCGGCCCGCGCAGGGCGCTCAGGTCGACGTCGGGCCCGCCGCCGAAGCAGGGCAGGGTCACGTCGGGCAGTCCGCCCTCGACCTGGCCTCCGAGTCACCGGGGGCGCAGTCGGCTCGACGCCGGCCTGGTCCTTGCGCTCGCCGCAGCTCCGGGGTGTCGACGTCGATCTTCGCCTCACCCGGGGGCGGCGTCGAGCAGCCTGTCAGCAGCAGGGCGACCAGTAGCCCCGCGAGCAGCCTCACGCGGGCCCCTGGGTGCGCACGAGCGCCGCGGCCAGCTCGGGATCGGTCGGGCCCTCGCCGTACGCCGGGCAGAGCCGGGCGACCGGGCACGCACCGCAGGCCGGCTTCTTCGCGTGGCAGCGACGCCGGCCGTGCCAGATGAGGTGGTGGGACAGCATCGTCCAGTCGCGCTTCGGGAACAGCGCCCCGATCGCGTGCTCGACCTTGACCGGGTCGGTCTCCTCGGTCCACCCGAGGCGACGCACGAGGCGGCCGAAGTGCGTGTCGACGGTGATGCCCGGGACGTCGAAGGCGTTGCCGAGCACGACGTTGGCGGTCTTGCGACCCACGCCCGGCAGGGTCACCAGGTCGTCGAGCCGGGCGGGCACCTGCCCGTCGTACCGCTCGACGAGGGCGGCGGAGAGCTTGAGCAGGGACTCGGTCTTCGCCCGGAAGAAGCCGAGCGGGCCGAGCAGCTGCTCGAGGTGCTCGCGCGGGGCAGCCGCCATCGCCGCAGGGTCGGGGTAGGAGGCGAACAGCACCGGCCGGACCGCGTTGACCCGACGGTCGGTGGTCTGGGCGCTCAGCACGGTGACGACGAGCAGCTGGAAGGGGTCGTCGAAGTCGAGCTCACAGCGGGCGTCGGGGTAGGTCTCGGCCAGCACCCGGTCGACCTTGCGGGCGCGCCGCACCAGGGCAGTCCCTGAGGTCACCCGTGCTGTTGTCACCACGGGCACAGCCTATGCGGCGCCCAGGACAGGGCGGAGCCGCCGGCTCAGCCGACGGGCAGCACGCGGCCGAGGAGCTGGCTGACCGAGACGGCACCGATGAAGGCGCCCTTGCCACCGTTCTCGACGACTGCGACCAACGGGCATCGGTTGGCCGCCATCACTGCCGCGATCTCCAGCACCGTGTCGCCGGGAGCGACCACCGGCAACGGGGTCCGACGATCGGGCAGGAGGTCTGCCACCGTCTTGCCGGCGAGCCGGTCGGCCATCTGGTCCGCGAAGCTCTCGTCGACGACGCGCGCCAGCGTCGGGTCGTCCTGGATGAACTGCGGTATCGCCATCCGCAGCACCTGTGAGCCCGGCAGGATCGCCACCGGGTGGTCGTGCTCGTCGACGAGGATCAACGCGGGACGCTCGTGCTCGGTGAGGGTCCTGATCGCCTCGAGCGCGTCGGTGTCCTTGCGGACGGTGGGATAGGGCGTGGCGAGATCCTGGGCGTGCACGCTCCGAGGGTAGACCGTAGGGTGACGCCCGGTGTCGGGCAATCTCCTCGACGTGGTGTCCACCGCCCGCCCAGTCAGGAACCACACATGACCGCCGTCCTCGCCCTCGTCATCTTCGTCAGTGCCTACGTCCTCCTGGCGACCGAGAAGGTGCACCGCACCAAGGTCGCCCTCGTCGGCGCCGGCCTGATGCTCCTGCTCAACGTCACCGATGCGGAGCATGCGTTCTACGACGTGGAGACGGCAGTCGACTGGAACGTCGTGTTCCTGCTGCTCGGCATGATGGTGATCGTCTCCGTGCTGCGCCAGACCGGCATCTTCGAGTACATCGCGATCCTGGCGGCCAAACGGAGCCGTGGGCGCCCCTACCGACTGATGGTGATGCTCTGCGTGCTGACGGCCGTGGCCTCGGCAGTGCTGGACAACGTCACCACGGTGCTGCTGATCGCACCGGTGACCTTCCTGGTCTGTGAGCGACTGGGCCTCCCGCCGGTGCCGTTCCTCATCGCCGAGGTCATGGCCTCCAACATCGGCGGCACCGCGACTCTCGTCGGGGATCCGCCGAACATCATCATCGCCAGTCGCGGGGGGCTGAGCTTCAACGACTTCCTGGTGCACCTGCTGCCCTGGGTGGTCTTCCTGATGATCGTGTTCTGCCTGATGTGCCGCTGGCTGTTCCGCTCCGCCTTCTCCTTCGACCCCGACCGCGTGGAGTTGGTGATGTCGCTCAACGAGCGGGAGGCGATCAAGGACGTACGACTGCTGGTGAAGTGCGGCGTGGTCCTGGCGATGGTCGTCGCCGCCTTCGTGCTGCACCCCGTCCTCCACTACGAGCCCTCGGTGGTCGCCCTGCTCGGCGCCGGGCTCCTGGTGCTGATCACCAACGTGACGACCGAGGACGCGCTCAGGGAGGTGGAGTGGCCGACCCTGGTGTTCTTCGCCGGACTCTTCGTGATGGTCGGGAGCCTGGTGGAGACCGGGGTGATCGGGAAGGTGTCCGAGGCGCTGGCAGGTGCGACCGAGGGTCGTGTGGGACTCACCGCCATGGTGCTGCTCTTCGGCTCGGCGGGCCTGTCCGCGATCGTCGACAACATTCCCTACGTCGCCACCATGAGCCCCGTGGTGGCAAGCCTGGTACCGAGCGACGGACCACACGTCCTGTGGTGGGCGTTGGCGCTGGGAGCCGACCTCGGCGGCAACGCGACCGCCATCGGCGCCTCCGCCAATGTCGTCGTGCTCGGAATCGCCGAACGCGCCGGCCACCCCATCGGGTTCTGGCAGTTCACGAAGTACGGCATCGTGGTCACCGTGGTGACCATCGGCCTGAGTGCGCCGTACCTGTGGCTGCGGTATCTGTGATACTGACTGCCAGTGCGACCTGCATGACTGGTTGATCACCTGCTGCGACTGGAGGAACCGTGGACAACGACGTGCTGCGTCAGGCGCCGCTCTTCAGTGCGCTCGACGACGAGGCGGCCAGCGCGCTGCGCTCGTCCATGGCCGAGACCCGGCTCCGGCGCGGAGAGGTGCTGTTCCACGAGGGCGACTCCGGCGACAAGCTCTACATCGTGCTCGACGGCAAGGTGAAGCTCGGCCGCACCTCCAGCGACGGCCGCGAGAACCTCCTGGCGATCCTCGGCCCGGGCCAGATGTTCGGTGAGCTCTCGCTGTTCGACCCCGGCCCGCGCTCGGCCACCGTCACCGCCGTCACCGACGTCGCCTTCGCCTCGCTCTCCCACGACGACCTGCTGCGCTGGCTCGAGGGCCGCCCGGTCGTCGCGCTCGGCCTGCTCTCCCAGATCGCCGGCCGGCTCCGCAAGGCCAACGACGTCAACGCCGACCTGGTGTTCTCCGACGTCCCCGGCCGGGTCGCCAAGGCGCTGCTCGACCTCGCCGACCGCTTCGGCCGCACCGCCGACGACGGCGTCCACGTCCACCACGACCTCACCCAGGAGGAGCTCGCCCAGCTGGTCGGCGCCTCCCGCGAGACCGTCAACAAGGCGCTGGCCGACTTCGCCTCGCGCGGCTGGCTGCGGCTCGAGCCCCGCTCGGTCGTGCTGATGGACGTCGAGCGCCTCCAGCGACGCGCCCGCTGAAGATTTCCGGCGGCCACTGACCCCCGGATCGCCGCCGCCCGCGTCTGACTGGACATGGACCACCACGAGGCAGCCTTCGCCGAGTTCGTGGCGTCGCGCAGTGCGGCACTGATGCGCACGGCGTACCTGCTCACGGGCGACCACCACCACGCCGAGGACCTGCTGCAGACCGCGCTGGTCGAGGCGGCGCGGCGCTGGGAGCGGCTCGACGAGCCCGAGGCCTACGTACGCCGCGTCCTCTACACGCGCAACATCTCGCGGTGGCGCCGCCACCGGTTCCTCGAGGTGACGCTGCTCGCCCACGACACTCCAGCGTCCGGCGGGGCGGTGCCCGACCCCGACCTCCGGCTCAGCCTGGACCAGGCCCTCGCCCGGCTGACGCCCAAGCAGCGCACCGTCCTGGTGCTGCGCTACTTCGAGGACCTGACCGAGGTGCAGACCGGGCACGTGCTCGGGATCAGCGCCGGCACCGTCAAGTCCACCACCCGGCAGGCGTTCGCCCGGTTGCGCGCGCTCGCGCCCGAGCTCGCCGACCTGATCGGAGTCACGTCATGACCCAGCAGCTGCGCGACGAGCTCGCCCGCCTTGCCGACCGGGCGACCCCGCCCCACGTCGCCCCCGAGACGTGGCGTCGCGGCCGCGCCGCCCGCCGCCGGGACCGGGTCGTCGCCGGTGCCGCCGCCCTCGCGCTCGTGGTCGTGCTGGGCGGAATCGCGGCCCTGGTGACCACCGGCCCGGGCCGGGTGTCCCCTGCCGGTCCGCTCGAGGGACCCGGCGCCGTGCCGTCGACGCTCCACCCCGTCCCGACGTACGTCCAGACCGACCCCGCGTCGTACACCTCCGACCTCGCGGTCGGCACCAGCTCCGTCGCGTTCGTCACCGGCCGCGGTACGCCGGTCGTGGTGTCGGCCACCGACGGGTCCTACTCCCTGCTCGACCTCCCCGGCTGGCCGTGGGCCGATCTCGACCTCTCGATGCGGTGGCTGGACCCGTCGTCCGCCGCGCCGCTCGCGCTCTCGCCGGACGGCGACCGGCTGGCGTGGGGATACCGCGACGACACCGGCACCGGGATCCGGATCGCCGACCTCGCGACCGGCGAGGTCGAGCACCAGCCGGTGCGCGGCGCCGAGAATCCCGCCCCCGAGCTGCTCGTCACCGCGCTCGCGTGGTCGGGGGACAGCGACCAGTTCGCGTGGAGCGGGCAGACCACCTCGGAGCCGCTCGCGACCTGGTACGGCCAGCTCACCGAGGACGATGTCCTGGTCCCGGGTGACTCGGGCCCGGAGGCGGTCACGGTGGGGATCAGCGACGAGGGCATCCCGGTCGAGTACACCGAGGGTTTCCTCCGCATCCCGTCCACGATCGGGGTCGGGTACAGCGACGGCTTCCTCACCGAGGAGCTGGCCGGCGCCACGCCCGCCGCCTTCTTCTCCCCCGACGGCACCCGGGTCCTGTTCGGCAACGGCTCCCTCCGGAGCGAGGTCGACCTCGTCTCGGTGTCCGACGAACGGGTCGTGCGGCTCCCCCTGAACCCCGACGTCCACCCCGACGGCGCCTACGTCACCCCGCTCGGCTGGGTCGACGACGAGACCCCCGTGGTGCTGGCCAGGACGAACAGCGAACCTCCGCACGTCGCCCTGATGTCGGCTCCCGCACAGCCCGGCGGTCAGGCGTCGTACCGGATCGTCACCCGGACCGCCCCCACCGACGACTCCGGCGCCGTCGCGTCGTACCAGACCGTCGCCGTCGACCTGCTCGACCACCCCACCGCCGACCTGGCCGCCCCCGAGTGGCCCTGGCCCGTCGAGCGCAAGGTGTGGCTCCTGGCGCTGTCGATGGCGGCGGTCCTCATCGGCGCAGCATGGGTCACCCGCCGCTGGTTCCGGATCCGCTGAGAGGTTGAGTTGGGGGTTCTCGCCCCTTCACATGGGGATGTTGGCCCCGCGTTCGCGCAGCACGGCGCGCAGCTCGTTGGTCCAGGCGGCCAGCGCGTCGGGGGAGAAGGAGTGCTTGGTCACGACGATCACGTGCCATCCGTGACGCCGTAGCCACTCCCGGCGCTCCTCGTCGTGCTGACGCTGGCGCAGCGTCGAGTGGAACTCCTCCCCGTCGTACTCCACCGCGACCCGGGCGTGCGGATACGCGAGGTCGAGACGGTACGTCGGGCGCCCGTCGACCGTGACCCAGTACTGCGGCACCGGCGCCGGCAGCCCGTGGTCGTGGATCTCGAGGCGCGTCCAGGACTCCCCGCTCGACTCCGAACGCGGATCAGCGAGCTGGACGAGCTCGCGCGCCTGGATCACTCCGCGCCGACGGCGGTAGCGGCGCAGGAGGGCGTTCATCGCGGGCACCGTCACCCCGCACTCGCGGGCCATCGCGTCGAGCGCGGCCAGGGCCTCGCGCCGACGCAGTCCGCAGGCCAGGTCGACGGCCGTGCGGACGGGCGTCGTCACCCGGATGCCGGACACGATGGTCCAGTCCTCGGGCCTCAGGTCTCGGGTGCGTCCGTGGCAGTCGCGGCGGTCGGTCGGCGCCTGCCACCGGAGCACGAACGTCTCGAGCGGCGGCACGGTGTCCTTCTCGGCGTACCGGAAGACATCCACGCCGTGGAACCACGCAGCCGTCCGGTCGCACAGCACCGAGTGCTCGCTCACGACCAGCCGGGCCGCGGCCGCCCTGAGCTCGATCGTGTCCGGGACGTCGGCGCGGACGTAGACGCCCGTGAAGAGCCGACGGACCAGACCCTGGTCGACGGCGCAGCGGAGTGCCTTGGGGGTCAGGCCGAGACGGGCGGCCTCGCGGCCGAGGAAGGGGATCTCTGGAAGGTGGGGTCGGAGCATGCCTGGCTCCTGCCCGACACCCATCCGGTCGACACCGGCACCCGATCTCCCTGTGCAGATCGCTGCGACACCGGTCGCTGTGGACGCAGAGGGGTCACGACACCCAACCCGTGGGGCCGAAAGTCCCAAGTCGCGGGGCGATCACACCCAACTCAACTTCTGGGGTGGTCCCGCAGGTGGGCGAGCTGGGCGCGGACGGAGAGCTCGGCGGCGCCCCAGAGGACGGGGTCGACGTCGGCGTAGACGATCTCGACGACCTGGCGGGGGAGGGTGAGGGCGTCGGCGACGCCACCGGCCCGGAGCCGGCGGACGGCGGCCGCGACCTGGTCGAGCCGCTCGCGGCGGTGGGCGACGTAGTGGTCGAGGACGGGGAGGGCGTCGGGGAGGACCGGGCCGTGGCCGGGCCAGATCGCGGTGAGCTCGCGGGCCTCGGCGAGGGCGTGCAGCCGGTCGAGGGAGTCGAGGTAGGCGCCGAGCCGGCCGTCGGGGTGGGCGACGACCGTCGTCCCCCGTCCGAGCACGGTGTCGCCGGTGAGCACGACCTGCTCGGCGGGCAGGAGGAACGAGAGCGAGTCGGCCGTGTGGCCGGGCGTGGCGACCACGTGCACCTCGAGGCCGTCGACCGCGACGACGTCGCCCTCGCCGAGCCCCTCCGTGCCGAGCCGGTACGCCGGGTCAAGGGCTCGTACGCCGCAGCCGACCGACTCCGCGAACTCCCGGGCCGCCTCGGAGTGGTCGAGGTGGTGGTGGGTGAGCAGGACGACGGCGACGTCGCCGGCCTCCGCCCGGACCGCGTCGAGGTGGGCCGGGTCGGGCGGGCCCGGGGTCGACGACGACCGAGCGACCGCCACCCGGCTCGCGCAGCACCCAGGTGTTGGTGCCGTCGAGCGTCATGTGGCTCGCGTTCGGGGCGAGGACGCAGGTACCGCGCTCGCCGAAGGATCCGCCGGTCCAGTCGGTGGGCTGGCTCATCGCCCGGCCAGCAGGTCGACGTAGCGCGGCGGGGTGGAGAGCACGAACTCCTCGCCGTCACCGACCACCTCGGGCATGAACATGTCGACGGTCCGGCCGTCGGCCTCGGCGAGCACCGCCGCCGGCCCGTCGTACTGGTCGACGTCGAGGCAGGTCAGCCACGTCGGGGGCATCATCAGGATCTCGCCCGCCTCGGCCTGCGCGACGGCGTCGGGGACCGGCAGCCACGCGACCGACGACGACTCGCTCGAGACGTCACGGGTCACCTGGCCCTCGGGGAGCGCGGCGGCGAAGAACCAGGTCCGGTAGCGGCGCGGTTCGAACACCGGCGTCAGCCAGCCCGACCACGCGCCGAGCAGGTCGGTGCGCAGCACCAGCCCGCGCCGGTCGAGGAAGTCGGTCAGCGACAGCTCGCGCGACTCCAGCGCGACCCGGTCGGCCTCCCAGTCCTCGGCGGTGGTGTCGGCGACGACGTCGTCCGGGTCGCCGACCGGGCCGGCGAGCAGCACGCCCGACTCCTCGAACGTCTCGCGGACGGCGGCGCACACCAGCGCCCGGGCCATCGGCTCGTCCGTGCCGAGGCGTTCCGCCCACTCCGACGGCGTCGGCCCTGCCCACGCGACCGCGTGGTCGAAGTCGCGGCGGTCGACGCCACCGCCGGGGAACACGCACATGCCGCCGGCGAACGCCATCGACGTCTGCCGGCGCAGCAGGTAGACCTCCGAGCTCCCGGCAGCCCCCGGACGGAGCAGGACGACGGTCGCGGCGTCGCGCGGCTCGGCGGGCGTCGCGGCACCCTCGGCGTACGCCCGGGCCTGCGCGACGAGCGAGTCCGGCAGCGGGAGCCGCTGCACTAGTCCGTGACCTCCACGACGATCTCGACCTCGACCGGGGCGTCCAGCGGCAGCGCCGCGACGCCGACCGCGGACCGGGCGTGCACGCCGGCGTCACCGAAGACGGCGCCCAGCAGCTCCGAGACGCCGTTGGCGATCTGGGGCTGGCCGGTGAAGTCGGGCGTCGAGGCCACGAAGCAGACGACCTTCACGACCCGGGCCACCCGGGCGAGGTCGCCGAGCTCGGCCTTGACGGCGGCGATCGCGTTGAGCCCGCACTGCCGGGCGCACTCGACGGCCTCCTCGGGGGTCACCTCGCCGCCGACCTTGCCGGCCGCCATCAGCTCACCGGACCGCATCGGCAGCTGGCCGGAGGTGAAGACGTGCTGGCCGGAGCGGACCGCAGGGACGTACACCGCGACCGGCTTGGCGACCTCGGGGACGCTGAGGCCGAGCTCGGCCAGTCGCTCCTCGGGATGCGTCATGGATCAGCCCTCCTGGGGGCGCTTGAGGAAGGCCACCAGGCCACCCTGCGCGTTGGTCTGGATGGTGACCAGCTCCCAGCCGTCCTGGCCGAAGTTGTTCAGCATCAGTGCCTCGTTGTGGAGCGGAATCGGCGCCACCTGGTACTCCCACTTGCTCATGGGTCCGACCCTAGCGGCGTACGGCGTACCGCACGTGCACGGCGTACGACGCGGGGTGCACGGCGAGGATCTCGAGGTCGAGGTCGCGACCGAACCCCGCGAAGAGCCGCTTCCCGCCACCGAGCACCACCGGCGCGGTGCTGATCGCCAGCTCGTCGACCACGCCGGCCTCGAGCCCCTGCCGGATGAGGTCGGCGCCGCCGCCCAGCGACACGTTCGCGTCTCCGGCCAGGTCGCGGGCCGTCGCCAGCGCGGCGTCGAAGCCGTCCACGAACCGGAAGCCGGACGACTCGTCGGGCTGGTCCTCCACGCGGTGGGTGAGCACGACGAGCGTGCCCGGGAACGGGTTGCTCCCGCCCCAGGCGCCCGCGGCGTCGTACATGCCACGACCGACGATGCCGGCGCCGAGATCGCCGGTGAGGGACTCGTAGTACTCCCGGTCGGCCGCCCCCATGTCGAGGGAGTGCTCGGACCCATAGGTCCAGGGCCCGCCCATGACCCAGTAGTGCAGCCGCTCCCCGCCGGTGCCGAGCCCGTTGCCGGGACCGTCGTCGGGCCCGGTGACGTAGCCGTCGAGCGAGACGGTGATGCTGGCGATGACCGTGCCCATGGTTCCTCCTCGGTGGTGCCTACGCTGGGGGTCGACTCCGGCCGGCCGCCGGACTCATCGCTCCACTTGATCTCAAGTGCGCTTGAGTTCCTACCGTCTGACAGGTGACCGTGACCAGCAACCCCGAGACCTCCACGCCGCCGGGCGGGATCCTGTCCCCGGCGTACCTCGCCACCACCATCGGCGTCTTCTCCCTCATCGCGTTCAACGCCTTCGAGGCGATGGCAGTGACCACCGTGATGCCGACGATCAGCGACGCGCTCGACGGCTACTCGCTCTACGCGCTCGCCTTCGCGGCCCCGCTCGCCAGCGGCGTCGTCGGGACGGTCGCGGCAGGCGCCTGGTCGGACCGCCGCGGGCCCGCCGGCGCGCTGGTCGCCTCCCTCGTGCTGTTCACGATCGGCGTCCTGGCCGCGGGCCTGGCGCCGTCCATGGAGGTCTTCGTGGCCGGCCGGGTCGTCCAGGGGCTCGGCACCGGAGCGCTGATCGTGAGCCTGTACGTCGTGGTGGGGGTCGTCTACCCCGACCACCTCCGGCCCTCGATCTTCGCCAGCTTCGCGGCGGCGTGGGTGCTGCCCTCGCTGTTCGGGCCGGCGATCGCGGCGTTCGTCGCCGGTGCGCTCGGCTGGCGCTGGGTGTTCCTCGGCATCGTCGTGCTGGTCGGCGTCGCCGCGGTGCTGGTCGCCCCCGTCGTGCCCGGGCTCAGCGGCGAGACCGACAACGAGGCCGCGCCGCGGTCGCGGATGGTGTGGGCCGGCATCGCCGCGATCGCCGTGCTGACCGTCGAGCTGGTCGGCTCCTACGCCTCCGCCATCGGTGTCGCCGCTGCGGCGGCGGCCGTGGTGGTCGTCCTCGTGTCGATCCGGTCGCTGACCCCACGCGGCACGCTGCGGGCCGGCCGCGGACTGCCCAGCGTGATCGGCACCCGCGGCCTGATGAGCGGCGCCTTCTTCTGCGGTCAGGCCTACATCGTCCTGGTGCTCCAGCTCCGCTGGGACCTCACGCCCGGCACCTCGGGCATCGCGCTGACCGTGGTCGGTGTCATGTGGGCGTCCGCGAGCCAGCTGCAGGCGCGGCTCGGGCAGCGGGTCACCAGCGAGCGAGCGATGCTGATCGGGACCTCGATGCTGCTGGCCGCGTCGATCCTGCTCTGGTCGTCGGTCCGGCTCGACCTGTCACCGGTCGTCGCCGGCGGCGCCTTCGTCCTCGCCGGCGCCGGCATGGGGTTCGGCTTCACCCGTACCGGCGTCGCGATGCTCGCCGCCTCCACCGACCGCGACCGCGGCTTCAACTCCTCCGCCCTGACCATCGCCGACTCGATCGGCGCCGCGCTGGCCCTGTCGCTGTGCGGCATCGGGTACGCCGCGGCCGAGCGTGCCGACGCCGACCCGTTCCTCGCCGTGTTCGGCATCGCCATCGTCGCGGCTGCGGGAGCGGTCGTCACGGCGTCCCGGACGCCGGCCCTCCGCCGCGCGTGACCCGGTAGCGCACGAAGGCCGGCACGGCCAGCGCCGCCACGACCGTCCCGACCACCACGAGGACCCCACCGCCGGCCGCGGCCACCGCCGCTCCGGTCGTCGCCGCCGCCGCACCGTGCGCGACGTCGGCGATCCGCGGGCCACCCGCGACGACGACGATGAAGATGCCCTGCAACCGGCCGCGCACGGCGTCGGAGGCCGCGTCGAGCAGCATCGCAGTACGGAAGGCCGAGGACGCCATGTCGGCGGCGCCACCGACCGCGAGCAGCACCACGGCCAGCACCAGCATCGGCCGAGGCGCCAGCGGCGCCAGCAGGGCCGCCACCCCGAACCCGGTCACGGCGAGCCCCCACACCACGATCGAGACGATCACGGCCAGCCCGTGCCGCTCGACGCGGGAGACCCAGCCCGACAGGATCCCGCCGATGACGGCGCCGGTCGGGATCGCCGCGAAGAGCAGCGCGAAGGCCAACCCGCCCTCGGACGGGCCGCCGAACGCGGTGTCGGCGAGCTCCGGGAAGAGCGCCCGCGGCATGCCGAAGACCATCGCGATGAGGTCGACGACGAAGGACATGAGCAGCACCGGGTGATGGCGCAGGTAGCGGAACCCGTCGACCACGGCGCGGATCCCCGGCGTACCGACCGCACCCTCGACCGGCAGCCGCGGCAGCCGGACGACCGCGCTCAGCGTCGCCAGCAGCGTGATCGTGTCGATCAGGTAGAGCCAGGAGAACCCGATCAGCGGGATCAGCGCACCACCGACCAGCGGGCCGGCGATGCCACCGGCCTGGAAGACCGTCGTGTTGAGCGCGTTGGCGGCCGGCAGCTGGGCCGAGGGCACGAGCTTGGGGAGCACCGCCGAGCGGGTCGGCTGGTTGACGGCGAAGAACGCCTGCTGCACGGAGAACAGCCCGAGCAGCACCCACACGTTCTCGAGCCCCAGGGCGGCCTGGACCCAGAAGCACCCGCTGGTGACGATCAGCCCGATGGTCGTCACGACCAGCATCGTGCGCCGGTCGAACACGTCGGCCAGGGCGCCGCCCCACAGCCCGAACACCACCAGCGGGACCAGCCCGAACAGCCCGGTGAGGCCGACGTACGCCGACGAGCCGGTCATCGCGTAGATCTGGGCCGGCACGGCGACGACCGTCAGCTGCGCGCCGATGACCGTGACGATGTTGGCCCGCCACAACCGGCGGAAGTGGTCGTTCCGGAGCGGACGCGTGTCCGCGAACATCCCCCTCAGAGCCACCAGCGCAGGCTAGGGCACGAGATCAGATGAGCTCGGGGCCGGTCTTCTCGCGGACCTCGTCCTCGGTGACGCCGGGGGCGAGCTCGACGAGCCTCAACCCCTCGGGGATCACGTCGATGACGGCGAGGTCGGTGATGATCCGCTGGACGACGGCCTTGCCGGTGTAGGGCAGGTCGCACTCGTCGAGGATCTTCAGCGAGCCGTCCTTGGCCACGTGCTCCATCAGCACGATGACCCGCTTGGCGCCGTGGACCAGGTCCATCGCGCCGCCCATGCCCTTCACCATCTTGCCGGGGATCATCCAGTTGGCGATGTCGCCGGCCTTCGAGACCTGCATCGCGCCGAGGATGGCGGCGTCGATCTTGCCGCCGCGGATCATCCCGAACGAGGTGGCGGAGTCGAAGAACGAGGCGCCCTTGCGCAGGGTGACCGTCTCCTTGCCCGCGTTGATGAGGTCGGGGTCCTCGTCGCCCTCGTAGGGGTAGGCGCCGACACCGAGGATGCCGTTCTCGCTCTGGAGCACCAGCTCGACGTCGTCCGCGACGTAGTTGGGGACGAGGGTCGGCAGGCCGATGCCGAGGTTGACGTAGGAACCGTCGGTCAGCTCCGAGGCGGCCCGGGCGGCCATCTGCTCACGGGTCCAGCCGTGTCCCTCAGCCATGTCAGGCACCTTCCGTGCGGGGCCGGGTGGTGACGCGCTCGATGCGCTTGTCAGCCGCCTGCTCGGGGGTCAGCGCGACGACGCGCTGCACGAACACCCCGGGCGTGTGGACGTGGTTGGGATCGAGCTCACCGGGCTCGACCAGCTCCTCGACCTCGGCGATCGTGAGCCGCCCGCACATCGCGGCGAGCGGGTTGAAGTTCCGCGCGGAGTCGCGGTAGACGAGGTTGCCGTGCCGGTCGCCCTTCCAGGCCCGCACCAGTCCGAAGTCGGCGACGATGGCCTCCTCCAGGACGTACTCGCGGCTCTCCCCGTTGATGACGAAGTCCCGGGTCTCCTTGGGCGGCGACGCGACGGTCACGTTGCCCTCGGTGTCGTAGCGCCACGGCAGGCCGCCCTCGGCCACCTGGGTGCCGCCGCCGGTGGCGGTGAAGAACGCCGGGATGCCCGAGCCGCCGGCCCGCATCCGCTCGGCGAGCGTGCCCTGCGGCGTCAGCTCGACCTCGAGCTCACCGGAGAGGTACTGCCGGGCGAACTCCTTGTTCTCCCCGACGTAGGACGAGATCATCCGCCGCAGCCGCTTCTCCAGGAGCAGCCGACCCAGGCCCCAGTCGTCGACGCCGCAGTTGTTCGACACCGCCTGGAGGTCGGTCGTGCCGGCTGCCATCAGCGCCTCGATCAGCACCGACGGGATGCCGCAGAGCCCGAAGCCACCGACCGCCAGGGTCGACCCGTCCTTGATGTCGGCCACGGCCTCAGCCGCCGACGCAACCACTTTGTCCACGTCAGCACACTAGCGGCGCGTGAGCCCCCTCACGTATGGCCCCCGGCCACACAACCCGGTCCTTACGATGGGCCCATGCCCTCCCCGGACCGGTCGCGTGCGCGACTGCACGTCGTGACGGGCAAGGGCGGCACCGGCAAGACGACGCTGGCCGCGGCCCTGGCGCTCGCGCTCGCGAGCCGGGGTCAGGACGTGCTCCTCTGCGAGGTCGAGGGCCGCCAGGGCATCTCCCGGCTCTTCGACGTCGACCCGCTCCCCTACGAGGAGCGCCGGGTCGCGGTCGGTCAGTCCGAGGACGACCTGCCCGCCGGCACCGTCCACGGCCTCCACATCGACCCGGAGTCGGCGCTGCTGGAGTACCTCGCCATGTACTACAAGCTCGGCCGGGCCGGCCGGGTGCTCGACAAGTTCGGCGTCATCGAGTTCGCGACCACGCTCGCGCCCGGCGTCCGCGACGTGCTGCTGACCGGCAAGGTCTACGAGGCGGCGAAGGCCAACCGGCGCGGCCGCGGGGTCCGGCAGTACGACGCGGTCGTGCTCGACGCGCCGCCGACCGGTCGGATCGCCCAGTTCCTCGGGGTCAACAGCGAGCTGGCCGGGCTGGCCCGGATGGGCCCGATCAAGTCGCAGGCCGACCACGTCATGAAGCTGTTCCGCTCCCCGCGCACCGCCATCCACCTGGTGACGGTGCTGGAGGAGATGCCGGTGCAGGAGACCGCCGACGGGATCGAGCAGCTGCGCGCGGCCGGGCTGCCGGTCGGCGCCGTCCTGGTCAACCTGGTCCGACCCCGCGACCTCGGCCAGGACGACCTGGCCGCGGCACGCGCGGGTGAGATGGACGTGGCGGCCGTGACCGCGGACCTGGCCTCGGTGGGCGTCACCGCCGACGACGAGCTGGTCACCGGCCTGCTCGTCGAGGCCGCCGACCACGCCGTACGACGCGCGCTGGAGGACTCCCAGCGGGCACTGGTCGTCCGACCTCGACGTCCCGACGTACGAGCTGCCGCGCCTGACCGAGGGCGTCGACCTCGGCGGGCTCTACGAGCTCGCCTCCGAGCTGTGCGAGCAGGGGCTCGCGTGAGCCCCGCGAAGTCCCCCAGCCGGGCCCGCGTCGGGCCGCTGGCGGCCACCCGCTCCCGCGCGCCGGCGCTCGACGTCGACGCGCTGCTCGACGATCCCCGCACCGGCATCATCGTGTGCTGCGGCTCCGGCGGCGTCGGCAAGACCACGACCTCGGCGGCGCTCGCGCTGCGCGCGGCCGAACGCGGCCGCAACGGTCGTCGTGCTGACCATCGACCCGGCCCGACGTCTCGCGCAGTCGATGGGCATCGGCGAGCTCGACAACACCCCGCGGCCGGTGACCGGCGTCGAGGGGGAGGGCTCGCTCGACGCGATGATGCTGGACATGAAGCGCACCTTCGACGAGGTGGTGGAGAGCCAGGCCTCGCCGGAGAAGGCGCAGCAGATCCTGGCCAACCCGTTCTACGTCGCGCTGTCGTCGTCGTTCGCGGGGACCCAGGAGTACATGGCGATGGAGAAGCTGGGGCAGATCCACGCGGAGGCCCAGCGCGACGGCAGCTACGACCTGATCGTCGTGGACACTCCCCCGTCGCGCTCGGCGCTGGACTTCCTCGACGCCCCGGAGCGGCTCTCGCGCTTCCTCGACGGCCGGTTCATCCGGTTGCTGCTCGCACCCGCGAAGGGGCCGGCCAAGCTGATGTCGGCCGGGGTCGGGCTGGTCACCAACACCATGACCCGGGTGATCGGCGCGCAGGTGCTCCGGGACATGCAGACGTTCGTCGCGGCCTTCGACACCCTCTTCGGAGGGTTCCGGCAGCGGGCCCAGAAGACCTTCGAGCTGCTCCAGGCCGACGGCACGGCGTTCCTCGTCGTGGCCGCGCCGGAGCCGGACGCGCTGCGCGAGGCGGCGTACTTCGTCGAGAGGCTGAGCGAGGACCGGATGCCGCTCGCCGGCCTCGTGGTCAACCGCGCCAGCCCGCCGCCGGTGGGCGGGCTGTCCGCGGACGAGGCGATGGCGGCGTCCGCCCGGCTCGGCCAGCGTGAGCCGGGGTCGGTCGCCGCCGGCCTGCTGCGCCTGCACGCCGACCGCTCCCGACTGGTGGAACGGGAGACGGGCCTGCGCGACCGGTTCGCCGCCGCGCACCCGAGGGTGCCGACGGCTGTGGTGCCCGCTCTCGCGGGCGACGTGCACGACCTGGCCGGGCTGCGCCAGGTCGGTGACCTGCTCGCCGGTGGCTGAGCTCCCGGGGGGCGGGCGTCAGAGAACGGCGGGCGAGGTCTCGGCGTCGCGTGCGGTCTCGAGCACGCTGCGCCACGAGGCACCGGGGCGGCGACGGAGCAGAGCACGGCGCTCACGCTCGGTCATGCCACCCCAGACACCCCACTCGATCTGGTTGTCGAGGGCCTCGGCGAGGCACTCCGTGCGAACAGGGCAGCCCTTGCAGAGCATCTTGGCCTTGTTCTGCTCGGCGCCACGAACGAACAGCGCGTCGGGCGTTGCCTGGCGACAAGCCGCCGAGGGTGCCCAGTCTTCGATCCACATGATGACGTCCCCACATCCGTCGGGGATCGGAAGTCCCCATGACTTCCGAGATGATCCCGCGAGTTGAAAGGTAAAGAACCGACACACCTTGTCGACAGACTCGTTCAGCCCAATTCCCGTAGTCCGAAGTGACTAGTCGAAACGGGTCACGAATAGTCGGGGTGGGGGAGCCCCCGTTATCGTGGCGGGCATGGCCGTGCCTCCCGACGAGCGTCTCCCGACGTCCCGCGTGCTCTCGCACCTGGGCGTGATGGCCGCCGTGGCGGTGATTCTCGGGGTGGTCGTGGCCGGTCTCGCCATCCCGTTCGCCGGCCTCGTCGGCGTGGCCGCGCGCGACGTCGCGCGCAACATGGACAGCCTCCCGACCGAGCTCACCGTCGAGCCGCTGGCCCAGAAGACCCGGATCCTCGACGGCTCCGGCAACACCCTCGCCTCCCTGTACGACGAGAACCGGGTCAACGTCTCGCTCGGCCAGGTGTCGCGGACCATGGTCAAGTCGATCGTCGCGATCGAGGACTACCGCTTCTACGAGCACGGCGCGCTCGACCTCAAGGGCACGATGCGCGCGCTCCTGACCAACCAGGCCTCCGGCTCGACCCAGCAGGGCGGGTCCTCGATCACCCAGCAGATGGTGAAGCTGACCCTCGTCGACCAGGCCGACAGCAAGGCAGAGCGGCTTGCCGCCACCGAGGAGAGCGTCGCCCGCAAGATCCGCGAGCTGCGCTACGCGATCGCCTTCGAGGAGCAGTACTCCAAGGACTGGATCCTGGAGCGCTACCTCAACCTCGCCTACTTCGGCGACGGCGCCTACGGCATCCAGTCCGCCGCCCGCCACTACTTCGACAAGAACGCCTCCGCGCTCAACCTGCGCGAGTCCGCGATGCTGGCCGGCCTGGTGAAGAACCCCACCGGCCTCGACCCGACCAACGCCCCCGACGCCGCGCTCGAGCGCCGCAACATCGTGCTCGGGCGGATGGCCCAGCTGAGCGTCATCACCGACAAGCAGGCCGAGAAGACCAAGAAGAAGAAGCTCGGGCTCGACCCGCAGCCCACCGACAACGGCTGCGTGAACTCCCGGGCTCCGTTCTTCTGCGACTACGTCCTCAACTACCTCATGGCCGACCCGTCGCTGGGCAAGACCCGCGACGAGCGCAAGCAGCTGCTGCGCACCGGCGGCCTGACGATCCGCACCACCATCGACCTGCGCTTCCAGCAGGCGGCCGACACCGCCGTCGCCGCCGCCGTCAACCCGACCGACCAGGCGATCGGCGGCCTGGCCATGGTCGAGCCCGGCACGGGCGACGTGAAGGCGCTCGCGCAGTCACGACCGATGGGCACCAACAAGGAGCTCGGCCAGACGTTCCTCAACTACGTCGTCCCGCAGGAGTACGGCGACTCCAACGGCTTCCAGCCGGGCTCGACGTTCAAGGCGTTCGTGCTCGCGCAGGCGCTCATCGACGGAGTCCCGCCCGACTACTCCCTCACGGTGCCGGCCCAGGAGAACATCCCGTCCAGCCAGTTCGGCAAGCCGGACTGCCCCTACCAGAGCACCGAGATCTGGGACCCGGCGAACTTCGACGGCGAGGGCGGCACCTACGACCTCTACTCCGGCACCCAGAACTCGGTGAACACGTTCTTCGCCAACCTCGAGCTGGTCACCGGGCTGTGCAAGCCCTACCGGCTCGCCAAGGAGATGGGCATCGTGCTCACGAACCCGGACGGCGAGCGGGTGCCGTCGTTCACGCTCGGCGTCTCCGACGTGAGCCCGCTGGAGATGGCGGAGGCGTACGCGACCTTCGCCGCCCGCGGCGAGCACTGCGACTCCCGGCCGGTCACGGCGATCGAGGACATGCAGGGGAACATGCTCAAGGAGTACCCCTCGACCTGCACGCAGGTGATGGAGAACGTCGTCGCCGACACGGTCAACGACATCCTCAAGGGGGTGCTCGAGCCCGGGGGCTTCGGACAGAACATCACGATCTCCCAGGAGGACGCCGGCAAGACCGGTACCACCCAGGAGGGCAAGGCGGTCTGGTTCGTCGGCTACACGCCGAACCTCGCGACGGCCTCGATGATCGCGGGCGCCAACTCCGAGGGGCAGCCGATCCCGCTGGCCGGCCTCACCGTCGGCGGCGAGCCGCTCTACGACCCCTCGGGCTCCGGCACGGCCGGTCCGATGTGGGGGCAGGCCATGGGCGTGGTCCAGCAGTGGCTCGACGACGCGACCTTCACCCGGCCCGACAAGGGCGCGCTGCTCGACGCCGGCGGCACCGTCCCCTCGGTCGGTGGCCTCTCGATCAACACCGCGTCCCGGATCCTCGAGGACGCCGGGTTCTCCGTGATCGTCGGACCCGAGGCCAACTCCGACTACCCCGAGGGCACGATCGCCTTCACCGACCCGGGCAGCGGTGAGCGCTACTACGACGGCGCACCCGTGACGCTGTACATCTCCAACGGCTACGTCCCGCCGCCCCCGCCGGACAACGGCGGCGGCAACAACGGCGGCGGCAACAACGGCGGCGGAGGAAACGGCGGCGGAGGAAACGGCGGCGGGGGCGGCAACAACGGCAACGGGCACGGCGGCGGTCCCGGTGGGCCCGGCGGCGGCGGCCGGGGCTGATCAGCCCAGCTGGCGTCGTACCTCCGCGGCGACCGCACCGCCGTCGGCGCGACCCTTGGTCTGCGGCGTGACCACGCCCATGACCTTGCCCATCGCCCGCATGCCCTCGCCCGCGGCGCCGGTCTGGGCGACGGCGGCGGTGACCAGGGCACTGATCTCCTCGGCGCTCAGCGGGGCCGGGAGGTAGTCGGCGATCACGGCCGCCTCGGCCTGCTCCTTGGTGGCCATCTCCTCGCGACCGCCGTCGGCGAACGCCTGGGCCGCCTCGCGGCGCTTCTTGGCCTCCGTCGACAGCACGCCGAGGACGTCGTCGTCGGAGAGCTCGCGGGCCTCCTTGCCGGCCACCTCGGCGTTGGTGATGGCCGACAGCACCATCCGGATGGTCGAGGACCGGATCTCATCGCGCGCCTTGATGGCGACGACGAGGTCCTGGCGCAGGCGGTCCTTGAGAGCACTCATGACCGTCATTCTGACAGGCTGGTCCCATGCCCGTGCTGCTGCCGCTCCTCGGTGCCGCCGTCGCCGGCGGGACCGCCGTCACGGCCTACGCCGTCGCGGAGACTCGGCGCTTCGTGCTGCGTGAGGCGACCGTCCCGGTGCTCCCGCGGGGCCATGCCCCCGTGCGCGTCCTGCACCTCAGCGACCTGCACCTGACCCCCGGCCAACGCCGCAAGCAGGACTGGGTCCGCGACCTCGCCTCGCTCGAGCCGGACCTCGTCGTGGACACCGGCGACCACCTGTCCCACCGGGAGTCCGTCCCCCACGTCCTGGGCGCCCTGGGCGGCCTGCTCGAGGTGCCGGGTGTCTTCGTGCTCGGCTCCAACGACTACTTCGAGCCGACCCTGCGCAACCCGCTGCGCTACCTGCTCCCCGACGACGGCACCCGGCACGTCGACAGCCCGCGGCTGCCGGTCGAGGACCTGACCGCCGGGCTGACCGGAGCGGGCTGGCTCGACCTCACCAACACCCGCGGCTCGCTGGTCGTGGGTGACCTGCGCTTCGACTTCGCCGGAGTCGACGACCCGCACCTGGAGTACGACCGGCTCGACGAGGTCGCCGGCCAGGCCGACCCCGACGCCGACGTGCGGCTCGGCGTCGCGCACGCGCCGTACCTCCGCGTGCTCGACCAGTTCGCCCGCGACGGGTACGACGCGGTGCTGGCCGGCCACACCCACGGCGGCCAGGTCTGCCTCCCCGGTGGCCGCGCGCTCACCACCAACTGCGACCTCGAGCCGGCCCGCGCGAAGGGCCTCCACCGCCACCCGGCGGACTCCCGCGACGGCGATCCGGGGTCGTCCTGGCTGCACGTCTCGGCCGGTCTCGGGACGTCGCCGTACGCCCAGATCCGGCTGTCCTGCCGGCCCGAGGCGACCCTCCTGACGCTGGTCGAGCCCGATTTCGGGACGCCGTCAGCGCTCGGGTAGGGTGAGGCGTTGCGTGCTCGGGGATCCGTCCCCGGCACGCATCGGGCTGTGGCGCAGCTTGGTAGCGCGCCTCGTTCGGGACGAGGAGGCCGCAGGTTCAAATCCTGTCAGCCCGACCCGCGGACGACCCGGTGACCAGACTTTCTGGCGCCGGGTCGTCGTCGTCGAGGGGCCGGGTGCATCTGGCACACTCGCGGGCATGGCACCCACCGAGCCCGGCGACGACCGGCCCTCCCTGGAGATGCCCTCGCTCGGCTTCGGCCGGAAGCGGAAGCAGCCGCCGGAGCCTCCGGAGCCGGAGCCCACGCAGCCGGAGCGCCCGGCACCGCCCACGGAGGTCCTCGAGCCAGAACCCGAGCCAGAGCGCGAGCCCGAGCCCGAGCCGCAACCGGAGCCGGAGCCGGCCGCACCCCGGGAACGCCGACAGGTGTCGCTGCCCCAGATCGGCGGAATGCCCGCCGCCCTCCTCACCGGTGCCGTGGTCGGGCTCCTGCTGGTGGGGCTGACCTGGGCCTCGCTCCGGTTCTGCGAGGTCGTGCGGGGCACGTCGACGTGCGGCAACCCCGGGGTCTTCCTGCTGCTCGCCGTCCTCGTGGTCCTGGTCCTCGTCGGGCAGCGCCCTGCTGCGCGGCTTCGGCGTCCGCGACGCGGGCTCGACCAGCTTCCTGGGCGTCGGCCTGGTCGCCGTCGTGGTGCTGCTGCTCCTGGCCGACCTGCTCTTCGAGTGGTGGATGGCGCTGACCATCCCCGCGGTCTCGATCTGCGCCTTCGCCCTCTCCCACTGGGTGACGACGGCGTTCGTGGAGCCCAGCGGCTCCGAGATGCACCGCTGAGTCAGCGGACCAGCAGCTCCGCGATCTGGACGGTGTTGAGGGCCGCGCCCTTGCGCAGGTTGTCGTTGCTGATGAACAGCGCCAGCCCGCGGTCGCCGTCGACGCCGGGGTCGCGCCGCAGCCGCCCGACGTACGACGGGTCCTTGCCGGCCGCCTTGAGCGGCGTCGGCACCTCCATCAGCTCCACGCCCGGCGCCGTGGCCAGCACCTCGCGCGCCCGCTCGGGGGTGAGCGGCCGCTCGAACTCGGCGTTGACCGCCAGCGAGTGGCCGGTGAAGACCGGCACCCGCACGCAGATCCCGGAGACCCGCAGGTCCGGCAGGCCGAGGATCTTGCGGGACTCGTTGCGGAGCTTCTGCTCCTCGTCGGTCTCGTTGAGGCCGTCGTCGACGATCGAGCCGGCCAGCGGCAGCACGTTGTAGGCGATCGGGTCGGTGTAGGTGACCGGGTCGGGGAACGTCGACCGCCTCGCCGTCGTAGGCGAGCTCACGGGCCTTCTCGCCGGCCGCCTCCACCCCGTGGGCCAGCTCGTCGACGCCGGCGATGCCGGAGCCGGAGACGGCCTGGTAGGAGGAGATGACCAGCCGGACCAGCCCGGCCTCGCGGTGGAGCGGGTGGAGGACCGGCATCGCGGCCATGGTGGTGCAGTTCGGGTTGGCGATGATGCCGCGGCCGGCGGCGATCACCGGCTGCAGGGCCTCGGGGTTGACCTCGGAGACGACCAGCGGGATCGCCGGGTCCTTGCGGAAGGCGCTGGAGTTGTCGACGACGATCACCCCGGCGTCGGCCCAGCGGGGCGCGAGCGCGCGGGAGGTGGTGGCGCCGGCGGAGAACAGGGCGATGTCGAGCCCGGCGGGGTCCGCCGTGGCGGCGTCCTCGACGACGATCTCGGCGCCGGCGTACGGCAGCACGGTGCCCGCCGAACGGGACGAGGCGAAGAACCGGACCTCGTCGGCCGGGAAGCGGCGCTCCTCGAGGATCTGACGCATCGCGACGCCGACCTGACCGGTGGCGCCGACGATCCCGAGGGAGGTCCTGGTGGTGCTCATCGGCCGGTCCCGCCGTAGACGACCGCCTCGACCTCGTCGGCGTCGAGGTCGAAGGCGCTGTGGGTGGCCTGCACGGCCGCGTCGACCTGCGCCTCGTCGACGATCACCGAGATCCGGATCTCGGAGGTGGAGATCATCTCGATGTTGGTGCCGGCGCTGGCCAGGGCGGCGAAGAACTTGGCGGTGATGCCGGGGTGGGACCGCATCCCGGCGCCGATCAGCGAGACCTTGCCGATCTGGTCGTCGTAGAGCAGCCGGTCGTAGCCCACCTCGCTCTGGATCCGCGCGAGCGCGCCCATCGCGGTCTGGCCGTCCTCGCGGGGCAGCGTGAAGGAGATGTCGGTGAGCCCGGTCGCGGCCGCCGAGACGTTCTGCACGACCATGTCGATGTTGATCTCGGCCGCGGCCAGCGCCTCGAAGATCCGGGCGGCCTCACCGACCTTGTCGGGGACGCCGACCACGGTGATCTTGGCCTCGCTGCGGTCGTGGGCGACGCCGGCGATGATCGCCTGTTCCATCTCTTCTCCCTCGGTGCTGGGGATGATCCACGTCCCCTCCTTCTGGCTGAAGGAGGAGCGGACGTGGACGGGCATGCCGTAGCGGCGGGCGTACTCGACGCAGCGCAGGTGCAGGATCTTGGCGCCGGAGGCGGCCATCTCCAGCATCTCCTCGGTCGAGACCCGGTCGAGCTTGCGGGCGTTCGGGACGATCCGCGGGTCGGCGGTGAAGACGCCGTCGACGTCGGAGTAGATCTCGCAGACCTCGGCGCCCAGCGCGGCGGCGAGCGCCACGGCGGTCGTGTCGGAGGCGCCGCGGCCCAGCGTGGTGATGTCCTTGGTGTCCTGCGAGACACCCTGGAAGCCGGCCACGATCGCGATCGCGCCGTCCTTGATCGCGTTCTCGATCCGGCCGGGCGTGATGTCGATGATCTTGGCCCTGCCGTGGGCGGAGTCGGTGATCACCCCGGCCTGCGACCCGGTGAAGGACTGCGCCTTGTGGCCGAGCTGGGCGATCGCCATGGCCACCAGCGCCATCGAGATCCGCTCTCCCGCGGTGAGCAGCATGTCGAGCTCGCGCGGCGGCGGCAGCGGGGTCACCTGCTCGGCGAGGTCACGCAGCTCGTCGGTGGTGTCCCCCATCGCGGAGACCACCACGACGACGTCGTGGCCCGCCTTGCGGGTGTTCACGATGCGCTGGGCGACGCGCTTGATGCCGGTCGCGTCCGCGACCGACGATCCGCCGTACTTCTGCACGACAATGCCCACGGCGACTCACTCCTGCTGGCTCGGGACGGGCTCTGGCCGTGCCCGAGTCTACCGAGCGTCAGCTCTCCGGCTCGTCGCCGTCCAAGACGGCCTCGGCGGCCTCGATCTGCTCCTGCTCGGCCGGGATCTCCACGTCGAGCCGGTCGTGGGCCACGATCGAGAGCAGCGCGTTGAGCGCCGCACCGGCCAGGTTGCCCCACGACGAGACGTAGGAGAACTGCCACCACCACAGCGCCTCGCTGATGTCGCCGCGGCGGTAGTGGCGCAGGCCGTTCTCGAGGTCGGTGGCGATGCTGGTGACGTCGTCGGAGAGCTGGCTCTCGACCATGTCGGGGACGTAGGGGTCGAACACGAAGCTGTAGGTGTCGACGCCGCCGAGCATCTCCGCGAGCCGCAGCCGCATCTCGTCGAGGTCGGGCTCGGGGCCGACGTCGGGCTGGTACTCCAGCCGCGGGGTGAAGTCCTGCTGGGCGCCGAGCCGGGCGCCGGCGAGCAGGATCTGGGAGATCTCCAGCAGCAGCAACGAGATCGCCCGGCCGCCGTCGTTCTCGCGGGCGATCGCCCGCAGCGCGAGCAGGAACGACTCGACCTGGTCGGCGATCTGCTGCGCGAAGTCGGGGTCGAAGGGCTCGGCGGCCCCTCCCCCGTGGTGTGCACGGTGGGGTCCACGGTCGTGTGGTCAGTCATCTGCGCTCCGTCTTCCGGCAAAGGCTCGTCCGAGGGTGACCTCGTCGGCGTACTCGAGATCGCCGCCCACAGGCAGTCCACTCGCCAAACGCGTCACACGCAACCCGAAGTCCTTGAGCATCCGGGTGATGTAGGTCGCGGTGGCCTCGCCCTCGAGGTTGGGATCGGTGGCGAGGATGACCTCGGTGACGGTGCCGTCGGCGAGCCGCTGGAGCAGCTCGCGGATCCGCAGCTGGTCGGGGCCGATGCCGTCGAGCGGGGAGATCGCACCGCCCAGCACGTGGTAGCGGCCGCGGAACTCGCGGGTCCGCTCGATCGCGACGACGTCCTTGTACTCCTCGACCACGCACAGCACGGCCGGGTCGCGGCGCGGGTCGCGGCAGATCCGGCACTGCTCGTCCTCGGAGACGTTGAAGCAGACCGAGCAGAACTTCACCTTGGCCTTGACCTCGACCAGCACGTCGGCCAGCCGGCGTACGTCGACGGTGTCGGCCTGCAGCAGGTGGAACGCGATCCGCTGCGCGCTCTTGGGACCCACGCCCGGCAACCGCCCGAGCTCGTCGATCAGGTCCTGGACGACGCCTTCGTACACCGGATCCCTATCCGCCGAGGCCGGGGAGACCGCCGGGCAGGCCGCCACCGGCCAGGGGTCCGAGCGCGTCGGAGGCCAGGCCGTCGGCCTGCGCCTTGGCGTCGCGGTAGGCGGCCACGATCATGTCGCCGAGGTCGGCCAGGTCGTCGGGGTCGGAACCGTCGAAGCCGCCGGCCCTCACCGCGACCGCGACCAGCTCACCGACGCCGTTGACGGTCACGGTGACCGCTCCGCCGGCGACCGTGCCGTCGACCCGGGCCTCGGCCAGGCGCGCCTGTGCCTGCTCGAGCTGCTCCTGCATCTGCTGGGCCTGCTGCATGAGGGCGTTGAGGTCGAGACCACCGCCGCCTCCGAGGGCGTCGAACGGGTTCTGGGTCATGGGTGCTGCCTCTCTCGATCAGGAATGGGGGATCTCCTCGATCACCTGGGCGCCGAGCTCGCGCTCGAGCAGGGCCGCGCCGCCGAGCTCGTCGGGGTCGGCGTCGGCGTCGTCGCGGTGGGCGCCGGACTCGGGGTCGGTGCCGGGCCGGGCGGCCGGTGGTGCGGGCTCCGGCTCGGTCGCCGGCTCGGGCGGTGCCACGGGCTCCGGGGCGTCGTCGCGCGCGAAGTCGGGCGCCTGGTCGAGGTCCGTCGGTGCGGCCGCGGCAGGGGCCGCCGCGGCGGCCACCGGCTGCGGCGTACCGCCGCTGGCGCCGGGGTCGACGATCGCCTCGACCTTCCAGTCGACGCCGGCGACGTCGATCGCGGCCTGCCGCAGGATCTCGTCGCAGCCGCCGTTGAGGAAGGAGTCGCGGGCGCCGACGTTGGTGAAGCCGAGGGTCAGCACGGCGCCCTCGACGGCCACGACCTGGGAGTTCTGGGTGAGGTGCATCCACGCGACCCGGCGGCGGAGCTTGGTGGCCTCGACGACGTCGGGCCAGAGGCGGCGTACCTCGACCAGCGTCAGGCCTCCCGCGGGCTCGACCTTCGGGGCGGGCCGTCGGCGTGGGCGTCGGCTCCGGTGCGGACCCAGGCTCGGGCTCCGGCTCCGGCTCGTACGCCGCGACCGGGGTCGGCGCGGGATCGGCGTCGGCCGGGGCGGGCTCGGCGCCCTCCACGTCCGGCGTCGGCGCCGGCGCGGCCTCGGGCTCGTCGACCGGCTCCACGGGGTGCTGGACGGTCGGGGGCGCCGGGTCCTCGCGGACGGGCGCCGGGCTCGGGGCACCGCCCACGATCGCGGCGCGCTTCTCCAGCCGGTCGACCCGCGCGAGCAGGCCGGCCTCGCCGGTGTCGGCACCGGGCAGCAGCACCCGGGCGCACACCAGCTCCAGCAGCAACCGGGGCGCGGTGGCCCCGCGCATCTCGGTGAGCCCGGCGGCCACCAGGTCGGCGGCCCGGCTCAGCTCGGCCGGTCCGAAGCGGGCGGCCTGGGCGACCAGCCGGTCACCCTGGTCCTCGGAGACGTCGATCAGGCCGGTGGCCGGGGCGTCGGGGACGGCCGCGACGATGACGAGGTCGCGGAGCCGGCGGAGGAGGTCCTCGGTGAAGCGGCGAGGGTCCTGCCCGGTCTCGATGACCCGGTCGACCACGCCGAACACGGCGGCCCCGTCGCCGGCCGCGAACGCGTCGACGGCGTCGTCGAGGAGCGAGGTCGGGGTGTAGCCGAGCAGGCCCGTGGCGAGGTCGTGGGTGATGCCGTCGGAGCCGGCGCCCCCGAGCAGCTGGTCGAGGACCGACATCGAGTCACGCGCGGACCCGGCGCCGGCGCGGACGATCAGCGGCAGCGCGGCCGGCTCGACCCGGACGCCCTCGCGCTCGCAGATCTCGGTGAGGTAGGAGGCGAGCAGCCGGGGCGGGATCAGCCGGAAGGGGTAGTGGTGCGTACGCGAGCGGATGGTCGCGATGACCTTCTCCGGCTCGGTGGTGGCGAAGATGAAGCGGAGGTGAGGCGGGGGCTCCTCCACCAGCTTGAGCAGGGCGTTGAAGCCCTGCGTCGAGACCATGTGGGCCTCGTCGATGATGTAGACCTTGTAGGGGCTGCGGACCGGTGCGAAGAACGCCTTCTCGCGGAGGTCGCGGGCGTCGTCGACACCACCGTGGGACGCCGCGTCGATCTCGATCACGTCGAGCGACCCGGGACCGCCACGGGCCAGGTCGCGGCAGCTGTCGCACTGCCCGCAGGGGTCGGCCACCGGGGCCTGCTCGCAGTTGAGCGCGCGGGCCAGGATCCGGGCGCTGGTCGTCTTGCCACAGCCGCGCGGACCGGAGAAGAGGTAGGCGTGGTTGACCCGGTTGTTCGCCAGCGCGGCCCGCAGCGGGGTCGTCACGTGGTCCTGCCCGATCACGTCGGCGAACGTCTCGGGCCGGTAGCGGCGATAGAGGGCGAGCGGGGACTCCACGACTGCACCCTAACCAGCCCGCCTGACAGCCGGTAGGCGGCGTGCTCCGGGCAAGAAGAGGCCCCCCGCGCACCCGACAGAGCTCACGTGCCCTTGCTGCCTTCCGGCCCTGGGGGAGTTCGGTGAGGTGCCGCCACACGGGGGGTTGGCCCAGAGTCTAGGTGAGCCCCCGCGCACCACCAACCCGAGGGGGCGGCTGATTTCGTCGGCCCGTGGGGTGGCCGGTACTGTCCTCCGCGGAGGATTCGCCTAGTGGCCTATGGCGCTCGCTTGGAAAGCGGGTTGGGTTCACAGCCCTCAGGGGTTCGAATCCCCTATCCTCCGCCACTCCCGAGCGGCGCCGGACGACCTCGTCCGGTGCCGTTCGTGCGTCCGGGTGCGTGACCGGGCCGTGCGTCGGGGCCGGGGCCGGTGCAGTCCGGGGCCGGGGGTGCACTGCCTGACCCGGGGTTCACGCACCCCCACCGCTCAGCCCTGCCGGCGGCGGGCGAGGAGGGGACGGGCGAGGAGGGCGACGACGAGGGCGGCGCCGCCGACCAGCCCCCACCAGCGCGCGTCGGAGAGGGTGCCGGCGACAGGGTCGGGGGCGGCCCGCGGGGCGGTGATCCGCTCCTGGACCGGCTCCTGACGGGGCATGTCGTCGATCGTCGCCCTCGCCGGGTGGGGGCCAGCTCCTGGGTGAGCGCCTCGACCGGCTGGAGCACGCCGGCGCCGGTCGCGCGGGTCGGGGAGCCGACGGCGCCGTCGGCGGTGGCGAGCAGCCGGGCCTCGATCTGGTCGGCGTTCTCGTCGGGGTACGCCGAGCGGACCAGCGCGACCACGCCGCCACCGATCCCGGCCGCCCACGAGGTTGCCACCGAGTCCACGACGCACGTCGAGCCGTTGCCGGCGAGGCTGATCGCGCCGTACGTCGGGACGGCGACGTCGATCGCGCTGCTCAGCAGCACGCTGCGCGAGGCGTCCGAGACCTGGTCGCCCTCGACCGGGACCCCCTCGGCGGTGGCGCCGACCGCGAGGACGTCGTCGAGGTAGCCGGCCGGGAAGACCTGGTCCCGGGCGTCCTCGCCGGGCCGCTGCTCGCCGTACTCCTCGAAGCCGTCCTGGCCCTCCTCCCCCGGCCGGTTGCCGCTGCCGGCGACGATCACGACGTCGCGCTCGGAGAGGGCGGCCACGGACCGGCGCAGCGCGGGGCTGTCCGGGAGGTCGAAGGCGGTCACGACGACCCCGATGCCCTCGTCCTCGGCGTGCTGGGTGAGCCAGTCGAGGGCGGCGACCACGTTCTCCGGTGGGATGCCGCCGGTGCCGTCGGCGTAGGTGTCGTCGTAGACCCGGACGTCGACGATCTCCGCGCCCGGGGAGATGCCCGTCGGCCCGCCGTCCTCGCGCTCCCCGCCGGCGACCAACCCGGCCACGACCATCCCGTGCCCGTCCTGGAGCGGGGTGGTGGGTCCGAAGCGGACCGGCGCGACCCGCAGTGGCACGACCGCCCGGCCGGCGTCGACCCCCGAGTCGACGATCGCGACCTTGATGCCCTCCACCCGGGGCGGTCCCGCGCGACGTCAGGAGCGAGGCGGCGCGCTCGACGCCGAGCAGGTCGTACGGGACGCTCGGCAGCGTCGTCGACGTGCGCGCCGAGTCGACGTCGATCGACTCGCAGGAGACCCCCTCGGCGCCGGACGCCGGCGCGGCGGCGGCCACGGGGACCGCGACCGCCGCGGTGAGCGCCAGCCCCGCGAGCCGGCTCAGCTGCACGTGTCGCCCCCGGCCTGCGGCTCGCACAGGGCGGCGTTCTGCGACAGCGGTACGCCGGGGTCGAACAGCTCGATCCAGGTGTCGGGGACGACCGGTGGCTCGTAGCCCTCGTACCCGAGCAGGACGGCGACCCCCGGACCCACGAGCGGGTAGGCGCGGCCCTTCGCGTCCACCACGAACGGGCTGCCGCCGCTGGACGTCGCCCCAGCCGCCCGACAGCACGTAGGCGCCGGAGCCGGGGTCGACGGTCACCGACTCGCCACCGGAGCCCTCCGCGGCGGCCTCGTCCTGCGGGTCCTGCACCAGCTGGGCGGCCGCGGGCGCGCCGGGCTGGGCGACCAGCCGCACGCAGCGCTCGCCGAAGATCGGCTGCAGGGTGCTGGCCGGCCAGCGCGAGTCGGCGTGGCTGCCGCCGTCGAAGGAGAGGGACGACGCGTCGCCGGTGTACTCGGCCCCGCGCTCGCCGCCGGTCGCGACCGCGAGCGCGAACGGGTCGAGCCGACGCAGCGAGCCGTCGGCGAGCGTCAGGTAGGTCCGGCCGGTCACCTCGAGCACGTCGCCGGGCTCGGGCTCGCCGCCCTCGCTCGGGACCGGGTCGACCTCGAAGAGTGACCGGTCGACCGCGCTGCCCTCGGGCAACAGGTTGAGCCACTCGCGGCTGACCTCGACGGCGTCATCGGCCTGGCCCAACCCGATCCCCTCGAGCACCAGGTCGCGGTCGGGCGACCTGGGAACGAGGTAGCGGTAGGCGCCGACCACGCCCTCGGCGTCGGGGGCGCTGGTCGCCACCAGCCACGTGTCACCGTCGACGGTGACCAGCATGCCGCCGTCGCCGGCAGCGGTCGTCGTGAGCTCCGTGGCCGACAGGTCGAGCCGCAGCCCGCCCTGCTCCCCGTCGGTGCAGGCCGTCCATCCGCTCTCGATGATCCGGTCGACGTCCGGGACGTCGTACGGCGCCCCGAAGATGCCGAGGTCGCTGCCGATCGTCTCCTTCGCGATGTACTCCTCGGGGATGACCTGCGGCTCGACGTCGCTGCCGAGGATCAGCTTGGCGGAGGTGATGTTGAGGATCGGGTGGAGCACAGGGTCGGAGCTGGCCTCGGTGATGACGAAGACCTCGGCCTCCTCCTTGGAGATCACCAGCCCGGACTGCTCGGCCCACGCAGGGTCGACGCTGGAGGTGAAGACGCCGGCGATCGCGGCACCGGCGATCAGCAGTACGCCGAGGGCGAGCCCGCCCACGATGGAACGGCCGGGCCGGGCGGGTTCGACCTCGCGGCCGCCCGGGGCTCCCGAGACGAAGGCGGTGACCAGCCGGCGACGACTGAACGAGTAGGCCTCGACGAGGTCCTTCTTGGTCGCCACCCGGTCAGCCCCGGATGGCGGCGAAGACGCCGGTGGCCAGGATCAGCAGCGGCGGCAGCGACACCAGCGCGACGGTCTCGGCCACGTCGCCGAGCCGACCGCGGCGTACGGACGGCGTCGAGGGGAGCAGCGTGAGCGCGAGCAGGACGGCGCCCGCGGCGGCCAGCGCGACCGCGGCCGCGGGCCGCCACTCGGGGTGCAGCCACAGCACCGAGATCGCGACCGAGGCCAGCCCGACGATGCCGGACACCAGTCCGACCAGGACCTCGGAGCCCACGCGGTACTGACGTGTGCGCAGCATGACGACCAGGCTGCACATCACCGCCACCAGCATGCCGAACAGGCCGAGGTCGACCGCGAGCGGCGCGATCAGGACCAGGAGCAGGCCGACGGTCGCGGAGACGGCGACCAGGATCTCGTGGGCGATCCGCGCGTCGGCACCGACCTCGTGCGCGTCGACCTCGTCGGGGTCCGCGGTGATGTCGGTGACGGTGAACAGCTGGTCGACGCTGGTCCCGGTGGCGCCGAGCGCGAGCCACGGGAACACGCTGCCGACGATGACCATGAGGACCAGGGCCGTGGTCAGGACGACGCCCGCGTCGAAGGCGGCGGCCTCCATGACCAGTCCGGTGGCCAGGAAGATCGCGCCGACCACGACCGGCGGGATCACCAGGGTGCGCCCCTCACCGAGACCGACCAGGGAGACCAGACCGGCGAGCAGCGCGCCACCACCGGCGGCGGCCACGGGCATCCCGAAGAGCTGGCCGTCGGGGGCGAGCATGACGCCCGCCACCGCGGCGTACGTGCACCCCATCCAGGCCACGGCGACGGCGGCCTCGGGCTCACCCTGCGCGCGTGAGAGCACGATGCCGCCGGTGACCAGGGCGACCGCGACCAGCGCCGCCGCCGCGGCGGCGAGGGTGCCGTCCTGGATCAGCAGGGCGATCGCGCCGAGCCCGAGCAGCAGCGCGGCCGCCACGAGGGAGGTACGCCGACCCGACGTCGGCTCCCACGGCTTGAGGTCACGCTCCACGATGTCGGTCATCGCCTCGACCACGTCGTCGTACACGCGCGGGGCGGGGTCGTCGACCCCGGCCGCGACGGTCAGCACGACGCCGTCCTCGACCCCCTGCATGGTCAGGCTGGCGTCGGCGGCGAGCTCGCGGCCCTCCTGGGTGACCAGCCGGTAGCCTCCGTACACCGTGGCGCCGTCGAGGAGGCCCACGCTGCGGGCCAGCTCGGGCAGCAGCTCGGCGACCGGCACGGCGGCCGGCAGCACGAGGTCGACCCGACGGGTGCCCGAGGTGGCGGTCACCTTCACCAGTCCCGAGGCGCTGGTGGGCGCCTGGCTCATCGAATCAACTCCCCGTGGGTCCTCCCGATACGGACGCCGCGCATGCTACCGGCCGGGCACCACGGCCCGGCTGGGAGCGTGGACGCTGCGGCGTTGCCGTCGGTCGCCGTCAGTCGATGACGCCGGGAGCGGCGTCCTCGTCATCGATCCAGTCCTGGTCGTCGATCAGGTGGTCGAGCTGCGAGGACTTCTCGTCCTCACCCTTGCGCCCGCCGCGGCCACCGGCACCACCGGCACCACGGCACGCGTCCGGCGGCACCCTTGCCTCCGACCCGGCCGCCGCGACCGGCGGCGGCACCCGTGCCGCGGCCCGCCCCACCCCGGGCCGCGGACCCACGACCGGCGCCGGCGGCGCCGCCCGTGCCACGCCCGAGGGCTCCGGAGCCGGCCGCCCGGCTGCTGCTGCCGATCGCGCGACCGGCGGACCCGGGCGCCATCGCCGGCGTGCCTCCGCGCACCGCGCCGCCCATCCCGACGGCGCCGCCGGCGAGACCGCCCGCGGCCACCCCGGCGAGGCCACCGATGTTGCCCGAGGTCCCCGTCGCGACGCCGGGGCTGCCCAACGGGCCCGCGGCGGTGCCGACCGGTCCCTGACCTGTCGGACCGAGCGGGGTGCCGGTCTCCTCCGGGATCGGCCCCGTCGGGTCGCCGGTCGGGAGGTCACCGGTCGGCGGCTCGTCGATGGTCGGCGGGTCCTGCGTGCCGCCCTCGTCGGTCGGCGGATCGAACCTCGGCGGGTCCGTCGGCGCGAGGGCACCGCCACCACCACCACCGGATCCGGACGGCGCCCGTCCCCCGCCGCCACCGGCACCACCACCGCCACCCCCACCGCCGCCACCTGCGCCGGATCCGGTGGGCGCCTCGCCCTGGATCCGGCGCATGGCCTCGGTGGAGGACTGGTTGGTCTGGTCGAGGTCGGTGATGGCGGCGCGGGCAGCCTCCTCGCGTGCGGAGACCTGGGAGTGGTAGCTGTTCATCCGCGCGTTGTGGATCTTCATCTGCTGGATCTGCTCGACCTCGTCGCCCGAGTAGTCCGGTGAGGTCGGCTCGTTGATCGGGCCGTCGGCGTCGAAGCCGTTGCGGACGCTCTCCGCTCGGCTCATCGCCTCGATGGCGGCTTGCAGCGCCTTCGCGCCGGTCTGCATCTGCTTGCGCCGCTCGGTGACCTTGTCCTGCATCGCGATGAACGCGAGGTCCGCGGCGTCTGCGGTGTGGTTGCCGAGGTTCTCCCGCGCCAGCGGTCGCGCCCGGGTGATCCGGTCGGCGACGTCTCCGAGTGCCTGCGCACCTTCGTCCCACTTGGTGCGAGCCATCCAGACCTGCCAGCGACGGGCCGGGGAGAGGTACTCCCTCAGCTTCTGCTCCTGGGGACCGGGCGCCATCAGGCACCTCCTGCGTCGTCGGCGCCCGGCTCGGTCTGCGGACCGCGCTCGCCGAGGTTGTTCGCCTGGGAGTTGTGGTAGCTCTGGCGGCCGTGGTCGAGGTTGGCCGACTGGGCCAGCGCGTCGATGCCCTCCTGCGTGGATCGGAGGTCGGCGGTGGCGGTCTGGTCGGCGTTGCCCATGCCGGACTCGAACTTCTCGACACCGTCGCGGTAGCCCCACAGGTCGGTCACGACACCCTTGATGGTGTCGGCGATGATCTGGTGCGCCACCCGGTGCTCGGCCCCGAGGGTGCGACCGGTCGCCGAGGCGCCGAAGGCCTGCTCGTCGAGCTCGACGTCGGCGAACCGGTCGGTCTCGAGCAGGGCCGCGGCCTTCTCGAGAGCCTCCTTGAGCTCCTCGAGGGCGTGGGGGTCGATCTCGATGGACCCGTCGCCGCCTGGGTCGGCCGGGACGGCGGCGTCGGGGATGTACATGCCGGGTGGATGGGCCATGGAATGTCTCCGTGGTGACAAGGGGGGTTCGGAACCACCGGAACCGGTCGATGACGCGACGCCACCGACCGGCTCGGGATCAGGCGACCGGGTGCCCCGGCCGGATGAGGTCAGATCTCGAAGCTGTTGGCACCGCGCATGTCGGCCGCGCGGTACTCGGCGTTGGACTGGTAGACCGTCTTGCTGGTCTCGTCGAGAAGGTCGCGCATCTCCTTCAGCGCCCAGTCCCACTTGGCCTTGGCGGTCGTGTAGGCCTGCTGGGCCTGACCGGACCAGTCACTGCGGAGCGGGCCGAGCTCGCTCTCGAGGCGGTTCATGCGGTCGTCGATCTTCTTGACTGCGGCGTAGAGGTCTTCTGCCGCCCGGTCGAGGCCGGCGTGGTTGACGCGAAGTCCGTCGAGGTTCATCTCAAAGTCTCCTGTTCTCTGATCGGGCGGCGCTCAGGTGAGCTTGCTCTGGAAGTTGTTGAAGTTCGAGGCCTGCGTGTCGTCGGTGGCCGAGACGTCCTTGTCGGTCCCGATGAGGGACGACTCGAACTCGTTCAGCGCGTTGACGACGACCTTCTGCTTCTCGGTCCAGGCCTGGTGGAGGATGAAGAACGCCTGGCCGCCGGAGCCGGCCCACTTGCCCCGCAGGTCGCCGATCTGGCCGTCGAGCTCGCCGCTGAGGCGGTCGAAGTCCTGCTTGGCTCCGGAGACGAGCTGGGCAGCCTTCTTGAGGGTGCCCTCACCCATTCCCATCTCATTGCTTGCCATGTCGAGTACTCCTTGTAGATCCGAGTGTTCCGTTGGCGGCGTCTGCCGCTCCGTCGGTGCTGCTTGGCGTCCGCCGGCCGGAACTCCTGCCCGCCCGGGCACCCACGTTCCTACCCGGCGTCGATGACCCTAAACATCACGGCGCGATTTCCCACAGGGTTCGGAAAAGTCCCGTGGAGACCACCAGGGTGGCCAGTGCGGCGGCGGCACAGAACCCCTCCGCGACCTCGGCTCGCCGGGACCACCAGATCGATCGCCAGCCGCGTCCGGTGGCCACCGCGACCAGCACCATGAGCAGTCCCAACGCGATCAGGACGCCCAGGACGGCGGCGCGACGCGGCTCGCTCAGCAGGGTCAGGCCGTGCGCCGCCAGCGCCGCCCAGCTGGCCAGGCCGGCGATCCGGAGCAGCACCCGGGGCCCGGCGTGGCGGTGGCTGCGTGCGGTCAGGAGCAGGGAGGCGCCGGCAAAGAAGACCAGGCAACGGACCCCGATCAGGTCGAAGCGTGGCTCCACCCGGGTCAGCAGCAGGGCGGAGGCGAGCACCGCCACGACCGTGATCGCGGTCGCCGCGGCGGTCATCGTGCGGGCGGCGCTGGACGCGACCTCGGCCACCGTGCCGGGCGGGACGACGACCCGGCCTCGGTGCCCCGGACGTCGCTCACGGGCCGACCAGGCCGTGACGGCGAGCCGGTCGAGGTCGATCAGGTAGGAGTCGGGCACCTCGACGGCGTACACCGGCACGAAGCGCGCGGCGAGCACCGCGAGGGCCATCGCCACCGACCACACGACGGCCGGGGAGAACCCCAGCAGGCCCGCTCCCCCGGCGATCACGAAGAGCGAGGTGCCGGTGACCATCCACACCTTGAGCCCCTCGTCGGGCCCGTCGGTGAAGGCACGCCCGACCGCCGCGCAGACGCCGGCCGCGACGCCGGTCATGCCGAGCACCAGAGGGAGTCGCGCGGGGTCCGGGTCGGCCAGGAGGGCGTACGCCGCCGCAGCGGCGAACGCGGGCGCCACCAGCACCCGGTGGCGGGCGAACCGGCCGACCGGGAGCACGCCGACGACGGCCGAGAAGAGGAGGAGGCCCACTGTGGCTCGCGCGACCCAGGCGTCGTCGGCCTGGCTGCCGAACCAACCGGCGAGCACGGCGAGCGCACCGGCCACCCAGAACCACGTGACCGACAGCGCCCCGGGCGGCCGCGGGGCCGACCGGCGTCGCTCGGCGTCGCGGGTGGCCGCGGGCCGGTGCACCGACGTCGTCGCGACGAGCACGTCACCGGTCCCGACTCCGGCCGCGTCGAGGGACAGGTCGGGCCGCAGGGGCTGGCCGGTGCGGCTGTAGACCAGCGGGATGGAGCCCAGGCCGGACTGCTCGGCGTACTCACGGGCGAGGTCGGCGGCGGACGCTCCCGGAGGGACGACGAGGTCGAGCACGCCGGCAGGGCCGTGGATGCTCACGGCGATGGTGTCGAGCCCACTCGCACCGGTGGCCATCGGTTCCCCCTGGATCGCGGCTGTCGGCCCGAGGGTAGTCGCTGCCGACGGCGGCAGGGTGTGCCGCGGGTAGCCTGACGCGGTGACCTCGCGTTCTCGGGAACTCGCGGCGCGCGCCGCCTCCGCCGCCACCGCCGCCGCCCTGCTCGGCACGCTCCTCGTCGGCTGCAGCGACGACGAGCCGGCCGGCGCAGGGGGCCCCACGCCATCGTCCAGCGAGACCGGGTCGGAGTCCCCGGACCCGTCGGACTCGGCCTCGCCGGGCGACACCGACCCGGCCGTGGAGCCGGCCTCCGGTCCCGTCGTCCGGTCGCCGGGCGGCTCCCTCCGCGTCCCGGAGGGCTGGGTGACCACGGGCAGTCAGCTCTTCACCGACGCCGAGCGGGAGCCGAAGCGGCCCGGGGACATCGAGCGCGAGGTGCACGGCTTCATCGACGTCACGGAGGACGACCGGCCGGACGAGATGTCGCTGGACGAGGCTGCGCGCGAGGCCGGCCGTGCCGAGGACGCCCAGCGGGTGGAGGACGCCGAGCTCGCCGGTGTGCCCGTCTTCGTGCTGACGAAGAGCACCGCGTTCGGCGACACCTCGTACCTCACGGGCGCCTGGCGCGACGGGCGGCTGGTGGTCATCGAGTTCTCCCTGCTCGGGGCGGAGAAGGCCGACCGCCTCGAGACGATCGAGTCCGTGCTGGCCAGCTGGGAATGGGCGTAGGCGCCGGGGAGGTCACCTAGGGTGACCGACGAAACGCTGCACAGGACGGGCTGTCCAGGACGGGGACTGACGTGAGCACCACCCTGCGGGGAACCAGGCTGGACGAGCCGGAGATGCCGACCGGCCAGATCGTCCTCCAGCCGCCCCCGGAGATCGAGCAGTCCGAGGGCGCCAGCGGCGTCCTCATGAACGCCATTCCGATGCTCGGGTCGCTCGGCTCGATCGTGCTGGTTGCCTCGATGGCCGGCCAGTCCGGCGCGAACGCCGGCAAGAGCTACATCGCGGCCGGCATGTTCCTGTTCGCCACGCTCGGCTTCATCGTCGTCCAGATCGACCGCCAGCGGAAGCAGCGCGCGCAGCAGGTCACCGGCTCCCGGACGGAGTACCTGCGCTACCTCGGCAACGTGAGGCTGGTCGCCCGCGAGGCCGCGGACCAGCAGCGTCGGGCGCTGACCTGGCACCACCCCGATCCCACCTCGCTGCCCGCGCTCGCCGAGGAGCGATCCCGGGTCTGGGAGCACGGCACCGGGGACGACCACTTCCTCCACGTCCGGTACGGCACCTGCACCCAGCCGCTCTCCACCGAGCTGGTCCCGCCGCAGAGCGCCCCCATCGATCAGGTGGACCCCGCCTGCGCGTCCGCGCTGCACCGGCTCCTCGTGGTGCACCGGCTCCAGCCGGAGCTGCCGGCCAGCATCGACCTGCGCGCCTTCGACCGGATCGAGCTGTGCGGTGAGGACGACCCGGTCCGCAGCCTGGCCCGCTCGATGATCTGCTCCGCCGCGGCGTTCCACTCCCCCGAGCACCTCGTGGTCGCGGTGCTCACCACCGAGCGCAACCTCATCCACTGGGACTGGGTGAAGTGGCTTCCGCACGCCCAGAGCGCCCAGGAGTCCGATGCCGTCGGCCCCAAGCGGGTCGTGACGACGTCACTGGAGGACCTCGCGGCACTGTTGCCGCCCGACCTCAGCGACCGCCCCCGGTTCGGCGCCGACGAGCGGCCGGCGACCCCGCACATCCTGCTCGTGACCGACGGCGCGGTGCTGCCGCCCGGCAACCACGTCGTACCTCCCGACGGCCTGCACGGCGTCACCCTCCTCGACCTGCCGACGCGCTGGGACGAGCTCGACGACCCGAGCCGGCTGCGGCTCCAGCTCACCGGCGGGGCCAGCGAGGGGCACAGCGTCGCCCACAAGGTGCCGTTGCTCGCGCTCCGGGTCCGCGAGGAGCCCGTGAGGGCACTCGGCGACCAGTGCGACCTCGCGACGGCCGAGGCGTTCGCCCGGCGGCTGACCCCGCTGCACACGGTCTCCGCCGACGACTCCGGTGAGGCCGGCGAGATCAGCGGACCGACCGACTTCATGGACCTCCTCGGCCTCGGCGACGTCCACGTCTTCGACCCCGGTGCCGCCTGGCGCAACCGCCCCGCGCGCGACCGGCTGCGGGTGCCGATCGGCCTGGGCGAGGGTGCCGCCATGGTGCACCTCGACATCAAGGAGAGCGCCCAGCAGGGCATGGGCCCGCACGGGCTGGTGATCGGCGCGACCGGCTCAGGCAAGTCGGAGTTCCTCCGCACGCTGGTGCTCGGCCTCGCGATGAGCCACTCCCCCGAGCAGCTCAACATGGTGCTCGTCGACTTCAAGGGCGGCGCCACCTTCGCCGGCATGTCCGAGATGCCCCACGTCTCCGCGGTCATCACCAACCTCGCCCAGGAGCTCACGCTCGTCGACCGCATGCAGGACGCCCTGTCCGGTGAGATGGTGCGCCGCCAGGAGCTGCTCCGCGAGGCAGGCAACTTCGCCTCGATCCGCGACTACGAGAAGGCGCGCGCGGCCGGCGAGCCGCTCGAACCGATGCCGTCGCTGTTCATCGTCGTCGACGAGTTCTCCGAGATGCTCTCCGCCAAGCCCGAGTTCATCGACCTGTTCGTCGCCATCGGCCGGCTCGGCCGGTCCCTGGGCCTGCACCTGCTGCTCGCGTCGCAGCGGCTCGAGGAGGGGCGGCTCCGCGGCCTGGAGTCCCACCTGTCGTACCGGGTCGGCCTCCGCACGTTCTCCGCGAGCGAGTCGCGGGCGGTGCTCGGCGTCCCCGACGCCTACGAGCTCCCTCCGGTGCCCGGCCTCGGGTACCTCAAGCCCGACCCGACCACGATGATGCGGTTCAAGGCGGCGTACGTCTCCGGAGCGCCCAGCGGCAGGGCGCGGGTACGCCGCGACGAGGGCGGGCACGTCCAGGGCATCCTCCCGTTCACCATCTCCGAGGTTCTCGGCCAGCTGCCCGTCGAGGCCGAGGCGACCCCGGAGCCGGTGACGCAGCAGGCCGAGCAGGACTCGCTGCTCGACGTCGCCGTCGACCGGATGGTCGGCCACGGCCCGGCCGCCCACCAGGTGTGGCTGCCGCCGCTCGACGTCCCCGACACCCTCGACGACCTGATGGGCGACCTCACCGTCGACCCCCAGCTCGGCCTGGTCTCGCCGCAGTGGCGCGGCGTGCGCGGGATGGTCGTCCCCCTCGGCACCGTCGACCGGCCGCGCGAGCAGCGCCGCGACACCCTGTCGGTCGACCTCAGCGGCGCCAGCGGCCATGTCGCGGTCGTCGGCGGCCCGCGCAGCGGCAAGAGCACACTGCTGCGCACGATCGTCACCAGCATGTCGCTCACCACGACCCCGCAGGAGTCGCAGTTCTTCGTGCTCGACTTCGGGGGCGGCACGTTCGCCCCGCTGGTCCGGCTGCCGCACGTCTCGGGCGTCGGCACCCGCTCCGAGCCCGACGTCGTACGCCGGATCATGGCCGAGGTGCAGGGCGTGGTCGACCGCCGCGAGGCGTACTTCCGCGAGCAGGGCATCGACTCGATCGAGACCTACCGCTCGCGTCGCGCGCAGGGCCGTGCCGACGACGGGTACGGCGACGTCTTCCTCGTCATCGACGGCTGGTCCACGCTCCGCGCGGACTTCGACGACATCGAGATGGAGATCCAGCAGCTCTCCACCCGCGGCCTCACCTTCGGCCTCCACATCGTCACCGCCGCCTCGCGCTGGGCCGACTTCCGGGCCGCGATGCGCGACGTCTTCGGCACCCGGCTCGAGCTGCGGCTCGGCGACGCCATGGACTCCGAGATCGACCGCAAGGTCGCCCAGCTGGTCCCGACCGGACGCCCGGGCCGGGGCCTGGTGCAGAGCAAGCTCCACTTCCTCGGCGCACTCCCGCGGATCGACGGCGACACCACCTCCGAGACCGTCGGCGACGGCGTCGACGACCTGATCGCCCGCGTCGTCGAGGCGTGGCGCGGCCCTACCGGCCCGAAGCTGCGGCTGCTGCCCGAGCACATCGCCCTCGACACCGTCCGCGACCAGGCCAAGCGCGACGCGATGCCCGACACGCTGCTGCTGCTCGGCATCAACGAGAAGGAGCTGGCGCCGGTCGGGCTCGACCCCGAGACCGAGCCGCACCTGCTGGTGTTCGGCGACGGTCAGTCCGGCAAGAGCGGGGTGCTGCGGGCGCACGTCCGGGAGATCATGCGGACCCGCACCCCGAAGGAGGCGCAGATCGTCGTTGTGGACTACCGCCGCTCGCTGCTCGGCGAGGTCCCCGAGGACTACCTGCTCAACTACCTGACCTCCGCGACGCAGGCGACGCCGGTGCTGCGCGACCTGGCGGCCTACCTGGAGAACCGGATCCCCGGCGAGGACGTCACCCCCGAGCAGCTGCGCAACCGGTCGTGGTGGACCGGCGCGGAGGTGTTCGTGGTGGTCGACGACTACGACCTGGTCGCCACCCAGCAGAGCTCGCCGGTCTCGGCGCTCCAGCCGCTGATGGCGCAGGCCCGCGACACCGGCCTCCACATCGCCATCGCCCGTCGGTCCGGCGGCGCGTCACGCGCGCTCTACGAGCCGGTGCTGCAGTCGATGCGCGACCTGGCGATGCCGGGCCTGCTGCTGTCGGGCAACCCGGACGAGGGCCCGCTGATCGGCAACCTGAAGCCGCTGCCGCTGCCCCCCGGTCGCGGCCGGCTGGTCACCCGCGACCGCGGGACCGAGACGGTGCAGGTCGCCTGGAGCGACCCGAACCTCTGACCCCTCGTCGCCACCCGGGCTCAGCGACGGCCGAGGCCGAACATGCCGCGGGCGATCTCGCGGCCCGCGGTCTTGAGGAAGTCCTGCACCGGCGCGGACTCGAGCACCTCGCGGACCCTGCCCTTCTCCTCCTTCGGTGGGGCCGGGGCCTTGGGGGTGGGGGCGGGCTTGGCCTTGGCGTTCTTGGCCGCCTCCTTCGCCGCTGCCTCGGCGGCCGCCTCGGCCTCGGCCTTGGCGGCACCCTCCTCGAGCCGGACCGCCAGCCGCTCGCGGGCGGAGTCGCGGTCGACCGCCTCGGCGTACGTCGCGTGGCGCGGGCTGGCCGCGACGGTGGCCGCCATCGCGTCGGCATCCGCCGGGCCCATCCGCGACTCGGGCGCTCGCAACCGGGTCCACGCGACCGGGGTGGGGGCACCGCGCTCGTTCATGACAGTGACGACGGCCTCGCCGATGCCGAGGCTGGTGATCACCTGGCCGAGGTCGGCGTACGCGCTCGTGGGATAGGTGTTCACGGTGGCCCGGAGCGCCTTGGCGTCGTTGGGGGTGTGGGCCCGCAGCTGGTGCTGGACCCGGGAGCCGAGCTGGGCGAGCACGGCGTCGGGGACGTCGGTCGGGCTCTGGGTCACGAAGAACACGCCCACGCCCTTGGAGCGGATCAGCCGGACGGTCTGGGTGATCTGGTCGAGGAACGCGTCGGAGGCGTCGTGGAAGAGCAGGTGCGCCTCGTCGAAGAAGAACACCAGCTTGGGCTTGTCGATGTCGCCGACCTCGGGGAGGTCGTGGAACAGGTCGGCCAGCAGCCACATCAGGAACGTCGAGTACACGACCGGCCGGTCGGCCAGCGTCGGCAGCTCGACGAGGCTGATCAGGCCGCGGCCGTCCGGTGCGACCTGGAGCAGCTCGGAGGACGCGAACTCCGGCTCGCCGAAGAAGTCGTCGGCACCCTGGCTCTGGAACGAGACCAGCTCGCGCAGGATGACGCCGGCCGTGGCGCTCGAGAGGCCACCGAGCTCCTTGAGCTGGGGCCGGCCCTCGTCGCTGGTGAGGTAGCCGATCACGGCGCGGAGGTCGGCGAGGTCGAGCAGCGGCAGGCCCTGGGTGTCGGCCCAGTGGAAGACCAGCCCGAGGCTGGACTCCTGGGTCTCGTTGAGCCCCAGCACCTTGCTCAGGAGCAGTGGTCCGAACGCGCTCACCGTGACCCGGACCGGGATCCCGGTGCCGTTGCCGCCGAGCGCGTAGTACTCCACCGGGAAGCCGGTCGCTGCCCACGTCTGGCCGACCGAGGAGGCTCGCGCGGTGATCTTCTCCTCGGTGTTGCCGGGGGTGCTGAGGCCGGACAGGTCGCCCTTCACGTCGGCGGCGAAGACGGCGACGCCGTTGCTGCTCAGCTGCTCTGCGAGGAGCTGGAGGGTCTTGGTCTTGCCGGTGCCGGTCGCGCCGGCGACGAGTCCGTGCCGGTTGACCATGCCCAGCGGGATCCGGATCCGGGTGTCCGACAGCGTCGTGGCGTCGAGCATCAGGCCGCCGAGCTCCAGGGCCGGCCCCTCGAAGGCGTACCCCGGTGCGACCGCCGCGGTGATCCGGTCCGGATGCGGCTGCTCGCTCATGCGGTGACGATAGCCCCCTCGGATAGGGTCGCTGCGTGATCTTCAAGCGCGTGGGGCAGGGGAGGCCCTACCCGGACCACGGACTCACGTCTCGTGGCTGGGCCGCGCTGCCGCCGCGCCAGATCCGGCTCGACGACCTGGTCACCACCAAGGACACGCTCCGGCTCGACGCCCTCCTGGACGAGGACTCCACGTTCTACGGCGACCTGTTCGCCCACGTGGTCGAGTGGCAGGGCGAGCTCTACCTCGAGGACGGCCTGCACCGGGCGTTGCGCGCGGCGCTCCAGCAGCGCAACGTCCTCCACGCACGGGTCCACCAGGTGGCGGGCTGATGGACGCCCGACTGAAGTCCCTGATCACCCTCGGTGGGCTCGGGGTGCTGCTGGTCGTCGCCGCGACCTGGGGCTGGTCGTCCCTGACCAAGCCCCTCCCTGGCGATGAGGAGTCCGTCTGCGTCGACCGGTCCTACGCCGCCGGCGACACCCTCCGTCGCGGCGACGTGACCGTCAGCGTGCTGAACGCCGGGTCTCGCAACGGCCTCGCCGGCCTCACCCTCAACCTGTTCGAGGAGGCCGGCTTCGCCCGCGGCCAGGAGGGCAACGTGACCGGCGACGCCAAGGTCGCCGACGTCCAGATCTGGACCGACGACCCCTCCAGCCCCGCGGTCAAGCTCGTCGCCGGCCAGCTCGGCAAGGACGTGAAGGTCGTCCGCCGGGAGGCGACCACGGCCGGGGTGCAGGTCGTGGTGGGCGACGACTTCGACGACCTCGTGGTGGGCAAGAAGAAGTTGAAGGTCGCCGAGGACGCGACCGTCTGCGGCCCGCCCGACCCGACCGTCTGAGGTCCGAACTCGTCGGCGAACGTACCGAGCCCATCTCGCGATGAGCCGCGACGAGCCGCGACGAGCCGCGACGAGCTCAGTGCTGGTCCAGGAGCCGCTGCAGCAGCCGACGCAGCTCCCGATGGCCTCGTTCACCGAGGAGCGCGCTGATGCTCTCCTCGAGGGTGGTGATCGTGGCGATCCCGGCCGACACGCAGGCCTGCCCCTTCTCGACCCCACGGCCTCGCCCGCGGGCCCGGTGCTGCTCAGCGCCCGGGCTTGTCCAGCCACTGCGCCAGCCGGCCGCCGGCCGACACCTGGCGGAGCCGTCGCTCGGTCTTGTCGCGCAGGCGGCGGGGGGTCACGATCAGGAGGTCGTCGCCGTGCTTGAGGACGGTACGGCGCTCCGGCACCAGGGTCTCGCCGTCACGGATGATCATCGAGAGGGACGCGCCGCTCGGCAGTCGCAGCTCCCCCACCTCGACGCCGTGGAGCTGTGAGGCGGTGCTGATGCTGACCTGGAGCAGGTCGGCGGCGATCCGGTCCAGCGGAGCCGCCTCGACGTCGAGCCCCCGCGGCTCGGAGCGTCGTGCGACCCGGAGCCTGCGGGCCACGGTCGGCAGCGTCGGCCCGGTGAGCAGCGTGTAGAGCACGACCATCACGAAGACCAGGTCGAAGAGCCGCTCGGCACCGTCGACCCCCTCGGCGAGCGGGATGGTCGTCAGCACGATCGGCACCGCGCCGCGAAGGCCGGCCCACGACAGGAAGGTCCGCTCCCGCCAGGACAGGTCGGAGCGCAGGGCGCTCACCCACACCGAGATCGGGCGGGCCACGAACGTGAGCACCAGCCCCGCCACCACGGCCAGACCGACCGTGGAGAGGTGGATCCGCTCGGGCGAGAGCAGCAGCCCGAGCATCACGAACAGACCGATCTGGGCGAGCCAGGCGATGCCCTCGGCGAAGGAGCGGGTCGCCACCCGGTGCGGCAGCTCCATGTTGCCGAGCACCAGCGCCGCGACGTACACCGCGGCGAAACCGGAGCCGTGGATGAACGCGGCCGCGCCGTACGCGAGCAGGGTCAGGCAGAGCACCGCGATCGGGTAGAGGCCGGACGACGGCAGCGCCGCCCGGCGCATCAGCCAGGCCCCACCGAAGCCGAAGGCCAGGCCCGAGGCGACGCCGACGACCAGCTCCCACACGACGATCCCGGCCGCGCCGAGCACGCCGTACTCGGCCAGCGCGCCGGTCGAGATCAGGGTGACCAGCACGACGGTCGGGGCATCGTTGAGGCCGGACTCGGTCTCCAGCGGACCGACCAGCCGCTTCGGGAGCGGTACGACGCGCAGCACCGAGAACACCGCGGCTGCGTCGGTGGGCGAGGTGACCGCGCCCAGCAGCACGGCCAGCTCCCACGGCAGGCCGAGCAGCACGTGCGAGGCGACGGCGACGACCGCGATCGACACCGCGACCCCGACGGTGGCGAGCGAGGCGCCCAACCACATCGAGGGCTTCACCTCCGGCCAGGACGTCGTCAGGCCACCCTCCGCGAGGATGATCGCCAGCGCCGCGAAGCCGAGCGCGTGCGTGAGCTGGGCGTCGTTGAACTCGATGCCGAGGCCGGCGTCGCCGAGCGCCACTCCCATCAGCAGGTAGATGAGCAGGGAGGGAAGGCCGGCGCGGGAGGACACACGCACGGCGAGGATCGCCAGCAGGGTGACGGCGCTGCCCACGAGCAGGAACAGGTCCAGGTCGTGGACGTCGAAGGTCAAGCGTCACCTCGGTGCAGCAGGGGCGGCGGTACCCCAGTCTATCGGCCCGTAGCCTCGCCCCATGACGAGTCCGTACGAGGTCGCCAGCCGGGCGAACGTGCCGCCCTTCCACGTCATGGACCTGCTGGCCGCGGCCGACCGACGCCGCCGCGAGCACGGCGACCTCGTCAACTTCGTGGCCGGGCAACCCTCGACCGGCGCCCCCGAGACCGTGCGCGCCGAGGCGGTCCGGCTGCTCGGCGGACCCGACCCGCTCGGCTACACCGTCGCGACCGGCATCCCCGAGCTGCGCGAGCGGATCGCCGAGCACCACCGGCGGCAGCACGGCATCGACGTCACGCGGGACGACGTGATCGTGACGACCGGCAGCAGCGGCGGGTTCCTGCTCGCGTTCCTGGCCGCGTTCGAGGTGGGCGACCGGGTGGCGATGGCGCGGCCCGGCTACCCCTGCTACCGCAACGTCCTCACCGCGCTCGGCTGCGAGGTGGTCGAGCTGCCGACGGGACCGGAGAACCGCTACCAGCCCACGGTGGCCCAGCTCGAGGAGGCGGCGGCCGACGGGCCGCTCGCGGGCCTCGTGGTCGCGAGCCCGGCCAACCCGACCGGCACCATGCTGCTCCCCGAGGAGCTGGCGGCCCTGGCGACCTGGTGCGAGCAGCACGGCGTGCAGCTGGTCTCCGACGAGATCTACCACGGGATCGAGTACGGCGACCCGCCGATGTCACGGTCGGCCTGGGAGACCTCCCGCGAGGCGATCGTCTTCTCCTCGTTCTCCAAGTACTTCTCGATGACCGGCTGGCGGATCGGCTGGATGCTGGTCCCCGAGCGGCTGCACCGCCCCGTCGACGTGCTCACCGGGAACTTCACGATCTGCCCGCCGGCCATCGCGCAGCACGCGGCGGTCGCCGCCTTCGAGGACGCGGCGTACGCCGAGCTCGACGGCCACGTCGCCCGCTACGCCGACAACCGGCGGGCCCTGCTCGAGGGGCTGCCCGCGCTCGGCATCAGCGAGCTGGCGCCCGCCGACGGCGCGTTCTACGTGTACGCCCACGTCGGCCACCTCACCGACGACTCGATGGCCTTCGCCCACCGGCTGCTGGCCGAGACCGGCGTCGCGCTCGCCCCGGGCGTCGACTTCGACACCGCGGCCGGCCACCGGTTCGTGCGGCTCAGCTTCGCCGGGCCGCGCAGCGACGTGGACGAGGGGCTGGCCCGGCTGGCGTCGTACCTGGCCTGATCCGGGTCCCGGTCTGAGGTGGTCGAGCAGCGAGCGGCTGTGGAGACCTCCGACCCACCGACCGGAGGTCTCGACACTCTCCCTCGCCGAGGGCTCGGTCGGCTCGACCACCTACCCCCGCACCCGAGGTGGTCGAGCAGCGAGCGCAGCGAGCGGCTGTCGAGACCTCCGACCCACCGACCCGAGGTCTCGACACTCTCCCTCGCCGAGGGCTCGGTCGGCTCGACCACCTATCACCGCACCCGGAGGTGTGCGGGTCGACCACCTGGGGCTGGTCAGCCGACCGGGAGCTCGACTCCCGGCGGCACGGACTGCACGTCGTCGGGCGGGGTGTAGTCGGGCAGAGCGGCCACCAGCGAGCGGTCGACGACGCCGTTCCGGATCCGCTGCGGGTGGTCGCCGACCGGCACGGTCGAGACGATCCGACCGGTGTCGTAGGAGATCCGCGAGACCTCGTCGGTACCGCTCCAGGAGATGTAGCAGTAGCGGCCGTCACCGCTCTGGGTCACCCAGTAGGGCTTGCCCCCCTCCCGGACCAGCAGCCGGCCGCGCTCCCCGGTGCGCGGGTCGACCACGACGGCGTAGTCGTCCATGGTCCCGGCCACGCACAGTGCGCCACCGTCCGGGCTCAGCGCGATGCCGTGGTGGGCGGAGTCGAGCAGGTAGTTCTCGCGCGGCTCCTCGGTGCGCTTCGGCAGCCGGGTGATGTCCACGATCTTCCCGGTCCGCAGGTTCATCGTGACGTAGCCGTGGAAGAAGCTGACCTGGAAGTAGACCCGCTTCTCGTCCGGCGACAGCGTCATCGGCCGGACGGCGGTGGAGAGGTTCTCGCGTCCGAGCGCGTCGAACTTCTTGCGCAGGTGGTAGCGGCGCACGACCTCGAGCGTCTCGGCGTCGACGAGCTGGAAGACCCGCTCGCCCTTGGCGGGGTCGGTGGCGGGGTCGTCGAGCGGGCTGTAGACGAGGCCGATGCTGGCGTGGAGGATCGTCCGGCCGTGGTCGAGGTAGACGCTCTCGTGCGGCGAGCCGCCGGAGGGGAAGCTGCCGACCTCGTGGCCGTCGCGCACCCGCAGCACGTGGACGACGTCCGCCGTCGAGGCGCTGACGACGACCCGGCGGCCGTCGGGCGAGACGGCCATGTGGTCCGAGCGCTGGCCCGCGACCGGGAACCTCCACACGATGTCGTGGGTCTCCAGGCTGATCGCGACGACGTCGGCGAAGGAGGGCCGGCTCACGATCAGCAGGCGGCCGTCCTTCGAGGAGTACATGTCGTCGACGTACTGGTTGTGGCCCTCGCCGATGGCCTCGCGGATCGCGAGGAAGTAGGCGAGCCGCTCCGGGTTGAGGGCGATCTCGGAGAAGCGCTCGTCCTTGTCCGGGATGATGTCGAGCCGCCCGAGCTCCTCGAAGGACCCGGGCGCGAGCACGGTGGCGGTGCCGTCCCAGTTGTTGCCGACGAACACCGCGTGCCGGACGTCCCGGACGTCGGGCTCGGCCCGCTGGGCGACGGCCGGCGCGGCCGTGAGCAGGGTCGTCACGACGGCGAGCACCACGGCCCGTGCCTTCATCTCCACCACGTCCTCCGGTTGCGGGGTCGGCGTACCAACGAGCGGGTCGACCACGGGGTTATGCGGCTGGTCGTGCCGGAGGTTTGGGACCCCCGCGCCCGGGGAAGGTGACCTCCGGAGCGGAGGGAGATCCATGTACGGCGACACCGCGGTCATACGCAGACGCGTCTCGCAGCTGCGGGAGCAGGGTGCGGACATCCGGGCCCTGGCCGACCACCTCGTCGGCCAGGCCGAGCAGGTCACGTGGTCGGGCCGGGCCGCCGACGCGATGCGCGAACGCGTACGCGACCGCGCGACCCAGCTCCGCGACTGCGCGTCCCGCCACGAGGGCGCGGCCGACAGCCTCGACCGCCACCTCCAGGAGGTCGACGGGAGCAAGGACTGCGATCGCGCAGCTCGAGCGCCGGGCCACCTCGCTCGTGGCCGACGCCCGTGCCCGCGTCGCCCGCATCGACTCGCACGACGACCCCGCGGGCGTCACCCGGACCGCCTCCGACGAGGACCGGCAGCTCGCCGGCTTCACCCCGCCCCCGCCCGGTCACCGTGACTGGCTGACCGTCGAACTGCCAGGACTCTGACGTGCCCACGATCGACCTCTCCACTCCCCCGGCTCCCCCGTCCACGCTGCTGGACGGCCTGCCGCGACGGGTGACCCTGACCCTGCCCGAGCTGCGGCTGGTCGCCGAGCGCGCGGGCGGCGCCCCGCTCCCCTTCGAGCTGGCCGCCCCGCGCGAGACCCACGCCCTCGAGGACCGGCTCGGCACCAGCCGCGCCACCGCCGAGGACGCGGCCTACGCCGCGGCGCTGGCATCGCTGCACGACCCGGAGGAGACGCTGCTCCGCCGCGGCCTGCTGGGCGAGGTCGGCGGAGACACCGGGCTGGTCGGGGCCGTGGGGCTGCTCGCGACGCCCCAGACCGCGGTGGACCTCGACGTGACCGCGGCCGGGATCCACGCCCGCGCCTGGCACCGCCGCTGCGGCGAGGCGGTGGCGACGCTCGCGACCGTCGACGGCATCGTCTTCGAGCTGGCCTGGTTCCACGCCGCGGCCTGGGGCGACGAGCTCGCCCGCGCCGCCGTGCTGCCGGAAGAGTGCTCGATCACCCCCTCCGGTGTCCCCGCCGTCGTCGACCTTCCCTTCGAGCTGGCCGACGCGGCCGGCGAGGCCGTGCGCAGCGGTCGCGCCGACCTGCTCCCGGTGCTGGTCCAGCAGGCCGACGGGGCGGCGCTCGGCGCCGACGGCGAGCCGCTCGACGAGGCTGCCGCCACGACCGTGCTCGCCGCGCTCACCGACGAGGCCCGCGGTCGCCTGCGCGTCCTGGTCGCCGACCTCACCGGCGAGGAGACCTCCGTCATCGGCGTCGTGTCGTGGACGCTGCTCGCCGACGGCTGGCACGCACTGCGGCCACGCGAGGTCGACGAGCAACCCCGGGTGCACGTCGCGGCCGTGACCCCGGGCGACCTGGCCACCGAGCTCGCCCCCGTACTGGCGGAGGTGACCGCATGAGCGAGCACGGCGAGGCCGGCGTCGTTCCGACCACGGCCGTCGAGGCGGCCGACCTGACCGACAAGTACGACCAGATGCTGCGCCTGGCCGACCTGTTCGACACCACCGGCGAGGAGCTGCGCGAGCGCTCCCGGCTCGGCGACGAGGTGCTGCGCGACGACGCGGTCCACGAGTCCCAGCCGCTGTCCCCGCAGACGTTCCGCTCCGCCGAGGACGAGATCCGGGCCGCGACCACCGGCAAGCACGGCCTGCTGACCCGCGGGGTCGAGCTGGACGCCGACGCGCTGATGGTGCGCGCGACCGTGCTCACCTACCGCTGGATCGACGACCTCGCCCAGGCGGCGTCGCGGACCCTGGGCTCCATCGCGGGCCGTGCCATCGGCTACCTCGCACCCGAGGTCGAGCTCGGCGGTGCCATCGTCTCGGCCGGGCTGATCGAGACCGACACCGCCGACCGCGACGACGTCGCCGGCTTCCTCAGCGAGCTCGCCGAGCTCAACCCCGACCTGATGCACCACGTCACCAGCGGTGGAGGTGGCCTGCTCGAGGGCCTGCAGCTGCGGGCCCTGCTCACCGCGAGCGTGCTCGCCGGCGAGACCGGCCGGTCGGCCACGCTCGGCGGGCTCCAGGCGGTCGGCGTCGAGACCTTCTCCCCCGACTTCGGATCGGCCCTGCGCGACGCCGCCGGCGGGCTGCTGACCGCACCCGAGCCCGCGCCCGAGCCCGCGCCCACCGACCGGACCGGGGAGGCCGCTGCCACGGCCTCCTCGGGTCCGCGCGGGCTGGAGGAGCTGATGGCCACGCTCGCGTCGTCCCCGGGTGGCGTGACCGTGCAGCAGATCGCCGACCACCGCTACATCGCCTACCTGCCCGGGTCGGGCGCCGGCAGGACCGCGGCCGGCTACGGCTCGTCGGCGGCGACCACTCGGCGTACGCCGCGCGGGTCGTGGCGGCCATCGAGCGCGCCGTCCACGCCGACCCGGACGCGCGGGTGATGCTGGTCGGCTCCGCCCAGGGCGGCGTCACCGCGGCCGAGATCGCGGCGTCCGTCGACTCCGACACGTTCGTCATCGACCAGGTCGTCACCGCCGGTGCCCCGTCGTCGCAGGTGCCGCGGATCCCCGAGCGCACCCGGGTGCTGTCGCTGGAGGACCGCACCGACCCGGTCGCCCTGCTCGGCTCGCTGATCAACGCCGGTGCCTCCCACCGGATGACCGTGGTCTTCGACGGCGCCGACACCGGTGACGAGAACACCTACGTCGCCGGCGGCCGGGCCGCCGACGCGGCGGCCCACCCCGAGCTGCGGGCCGAGCTCGACCGGCTCACGAGCGAGGGCTACTTCGCCGGCTGAGCCCTAGACGAGGTCGTGCACGAACTCGCCGAGCTGGGCGAGGTTGCGGCACTCGACCATCGGCACCACCTCGCCGTACGGACCGGCGGCGGAGTCGCCGGTGTCCCAGTGCCGCGGGTGCTCGGGGTTGAGCCACCACGCGTGCCGGGCCGCGCCGGCCAGGTCGCGCAGCGCCGGGAGCGCGAGGTCGCTGTAGTTGGAGCGGGCGTCGCCGAGGACGAGCAGGGACGTCTTCGGTCCGATCGCGTCGGAGTGCTGCTCGGCGAAGGTCGTGAAGGCGCGCCCGTAGTTGGTCCGGCCCCAGAGCGCCGCGTGGGCGGTGCTGGCGGCGAGGTCGGCCATCACGTCGGCGACGTCGGCGCCGGGCCGGAAGTGGTCGCTGACCTCGTGCACCTGGTCGACGAAGGTGAACGCGCGGACCTTGGTGAACTGCTCCCGAAGTGCGTACACCAGCAGCAGCGTGAACTGGGCGAAGTTCGCCACCGAGCCGCTGACGTCGCACAGCACGACCAGCTCGGTCCGGCGGGCGCGCTTGGGTCGGTGGTGGGTCGTCAGCGGGACCCCGCCGGTCGAGAGCGAGCTGCGGACGGTGCGCCGGACGTCGAGCGGGCCGCGGCGTCGGGCGTGGTGCTCCCGGGTCAGCCGGGTCGCGAGCCGTCGGGCCAGCGGGTAGATCTCGCGACGCATCTCCTCCACGTCGGCCCGCCGGGCGGCGGTGAAGTCGAGCCGGTCGATGGCCGGCCGGACCGCGACGTCGGCGACGTGGTCGGGCCCCTTCTCCTCCGCGATCCGGCGGCGGGCGTCGTCCTCCGCCGCCCGCGTGAACGCTCCGACCCGGCGACCCGCGCTCCGGCGCGCCTCGCCCTCGGTCCGGCCCTCGCCGAGCAGTGCGGCGACGATCGCGGCGGTCAGCCCGGCGGGGTCGACCCGACGCAGCGCGGTGTACGCCGACCAGCCGGCCAGCCCCGGTGCCCGGCCCGGCATCGCACCGAACCGGCCGATCGCCTCGACGGCGAGGTCGGCCAGCGCCTGCTGGTCGTCGGCGACCAACGCCGCCTCCAGCGCCTCGCGGAAGGCGGCGAGCGCCTCGGCGTTGTCCTGGACGACGGAGGCGTCCGGGTCCGGGTCGGCCGGACCGGCCGGGTCGGCTTCGGCCCGGACCCCCGCGCCCACGAGGGCGGGCCAGTAGAGGTCGAAGAGGGTGTCGAAGGTGGGCCGCTGGGCCGGGCGCTTGAGCACGGTCGCGGCGTACCCGGCCCGGACCGTCTCCCGGTCGTGCCACGGCAGGACGCCCGAGCGCGGCGACGGCGTCGAGGTCCTCGGCGAGCGACACGGGGAGCCCGGCGCCGCGGAGGGCCTCCAGGAAGTCGATGTGCCGACCCACCAGGCCGGTCACGCCCGGCTCCTCACGTCAGGCCCAGCTCCCGGATCGCGCGGTCGTGGTCGCTGTGGTGCTTCAGCACGACGCCGAGGGTGCGGGCCACGATCTCCTCGTCGAGGCTGCCGATCTGGAGCGCGACGAGCGTGCGCGCCCAGTCGACCGACTCCGCGATCGACGGCGACTTCTTCAGGTCGAGGTCGCGCAGCCGGCCCACCACGTCGACGACCTGCTCGGCCACCCGGCGGTCGAGCTCGGGGACCTGACCGGTGACGATCTCGCGCTCCCGCTCGGCGTCGGGGTAGTCGAGGTGGAGGTAGAGGCAGCGGCGCTTGAGGGCCTCGGACAGCTCTCGGCTGGCGTTGGAGGTGAGGACGACGTACGGCCGACGGACGGCGGTCACGGTGCCGAGCTCGGGGATCGTCACCTGGAAGTCGCTCAGCACCTCCAGCAGCAGTCCCTCGACCTCGATGTCGGTCTTGTCGACCTCGTCGACGAGCAGCACCGTCGGCTGGTCGCGCCGGATGGCCGTGAGCAGCGGCCGGGTCAGCAGGAACTCGTCGGTGAAGATGTCGTCGTGGGTCTCGCTCCACGCCTGGTCGCCGCCGCTGGACTGGATCCGGAGGAGCTGCTTCTTGTAGTTCCACTCGTAGAGCGCGCGTGCCTCGTCCAGCCCCTCGTAGCACTGGAGCCGGACCAGCTCGGCAGCCGGTCGCGCGGGCGACGGCCTTGGCCAGCTCGGTCTTGCCGACGCCGGCGGGCCCCTCGACGAGCAGCGGCTTCTCGAGCGCGCCGGCGAGGTACGCCGTGGTGGCGGTGGCCGGGTCGCAGAGGTAACCGGTGCCGCGGAGGGAACTGGCGACGTCGGTGGGCGAGGAGAACCAGGTCACCGGTCCATCCTCGCGCACACCGACGCGCCGTCCCCCGTGGTCCTCGCCTCGCGGGGCGACTGTGTTCCCCCAGGTCCGACTATGTCATCGGCGACCACCGATCGCGTGACCCTCAGCGAGGCGGTCCCGGACCACCCGGAGTGACCATGCCGCATGGCCCGTTCGGACCATCCCGGTACTGGTGTCCTGTCCGGGTGGGTCGGCGTCAGCGGGCGGCCGCGCCGCCCCGCCCGGCACCGCGGGCGAACCGGGCGGCGCCGCGAGCGGCGGCACCGGACCGGAGCGAGGCGAGCCCGTGCTCGAGCTCGATCGCCATCGCGCGGTCGTGGGTCTCGCCCTCGCCGTCCAGCATCGAGAGCCGGTCGTGGCGCAGGCACTCCTGCGGCAGCCCGGCCAGCAGGAAGGCGACCGAGAGCGACTCGTCCAGGGCGGCCCCGGGGTCGACCACCCAGTTGACCAGCCCGATCCGCTCGGCCTCCGCCGCCCCGACCTCACGACCGGTCAGCACCAGGTCCATCGCCCGGCCGGTCCCGATCAGCCGCGGCAGCCGGACCGTGCCGCCGTCGACCAGCGGCACGCCCCACCGCCGGCAGAAGACGCCGAGGCTGGCGTCGCGGGCGGCGACCCGCAGGTCACACCACAGCGCGAGCTCGAGGCCGCCGGCCACGGCGTACCCCTCGATCGCGGCGATCACCGGCTTGCCGAGCTGCATCCGGGTCGGCCCCATCGGCCCCGGACCGTCCGGCTCCACCCGGTGGTCCATCGCCTTAAGGTCGGCTCCGGAGCTGAACGTGCCGCCGGCGCCGTACAGGACGGCGACCGACTGGCTCGGGTCGCGGTCGAACTCCTCGAACGCCGAGTGCAGCTCCTCGGCGGTGGCGCGGTCGACCGCGTTGCGGGTCGCGGGCCGGTCCAGGGTCACGACCGTGACGGGTCCGTCAGTGGTCACGGTGACGCTCACAGGTCCGATCCTCCCGCGGTCACAGGACCTTGCGGAAGAGTCACGCGAACGACCCTAGGCTGTGCGCCGTGCCCCGACACCACGAGGTCCCCAGCGACGACCCCTTGCGCGCCCAGCTCGACGGGTTCCTCGACGAGCACCGCACGCGCTCCACGACTCGCTGGACGGCCTGACCGAGGAGGAGGCGCGGCGGCGCCTCGTGCCCTCCCGGACCACGCTGCTCGGCCTGGTGAAGCACGCGACGTTCGTCGAGAAGGTGTGGTTCGACGAGGCGTTCACCGGCCGACCGCGCGGAGATCGGCATCCCGGCGACGCTGGACGAGTCGTTCGCCCTCGACGATGCGGACACCGTCGCGTCGCGTGCAGGCCGCTACGCGAGGCCTGCGCCGCCTCCCGGGTGGCGGCGGCGGTGTTGGGCCTCGACGACGTGGTGACCGGCAACCGGCGGGGCCCGCTGCCGCTGCGCTGGATCTTCCTGCATCTGCTGCGGGAGCTGGCCCAGCACTGCGGCCACGCCGACATCCTTCGCGAGCAGATCCTGGCCGCGCGGGTGGGACAGTAGCCCCATGGACTCACGTCACGCGCTCGTACGCCGGCCCTCGACGCGCCTCGCCCACGGCCTGGTCACCCACATCGAGCGGAGCGACGACGTCGACGCCGACCTGGCGCTGGCGCAGTGGCTGGGCTACGTCGACGCCCTGCACACCGAGGGCTGGACGACCCACGAGGTCGCCCCGGCAGAGGACTGCCCCGACTCGGTGTTCGTCGAGGACACGATGGTCGTCTACGGCGACCTGGCCGTGATCAGCCGGCCCGGCGCCGACGAGCGCAAGCCCGAGACCGCCGCGGCCGAGGAGTCCGTCCGCGGCCAGGGCTACCGGGTCGCGCACATCGAGGCACCCGGCACGCTCGACGGCGGCGACGTGCTCAAGCACGGCGACACCGTCTGGGTCGGCGCAGGGCGGCCGGACCAACGCCGAGGGCATGCCCAGCTCCGCGCCCACCTCACCCCGCTCGGCGCGACGTCGTCGCCGTCCCGCTCACCAAGGTGCTGCACCTCAAGTCGGCGGTCACCGCCCTCCCCGACGGCACCGTGATCGGCTACGAGCCCCTGGTCGACGACCCCTCGGTCTTGGGCGACGCGTTCCTCGCCGTCCCGGAGGAGCCCGGCGCCCACGTCGTGCTGCTCGACGACGACATGGTGCTGATGTCGACCTCCGCCCCGGAGACCGCCGCGCTGCTCGAGGATCGCGGGCTGCGGGTCGCGACGTCGACATCTCCGAGTTCGAGAAGCTCGAGGGCTGTGTCACCTGCCTGTCGGTGCGGCTGCGGGGTCGACCCGACTGATCCACGACCAATGCGAGACCCCGCCCGGACAGGTCCGGACGGGGTCTCGACTGGCGGTGGCGGAGGGATTTGACCCTCGGTGGGCTTGCACCCACAAACGCTTTCGAGGCGTTCTCCTTAGGCCGCTCGGACACGCCACCGCCGGGAAGGTTACCGGAGCGGCTGGGGCGGCCGAAATCGCGCGCGTGCCTCAGGGGGTCCAGTCGGGGCGGCGGCCGGTGGCACCGACCAGCCGGTCGAGGTCCGCGGCGTCGGTATGGACCGTGACGGGCGGGCCGAACAGGCCGCCGTCGTCGGCGGGACCGTCGGCGGGAGCTCGAAGGACTCGACGAACGCGCGGCAGCGGCGACCGACGCAGGGTCCACGTCGTACTCCTGGCCGGTGGCGACCGCGAGGTCCCGCCGTGGACGACGACCTCGTTGAGGGCGACCTGGGCCGCGACGCGCCGGCAGGTCGATCGGGCCGGCCTGCGTCATCCCGTCGTAGGCATCGGGCGTGCCGTGCCAGGCCTCCGCGAGCCCGGCCAGCGCAGCGGGGACGACCTCGCGCCAGTCGGCGGGCAGCCGTCCGCCGTCGGCGGAGGCCGAGGCGTCCTCGAGCCGCTCCTTGCGCGCGGAGGCCGTGAACGCGAAGGAGAGGCCGTGGACGTGGTCGACCAGGTCGGCCACGGTGTACGCCGGACACGGGGTCGGCTCGCCCAGCTGGTCGTCACGGACGCCGGCCACCAGGTCGGCGGTGGCCCGGGTCGCGCTCCGGAAGTCGAAGGTGCTCATGTCCGTGCTGACCCACCCGCGGGCCGCGACTCAACGTTGCTCGGGGAAGAACTCCTCCAGCAGCGCGCCGACTCCCCGGCGAGCACGCCGGCGACGACCTCGGGGCGGTGGTTGAGCCGCCGGTCGCGCACCACGTCCCAGAGGCTGCCGACCGCGCCGGCCTTGTCGTCCTAGGCGCCGAACACCACGCGCGCGCCCGGGCGAGGACGGCCGCGCCGGCGCACATCGTGCAGGGCTCGAGGGTGACGTCGAGGGTCCCCCCGTCGAGCCGCCACTCGCCCCGGGCGGCGGCGGCCTCGCGCAGCGCGACGACCTCGGCGTGGCCGGTCGGGTCGGCCCGCGGCTCGCGCACGTTGCGCCCCCGGCCGACGAGCTCGCCCCCGGGCAGCACGACGGCGCCGACCGGTACGTCACCGGCGGCCAGCGCGACGCGCGCCTCGTCCAGCGCCGCGCGCATCGCGGCGTCCGGATCGTCGGCACGTCAAGCCGAGGCGAGGCCCACGGCCTCGTCGAACAGCGGCCCGAAGCCGATCGGCGTGCGACGTCGGAGAGCATCTCGTCGGGGTAGAGATCGACGTCGTCCAGCAGCACGCCCATGTCCATCGCGTGCATGCCGAGGTCACCGAGCAGGTCGAGGTCACCGGCGGGCCCTGTCGTCGTCCTCATCGGGATCGGCAGACCGAGGAACTCCACCGCGGACGCCGCGAGCTCCCACTCGTCCGCGGCGGTGACGTCGGAGAGCAGCACCCGGCTGTGGGAGCCCGCGACCCGGACGATCACGAAGAAGTCCTCGTCGACCGCGACCATCCCGACCGCGCCCCCGTCGCCGGGGAACCGGCGCAGAGCGTGGCCGAGGGAGTGACGTCGGCAATCACGTCGTGGGCGAGGGGCTGCACCTGCCACACGCCTTCCTCGCGGAAGGCGGCCAGCGCGAAGTCCACCCCGTCCGGCAGCTCGGCCATGACGGACTCCTCTCTGCCCTGGGGCGACGACGCCAGAGTGACACAGGGCAGGGTGGGGCGCCAGTGACGGGCACTAGGGTCTGGCCATGCGCATCCACGTCGTCGACCACCCGCTGGTCTCCGCAAGCTCACCTACCTGCGGGACGAGCACACCGACTCGCCGACGTTCCGACGGCTCGCCGACGAGCTGGTGACGCTGCTCGCCTACGAGGCGACCCGGGAGGTGCGCGTCGCGCCGAAGGACATCTCACCCCGGTCGCCCCGACCACCGGCGTGAAGCTGGCGCGGCCCAAGCCGTTGGTGGTGCCGATCCTGCGCGCGGGCCTGGGCATGCTCGACGGGTTGATGCGACTGCTGCCTACTGCCGAGGTCGGCTTCCTCGGCATGATCCTGAACCAGGAGACCCTCGAGGCCTCGACGTACGCCGAACGACTGCCCGATGACCTGTCCGGCCGCCAGTGCTACATCCTCGACCCGATGCTCGCCACCGGCGGCACGCTCGCGGCCGCCATCCGGTTCCTGGTCGACCGCGGCGCCAACGACATCACCGCCATCTGCCTGCTGGCCGCACCCGAGGGTTGCGCCCGGCTCGAGGAGGCGCTGGCCGACCTCGACGTCCCGGTCACCATCGTCACCGCGGCGTGGACGAGAGGCTCAACGAGAAGGGCTACATCGTGCCCGGCCTGGGCGACGCCGGCGACCGCCTCTACGGCGTCGTGGACTGACCCTCTAGCCTGATGCGCGCGGCCGCGCGGGAGGGTCTTGGCGCGGCAGGCTGACCGACACGGTGGTTCCGATCCCCTCGCTGGACGAGACCGAGATCTCGCCGTCGTGGAGATCGACGATCCCGCGCACGATGGAGGCCCAGACCGGTGCCCGGATGCCCTGCGCGATCGCGGTGAGGAGCGGAAGAAGCGAGTGAACAGCTGGCCGCCCGCCATCGGGGATGCCCATGCCGGTATCGAGGACCACGATCTCGACGCTGTCGTGACGATCGCCGACGACGAGCTCCACCCGACCTCCGTCGGGGGTGAACTTCACCGCGTTGCCGAGCAGGTGCAGCACATCCGCTCGACTCTGATCCGGGTCCCCGACGTGCAGGACCGGCTGGTCGGGCAGCCGCAGCACCACCTCGAGGTGGCGGGTCCCGAGCGGCGGCCGAGCAACGCGTACGCCGCCTGCGCCGACGTCCGAAGGTCGGAAGCGGCCGGGCTCATCCGCATCTGGCGGGCCTCGATCTGCGAGAGCAGCAGCAGGTCCTCGACGAGCAGCAGCAACGGCGCCCGTTGCGCTGGACCCGGTGGGTGACAGCGCGCTGCTCGGCGGCGAGCTCACCACGTCGCCCTCCTCGAGCAGCTCGATGTACCCCATCATGCTCGTGAGCGGCGTCCGGAGCTCATGGCTGACGGTGGCGACGAAGTCGGCCTTCACCCGCTCGAGCTCGCGCAGGCTGTCGACCGCCTGGCGCTCGTGGGACAGCGCGGTCACCAGGGACCGGTGGATCGCCTCACGCTCGGTGACGTCCTCGGCCACGCACAGGTAGCCGGCCACCCCGCCGCGGTCGTCGGGGACGGAGGTGATCGCCATCAGCATGCTGCGCTGCTCGCCGTCGGGGCGCTCGAAGTGCCACAGCTGGCGCTCCTCTCGGCGGCCGACGCTGGCGGCGCAGATCTCGGCGAAGACCGGGCGTCTCCGTGCGTGCGCCTGGCGCAACAGCTCGGCGTCGGGGAACAGCCGGTCGGCCTCGACCCCGATCGCTTCGGCCGCGGACATGCCCATCACCGCCTCGGCGCCGGGGTTGAACAGCTCGATCCGGCCGTCGAGGTCGGTGGCGATGACAGCCGAGCCGGTGGCGGCGTCGACCAGCCGCTGCAGCGTCTGCTGGCCCGACGGGCGCGGGCTGCGGACATCCGCTGCTGGGTCGTCATCACCGAGAGCGGCAGCAGGATCAGCGCGCAGTCGAGCAGGAACAGCTGGAGGAAGCCGATCATCAGCTCGGGTGCCAGCGAGTAGCGGGCCATCAGCTCGTGGACGGGCCCGATGCATGTCGCCACGGTGGCCACCGACGCCGACGCTGGCCAGCAGCAGCGTCGCCTCACGCAGCGTGCCGCGGAAGGCCAGCCACGCGAACATCGGCATCACGGCGAAGACCAGGGGCGGTGCGGCGGCGTAGCTGAAGATCAGCGCGGTCACGCCGAGATGATCACGGCCTGGACGACCCGCTCGCGGGGCGGCGCGAGGGCGCGAACGGCAGACCCTCCAGAAGAGCGGACCAGCATCAGCTGCGCCGCGGCGTGGGTGCCCCACACGGCGACCGCGGCCAGCCACGGGATACCGTGCCGGTCGCCGCGACGACGCCGGCGACGAGCCGCGGCGACGGCGGCGCCCTGGGTGGCCGCGGCGATCAGCCGCGAGACGTCGCCGTCCTCCAGCAGGCCACCGGCCGCCGACCAGCCCCGCCGCAGCCGGCGGTACACGCAGGGCACGGCCACCGTCGACAGCCCGAAGCCGAGGGCGCTCACCGCGTCGTACCCGGTCAGCAGGTGCGCCGCGACCAGCAGCAGCGCGGCGAGCACGATGGAGGCCGCGCTGCGAGGAGGCTCGACGAGGAGCAGCCCGGTCAGCAGACCCGCCGCCGGCCACGCCACCGGCACCCGGCTGTCGGTGTCGACGGCGAACAGCAGCCGCAGGACGTGGCGAAGATCAGGACCAGCAGCACCGCGGGCAGGTGCGACGCGGAGGCCGCTGTGGTCCGAGCGACGTGCGCCCGGACACCTGGGCCCCCCGTGACTCCGATCAGTATGGACAGTCCGGTGGCACCGGATCGGCGAACGAGGTTTTGTCAGAGAGCCTTGACCGCGCTGAGGAGCTTGCCCATCGTGTCCTTGGCATCGCCGAAGAGCAGCGTGGTCCGCTCGTCGAAGAGCAGCTCGTTCTCGATGCCGGCGAAGCCGGGACGCATCGAGCGCTTCATGAAGACGACCGCCTTGGCCTCGTCGGCGTTCAGGATCGGCATCCCGTAGATCGGTGCGCCGGGCGTCGTCTTGGCCGCCGGGTTGACCACGTCGTTGGCGCCGACGACCAGGACGACGTCGGCGTCCTTGAAGTCGCCGTTGATCTCGTCCATCTCCTTGAGCTGCTCGTAGGGCACCTGCGCCTCGGCGAGCAGCACGTTCATGTGGCCGGGCATCCGGCCGGCGACCGGGTGGATCGCGTAGTCGACCTCCACGCCGCGCTCGCTCAGCACGTCGACCAGCTCGCGCAGGGAGTGCTGGGCCTGGGCCACCGCGAGCCCGTAGCCGGGCACGATGATCACGCGCTCGGCGTAGGCGAGCATGATCGCGGCGTCGGCCGGACCGGCCGACTTCACCGGCCGGTCGGAGGCCTCGCCGGCGCCGAGCGTCGAGCCGCCCTTGAGGGCACCGAAGAGGATGTTCGCGACCGAGCGGCCCATCGCCTTGGCCATCAGCAGGGTCAGGAACGTGCCGGACGCACCGACCAGGGTGCCGGCCACCAGCAGCAGGGTGTTGGACAGGACGTAGCCGCCCGCGGCGACGGTCAGGCCGGTGAACGCGTTGAGCAGCGAGATCACGATCGGGACGTCGGCGCCGCCGACCGGCAGCACCAGCAGCACGCCGAAGGCGAGGCCGAGCAGCCCGAGCACGATGCCGACCCACATCATCGGCTCGGCGACCAGCAGCCCGGAGAGCACGAGGGCGGCGACGAGCGCGCCGCCGAAGACGACGGCGAGACCGGGGAAGACCACCGGCCGGGAGGTCATCAGCTCCTGGAGCTTGGCGAAGGTGACCACCGAGCCGGCGAACGAGACCGAGCCGACGAAGATCGTGAAGGCGGTCGCGACGAGGACGAACCAGCCGACCAGGTCGCCGGCGTCCGCCTCGAGGATCTCGTGGAGCTCGAGCAGCGCCACCAGCGCGGCGGCGCCGCCGCCGACGCCGTTGAACAGCGCCACCATCTGCGGCATCTGGGTCATCTGGACCTTCTGCGCGCCGTACACGCCCCCGGCCGAGCCGACGGCGATGGCGACCAGGATCAGCGGGACGTTGTCCATGCGCTCGAGGTAGAAGAACGGCAGCGCGCAGGCGACGACGGCCGCAGCGGCGCCGATCAGGTTGCCGGCGCGGGCGGTGCGAGGACCCGAGAGCCCCTTGAGCGCGAGGATGAACGCGACCGCGCAGAGCAGGTAGACCAGCTGGGCCCAGGTGGGGATCACGCGGCCGCCTCCTTCTCGGGGGCCCGCTTGCGGGTGAACATCTGGAGCATCCGGTCGGTGACCACGAAGCCGCCCACCATGTTGACCGCGGCGAGCACGATCGCGACCAGCCCGACGACCAGCGCGATGCCGTGGCGTGGGCGGTGACGATGATCGCGCCGAGCAGGATCACGCCGTGGATGGCGTTGGCGCCCGACATCAGCGGCGTGTGCAGCGTCGAGGAGACCTTGGAGATCACCTCGATGCCGACGAACACGCTCAGCACGAAGATCGTCAGCCAGACGATGGGCTCGCTCATGAGCCAGCTCCTTCTCGGGCCGGCCCCTCCAGCGCCTGCCGGGTGGGTTCGTGGAGGATCGCGCCGTCGCGGGTCACGCAGGAGCCGACGATGATCTCGTCCTCGGGGTCGGGGGCGAAGGCGGCGGTCCCCTCCTCGTCCGTGGCGGTCATCAGCGTGACCAGGTTGACGACGTTCTGGGCGTAGAGGCGCGAGGCGGGCCCGGGCATCTGGCTCGGCACGTTGCGCCCACCCCAGACCTGGGCGTTGCCGATCCGGACGACCTCGCCGGCGACCGAGCCCTCGACGTTGCCGCCGGTCTCGGCGGCCAGGTCGACCACGACCGAGCCGGGGCTCATCTGCTCGACCATCTCGCGGGTGACCAGCATCGGGGCGTTCCGGCCGGGGACGGCGGCGGTGGTGATCAGCGCGTCCGCCTCCGCGATGTACGGCGCCAGCAGCTCGCGCTGCCGGGCGGCCCGGTCCTCGGTCATCTCGCGGGCGTAGCCGCCCGAGCCCTCGAGCGTCTCGAGCTCGAGCTGGATCGGCTTGGCGCCCATGGAGGCGATCTCCTCGGCGGCGGCGGCCCGGACGTCGTAGGCCCGGACGACCGCGCCGAGCCGCTTGGCGGTCGCGATCGCCTGGAGCCCGGCGACGCCGGCGCCCAGCACGACCACCTCGGCCGGCTGCACGGTGCCGGCGGCGGTCATGTTGAGGGGGAAGAAGCGGCGCAGCATGCCGGCCGCGACGATCGCGCAGCGGTAGCCGGCGACCAGCGCCTGCGAGGACAGCGCGTCCATCGACTGGGCCCGGGAGATGCGGGGCACCAGCTCCATGGCGTACGCGGTGATGCCGCCGTCGCGGTAGGCGGCGACCAGCTCGCCCTCGGCGCCGGTCGGCAGGAACGAGATCGTCGAGGTCCCGGCGGCCAGCCCGCGGGCCCGGGCCCGTCGAGCGGCTGCACCGACACGACGACGTCGGCGCCGTCGAAGGCCGCCTCGTCGAGCGCGGCCCCCGCCTCGGCGTACTCCTCGTCGGCGATCAGGGCATGGCCCCCCGCACCGGGCTCCACGGCCACCTCGTAGCCCAGGCCGGTCAGCTTCCCGACCAGCTCCGGCACCATCGCGACCCGGGACTCGCCGTCCCTGGTCTCCCTCGCCACTGCGATCTTCACGGGTGCGAACGTACGGGACATTCCACGGGGTGGACAGGCATCTCACGTCCGGGCGTGGTGAATCAGTTCACGTCGGGGCGGGGCGGCTAGCCCACGTGGGTGCCGAGCAGGGCGCCGACGGCGTAGGTCACCGCCATCGCGAACGCGCCGCCGCCGACGTTGCGCAGCACGGCGGGGGCGGCGGCGCCGTAGCCGAGACGGGCGCTGGTCCAGCCGGCGACGGCGAGCGCGGCGACGACCGCGGCGACCGTCACCCAGACCCGGACGTCGCTGGCGAACAGCGTGATCGTGAGCAGCGGCAGCAGGGCGCCGACGGTGAAGGCGATCATCGAGGCGCACGCCGCGGTCCAGGGGTTGGTGAGGTCGTCGGGGTCGATGCCGAGCTCGGCCTCGGCGTGCGCGGCGAGCGCGTCGTGCTCGGTGAGCTCGTGCGCCACCTGGAGGGCGAGCTCCTCGCTGAGCCCCTTCTCGACGTACAGCCCGGCGAGCTCGGCGAGCTCCTCCTCGGGCTCCTCGGCCAGCTCGCGGCGCTCCTTGGCCAGCAGCGCCTTCTCGGAGTCGCGCTGGGTGCTGACCGAGACGTACTCCCCCGCGCCCATGCTCAGCGCGCCGGCGACCAGCCCGGCGATGCCGGCGAGCGCGATGGTGCCGGTGTCGTCGGTGGCGCCCGCGACCCCCATCACGATGCCGGCGGTGGAGACGATGCCGTCGTTGGCGCCGAGCACCCCGGCCCGCAGCCAGTTGAGCCGGTTGTTGAGGCCGCTCCCGTGGGGCTCGTCCTCGTGGGGTCCGACCTCGAGGTCGAGGTCGGGGGCGTCGGTCGTCACGGCTCCATCCTCCGGCAGCGCTCGGGCGCGCCGCAACGAAGGCGAGGCTGCCCTGAGGCGGATGTTCCCGAGCGAGTCGTGATGTTCCCGAGGGACCCAGCGCCCGGAGCTCTGCTGGTTCCCCGGATATCCGGGGAACCAGCGACCTCAGAGACCGAGGTCGCGGCGCGATCAGCATCTTCATGATCTCGTTGGAGCCGGCCCAGATCTTGGTGACGCGGGCGTCGCGCCAGGCGCGGGCGACCCGGTACTCGTTCATGTAGCCGTAGCCGCCGAAGACCTGGACGCAGTGGTCGAGGACGTCGTTCTGCACCTGCGAGGTCCACCACTTGGCCTTGGCGGCGTCGACGGCGGTGAGCTCGCCGGAGGTGTGGGCGAGGACGCACTGGTCGACGTAGGCCTGGGTGACCTCGACCTGCGTGACCAGGTCGGCGAGCAGGAACTGGGTGTTCTGGAAGGAGCCGATCGGGACGCCGAACGCCTTGCGCTCCTTGGCGTAGTCGATCGTCTCGTCGAGGATCTGGGCGGCGTGGGCGAGGTTGGTGATCGCCGAGCCGAGCCGCTCCTGCGGCAGGAACCGCATCATCGCGATGAAGCCGGTGTCGAGCTCGCCGATCAGGTCGTCGTTGCTGACCCGGACGTCCTCGAAGGCCAGCTCGGCGGTGTCGGACTCGTCCTGACCGACCTTGTCCAGCACGCGGCCGACCGAGAAGCCGTCGGCGCGGGTGTCGACGCCGAACAGCGAGATCCCCTTCGCCTTCTTCTCCGGCGACGTCCGCGCCGCGACCACGACCAGGTCGGCCGAGCCGCCGTTGGTGATGAAGGTCTTGGAGCCGTTGAGGACCCAGTCGTCGCCGTCGCGCACGGCGGTGGTCTTGAGCGCGGCGAGGTCGGAGCCGCCGGACGGCTCGGTCATCCCGATCGCCGTGAGCAGCTCGCCGGAGCAGAACGCGGGCAGCCAGCGCCTGCGCTGCTCGTCGTTGGTGAGGTGGACCAGGTACGGCGCCACGATGTCGGCGTGGATGCCGACGCAGCTCGGCAGCGTCATGTTGACCTTGGCCAGCTCCTCGGTCAGCACGGCGTTGAAGCGGTAGTCGCCGGCCTCGGAGCCGCCGTACTCCTCGGGGACCTCGAGCCCGAGGAAGCCCTGCTTGCCGGCAGCCGTCCAGAACTCCCGCGGCAGCCCGTGCTGCTCCGCGTGCTCGTCGAGGTGGGGCACCACCTCGCGGTCGAGGAACTCCTTGACGGAGCTGCGGAAGGCCTCGTGGTCCTCGTCGTAGATCGCGCGCTTCATGCCCCACATGTTACCGACGGGTCACTCTGGTCGACCGAGACCGCGGTAACCCGCCGCACGCTGCGCGGCGCCCGGGATGAGACGTCTGGAGCCCCATCCCGCTGGGCGCGGGGAGCGAGCACGCATGGCTGACCTGACGTCCACGCCACCGGTGGTGCGCGCGCGCGGCGACGGCTGGGGAGGCGACGAAGCTCGCGATGCCGATCCGCCAGATCGCCGAGGACGCTACGGCTACGCGACAGGTTTCGGGACCTGCGAGGTCGAGGTGCTGCGATCCGACGACATGCTGGAGTTCGTCGCCATCGCCGGCAACGACGCCGCCGACGCCGAGATGCTGGGGCGCGCCTCACCACTCTCGGCGCTCCAGCCGGCGCTCAGCCTGGGCGCGGAGTACGGCGCCTGGACGTGCGTCGCGCAGGAGTGGCTCACCCCCGAGGCCCGACGGCTGCTCGCGGAGTACTGCTGGATCCCGGAGATCACCGACACCGACGACCCGGACCAGTGGCGACGGCTTCGACCTCCTGACCGCCCGCATCGTCGACGACCGCGGCCACCTGCGCGCGCTGATGTACCTCGACGAGCCCGTGTCCGGCTCGCGGCCGGACCCGCCGCAGCTGCGCGCACTGGCGCAGGAGGCCCAGCTGTCGCTGCGGGCGGTGCTGACCGCGGTCGAGCGCGAGGAGATGGGGCAGCAGCTGAGGCTGGCCGGCACCGCCCGCGAAGTGGTCCGGGCCGCCTCGAGCCGGGTCGGCTACCGGGACCTGCTCCACCAGACCCAGGACCACCTCGTCGCCGGCTTCCGCGCCGACGACCTGGTCGTGCACGTCTTCGGCGACCCCGTCCCGGACCTGCCGGGCCCGGGGGCCGCCCATCTCACTGGTCCCCTGTTCGCCGCGGTGTGCGCCGCCGCTCGCCGCGCCTGGGACCCAGCAGGCGGTGATCATCGCCGAGCCCGGTCGCGTGTGGGGCGACGAGGAGCTCGACCGGGGTCAGCAGCCCGCCCTCACCTCCCACCTGACGTCGTACGGCGCCGGCGAGCTCGTGGCCGTGCCGATCGGCGCCGGACCCGAGGCCCTCGGCACCATGCTGCTGACCCGCGAGGTCGGCGGCGCGCGCTGGACGGAGGGCGAGAGCGGGGCGGCGCTCGACGTCGGCCACGACCTCGGCCGCGCGATCCTCACCACCCGCGCCCACGAGCGCGAGCGCGAGCTGACCGCAGAGATCCGCCGGCTCGGCCAGTACCGTGCCGAGCTGATCTCCACCGTCTCCCACGAGCTGAAGAACCCACTCGGCGTCATCCTCGGTCACGTCGAGATGCTCCAGTCGCTGAGCAACCTGCCGCAGGAGGCGTCGGCCGTCGCTCCGGGCCCTGGGCCGCGGCGCGGGGCGGCTGACCTCGCTCGTGGACGACCTGCTGCTCCTCAGTCGCATCGGTACCGCCGACACGGCCATGCTCCGACAACCCATCGACCTGGCTGCCGTCCTCGTCGACGTGCTCGAGGACGAGTCGGTCCGCGCCGAGACGGAGCGGGTGGCGATCACGGTCGCGCCCTACGACGGCCCGCAGGTCGTCGTCCGGAGACCCCGAGCTGCTGTTCCGGCTGCTGCGCCAACCTGGTCAACAACGCGGTGAAGTACTCCCGGCCGGGCGGGGCCGTCGACCTCTCCCTGCGCCGGGTCGACGACCACCTCGTCTTCACCTGCTCCGATGACGGGCTCGGCATCTCCGAGGTCGACCAGGCACAGCTGTTCAGCGAGTTCTTCCGCTCGACCAACCCGGCCGCCCTGGAGCGCCCGGGCACCGGCCTCGGTCTCGCGATCGTGGCGCGGATCGTCGCGCGGCACGGAGGAAGGATCGAGGTCGACTCCGAGCTCGGCACCGGGACGACCTTCACGGTGACCCTGCCGGCCACCGACTAGCGTCGGGGCATGGGTGTGCAGCCGGGTCCTCACCGCGCTGGCCGTCGCGGCGCTGGTGGCCGGGTGCAGCGACCCCGCGATGGCACCGCAGCCGCTCGATCCTCCCGTCACGGACGCACCGCGGCCCACGGACGACCCGTCGTCGCAAGCCGTCGTCGGAGCCGTCGACCGCGCCGCGGCGCCCGGGACCGGCCAGCTCCGACGGCACGCTGGCCGAGGCGGCGTACGGCCGCGGCAGCACGCCGCCTGCGTGGCTCTTCACCCGCCCGCTGCCCGAGACCTCGTCGGGCTTCGGCGAGGTGCGCCCGACGCCCCGGGTGCTGGAGCGGAGGGCGTTCACCCTCACCGACCAGGTGCCGATGCTGCCCGGGAGCGGCTACGCCTCCCGGATCGAGTCGCCGGCGCCGGCCGACGTGGTCGACCGCTCGACGTGGGAGCCCGGCTGCCCGGTCGCCCGCGACGGGCTGGCCTGGCTGCGGCTGACGTTCTGGGGCTTCGACGCCCGCCGGCACACCGGCGAGCTGCTGGTGAACGCGGCGGTCGTCGACGACCTGGACCGGGTCTTCGCCCGGCTGTACGACGCGCGCTTCCCGCTCGAGCAGGTGCTGATCGTCCGCTCGATCGACGAGGAGGCGCCGCCGACCGGCGACGGCAACGGCACCGGCTCGTTCGTGTGCCGTGCCGACGACCGGCGGCACGGAGTTCTCCCAGCACGCCTACGGCCTGGCGGTCGACGTCAACACGTTCCAGAATCCCTACGAGAAGGACGAGAGTGGTGCTGCCCGAGCTCGCCTCCGCCTACCTCGACCGCGTCGACGTGCGACCGGGCATGATCACCCCCGACGGCCCGGTGGTCGCGGCGTTCCGCTCGATCGGCTGGGAGTGGGGCGGGGAGTGGTCGTCGCTGAAGGACTACCAGCACTTCAGTGCCAACGGTCGCTGAGTCGCCCGGTAGGGTTAGAACGTTCCAAAGACAGGGAGGGAGACCGTGGAGGTCTGGCCGGGGAACGCGTACCCCTTGGGCGCGACGTACGACGGGCGCGGCACGAACTTCGCGCTGTTCAGCGAGGCCGCGGAGAAGGTCGAGCTCTGCCTGTTCGCGCAGGGTCGCGGGCGACGCGCTCGAGGAGCAGCGGATCGAGCTGACCGAGGTCGACGCGCACGTGTGGCACTGCTACCTCCCGCAGGTGCAGCCGGGCCAGCTCTACGGCTACCGCGTGCACGGGGACTACGACCCCGAGAACGGGACGCGCTGCAACCCGAACAAGCTCCTGCTCGACCCCTACGCCAAGGCCACCCACGGCGAGATCGACTGGGACGAGTCGCTGTTCGGCTACTCCTTCGGCGACCCCGACAGCCGCAACGACGCCGACTCCTCCACCCACATGACGCTCGGCGTCGTGATCAACCCGTACTTCGACTGGGAGGGCGACCGCCGCCCCCACACGCCGTACAACCAGACGCTGATCTACGAGGCGCACGTCAAGGGACTCACCGCGCTCCACCCCGACGTCCCCGAGGAGCACCGCGGCACGTACGCCGGACTGGCGCACCCGTCGGTCGTCGCCCACCTCCAGAAGCTCGGCATCACGGCGCTGGAGCTGATGCCGGTCCACCAGTTCATCCAGGACAGCACGCTGCTCGACCAGGGGCTGCGCAACTACTGGGGCTACAACACCCTCGCCTTCCTCGCACCGCACGCCGACTACGCCGCGCACGGCGAGGGCCAGCAGGTGCAGGAGTTCAAGTCGATGGTGAAGGCGATGCACGCGGCCGGCATCGAGGTCATCCTCGACGTCGTCTACAACCACACCGCCGAGGGCAACCACCTCGGCCCGACGCTGAGCTTCAAGGGCATCGACAACGCGGCGTACTACCGCCTCGTCGAGGACGACCAGCGCTACTACATGGACTACACGGGCACCGGCAACAGCCTCAACGTGCGCCACCCGCACTCCGTGCAGCTGATCATGGACTCGCTGCGCTACTGGGTGACCGAGATGCACGTCGACGGCTTCCGGTTCGACCTCGCGGCCACGCTGGCGCGGGAGTTCTACGACGTCGACAAGCTCTCGACCTTCTTCGAGATGGTGCAGCAGGACCCGGTCGTCAGCCAGGTGAAGCTGATCGCCGAACCGTGGGACATCGGCCCCGGCGGCTACCAGGTCGGCGGCTTCCCGCCGCTGTGGACCGAGTGGAACGGCGCCTACCGCGACACGGTCCGCGACTTCTGGCGCGGCGAGCCGTCGCTGGGCGACTTCGCCTCGCGGCTCGCCGGCTCGGCCGACTACTACGAGCACTCCGGCCGTCGCCCGTTCGCCTCGATCAACTTCGTGACCGCCCACGACGGCTTCACGTTGCGCGACCTGGTGTCCTACAACGAGAAGCACAACGACGCCAACGGCGAGGACGGCAACGACGGCGAGAGCCACAACCGCTCCTGGAACCACGGCGTCGAGGGACCGACCGACGATCCCGAGGTGCGGGAGCTGCGGGCGCGCGCCCAGCGCAACTTCCTCGCCACGCTGCTCCTGAGCCAGGGCGTCCCGATGCTGCTGCACGGCGACGAGCTGGGCCGCACGCAGCAGGGCAACAACAACACCTACGCCCAGGACTCCGAGCTGTCGTGGGTGCACTGGGACAACGTGGACCATCCGCTGGTGGAGTTCACCTCCACGGTCGCGAAGCTGCGACGCGACCACCCGACCTTCCGCCGCAAGCGGTTCTTCACCGGCTCGACCGTGCGCACCGGTGACGGCACCCGCCTCAACGACATCGTCTGGCTCGACCTCGACGCCACCGCGATGGAGGGCGAGGACTGGCACGACGGTGGCCTCGCGATCGGCATGTACCTGAACGGCCACGGCATCCCCGGGACCGACGAGACCGGCAACCCGATCACCGACGACCACTTCCTGCTCTGGTTCAACGCCGGCGCCGACGACGTCTCGGTGACGCTGCCGACCGAGGAGTACGCCGAGGCGTGGGACCTCGTCATCGACACCGGTGGCTGGGGTCCCGACACCGACGTGCACGAGGCGGGCTCGCAGCTCTCGATGTCCGGGCGCAGCGTGATCGTGCTCCGTGAGCACACCACCCCCCTCGTCACCCCCGACAGCTCGGTGGCCGCGTCCATCCGCGCCGCCCAGACCTGATGACGCCGCGGGTCCCGACCAGCACGTACCGGCTCCAGGTCACCGAGGACTTCGACCTCCTCGAGGCGGCGCGCACCCTCGCCTACCTGCACGAGCTCGGCGTCGACTGGGTCTACCTCTCACCGGTGCTCGCGAGCGAGTCCGGCAGCGAGCACGGCTACGACGTCGCCGACCACTCCGCGATCGACGCGTCCCGCGGCCGCGGCTCCGGGCTCTCCGCGCTCGCGAGCGAGGCGCGGCGGCTCGGGATGGGCGTGCTGGTCGACGTCGTCCCCAACCACGTCGGCATCGCCCGGCCGTGGGAGAACGACTGGTGGTGGCACGTCCTCACCCACGGCCGTGAGTCGTCCTACGCCGGCGCCTTCGACATCGACTGGGAGGCCGGCGGCGGCCGGGTGCTGGTCCCGGTCGTCGGCGACGACGACCTGCTCGACGACGGCCGGATCGGCAACCTCCGGATGCTCGCGGGCGAGCTGCACTACCACGACCAGCGGTTCCCGATCGCGCCCGGAACCGTGGGCCCGGACGAGGACGACCCGGACGCGGTCCACGCCCGCCAGCACTACGAGCTGGTCTCCTGGCGCCGCGCGGACAGCGACCTGAACTACCGCCGCTTCTTCTCCGTCAACACCCTCGCCGCGATCCGGGTCGAGGACCCCGAGTGGTTCACCCGCTCGCACGAGGAGATCGGCCGCTGGTTCGAGGAGGGGCTGGTCGACGGTCTCCGGATCGACCACCCGGACGGCCTGCGCGACCCCGGCCGCTACCTCGACGACCTGGCCGACCTCACCGGCGGCGCCTACGTCCTGGTGGAGAAGATCCTGGAGCCCGGCGAGCGGCTTCCCGACTCGTGGGCGACCGCCGGCACGACGGGGTACGACGCCCTGGCGCTGGTCGACCGGGTGCTGACCGACCCGGCCGGCGCCGTACCGCTCGGGGAGCTGGAGGACCGGCTCCGCGGTGCGCCGGTCGACTGGCACGCGATGGTCCACGGCACCAAGCGCGGCATCGCGGACTCCACCCTGCTCGCCGAGACCCGCCGGATCGCCCGCGAGCTCGCGCGCCCACGTGGAGCGCACCCCCGCCGAGCTCGAGGACGCGGTCGCCGAGCTGATGGCCTGCATGCCGGTCTACCGGTCCTACCTTCCGGAGGGGCGAGACCACCTCGACGCCGCCTTCGCCGCCGCCCGCATCGCACCGACCCGACCTTGCTGCCGTGCTGGACGACGTCGCGCCCGTGCTCGGCGACGGCTCGGCCGACGCCACCCAGCGCTTCCAGCAGACCAGCGGGATGGTGATGGCCAAGGGGGTCGAGGACCAGGCGTTCTACCGCTGGGCCCGGCTGACCTCGCTCAACGAGGTCGGCGGCGACCCGTCGGTCTTCTCGGTGACCCCCGAGGAGTTCCACGCGGCGATGGTCGAGCGGCAGGCGGAGCGCCCGCACGCGATGACCGCCGCCTCCACCCACGACACCAAGCGCGGCGAGGACCTCCGCGCCCGGATCACCACGCTGGCCGAGGTGCCGGACGTGTGGGCCGGCGCGCTCGACCGGCTGCTCGCCCTCGCCCCGCTCCCCGACCCCGGCTTCGGCAACCTGCTGTGGCAGGCCGTCCTCGGTGCGTGGACCGACGACCCCGCCCTGCGCGACCGGCTGCACGCGTACGCCGAGAAGGCGATGCGCGAGGCCGGCGACCGCACGACGTGGACCGCGCCGGACGCCGCCTACGAGGCGGCCGTGCACGCCGCCGTCGATGCCGCCTTCGACGACCCGGCCGTCGCGGCGGTGCTCGAGGAGGTCGCTGGCCGCGGTCGACGACGCGGGCCGGAGCAACGCGCTGGCCGCCAAGCTGATCGGGCTGACGATGCCCGGCGTGCCCGACGTCTACCAGGGCTCCGAGCTCTGGGAGCAGAGCCTGGTCGACCCCGACAACCGCCGCCCGGTCGACTTCGCCGAGCGGGCGCGACAGGTCGCGCTCGACCGGCCCGACCACCCCAAGCTCGCCCTCGTCCGCGAGGCGCTCCGGCTGCGCCGCGACCGGCCCGAGCTGTTCGCGTCGTACGACGCGCTGCCGGCGTCCGGCGACGCGGCCGACCACGCGCTGGCCTTCGACCGCGGTGGCGCGGTCACGCTCGCGACCCGGCTGCCGCTCGGCCTGGCCGCCCGCGGCGGCTGGGGCGCCACCACCCTCCCGCTGCCGGCCGGCCGCTGGCGCGACGTCCTCTCCGGGGCCCTGCTCACCAGCGACGGCGAGGTCCGGGTGGCCGACGTGCTCGGCGACCACCCGGTCGCGCTGCTGGTCGCGCTTCCCGAGCAGCCGCGGCGACGTGGCCGGTTCGACGTGTGGGCACCGCGCGCGTCGCGGGTCCGGCTGTCGGTCGCGGACTCGGTCGTCGAGATGACCCGCGGCCCCGGCGACTGGTGGCGGCCGGCGGGACCGGTGCCCGACGGCGAGGTCGACTACGGCTACCTCCTCGACGACGCCGAGACCCCCGTCCCCGACCCACGCTCGCTCCGCCAGCCGACCGGCGTCCACGGTCGCTCGCGCACGTTCGACCCCGCGGCGCACGCATGGGGCGACGACGCCTGGCACGGCCGGCCGCTGGCCGGCTCGGTCCTCTACGAGCTGCACCTCGGGACGTTCACGCCCGAGGGCACCCTCGACGCCGCGATCGACCGGCTCGACCACCTCGTCGACCTCGGGGTCGGCCACGTCGAGCTGATGCCGGTCAACGCGTTCAACGGCCCGCACGGCTGGGGCTACGACGGCGTGCTGTGGAGCTGCGTCCACGAGGAGTACGGCGGGCCGGCGGCGTACCAGCGCTTCGTCGACGCCTGCCACGCGCGCGGCCTCGGCGTCGTCCAGGACGTCGTGCACAACCACCTCGGGCCGTCCGGCAACTACCTGCCGCAGCTCGGCCCCTACCTCGTCGACGGCGACACCCCCTGGGGCGACCAGGTCAACCTCGACGGCGAGGACGCCGCGGAGGTGCGGCGGCTGGTGCTCGACTCGGTGCGCGGCTGGTTCACCGACTTCCACGTCGACGGGCTGCGGCTCGACGCGGTGCACGCGCTGGTCGACTCCTCCCCGGTGCACCTGCTCGAGGAGATGGCGACCGAGGTCGCCGCGCTGGCCGCCCACACCGGGAAGCCGCTGTTCCTGGTCGCCGAGTCCGACCTCAACGACCCGCAGCTGATCACGCCCCGGGAGGGCGGCGGCCTCGGGCTCGACGCCCAGTGGAGCGACGACTTCCACCACGCGCTGCACGTCGCGCTGACCGGCGAGACCGAGGGCTACTACGCCGACTTCGAGCCGCTCGGCGCGCTGGCGAAGGTGCTGCGCCGCGGCTTCTTCCACGACGGCACCTGGTCCTCCTTCCGCGGTCGCGACCACGGCGTCCCGCTCGACGTCGACCGGGTGCCCGGCTGGCGGCTGGTCGTGGCGAACCAGAACCACGACCAGGTCGGCAACCGCGCCCGCGGCGACCGGCTGACCGAGACGCTCGACGACGACCGGCTCGCGGTGGCCGCACTGCTCACGCTGACCTCGCCGTTCACGCCGATGCTGTTCATGGGCGAGGAGTGGGGCGCGTCCACGCCGTTCGCCTTCTTCACCTCCCACCCCGAGCCCGACCTCGGGCGGGCGGTGTCGGAGGGCCGGCTGGGCGAATTCGCGCGGATGGACTGGGACGCCTCGACGGTCCCGGACCCGCAGGACCCCGCCACGTTCGCGGCCTCCCGCCTCGACTGGTCGGAGCGGGAGTCGCCGCGCGGCCGCACCCTGCTGGCGGCGTACCGGCGGCTCGGCGAGCTGCGACGCACCCTCCCCGCCCTCACCGACCCCGACCTCCGCGGGGTCCGCGTCGAGCACGACGAGGACGCACGCTGGCTGGTGCTCCGGCGCGGGAGGAGCGCCGACGCCGTCGTCGTGGCGGTCAACCTCGGCACCGCGTCGACCCCCGTCCCCCTCGGCGACCGCCTCGACACCGTCCGCTACGCCGTGGCGTTCGCCACCCCGGGCGCCGGGACGACCGAGGGATCCGTCGTCGGCTCCCGAGACCCTCACCCTGCCTCCCGGCACCGGCGTCCTCCTCGTCCCCGCCCTCTCCTAGCGCGAGTGTCACACCCTCGCGAGTGACGGCTCGGCGATCTCTGGGGTGGGCTCGGAGGTCTCGCGGAAGCCGTACTTCTCCCACCAGCGGACCATCGGGGCGGGTGCCCACCAGTTCCAGCGGCCGAGCAGCTTCATCGTGGCCGGCACCAGGAGGGCGCGGACGACGGTGGCGTCGATGAGGAGGGCGACCAGCATGCCGACGCCGATCATCTTCATGAACAGCACGCCGCTGAAGGAGAAGGCGCCGATCACGACGGCCAGCAGCAGCGCGGCGGAGGTGATGATGCGACCCGTCTTCTGGACGCCGGTGGCGACCGCGGCGTCGTTGGAGCCGGTGCGGTCCCACTCCTCGCGGACCCGCGACAGCAGGAACACCTCGTAGTCCATCGACAGCCCGAACAGGATCGCCAGCATCAGGATCGGGTTGGTGAGGTCGAGGAAGCCCTGGGAGGTGAAGTTGAGCGGACCCTCGAGGTTGCCGTCGCTGAAGATCCAGGTGACGACCCCGAAGGACGCGGTGATCGACAGCACGTTCATCAGCACCGCCTTCACCGGCAGCACCAGCGAGCCGAACGCGAGGAACAGCAGCACGACCATCACCGACACCACGAGCAGTCCCATCCAGGGCAGGTGCGAGGACACCGAGGCCTCGAGGTCGACGGTCTCGGCGGTCAGCCCGCCGACCAGGGCCTCACCGCTCGCCGGGTCGACGTCACGGAGCTCGCGGACCAGGTCCTGCGAGGCCTGGCTCTGGCCCTCGCCCTCCCACACGACGGTGAGGAGCGTGACGTCTCCCTCGGCCGCGCCGGGCTGCACCGCGACCACGCCGTCGACGCCCTCGACCTCGCTGGTGTACGACGCCACGTCGGCCGGGTCGGTGCCGTCGAGCAGCACCGTGGCCCTGGCGGTCGCGGGGCCGAACTCGGTGGCCAGCTTCTCCGCGGCGATGTAGGCCTCGGAGTCCGGGGGCAGGATCTTGTGGTCGACCGAGCCCCACTTCACGCCGAGGAACGGGGAGGCGAGCGCGATCAGCCCGACCGTCACGACGACCAGCACGGTGACCGGGCGGCGCATCACGACGGCCGCGATCCGGGCCCAGACCCGGCCCTCGACGACCTCGCCGCGACGGCGACGACCGATCACCCGGCCGCGGTCGATCCGGCGGCCCAGCAGCCGCAGCACGGCCGGCAGCACGGTGAGGGCGGCCAGCATCGCGACCAGCACGGCCGCGATCCCGCCGTACCCCATGGACCGCAGGAACGCCTGCGGGAAGACCAGCAGCGACGACATCGCGGCGGCGACGGTCAGGCCGGAGAACAGGACGGTCCGGCCGGCCGTGTGCATGGTGGTGGTGAGGGCGGTGCCGACGGCGGTCGGGTCGTCCTCGGGCAGCCGGGCCAGCTCCTCGCGGAAGCGGCTGACCACGAAGAGCGCGTAGTCGATCGCCAGGCCCATCCCGAGCAGGGTGATCACGTTGACGGAGAAGATCGAGACCTCGGTGAACTCGGTGATCAGCCGGACCACCGCGAGCGCACCCACGACGGCCAGGCCGCCGACCAGCACCGGCATCGAGGCCGCGACCAGGCTGCCGAAGATCAGGACCGCGAGCACGGCGACCACGGGCAGCGACACCGTCTCGGCCCGCTGGAGGTCCTGCTCGGTGCGCTCGTTGACGTCGTCGTAGATCGCGAACGCACCGGCCAGGTTGGTCTCGAGGCCCTCGGCCTCGAGCTCGGGCGCGAGCTCGTCGTAGGCGGTGAGGTAGTCGTCCTGCGACTCACCGGCGAGGGAGATCAGCACCTGCGCGGCGTGGCCGTCGGTGCTCACCAGGTCGGGCCCGGCGCCCTCGGCGTACCACGGGACGACGCGGGTCGTCGTGCCCTCGGGGAGGTCGCCGAGCACCGCGTCGACGCTCGCCCGGAACTCCGGGTCGTCGGCGGTGAGGTCGTCGCTGGAGTAGATCGCGACGACGTCGACGCCCTGGTTGCCCAGCGCGTCGCGCTGCCGGGTCAGCGCCTGCGAGGACTCCGAGTCCGGGTCGTCGAAGCCGCCCTGGGAGAGCGAGTCGAAGACGCCCGCGCCGTACGCGCCGGCGCCGAGGGCGAGGACGATGCCCGCGAGCAGCACGGCGAGCGGCCGACGGACGAGGATGCGGCTCCAGCGATCCAGCATGGTGACTCCCCTTCAGAAAAGTTTACGCTGTAAACAGTAAACGGTGTAAACTGACATCGTCAACCCCCTTTCCCCACGACGCGACGGAGGACGAGTGCCCGAGGTGAGCGAGACCCTGACCCGGCGGGAGCGGCAGCGCGAGGCGACCTTCGACGAGATCGTGGCGTCGTCCCGCGCGCTCCTGCGCGAGGGCTCCGAGCTGTCGTTGCGGGCCGTGGCCGGGCGGATGGGGATGACGCCTCCGGCGCTGTACCGCTATGTCGGCAGCTACCAGGAGCTGGTCGACCTGGTGGCCTTCGAGATCGACAAGGCGGCCACCGACGAGTTCCGTGCCGCGGCCGCCGGCCAGCCCGACGACGACCCGATGGCGCAGCTGATCTGCGCGTCCGTCGCCTTCCGCCGCTGGGCGCTGGCCAACCACGCCGAGTTCACGATGGTCTTCGCCAACCCGGTGGCCGAGTCCCACTGCCACCGCCGCGAGGTCATCACCGCCTGGACGTCGGGGCTCTACTTCCACGCGCTGCTCCTCGACCTCTGGCACCGCAACCACTTCCCGCACCCCTCGCTCGACGACCTCGACCCGGTCGTCGCCGACTCGCTGCGCGACCCGCTCTTCCCCGTCGACATGTCCGCGATGCCGCAGGACCACCTCGGGCTGCTGTGGACCTTCATGGAGGCCTGGGCGACGCTCTACGGCACCGTCACCCTCGAGGTCTTCGGGCACCTGGACCCGCGGGTCATCGAGAGCGGCTCGCTGTTCGCCCACAAGCTCGGCGAGTGGCTCCCGCGGCTCGGGGAGGACGACGCCGACGGTCGGTACCGCACCCTGCTACGGGCCGAGATCGACCGCACCGAGTAGCTCCTCCACCCACGCCGGCACCAGCTCGGAGGCCGGCCCGCGACGGGAGACGTGGAAGTCGCTGCTGGTATCGCTGTCGTCGAGGTTGAGCTCGACGGTCCGGGCTCCCCGCGCCAGCGCGTACTGGACGAACCCGGCCGCCGGGTAGACCAGGCCGGACGTCCCGATCGACACGAAGATGTCGCAGTCCCACAGCGCCCGCTCGATCCGGTCCATGTCGTAGGGGATCTCGCCGAACCACACGACGTCGGGCCGCAGCCGCTCCGCCCCGCACCCGGGGCACGGCGGCAGGTCGAGCAGCGGGCCGTCCCAGTCGTGCCGGGTGTCGCAGGCGGTGCACCACGCCGCCCGGAGCCGGCCGTGCATGTGGGTCACCCGCCGCGAGCCCGCCCGCTCGTGCAGGTCGTCGACGTTCTGGGTGACCAGCAGCAGGTCCTCGTCGAGCACGTCCTCGAGCCGGGCCAGCGCGTGGTGCGCGGCATTCGGCTGCACCCGACCCAGGGCGGCCCGGCGTTCGTCGTAGAAGCGCTGCACCAGGTCGGGGTCCGCGGCGAACGCCTCGGGGGTCGCGACCGCCATCGGGTCGTGGCCCTCCCACAGCCCACCGGCGTCGCGGAACGTCGACAACCCGCTCTCCGCCGAGATCCCGGCGCCGGTGAGGACGACGACGCGCACGGCTCAGTAGTACCAGGGGTACGGCGACCAGTCGGGGTCCCGCTTCTCGAGGAACTGGTCGCGGCCCTCCTGGGCCTCGTCGGTCATGTAGGCGAGCCGGGTCGCCTCGCCGGCGAACATCTGCTGGCCGACCAGGCCGTCGTCGATGAGGTTGAAGGAGTACTTCAGCATCCGCTGCGCGGTCGGGCTCTTGCCGTTGATCATCCGGCCCCACTCCAACCCGGTGGCCTCGAGCTCGGCGTGCGGGACGGCACGGTTGACGGTGCCCATCCGGACGCCGGCGTCCGCGTCGTACTCCTCGGCGAGGAAGAAGATCTCGCGGGCGAACTTCTGGCCCACCTGGCGGGCGAGGTACGCCGACCCGAAGCCACCGTCGAAGGACCCGACGTCGGCGTCGGTCTGCTTGAAGCGGCCGTGCTCGCTGCTGGCGAGCGTCAGGTCGGCGACCACGTGGAGGCTGTGTCCGCCGCCGGCCGCCCAGCCGTTGACCAGGCAGACGACGACCTTGGGCATGAAGCGGATCAGCCGCTGGCACTCCAGGATGTGGAGCCGGGCCATCCTGGCCGGGTCCACCGTCTCGGCGGTCTCGCCCTCGGCGTACTGGTAGCCGGCCCTGCCACGGATCCGCTGGTCCCCGCCGGTGCAGAACGCGTGCTTCCCGTTCGTCGCGCTCGGGCCGTTGCCGGTGAGCAGCACGCAGCCGACGTCGGAGGAGGTGCGGGCGTGCTCGAGGACGCGGAGCAGCTCGTCGACGGTGTGCGGGCGGAAGGCGTTGAGGACGTCGGGTCGGTCGAAGGCCACCCGCACCGTGCCGTGCGCCCGCGCCCGGTGGTAGGTGAGGTCGGTGAGGTCCTCGAAGCCCGGCACCACGTCCCACGCCTCCGGGTCGAAGGTGTCGGAGACTCCGTCGATCGCGCTCATGCGCCCAACCTAGCGACGGTGGAATCCCAGCGATCGGCGTGGTGTTGTCGCAGGTATGGCACTGACAGGTGAGTACGAGCCCAGCTCCGCCCAGTGGGTCCGCGAGCAGGTGGCGGAGTTCGAGGCGTCCGACGGTGCGCGGGCGAACGTCCTCGCGCGGACCGGGGACCCGATCGTGGTGATCACCTCGGTCGGCTCCAGGTCCGGCAAGCTGCGCAAGAACCCCGTGATGCGGGTCGAGCACGACGGCGCCTACCTCGCCGTCGCCTCGAAGGGCGGGGCGCCCGAGGACCCTGTGTGGGCCGACAACTTCCGGGTCCGCCCCGAGGTCGACCTGCAGGACGGCGCCGACAAGGCGACCTACGACGTGCGCGAGCTCGCCGACGGCCCCGAGCGGGACGAGTGGTGGGAGCGGGCGGTCGCGACCTGGTCGACGTACGGCGAGTACCAGAAGAAGACCGACCGACTCATCCCCCTCTTCCTGCTCGAACGCCGCGCCTGACCCCAGAATGAGCGGGTGACCCTCACCGCCCCGATCCGCTCGGCGCTGGGCGAACCCACTGTCAGCCCGCCCGCCCGCTGGGTGGGCGCGGTGACGCTGGTCAACCTGGCCATCTACTCCGGGTGGTTCGGACCGATCCAGGTGCTGCTCGCCGAGCAGGCGAGCGCGATCGACCCGGCCCGCAAGGAGGCCGTGCTGTCGCTGGTGCTCGGCGTCGGGGCTGCGGTGTCCACGATCTGCAACCCGGTCTTCGGCGCCTTCTCCGACCGCACCCGGCTCCGCATGGGCCGGCGGCTGCCGTGGGTCATCGGCGGGGCCGTCGGCGGCGCGCTGTCGCTGTTGCTGCTCGCCGGCGCCGAGTCGGTGCCGACGATGCTGCTCGGCTGGTGCGGCGCCCAGGTCTTCCTCAACGCGATGTACGCCGCCACGATGGCCGCGATCCCCGACCAGGTGCCGGTCGAGCGGCGCGGCCTGATCGGTGGCCTGGTGGCGATCGCGCAGACCCTCGGGATCGTCGGCGGGGTCGCGATCGCCAGCCTCACCGGCAGCATCGCCGCCGGCTACCTCGCGACGCTGGTCGTGCTGGTGCTGCTGACCATCCCCTACGTCCTCGGCTCCCGGGACCTCCCGCTTCCGGAGGGCCACCCGATCCCGGCGTTCTCGCTCGGCCCGTTCGTGCGGTCGTTCTGGATCTCCCCGCGTGAGCACCCCGACTTCGCCTGGGCGTGGATCACGCGCTTCCTGGTCAACCTCGGCAACTACGTCGCCACCCTCTACCTGCTCTTCTACCTCATCGACGGGCTCGGCATCCCCGAGGACGAGGCCGACGAGCGGGTGCTGCTGCTGACCGCGCTGTACGCCGTCACGACCGTCGCGACCACCGCCGTGTTCGGGCACTGGAGCGACCGGATCGGGAAGCGCAAGGTCTTCGTGATCTGGTCCGGCATCGTGTCCGGCGCCGCGTCCCTCGTGCTCGCGATCCCCCAGACCTGGCCGGCCGCGATCGCGGCGGCCATCGTGCTCGGCCTCGCCTTCGGCATCTACACCGCCGTCGACTTCGCCCTCATCACCCAGGTGCTGCCGGCGGCCGAGGAGCGGGCCAAGGACCTCGGCGTCATCAACATCGCCAACGCCCTCCCGCAGGTGCTCGCCCCCGTCTGCGCGGGCGTCATCCTCACCATCGTCGCCTCCGTCGGTGGCACGGTGACCGTCGAGGGCGGGGGCTGGTCGGCCGGGTACGCCGCCGTCTACGGCTTCTCCTTCGCCGTCTCCCTGCTCGGCTCGGTCCTCGTCACCCGGATCCGCTCCGTCCCCTGACGTTGAGTTGCCACTCCGGCCGGTCGAGTTGCTCGTCGGCCCGTCCCGAGTGGCAACTCGACCGGCCGGAGTGGCAACTCAACCGGCGATGGACTGGGCGAGGCGGATGAGGTGCTCGAGGCGGGCGAGCTCGGAGGCGAGGAACTCGGGACCGCCGCGGCGGCCGAGCAGGACGACCTCGTCGTCATCCAGCGAGCAGCCGACCACGAGGTCGCCGCCCTGGTCCTCGACCTGCGCGGGCTCGTCGAGGCCGACGAAGACCAGCCCGTCAGGGGCGGCCTCGGTCGCCCGCGGGACGGCGCCGGACCGCTGGACCCGGGCGCCCCAGTCGGAGCGGAACACCACCGGCAGGAGGTCCACCAGCCGGTCCACCGCCTGGTCGGGGTGGGAGGTCAGGGCCTCGATGGCCTCGAGGTCGAGGAAGACGTTGCCGCCCGCGGCGTACCGGTTGATCCAGAGCACCTCGACGCCGTCGATGTCGGTGCAGGCCGAGACCACCGCGTCGGGCATCGCACCGTCGGTCATCTCGAGGAACACGTCGTCGACCGCGGTGCCGTCATAGCGCTTCTCGACGATCTCGATCGCCTCGATGTCGCCGCCGGCCTCACCGATCGCCGTCGCGACCCGACCCAGGGATCCGGGGACGTCGGGGAGGCTGACGCGGAGCAGGTACGGCATGCGCCGACCCTAGTGCCGGGCGGTTGCGGTCAGGTTTCGACGTCCAGCCGCTGGCGCAGGCCGGTCGCGCGCTGCGCGCGGGTGCCGACGGCGGCCCGGACGGCGGCCTCGGAACCGACCACGCGGAGCCGGTCCTGGGCCCGGGTCACGGCGGTGTAGAAGAGCTCGCGGGTCAGCAGCCGCGACCCCTCCTCGGGCAGCAGCACGGTGACCGCCTCGGCCTGGCTGCCCTGGCTCTTGTGGATGGTGAGCGCGTGCATGGTGTCGACCGCGTCGAGCCGGGCCGGCGCGAGGTCGGTGAGCCCGCGGCGGGCGCCGTCGATCCGGGCCCGGATCCGCCCGTCGGCCAGCACGGCCACGCCGGTCTCGCCGTTGTAGATCTCCAGGGCATGGTCGTTGGCGGTGACGAGGAGCGGGCGGCCGACGTACCAGGTGGAGTAGATCGGCTCGCCGGTCTCCTCGCCCAGCCACTGCTCGACGAGACGGTTCCAGGTGCGGACGCCCCGCGGGCCCTCGCGGTGGGCGCACAGCAGCCGGTGGCGGCCGAGCTCGGCGATCGCGCCCTCCGCATCGCCGCGGAACGCGGACCGACGGACCCGCAGCGCCTGCTCCACCAGGTCGGGCCGGAGCACCGCGGCGGGGTCGTCGGTCTCGACGAACTCGACCTCACCCGAGCCCGAGCCCGAACCCGAACCCGAACCCGAGCCCGTACCTGAGCGCAGCGCGGCCAGCACCGCGTCGGCGGCGTCGGGTCCCTCGGCGTCCCGGAGCGCCTCGGCGACGGACTGGATGCCGGCCGCCGAGCGGTAGTTGCGGGAGAGGCCGCGGACCAGCTCGGCCGGTAGGCCCTCGACCAGGTCGGAGAGGACGGCGCCGGCCCCGACCGAGGTCAGCTGGCGCGGGTCGCCGACGAGCACCAACCGGGTCTGCGGGCGCACGGCCTCGAGCAGCCGGGCCATCATCGTGAGGTCGACCATCGAGCACTCGTCCACCACGATCACGTCGTGCTTGAGCCGGTTGCCCCGGTCGTGGCGGAAGCGGGTGGCGTTGTCGGGCCGCCAGCCCAGCAGCCGGTGCAGCGTCATCGCCTCGGGTCGACCGACCGCCTCGGCGAAGCCGGCCGGGAGCTCGGCCTCGACCGCCTCGGCGAGCCGCGCCGCCGCCTTGCCGGTCGGCGCACTGAGGGCGATCGACAGCGGTCGGTCGGACTGGGAGGAGAGCAGGGCCAGCATCCGCGCGACGGTGGTGGTCTTGCCGGTGCCCGGACCGCCGGTCATCACCGTCGTCCACTGCCGGCACGCCGCGACCGCGGCCGCCTCCTGCTCCTCGCTGAGGTGGGCGTCGCGGACCCGGTCCAGGGTCGCGGCCAGTGCCTGCTCGTCGACCTCGGGCGGCGACTGCCCGGCCCGGGCGCGGAGGTCGTCGGCGATCTGCCGCTCCAGCCGGTGGTAGCGGTCGAGGTAGACCAGCCCGAGCTCCTGGCGCAGCACGCCCTCGGCCACCAGGCGCGACCCGGCCACGGCGTCGCTCCACCCGGCCGGATCCGGCCACGGCAGGTCGGGTGCGATGTCGCGGATGGTCTCGAGGTCGACGCCCACCGAGCCGTTGCGGACGGCCCGCGTGGCCAGGGCGGCCGCGAGCAGCACCCGCTCGTCGAGCTCGCCGGCGAGGTCGGCGGTACGGGTCGCGACGTGGAGGTCGGTGGCGGCGAGCACGCCGGCCCGGTTGAGGTCGCCGAGCGCGCCGGTCGCGCCCGCCACCAACCGCCGGTCGTGGTCGCCGACGGGCTCGAACACCTCGGTCATGGCACCAGCCTCCCGTCGAGCAGGCCGGACAGCTCCTCGACGAGGGCCACCGGCGGCCGCCACGAGAAGACGCCGCACGGGTGGCCGTCGACGAGCGGCGTCGTCGGGCCGCACATGCCGCGCAGGTAGAGGTAGAGCACGCCCCCGAGGTGGCGCTCCGGGTCGTAGCCGGGCTGGCGCCACCGCAGGAAGCGGTGGAGCACGACGGCGTACAGGAGCGCCTGGAGGGGGTAGTCGGAGTGGCCCATCGCGGCGTCCAGCGCGGCCGGGACGTACGCCGCCGCAGTCAGCGGCTCCTCGCGCGGGCCGAGCCAGTTGGTCTTGTAGTCGACGATCAGGTAGGTCGGCTCGCCGTCGTCGCCGCGCAGCCGCAGGACCACGTCGACCGAGCCGGTCAGGTAGCCGCGCAGGCTCTGGCCGCCGAGCTCGGGCCGGTCGAGGGCGTCGGCGAAGCCGCGGACCGGGTCGCCCTCCGGCAGGTGCCGACGCAGCAGGGGCGCGAGGTCGCCGAGGGTGACCTCGCCGGTCAGGCCGAGGTCGCCGCCGGCCAGGGGCAGCTCGAAGTCGAGCTCGCGCAGCCGGTCGCGCAGCGGGAGGGCACGGAGCGTGGTGTCGCCGGCGAGCGGGCCGAGCGGGCTGTCGCAGACCGCGACCAGCGCGGTCGTGAGCAGGTCGCGGTCGACGTCGACCGGCCAGTGCACGAGCTGCTCGTCGAGGTGGGTCCGGAGCTCGGCAGAGAGGTCCCCGTCGTGGCCGGGCGCCTCGGGGTCGGTGTGCTCCAGGACGGCGTGGACCAGGGAGCCGAAGTCGGCACCGACGGGCAGGTCGGCCATCGGGGAGGGGACCGACGGGCCGTCGTGGTCCACCTCGCCGGGCTCGGCCGTCGGCGGCTCGTCGTCGCGCGGGACGACCTCGGGCTCGCTGCCCACCGACGGCACCGGGGCGGGCTCGACCCGGGTCAGTGAGGAGTACGACGTCCGCCGCCACTCGGTGTCGACGTCGCGCTCGAAGCTGCGGACGTCGAGCCCGGTGGGGGCGGGCAGGGGGACGTCGGCGCCGAGCGGCGCGGGCTCGGCGCGCTCGGGCAGCGGCCCGCCGGCCTCGTGCCAGCGGCGGAAGACGTCGGCGGCGTCGGCGTCGGTGCGGTGGTCGAAGGAGTCGGGCACCCCGGCCATGTCGGGGATCCGGCCCTGGAGCATCCGGTGCAGCGGCGAGGCCGGGGTGTTGCGCGTCGGCGCCCACCACGCCACGACCTGCGACTGGGCGCGCGTGATCGCGACGTAGAGGAGTCGGAGCCACTCCCCCGACTCCTCGCGCGCCCACCGGGCGACGTGGTCTCCCCACGCCTGGCCGCCTCCGGCGCCGACGTCGAGGCAGCGCTCGCCGGAGCCGTCGTGGAACAGCGGGGTGGCGGGATCGGGCACGTTGCGGTCGGAGAGCGCCGGGAGGTAGACCACGGGGTACTGGAGGCCCTTGCTGGCGTGGATCGTCACCAGCTGGACGGCGGCGGCGTCGGAGTCGAGCCGCCGGGTGCGCTGGGCGCCGCGGCCGGTGCGGCCCTCCGCCACCTGCCGGCGCAGCCACGCCAGCATCGAGGCCACCCCCAGCCGCTCGGTCAGCCCGATCTCGTGGAGCGCCTCGCCGATGTGGCGCAGGTCGGTGAGGTGACGCTCGCCGCCGACCACGCCGAGCACCCGGCCGGGCAGGCCGTCGGCGGTCGCCGCCTCGAGCACCGCGGCGATGCCGCGGGTCGCGAACACCTCCGCCCACGCGCGGAGCCGGTCGGCGACCTCCTCGGTGAGGCGGTCGGAGTCGGCGTCGATCGCGGCGGCGGTGTGGCCGAGGAACGGCGTGAGCGCGGCCGACCGCACCCGCGCGCTGCGGTGGGGCTGCTCGAGCCCCTCCAGCAGCTGGAGCCACTCGACCGCGGCCGGCGTCGCGAAGACGCTGCCGCCGCCGGCGATGACGGCCGGGATGCCGACGGCGTGCAGCGCCTCCTGCGCGGTGGCGAGGTCGTGGTGGCGATAGCTGATGACGGCGACGTCGCGCGGCTCGAGCGGCCGCCCGTCGTACGTCGCGCCGGAGGCGAGCAACGCGTGGACGTCGTGGGCGAGGTCGCGGGCGACGTGGGGCCGGACCTGGCCGACCGTGAGCGGCGCGGATCCGCGCCGGCCGAACAGCTCGCGGTCGACGACCCGCAGCCGGAACGGAGCGTCGTGGGGAGCACCGGAGAGCCGGGAGCCGTCGTGGTGGGCGGTGACGTCGTGGACCACGATCCTCTCGTCGCCCAGCGCCGCGCCTCGCAGCACCGCCTGGAAGGACTCGAGCAGGGGTCGGTCGCTGCGCCAGTTGACCGAGAGCGTCTGCTGGGTGCCGGCCGTGCCCGCGGCGTCGAGGTAGGTGACCACGTCGCCGCCCCGGAAGGCGTAGATCGCCTGCTTGGGATCGCCGATCAGCACCATCCGGGCGTGCCCCGTGAACGCACGGTCGAGCACCTGCCACTGCACCGGGTCGGTGTCCTGGAACTCATCGACCAGCACCACCTGCCAGCGCCGGCGCATCCGGGCGCGAGCCGGAGCGTCCTCGTCCTCCAGCGCCTCGGCCAGCTGGCTGAGCAGGTCGTCGTAGGAGAGGACCCCGAGCCGCCGCTTGCGCCGGTCGAGCTCGCTGCGCACGGTCCGGGCGAAGGCGACCCGACGGCCGTGGGGGGTGCCGGGCTCGGCGTCGACCGGCTCCAGCCGCGCCTGTGGGTCGCCCACGGCGGCCCGCGCGATCGACAGCGCCTCGGCGTGGCTGAAGGCGGGGCGGTCGTCGGCGAACGCGAACGCCCGGAGATAGAGGTCGTCGACCACCTCGACCAGCAGGTCGTCGAGATCCTCGACGAGGGTCGCGCGGGCGTCGGTGTCACCGGCGACCCCGAGCGAGCCGAGCACGAGCGAGCAGAACTGGTGGGTGGTGGCGATCGTGGCGGCGTCGAAGGAGGCCAGGGCCGCGACCACGCGGCGGTGGCGGAGCCGACGCGTCGCGTCGTCCCCCTCGAGCAGCAGGGCGAGCAGCTCGGACCCCCGGTCGTGGTCGTCGCCGGCCAGGGCGCGCTCGGCCTCGACCAGCTGCGAGCGCACGCGCTCGCGGAGCTCCTGGCTGGCCGCGCGGCCGAAGGTGACGATCAGCATCTGGTCGAGCACGGCCTCGCCCTCGGCGACGAAGCGGGTGACCAGCGCGCCGATGGTCCAGGTCTTGCCCGTGCCGGCGCTGGCCTCGAGCACGGTGGTGCCGGTGGGCAGCGGTGCCCGGATGTCGAAGGGCTGGATCGTGCCGCTCACAGGATCCCCACCTTCTCGACGCCGGTGAGCAGCGGCTCCCACACCTGCCAGGAGTACGACGCCAGCCCGGCGTCGAGCAGCGTGTCGATCGGCGCGCCGTCGCCGTAGACCCGGACGTGGGCGGCGTCGGCGTCCTCACCGGGGATGCCCAGGGGGTTGTACCGGTCGGTGACCCACGCCCGCGCGGCCGCCTGCACGGGGTCGATGGTCGCGCCCTGGAGCTCCTTGGCGCGCGCCTCGGCAAAGGCGCAGCCGGTCTGGATCGGCACCGGCAGCGGGGAGGCCAGGCCGAGGTCGCGCAGCTCGACCAGCGCGCGCAGCCAGTCGACGGCGCGGTGGTCGAGCGGCCCGGCGAGCGCCCGCTGCGGGCCGGCCCGGCCGCGACCCACGGCGTGCGAGGTGACGTGGAGGTCGGGGTGGGCCGCGCTCAGCGCGAGCAGGTCGAGCCAGGCGAGCAGCCGCTGCCGGGGCTTGAGCCGGGAGTAGCCCAGGGAGACCAGCCGGGTGCCGAAGAGCCCCGACACGGTGCCGGTGAGCCGGCGACCGTCGCCGAGGTCGACATCGACGTCGACCGCCCGCGGGTCACCCTCGCGGAGCGCGGCGGTGCCGGCGTGCAGCGCCTGGGCCTCCTTGGCGACGTCACCCAGCGCGCGGGTGCCGAGTCCACCGGGCGGGAGGCTGCCGCTGAGCTGCTCGGCGGTGAGCACTGCGACGGCGTCCTGGCCGGCGAGCACCTCGCGCAGCAGACGGTCGCCGATCCCCCACTGCTCCAGCGCGTCGAGGGACACCGGGATCGCGTTGCCGACCTCGTCGGCGTCCAGCGGCGAGGACACGTCGAGCCGGCGCCGCAGGAAGGTGCGGACCGGGTGGGCGAAGAACTCACGCAGGTCGGCGAGGTTGACGTCGCGCTCGGTCCGGGCCTCGAGCGGGCCGGTGAGGAACGGCGCGGGCGGCGTCCGCTCGGAGACCGCGGCGCGGGCGCCGGCCAGCGCCGACCGGTCGAAGCTGAACGGGCGGTCACCGACCAGCGCGCCCGGCACGAGGTTGCGGGCGTCGTAGGGCTGGAGCGGGTGGGTGACCAGCACCTGCCCGCGCACCGCGGCCGCCGAGGTGCGGTCGGCCGCGTCGAGGATCTCGCCCAGGGGGACGGCGGGCGGGCGCTCGGCTCCGGTGTGCTCGTTGGCGCCGGTGTAGGTGACGACGAGGGTCTCGCGGGCCGCGAGCACGGCGTCGAGGAGCAGCTGGCGGTCCTCGCTGCGGGCGTCGCGCTCGCCGGTCAGCGGCCGGCGCAGGAGCGTGTCGTCGCCGTCGACCGAGGCCACCCGCGGGAAGACGCCGTCGTCGAGGCCGACCAGGCACACGACCCGGTGCGGCACCGAGCGCATCGGGACCATCGTGCAGACGGTGAGGGTGCCGGTCCGGAAGTTGGCGCGGGTGGGGCGGCCGCCGAGCCGGGAGTGGAGCAGCGCCCGGACGTCGGGGAGCCGCAGCGCGACCCGACCGCCGTCGGTGGCCGAGGCCAGCGCCTGGGACAGCTCGCGCTCGAGCTGGGGAGCCTGCCAGGGCTGGTCGGGGTCGACCTCCGCCAGCCCGCCGACGCCGGTGCGCAGCGCCGCGACCCACTCCCCCAGCGGGCCGGCGGCGGCCAGGTCGTCCAGGCACCGGTCGAGCCGGTGGACCAGCTCGGCGAACCGGCCGAGGAGGTCGAGGTCGCCGCTGCCGACGTCGTCGACGGGGAGCCCCCGGCCGACGTGGCGGTGGTCGTCGCCGCTCATCGCCGCCCCCAGCAGCAGCCGGTCGAGGCCGGCCCGCCAGGTGTTGTGGGCGAAGCCCTGCATCGCGAAGCCGGCGCGCTGCTCGGCGTCGAGGCCCCAGCGGATGCCGGCCGCGCCGACCCAGTCGGTCAGCCGGGAGAGGTCGTCGTCGTCGAGGTCGAAGCGCCGTCGTACGACGTCGGTGCCGGCGAGGTCGAGCACCTCGCTGGCGGTCACGCGGCCCCCGGCCAGCTCGACCAGCCGGGCGGCGAGGGCGAGCAGCGGGTTGGTGCTGGAGAGGGCACGGTCGGCCAGCCGCACCCGCAGCCGGTGGGCGGGGTGGCCCTCGTCGACCACGCCCTCGAGCCCGAACCCGGCCGCCACGAGCGGGGCGAAGGTCTCGATGTCGGGGCACATCACCAGGATGTCGCGCGGCTCGAGGGTGGGGTCGTCGTCGAGCAGCCCGACCAGCACCTCGCGCAGCACGTCGACCTGGCGCGCGGCGCCGTGGCAGGCGTGCACCTGGAGGCTGCGGTCGTCGGGCGCGAGGGTGCGACCGGCCCGGACCGCGGCGTCGGGGTCGCGGTCGCCGCGCAGGTCGGACTGGAGCCAGCCGAGGAGGGTGTCGGGGGCCGCAACCGGGTCGGCGGCAGGTGCGTCGACCCCCACACCGGCCAGCACCCGGCTCAGCTCGCGGGTGTCGCGCCCCAGCGAGGCGAGCAGCGGGTGGTGGACACGCTCGGCGGAGTCGTCGGCATCACGCGGCACCACGCCGCCGTGCCCGCGCAGCGCGTCCCACAGCGCGGGCGAGGGCTGGGAGAGCCAGAGGTGGACGTCGCGCTGCACCCCGAGCGCCGCGAGCAGCTCGACCTCGGTGACCGGCAGCCGGGTGTGGCCGAAGAGCGAGAGCCGGCCCGGCAGGTCGAGGGTGGCGTCGCCGTCGCGCAGCCGGGCGAGGGTGGCGGCATGACGGACGTCGGGCGGCGGCTCGTCGACGTGGGCCACGACGCGCCGCCAGAGCTCGGGCTGCCAGGCGAGGTCGGGGTCGAGCGCGCCCCCGGCGCCGTCGGTGTCGCGCCCCTCGCGCCAGTCGGTCACCAGCGCGGGCCGCTGCACGGCGTACGACGCGAGCAGGGCCGCCAGGCGTCGGGCGACCGACCAGCGGCGGGCCCGGCGCAGCTCGCCCTCGTCGCCGTCGAGGCGGTGGCCGAGGTGGCGGGCGAGGGTGGCCGCCCACGGCTCGTCGAGGGAGGCGTCCAGCACCTCGAGGACCGGCCACACCAGGCGGTCGGGATCCCAGGCGTCGTCGCGCTCGCGCTCGAGCAGCAGCGAGACCAGGGAGCGCGGGCTCAGGAACCGCACCCCCGCGCAGACCCCGTCTCCCCCGGTGGCGCCCGCGCCGAGCCGGTGGGACAGCCGCTGGGACAGCCACCGCTCCACGCCGCGGGCCGGGACGGCCACGACCTCGGAGGCGAACGCGTCGGGCAGGGGGATGGCGAGCAGAGCGCCGAGCTGGTCGGCGAGCAGGTCGGCGCGGGGCGCCCGGTGGAGGTGCAGCGTCACCGGCTCTCCTTCCTGCTCCGGACATGCGTCGGCGGCGAGCCCCAAGATAGGGCCCGCCGCCGACAGTGCTGTCGTTGCTCTCCTACTTGGTGAAGAGGCTGACCCCACCGGGGCCGACGAGCAGCCCCACGATGATGAGCACGATGCCCCAGAGGACACCGCCCCTGATCAGCGTCACGATGCCGGCGACCACCAAGATGACGGCCAGGATCCACAGCAGGAACTCCATGGTTGTTCTCCCTCTATCCGGGCGCGCGTGCGGCGCCCGACACCTTCAACCTCCCACTGGACGGGGTCGACAACCACCCCCGATCAGGTGAAGCGCACGTGCCGCCGTCCCCGACTAGTGTCCAGAGGATGACGGCGCAGGACGGTCGCGACGAGACCGAGCAGGAACGCATGGACCGCAAGTGGCAGGACCAGATCCAGGAGCTGCGGGTGATGCAGACCGGGGTGCAGCTCCTGGCCGGCTTCCTGCTCACGCTCCCCTTCCAGTCCGCCTTCGCCGACCTCGACGACGTGCAGGTCGGCATCTACCTCGGCCTCGTCTCGATCGCGGCCGTCACCACGATCTGCGTCGTGACCCCCGTGTCGGTCCACCGCAGGCTGTCGGGCCAGCACGTCAAGGAGCGGGTCGTCGCCATCGCCTCGCGGGCGCTGGCCACCGCGGTCGCGGGTGTCGCCCTCCTGGTGGTCGGAATCGTGACGTTCATCTTCGACGTCGTGGTCGACCGGATCGTCGCCCTGGCCGTCGGCGGCACGACGCTGGTGCTCGCCGCGGCGCTCCTCGGCGTACTGCCGCAGGTCCTCAGCCGCGACCCCTGACCCGCCTGTGTACGGTGCTCTGCACGATGCAGCCCCGGTCGTGAGGACCGACGGCGGGAGAGAGGCGGACTCGCATGGCGGACGTGGACGGCGCGCTCGACGCGGCAGGGCTCACCAACGAGGCGGTGCGCGACTACGTGCGCCACTGGGCCGAGGTCACCGGGGCGGAGCGGATCGAGGTCGTCAGCGCGGCCGACGACGCCCGGCTGCTCCAGGAGGCCGTCGACGCCGGCGAGATCCTCCCTGCCGGCCAGGGGCGCTACTACTCCCGCAGCTACTACAAGGACACCGCGCGCTCGGAGGAGCGCACGATCGTGGCCACGTCGAACGAGGACGACCGCGGCGTCTACAACAACTGGCGACCCTCCTCGGAGATGAAGCCGCTGCTCGAGGACCTGATGCGGGGCGAGCTCGCGGGCAAGACGATGTACGTCATCCCCTACCTGATGTCGCCGCAGGGCTCCCCCCTGGAGAAGTACGCCGCGGGGGTCGAGCTCACCGACAACCGGACCGTCGTCCTCCACATGATCCGGATGGCGCGGGTCGGCGCCTCGCTCATCAACGAGCTGGCCGAGCCCGACCACTTCGTCCGCGCGGTCCACGTCACCGGCGACCTGGAGAACCTCGGCCAGGGCACCCCCGACGACAAGCGCTACTTCGTGACCGTCGCCGACGAGCGCACGATCCTCCACTACGGCTCCTCCTACGGCGGCAACGCGCTGCTCGGCAAGATCGCGCACGGCCTGCGCCAGGCGGCGTACGACGGCTGGGCGAGCCGCGAGTTCCTCTCCGAGCAGTTCATGCTGATCGGGATCGAGGACAAGCAGACCGGCCAGACCTACCACGTGTGCGGCGGCTTCCCGAGCGCGTCGGGCAAGACCAACCTGGCGATGATGCTGGCCCCGGACGCCCTCGGCGAGCGCTACCACGTGTCGTTCTACGGCGACGACATCGCGTGGCTGTGGGTGAACCCCGAGGACGGCCGGCTCTACGGCATGAACCCGGAGTTCGGCGTCTTCGGCGTCGCCAAGGACACCAACGAGGCGACCAACCCGACCGCGCTGGAGTCGGTGGCCGAGGACACCCGGGTGTTGTTCACCAACGTCGCGTGGAACGAGGTCACGCACGAGGTCTGGTGGGAGGGGAAGACGAAGACCCCGCCGGCCGACACCACCGGGTGGCACGACTGGAAGGGCGAGAAGATCTCCGACCGCTCCGCGCGCGACGACTCGCCCTGGGCCCACCCGAACAGCCGCTTCACCACGACCCTGGCCAACGTCCCCAACGTCGCCGCCGACTTCGAGGACCCCGCCGGCGTCCCGATCGACGTGATCATCTTCGGCGGGCGCACCTCCGACCGGGAGCCGCTGGTGCGTGCCATCACCGACCTCGCCGAGGGCGTGTACGACGGCCTGACGCTCGGCGCCGAGGCGACCTTCGCGGCCGAGGGCGTCGACGGGCAGCTGCGCTACGACCCGATGTCGATGCGGCCGTTCATGTCCTACGCCGAGGGCGACTACGCCGCCCACTGGCTGCGGATCGTCGGCGCCGCCACCGAGCAGCCGATCTTCGCCCACGTGAACTGGTTCCAGAAGCACCCCGACGACGGCCACTTCCTCTGGCCCGGCTACCGCGACAACCTGCGCCCGCTGCTCTGGCTGCTGCGGCTCAAGGCCGGCGAGGTCACCGGCCGGCAGACCCCGGTCGGCATCCTCCCGACCGAGGAGGAGCTCGCCCTCGACGGCTGCACCGTCGACCCCGCCGACCTCGCCACCCTGCTCGACCTCGACGTCCCCCGCTGGCGCGAGGAGATGGCGTTCCGCGAGGAGCACCTGCGCCAGTTCGACCGCCTCCCCGAGGAGATCTGGGTCGCCCACCGCCGCGTCACCGAGGCGCTCGGGCCAGGACTAGCCGTCGAGTTGCCACTCGGGCCGGTCGAGTTGCCAGCGAGGCGTGCCTGCCTGGCGACTCAACGCGGCTGAGTGGCGACTCGACCCCGGGGCAGGAGGGGCGTGAGGCGGACCATCGCGAGCGAGCCGAGCAGCGGGCCGAGCCCCAGCAGCGCGACGGCGACCGGCCAGCCGGTGGCGGAGACGACGAGGGGGAGGCCCTGGATCGTGACCACGGTCAGCAGGAAGCCGAGGGCGGTCTGGAGGGTGAGGGCGGTGCCGACGTACCGCTGGTCGACGACGGTGCCCAGGCACGCGGAGAACATGGCGGAGTCGGCGATCACCGACGCGCCCCACACGACGAGCAGCGGGACGACCAGCCAGAGCGGGCCGCCGAAGGCCAGCGCCGCCAGCACGCAGCAGGTCCCGCTCACCACCATCGCCCCGGCGGCGGCGCGGGCCCGGCCGAGCCGGTCGCCGAGGACGCCGGCGACCAGGCAGCCGGCCAGCCCGCCGAGCCCGAAGGCGACGAACACGACCAGGCCGACGGTCGAGCGGGGGGCGGGCTCGCCGCGGGCGGCCAGGCTGGCCGTGAGGTACGCCGGCGCCCACGCCCACACGGCGTAGAGCTCCCACATGTGACCGAGGTAGCCCAGGTTGGCCAGCCGCGGCGCCCGCTCGCGCCACACGTCCAGCACGACGCCCGGGTGGAACCCGTCGGAGCGGGTCACCAGCGGACCCACCTCGATCCACCGCTGCAGCAGGGCCGCGACGCCCGCCAGCACGGCGGTCACCACCAGGGCGGTCCGCCAGGCGTCGCCCAGGGAGCCCGCCACCAGCTGCGGGAAGATGCTGCCGATCGTCAGCGAGCCCACCATCACGCTCACCGCGAGCCCGCGCCGGTCGGCGAACCAGCTGACCACCAGCTTCATCCCCACCGGGTAGACCAACGCCAGCGCGGCTCCGGTGACGACCCGCAGCACGACCGCCGCCACCGGCCCGTCGACGACCAGCGCGGTGGCCAGCGTGGCGAGTGACGCGACAGCGGCGCCGATCCCCATCAGCCGCGGCGGGTGGACCCGGTCGGGCAGGTTGGTGGCGGCCGAGGCCAGCGCCCCGACCACGAATCCCAGCTGGACGCCGACGGTGAGCAGCGCCTCCCCGACCCGGCCGATCTCCCACTCGGCGCGCAGTGCCGGTGCGGCGGCCGACGCGGCGAACCACGTCGAGACCGCCAGCACCTGCACCACCGACACCAGCGCCAGCTGGCGGGCCGCGACCCGCCCGTCGGGAACGGCGGTCCTGCTCACCGCGGCCGCGGGGTCAGCCGCACCAGCTGGGTGACGTGCCCCGGCTCGAGCTCGTCGAGGGTCCGCACGCCGAGCAGCCGCATGGTCCGCTCGACCTGGCCTCGCAGGATCTCGATCGCGCGGTCGACGCCGGGGCGCCCGCCGGCCATCAGCCCGTAGAGGTAGGCACGACCGACCAGGGTGAACGTGGCTCCGTGGGCGATCGCGGCGACGACGTCCTGCCCCGACATGATCCCCGTGTCGAGGTGGACCTCGAGGTCGGACCCCACCTCGGTGACCACGTCCGGCAGCAGGTGGAACGGCACCGGTGCTCGGTCGAGCTGTCGCCCCCCGTGGTTGGAGAGCAGCACGGCGTCGGCGCCGGCCGACGCGCAGCGTGCGGCGTCGGCGACCGACTGGACGCCCTTGACGACCAGGTGGCCGGGCCACTGGGCGCGGATCCAGGCCAGGTCGTCCCACGTCACCGTCGGGTCGAACATGGTGTCAAGCAGGTCCGCGACGGTCCCAGACCAGGAGTCGAGGGAGGCGAAGGCCAGCGGCTCGGTGGTCAGCAGGTCGAACCACCAGCGCGGCCGCGGCAGCGCGTTCGCGACGGTCCGCACGGTCAGGCTCGGAGGAATGGTCATCCCGTTCCGGACGTCGCGCAGTCGGGCGCCCGCGACCGGGACGTCGACGGTCACCAGCAGGGTGTCGTAGCCGGCGCTCGCGGCTCGCGCGACCAGCGCCATCGAGCGGTCGCGGTCCTTCCACATGTACAGCTGGAACCAGCGGCGGGCGGCGGGGGCGGCGACGGCGACGTCCTCGATGGACGTCGTCCCCATCGTCGACAACGTGAACGGGATACCGGCCGCGGCCGCCGCCGTCACGCCCGCGACCTCGCCCTCCGTCTGCATCATCCTCGTGAAGCCGGTGGGCGCGATCCCGAACGGCAGCGCCGCGCTCTGTCCCAGCACCCTGCGTGACGTGTCGACGGTCTGGACGTCCCGCAGCACCGACGGGTGGAGCTCGACATCGGCGAACGCCTGCCGGGCCCGCGCCAGCGAGACCTCGCCGTCCGCGGCGCCGTCGGTGTAGTCGAACGCCGCCCGAGGAGTACGACGCCGCGCCACGGTGCGAAGGTCGTCGATGGTCAGCGCCCGCGCGAGCCGCCGCTCGGTCGCCGACCACACCGGCCGTCTCATCCGGATCAGTGGCGCCAGGTCCTGACGGCGCGGGAGGCGCCGAGCCGTCACCGCAGCCTCGGCGGGATCGGGTCGGCGGGCTTGGGAGGGCCGAGGTCCTCGTGCTGGCGCAGGCGGACGGCCTGCTTGATCTGGGTGAGGTTGTTGCGGAGCAGGTCGCTGATCAGCTCGTCGGTGCGGGGGTCGTCGAGCATCTCGATCATCACGCGCAGCGTGGTCTCGGTGACCTCGCCGATGATGGTGTCGTAGCCGGGGAGCCGCCCGATCAACCGCACGTTGGGGTCCTGCCGCACCTTCTCCGCGACCAGGGCCTTGAGCTCGTCGTGGTTCTCCTTGAGCGCCTCGGAGATGTTGCGCGTGTAGTGACCGGTCTGGATGACGGCGGCCACCTCGTCGAGCACCACGATCGTGAGCGGCCGCTTCACCAGCATCAACGCCCGCTCGGCGAGCGTCGACGCACGGGCCACGACCCGGGGCCGGCGCATGCCCATCCGCACCAGCAGCGCCCCGACGAGGGCGGCGGCGAGCGAGACGCCGAAGACCACCGCGAGCACGAGAAGCAGCACCTGGAGGGTGCTCAGACCCTCGAGCCAGTCGGACATGCCCACCATCCTTCCCGACACGCGCGTCCAACGGTGCATTTGACGATTCCGGATTCAACTCGCTAAATTCGAGTGATTCAGTAGTAATAACAAAGTCAATCAGCAAAGGGTCATCTTCATGCGCAAGCTCCTCGTGCTCGGCTTCGTGGGACTCCTCGCCCAGCTCGTCGACGGATCACTCGGCATGGCGTACGGCGTCACCTCCTCGACGCTGTTGCTGGCCACCGGCGTCGCGCCGGCCGCCGCCTCCGCCGCCGTCCACTTCTCCGAGATCGGCACCTCGCTGGTGTCCGGCTTCTCCCACCACAAGCTCGGCAACGTCGACTGGAGGACGGTCGGCATCCTCGCTGTCCCGGGCTTCGTCGGCGCCTTCGCCGGCGCGACGTTCCTCGCGAGCCTCCCGGCCGACACGGCCAAGCCGTGGGTCGCCGGCATCCTGCTCACGCTCGGCCTGTACGTCGTCTACCGGTTCCTCGTCCTCGGCGGTCGACGCCCCGAGTTCAAGGCCCGCCCGGGCGCGAAGTTCCTGGTCCCGATGGGCCTGGTCGGCGGCACCCTCGACTCCATCGGTGGCGGCGGCTGGGGTCCGGTCGGCACCACCACGCTGCTGTCCTCGGGCCGGCTCGAGCCCCGCAAGGTCGTCGGCTCGATCGACACCTCGGAGTTCGTCGTCGCCGTGGGTGGCTCGCTCGGCTTCCTGGTCGCACTGTCCAGCTCCGGCATCCCGTGGGACTTCGCCCTCGCGCTGCTCGCCGGTGGCGTGATCGCCGCGCCGGTCGCTGCCTGGCTGGTCAAGCACCTCCCGGCCCGCGTCCTCGGTGTCGCGGCGGGTGGCCTGATCATCCTCACCAACACCAAGACGATCGCCGAGGCGCTGGGCGCCACCGGCGTCACGGTCGCCGTCCTCGCCGTCGTCGTCGCGGTCCTGTGGATCTCGGGCATCGCCTGGGCCGTGGCCCAGGAGCGCAAGGTCCGCGAGATCGCGAAGCTCGAGGAGGCCTACGCCGGAGTCTGACCCGCTCCGGTCCGGGGGTCCCGGGCCGGTCCCTCGACGTTGACCGTCGGCGCGCCGGTGCCACACCGCACGATCACCGCACGCGCCGGCTCGCCGCCCGGGTTCGACTCGCGGTGCACGGCGCCGGCCGGCACCCGCAGGAAGTCACCGGGTCCGGCCTCGACGACGTGGCCGCCGTCGGCACCCGACTCCAGCCGCATCCGGCCGGACACGACGTACAGCGTCGTCCCGTGCTCCCCGTGGTGGTGCCAGCCCGAGACGGCGCCGGGCTCGGTGTCGACGACCCCGGTCCACATCCCGTCCTCGTGCATCGCCAGCTGCCGGGTCATGCCCGGTGTCGGGTCGCTCGGGCTGAGGGCGTCGCCGGGGACGTGGGAGCAGGGGGTCGCGGGGTCGTGGGTCGGCATCCTCCGACGGTAGTCCGGGGTCAGGTATCAGCGGGACGCTGCGTGACTCCTGCTGGTGACGGGACCGGACAGCCCGGTCGCGCTCCAGCACCCGGAGGACGAAGACCATGAGACGCACCACCCTGGGCCTGATCGCCGGCGCCCTGATCAGCAGCTCCCTCAGCATGCTCGGCCTGGTCGGCCCTGCGGCGGCCAGACCGCCCGACGGCGACGAGCGGATCCGGGTGGTCGTGCAGCTGCGCGACCGCGCGTCGGTCCCGGCCGTGGTCGAGGCCGTCGGCGGCGAGACCGACGTACGCCGGACCCGCTACTCGCCCTACGTGATGATGGAGGTGCCCGAGGCGGCGCTCGCCGGCCTGGAGCGCAACCCGCGCGTCGTCTCGGTCCAGGAGGACAAGCTCTCCGCCCCGACCGTCGACAGCTCCCTGCCGGTCATCAACGGCGACGACGTCCAGGCGCTCGGCTTCAACGGCGGCGGCGCCACGGTCGCCATCCTCGACACCGGCATCGACGCCGACCACCCGTACTTCGGCTCGCGGATCCGCGCCCAGGCCTGCTTCTCCGACCCCACCGACGACGACGGGGACGGCGACGAGGCGAGCCTGTGCCCGAACGGGAACACCACCGACACCAGCGCCGACATCGACGCCGACAACAACGCGACCTGCGTGGTCGGCGGCGGCAACATCTGCGACCACGGCACCCACGTCGCCGGCATCGCGGCCGGGGACGCCAGCGACGACGCCGGCGGTACGGCGCCCGGCAACGGCACCGCGCCGGACGCCGGCATCATCGCCGTCCAGGTCTTCACCCGCTTCAACACCGCGGCAGCCTGCGCGCCGAGCGCGGCGCCCTGTGTGCTGACCTACGACTCCTCGCAGATCCTCGCCCTCGACTGGGTGCGCGGCCAGGCCGCGGCCAACCCGGGCTGGAACGTCGTGGCCTCGAACATGAGCCTGGGCGGCGGCATGAGCTCGACCGCCTGCGACGGCGACAGCCGGAAGGCGGCGATCGACGCCAACCTGGCCGCCGGGATCGCGACCGTCATCGCCTCGGGCAACAACACCTTCCTCAACGCCTCCGGCGCACCGGGCTGCATCTCCACGGCGGTGACGGTGGGTCGCACCAACGACGACGACACCACCACCAACTCCGGCAACCGCGGCCCGCTGCTCGACATCATGGCGCCCGGAAGCCAGGTGAACTCCTCGATCGACGACGACACCTACGGCAACAAGAGCGGTACGTCGATGTCGACCCCGTTCGTCACCGGCGCCCTCGCGGTGCTGCGCACGGCGTACCCCACGCGGCCGATCGGTGACCTGATCACCGACCTGACCAGCACCGGCGTCCCGATCACCTATGCCACGAACGCCGCCGGCACCACGACCAGCACGACGCCCCGGCTCGACCTGCTCGCGGCCCTGCAGAACGCGAACGTGGCGCCGACCGTCTCCGCCGACCAGGCCTCGGTCACGGCCGACGAGGGCTCGACGGCGACCACCACCGGCACCGCCACGGACGGCGACGGCACGGTCACCTCGGTCACGGCCAGCCGCGGCTCGGTCTCGCGCAGCGGTGGCACCTGGACCTGGAGCGACCTCGTGGTCGAGGGACCGTCCGACGACACCGTGACGATCACCGCGACCGACGACAAGGGGGAGCAGGCCACGACCAGCTTCGCACTGCACGTCGACAACGTCGCCCCGAGCGTCACCCTCGACCCGGTCAGCCCCACCGACGAGGGCGGTGAGGTCACCGTCACGGGTCGGATCGACGACCCGGGTGTGCTCGACACCCACACCGTCGCGATCGACTGGGGCACCACCGACGGGGTGGCGGGAGCGGCGTCCGTCACCGGCGCGACGTTCACCGCGTCGTACACCTACGGCGACGACGGCACCTTCCCGGTGACCGTCACGGTGACCGACGACGACGGCGACTCCGGGGACGACACGGGCACCGCCACGCTCGACAACCTCGACCCGGTCGCCGCGATCACCGGACCGGCGACGACCACCTGGAACGGGCAGCAGATCGTCTTCGCGGAGTCCGGCAGCCAGGTCGACTTCGCGGCGAACGGCACGGACGCCGGAAGCGACGACCTCGCGTTCCACTGGGACTTCGGGGACGGCACCACGGTGACGCACACCTCGCTGGTGAACCCGCCGGCGAGCGACGCCGACCCGAGCCCGAGCGTGCAGCCCCGCGACGTCGACGACGCCGCGCCTCACACCTACACCGCTGCCTGCGCCGCGACCCTCGGGCTCGAGGTCACCGACGACGACGGTGGCTCGGACTCCGAGTCGGCCCAGGTGGTCGTCCTCGGCACCGAGACCGACGCGGGTGGGCTGGGCGTGTGGCAGACCGACTTCCGGGAGAAGCGGCGCACGCAGCGCTCGGTGCCGGAGAAGCTGTGCCTGCTCTCGGTGGTCCGGGTGCTGAGCTCCCAGTTCGACGAGACGGTCCCGCTCGGGGGCATCGCCCAGGCGACCGAGGTGCTCTTCCCGCACCACACGAAGAACCCGAAGGACCAGTTCGACGCGCACCTGCTGACGCTCTGGCTCAACGTCGCCACCGGCTCGATCGGCCTGGGCGACCCGGTCGACAGCAACGGTGACGGGACCAGCGACACGACGGTCGGGGCCCTGATCCTGGCCGGCGAGGCCGAGCGCACGTCGGCGACGCCCGACCGCGCGACGCTGCTGGACTTCAAGGACCTGTTCGAGGGGATCAACGAGGGCTGACGGGGGGACACGTGCTGCCGTGGGCGGATCCGCCCACGGCAGCACACCCTGTGGCCGCCGGCGTACGCCGGTCATCCTCGGGCCATGGCTGTCAACATCGCCCACGGGCGCATCGAGGACGAGCTCGTCCACCGACTCATGCACCAGCGGATCATCGTGCTGGGTGAGGCGCTGGAGGAGGACAACGGCAACCGGCTGATGCATCAGCTGCTCCTGCTGTCGGCGGAGGACCCGCGCGCCGACATCAGCCTCTGGATCAACTCCCCGGGCGGGTCGGTCTCGGCCATGCTGGCGATCCACGACGTGATGCGGCTGATCCCCAACCAGGTCAGCACGCTCGCGATGGGGATGGCGGCCAGCGCGGGCCAGTTCCTCCTCTCGGCCGGGACGCCGGGCAAGCGCTATGCACTCCCGCACTCCCGGGTGCTGCTGCACCAGGGGTCGGCGGGGATCGGTGGCACCGCGGTCGACATCGAGATCCAGGCCGACGACCTGCGACGGACCCGGGACACGGTGATCGGGCTGGTCGCCGGGCACACCGGGCAGGACCGCGAGACGATCGAGCGCGACTCCCGCCGCGACCGGTGGTTCAGCGCCGAGCAGGCGCTCGACTACGGCTTCGTCGACCGGATCATCACCACCGTCGCCGACATCACGCCCGGCCACGGCCGCAGCGTGGGGCTGGCGGGTGCCCGATGAGCCAGTACACGATCCCGTACGTCGTCCAGCAGACCCCGCGCGGTGAGCGGACCGTCGACCTCTACTCCCGGTTGCTGTCGGAGCGGATCGTCTACCTCGGCACCGAGCTCGACGACGGCGTCGCCAACGCGGTGATCGCCCAGCTGCTGCACCTGGCCTCGGAGAGCCCCGAGACTCCCGTGAGCCTCTACATCAACTCCCCCGGCGGCTCGATCTCCGCGATGCTCGCGGTGTACGACGCGATGCAGTTCGTCAGCACCCCGGTCGAGACCACCTGCGTCGGCCAGGCGGCGTGGACCGCCGCGGTCCTGCTCGCCGGCGGGGCGCCGGGCAGGCGCTCGATCCTGCCGCACGGCCGGGTCGTCCTGCACCAGCCGGCCGCCCAGGGCCGCGGCACCATCCCCGACCTGATCCTCGAGGCCGACGAGGTCGCCCGCGTGCGGCTCCTCCTGGAGCAGATCCTCGCCCGCCACACCGGCCGCTCCCCCGAGCAGGTCCGCGCGGACACCGACCGCGACCTCGTCCTGCCCGGCTCCGACGCCGTCGACTACGGCATCGTCGACGTGGTGCTGGAGTCGCAGCAGCTGCCGGGACGCTGAGCCCTCAGGCCGCGAGGCAGACCGGGCCGGCGGGCCGCGAGGCGCGGACCGCGAGCCGGCGTACGGAGGTACCGAGGGCGCCCGTGATCGCCTGGAGCATCTCCGAGGACGGATCCTTCAGACCACGCTCGACCTCGGAGAGGTACTGGGTGGAGACGCCGGCCCGCTCGGCGACGTCGACCAGCCGCTCGCCGCGCTCCTGCCGATCCCGGCGAAGCTGGTCACCGACCAGCTCGCGCCAGAGGGGCTCGGGCCGGTCCGGTCGCTCGTCGGGAACCGCCGTCGGGAACCGCACCACCTCACCCATGTCCCGACGGTAGCCCGCGATCCCCACGCGACCGCCCGGTTCTGCTGTGGGCGGAACGGACCGGTTCGCACGCGGGTGACATGACGTCGCGCGAATACCGCCCCGGAAAGCGGGAACGGGGCTGACGTGACGACCACGGCACCCCGGGACGACCTGCCCACGCCGCCGACCCGATCACCCGTCCGACGGCTCCGGTTCGGCAGCCTGACCATCGAGTACGACGACCGCGTGTTGCGGCCCCGGCCCTGGACAACCCACCAGTCCCGGTGGGCGGCCGACCTGCTGGCCGGGGCACCCGCGGGCGACGTCCTGGAGCTGTGCACCGGCGCCGGTCACATCGGCCTGCTCACCGTCTCCGCCTACCGCCGCCGGCTGGTCGCCGTGGACGCCGACCCGGTCGCGTGCGCCTGGGCCCGGCACAACGCGGCGCTGAACGGGATGGCCGACCGGGTGGAGGTCCGCGAGGGCGACCTCCGCCGGGTGGTCGCCCCCGACGAGCGGTTCGCCCTCGTGGTCGCCGACCCGCCCTACCTGTCCTCCACCGAGGTGGGCGCGTACCCCGAGGACCCGCTCACCGCGATCGACGGGGGGCCTGACGGCCTCGTCCTCGTGTGGCCGTGCCTGGCCGTGATCCGGGACCACCTCCTGCCCGGCGGCCACGCCGTCCTGCAGCTGCGCAGCGCCGACCAGGTCCGGCGCGTGCAGGACCACCTCGCGGCGGACGGGGAGCTGGCGGTGCTGGAGCACCGCTCGCGAGGACGCGGGGTGCTGGCGAGGATCGGGCGGTCGTGACAGGGGCGTCAGGGACGCTGCGCGCGGGGCAGCTGCTGGTGTGTGCCGTCACACCAGGGCGAGGTGCCGGTCCGACCGCACCGGCACACGGCACTGACCGGACGCTGGGTGCGGTGCCGCCGCCCGTCCACGTCCTCGACCACGTGGTCACCCCGCAGCAGCAGCGGTCCGCCGGGGCACACCACGACGTCGGGGTGCTCCTCCGGTTCCGTCGGCCCCCTCACGCGGGCACCTCCTCGGCCGGCTCCCACTCAGCCAGCATGCGCGCGGCGTAACGCGCCTCGAGGTCGAGGCAGGTGAAGGCGCCGAGGAACACGTCCTCGCGCAGCTCCGGCTCGTCCTCGACCAGCGCACCGCAGATGCTGCGGCAGGCCAGCTGGTCGTGCACGGCGTCGGCGATCACGTGCTCGGTGTAGTAGGCGACCAGGGACTCGTCGAACCCCAGCCTCTCCAGCCCGCCGGCGATCCGTCGCGACGGCAGGCTGCTCGTGGCCTCGAACGCGGCCAGGTGACCGACACAGGCCCCCCGCAGCCGCCGGTGCAGTCCCAGCAGCGTCATCGCGTTGTTCTGCTCGAGGATCTCCAGCGGAGCGTCGTCGACGTGGGCGCCGGGCGACGCGTCGAGCCCGGCCGCCGCCAGGCCGCGTGCGAAGAGGTGCGAGTGGAGGCGGTGGGGATCGCCGGCGCCGTACTCGTCGAAGGCCAGCTCCAGCAGCGCGGCCTTCGGCCGGGTCGGCAGCCGCGGGACCACCCACGCCGTGGGGTCGAACTCCTGCAGGTGGTAGAGCGAGCGGTGGCGCAGCAGCTCCCGGACCTGGTCGGCGTCCGCCCTGCTGCGCACGAACGGCGAGAGCGCCGGACCCTCGTACGCCGCGACGTACTCGAACAGCGCCTCCCCGAGATCTCCGTCGTCGTCCGGAGGGCCCGGGAATCGCGCCCGCAACCGCTCCTCGAGCGCGATCTCCAGCCGGCGCCGCACCGCCAGCAGGGCGGGACTCCACTCCCACCTGTCGTCCACGCCGTCGAAGCCGCGGTAGTGCAGGGCGTACAGCACCCACAGGGCGAGCTGTTCGTCCTCGTCGTCGTCGGCCCTCGCCCCCGCCAGTGCCTCGAGGGCTCCCCGGTCGTCCTCGCGGGTCAGGGCGTCGAGCAGTGCTCCGCTCAGCCTTCCGCGCGGGCGGGGCAAGGTCCTGGTCACGGGCAGCCCGTACCCGGTGCCGCCCGGCCTATGCCGGGCCCGGGGCCGGGCCTGGGCCGAAATCGCCGACGGCGGCCACGGGAGACCCGTGACCGCCGCCGGCGTTGGTGCGAGTGGGGTCAGAGGCCCCGGACGTTCTCGGCCTGGGGACCCTTGGGGCCCTGGGCGAGGTCGAACTCGACCTTCTGGTTCTCGGCGAGCGACTTGAAGCCGGTGCCCTGGATGGCGGTGTGGTGGACGAAGACGTCCTGGCCGCCGTCGGCCTGCGCGATGAAGCCGAAGCCCTTGTCGTCGTTGAACCACTTCACGGTGCCCTGAGCCATGTCAATTTCCTTCGATGTACGTGGGAACACTGTGTCCACCACGGAGCTGAACCATCTTGCACTGCGACCGATGTCCAGCTGAACCGAAGACCGACAGTAATGCGTGTGCCGGCACCCGCCTTGTGGGCACCGGGAGGCGAAAAAACCTCAACCAGCACAGCCAGCCTAGCGCGGTTGCGCGCGGACGCGAACTCGCGACCCCTGATCGGTCAGACGGAGTGGGTCGCGACGCGGGCGTCGGTCACGCGTGGCGACCCTCGACCACGGCGGCGAGCCGGCGGAGGGCCTCCACGTTGCGCACGTGGAGCATCGGGTTCCGGAGGGGCGACGGCACGAGGCGCCCGGGACCGCTGACGGCGTCCTCGCTGATCTCGACGACCGTCTCCCCGGCCTGCGCCGTCAACCGGAGCACCACCTCGGCCTCACCCGCCGGCCATCCCCGGGCGCGCAGCCGCAGCATGCTCGAGGGCGTGACCGCGAGGACCTCGGTGGTGTCGTCGACGACCACCGGCCACACACCCGCCGAATGGTGCAGCCGCGCGCCCACGTCCGGCCAGTGCTCGTCGACCTCGCGCATCCTGGTCGCCCCCACCACCCAGAGGGGATAGAGCCAGCCGTCGGCCAGCACCTCCCACACCTGCTCGGGGGTCGCCTCGATCGTCCTGCTCGTGGTGCTCATGCTCCTTCGTACCCCGCAACGGGTTGCCGAAGCGCCGCAACCCGTCCGGGCGCTGTGCTCTTCCCCACATCGGCCACCGCCCACGGGCCGATTCCCGATCGGACGCGGCTCGAAACACGGTGCCCGGGTTGGGGTCCTGTTCGCGCTCCCGGACGTGGATCCGCCCGCCCCGCGACGTCAGGTCGGCGGGGCGTCGACCGCATGACCCCTCCCGATTGCGGGTACGCACGGCCACATGGAGCCGATTCCGGAGACTCTGGACGCCATCGGTGAGATCGATCCGTTCCTCGACGACGGAAGCCTGCTCGACCAGCTGAAGCGTCAGACAGCGGCCGCGCGGGCGATCGCCCCGGACCTCGTCGGCGTCAGCGTCGCGGTCCGCGCCCACGGCGTCACGTTCACCCTCGTCGCGACCGACGAGGACATCGCGACGCTCGACGGGGTGCAGTACGCGACGAGCGGACCCTGTGTGGAGGCGTTGGACGAGGGACAGGGCCTGGCCGTCGGCCCACAGGACCTCCTGGACGAGCCGTCCTGGCAGGAGTTCGGGCAGGCGACGGCGGCCGCCGGGATCCGCAGCACCCTGACCTTTCCGATCATGGTCCACTCACAGGTGGTGGGCACGGTCAACCTGTACGGAGCGTCCCGCGACGCCTTCGCCGGTCGGCACCCGGGACTCGCCGAGGTGTTCGGCGCCTGGGCGCCGGGGGCGGTCAGCAACGCGGATCTCTCGTTCTCGACCCGCAAGACCGCGGCCGAGGCGCCGGGACTGCTGCGTGACCAGGCCCTGGTCGACACGGCGGTCGGGGTCGTCGCCGCTGCCCGTCGGGTCGACGTCGAGTCCGCGCGCGAGCGCCTGGTCCACGCGGCACGTCTGGCCGGTGTCCCGCTGGCGACCCTGGCCCGGGCGATCGTGCACCTGTAGGTCAGACGCACAGATCAGCGTGTCACCACTCTCGGGTGGGGTGAAGCCCTCCGCCCGGTGATGAGTTCTGGCGCCCGCGCCCGTCACATGCACGACAGGACACGATGGGACGGAAGGTGACGCGATGAGTGTGGACATGCGGCCGGAGGAGCTGGACATGAGTGGTCTGGGGATCGACGACCTCGGCGAGGTCGACGAGGCGACGTTCTCGGGGTTGGCGCAGCGCCATCGCCGGGAGCTGCACGTGCACTGCTACCGGATGCTCGGGTCCTTCGAGGACGCCGAGGACACCGTGCAGGAGACGTTCCTCCGCGCGTGGCGGCGGCGGGAGACCTACGCGGGTCGGTCCTCGTTCCGCGCCTGGCTGTACGGGATCGCGACCAACGCCAGCCTCGACCTGCTCGCGAAGCGCCGGCCGAAGCCGGCGACCGGCGGTGAGGTGCTGTGGCTGCAGCCCTACCCGGACCGGCTGCTCGACGAGCTGCCTGCCGGCGACGCGGAGCAGCCGGAGGCCCTCGCCGTCGCGCGGGAGACGATCGAGCTGGCCTACCTCATCGCGGTCCAGCACCTCGCTCCGCGCCCGCGGGCCGTGCTGATCCTGCGGGACGTGCTCGGCTGGCCGGCCAAGGACGTCGCGGAGCTCCTCGGTGACTCCGTCAACTCCGTCAACAGCGCGCTCCAGCGCGCCCGTGCCGGCATGCGCGAGCACCTGCCCACCGAGCGGCAGGACTGGACGGGCGGGGAGGAGGACAGCGGGACCCGCGAGCTCGTACGCCGCTTCACCGAGGCCAGCGTGGCCACGGACATCGGGGTGCTCGCCACCATGCTGCGCGACGACGTCCGCTGCTCGATGCCACCCACCCCCGGCCTGCAGGTCGGACGCGGCGCCGTGCTGGCCGACTGGGTCGCGGACGGGTTCGAGGGCATGGCGGGGCTGCGGGCCGTCCACACCTCCGTCAACCGCCAGCCCGCGCTCGCCTTCTACCTCTGGCAGGAGCGCGAGTCGGCGTACCTGCCCCTCACGCTCGACGTCCTGCGCATCACCGGCGGGGCCGTCACCGAGATCGTGATCTTCCACGACGACCAGTTCCCGCGGCTCGGCCTCCCCGAGCGCCTGTCCGCGGAGGGCACCTCGTGAGGGTGAGCGGACTCCTGGGCCGGGGTCTGCTGGCTGTCGTGGTGGCGATGGCGGCCACGGTCTCGGTCGCGGCGGTCGCCCGGGCGGTGGGTGTGGACGTCGAGGTGCCGAACGGCGGCGCCGAGTCGATCCCGGTGTCCGGGGAACGGCGGGACGAGCAGCGCGGCCCGGGGCCGACGGCGGCACCACCGCCCGCGCTCGCCACCGTGCACCGCCGGGGACAGCACGAGGGCCGGCACGCTGCGTGAGGTGCCGGCCCTCGCCTGGCTGGATCAGGCCGTCAGTGCGGCCGGGTCTCCCGAGCCACCGGAGCCCTGGGACCGGTCGATCTCGATCTTCCGCGGCTTCGCCCTCTCGGCGACCGGCACGACGAGCCGCAGCACGCCGTCGGCAAAGGCCGCCTCGATCCGGTCGAGGTCGAGGTTGTCGCCCAGCACGAGCTGACGGCTGAAGGCGCCCTTCGCCCGCTCGGACGCGAGCGCCTCCCAGTCGCCGTTGCGGGCAACGCGCTCCGCGCGCACGGTCAGCACGTTGCGCTCGACGTCGAGGTCGATGCTGTCGGCGCTGACACCGGGCAGGTCGAACTCGATCACGAAGCGGTCGCCCTCGCGCCACGCGTCCATCGGCATCACCGCAGGACGATTGGTCGTGCCGAGCATCTGCTGGGTCAGGCGGTCGAGGTCACGGAACGGGTCAGTGGTGCGAAGCAACATGGTCTCCTCCTGGTTCAGCCGGGTGGGCCCACCGGCCCACGACCTGTATTGACGGTGACAGGTTTTTTATAGCCAAAGGATCAGGCAGAATCAAGACCGTGACCCAGAGATTTTCTCGCGGACCGGAGGCTGGCCGATGACGAGCGACGGCCACGGCGTCTACGCCATCTCGGTGGCGGCATCGATGGCCTCGATGGAGATCCAGAACCTGCGGGTCTACGAGCGCCGCGGGCTCCTGCAGCCGGCCCGCACGGCCGGAGGATCGCGCCTCTACAGCGCCGACGACGTCGAGCGGCTCGGCCGGATCCGCGACCTGCTGGCCGCTGGCCTCAACCTCGCGGGTATCGCCAAGGTGCTGGTGCTCGAGGACGAGGTCGCCGTGTTGCAGGAGCGACTGGCCGCAGCCGAGGACTCCGCCTGACGCAGTGTTGCGCGGCCGAGCCCTGGCCCCGGGGATACCCGCCCTTCGGAGGGTGTCGGGGCCGAAATCGCGAGGCTACTGTCGGAGGCCGGGCGCCTCCGCGCCCCACCACTCTGGGGGTTTTCATGGCGAGCAGGCGACCGAGCACCACGACGCCGGACGAGCGCGGCGAGGGCGACGAGCTCCACCAGGGGGTGAAGCGCGGCGAGCGGATGACGACGTCGACGGGCGTGCCGCTCGGCGACGGGCAGAACTCGCTCAAGGTCGGCGAGCGCGGGCCGACGTTGCTCGAGGACTTCGCGCTCCGCGACAAGATCTTCCACTTCGACCATGAGCGCATCCCGGAGCGGGTCGTGCACGCGCGCGGCTACGGCGCCCACGGCACCGCTGGAGTGCCTCGACGCGATCCCCGACCTGACGCGTGCGGCGCCGTTCCAGCGGAAGGGGAAGAAGACCGAGGCGTTCGTCCGGTTCTCCACGGTCGCGGGCAACCTCGGCTCGCCCGACCTGGCCCGCGACGTGCGCGGGTTCGCGGTCAAGATGTACACCGAGGAGGGCAACTGGGACCTCGTCGGCAACAACATCCCCGTCTTCTTCATCCAGGACGCGATGAAGTTCCCCGACCTCGTGCACGCGGTCAAGGAGGAGCAGGACCGCGGCTGGCCACAGGCGGCGTCGGCGCACGACACCTTCTGGGACTTCGTGTCCCTGATGCCCGAGTCGACGCACATGCTGCTGTGGGCGATGAGCGACCGCGCGATCCCGCGCTCGTTCCGATTCATGGAGGGGTTCGGCGTCCACACCTACCGCTTCGTCAACGCGGACGGGGACGACGCCTTCGTGAAGTTCCACTGGAAGCCGCGTCAGGGCCTGCAGTCGGTGGTGTGGAACGAGGCGCTCAAGATCAACGGCGCCGACCCCGACTTCCACCGTCGCGACCTCTACGCAGCGATCCAGAGCGGCGACCTGCCGCAGTGGGACCTCGGCGTGCAGGTCTTCGACGAGGCCTTCGCGGACGAGTTCGACTTCGACGTCCTCGACGCGACCAAGCTGATCCCCGAGGAGGTGCTGCCTGTCCGGATCATCGCCCGGCTCACCCTCGACCGCACGGTCGACAACGTCTTCGCCGAGACCGAGCAGGTGGCCTTCTGCACGCAGAACGTCGTCCCGGGCATCGATTTCACCAACGACCCCCTCCTGCAGGGCCGCAACTTCTCCTACCTCGACACCCAGCTCAAGCGGCTCGGCAGCCCCAACTTCAACCAGCTCCCCGTCAACGCGCCCCGGTGCCCGGTGATGCACTTCCAGCGGGACGGCCACATGCAGACCTCGCCCCAGGCAGGTCGCGGCACCTACGAGCCCAGCTCGCTGACCGGCGACGACCGGGGACCACGGGCCGACCTCGTCCAGGGCTACCAGAGCGTGATCCGACAGGAGCAGGGTGCGACCCGGCGGCTGCGCGCGGAGTCCTTCGCCGACCACTACAGCCAGGCGCGTCAGTTCTTCCTCAGCCAGACCGAGGTCGAGCGCGACCACATCGTCGCCGCGTTCTCCTTCGAGCTGGCCAAGGTGGAGGACCCGAAGATCCGGACGCGGATGCTCGCCAACCTGCGCAACGTCCACGAGGACCTGGCGCAGGGCGTGGCCGACACGCTCGCGATGCCGCTGCCCGACGCGGCCGAGGCCGCCGTGGCGACGCGCACGGATCTCCCGGAGTCGCCCGCCCTCAGCATCCTGCTCAACGGTCCGGCCTCCTTCGCCGGGCGCAAGCTCGGGGTGCTGGTCACCAACGGCTCCGACAAGGCCGTGGTCAACGCGGTGACCTCGGCGTTCGAGGACGCCGGCGCCGTCGTGGAGTACGTCGCCCCGGCCATCGGCCCGGTCACGCTCAAGGGCGGCGGCACCCTCACCCCCGACCACGCCGTCGACGGTGGCCCCTCCGTGCTCTTCGACGCCGTGGCCCTGCTCCCCTCCGCCGACGGCGCGAACGACCTCGCGGGCCGCGCCTCCGCCCGGGACTTCGTGAGCGACGCGTTCGCCCACCACAAGCTCGTCGGCCAGGGCGCCGACGTCCATCCGCTGCTCGCCGCCGCCGGGGTGGAGCCGGACGAGGATTCCTCGACCTCGCCTCGGCCGACGACGCCGCCGTCTTCGTCACCCGCTGCGGGTCCCTGCGGCACTGGGACCGCGACGTCCGTGCCTGAACGTCGGCCCGTCCTGCTCGGCCCACTCCGCGACGCGGAGCAGCGTGAGCTCGTCACCCTGTGCGATCGCGCTGCAGGAGCGGGCGCGGACGTGACCGCGGCGCTGGCGTTGGCCCTGGACGTGGGTGAGCACCTCCCGGTCCCGGGCGCCGGTCGTACGGCGTACCTCTGGTCGGCGCTCGCGAGCGTCGCCGCCATGGACCTGACGGTGGCGCGAGTCCTCGAACCGCACCTCGACGCCCTTGCGATCCTCGCCCAGGCGCACGAGCCGGCGGATCCCGGAACCTATGGCGTCTTCGCCGCCGAGGGTCCGGGTGAACCCCTGCGCGCGGAGCCCGACGGCGGGGTCCACGTCCTCCACGGGCGCAAGCACTGGTGCTCGCTCGCCGGGGTCCTCGACCACGCACTCGTCAGCGCCCGGGTCGGCGAGGAGCGGCAGCTCTTCACCGTCGACCTGACGCAGCCGGGCGTGGAGGCCGTGGCCGGGGCACGTGGGTGGCTCGTGGCCTGACGGCCGTCGACTCCGGCCCCGTGGACTTCGCCGGCGCCACCGCACGCGCCGTGGGCGAACCCGGTTGGTACCTCGATCGCCCGGGCTTCGCCTGGGGAGGCATCGGGGTGGCCGCCGTCTGGTTCGGGGGCGCGGTGGGTGTCGCGCGACGACTTCTCGCAGCGGCGAGGACCCGCCCGCCCGACCAGGTGGCGCTGATGCACCTCGGCGCGGTCGACGCGCAGGTGCACGCCGCCCGCTGCGTCCTCGAGCAGGCCGCGTCGGCCGTCGATGCCGGGGGGCTCACCGGTGCGGCCGGCTCGCGAGCCGCCCTGCGGGTGCGGGACATCGTCTCGCTGGCCGCCGAGGAGGTCCTCCGTCGTGCCGCCCACGGGCTCGGACCGGGTCCGCTGGCCACTGACGAGGAGCACGCGCGTCGCGTGGTCGATCTCGAGCTCTACCTGCGCCAGTGGCACGCCGAGCGCGACCAGGCCGCACTGGGCCAGGAGCTCGCGCGCTCCGACGCGCCCGCATGGTGACCGACGACGTCCCGTTCCGGCACGACCGTCCCGGAACGCCCGCCGAGGTGTGGGTCCGGGCCCTCGCATCGCACCCGACCCCGATCCTGGAGCTGCCGTCCACCCGGCGGCGACTCGTGGTGGTCGGCGCCCATCCCGACGACGAGACTCTCGGCGCCGGCGGGCTCATCCACGCTGCCGGCGCTGCCGGGTGGCGGGTCGACGTCATCTCGGTGACGGCGGGGGAGGGCTCCCACCCGCACTCTCCGTCGCACCCACCCGCACTCCTGGCGCAGGTCCGTCGCGACGAGCTGCGACGCGCCGTCTCCCTCCTCTCGCCGGAGGTCACGGCGACCTGCCTCGACGTACCCGACGGTGAGGTCGCGACGCACCTCGCCGACGTGGTCGCCCGGCTCGTCGACGTCGTCGGGTCGGACGGGCACGAGGTCCTCCTGTGCGCGCCCTGGCGCCACGACGGGCACCCCGATCACGAAGCGGTGGGCCAGGCGGCGGCCATCGCGGCCGCACGGACCGACGCGCAGCTCCTCGAGTACCCGGTGTGGCTCTGGCACTGGGGGCAGGAGGACGACCTGCCGTGGGGCTCGGTACGTCGGTTGCCGCTGGACACCGCTGCTCGCACGCGGAAACGCGCAGCTGTCGCTGCCCACGCGAGCCAGGTCCAACCACTCTCGGACGGCGCCGGGGACGAGGTGCTGCTCGAACCCGCGGTGCTCGCCCATTTCGATCGCGACACGGAGTTGTTTCTCGCCAGCGACGAAGAAGCACACGACGATGCGCTCGAACGGGTGCACCTCGACCGCTCCGACCCGTGGCAGGTGGAGTCGTCCTACGAACGTCGCAAGCGGGCACTCACCCTCGCCAGCTTCCCGCGCGACGCCTATGGCCGTGCTCTCGAGGTCGGCTGTTCGATCGGAGCGCTGGCCGTCGACCTCGCCGGCCGCTGCGCCGAGGTCGTCGCGCTCGACAGCAGCGGGACCGCGGTCGGCCTGGCCCGTGAGCGCACGCGCGACCTCGACCACGTCGACGTACGTCTGGCGCGCGTCCCCGACGAGTGGCCGGAGGGTCGCTTCGACCTCGTGTCGATCTCGGAGGTCGGCTACTTCCTCAGTCCACGTCAGCTCGACGAGGTGGTGGAGAAGGCCTTCGCCGCACTCGCGCAGACGGCCACCTCCTCCTGTGCCACTGGCGACACCAGCCCCTCGGCTGGCCGCTCGCCGGGCCTGCCGTCCATGACGCCTTCCTCGCCACGGGTGCCCCGGTGCTGGTGGAGCACCAGGAGCGCGACTTCCTGCTCCACGTCCTCGGTGGTGCGTCATGACGACTCCCGCGGCGGTCGCCGTCGTGATCCCGGCGCGTGACGAGGAGGCGCTGCTCCCGGCGTGCCTCGACTCGGTCGCCCGGGCCGTCGAGGCCCTCGACGTGGCGCACCCGGGCATCCGGGCACGGGTGGTCGTGGTCCTCGACTCCTGCCGGGACAGGTCGGCCGAGATCGTGGCCGCGCGGTCGGGCGTGACCGCCGTTGCCGTGCAGGCCGGAGTCGTCGGCCTGGCGAGAGCAGCCGGCGTCGAGGCTGCCGACGCCTGGGCCTGCACGCTGGCGCCCGGACCCGTGTGGATCGCCAACACCGACGCCGACACGGTCGTCCCGCCCCACTGGCTGATCGGGCAGGTCCGACTGGCAGGTGAGGGACAGCAGCTGGTGGTCGGGACCGTGCGACCACAGCCCGGGGACCTCACCGTCGAGGAGATGGAGGCCTGGCGAGAGCGCCACAGCACCGCGGACGGTCACGAGCACGTCCACGGCGCCAACCTCGGGTTCTCGCTGGACGCCTACCGCGCGGTGGGCGGCTTCCGTCCGCTGGCCGTCCACGAGGACGTCGACCTGGTGGCCTCCCTGCGAGATGCCCGGGTGGCCTGGGTGGCCACCGGAGCCATCCCGGTGACGACGTCCGGGCGGCGCTCCGGCCGGGCGCCCGACGGCTTCGCCGCCTACCTCGGGGCCTTGGGAGCCTGATCCGTCGGGTCAGGCTGCCGGCACAGCGTTCGGATGAGCGTCGCCGAGCAGCTCCTGGCGGAGCCTCTCGAGCAACGAGGACAGCAGCCTCGAGACCTGCGCCTGGGTGACGCCGAGCCGGTTCCCGATCTCCGACTGCGTGGCGCCGCGGACGAATCGCATCTCCAACAGGATCCGGTCCCGGTCGTCGAGCTCGCGCAGCAACGGCGTCAACGCGACCCTCGCCTCGATCCGGGCGTACCCCGGGTCGTCCTCCCCCAGCGTGCCCACGAGGTCGACGGACCTGCCCTCGGCGTCGGACAGCGGTGCATCGAGCGAGGTCGGGCTGAAGTGGCCGCGCGCTGCCATCGCCCTGCGCACGTCGTGCACCTCGACCTCGAGAGCGTCCGCGATCTCCCCTGGTGTGGGAGGCCGTCCGAGCGCGACGACGAGATCATCCTGCGTGCGGGTCACCCGAGCCTGCAGCTCCTGGATCGAGCGGGGAGGACGCACCATCCACCCCGCATCACGGAACCATCTCCGCAGCTCCCCGCGGATCGTGGGAACGGCGTAGCTGAGGAAGTCGGTCGCCTTGGCGCCGTCGTAGTGCTGCACCGCCTTGACCAGTCCGACGTAGGCGACCTGTTCCAGGTCGTCAGGCGCGAGGCCGCGACCCTCGTAGCGTCGCGCCACCTCCCGAGCGACCACCATGTTGATCTGGATCAGACGGTCCTCGACGGCGCGTTGCCGGCGGCCGTCGCCCAGGTCTTCCAGCAGCCGCTGTGTCTGGGCGATCCGATCACGGCGAGGCAGCACCGTCTCGCCCGTGGCGTGACGTGACTGCGCCACGATCATCACCTCCTGCACAGAGAGCGGACGCGGCATCCTGCTCAGCCACTGCTCCCACCGAACCACCTCCGGCGGGCCAGGACCACCCCCCTTTCTGGTGGCAGGCAGGTCGCGGGAGCAGCGCGGCCCGTGAATGACGTACTGCCCTTTGGGGTACGTACCGACGTGACGACCACTCAGCGAGCCGCTGTCCACCGTCCGGGAGATCTGTCCGACGCCGAGGTGGCCGAGCTCGCCGAGGAGCTCGATGCGATCCGGCAGCAGGTCCTCGACACCCGTGGTGAGCGGGACGCGGCGTACATCCGCCGCGTGATCAAGGCTCAACGCACGCTCGAGATCGGCAGCCGGGTGCTGCTGCTGGCAAGCCGTCACCAGGCGCCGCGGCGGCTGGGCACCGCGTGCCTCGCTCTTGCCAAGATCCTCGACAACATGGAGATCGGCCACAACGTCCTGCACGGTCAGTGGGACTGGATGCGCGACCCGAAGATCCACTCCACCACGTGGCAGTGGGACCACGCGTCACCGCCGGAGCAGTGGAAGCGTGCCCACAACGAGGTCCACCACACGTACACGAACATCCTCGGGCACGACAACGACCTCGGCTACGGCATCATGCGGGTCGACGAGGCGCAGGAGTGGGAGCGGCGGCACCTGGCCCAACCGGTGTGGAACCTCATCACCGCCTGCATCTTCGAGTGGGGCATCGCCATGTACGACCTGGACCTCGGCGATCACCTGCGAGACAAGCGAACGATGTCGCCGGAGAAGAAGATCGACGCGAGACGGACGTTGAAGAACGTCGGGCAGCAAGTCGTCAAGGACTACGTGATCTGGCCCGCCCTCTCGTTACGAGGGTGGCGTTCGACGCTGGCTGCGAACGCCACCGCGAACCTGGCTCGCAACCTGTGGTCGCACTCGGTGATCATGTGCGGCCACTTCCCGGAAGGTGTCGAGGTGTTCGAGCTCGACGAGCTGGACCGGGGCGAGTCCCGTGGTGACTGGTACCTGCGCCAGATGCTCGGATCGGCCAACATCTCCGGGTCCAAGGCGATGCACCTGATGTCAGGCAACCTCTCCCACCAGATCGAGCACCACCTGTTCCCGGACCTGCCGAGCAACCGATATTCGGAGATCGCGCCGCAGGTGCGCGCCCTCTTCGCGAAGTACGGGCTCACCTACTGTTCTCGCCCCCTGCTCCCGCAGGTCTACTCGGCGTGGCACCGGGTCGTCCGGCTCTCTCTTCCCAACGGCTGGCTGAGCCAGACGCGTCGCGACAACCTGCCGTCGCAGCTCGGCATGCTGTTTGCTCGACGGGACGCCGCGAAGCGCCGGTGGGCCTCCCCCACACCTGGGTGAGCGCGTGGGGGAGGGCGCCATCCAAGCGCGCAGCGACTCCCCCGTCATCACGAAGTACCAATCGCTCCCGAGCGCCGGCAGGTCCACCCGAAGGTCGCGACATTTCACTCCGTGCGGGTAAGTCCACCGACCGTGGGTCGTACCCATCCGGAGCCAGCAGATACGCGAGACCGTGACCCCCGCGCCGAGCAGTCGGGTCTGCTGCACATGACGAAGGCCCGGAGTCAGATGCTCCGGGCCGGGTCAGCGCGCCTGTAGGGATTCGAACCCCAAACCTTCTGATCCGTAGTCAGATGCTCTATCCGTTGAGCTACAGGCGCCCGTCGACCGGCGTGCCGGACGACTGGTCGAGGATAGCCGACCGGGCGGGAGGGTCCGAATCGGGATCGGGCCCGGACGGCACGAAGGACGTCCCGGTGCGAGCGAGGACTGCGTGAGCCTCGCGGGACGCCCTGTGCCGACGGCGTGTGGCCGTCAGTCCCCACTCCACCAGAGCGCGGCGGCCCCGGTTACACCCTCAGGGAGAGAGGTCAGGGTGTGTCGTCGACGAGGCGGCGACGTACGTGGTCGGGGCGGAAGCCGTGGTCGACGCCCCAGAGCACGGCCTGGGTCCGGCTCTCCACGCCGATCTTGCGGTAGAGCGAGCGGACGTAGGTCTTCACGGTGTTGATGCTGAGGTAGGCGCGGTCGGTGATCTGCTCGTTGCTCAGGCCCTGGCAGATCAGCGCCAGCACCTCCGCCTCGCGCGGGGACAGTCCGTGGTCGTCTCCGGGCCAGTGGCCCACCGCACCGTCCGGGGCGTCGCCCTGGTGGTCCGGCACCAACTGCTCGCCTGCGTGGGCGCGCTCGATCAGGTCGACCAGCTCGTCGCCGGAGACGCCCTTGGAGATGTAGCCGGCGGCGCCTGCCTTCAGCGACGCCTCGACCAGCTCGGGCTGCACGTTCCAGCTGAAGACGACGCACCTTGCCGCCGGTCTCGCCGACGACCTCCGCCACGTCCATCGCGGCGCCCTGCGGCTGGCCGAAGGAGTCGTAGAGCACCACGTCGACCTTCGCCCGCACCGGCACCCCGCTGTCGAGCTCGACGACGGTCACCCGGTCGGGGTACCGCTCGAGGATGCCGGCGATCCCGACGACCACGATCTCGTAGTCGTTCGCGATCGCGACGCGGACCGGTGCTGCTGCCATGGACGAAGGATAGGCGCACCGCAGCGATCTCGGTCACACCGCGTAGATCGATCCAATAGGAGGCGCGGCCGCGCGTAGGTAGCCTCCCCCGCAATCAGTCGCCGACAACGACGCCGCGCGAGGCCCCACATCGCAGCACCAGCGAAGGACCACGGCATGACCGCCACCATCAGCACCGCCACGGCCCCGACGACCCACCAGGGCATCCTGGACTTCGTCGCGGAGGTCGCCGAGATGACCCAGCCCGCCCGCATCGTCTGGTGCACCGGCTCCGACGAGGAGTGGGACGACCTCACCCACGCCCTGGAGTCCACCGGCACGTTCACCCGGCTGAACCCCGACATCAAGCCCAACTCCTTCCACGCCGCCTCCGACCCGATCGACGTCGCGCGGGTCGAGGACCGCACCTACATCTGCTCGGTCGAGGAGAAGGACTGCGGGCCCACCAACAACTGGATGGACCCGGCCGAGATGAAGGACCTCATGCGCGGGCTGTACGCCGGCTGCATGAAGGGCCGCACGATGTACGTCATCCCGTTCGTGATGGGCCACCTCGAGGCCGAGAACCCGATGTTCGGCATCGAGCTGACCGACTCGGCGTACGTCACCGCGAGCATGCGGGTCATGGCCCGGATGGGCTCCGCGGTGCTCGACAAGATGACCGAGCTGGACGCCACGTTCGTGCCCGCGATCCACTCCGTCGGCATGCCGCTGGAGGAGGGCCAGGCCGACGTCTCGTGGCCCTGCAACGAGACCAAGTACATCGTCCAGTTCCCCGAGGAGCGGGCGATCTGGTCCTTCGGTTCCGGCTACGGCGGCAACGCGCTGCTCGGCAAGAAGTGCTACGCCCTGCGCATCGCCAGCGTGATGGCCCGCGACGAGGGCTGGCTGGCCGAGCACATGCTGATCCTCAAGCTCACCTCCCCGCAGGGCGTCCGCAAGTACGTCGCGGCCGCCTTCCCGAGCGCCTGCGGCAAGACCAACCTCGCGATGCTGGAGCCGACCATCCCCGGCTGGAAGGTCGAGACCCTCGGCGACGACATCGCCTGGATGCGGATCGGCGAGGACGGCCGGCTGTGGGCGGTCAACCCGGAGTACGGCTTCTTCGGCGTCGCGCCGGGCACCAACGAGCACACCAACCCGAACGCGATGAAGACCATCAACAAGGGCAACTCGGTCTTCACCAACGTCGCGCTCACCGAGGACGGCGACGTCTGGTGGGAGGGCCTGGAGAACCCGCCGGCGCTCGGCGACGTCGTGGAAGGGCCAGCCGTGGACGCCCGACAGCGAGGAGCTGTCCAGCCACGCCAACAGCCGCTACTGCACGCCGATCAAGCAGTGCGACATCCTCGCCGACGAGTACGACGACCCGCGCGGCGTCCCGATCGACGCGATCCTGTTCGGCGGCCGGCGCAAGACGACGGTGCCGCTGGTCTTCGAGGCCCGCGACTGGGCCCACGGGACGTTCCTCGGTGCCACGCTCTCCAGCGAGACCACCGCCGCCGCGGTCGGCGCGGTCGGCGTCGTCCGCCGTGACCCGATGGCGATGCTGCCCTTCATCGGCTACCACGCCGGCGACTACTTCAACCACTGGATCAACATCGGCAAGGACAACGACGAGTCCAAGCTGCCGCGGATCTTCTACGTCAACTGGTTCCGCCGGGACGACGACGGCGGCTTCCTGTGGCCGGGCTTCGGCGAGAACAGCCGGGTCCTGAAGTGGGTCGTGGAGCGGATCGACGGCCAGGCCGCCGCGGTCGAGACCCCGATCGGCCACGTGCCGGCCCCGGGCGCGCTCGACACCGAGGGCCTCGACGTCACCGACGACCAGCTCTCGGCCGCGCTCCGCGTCGACGCCGACGAGTGGCGCGAGGAGATCCCGCAGATCCAGGAGTGGTTCGAGAAGTTCGGCGACGACCTGCCCGCCGTGCTCTGGACCGAGCTGGACGGGCTGAAGGCACGCCTCGGCCTCTGACCGACCGTCCCACCCGCGTGCGAGGTGGCCCCGTTCCTGTTCGAGGGACGGGGCCACGCGCATCGGGGACGTGTGGGATTCTGTGCCTCCGGAGCGGAAGGAGCGACGTGTCGGAGCTGGGGCCTGAGGACCGCGAGCTGTTCGAGCGCGCTGCCACGCCGCTGTACGAGGACATCGTCGCCGCCGGTGGCATCGACGTCCACGACGCCCGCATCGCCCGCCGCGGCCCCGACCGCGCCGCGTTCGACCTGCTGCGCCGGCTCGGCCTGCTCACCGAGGAGCCCGGGAACGCCCGCTTCGTGGCCCTGGACCCCTCCACGGTCCAGTCCCGCGTCGTCTCGCCGCTGACCCAGGAGGGCGCCCGGCTGCTCGAGGAGTCCTCCGGCTGGGCCAACGCCTTCGCGCCCCTCGCGCAGTCCTGGCGACGCGCCCCCGACACCAGCCAGGGCCCGTTCACGATCCTGCACGCGAGCGCGATCGACCCCTTCATCGCCGGCCTGGTCGCCGAGTGCGAGGAGGAGATGCTCACCGCGCAGCCGCAGACGGGTCGCGACCCCGCCACCCTCGCCGCCGCCGCCAAGCGCGACACCGCGATGCTCGAGCGCGGCACCCGGATGCGCACGCTCTACCAGCACAGCGCCCGCCGCAGCGCGATCACGCACAAGTACGTCGCGTCCGTGACCGACCGGGGCGCCGAGGTGCGCACCCTCGACGAGTTCTTCAACCGGATGATCGTCATCGACCGCCGGGTCGCGGTGATCCCGGGCAAGCAGGAGGACCTGCTGACCGCCATCGCCGTCCGCGAGCCCTCGGTCGTGGACTACCTCGTCGACGTCTTCGAGCGGGCCTGGGAGCGCGCCCGCCCCTTCACCAACCGGGAGACCGGGATGCTCAAGGACATCGCCGCCGAGCAGCGGGCGATGACGATCCGGATGCTGATCGAGGGCCACGCCGACCCGGTGAGCGCGAAGCGGCTCGGCGTCAGCCCCCGCACCTACGCCGGCTACGTCGCGGACCTCAAGCACGAGTACGAGGCCGAGACCCGGTTCCAGCTCGGCTACGCCATGGGACAGCGCGGCCTCTCGGGCCGCGAGTCGAACCGCGGAGCCCGACGCGGAGTAGCCGTCGGCGTCGATCACGAGAACGAGGGCAGTGACGATGTCACTGCCCTCGTGTGACGAGACGGGCCCAGGGGGATGTGGCCGGAGGAACGGCGGTGGTGTGGGGGTCGCCGTCCACGTCTCGAGCGGTGCGCGCGGCTGTCAGCGCTTGACGATCACGCAGCCTCCGCAGCCCCAGCTGCTGTCCGCGGCCTGGGCCGGGCTCCCGAGAAGACCGATGGCCATCACCGCGCACGTGGTCACGACGATGGCGAACTTCTTGACGATCTTCATGTCAGTCTCCGTTGTGGCTGAGAATGCTCCCGCCCCACGGCGGGGGCCCGTGCCCTCCCAGTCTCCGGCGGGTGGACGGGTGGGGGACAGCATTCGGTTGGGTCAGATAGTTGCATTGCCACTTTATGCAGAAGCGCGAGCGCCGTGGGAACATCACCGGCTCCCCTCCGGAGAAGCCCGGAGAAGAGCCGGTGATCGTGGCGGAGGCGGAGGGATTTGAACCCTCGATGGGGTTGTAGCCCCAAACCCGCTTAGCAGGCGGGCGCCATAGACCGGACTAGGCGACGCCTCCTCCGCTGCGCGGTCACGGACAAGCCCCGCTACGACAGCCCGCACAGGCTACAAGGCTCCGCCGGGGCCTGCCGAATCGGGTGGGCACGCCTCAGAGCGGGCGCAGCCCCTCGCCCCGGGTCAGGTGGTCACGCACGACCTCGACCACCCGGTCGCGGTCGGCGTCGATGGCGATGACCGGCAGGCTGGTCACCCGGCCGTCGTGCAGTCGCAGCACCAGGCAGTCCACGCCGGCGGGTGCCGCGGTGACGGCGTCCTTCACCTCGCGCCACCGCGCGGCCTTCACGCCCGCCCCCCGGACCCAGCGGACGCGGTAGCCCTCGGGATCCACGCTCAGCACCGGGATCCGGCGTACGGCGACCCCCACGGAGACGGTCGCCGCCACGCCCGCGAGGGCCACCACGAGGACGACCAGCAGCGACCAGCCGAACGCCGCCGCCAGCACGGTCGTCAGCAGCACGAGCACGGCGACGGCGACCAGCACGCCGCCGACCAGACGGGCGGCGAGGGCCGGCGCGAGCCGATATCCGGACGACATGGTCACGATTCTCCCGGACCCCCGGACGGTTCGCCCGCGGGGGTTGTCGCGGGGGCACCGCCGGGGTGACACTCGAGGTCCTGTCGGGCTCCGCACCCCCCGGAGGCACCCATGACCGCGGTGACGATCCACCACCTCCACACGCACCTGCGCGCGGCCACGCGGACCCCCTCGGAGGCCACCGCGACGTGGCGCTGGGAGGCCCGACGGATGCTCGCGGAGGTGCGCGACCTGCTGCTCGCCGAGTCCACCGCCGACGCGGACAGCTGGCTGTCCGCCCGCTGGCAGGGCATGGAGCGCGAGCGCTCGCTGCTGCTGGTCCGGCTCTCCGCGGCCGCCCGTCGGTTGCACGAACCTGCGGTCGAGCGGATCCGCGTCGACCTCGACCGGCTGCTGGTCGACGTCGACCACCACCTGCAGCGGCGCCGCGACCTCGCCTGGGACGAGGTCGAGCTCGAGCTCGGCGGCTCGGAGTAGCCCAGCGGTCACGCCCCGCCGACGATCACCAGCTCGTTGTCCTCGGGGTCGGCCACGCGCCAGCGACCCTGTCCCTCGTCGAGGAGCCGGCCGCCGGCCGCGAGGATCGTGGTCAGGCGCGCCTCCACGACGTCCGCCGGTACGGCGAGCTCGACGACGATGCGGTTGCGCTGACGACGTCGCTCCGGCTCCGACACGTCGAGCTGTTGGAACACCAGCTCCGGGCCCAGCCGCCGGGGATCGATGAGGTCGGTGACGCCGTCCCGCCGGTCCTCCGCGTAGCCGAGCGCGCCGGCCCAGAACGCGCGGACGGCGTCGACGTCCGCGGCGTCGAGGAAGACCTGGACGAAGCGCGGCAGGGTCGCCTCCGCCGTGGCGCCGAGATCGCGGGCGGCGGCCTGGAGGTCGCCGGCCAGGTCGGTGAAGTCGAGGCCGAGGCCGTGCGCGTCGTCGTCGGCCTGGTCCTTGCCGCTGTCGAGGACCACGAGCCCGGGGCGCAGGTCGACCAGCAGGGGGAACCCCGCCGCGTCGGCCAGCGCCGCAGCGACGGACGCCAGGTCGCGCTGCTGCGACGTCGAGGTCGTGCGGTAGCAGGCCATCGCGCTGAACACCACGTGCCAGTCGGCGGTCGCGGCCCCCTCGCCGAGGGGGTCACCCGGCACCAGGTCGACCTCGGTCCCGTCGGGGTCGGCGTGGCGGACGCCCCACGGTCCCGACGCCTCACCCGGGCTCGCCTGCTCGACCACGGCCGCCGGGCGCACCACGTCGACGTGGATCCGGTTCCGCAGCGGCCGTGGCTCGGTGGAGGGCAGGATCCGGAAGGCGGGGTCGCGTCGCCACGGATCGGCGAGCCCGCCGTCCTCGGCAGGCTCGTAGCCGAGCACCCGCTGCCAGAACTGCCGCGCCCCGGTGGGGTCGGCGGACTCGAGCACGACGCTGAGGTGCTGCAGCACGGCCGGGTTCGCCGCCAGCCCGAGGTCCCGGGCCGCCGCCGACACCGCCGCGGCGTGCTCGCCGTCCGAGGGGTCGAGGCGCACCCGCACGCCCGAGGCGCGCAGGTCGACCGGGACTCCGGCCGACAGCTCCATGACGCGCCCGGCCAGCGCAGCGCCCTGGTCAGCGACGAGGCGTCGTACCAGGCCGTGACCACGCCGTCGACGACCCGCCAGTCCGTTCCGATCTCCGTCATGCCCGGCCTTGAGAGCCCGACCCGTGGCAGAGGGGGCGGGATTCGAACCCGCGGTAGGTCTCCCTACGACCGCTTTCAAGGCGGTTCCGATCGGCCGCTCCGGCACCCCTCCGTGGCCCGCCCCCGCAGGGACGGCACCCGCCGAGTGTACGGATTCAGGCGGTGATGGAGAGCAGGACGTCGCCCTCCTGCACCACGTCGCCGGTGGTGACGTGGACGCCGGAGACGGTGCCGGCGTGCTCGGAGATCACCGGGATCTCCATCTTCATCGACTCCAGCAGGGCGACGGTGTCGCCCACCGCGACCACGTCGCCGGTGGCGACGTCGACGGTCATCACGTTGGCGACCATCTCCGCGATGATCTCGATCTCCTGCTGGCGGGCCATGCCGCCGACGCTAGCCGTTACCGGCGCGTAGTCCCGCAGCGGGCGTCAGAGCAGGGCGTCAGAGCAGGGCGTCGATGCGCGCGGGCTCGGGGCGGACCGCGGCCGCCTCCTCCGCCCGGCGCGCGCCCCGGCCGCGTTGACCGGTGAGGGCGAGGTCGACCCGGATCAGGAGCACGCCGACGACCAGCCCGACCACGAGGCCGTACGCCATCGCCAGGCCCGCCTCCTCGCGCGGGACGCCGGGATCGATGAGGGCCTGGGCGATCGGCACGGTGGCGCCGACGCCGAAGGCGCAGACCCACCAGCCCTGCCGCCGGCGAGCGCGCATGTGGGTCCCCCAGGCCAGCGCCGGGATGCCGAGCAGGGCCACGATCGGGCGCGGGGAGGCGCCGAGGGTGTCGCGCAGCCAGCGCACGCCGTCGAAGACCCACTCGACGAGCACCGGAGTCCCGTAGCGGCGCAGCAGCTCGGCGTACGCGAGGGTCAGGCCGAGGATCAGCGCTCCGACGACCACGACCAGGATGCCGCGGCGGCCGAGGCCGTGGAAGCCGGCGCCGAGCCGGTACACGACGCCGAAGCAGCCGACGAGGGCCAGGCCGAGCGTGACGTACTCGAACCGGACCAGGTCGATGCTCGGCTGGAGCCCGACCGTGGCGAGCCCGCCGATCCCGGCGATGCCGGTGGCGAGCACGACCTCCCGGACCGCCTGCCGCAGCCTGACGGCCGGAACGGTCGTGACCACGGCGAGCACGCCGGCGACGACGCACACCATCACCGCCGCACCGCTTCGCAGCACGTCACGGTCGGCCCACAGCACGCCGGCGCCGACGCCGAGCGTCAGGAACGAGAACACCAGCGGACGGCCACCGGTCCGGGCGGCGAGCGCCCAGACGTACGTCGTCGCGACGCCGACCGCCCCGATCTGGGGCAGCCACTCCGAGGTCAGGTCGATCGGCCGCAGCCCCGCCGGCAGCTCCAGCCGGTCGGTCGGCAGCAGCTCCTGGCCGAACAGCCCGACCACCAGCAGCGCCGTACCGGCCAGCGTGAGCAGCACCCAGACCGTCGCCAGCAGCCGCGAGCGCACCTTGGCGCGGGGTGGCGGGGTGAGCGGATCGGGCGCGACGTCGACCGGGTCGGCCGCAGTCGGCATCGGGACGGGCGCGGGCTCCGGAGTGGGAGCAGTCGACCGGGATGGTCGCTCGGCGGCTCCGGCGGCTCCGGCGGCCTGGTCCGGCGCGCCCACGGCGCGTCGGTTCGGCGCGTCGTCGGGGAGTGCTCTTGGCCACGGGCGCGAAGGTTACCGGCGGCGGTTGGCGAGGGACGGGTTGGTCCTGCGGGCCGCGACGACGGCGCCGGGATCCAACGTGGCGGTCAGCACCTCGGGGCCGTCGCCGGCCTCGACGATCACGTCACCGAGGGGGTCCACGACCATCGAGTGGCCGGAGTAGCGCGGGCCGGGCTGGCCGACCGCCACGACGTACGCCGTGTTCTCGATCGCGCGGGCCCGGACCAGGGTGCGCCAGTGGTCGACCTTGCGGTCGCCGGCGACCCAGGCGGACGGGACGACCAGGACGTCGGCGCCGAGGTCGACCAGGGCCCGCGCCTGCTCGGGGAACCGCAGGTCGTAGCAGGTCATCAGGCCGAGGGTGAAGCCGCCGAGCGGCACCGCAGCCGCCGTCACCGGGCCGGGCGAGAGCCGGTCGGACTCGCGGTAGCCGAAGGAGTCGTAGAGGTGGACCTTGCGATAGTCGGCGGTCGCGGCGCCGCGCAGCACGAGGGTGTTCCAGGGCCGCTCGACGTCGTCGGAGCCCTCGAACATCCCGGCCAGCACGGTGGTGCCGCGTTCGTCGGCGACCCGGGCCACCTCGGTCGCGAAGGGGCCGTCGGTCGGCTCGGCGTGGTCGCTCACGTCGGAGCCCGCCTCACCGAAGTCGCGCGCGAACGCCTCGGGGAAGACCACCAGGTCGGTGTCGGCCGGTGTCAGGTCGGCGAGCAGCGCCCGGTTGTCGGTCGGCTCGAGCCCCGAGGCGTGCTGCACCAGCGCCACCCTCAGCCCGGTCGTGCCCTCCGTCGACGTCACGCCCCCACCCTGCCACCTCCCCGGCGACTGCGAGACTGCCCGGGTGACCCCTGCCCACGATCCGGTCCCGGCCGCCGACCTCGCGGCCGTCGTGCTGGCCGGCGGCACGGCCGCCCGGCTCGGGGGGGTGGACAAGGCGTCGATCGAGCAGGCCGGCCGGACGTTCCTCGAGCACGCACTGGCCGCGACGGCCACGGCCGCCGAGGTCGTCGTCGTGGGCGAGGTCGTGCCGACCAGCCGACCGGTGACCTTCACCCGCGAGGACCCGCCGCTCGGTGGTCCCGTCGCCGGCATCGTGGCCGGCCGCAGCGCGCTGGCCGCGACGCCGTCGTGGCTGGTCGTGCTCGCGGTCGACATGCCCCACGTCTCGCCAGCCACCGTCGACCGGCTCCGCGCCGCGGCGGCTGGTCGCGAGGGGGCGGTGCTCTGCGACGCCGACGGCCGTCGCCAGCTCGCCCTGGTCGTCTCCACCCGCGCCCTCGACCGGATCGCGCCGGACGACCCCCGCGGTCGCTCGGTCCGGTCCCTGCTGGCCGGGCTCGACCTGGTCGACGTACCGGCCCTCGGCGACGAGGCGTACGACGTCGACACGTGGGAGGACCTGCCTGGTCCGGATCGGGGTTGCGGGACGACGCCGCCGTCGCGAGAGTTGGGGACGTGAACCTCCACGACTGGATCGATGAGCTGTGCGACGCGCTCGACGTCGAGACCGAGGTCGACGAGGCCCTGGTGCTCGACCTGGCCCGGGCCGCCGCCCACAACGTGACCCGACCGGCAGCGCCGATCACGACCTACCTCCTCGGCTTCGCCGCCGGATCCCGGGGCGCCGACCCCGAGACCATCGAGAAGCTGGCCGCCCGGGCGCAGGCGCTGGCCGACGGCTGGGACCGTCCCGCCGACGCGAAGGACCCCGACGACGTCGACGACCCCGTCCCCGACGACAGCGCGGTCGACCACACCGGCGACGCCTTCGAGGACGACGCGTGAAGGCTGTCGTCGCTGACGGCACCGGCGGTCCCGAGGTCCTGTCCCTGGGCGAGCTGCCCGACCCCGAGCCCGGTCCCGGTGAGGTGCTGGTCGCTGTCGTCGCCACCGCGGTCAACCGCGCGGACCTGCTCCAGCGGCAGGGGTTCTACCCGCCGCCGCCCGGCGCCTCGGACGTGATCGGCCTCGAGTGCAGCGGCACCGTCGCCGCGCTGGGTGACGGTGTCGAGGGCTGGGCGGTCGGCGACGAGGTGTGCGCGCTCCTCGCGGGTGGGGGGTACGCCGAGCAGGTGGTCGTCCCGGTCGGGCAGCTGATGCCGGTGCCCGACGGCATCGACCTGGTGACCGCCGCCGCGCTGCCGGAGGTGGCGTGCACGGTGTGGTCGAACGTGTTCATGGTGGCCGGGCTGCAGCGGGGCGAGACCTTCCTCGTCCACGGCGGCGCCGGTGGCATCGGCACCATGGCGATCCAGCTCGCGCACGCTCTCGGCGCCCGGGTGTTCGCCACCGCCGGAGCGGCCGAGAAGCTCGACCTGTGCCGCGAGCTCGGCGCGGACGTGGCGATCAGCTATCGCGACGAGGACTTCGTGGAGGTGGTCAGGCGCGAGACCGACGGCCACGGGGCCGACGTCGTCCTCGACAACATGGGCGCGTCGTACCTCCCGCGCAACGTCGACGTGCTCGCACTCGAGGGCCGGCTCGTGGTGATCGGCATGCAGGGTGGCACGAAGGGCGAGCTCGATCTCGGGGTCCTGCTGCGCAAGCGGGGCGCGGTCATCGCCGCCTCGCTGCGGGCCAGGCCGCTGGAGGGCAAGGCCGCGATCTGCGCGGCCGTCGCGGAGCACGTGTGGCCGCTGGTGGCGGCGGGCGAGGTCCGACCGATCGTGCACCGGGTGCTCCCGCTCGCGGAGGCGGCGTACGCCCACGAGCTGCTCGAGACCGGCGAGGCCTCGGGGAAGATCCTGCTCACGACCGGCCCGTAGGCTGGATCGCATGAGCGAGCAGTCCCACGAGCAGGCCCGACGAGCAGGAGCAGCACGTTGTCGTCATCGGTCCCGACGGGCAACCCGTCGGCGTGCCGGCGAGCGTGATCGCGCAGGCGACCGCCCTCGTGGGGGGCGAGGACGGCGACGACGAGCGGCACATCACCGACCTGGTCGAGCAGCCGGCGAAGGTGATGCGGATCGGCAGCATGATCCGTCAGCTCCTCGAGGAGGTGAAGGCGGCCCCGCTCGACGAGGCCAGCCGCAACCGCCTCAAGGACATCCACGCCGCCTCCATCAAGGAGCTCGAGAGCGGACTGGCCCCCGAGCTGGTCGAGGAGCTCGAGCGGCTCTCGCTGCCCTTCACCGAGGACACGACCCCCTCCGAGGGCGAGCTCCGGATCGCGCAGGCGCAGCTGGTCGGCTGGCTCGAGGGCCTCTTCCACGGCATCCAGACCGCGATCTACGCCCAGCAGGTCGCCGCCCGCGCGCAGCTCGAGCAGATGCGGCGCCAGCTGCCGCCGGGCATGAGCCTCGCCGGTGGGCCCGACAGCGAGCAGCCGGGCCAGCCCGGCCAGGGTGGGCAGGGTGCGCCCGGTGGGCCGCAGCAGCCCGGCGAGTCCGGGGGGATGTACCTCTAGCCCAGGCTGCCGGGCGGCAGCGTCATGATCTCGGCGCCGTCGTCGGTGATCGCGATCGTGTGCTCGCTGTGGGCGGTCAGGCTGCCGGTGGCGCTGCGCAGCGTCCAGCCGTCGGCGTCGGTCACCAGCTCCGCGGTGTCCGCCATGACCCACGGCTCCAGTGCCAGCAGCAGCCCCGGGCGGAGCGTGTAGCCGCGGCCCGGTCGGCCGGAGTTCGCGATGTGCGGGTCCTGGTGCATCGTCGAGCCGACGCCGTGACCGCCGAACTCGGTGTTGACCAGGAAGCCCGCCTCGCCGAGCGAGGTGCCGATCGCGTGCGAGAGGTCGCCGACCCGCGCCCCGGGGCGGGCCGCCGCGATCCCCGCGGCCAGGGCCCGCTCGGTGGCCCCGATCATCGCCAGGCTGTCGGCCGGCTGCGACTCCCCCACCACGAAGCTGATCGCCGAGTCGGCGACGACCCCGCCCAGGGAGACCGCGAGGTCCAGGGACAGCAGGTCGCCGTCGGCGAGGACCCGGTGGTGCGGCAGGCCGTGCAGGACGGCGTCGTTGACCGACGTACAGATGTGGTGGCCGAAGGGCCCGCGCCCGAAGGACGGCTCGTAGTCGACGTAGCAGGACACCCCACCGGCCTCGAGGATCATCTCCCGTGCCCACGCGTCGATGTCGAGCAGGTTGGTCCCGACCGTGCTGCGAGCTCGCAGGTGCTGCAGGATGCCCGCGACCAGGGCGCCCGCCTCGCGGGCGCGCGGCAGCCTGGCGGGGTTCAGGACCTCGATCATGCGGTGCCTCCTAGGCGCGCTTGCGGAAGAGCACCAGGCCGAGGAGGCCGAGCAGCACCATCGCCCCACCGGGCGCGGCGATCCGGGTGAACTCCGGCGGGGTACCGCCCTCGACGCGGGTGTAGACCGGGTCGACGGCGCCGCCGTTCTCCTCACCCCCGGGCTGCGGGATCCGGTTGCCGGCCCCCAGGACGTCCTCGACGTCGGCGACGTACGCCGGGGTCGCGCGGCCGGTGCCGACGCACTGCTCGGCGCGGAGTCGCTGGTCGGTGCCGGTGGCGAAGACGACGTAGTCCCGGTCGGCCTTGAGCCGGCCCAGGCCGCAGGTGTTGGTCGCCGACGAGGTCACCTCGACCGGGGTCTCGGCGATCCGGCCCCGATAGATCCGCTCGACGTCGAAGGTGAACGTGTCGCGCTTGCGCTCACGGACCTGCTCGCGCAGCACCCCGCTGAAGACGACGTCCGCCTGGCGCGCGTGGGAGGCGACCGACCCGGTGGGTCCGCAGGTACAGGCCTGCGCCGGCAGGCCGGTCAGCACCGACCCGGCACAGGCCAGGGCCAGCGCGGACAGCAGGCGGAGGAGAGGGACACGCACCCCTCCATCGTCACAGATCATGCTTCGAACAGGCCAGCCAGCACCCGCGCGACCCCGTCCTCGTCGTGTCCGGGGGCGACGCGATCGGCCACCGCGCGGAGGTCGGGGTGGCCGTTGGCCATGGCGTAGGACGTCCCGGCCCAGGCGAGCATCGGCAGGTCGTTGGGCATGTCGCCGAAGGCCACCACGTCGGCCGCGGGCACGCCGAGCTGCTCAGCCACGCGCTCCAGCGCACTGGCCTTGGTCACACCGGTCGCGCTGATCTCGACCAGGCCGTCGAGGGACCAGGTCGGCAGTGCGGCGTCCCCCACCGCCGCGAACACCCGCGACCGGAACGACGCGGGGTCGCGGATGTCGAGGTCCTGGACCAGCAGCTTGAGGGCGGGCTCGGTCCACAGGTCGGCGAGGTCGCCGACCGGGCTGTCCGCGGGGAGCGGGTCGAGCTCGCGATAGCCCCGGTCGCGGACCAGGCCGCCGACGCACTCCACGGCGTACGACGCCTCCGGGACCGCCTCGCGCACCGCCGCGACCAGCCGCAGCCCGTCCACCGGGTCGATGCCATGGACGTCACGGACCGTGACCCCACCGCCACCCAGGTCGACCACGGCCGCGCCGTTGCTGACGATCGCGAGCCCGTGGCCGCCGACCATCTCCCACAGCTCGTCCATCCAGCGGATCGGGCGGGCCGTGACGATCACGACCGGGATCCCGCGCTCGTCGAGGTCGGCGAGGACCCGGCGCGAGAAGTCGGAGATGGTGCCGTCGGAGCGGACGAGGGTGCCGTCGAGGTCGGTGGCGACCAGCCTCGGCGTCACGCGCGCACCGGGCGCCCCAGCACCAGCTCGCCGTCCTCGTTGCTGCCGCGGAGCTCGGTGAAGCCGCAGCGGGCGAGCACCCGGAGGCTGGGCTGGTTCTCCGGCCGGACGCTGGCCCGGAGCCGGACGCCGAGCAGGTCGGCCTCGGCGACGACGGCGGTGAGCGCCTCGGTGGCCAGGCCCTGTCCGCGGACGTCCGCGACCAGGCCGTAGCCGACCTCGGTCTCACCGTCCTCGGGCGGGCCGAAGCAGCCGATGCTCCCCACCGCCTGATGACCCAGCACGATGTGGCGCGGCCCCCACGTCTCCCCCTCGCGGACCAGGGTGGCCGCGTCGACGTCGTCCTGCCGGGGGTACGACGGGTGCCAGCGGTCCTGCCTCCGGCCGGCCACCATGTCGGCGGCGTCGCCGGGACTGACCAGGATCAGCCGCAGCCGCTCGGTCTCGATCCGCTCGGGGAGGCCGCTCATCCGCCGTCCCGCACCCGCAGCGTCACGGTCAGCTCGTCGCCCTCGCCGACTCCCTCGGCGGTCCGGACCGCCTTCTTCACCGGGAGCACGAAGCAGCCGCTGCCGGAGTCGTCAGGGAAGACGCTGGTGTCCCAGCGCGACGTCCCGGCCTCGACCGACACCCGGACCGAGCCGAAGCCCCGCGGCTCGCCGGACTGCAGCCGGACCTCCTCGCTGACGTCGGACGGCAGGGTCACGAACACCCAGGCCGACGGGTCGGCGGTCTCGCGGCGCGCGGTCCAGCGCCACAGCGGTGCGGTGAAGGTGTGGGTCACGGCCACCACCGCGACAGCTCGACGACGACGCCGTCGTCGTAGACCGTCGCGGTCGCGTGGTCCGCGGCGGCCTTGACCTCCTCGACGGCCTGACCCATGGCGACACCCCGGCCCGCCCAGCGCAGCATCTCGATGTCGTTGCGGCCGTCGCCGATCGCGAGGACGTCGGCCTGGCGGACCCCGAGCTCGTCGGCGACCATCGACAGCCCGGACGCCTTGGAGACGCCCACCGGCGACAGGTCGAGCCACGCGGTCCACCCGACGACGTAGTCGGTGCCGTGCAGGCCGAGCCGCGCGGCCAGCGCGACGAACTCGTCGGCGGTCGCGTCGGGGTCGCGGATGATGACGCGGCTGACGTGCTCGGCCACGATGTCGGCCACGTCGGTCTCGAGCATCTCGCCGGACAGCTCGCCGGGCGGGAAGGGCCGGTTCACGCGGTAGCCGACGCCCCGCTCCTCGACCGCGACCAGCGCGTGGGGATGCTCGCGGAGCACCGCCTCGACGGCCGGGCGGGCGTCGAAGGTCTCCTCGTGGACGACCTCGAGCTCGGGATAGCGGAAGACGACCGCGCCGTTGGACGCCACGACCCAGAGCCGGTCCCGGCCCTCCGGTGGGAGCCCGAGGAGGTCGGCGATCCGGGTCATGCCGTGCGGCGAGCGGCCGCTGGCCAGCACGATGTGCGCCCCGGCGTCGTAGGCACGGCGTACCGCGTCGGAGGTCGCCTCGGGGATCTGCTCGTAGGTCGTGCCGGCACCCTCGACCCACTTGAGCAGGGTGCCGTCGATGTCGAGGGCGACCAGGCCCGGCCGCCAGGACTCAGCCAACGGGCTTCAGCACTTCCAGGCCGCCGAGGTAGGGCCGCAGCGCCTCCGGCACGCGGACCGAGCCGTCCTCCTGCTGGTGGGTCTCCAGGATCGCGACGATGGTGCGCGGGATCGCCGTCAGGGTCCCGTTGAGGGTCGCGACCGGACCGATCGAACCGTCGGCGTCGCGGCCGCGGGTGTCGAGCCGGCGGGTCTGGAAGTCGGTGCAGTTGGACGTCGAGGTGAGCTCGCGGTAGCGGCCCTGGGTGGGGATCCACGCCTCGCAGTCGAACTTGCGCTGCGCGGACAACCCGAGGTCGCCCGCCGCCGTGTCGATCACCCGGTAGGCGAGCTCGAGCTTGTCGAGGAACTCCTTCTCCCAGCCGAGCAGCCGCTGGTGCTCGCCGTAGGACTCCTCGACCGTGGTGTAGACGAACATCTCGACCTTGTCGAACCAGTGGACCCGGATGATGCCGCGGGTGTCCTTGCCGTGCGAGCCGGCCTCCTTGCGGAAGCACGGGCTGAAGGCGGCGTACCGCTTCGGCATCGACGCGACGTCGAGGATCTCGTCGGAGTGGTAGGCCGCCATGGCGACCTCGGAGGTGCCGACGAGGTAGAGGTCCTCGCCGTCGATCCGGTAGACGTCGTCGGCCGCCTGGCCGAGGAAGCCGGTGCCCTCCATCGCCCGCGGCTTGACCAGCGCGGGAGCCACGACCTGGGTGAAGCCGGCCGCGCGGGCCTGGTCCATCGCCATCGTGACCAGGGCGAACTCGAGCTGCGCACCCACCCCGGTCAGGAAGTAGAAGCGCGAGCCCGACACCTTGGCGCCGCGCTCGAGGTCGATCGCCCCGAGCATCCGGCCGAGCTCGACGTGGTCGCGCGGCTCGAAGTCGAACTCGCGGGGCGTCCCGACGTGCTCGAGCACGACGTAGTCGTCCTCGCCGCCCGCGGGTGCCTCGTCGGCGGCCAGGTTGGGGATGTCCATGAGCGCCGCGCGCCACTCCTCCTCGGCGGCCGCCTGGACGGCCTCGAGCCGCTTCACGTCCGCGGCGAGGACCTTCACCTGCGCGAGCAGCGCCTGCTTCTCCTCGCCCTGGGCGGCGGCGACCTGCTTGCCCCGCTGCTTCTGCAGGCCCCGCTGGGCCTCGAACTCGACGATCGCCGCGCGGCGCGCGGAGTCCGCGGCGAGCGCCCGGTCCACGACGTCGTCGGACAGCCCGCGCTTGGCCTGGGCGGCTCGCACGCGGTCGGGGTCGTCACGCAGGATGCGGGGGTCGATCATGGCGTCAGCCTATGCGGGTCGGTCGTCGGTGCGCGCGGCAGTTCCCGGCGGTGTGGATGAGCCTTGGGGATGAGGGAGCGTCGCGTCGTACCCGGCATACTCCCCCTCGTGATCCAGCGCTCCCGACCCCGGCTCCTCGTGTCGAGCGGCGTGGTGGCGGCGCTGTTCGTCGGGCTGGCGCTGCTCGTCACCCAGGACCGCGCACCGCTCGGGATGGACGACCTCGGCCGCGACGCCGAGGACTGGGCCGACGGGCACGCCCTGCTCATCGACGTCCTCCGCTGGGTCGAGCTGCTGTTCGCCACCATCGGCATGACGATCCTGGTGACCGTGGTCGCCCTGCTCCTGCTCGTGCGGCACCAGCGTCGCGCGGCCCTGTTCGCGGTCGTCGTGGCGGTCGCGACCTCGCTGGCGACCACCGGGCTGAAGGCGCTCCTGGCCCGCGCCCGGCCGGAGTGGCAGGACAGCGTCGACCTGCTGACGACCAAGTCGTTCCCGTCGGGCCACGCGTCGTCCATCACCGCCTTCACCGGCGTGCTGGCGGTGCTCACGTTCGTCTTCGTACGACGCAGCTCGATGCGCCGACTGCTCCTCACCCTGCTCGCGGCCCTGTGGGCGCTGGTCTGCCTCGACCGCGTGCTGCTCGGGCGGCACTACCCCACCGACGTCATCGGGGGCACGCTGCTCGGCCTTGCCGTGCTGTTGCTCGCGCTGGCGTTCCTGCCCCCCGAGCCGGCCAGCCACGCCGCGAAGGCCGACCCCCTGCCGGAGGTCTACTCGACCGCCCGGCGACTCGCGGTCATCGTCAACCCGATCAAGGTCGAGGACGTCGGGGCGTTCCGCTCGCTGGTGTCGTCGATGGCCCAGGACTCGGGCTGGTCGCCGCCGACGTGGCACTACACGACCGTCGAGGACCCCGGCACCGGCATGGCCGAGGCCGCGTCGGTGGACGGTGCCGACCTGGTGCTGGTCTGCGGCGGCGACGGCACCGTGCGCGAGGTGTGCGCCGAGCTCGCCGGCACCGGCATCCCGGTCGGCATCGTCCCGGCCGGCACCGGCAACCTGCTCGCCCGCAACCTCGACATCCCGCTCTACCTGCGCTCGGCGGTCGACGTCGCGCTCAACGGCCAGGACCGCGCCATCGACCTGGTCAAGGTCGAGGGCGACGGGGTGGCCGAGGACAGCCACTTCATGGTGATGGCCGGGATGGGCTTCGACGCCGCGATCATGGAGGGCGTCAACGAGGACATCAAGAAGAAGGTCGGCTGGCTCGCCTACGTCCTCTCGGCGTTCAAGTCGCTGATGTTCCCCGCCGGCCGGTTCGAGGTGTCGGTCAACGGCGGCGAGTTCACCCGGCACCGCGCCCGCACCGTCGTGGTCGGCAACGTCGGCTTCCTCCAGGCAGGGATGCCGCTGCTCCCCGATGCCACGATCGACGACGGCGAGCTCGACGTCGTGATCCTCCACCCCCGCAACTTCTTCTCCTGGATCCCGCTCGCCTGGCGGGTGCTGCTCAAGCGCAAGCACACCGACGAGCTGGTCAACCGGATGACCGGCCAGACCGTCGTCATCCGCGCCGCCGCCGACACCCCCCGCCAGCTCGACGGCGACTCGATCGGCCCCGGCCGCGAGCTCTCCATGGAGTGCATCCACGGCCGCCTCCTCGTCCGCGTCCCCCGCTGACCCCTCCCGTTGAGTTGCCAGCCCGGCCGGTCGAGTTGCCACGTGGGCCGGTCGAGTCGCCACTGAGTCACACCCGCACACCGCGCGAGCGGAGCGCCTCGCGCAGCTCGCCCAGCCACGTCGTACGTCCTGCGGCCGTCAGGCCCGAGCGGTCCACGACCACGACGATCCACCCGGCTCGCCGCAGCGCGGCCCGCCGGCGTACGTCGTGCGCGCGGTCCCGCGGAGACGTGTGGAACTCCTCCCCGTCGTACTCCACGAGGACGCGGGCGCCGCGGTAGGCCAGGTCGAGTCGCACACGCTCGCCCTCCACCAGGACCCAGACCTGCGGCTCCGGGCACGGAAGACCCTCCTGCACGATGAACCAGCGGGTCCACGACTCGGGCTGGGACTCGGCGCGCGGGTCCACCATCGCGACGAGGGTGCGGAGCTGAACGACTCCGCGACGTCGGCGGTACCGCCGCTGCAGCAGCTGCAGGTCGCGGCGCGAGAAGCCGTGCGCGCGAGCCAGACCGTCCATCGCTCCGAGCGCGTGCGGTGCCCATATCCGGCAGCCGAGGTCGGCGGCGGTGCGGAGGGGCGTCGTGACGCGGACGCCCTCGAGCTCGACCCAGTCCTCGCGGAGCAGGTCGCGGGTCACGCCGTCGACCTCCTCGCGCTCCGTCGCCTGGTGGCCGCGCAGCACGCACGCCTCCAGCTGAGGCGTCCCGTCGAGCTCGGAGTACCTGAAGCAGTCGACGCCCCAGAGCCAGGCGGCGCTCCGGTCGACGATGATCGAGGTGGGGCCGGCGACCAGCCGCGTAGCGCGTGCCCTCACGGCGACCGTGATCTGGGTGCAGGCGTCGACGTACACCCCGCGCATCAGCCTCACGAGCTCACCGTCGAGCACCGCTGCCTCGAGGTCTCTCTTCGTCAGGCCGAGTCGATGTGCCTGGTCCGTCGTGAAGGGGTCACCCAGAAGCTGGTCGTCCACCGGTCGATCGTCGGACCGGGGGATGCTGCCCGAGAACCTGTCGAACTCCGCCTGTGCACGAGCCGGCTCGACCTACGTCTGGGGACGACAGGTGGCACGTGAGCCCAGCCCGACTGGCAACTCACCTGGCCCGGGTGGCAACTCAAGGTCAGGGGCGGGCGTGGGAGATGGCCTCGTCCTCCTCGGGGGAGAGCTGCTGCTCGCAGGACCAGGCGGAGATGTTCTTGGCGTAGGTGCGGGCCTCGGAGCGGCCGTGGATGGAGGTGAGGACGACGCCGTGGCCGCCGTCGTCGAGCAGGGCGAGGGACCACGAGAGGTGGCCGCCCATGTCGCCGAACGCGTCGTACCGGACCACCGCGAGGTGGCGCAGCGCGTCCCTGCCCTCGCGCTTGAGGGCGGCGACCTCCTGGCGCAGTCCGTGCACGTCCTCGGGGAGCTCGTCGGTGCTGCGGTCGTGGCCCTGCTGGGTACGGCGCAGGGCGATCACGGTCAGCGCCAGGGCGACCAGGCTGACCACGAGGGCGATCACGGACAGGCTCTCCACGAGGGCGACCCTACGATGATCCGGTGACCGTCTCAGGGAGCCCACGCATCGCGTACCAGGGAGAGCCGGGTGCCAACTCGCACCTGGTCTGCCGACAGCACTACGCCGACCACGAGGCGCTGGCCTGCGCGTCGTTCGAGGACGTGTTCGCGGCGGTCGAGGGTGGCGAGGCGGACCTCGCGATGATCCCGATCGACAACTCGATCGCCGGCCGGGTCGCCGACATCCACCACTTCCTGCCCGACTCCGGGCTGCACATCGTCGCCGAGCACTTCCTGCGCATCCAGTTCTCCCTCATGGCCGTCCCGGGCGCGACGCTCGACACGATCCGCACCGTCCACAGCCACGTCCACGCCCTGGGCCAGTGCCGCAAGGCGATCCGGGAGCTCGGGCTGACCCCGCTGGTGTCCGGCGACACCGCCGGCGCCGCCCGCGAGGTCGCCGAGGCCGCCGACCCGACCCAGGCCGCGATCTCGCCGCCGCTGGCCGCCGAGATCTACGGCCTCGAGGTGCTGCGCACCGACGTCGAGGACGAGGACCACAACACGACCCGCTTCGTCGTGCTCTCCCGGGAGTACGTCGAGGCACCCGTCGGCCGACGGTCGGGTCGTGACGTCCTTCGTCTTCAACGTCCGCAACCTCCCCGCGGCTCTCTACAAGGCGCTCGGCGGCTTCGCCACCAACGGCGTGAACATGACCAAGCTGGAGAGCTACATGGTCGGCGGCCACTTCACCGCCACCCAGTTCCTCGCCGAGGTCGACGGCCACCCCTCCGACCCCGGCCTGGCCAACGCCCTGGAGGAGCTGTCGTTCTTCACCACCGAGGTGAAGGTGCTCGGCGTCTACCCCGCGGCCCGGGAGCGTGGCGAATGACCGACCACCGCACCGAGGACCTCGGCTTCGCCCGGGTCGACGTCGACCGCGCGCGGCGTACCGGTGACGCCGAGGTCGTCTACGGCGCCGGCAAGACGCCCGAGCAGGTCGTCTCGATCCTGCGCACCCTGCACGAGCACCACCCCGACCGGGCGGTCCTCGCGACCCGGCTCTCCGACGAGGCGATGGCGGCCGCAGCCGACGCCGGCTGCGAGGTCGACCGCATCGCCCGCGCGGCCACCCTCGGCCCGCTCCCCACCGCCCGCGGCACGGTCGCGATCGTCGCCGCCGGCACGTCCGACGCCCCCGTCGCTGCCGAGGCCGCGCTCACGGCCCGCGTCCACGGCGCCGGGGTCGACGTCATCACCGACGTCGGCGTCGCCGGCCTCCACCGCCTGCTCGGCGTCCGCGACCGGCTCGAGGCGGCCGACGTGCTGGTGGTCGTGGCCGGCATGGAGGGCGCGCTGCCCTCCGTCGTCGGAGGGCTGGTGGGCGTCCCGCTCGTCGCCGTCCCGACCAGCGTCGGGTACGGCGCCTCCCTCGGCGGGATCGCCGCCCTGCTGGCGATGCTCAACTCCTGTGCCCCCGGAGTCACGGTCGTCAACATCGACAACGGGTACGGCGCCGGGGTCTTCGCCGCCCGGGTCGCGCGACGGGCGGCCCCGTGAGCCGGACCGTCTGGGTCGACGCCTCCTCGGGCGCCAGCGGCGACATGCTGCTCGGCGCGCTGCTCGGGGCCGGTGTCCCACGTGAGGTGCTCCAGACCGCCGTCGACGCGATCGCCCCCGAGCCGGTGGCCCTCCGCGTCGAGCAGGTGCAGCGCGCCGGCTTCGCCGCGACCCGCTGCCACGTCGAGATCGCCGACTCCGTCCACCACCGCACCTGGCGCGACGTGCGCGCCCTGCTCGACGCCGCTCCGCTCGACGAGCACGTACGCCGCCTCGCGGTCGCCGCCTTCACCCGGCTCGCCGACGCCGAGGCCACCGTCCACGGCAGCAGCCCAGACGACGTCCACTTCCACGAGGTCGGCGCGCTCGACGCGATCGCCGACGTGGTCGGCGTCTGCGCCGGGTTCGCGTCACCTCGCGGCCGAATCCGTCGTCGTCAGCCCGGTCGCGGTCGGCTCCGGGACGGTGCAGGGTGCCCACGGCACCCTGCCGGTCCCGCCCCCGGCGGTCGCCGAGCTGCTCCGCGGCGTCCCGTCGTACGCCGGCCCGGCGGGCGCGCCCGCCCTCGAGCTCTGCACGCCCACCGGGGCCGCCCTGCTCACCACCCTGGCCACCGGGTTCGGACCGCAACCGCCGATGACCGTCGGCGAGGTCGGCGTCGGGGCCGGCGGCCGCGACCCGGAGGGACACGCCAACGTGCTCCGCCTCCTGGTCGGCGGGACGGCCGACGCCGGTGGCGAGGCGCTCGTCCTCGAGACCAACGTCGACGACCTCGACCCGCGGGTGTGGCCGCAGGTCATCGCCGCCCTCATGGCCGCGGGCGCGAGCGACGCCTGGTTGACCCCGATCCTGATGAAGAAGGGCCGCCCCGCCCACACCCTCTCGGTCCTCGTGTCCGCCTCCGGCGCGGCCGCGGTCCGGGAGGCCGTCTTCCTCCACACCACGGCGATCGGGCTCCGCGAGCAGGTCGTCGGCAAGCACGCGCTCGACCGCGAGATGACCTCCGTCGAGGTCGACGGACAGGCGGTCGCGGTCAAGCTGGCCCGGCTCGACGGGGCGCTGGTCAACGCGATGCCGGAGTTCGACGACGTGGTCCGCGCGGCCGAGGCGCTGGGGCGCCCGGTCAACGACGTGCTCGCCGACGCGATCGCCGCGAGCCGGGAGCTCGGCTGATGGACCTCGTCGTCGTCGCCCTGACCTTCGGTGCCATCTTCGTGGTGGAGCTGCCCGACAAGACCTTCATCGCCACCCTCGTCCTCTCGACGAAGTTCCGCCCGCTGCTGGTGTGGATCGGGGTCGGCCTCGCGTTCGCGGTCCAGACCACGGTCGCCGTCGCGCTCGGTCACGCCGCCTCGTTCCTGCCCCAGGACGTGGTCCGCGGCGTCGCCCTGGTGATGTTCCTGGCCGGGGCGTTCATCCTGTTCCGCGAGGGCCGCAGCCACGCGACCGACGACGGTGACGAGTACGCCGAGAAGGCCCGCGACGTGACCGGCATCCGCGCGATCGGCGCCAGCTTCCTGGTGCTGTTCGCCGCCGAGTGGGGTGACCTGTCCCAGCTGCTGACGCTCACGCTGGTCGCGCGCTACGAGGACCCGGTCAGCGTCTTCATCGGTGCGCTGGCCGCGCTGCTGACCGTCAGCGGCCTCGCGGTCGTGGTCGGCCGCGCCCTCATGCGCGTCGTACCCCTGCACGCGCTGCACTACGTCGGCGCCGCCGTCTGCGTCGTCCTGGCCGCCGTCACGGCGGTCGAGCTGGTGTCGTGACCGACACGTTCGGTGGACAACTGCTCACCGGGTTCGGGATCATCACCGCAGGGAGGACCGACACCGAGAGGCCCACCATGGCGATCTTCGACGACCTGAACGACCGAGAGGTCGACCAGATCAAGAACACCGGCACGCACCTGACCCTGCCCGCGAACTGGTCACCGATCGCGGAGAGGACGGCGGCCGACAAGGCCTACGTGATCGTGAGCGGCGAGGCCTCGGTCCGCCGCAAGGGCGAGGAGGTCGCCACGCTCGGCCCCGGCGACATCTTCGGCGAGGGCGGGATCGTGAACCACAAGCTGCGCAACGCCTCGATCGTGACCACCACCAAGCTGGAGGTCATCCACTTCACCCGCGACCAGATCAACGAGCTGCGCGAGAAGATCCCGGGGTTCGCCGCGGCGCTCGACCGCACCACGCAGGACCGTCTGGCGCAGTGAGCGAACCGCTCGACGACCTGGAGCGCTACCTCCTCGGTGCGCGACGCAGCCTGACCCGGCACCAGGTCGCCGAGCAGGCGGGCGTCCCGCTCGACGTCGCCGAGGAGCTGTGGGGCCAGCTCGGCTTCCCGCACGCCGCCGACGACGACGTCGCCTTCACGCCGTACGACGTCGAAGCGCTGCGCACCACCGCGGAGCTGGTCGAGCTCGGCGTCGTCGACCCCGACTCGCAGGCCGCGCTCGTCCGCACCTGGGGCCACTCCTACGCGCGGCTGGCCGAGTGGCAGACCAGCCTGCTGGCGGGGATCGCGCTGGCCGACGACGACCCGCAGACCCGGCTCGACGAGCTGCTCACCGAGGTGCTGCCGCGGGTGGGGCGGCTGCAGGACTACATCTGGCGGCGCCACCTCGAGAACGCCGCCCAGCGGCTGCTGCCGACCGCCGAGCTGCCGTCGGTGCAGGTGCCGCAGGCGGTCGTCTTCGCCGACATCGTCGACTACACCCGGCAGAGCAAGAACCTCACCGAGTCCGAGCTGGTCGACCTGGTCGAGGTCTTCGAGGACGAGGTCACCCGCACGGTGGTCGCCGCGGGTGGGCGGGTCATCAAGACCATCGGCGACGAGGTGCTCTTCGTGGTCGACGACGTCTGGGCCGCGGTCGAGGTGTCCCTGACCCTCGCCGCGCGCGGCGACGACGAGGACGACGAGTTCCCGCGGGTGCGCGTCGGCCTCGCCCACGGTCCGGTGACCAAGCGGCTCGGCGACGTCTTCGGCCCGACCGTCAACATCGCCGCCCGGCTCACCTCGATCGCCCGGCCCGGCTCGGTGCTGGTCGACCGCGGCGCCTTCGACACGCTCAGCGGCCAGGACCTGCCGCCCGACACGGCACCTGACGGCACCCCGCTGGCCAAGCTGATCGACCGCGCCGCCGACGAGCTGGCCGAGCTGTCGCCGTTCGCCGAGCACGGCGACCTGCGCTTCCGTCGGCTGCGACGGGTCTCGGTGAAGGGCTACCGCCACCTCGAGCCGTGGGTCGTGCGGCACCGGCATACGCGCAGCCAGGACGAGGAGTGAGCGACCGCGAGCCCCCGCAGCTGCCGATCCGCACCGCGCGCCTGGTGCTCCGGCGGCGGGCGCCGGACGACCTGACGGCCCTGCACGCGATCTACGGCCGCGACGACGTGGCGACGTACCTCCTGCACGAGGCGTTCACGCTGCCCGAGCTCGAGGAGTACTTCTCCGGCCTCGCCACCGGCGACGCCGACGGGATCGGTCTGGTCGTCGAGCTCGACGGGAGGGTGGTGGGCCGGGTGTCGCTGGAGTTCATCGGGTCCGACCAGGCCGAGCTCGGCTGGGTCGTCCACCCCGACGTGGGAGGCCGCGGGATCGCCACCGAGGCGGCCCTGGCGTTGCTCGAGCTCGGCTTCGGCCACTACGGGTTCCACCGGATCAAGGCCGAGCTCGACCCACGCAACGACGCGTCGCGGCGGCTGTGCGAGCGGCTCGGGATGCGGCGGGAGGGGCACCGGCTCCAGGACTTCTGGTGCAAGGGCGAGTGGACCGACACCTACGAGTACGCACTGCTCGCCTCGGAGTGGGCGGCGCGCCGACACTAGAGTGCGTGGCATGACGCACTCCCACGGCGCTGACTCCGAGGTCGGCCGGCTCCGGACCGTGATGCTCCACCGCCCCGGCGACGAGCTCAAGCGGCTCACCCCGCGCAACAACGACCGCCTGCTCTTCGACGGCATCCCGTGGGTCTCCCGCGCCCAGGACGAGCACGATGCGTTCGCCGACGCCCTCCGGGCACGCGACGTCGAGGTCCTCTACCTCACCGAGCTGCTGACCGAGACCCTCGAGCAGGAGTCGGCGCGCAACCACGCGATCACCACCGCGCTGTCGGGGCTTCACCTCGGCGACACCATGCGCCAGTACCTCGCGGTCGCACTGCGGGATGCCTCGCCGGCCGAGCTGACGGCGTACCTCACCGCGGGCATCCGCAACGACGAGGTCCGCGGCGGCCACGGCCTGGTCACCTCGCTGCTCGACCCCCACGACTTCCTCGTCGACCCGCTCCCCAACCTGCTCTTCACCCGCGACTCCAGCGTGTGGGTCCGCGACCGGGTCGCGGTGACCTCGCTGGCGATGCCGGCCCGCCGCCGCGAGACGCAGCTCACCGAGCTGATCTACACCGAGCACCCCCGCTTCGTGGGCACCCGCAAGATCCACGGGTGGCACCACGAGCACGTGGAGGGTGGCGACGTCCTGCTGCTCGCCCCCGGCGTCATCGCCGTCGGCGTGGGCGAGCGCACCACCCCGGCCGGCGTCGAGCGGCTCGCCCGCCAGGTGTTCCACGCCCAGCTCGCGCACACCGTGCTCGCCGTGCCGATCGCCCAGGAGCGGGCCACGATGCACCTCGACACCGTCTGCACGATGGTCGACGTCGACAAGATCGTGATGTACCCCAACGTCGCCGACTCGCTCACCGCCTTCGCGGTCACCGCGACCGAGCGCGACAGCGACGAGGAGCACCTCACCCTCCACGTCTCGGACGCCGAGCCGTTCCTGGTCGCGGCGGCCAAGGCCATGGAGATCGACACCCTCCACCAGATCGACACCGGTCTCGACCCGGTCACCGCCGAGCGCGAGCAGTGGGACGACGGCAACAACACCCTCGCCCTGGCCCCGCGGGTCGCGGTCGCCTACGAGCGCAACGACGGGACCAACGACCGGCTGGAGGACGCCGGGATCGAGGTCGTCCGGATCGCCGGGTCCGAGCTCGGCTCCGGTCGCGGGGGGCCCCGGTGCATGTCGTGCCCGGTCTCACGGGAGCCGCTGCCCGTCGACTGAGCGCGGGGCTGGGCAGATGGCCGGGTCAGGTGTACCCTGACGACGGCACCGGGTCCGGGACAAATAAGGGACCCGGCCGTTGCCGACGGGGGAGACAACAACGACCGGGTCTGACCGGAAACCTACCTTCCGTCCACCCCGCACACAACCGTCGGAGGGTGTGTCGCGCGCATCCCCCAGCGGACGGTGTGGATCAGCGGATCGTGACCTGCCGGTTGGCGAGCCCGCTGCGAGCCGAGCGTTGCTCGGTGGTGAGGTCGGAGTCGTCGGCGAGGGCCTCGGCGAGGTCCTTCGCGAAGCGCCTCGCGGGCTCCTCCAGCACCTCGGCGCCGGTGCCGAGCGGGAGGTCCCAGACCGGGGCCAGCAGCCCGTGGGCGCGGAACATCCCGACGAAGCGGGAGTCCGGTACGAGCACGTCCCGGCCGGCCGCGTGCAGCCGCGCGAGCGCGTCGAGCAGCTTGCCCTCGGGCTCGGGCATCACCCAGCGCAGGTGCTCCTTGGTGCCGACGTCGGTCCAGTACGCCGCGGTGACGCCGGTGAGCCGTTCGGTGGGGTCGACGGCGGAGTTCGCCTCCTCCAGCGCCCCCACGAGGTCGGGGGCGTCCGGCACGTCGGCCACCCAGAAGTCGAACCCGGCGTGGACCGTGATGTCGAGCGGTGCGTCGACCACGAGGTCCTGGATCCGCGGCCCCTCGCCCGGATCGGCGGCGAGCCCGACGATCCCCGGCTCGTCCTGCGCCAGGGCGGCCGTGAGGACGGCCCCGAGGTCGCGCGCCGGGTCGCCGAAGCTGTGCACGACCTGGAGCGCCAGCCAGATCTCCCCGGAGTCGCGCACCATCGCGGGCGCGGCCATCGGTAGCAGCGTGCACAGCTGGACGGTCCGGTCGGCGTGCTCACCGGTGAGCTGCAGCGGCGCGGTGGCCGCCGGCACCAGCTCCCGCAGCGCGACCACGTCGCACTCCGAGGCGAAGCCCTCGAAGGGCCGGGACACGAACACCGAGCCGGCACCCCCGGGTGCGCCGTGGCAGGCCTTGTACCGCTTGCCGGACCCGCACGGGCACGGCTGCCGCGGTCCCACCTCGCCGGGCGCCATCTCCTGGTCACGGGTCTTGGTCCGGTTGCGCTTCGCCATGCGGCCGACCCTATCCGGGGGCTCGGGCGGAGGTGGTCGAGCAGCGAGCGCAGCGAGCGACGTCGTCAGGTGGTCGAGCAGCGAGCGACTGTCGAGACCTCCGACCCACGGACACTCGACCCGCGGCTCGGGCTACCGGCCCAGCCGATCCAGCAGGTACGACGGGCGGTCGGTGATGACCGCGGTGACGCCGAGGTCGAGGCAGAGCTGGAGCTCGGCCTCGGTGTTGACGGTCCACACGTGGATCTCGCGGCCGGTGCGCACCAGCCTCGGGCCGTACTGGGGGTGCCGGGTGAGGGACTCGATCCCCGGCCCGAGGATCCAGCCGGGCTCGAGCAGCGGCTTGACCGCGGGCCAGTGTCGCGCCTTGTCGATCAGCATCACCGCCCGCAGCTCGGGCGCGAGCCGGCTCACCCGCTGCAGGGCGGTGTAGCTGAAGCTCATCACCCGGACCGGGCTGTCCGCGCGGTGCCAGCCGAAGTGGCGGAGCTCCTCGACCAGCCGCCGCTCGACGAGCCCGCCGAACCGGGTCGGGTGCTTGGTCTCGATCGCGAGCTCGACCCGACGACCGCAGTCGGCCACCGTCTCCAGCAGGGCGCGCAGCGTCAGCACCCGGCCCAGCCGGTCGTCGAGGTCGGGCGCCTCGTCGTCGAGGTCGGACCACGGGTTCTTCCAGGACGCGAACTCGAGCTGGTCGAGCTCGGAGAGCTCGAGCGTCGAGACCACGCCGCGACGCTGGCCCGTCCGTCGCAGGTCGCGGTCGTGGAAGCAGACCAGGTGCCCGTCGGCGGTGAGCCGCACGTCGCACTCGAGTCCGTCGGCGCCGGCGTCCAGCGCCTCGAGGTAGGCACCGAGCGTGTGCTCGGCCCGTTGGTCGCTGGCACCCCGGTGCGCGACGACCTGGGGGGCCGGACGGTCGTCGCGACCCGCGATCCTCATGCCGGAATCGTTGCACGTCGAGCACCATGATGGGACCCGTCCTCGCCTCGGGGTGACCCTGAGACCGAGATCAGGGATGAATCCGATGGACGGCCCCACCCGCGAGCCGGGAGGCTTCACCCATGACCACCACTCCCGGGCAGTACTCGCCCGTCGCCGCCAGCGCCCGCGACCTGGTCAAGGTCTACGGCTCTGCCGAGACCGAGGTCCGCGCCCTCGACGGCGTGACCGTCGACCTCTACACCGGCCAGTTCACGGCCGTGATGGGACCGTCGGGCTCGGGCAAGTCGACGCTCATGCACTGCCTCGCCGCGCTCGACACCCCCACCTCCGGTGAGGCGATCGTGGGCGGGACGTCGCTCGGGAACCTCAAGGACAAGGACCTCACCCGGCTGCGCCGCGAGCAGATCGGGTTCGTGTTCCAGGCGTTCAACCTGGTGCCGACCCTCACCGCGCAGGAGAACATCACGCTGCCGCTGGACCTCGCGGGCCGCAAGCCGGACCAGGAGTGGTTCGACAAGGTCATCGACGCGGTCGGGCTCCGCCCGCGGCTGACCCACAAGCCCAGCGAGCTCTCCGGCGGCCAGCAGCAGCGGGTCGCCTGCGCCCGGGCGCTGGTCAGCCGGCCCTCGATCGTGTTCGCCGACGAGCCGACCGGCAACCTCGACAGCACCAGCAGCGCCGAGGTGCTCGGCTTCCTGCGACGCAGCGTGGACGAGTTCGGCCAGACGATCGTGATGGTCACCCACGACCCGGTCGCCGCGTCGTACACCGACCGCGTCCTGTTCCTCGCCGACGGCCGCGTCATCGAGGAGCTGCGCCAGCCCGACCGCGACTCGATCCTCGAGGCGATGGCCCGGCTCACCCCGGCGCCCACCCAGGCCGGCTGAGATGTTCCGCCTCACCTTCCGCACGCTGCTGGCCCGCAAGGTCCGGCTCGTGATGAGCACGCTCGCCATCGTGCTCGGCATCGGCTTCCTCACCGGCGTCCTGGTCTTCAGCAACGGCCTGGGCAGCACCTTCGACGGCATCATCAAGGGCTCCACGCCCGACGGGCTGGTCCGGCCGGCCGGCACCGGCTCCTTCGAGTCGATCGGGGCCGGCAACACCAACGTCCTCGCGCCCGACGACGTTGCGAAGCTGGCCGAGCTGCCCGAGGTGGCCCAGGCCGACGGCAGGGTCGACGGGCTCGGCATGTACCTGCTCGACACCGACGGCAAGCTGGTCGGCGGGCAGGGCGCGCCGACCCTCGCCTTCAACTACAACGACACCCCCAACCTGCTCGGGGAGCCGTCGCTGGAGCTCACGACCGGCGACTGGCCCGACGGGCCGACCGACGTCGTCCTCGACACCGGGGCCGCGGAGGACGCCGGGTACACGGTCGGCGACGAGATCACGGTCATCGCGCCGTCCGGCGACTCGATCGCCAACGTCCGCAAGACGCTCACGCTCACCGGTACCGCCGAGTTCAACGGCGGCGGCACCGCCGGCGCCATCCTGGTGATCTTCTCCACCGACGGCGCCCAGCAGCTCTTCCTCGGCGGCCAGGACGCGTTCACCAGCGTGGCGCTCACGGCGGCGCCCGGCGTGACCCAGCAGGAGCTGGTGTCCGCGGCCGCCGAGGTCATCCCCGACTCCTACGAAGCGGTCGAGGGGGACACCGTCGCGAAGGAGTCGCAGGACGCGATCGGCCAGTTCCTCGACGTGATCTCGACGTTCCTGATCGCCTTCGCCGTGATCGCGATCCTGGTCGGCGGCTTCATCATCGCCAACACGTTCAGCATCCTGGTCGCGCAGCGGATCCGGGAGCTGGCGCTGCTGCGCGCGCTCGGCGCGAGCCGGAAGCAGGTACGCCGCTCGGTGCTGCTCGAGGCCGGGCTGATGGCACTGCTCGGCGCCTCGCTCGGGATCGGCGTGGGGCTGCTGCTGGCGAGGGCCCTGGCGGCCCTGTTCCGAGGCTTCGGCCTCGACATCAACTCCGACGCCCTCGACCTCACCAGCGCCACGATCGCCCTCGCGTACGGCGTGGGGCTCGCCGTCACCCTGGTGTCGGCGTACCTCCCGGCCCGCCGGGCCTCGCGCACGGCGCCGGTGGCCGCGATGCGCAGCGACACGGCACCGGCCGAGGGCTCGCTGCGCCGGCGCGGGCTGATCGGCGGGTTCGTGATGCTGGTGGGCGTCGGGCTGGCCGTGGCCGGCATCCTCGGCGCCCCCGGGAACGACGCGATCTGGATCGGCGCCGCCGCGGTGATCTGGATCCTCACCGCCGCCGTGATCAGCCCGGTGCTGGGCCACCCGCTGCTCCTCGGGTGCCGCGCGCTGTTCGGCGCCGTCTTCGGCACCACCGGCCGCCTGGCCGGGGAGAACGCGCTGCGCAACCCGCGCCGGACCGGCGCCACCGCCTCCGCGCTGATGATCGGGCTCGCCCTCGTCGCCGCCGTCGGCACCCTGGCGGCGTCGCTCAGCGCGACCAGCGACGACCTCGTGGACGACCAGTTCGCCGCCGACTTCCTCGTGCAGTCCGCCAGCTTCCAGAGCTTCCCGACCGGCATCGGCGACGACATGGCCAAGGTCGACGGCGTGGAGCTGCTGACCCGCGACCAGTACACGCCCGCGCTGATCGCCGGGGAGCCGTCCGCGATCCTCGGGGTGGACCCGGCGTACGACCAGATCTACGAGCTCGACGTCATCGAGGGCACCCAGGAGCTCGGCGACGACCAGGCCGTCCTCACCGACGACGAGGCGCGCGAGCAGGGCGTCGGCCTCGGCGACCGGATCGAGCTCGGCTTCCCCGGCGAGAAGACCGCGAAGGTCGAGGTCGTCGGGATCATCGAGCCGACGCCGGTGCTCGGGTCGGTCAACGTCCCCCTCCAGGTGCTGGAGGACGCCGGCATCAACCGCGCGGACAGCTCGCTGAGCATCAACCTCACCGACGGCGCCGACCGCACCACGGTCCAGGCCGAGCTCGAGGACGTCATCGCCGACGTGCCGATCGTGAGCGTGCAGGACAAGGAGCAGTTCGCCGAGACCATCAAGGGTCAGATCAACCAGCTGCTCTTCATGATCTACGGCCTGCTGGCGCTGGCGATCGTGATCGCGGTCATCGGCATCATCAACACCCTCGGCCTCAGCGTGATCGAGCGGACCCGCGAGATCGGGTTGCTCCGCGCGGTCGGGCTGTCGCGGGCGCGGCTGCGCCGGATGGTGACCCTGGAGTCGGTCACCATCGCCACGATGGGCGCCGTGCTCGGCATGGTGATCGGGCTGGTGATCGGGGTGCTCCTGCGCGAGGTGCTCAAGGAGGACCTCACGGTGCTGAGCCTGCCGATCACGAGCCTGCTGCTCTTCCTCGCGATCGCGGTGGTGTTCGGCGTGCTGGCGGCGGTCGTACCGGCGATCCGGGCCTCGCGGATGAAGGTGCTGGACGCCATCGCCACGGAGTAGCGTCCCGGGCATGACCGCGGACCCGGGGCTGGTGCAGGTGGCGCAGCGCGCCGAGGACCTCGAGCGGGCCACCCGCTTCTACACCGACCTGCTCGGTCGCGGTCCGACCGCGTCGTACGACCCGCCGGGGCTGGTGTTCTTCGACCTCGGTGGCACCCGGCTGCTGCTGGAGACCCGGGCGCCGTCGGCGGTGCTCTACCTCCGCGTCGACGACATCGACGCCGAGATCGCCCGGCTCGAGGGACTCGGCGTGACCGTCTCCGGCCGCCCGCACGTGATCTTCCAGCACGACGACGACACGCTCGGCCCGGCCGGGACCGAGGAGTGGCAGGCGTTCGTGGTCGACAGCGAGGGCAACAGCGTCGGCCTGGTCGAGCTGCGCCGGCTCCAGACCTGACTCCAGGCCAGACCCGGAGGTGGGTCAGGTGCGCTCGCGCAGGTAGCGGCCGAAGTGCGGGACGGTGAACGCGATCCGGCCCCGCTCACCGCTGTAGATCAGGCCCTTCTTGAGCAGCGCGTCGCGGGCCGGGGAGAGCGACTGGGGCTTCTTGCCGAGCACCGACGCCACGTCGCTGGTCGGCACGCTCTCGATGTCGTCGAGCTCCTCGACCCCGCCCTCCGCGATCGCCAGCGCCGCGTCGGCCATCGCCCGGAGGTACTCCCGCTCCCCCGGCGTCGCCCGCTCGAAGCGGGAGCCGAAGAACCCGACGGCCAGCTCCGCCTCCGCCTCCGGGGCGGCCACGGACACGTCGTCGGTGGTGATCGGCGAGCGCGGGGCGCGGTCCCAGACCGCCTTCCCGTAGGCCTGGATGAAGTACGGGTAGCCACCGGTGGCGGCGTACATCGCGTCCAGCGCGCCCTCGTCGTACGCCGCGTCCTCGTCGGCGGCCGGGGCAGCGAGCGCGCGGTCCGCGGCGTCGCGCGGGAGCCGGTCGATCCGCTGGTAGCGGAAGAGCCGCTCGGAGTAGGACTTGCTCGCGCTGAGCACCGCCGGCAGGTGGGGCAGGCCGGCGCCGACCACGATCACGGGCAGGCCGGACTGGCTGATCTCGTGGCAGGCGGCGCAGAGGGCGGAGACGTCGTCGGGGCCGAGGTCCTGCATCTCGTCGATGAAGACCGCGATGCCCTTGCCTTCGTCGGCGGCGAGCCCGCCGAGGTCGGTGAACAGCTCGACCAGGTCGATCTCGACGTCACCGGAGTCGGCCCGTCCCTTGACCGCCGGGGCGTCGATGCCGGGGTTCCACTGCTCGCGCAGCTTGGCGTTCGGCCCGGCCTCGCGCTGGGCGAAGGAGCGGATCACGCCGAGCACGTGGGTCACGGACTCCTCGTCGCGGTGCCCCAGCTCGCGCACGGCCTGGTGCAGCGCGCTGGACAGCGGACGGCGCAGCGACTGGTCGGGCCGGGCCTCGAGCTTGCCGGTCCCCCAGCGCCGTCGTACCGCGGCGCCCCGCAGCGCGTTGAGCAGCACCGTCTTGCCGACGCCGCGCAGGCCGGTCAGCACCAGCGAGCGCTCGGGGCGTCCGGCCGCCACCCGTTCGAGCACGACGTCGAAGGCACCGAGCTGCTCGTCGCGGCCGGCCAGCTCGGGCGGGCGCTGCCCGGCGCCGGGCGCGTAGGGATTCCGGATCGGGTCCACGCTCGGACCGTATCGGGCTTTCTAGCGCAGGTCGTAGAGGCGGGACCGGCGCGTCAGCCGGCGACGTCGCGGCGCCGCTGCAGCGCCACGTCGTACGCCACGTCGAGCCCGGCGCGCAGGGTCGAGATCATCTCCGGGACGTCGTCGACGGCCAGCCGGAACGACCCGCTGCACACGTTGTCCCGCCACAGGGAGAGCACGACCAGGCCGTTGTCGAGGTGCCAGGAGACCCGCAGCGCACGGTTGTCCCCGCGGGCGTCGAGGAAGATCGACCCCTGCTCCGGGAGCGGGCGTGCCTTGGCCATACCCCATTCTGCTCCTTGCCCGGTCACGGTGTCACTCCTTCGACCTAGACTCGGCGCGTGCCCGAGCTGCCTGAGGTGGAGGCGCTGGCCCTGGACCTGCGGGGCCGGTTCGCCGACCGTGCCGTCGCGAAGGTGCACGTCGTGGCCTTCTCGGCGTTGAAGACGTTCGACCCTCCGGTGCACGCGATCGAGGGCTCCTTCGTCGACGACGTCACCCGCCACGGCAAGTTCCTCGACATCTCCGCGGGCGGGCTCCACCTCGTCTTCCACCTCGCCCGCGCCGGCTGGATCCGGTGGCGCGACGAGCTGCCGCCCGTCCCTCCGCGACCGTCGAACAAGTCGCCGCTGGCGGTCCGCGTGATCCTCGACGACGACACCGGCATCGACGTCACCGAGGCCGGCACCAAGAAGAGCCTGGCGATGTACGTCGTCCGCGACCCCGCCGACGTACGCGGCATCGCCAGCCTCGGGCCCGACCCGCTGGTCGCCGACTTCACGATCGAGGCGTTCGCCGCCATCCTCACCAGGGCCGGCCGGTCGCAGGTCAAGGGCGTGCTGCGCCACCAGGGCACCATCGCCGGCATCGGCAACGCCTACTCCGACGAGATCCTGCACGCGGCGCGGATGTCGCCGTTCAAGCCCGCCAACGGCTTCTCCGACGACGAGCTCCAGACGCTGTACGACGCGATCCGGACCGTCCTCGGCGAGGCGGTCGACCGCTCCCGCGGGCTCGCCGCCAGCGAGCTGAAGGGCGAGAAGAAGACCAACCTCGCCGTGCACGGCCGGGCGGGCCAGGAGTGCCCGGTCTGCGGTGACACCGTGCGGGAGGTGAGCTTCGCCGACTCGAGCCTCCAGTACTGTCCGAGGTGTCAGACGGGCGGCAAGCCCCTGGCCGACCGCCGGATGTCCCGCCTGCTGAAGTGAGCCCCCCATGAACCCGTCCATCCCCTCCACGACGGTCGACGAGCTCCCCGACCCGCTGCCGGAGGGAATGGTGGTCCTCGACGTGCGCGAGCCGGTGGAGTGGGAGCACGGCCACATCGCGGGCGCCGTCCACGTCCCGCTGATGCAGCTGCCCAACCGCCGCGACGACCTCCCCGCCGGCCGGGTCCTCGTGGTGTGCCGGGTCGGTGCCCGCTCGATGCAGGCCACCCACTACCTCGTCCTGCAGGGCGTGGACGCCGTCAACCTCGACGGCGGGATGGTCGACTGGGCCGGGGCCGGTCGCCCGATGGAGAGCGACACCGGTCGGCCGCCGCAGGTCGTCTAGTTGCTGGGACGCTCGGGCTGCTCGCGCTCGTCCAGGGCGTCGTCGAGCGCCTCGTCCAGCTCCTCCTGCAGCTCCGGGCACGAGGCCTCGAGCCACTCACCGAACGCGTCGAGCCGACGCTCCTCGGCGGGGCCGGGCTCCTCGGCCAGGCCCGCAGGGTCACGGTCTCGGGGTCCAGGTCACCCACCAGCCGGTCGAAGGTCAGGAAGCCCTCCCTCGCCGTCGCCGGGAGGTCGCTCGGCAGCCCGGTCGCCTCGACCCGCTCGAGCCACGCCTGGATCGAGCGCACCCGACCCTCCGCATCCTCGGGGTCCAGCTCGTTCATCGCGCGGAACTGCTCCAGGTACCCCGCGCAGAAGGCCTCGACGCCGTTGCCCGCCGCCGGGGTGGGCTCCACCACGTCGGGCTGGGCCGTCGTCGGACCCGGCTCGGTGGCGGTCTCCGCAGGGTCCTGCCCGCACCCGACGAGCAGCACCATCGCGGCCAGGGCCGCCCCCGCCGTCCGCCGTGCGCGTCTCGTCACGGCTCCATGATCGGCGATCAGCCCGCCCAGCGGGCGGGAAGCGGCAGGTCCAGCGCGACCGCCAGCCGGTCGAGGTAGTCGCGACGCGGCACCCCACTCACTCCCAGCGTCGCGAGGTGGTCGGTGACCCACTGGGTGTCGACCAGCCGCGCGTCGGCATGCTCGTCGGACAGCAGGTCGACCAGCCCCAGCAACGCCGCCTTCGACGCGTCGCGCTCGCGGTGGAACATCGACTCGCCGGCGAAGAGCCCGCCGACGGCGACGCCGTACAGCCCACCGACGAGGCTGTCGTCGCGCCACGCCTCCACCGAGTGGACCCAGCCCAGCTCGTGGAGGCGGAGGTACGACGCCGCCACCTCGTCGTCGATCCACCCGCCGGGGCGGCGCGGGTCCGCACAGCCGTCGATGACCTCCGCGACGGCGGTGTCGACCCGGATCTCGAACCGCCGGGCCGACTTCCGGAGTGACCGGGACACCTGCATGCCGTCCAGCGGCAGCACCCCGCGCTCCAGCGGACTCCACCACCCCGGCGCCCCGGCCCCCTCGAACGGCATCGGGAACAGCCCGCGCCGGTAGGCGTCCAGCAGCGTGCCCGGCGCCAGGTCCGCACCGATCGCGACCAGGTCGTCGTCCTCCGGCCATGCGCTCGGCGGCGGGAAGGTCCACGTCGTCGGCGGGGGCTCGACGGGGGACATGCGCGCCGAACCTACTGGGCGAGTCGTCGACGTTCCGGAGGGTTCCAGCGGTGCGCGATCGCTGGTTCCCCGGATATCCGGGGAACCGACGACCCCACCTCCGTAGGATCGCCCCATGGGAGCGATGAGCCAGATCAGCAAGCGACTGGCGCCGCGGGTGACCGACCTGGCGCCGGGGTTGACCACGTCGTTCGTGCGCGAGTCACTGCGGCGGGCGATCGAGGGCGTGGGGCCGCTGCCGCCGGCGGCCAAGGCCGCCGACGCGCAGCTGAAGGAGCAGAAGGGCAACGTGGACCGGGCGATCCACGAGGTCATCGAGAACCACGTCCGGTACGCCGGGGCGCAGGGCTTCGTCACCAACATCGGCGGGCTGGTGACGATGGCGGTCACCGTCCCGGCCAACATCTCTGGCCTGGCCGTCCTCCAGTGCCGGATGGTCGCGGGGATCGCGCACCTGCGCGGCTACGACCTCGACGACCCGCGCGTGCGCAACGCGATCCTCACCTGCATGCTCGGTGAGGAGACGGTGAAGGGGTTGGTCAAGGACAAGCACCTGCCCGCGCCGCCGATGGCGTTGGCGACCGCGCCGGCGCACGACCCGGCCGTCGACCAGCGGATCTCGACCTTCGTCGCCCGAGACCTGATCTCCCGGGTCGCCGGCAAGCGGCTGGCGACCACGATCGGACGACGGGTGCCGGTGGTGGGTGGCGTGGTCGGCGCGGGGGCCGACGGCTACGCGACGTGGCGGATCGGCCGCTACACCGACCGCGAGCTCCTGCCCCGCGCCCCGCGGTAGAGCTTGAGGGCGTAGCGCCCGGCGGGGTGGCGCTTGAGCCGGCGGACGACCTTCTGCCGCCACCGGTACGTCGGTCGCAGGTAGGACCGCTCCAGCTCCCGCTCGAGGCCGGCCACCCGCTCCCGCAGGTGCCGCTCGGTCTCCGTGACCCGGATGTGGTCGACCAGCAGCGCGGTGATCGCATCCACCGCGGCGTCGGCCACCTGGGCCTCGTCGGGGTTGTCGGGGTCGGCGAAGTCGTCCGGCGGGACGGCGCCGACCAGGTCGTCGAGGTCGCCGACCACGTCGTACCCGCGCTCGCGCACCGCCTGCACCCACGACTCCTGGAGCGGCGCGACCCACGCGTGGTCGGACGGCGGGAGCGTCAGCCGCGGCGACGACGTACGGCGCGACAGGGTCTGGTGGGCCAGCAGCTCGCGGACCAGCGGTCGGTACGACGCGGGGGGCACCACCTTGTTGGCCTTCACGTTGACCCGCCGGACCATGGTGGTCTCCGGGACCCCGAGCGAGGGGTTCGCGCGCTCGGGCTGCACGTCGAGGTCGAGCCCGTCGAGCCCGAAGGTCTGGCTGAACCGCTGCCACAGCAGGTCGCGCGGGCTGCCCGGCCGCGGGACCGTGACCAGGTGGACCCGCTCCGGCGGCAGGTCCGCCGCCCACCGGTCGAGGATGTCGGGGATCTCCTGGACGCCCCAGAACCACGAGCCGATCGGGGTCCCCCGCTCCGGGTCGCGCACCTGCGCGAGGAAGCGCCCGAACGGCAGCTCGCGGCGGTGCTTGACGTTCTCCTGCCACTCCGCGGGGATCTGGCGCACCAGGTCGCGGACGGAGAGCACGACGTGGATCTCGGTGTCGGGGTGTCCCAGCGACGCGAGCGCCCGCTCGGCCTGCCCGCGCGAGGCGACCGCGAGGATCTCGTGGCTCACGATCGCGGTGCCGTCCGGGGTCTCGTCGTGGAAGCGGCGTACCTTCTCGGCGAGCGTGTCCCACGCGCCGAGCGCCTCCTCCTCCAGCCCACCCCAGGGCAGCTGCATGAGGTCGAGCGCCGCGAGGAAGTGGGCGTCGAAGCGGTCGGCGGGGTAGAGCACGTGCTGGCGCCGGAGCGCCTTCCGGTTGCGGAAGAGCACGTCCTGCAGGTGGCTCGTGCCGGTCTTGGGGGTGCCGACGTGGAGCAGGACCCGACGCGTCACGATCCCTCCTCGGTCAACTCGAGCAACAGCCGGACGGCGAGCGCGAGCACCTGGTCGGGCTCGGGGGTCGCGGTGCCCGGGCGGTCGGACGGCAGCAACAGCGCCGGATCGCCGTGGACAGGGTAGCGACCGCGGCCGACCTGACCGACCACCCGTTCCGCCTCGGCGGCGACCCAGTCCCGGTGCCGGTCGGGCAGCACCAGCGGCGCTCCTCCGCCGGTGGCCAGCCAGGGGCGGACGACGTCGGCGAGGAGCCGGGTACGGCGGGGTGCCGGCGCGACGGGGCGCAGTGCGGTCGCGATCCGGCGACCCAGGTCGACGCCGGCGGCGGGCAGTCGTGGCGCGTCGCCCGACACCCGTCGGGCGCCGAGCAGCCGGGGTGCGAGGGACGGGTCGGTGACGACGTGCGCCTTCCGGCCGGTCCGGTCCCGCTCACGGCGGGCGAGCGCGTCCGGGTCGGCGGCCTCGGGCAGCCGGTACTGCCGGACGGTCGTGTCGAGCCACTCGTGCCACGGAGGCGCGCCCTGGTGCAGCGACTGCGCGGTCCAGAGGTCGACCAGCGCCTGGCCGGTGTCGGTCGCCAGGACGTACGGCGTCGCCGCCCAGCCGCCGGGCGGCCGACCGACCTCGACCAGGCGACGGCGCAGGGGGACGACCAGCTCGGGGTCGCCGAGGAGCAGGTAGCGGGTCCGCCAGGGTCGCGGTCGGCGACGCGTCGGCTCCGCGACGTCTCGCGTGGCCAGCCGCTGGGCGATCAGGACCGCGGCCAGCCGGGACAGCTCGCCCTCGGACAGCGTGCCGGGGTCGACCGGCGGCGGACCGAAGCCGCGCTCCTCCCCGCCCCCGACGAGCGGGAGCTCGGGGCGGCTGCGCCGCGACGGGTCGGCCGCGAGCACGGCGCCGGCGAGGGCCTGGCTCGGCCGGCCGGCCAGGTTGAGGCGACGGAGCAGCTCGAGCTGTTGCGCGCCGGGGAGCCGGCGACCCCGCGGCTCGGCGGTGCCCGACCAGTCGGCCCAGGGCGTCGTGCCCCCGTCGGTCAGGTGGGCGACCCAGCCCCAGGCCGCAGCCGTGCCGGTCATCGCCGGATCACCGCGAGCGCAGCCGTTCGGCGTTCTTCCGCAGCCGGGAGCCCAGCTGCTGGTCGGGGTCGGGCCGGCTCGCGGCCTCGGTCGTCATCGCGGCCAGGGCGCGCATCGCGACCCGCAGCCGGTGCCGCGGCTTCACGCGGTCGGGGTCGTCCCACTCGTCGGAGGACGGTCGCACCGGCACCAGGTCCTCGACGTCGCCGATCACGTCGATGCCCGCCTGCTCGACCCACTCGACCCACTGCCGGCCGCGATCGGCGGCCCAGTCGTAGTCCTGCGGGGGCAGCGTGATCCGCGGCGAGTCGCCCCGGACCAGCTCCTCCTCCGCGAGCATCTGCCGGATCAGCCCGTCGTACGCCGCCTCCCGGCGGACCCGGCGGTCCAGCTTCTTGTTCAGCTGCCGCAGCACGGCGGTCTCGGCGACACCGAGCGACTCGTTGGCGCGGGTGCTCTCCTCGGGCGCCCACGACGACTCGATCCGGGTGGCCCGGCAGAACCGGTCCCACAACGTCTCGCCCCGGCGGTCGGTCGGCAGGGTCACGAGGTGGATGTGCTCGGGCGGGACGTGCGCGCCCCACGTGCCCAGCACCGACGGCAGGTCGAACGCGCGCGAGAACCAGGTCTTGCCGCGCTGCGACTTGCGCAGGAACTTGCGGTAGCGCCAGGTCCGGCCCTGCTTGATGCTCTCCTGCCAGGCCGCCGGCAGCTGCCGGCCGAGGTCGCGGGCGGTGTAGACGACGTGCACGTCGGCACCGTCGGAGAGGTCGTTCATCGCGCGGGCGACGTGGTGGGGTCGGGCCGGGGAGAGGATCTCGTGGCTGACGATGACGACGCCGCTGCGGCGGTTGATCCGCTTCACCAGCGCGTCCCAGCTGCCCTCGGCGTGGCCGGGGTCGCCGCCCCAGTCCTGGCCCATCAGGTCCAGGGCCGCGCGGAACTGCGAGAGCCCCGGGCTGATCAGCGCCGACCGGCTCGGGAAGTGCACGTCGTGCGCGGCCAGGGCCGACGCGTTCAGGGTCAGCCGGTCCTGCAGGTAGGTCGTGCCGGTCTTGGGCGCTCCGATGTGGAGGTAGACCGTCCGACTCATGCGGGAGATTGTGCCAGCGCCCGCACCACGGCCGACGGACTGGGCCGTCCGAGCACGCCCGCGAGCCAGGTGCTGGTCGCCACGACGGCGTCGAGGTCGACGCCGTGCTCGATGCCCAGCCCGGTCAGCATCCAGACCAGGTCCTCGGTGGCGAGGTTGCCGGTGGCGCTCCTGGCGTACGGGCAGCCGCCCAGGCCGCCGGCGCTGGCGTCGAAGGTGGTGATCCCGCACTCGAGCGCCGAGTGGGCGTTGGCGAGCGCCTGGCCGTAGGTGTCGTGGAAGTGCATCGCGAGCCGGTCGGTGCCGACGCCGGCGTCCCCGAACGCCGCCACCAGGGCCTTCACGTGGCCGGCCGTCCCGACGCCGATGGTGTCGCCGATGCTGAGCTGGCCGGCGCCGAGGTCGAGCAGCCGGGTGCCGACCGAGACGACCTGCTCGAGCGGGACGTCGCCCTCCCACGGGTCGCCGAAGCACATCGAGACGTAGGCCCGGACGTCGAGCCCGGCGTCGAGTGCCCGGCGCACGACCGGCTCGAACATCGCGAACTGCTCGTCGAGGCTGCGGTTGAGGTTGCGCTGGGCGAAGGTCTCGGTCGCCGAGCCGAAGATCGCGACGTGGCGCAGCCCGAGCTCGAGCGCGCGGTCGAGCCCGCGCTCGTTGGGCACCAGCACCGGGAGGTCGCGGCCCTCGTCGCCGAGCAGGGTCATCAGCTCCGCGGCATCGGCGAGCTGCGGCACCCACGTCGGGTGCACGAACGACGTCGCCTCGACCACCGGCAGCCCGGCGGCCAGCAGCCGTCGTACGAGCTCGGCCTTGACCTCGACCGGCACGATCGCCGCCTCGTTCTGGAGCCCGTCGCGGGGGCCGACCTCGTAGATCGTGACCCGCTCGGGCAGGCCGCTCACCGGGAACCTCATGCGTCCTCCCCCTCGACCACGAAGAGCGTGGCGCCGAGCGCGACCTGGTCGCCCGCGGCCGCCCCGACCGTGGTGACGGTGCCCGCGAACGGTGCCTTCAGGGCGAGCTCCATCTTCATCGCCTCCAGGGTGCCGAGCACGGTGCCCTCCTCGACCTGCTCGCCCTCCGCGACCCGGACGTCGAGCACGGTGCCGGGCATCGGCGCGGTGAGGGTGCCGTCGCTCGCGGCGACCGCGCCGGCGAGCCGGTCGGGTCGGGTGAAGCGGTGCCGGTGGCCATGGAGCGCGACCTCCACGAAGTCGCGCTGGGCGTTGATCGCCGAGCGCACCCGGCGACCGTCGACGACCGCCTCGAGGACGTGGTCGGCAGCGCTGGTCATCCGGAACGGGACGCCGTCGACGGTGCCGCCGGCCCGGTCGACCACGACGTCTCGGTCGAGCTCGACCAGCGTCGGTGCCGGCGCGGACCCCAGCCGGAACCCGTCGGCCTGGAACGGGTGGCCGGTGTCGGTCGCGGTCAGCATCGCCGACACCCAGGCGCCGAGCATCCGCGGCAGCTCCGGGTCGGGCTCCGGCAGCTCGGGGCCGGGGATCTCGACGGTGTCGAGCCACGCGGTGTCGATGGTCGCGTCGCGGAACTCCTCGGAGGCGACGAGCGTGCGCAGGAAGCCGGCGTTGGTGGTGAGGCCGAGGATCGAGGTCTCGTCGAGGGCGGCGACCAGCGCCTGCCGGGCGGACTCGCGGTCCGGGCCGTGGGCGATCACCTTGCCGAGCATCGGGTCGTACGCCGTGGGCACCGACTGGTCGGGCTCCAGCGCGTGGTCGACGCGGACGCCCGCGACGTCGGTGGGCCAGCGCACGATGCCGGCCTCGCCGGCCTGCGGCAGGAAGCCGCCGAACGAGTCCTCGGCGTACACCCGCGCCTCGATGGCGTGCCCGTCGAGCCGGACGTCCTCCTGGGCGATCCCGAGCGGCTCGCCGGCGGCGACCCGGAGCTGGAGCTCGACCAGGTCGAGGCCGGTCACGGCCTCGGTGACCGGGTGCTCGACCTGGAGCCGGGTGTTCATCTCCAGGAAGTAGGCCTGGTCGGTGTCGGCGTCCAGCAGGAACTCGACGGTGCCGGCATTGACGTAGCCGACGTGCCGGGCCAGCGCGACCGCCGAGGACGTGACGAGCTCGCGGACCTCGGGACTGATGGTCGGGGCCGGTGCCTCCTCGAGCACCTTCTGGTGCCGGCGCTGGGTGGAGCAGTCGCGCTCGAAGAGGTGGAGCACCGTGCCGTGGGCGTCGCCGATCACCTGCACCTCGATGTGGCGGCCGTGCTCGACGTACTTCTCCACCAACATGGTGTCGTCACCGAACGCCGACAGGGCCTCGCGCTTGGCCGAGGCGACCGCCTCGGCCATCTCGGCCTCGCTGCGCACCACGCGCATGCCCTTGCCGCCGCCGCCGGCCGCTGCCTTGACCAGGACGGGGTAGGGCGCGTGCTCGCCGGTCGGCACCACCGGGACCCCGGCGGCCACCGCGAGCTCGCGGGCGGCGTCCTTGCGCCCCATCTGCTCCATCACGGCCGCGCTCGGCCCGACCAGCGTGATGCCGGCCGACTCGAGCGCCTCGGCGAAGGCCGCCCGCTCGGAGAGGAAGCCGTAGCCCGGGTGCACCGCGTCCGCGCCGGACGACGCGGCCGCCGCCACCACCTCGGCGATGTCGAGGTAGCTCTCCACCCGGACCGCCTCGTCCGCGGCGTGGGTGTGCGGCGCCTGCGCGTCGAGGTCGGTGAACACCGCGACCGTGCGGATGCCCGATCCGGTGGGCCGTGCGCATGACGCGCAGCGCGATCTCGCCGCGGTTGGCGATCAGCAGGGTCTTCATGTCCTTCTCTCCCACTCTGTCGGTCTCGACACGCCTGTCGCGACCTCGTGCCTCGGTCGCGGGCTCGCTCGACCTGGCCGAGCCACCACACCGCTCCTTCGTCGCGTCACGCTGCTCGGCTCACATCCGGAAAATGCCGTAGGAGGGGTCGGGCACCGGTGCGTGGGCGGTCGCGGCCAGGCCCATCCCCAGCACCCGCCGGGTGTCGGCGGGGTCGATCACGCCGTCGTCCCAGAGCCGCGCGGTCGCGTAGTACGGCGAGCCCTGCAGCTCGTACTGCTCGCGGATCGGCGCCTTGAACTCGTCGTCGTCCTCGCGGCCGGCGACGGTGGCGAGCACGTTGGCGGCCTGCTCGCCGCCCATCACCGAGATCCGGGCGTTGGGCCACATCCAGAGGAAGCGGGGGTCGTAGGCGCGGCCGCACATGCCGTAGTTGCCGGCGCCGAACGAGCCGCCGATGACGACGGTGAACTTGGGGACCACGCTGCACGCGACCGCGGTGACCAGCTTGGCGCCGTCGCGGGCGATGCCCTTGTTCTCGTACTCCTTGCCGACCATGAAGCCGGAGATGTTCTGGAGGAAGACCAGGGGGATGCCGCGCTGGTTGCACAGCTGGATGAAGTGGGCGCCCTTGAGCGCGGACTCGCTGAAGAGGATGCCGTTGTTGGCGACGATGCCGACCTCGTGGCCCCAGATCGAGGCGAAGCCGCAGACGAGGGTCTCGGCGTACAGCTGCTTGAACTCGTGGAACCGGCTGCCGTCGACGATCCGGCGGATCACCTCGCGCACGTCGTACGGCGTGCGGGTGTCGCTCGGCACCACGTCGTAGAGCCCGGCCGGGTCCTCCAGCGGCTCCTCGATGTCGCGCAGCTCCCGGCGCGGGAGCAAGGGCAGGGTGCCGACGATCGAGCGCACGATCGCGAGCGCGTGGGCGTCGTCCTCGGCCAGGTGGTCGACGACGCCGGACTTCCGTGCGTGGACGTCGCCGCCGCCGAGCTCCTCGGCGGTCACGACCTCGCCGGTGGCCGCCTTCACCAGCGGCGGGCCGCCGAGGAAGATCGTGCCCTGATCCTTGACGATCACGGTCTCGTCGGACATCGCGGGGACGTAGGCGCCGCCGGCGGTGCACGAGCCCATGACGCTGGCGATCTGGGGGATGCCGCGGGCAGACAGGTTGGCCTGGTTGAAGAAGATCCGGCCGAAGTGCTCGCGGTCGGGGAAGACCTCGTCCTGCATCGGCAGGAAGGCGCCGCCGGAGTCGACGAGGTAGACGCACGGGAGGTGGTTCTCGGCGGCCACGGTCTGCGCGCGGAGGTGCTTCTTGACGGTCAGCGGGTAGTAGGTGCCGCCCTTGACGGTCGCGTCGTTCGCCACGACCACGACCTCACGGCCCGACACCTGGCCGATGCCGGTCACCACGCCCGCGCTCGGGACGGCGAAGTCGTCGCCGTCGCGGCCGTACATGCCGTACGCCGCCAGCGGGCTCAGCTCGAGGAACGGGCTGCCCGGGTCCAGCAGCCGGTCGACCCGGTCGCGGACCAGCAGCTTGCCGCGGTCGGTGTGCTTGCGTCTCGCGCTCTCGCTGCCGCCCTGCCGCACGGTCGCGAGCCGCTCGCGCAGCTCCGCCACGATCTCCCTCATGTCCGCCACCTCCACAGGTTAGCGATCGTTAACCACCCGCGCCAGCGGACCGCTCAGGTCGGCAGCTGCTCCGCCCAGAACTCCAGGGTCGTGGCCCAGGCCCGCCGCGACGCCTCGGGGTGGTGGAGCATGAAGTCGTCGTTGTCGAAGGCGTGGTCGGCGCCGTCGTACAGCTCCACGCGCGCGGGCCGGCCTTCCGCGGTGACCGCGTCGGCGATCTCGGCGACCGTGGCCGCGGCGACGTAGGAGTCGGCGGTGCCCCAGTGGTGGAGGCTCGGGCAGGTCACCTGCGGGGCGAGGTGGATCTCGTCCTCGATCGAGGAGCCGTAGTAGCTGACCAGCGCGGCCGGTTCGGTCAGTGCGGCGACGTGGAAGGCCAGCCCGCCGCCGAAGCAGAAGCCCATCAGTCCGGGTGTCCCGCGCACCTCGTCGAGGTCGCCGAGCCGGTCGAACGCCGCGACCGCGTCGGCCACCGCGTCGGGCCAGTGGATCTGCTGGACCAGCCCCATCGCCTGGTCGATCGCGTCCGGTGCCGTCTCGTCCACGGTCTGCCGGTCCAGCCGCCAGTAGATCTCGGGGGCGAGCACGACGTACCCGGCCGCGGCCAGGTCGGCGGCCCGGCGCTGGATGTAGGCGCTGACACCGAAGATCTCCTGCAACAGGAGGATCCCCGGCCCGGTGCCGGCCTCGGGGAGCCAGAGGTGACCGGGCATGTCTCCGTCGGGTGTCGTGACCGCGATCTGGCGTCGTCATCCGCCCACCCTGTCGGCAACCGCGCGCGCTGGCAACGGCCCACCCCGGCGGGTGGTGGGCCGCCGTGGTGCGGCGGCCTAGCGTCGACGGCATGACTGCGCAGCAGGGAGACCAGCAGCACCTGATCGGCCTCATGGAGGACATGCCGATCGCCATGTTCACCACGTTCGGTCCGGAGGGACCACGGACCATCCCGATGGCGCGGCAGGAGGTCGAGCCGGACGCCGAGATGTGGTTCATCACCGCGCGGCACACGGCCCACACGCGGGCACTCGAGGCGGACCCTCGGGTGGCACTGTCGTTCTCCAGCCGCGACGCGTGGGTCTCGTTGACCGGCACCGCCGCCGTGGTCGACGACCGGACCAAGCTCGAGGAGCTGTGGACCACCTTCGCCGAGGCCTGGCTGCCCGGTGGTCCGGACAACCCGGAGGCGACGCTGATCCGGGTGGACGTCGACCGCGCGGAGTACTGGGACACCCCCGGCGGCAAGGTCGCCTCACTGCTCAGCTTCGCCAAGACGAAGCTGACCGGCGACACCTACGACGCCGACCACGGGGTGGTCGAACCCTGAACACTCCCGCCCGGACCGGTTAGCGGGCGCTAACCTCGAGGCATGACCACCGAGACGGTGACCCGGCGGGAGCAGCTGTTGGCCACCGCCGCCGAGCTGTTCGCCAAGCGCGGGTTCCACGGCGTCTCGGTCGCCGACCTCGGCAAGGCCTGCGGGATCTCCGGACCGGCGCTGTACAAGCACTTCCCGTCCAAGGACGCGATCCTGGCCGAGATGCTCGTCTCGATCAGCGAGGAGCTGCTCGCCGTCGGCAGCGAGCGGGCGGCCGGCGCTCCTGACGCGGCCGGTGCGGTCGCCGCGCTCGTCGACTGGCACGTCGACTTCGCGCTCAGCCGCCGGGCGCTGATCGTCGTCCAGGACCGGGACTGGGAGTCGCTGCCGCCCGAGGCGCGCGAGCGGGTCCGCGCCCTCCAGCGGGAGTACGTCGACGTGTGGGCCGCGCAGCTGCGCCGCGTGCATCGCGGGCTGCGGGTCGACCGGGCGCGGGCGATGGCCCACGTCGCGTTCGGCCTGATCAACTCCACCCCCCACTCCGGCCTGCTCCCCGACGACGCGATGCGCGACCTGCTCGCGGGCATGGCGTTGGACGCGCTCGGCGTACGGGCGCCGGCGTGATCCTCGCGACCGGCGCCGGCCTGCTGGCCGCCTCGCCCCTGCTGCTCGGCGCCCTGATCGGCATCCGGTTCCGCCTCCCGGGCCGCGTCGTCGCCCTCGTGATGGCGCTCGGTGCCGGCGTGCTGATCGCGTCGGTCGCCTACGACCTGGTCGACGAGGCGCTGACCGCGGACACCCGGACCGAGGTGCTGCTCGGCTCGGCGGCGGGCGCGCTGGTGTTCTTCACCGGCGACGTCCTCGTCTCGAGGCGCGGTGCGATGACGCGCAAGCGCTCCTCGGGCACCGGGATGGCCGCGTCGTCGGCGGCGGCCACCGCGCTGGCGCTCGGCGCGCTGCTCGACGGCATCCCCGAGTCCGCGGCCCTGGGCGTGACCACCCTGGAGAGCGGCGCGCCCAGCATCGGCTTCCTCGTGGCCGTCGCCCTCTCGAACCTCCCCGAGGGGCTGTCCTCGGCCGCCGGCATGCGCGCCTCGGGCCACTCCGCCCGCTCGATCCTGACCCTGTGGTCGGCGATCTGCCTGGCATCGGGGATCGCCGCGGGGATCGGCTACGTCGCGCTCGGCAGTGCCCCGGAGGCGGCCGTGGCCGCGGTGATGTCCTTCGCCGCCGGCGCCGTGCTCTGCATGCTCGCCTCCACGATGCTGCCCGAGGCGGCCCGCGAGGGCGGACCCGCGGTCGGGCTGGCGGCCACCGCCGGCTTCCTGCTCGCCGTCCTGATGGGCGGCTGAGCGGCCGGGATCGCGTTCGGTCGTAGCCACACGGACCGAACGTCTGGGTCACGCCGACAGCCACGCGTGAGGAGGCCTCCCACAGCTCCGTTCGGTCCTTCCGACTACGAGCAGAAGAGAAGCGACGTACGCGCCGCCTACCGCGCGCAGGCGATGCAGGTGGCGGCCTCGGGGCGCGCCTCGAGGCGGGCGTCCCCGATCGGCTGGCCGCACGTCTCGCAGCGGCCGTAGCTGCCGTCGTCGACCCGGCGCAGGGCGGCCTCGACGGCGGCCAGCCGGCGGCGGTGCTGGGTGACCAGGGCCCCGACCTGGGCGCGCTCGAAGGCGATGGTGGCGCCCTCGGGGTCGTGCTCGTCGTCGGCGTTGGTGTCGCGGGAGGCGGCGACGACACCGTCGTAGTCGGCGGTCAGGGAGGCCACCCGTGAGCGAACCACCTCGCGCAGCGCCTCCAGCCGCGTCCGCTCCGCCGCGGTCACCAGTCCGCCAGGGCGTCGTCGGGGTCGTCGAGCCGGCCCAGGAGGCGGCGGGCGCGCTCGGCCGCGGCGCGGACGACGTCGGCGTCCGAGCGCGGCTGACGCTGTCCGGACGGCCGCAGCGTGCAGCCGCGCCATCAGCTCGTCGCGCTCGACCCCGCGCAGGGCCAGCAGGACGAACGGGTCGGCCTCCAGCAGCCAGGTGAGCTGGTAGAGCACGGCGAGCGCGTGCGGGCACGGGTCGGCCCACGGCTCGCAGCTGCAGTGGGTGGCGAGCTCGCCGCCGTAGGGGAGCAGCTCGACGCCGGACTCCTCGGCGTGCTCGACCAGGGCGTGCGGCAGGTCACCGGCCATCAGTGCCGCGATCCGGCCGACCTCGGCACCGACGGCCTCCACGAAGGCCGCAACCCCCGGGCCGTCGAGCACCGGCACCGACCCGCTCACGGTGAACGCGTCGTCGCCCTCCTCGACCGCGGCGAGGAAGCGGCCCGGCTCGACGGTGACGGCACCGACCCGACCGGCCCGGGCACTGGCGCGCGCGGCGAGGAGGTCGCGCTCGCCGTACGCCGCCTCCTCGACCGCCCGGACCCACGCCTTGCCCCACCAGGTGGTGGCCCGGGCGCCCCGGCGCGGCGGCTGCCGCGGGTGGGTCGCCATCAGCCGTCCTCCGGCCGGAGCGAGACCAGGTCGCGCAGCTCGGCGTCGTCGAGCTCGGTCAGCGCCGTCTCGCCGCGCACCAGCACGGCGTCGGCGAGACTGCGCTTGCGACCGAGCAGGTCGGCGATCCGCTGCTCGATGGTGCCGGTGGTGACCATCCGGTGGACCTGCACCGGGCGGGTCTGCCCGATCCGGTGCGCCCGGTCGCTGGCCTGGTCCTCGACGGCGGGGTTCCACCAGCGGTCGAGGTGGACGACGTGGTCGGCGCGGGTGAGGTTGAGGCCGGTGCCGCCGGCCTTGAGCGAGAGCAGGAAGACCGGCGGACCGTCGCCCTGGAAGCGCGCGACCATCGTCTCGCGGTCGCGGACGGGGGTCCCGCCGTGCAGGAACAGGTGGCCGACCCCGCGCCGCTCCAGGTGGCCGGACAGCAGCCGCGCCATCGCGACGTACTGGGTGAACACGAGCACCGCTCCACCCTCCGCGGCCACCGTGTCGACGATCTCGTCGAGCAGCTCGACCTTCTCCGACGTGGTGGTCATGCTGCCCTGCTTGAGGAAGTGGGCCGGGTGGTTGCAGATCTGCTTGAGCCCGGTGAGCAGGGCCAGCACCAGGCCGCGGCGGGCGTTCTCGTCGGAGCGCTCGATCCGGTCGAGGGTGTCGCGGACGAACGCCTCGTAGAGCACGACCTGCTCGCGGGTCAGGGAGAGCAGGTGGTCGGTCTCGGTCTTGGGCGGCAGCTCGGGTGCGACGCCGGGGTCGGACTTGCGGCGGCGCAGCAGGAACGGCGCGACCAGCTGGCGGAACCGGGCGGTCACCTCCGGGTCGACCCCGGCCTCGATCGGCGCCGCCCACGTACGCCGGAAGGCCCCGCGGCTGCCGAGCAGCCCGGGCGTCGCCCAGTCGAGGATCGCCCACAGCTCGGTCAGCTCGTTCTCGACCGGGGTGCCGGTCAGCGCGACCCGGGCGGTGGAGGGGATCGTGCGCAGCTCTCTCGCGGTGCCCGAGCGGGGGTTCTTCACGTGCTGTGCCTCGTCGGCGACGACCAGGTCCCACGGGACCGCCGCGAGCGTCGCCGCGTCGACCCGCATGGTGCCGTAGGTGGTGAGCACGAACCCCGGCCCCGAAGCCAGGCCGTCGAGGTCACGGGCCTGGCCGTGGAAGCGGCGTACGGGGAGGCCGGGGGCGAAGCGACGGAGCTCGGCCTCCCAGTTTCCGAGCAGCGAGGCCGGGCACACGACCAGCGTGGGGCCGTCACCGCGACCCTGCTCGGCGCGGTGGAGCGCCAGCGCGATCACGGTGACCGTCTTGCCCAGGCCCATGTCGTCGGCCAGGCAGGCCCCGAGCCCGAGAGAGGTGAGCTGGTCGAGCCAGGTGAGGCCGCGCCGCTGGTAGTCGCGCAGGGAGGCGTGCAACCCGGCCGGCGGGTCGACCGGGTCGCGGGTGGCGGCCGTGAGGAGCTGCTCGCGGACCCGGAGCAGGCTGGCCCCGACGATCACCTCGGCCTCGTCGCCGTCCTCGACCGCGACCACACCGGTGAGGGCGGCGGCGACGGCGGCGACCGGGGTGACGGTCCGGATCAGCCGCTTCTTGGCCCGCCGGGCGAGCGCGGGGTCGACCACGGTCCACTGGCCCCGCAGCCGCAGCACCGGGGACGCCGCGGCCGCGAGCTGGTCCATCTCCTCGGCGGTGAGCGGCTCGCCGTGCAGCGCGAGCTGCCAGTTGAACGAGAACAGCGCGTCGGGGGTCAGCAGCCCGGTCTGCAGCGGCTCCTCGTCGGGGTGGTCACGGCGGCGGTCGAGCACCGCGCGGGAGGTCAGGTCGCGGCCCAGGCTGCGCGGCCACAGGACGTCGACCTCGCGGGCCGCCAGGGCGGCGACCCCGTCGTCGAGCAGGCTGACCAGCTCGTCGGTGTCGAGGGTGATCTGGTCGGGCACCCGCAGCTCGAGCAACCGGTCGAGCACGGGCCAGGCGTCGGCCGCGCGGCGGAGCCCGAGCACCGCGTGGGTGCGCGCCCGGTCACCGAAGCCGTGGGCCGCCCCGTCGCCGGTCCAGAGCAGCGCGGCGTCGCACACCCGCAGCGGGTCCTGCTCGTCGTGGACCTGGGCCACGACCCGGACGGCGCCGGCCACCAGCTCCTCCTCGTCCGCCTCGACCCGCAACGAGACCCGCACGAGCTGGACCGGGTCGTGGGTGGGCGCCGGCGGGCGCTCGGGAAGGGCGTCGACCACCGCGGCGGCGAAGGGGTGGACGTCGGGGTCGCGTGGCTGCCAGTGCCCGTCGGCGGGCTCGAACCGCCCACCCGCGACCAGACGCAGCCCCGTGAGCGCGGCCGCGGCGAGCTCGGCGACGCTCGTATCGGCGGTCTCGCCGGCCCGCACCAGGACCGGCAGCGCCTCGACCACCGGCAGCACCGTCTCGGCGTCGTCCTCGAGGAAGGTGACGGTGCCCGCGCGCGGGGGCTCGGCGGGGTCGAACCGCGCCGTCCCCCGGCCGGTCGCACCCTCCACGGCATCCCTCACGCGGCCCCAACGCCTTCCCGGGCCCGGGAGTTCCCCGGACCGTCACATATCAATTCGCCGACTGTCACACGGCGCTCCTAAACTCGGCGGGTGAGCACCGAGACCCAGCCCGGCACCAGCGTCCCGCAGCCTCCTGACAACGGCTCCGGCCAGGTCCGTGGCGACGGCCTTGACCGTGAGGTCCTGCTGGTCGCGGGCGTCGTCGTCCTTGGCGCCATCATGTCCATCCTCGACATCACCGTCGTCTCCGTCGCGCTGGAGACCTTCCAGCGCGAGTTCGGCGCCGACACCAGCGACGTCGCCTGGACGATGACCGGCTACACCTTGGCCCTCGCCGCCGTCATCCCGATGACCGGCTGGGCCGCCGACCGGTTCGGCACCAAGCGCCTCTACCTGCTCGCGGTCGGGCTGTTCACCGCCGGCTCGGTGCTCTGTGCCGCGGCCTCCAGCCTCGAGATGCTGGTCACCTTCCGGGTCCTCCAGGGCCTCGGCGGCGGCATGCTGATGCCGCTCGGCATGACGATCCTGACCCGGGCCGCCGGCCCGGAGCGGATCGGTCGGGTCATGGCCGTGCTCGGCATCCCGATGCTGCTCGGCCCGATCTTCGGCCCGATCATCGGCGGCGCCCTGATCGACAACGCCTCGTGGCACTGGATCTTCCTGATCAACCTCCCGATCGGCATCCTCGCGATCGTGTACGCCGTCATGGTGCTGCCGAAGGACGAGGTGGAGCCCTCGGAGACCTTCGACTTCGTCGGCATGCTGCTGCTCTCGCCCGGCCTGGCCGCGTTCCTCTACGGCATCTCCAGCATCCCCGAGACCGGTACCCCCTGGGCGACCAAGGTGCTGGTCCCCGCGATCCTCGGCCTCGTGCTGATCAGCGCGTTCGTCCCGTGGGCGCTGCGCACGACCAACCTCCACCCCCTGGTCGAGCTGCGGCTGCTCAAGAACCGCAACATGACCGTCGCGCTGATCGCGATGTCGCTCTTCGCCATCGCCTTCTTCGGAGCCTCGCTCCTCTTCCCGCTCTACTTCATCCAGGTGCGCGGCGAGTCGGCCGGCTTCACCGGGTGGCTGCTGGCCCCGCAGGGCCTCGGCGCGATGCTGACCATGCCGCTGGCCGGCGTCCTGGCCGACAAGATCGGCCCCGGCAAGATCGTGATGGCCGGCATCACCACGATCACCGTCGGCATGGCGATGTTCACCCAGATCGGCCCTGACACGGGCTACCCCTACCTGCTCGGCGCCCTGTTCATCATGGGTCTCGGCATGGGCGCGACCATGATGCCGATCATGACGGCGGCGCTGGCGACCCTCAGCCACCAGAACGTCGCCCGCGGTTCCACGCTGCTCAACATCCAGCAGCAGGTCGCGGCCTCGATCGGCACCGCGCTGTTCTCGGTGATCCTCACCAACGAGTTCAAGGACTCCGCCTACATCTCCGCCGGCACGGCGCTCCGCGACGCCGGGGGCGACCAGTCCGCGACCGCCGCGATCCTCGAGAAGTTCGGGATCAGCCCCGACCAGCTCGCGTCGCTGGAGTCCCTGGTGCTCGGCGACATGGCCGACGCGTTCTCCACGGTGTTCGTCGTGGCGACGGTGCTGGTCGCGTGCTGCCTGATCCCCGCCTTCTTCCTCCCGCGCCGTCGGGTCGGGGCCGTCGACCCCGCAGCGATGATGGGTCACTGACCCACCTGACAGACTCGGCCGCATGGCTGACCTGTCTGCACTGCTCGCCGCCCATCCCGTCGTCGACGGGCACAACGACCTGTTGTGGGCGGCGCGCGAGCAGGTCGCCTACGACTTCGACCGGCTCGACGTCGGCGCGGGCGGCACCCCCACCCACACCGACCTGCCCCGCCTGGTCGAGGGCGGGGTCGGCGGACAGTTCTGGTCGGTCTACGTCCCCTCGGACCTGCCCGGCTCGGCCGCGGTCACCGCGACCCTCGAGCAGGTCGATGCCTGCCACCGGATGATCGAGCGGTACGCCGACCGGCTGGCCCTGGCCACCACGGCCGACGGCATCGAGGCGGCCTGGCGCGACGACCGGATCGCCTCCCTGCTCGGCGCGGAGGGCGGACACTCCATCGACTCCTCGATGGGAGCCCTGCGGATGCTGTTCGACCTGGGCGTGCGCTACCTGACGCTCACCCACAACGACAACAACCCGTGGGCCGACTCGGCCACCGACGATCCGGCGGTCGGGGGGCTCTCGGCGTTCGGGATCGAGGTCGTCGGCGAGATGAACCGGCTCGGGATGATGGTCGACCTCTCCCACGTGGCCGCCACCACGATGAACGCCGCGCTCGACGCCAGCGAGGCTCCGGTGATCTTCTCCCACTCCTCGGCCCGGGCTGTGGTCGACCACCCGCGCAACGTGCCGGACGACGTGCTCGAGCGGCTCGCCGGCAACGGCGGGCTCTGCATGGTGACCTTCGTGCCGTCGTTCGTGAACGCCGCCTGCGCCGACTGGGACCTGGAGTTCCGCCGCCTCTGCGGCGAGCAGGGCCTGGACCACCTCGTGGCCGAGGCGCAGGAGTTCGGCCTCGAGTACAAACGCACCCACCCCGAGCCCATCGCCACGCTCGCCGACGTGGTCGCGCACTGCGAGCACGTCCGCGAGGTCGCCGGCATCGACCACATCGGCCTCGGGGGCGACTACGACGGGACCGGCACCCTCCCCGACGGACTCGAGGACGTGACCGGCTACCCGCGCCTGCTCGCGGCCCTGGCCGACCGCGCCTGGTCCGACGCCGACCTCGGCCGGCTCACCAGCGGCAACGTGCTGCGGGTGATGCGGGGGGTCGAGGCCGTCGCCGCCGACCTCCGCACCCGGCGCTCGCCGTCCCTCGCGACCCTCGCGGGGCTCGACGGCACGACCTGACCTCCCGCGCTCTCGCGCCACCTGCGCCGGAGCCAGCTCGACGGCGCCGACGTCCGGTAACCGCCGAGCGGGATGGCGGGGACGGACCGACGCGTCCCACGTTGCAGGCACCCGTGGACGCCGCCCGGCACCGAGTGGTTGGCTGGGGCGGTCGTCGCACACCTCGGGAGGGTGGCATGAAGACGTCCGGACAGGTCCGGGGTGCTCTGCCGTACGCACTGGCGGCGGTGCTCGCCGTCGTGCTGGTGGTGGTCACCCTCAACCGCAGCGCACCGAACGCCGTCGCGGCCGAGCTGCTCGACGGCAAGCAGCTGAAGATCATGGCGCCGGCCGACCCCGGCGGAGGGTGGGACAGCACGGCCCGCGAGATGCAGGGCTCGCTGCAGGAGCTCGTCGGGCGGACCGAGGTCTACAACGTCGGCGGCGCCGGCGGGACGATCGGGCTCAGCAACTTCCGCAACCTCGAGGGCCAGCCCCACCAGCTGATGGTGATGGGGCTGGTCATGGTCGGCGCGATCGCGTTCAACGACTCCGCCGTCACCCTCGACGAGGTCACGCCGATCGCCGAGCTCACCACCGAGCCCCTGGTCATCGTCGTGCCGGCCGACTCCGACATCTCGACCCTGGACGACCTGGTCGCCGAGCTGAAGGCCGACGTCGGCTCCGTGTCCTGGGCCGGCGGCTCCGCGGGAGGAGCCGAGCAGATCCTGGCCGGCCTGATCGCCCAGGACTCTCGACCAGGACCCGGCCGAGGTCAACTACATCGCCCACGACGGCGGCGGTGAGGCGATCGCGACCCTGCTCTCGGGCAGCGCGACGACCGGCCTCTGAGCGGCGTCTCGGAATTCCTCCCGCAGATCAAGAGCGGCGACCTGCGTGCCCTCGCGGTCTCCGGTCCGGAGCGGGTCGGCTCGCTGCCCGACACGCCGACCCTCCAGGAGGCCGGCGTCGACGTCGAGCTCACCAACTGGCGCGGGGTCGTCGCACCCCCGGGCATCACCGAGGACCAGCGGCAGGCCCTCGTCGGCCTGATCGACGACATGGTCGCCTCCCCCGAGTGGGAGGAGGCCCTGGACCGGCAGGGCTGGACCCCCGACGTCAAGACCGGCGACGAGTTCGAGCAGTTCCTCGACGACGAGGTCACTCGCGTCGAGAAGGTCATCGACGAGCTCGGGATCTGAGGAGACGGACATGCCACCTCGCAAGAAGAACCGGCCCCTCAACGTCCGGGGCGACCTGGTCGGGGACGAGGGGCGGAGGAGCTGCACGTCGACGACGACCGCACCCAGGCCCTGGCCACGATGGGTTTCGGGCTCCTGCTCGTGATCCTGTCGGTCGCCGTCATCGTGCAGGCGGTCCGGCTCGACAACGGCGGCAACACCGTCGGGCCGGCGACCGCTCCCTGGGTCATCGGCGTCTCGATGCTGCTGGTCGGCGTCCTCACCGTGCTCCGCGGCCGCCGCGACATGGGCGTGTGGGAGGTCTCCGAGCACACCTCGGGCCAGGACTGGAAGCGGCTCGGCGTGCTGCTGGTCGCACTCCTCGTCTTCGCGGTGGTCGTGCCGTTCCTCGGGCTACGTCGTCTCCGCCACGCTCCTGTACGGCGTGACCGCGGGCGTGCTGGGCGCACCCCGTCGGGCCCAGATGTTCGCGGTCGGCTTCATCGTCGCCGCGCTCGTCTACCTGCTCTTCGACGTCGGCATCGGGATCACCCTCCCGGCCGGGCCCTGGGGGTTCTGAGATGGACTCCTTCTCCCTGTTGATGGACGGCTTCGGCGCCGCCCTGACGCCGACCAACCTGCTGCTGGCCCTGATCGGTGTCACCATCGGCACCGCCGTCGGCGTGCTCCCCGGCATCGGCCCGGCCCTGACCGTCGCGCTGCTGCTGCCGATCACGTTCACGCTCGAGCCCACCGGCGCCCTGATCCTGTTCGCCGGCGTCTACTACGGCGGGATGTACGGCGGCTCGACGACCGCCATCCTGCTCAACACCCCGGGCGAGAGCTCCTCGATGGTCGCCGCCCTCGAGGGCAACAAGATGGCCCGCTCCGGCCGGGCGGCCTCCGCCCTGGCGACCGCGGCGATCGGCTCGTTCGTCGCCGGCACCATCGCCACCGTGCTGCTGACCTTCCTGGCCCAGCCGATCGCCGACATCGCCATGCGGCTTCACCCCCGCCGACTACGCCGGCCTGATGGCGATCGCGTTCGTCACCGTCGCCACGCTGCTCGGCTCCTCCCCGCTCAAGGGCCTGGGCAGCCTGCTGATCGGGCTCGGGATCGGGCTGGTCGGGATCGAGAGCCAGAGCGGCCAGTCCCGGCTGACCTTCGGCATCCCGACCCTGCTCGACGGCCTCGACGTCGTCATCGTCGTGGTCGCGCTGTTCGCGATCGGCGAGGTCTTCCAGATGGCCTTGCGCGGCGGCGCCACCGACACCGTGATCCCGCTCGAGGGACGCACCGTCATGAGCCGCGAGGACTTCCGCCGCTCGTGGCCGGCCTGGCTGCGCGGCACCGCGTTCGGCTTCCCGATCGGGGCGCTGCCGGCCGGTGGTGCGGAGATCCCGACCTTCCTGTCCTACGCCACCGAGCGCAAGCTCTCCAAGCACCCCGAGGAGTTCGGCCACGGGGCGATCGAGGGGGTCGCCGGACCCGAGGCGGCCAACAACGCGGCCGCGGCGGGTGTCCTGGTGCCGCTGCTGACGATCGGCCTGCCGACGTCGGCGACCGCCGCGGTGATCCTCACCGCGTTCCAGTCCTACGGGCTGCAGCCCGGGCCGCTGCTGTTCACCGAGTCCGGCCCGCTGGTCTACGCGCTGATCGCGAGCCTCTACATCGGCAACGTGATGCTGCTGGTGCTGAACCTGCCGCTCGCGCGGGTGTGGGCCAAGCTGCTGCAGATCCCGGCGTACGCCATCTACGGCGCGATCATGGTCTTCGCCACCCTCGGCACCTTCGCCTCCGGTGGTGGACTGTCCGACCTCGCGATCCTCTACGTGCTCGGCATGCTCGGCGTGCTGATGGCGATGGCCGGCATCCCGGTCGCGCCGGCGGTGGTCGGGCTGATCCTCGGCCCGCTGTTCGAGGTGCAGATGCTGCGTGCGGTGCTGCTCGAGGGCGGCAGCGTCAGCGGCCTGTTCTCGAGCCCGCTGTCGATCACCCTGTGGTGCATCGCCGCCCTCGGCCTCGTCGTCCCGCTCGCGCTCGGCGGCCTGCGCCGGAGCCGGAAGCCCGAGCCGGCGGTACCGGTCAGCCGTTGACCGCGAGGGTGAGGGGCAGCACGGCGGTGGCACCGGCCTGGCGCAGCGCCCGGGCGGCGAGGGTGAGGGTCCAGCCGGTGACGACCAGGTCGTCGACCAGCAGCACCGGGCCGGCCGGCACCTCGGCGTCGAGGGAGTAGCGGCGGCCGACGGCGGCCACGCGCTGCGCTGAGTTGGCGGCGCCCCGGCCTGGCCCGACCTCCGGGTCGGTGACGGCGTAGCGCCCGACCAGGGGGATCTGCATGACCCGGGCGACCCCCTCGGCGAGCTCGCGGACCAGGGTGGGCCGGGTCATCGAGTCGACGTGGACGATCGCCACCGGTCGGGCCTCCCAGCTGCCGGACCAGTCCTTCATCACCGTCAGCACCGCCTGCGCGAGCCGCTCGGGCACCGGCTGGTCGACCGGCTCGCGGAACAGCGCCCGCAGGGCCTGCCCGTGACCGAGGTCGGTCAGCCGGGCGACGGCGCGGCCCTCGGAGGCGCCCTCGGCGATCTTGCCCCTGAGGTCGAGCCCGAGGTTGGCGAGGCCGGTCGGCCACATCTTCCGCGGCTCGATCGCGACCCCGGGCCGGGCCAGCCGCTCCTCGGCGGCGGCGACGGCCGCGCTGGAGATGTCGCTGGTGAGGTCGAGGCCGCCGCAGTTGTCGCAGCGCCCGCAGTCGACGGCCTCGGGATCGTCGAGCTGCTCGCGGAGGTAACGCATCCGGCAGGCGTCGGTGTCGAGGTAGGCGAGCATCGCCTGCTGCTCGCGCTCGCGGGCCTCGGTCACCCGCTGGTAGCGCTCGGCGTCGTAGGCCCACTCGCGGCCGGTGGCCTCCCAGCCGCCCTTGACCCGCCGGACGGCACCGTCCACGTCGAGCACCTTGAGCATCGCCTCGAGCCGGGTGCGGGTGAGCTCGACGTAGGTCTCCAGGACGGCGGTGGACATCGGACCGTGCTGGGCCAGCGCGTCGATCGTCTCGCGCACCAGCTGCTCGCGCGGGAACGCGAGCGAGGCGAAGTAGGCCCAGATGTCGCGGTCCTCGACGGCCGGCAGCAGCACCACCGTCGCCTCGTCGGTGCCGCGGCCGGCGCGGCCGACCTGCTGGTAGTAGGCGACCGGGGAGCTCGGCGCACCGAGGTTGACCACGAACCCGAGGGTCGCGTCGAAGCCCATGCCGAGCGCGCTGGTGGCGACCAGCGCCTTGACCCGCCCGTCGAGCAGGTCCTGCTCGAGCGCGAGCCGCTCGGTCGCCTCCGTCTGGCCGGAGTACGCCGCCACGGCGTGACCGCGCGAGCGGAGGTAGTCGGCGACCTCCTGGGTGGCGGCCACGGTCAGGCAGTAGACGATCCCGGAGCCGGGCTGCTCGGCGAGGTGGTCGGCCAACCAGGCCAGCCGCTGCTCGGCGGTCCGGAGCCGCACCACCCCCAGCCGCAACGACTCCCGGTCGAGCGAGCCGCGGAGCACGGTGACGTCGGTGCCGAGCTGGACGGCGACGTCGTCGGTGACCCGCTGGTTGGCGGTGGCGGTCGTGGCCAGCACGGGGATGCCGTCGGGGAGCTCACCGAGGAGGGTGCGGATCCGCCGGTAGTCGGGGCGGAAGTCGTGACCCCAGTCGGAGATGCAGTGGGCCTCGTCGACCACCAGCAGCCCGCAGGTCGCCGCGAGCCGGGGCAGCACCTCGTCGCGGAAGCCGGGGTTGTTGAGCCGCTCGGGGCTGACCAGCAGCACGTCGATCTCGCCGGCATTGATCGCGGCGTGGATCGGCTCCCACTGCTCGATGTTCGTGGAGTTGATGGTGACCGCGCGGATGCCGGCCCGCTCGGCCGCGGCGATCTGGTTGCGCATCAGCGCCAGCAGCGGCGAGATGATCACGGTCGGCCCGGCGCCCCGGGCCCGGAGCAGCAGCGTGGCGACGAAGTAGACCGCCGACTTGCCCCAGCCCGTGCGCTGGACGACCAACGCACGGCGGTGGTCGAGCACCAGCGACTCGATCGCGGTCCACTGGTCGTCACGCAGCCGCACCTCGCCGTCGCGGGGTCCGACCAGTCGGCGCAGGTGCTCCTCGGCCTGCTCCCGCGCCTGCGTGCGATCCAGCTGCGTCCGGTCCATGGCCACACTGTGTCAGCGGGCACCGACGAAGGCGCCACGGGTCAGCACCGGCACCACCGGGCTCGAGTCGAGCCGGCCGGCCAGCGCCACGTCGTCGCCGAAGCCCTTCGCCTTCAGCTCGACCCCGCTCGCGCAGCCGAACAGGTGCTCCAGGGGTCGCTCCGCGAACACGTCGTACGCCGCCCGCGCCAGCCGCGCCTCCGGGCTGAGCAGCGCGTCGGGGAGCCCGGCGAGCACGGAGCCCGCACCCCAGAAGTCCTCCGCCGCGGGTCGCAGCGACCCGTCTGGCCACCGCTCGCCCGCGGGGACCAGCAGCACCCGCGCACCGTCGGCCACCCGGGGCGCCAGCCACTGCCCGACCGAGGCGCCGTTGCGGAGGCTGGCGGCGACCACGGTCACGCGGGCGCGGTCGAGGTTTGCGCAGATCGTGGAACCGTTGGGCGAGGGCAGCACCAGCCGCTCGATGCCGCGCGACTTCTGGAGCGAGACCGGGGAGAGTGACACCGCGCCGGGCCGGTAGCGCGCGTCCTGCCGCTGGAGGGCGAGGTTGGCGTCCTGCTCCTCGGCGTACTCCGCCGCTCGCTTGTCGCCCCAGCGGTAGGGGAAGACCGTGATCCCGCGGTCCACCGCGACCGTGACCGACGTGGTGAACGACAGCACGTCGACGACGACCGCGATGTCCACGAGACGCACCAGCGCGGAGGCGCCGGTCGGACCCCATTCGCACCGGACCTGGTGGTCGGCCTGGGTGTGACCGTGGTCGACGGTCACCAGATCCGGACGCGCTCCTCCGGCGCGAGCCAGAGGCCGTCGTCCTCGGCGGTGCCGAAGACCTCGTGGAACTCGTCGAGGTTGCGCACGATGTTCGCGCGGAACTCCGGCGGGCTGTGCGGGTCGATCGTGAGGTACTGCTGGGCCTGCTCGGTGCGCCGCTTGGTACGCCAGCAGTAGGCCCAGTTCATGAAGAGCTTCTCGCGGTCCTCCGTCGCGGCCGCGCCGTCCTGGCTGATCACGAAGGCCTTGTGGCCGATGGTGAGGCCGCCGAGGTCGCCGATGTTCTCCCCCACCGTCAGCGAGCCGTTCACCTTCTCACCGGGCAGGTCGCGCGGCTCGAACCCGTCGTACTGGGCCTTCAGCGCGGTGCTCTTCACCTCGAAGGCGGCCCGGTCGTCCTCGGTCCACCAGTTGTTGAGGTTGCCGGCCCCGTCGTACTGCGAGCCCTGGTCGTCGAAGCCGTGACCGATCTCGTGACCGATCACCGCCCCGATGCCGCCGTAGTTCTCGGCCGCCTCGGCGGCGGGGTCGAAGAACGGCTTCTGGAGGATGCCCGCCGGGAAGCAGATCTCGTTCGTGCCGGGGTTGTAGTAGGCGTTCACGGTCTGCGGGAGCATGTGCCACTCGTCGCGGTCCACCGGCGAGCCGATCTTGCCCAGCTGGCGGTCGGTCTCGAACGCCGCCGCCGCGGCCGCGTTGCCCATCAGGTCGTCGGGCGCGACGGCCAGCCCGGAGTAGTCGCGGAACTCGTCGGGGTAGCCGATCTTGGGGCGGAACGTGCCGAGCTTGTCGTAGGCCCGCTGCTTGGTCTCCTCGGTCATCCAGTCGAGGTCGCCGATCGAGCGGCGGTACGCCTCGAGCAGGTGGTCGACCAGCTCGTCCATCAGCTCCTTGCTGCGCGGCGGGAAGTGGCGGGCGACGTACTGCTTGCCGACCGCCTCGCCGATCGCACCCTCCACGAACGACACGGCCCGCTTCCACCGGGCGCGCAGCTCGGGGGTGCCGTTGAGCGCGCGGCCGTAGAAGTCGAAGTTCGCCTCGACGAAGTCGTCGGTGAGGTACGGCGCGGCCGAGCGCAGCACCCGGCTGTGCAGCCAGGTCTTCCAGTCGTCGACGGGGACCTCGTCGAGGACCGTCGCGAGGTGCTCGAAGTACGACGGCTGCCGCACGCACACCTCCGCGATCGTGGCGTCGCTGCCGCCGAGGTTGCGGATGTAGGCGTGCCAGTCGAAGGTCGGGCAGAGCTCGCCGAGCTCGGCCAGCGTCATCAGGTTGTAGGTCTTCTGGACGTCGCGGGTCTCCGCGCGCTCCCAGTGGCCGGCCGCGAGGCGGGTGTCGACGTCGAGCACGGTCGCGGCGGCGGTCGCCGGGTCCGCGTGCTCGCCGAGCTCGAACATCCGGGTGAGGTAGCCGCGGTACTTGTCCCGCATCTCGGCGAACTTCTCGTCGCGGTAGTAGGACTCGTCGGGCAGTCCGAGCCCGCCCTGGAGCAGGTTGACGAGGTAGCGGTCGGAGTCCTTCGCGTCGGTGTCGACGTAGGACCCGAACAGGCCGTAGCCCCCCACCCGCTCGAACTCGCCGAGGAACGCCGCGAGGTCACGGACGTCGCGCAGCCCACCCACCGCGTCCACCAGCGGCTTGACCGGCCGGGTGCCGCGGGCGTCGATGGTCCCGGTGTCCATGAAGGAGCTGAACAGGCCGCCGATCTTGCGGGCGTCGTCGTCGAGGCCGGCGGGGTCCGCCTCGGCCAGGTCGACGATGATCTGCCTGACCTGCTCCTCGGCCGCGTCGGCGAGCTGGACGAAGGGCCCCCAGCTCGAGCGGTCGCTGGGGATCTCCTCCTCCGCCAACCACCGTCCGTTCACGTGGCCGAACAGGTCGTCCTGCGGGCGGGTCGAAGGGTCCATGCCTGGGCGTGCGTCGTCGAGCGTGCTCACGCCTCCGACCCTAACGGCGCGCCCCACGGGGTGTCTCTCCGCCGTGCGGTCAGTCGGTCAGTCGCGCACCCGCACGACCGCCTTGCCGAGCACCCGGCGGGCGTCGAGGTCGGCGAGGGCGCGGCCGAAGTCCTCGAACGCGTAGGTCTGGCCGATCGGCGGGTCGATCGCGCCGGACTCGAGCATCGGCAGCAGGGCGGTCCACTGCTCGGCCATGTAGCCGGGACGGACCATCGCGTAGGCGCCCCAGCCCACGCCGCGGACGTCGACGTTGTTCAGCAGCAGCCGGTTGACCTTGACCTCGGGGATGCCCTGGCCGGAGGCGAAGCCGACGACCAGCAGCCGGCCCTGCGGGGCGAGCGAGCGCATCGAGTCGGTGAAGACGTCGCCGCCGACGACGTCGAGCACGATGTCGACGCCGCGGCCGTCGGTGAGCGCGGCCACGGAGTCGCGGAAGCCGTCGAGCAGCACCACGTCGTCGGCCCCCGCGCGCCGCGCGACCTCGGCCTTCTCCTCGGTGCTGACGACGGCGATCGTGCGGGCGCCCAGGCCACGGGCGACCTGGAGGGTCGCGGTGCCGACCCCGCCGGCGGCGCCGTGCACCAGCACCGTCTCGCCCGACCGTCAGACCGCCGCGCTCGGCGAGGGCGAAGTGGGCGGTGAGGTAGTTCATCGGGATCGCCGCGCCGGCGTCGTACGACGTGGCGTCGGGCAGCCGGAAGGTGAAGATCGAGGGCACCGCCACCCGCTCGGCCGCCCCGCCGTGGGGCAGCACGCCCGCGACCCGGTCGCCGGGCTCGAAGCCGCTCGGCCCGGACACGACCGTGCCCGCGAAGTCGACACCGAGGGTGAACGGCGGCTCCGGCCGGATCTGGTACTCACCCCGGCTGAGCAGCAGGTCCGGGAACGAGATGCCGACCCGGTGCACCTCGATCAGCACGTCGTCGGGCCCGGGGACCGGCTCGTCGACCTCGCGGACCACGACGTCGGACGGACCGGTGGGCGTGACGACCTGGGCAGCGCGCATGCCGCGACGCTACCGACCCATCCGGTGCACCCCCGACGGTCCCCGATCAGTAGGTCTCGACAGTCGCTCGCTGGCGCTCGCTGCTCGACCAACGACCGAGGTAGGTGGTCGAGTCGCTCGAGCCGACGCGTCGCCGGACTCTCGCTGGTCTCGACAGCCGCTCGCTGGCGCTCGCTGCTCGACCAACGACCGAGGTAGGTGGTCGAGCCGCCCGAGCCCCCGGGCGAGGGCGATGTCGAGACCTCCGGTCCCGTGGCTCGCCGAACACAGACTCACCCGTCCGGGGGCGGCAGGGGGTGGCCTCGGGGACTACGGTGCGGGGACGGAGCGAGCGTGAGGAGAGAACCGTGGTGAAGAGCCTGGTGGGTGTCATCGTGGTCGTCTGGCTGCTCGTGGGAGTCCTCGCGGCCTTCCAGCGCGGCTACTTCGGGGACGACCGCGACGTGAGCTGCAAGTCCGGCGCCGACACCGTGCTGACCATCGCGGCCGGACCCCTCAACTACGTCGGGGTGAACCCGAAGGTGAAGTGCAACGTGCCCGAGCCCTCGAAGTAGCACCCGCCTCAGCGCGGGTCGACGACCTGCGCGAGCTCGAAGTGCATGGGGTCGGTGTAGCCCCAGTCGCCACCCCAGGCGAAGCCCCACTTCTTGAAGATCGCGACCACGCCGCGGTCCATCTCGCCGACGGTGCCGCGCTGGTTGCCGGGGACGTTGAGGTCCAGCGCCAGCCCGAAGGAGTGGTTGGAGAGCGTCGTGGTGCCGGCGATGAAGCGCGGGTAGTAGCACCCGGCGTACTCCCCCGCGTGGATCTCGCCGGACAGCCCGCGACTGACGACCTCCTCCAGCGCCGCCCGGAGCTGCGGCATGATCGCGCGGTGGCAGGTGACGTCACCGAGGATCGGCATCGGCTCGGTCACGATGTTGGCCGACACCCACGAGGGGTCGGGGGCGATCCGGCCGCCGCCGATCACGGTGTAGTTGAAGGTGCCGACGACGCTGGCGATCGAGCCACCGGTGAGGAACGCGGTCTGGGTGACGTTGGGGTCCAGGCCGAGCCGCGAGGCGATGTCGAGGTCCTGGACCGAGGCGTTGTCGCCGACGATCTGCTGCACCGGCTTGCGGATCGTCGAGGGGTCGTCGCCCTCGGTCGAGAGCAGCAGCCCGTTGCCGAAGACCATCCCCTCGAGGTCGTCGACCCACGCCTTGTTGACGACCATGTCGATGCCGGTCGTCAGCGGCGCGTAGGCACCGATGTGGATCGCGGGGGCGTCCGAGCCGCTGCCGAGGGTGACGAAGCCGCGCTGGTCCTCGATCCCCTTCGCGAGGTCCCGGGGTACGGCGATCTCGCCGCCGGCGACCCGGTCCCAGACGACCTGCTCCTGCGCGGTGTCCGAGGGGGTGAAGCGTCGGTAGGTCGCCGGGTCGACGGCGGCGATCGTCAGCGCGCGGTTCTCGATGGTGACCTGCGCGAGGCCGATCCGTTCGACCTGCGCGACCTCCCTGAGGGCGCGCACCTGCGCGACCATGTCGTCACTGAGCTCGTCGCGGCTGAAGATCAGCATGTCCGAGCGGTAGAGCCGGTCCGTGAGCGGACCGGGGTCGGGCACGGCGTTGTCGCCCGTGGGAGCGGCGGCGTCGGTGGTCACCGCGTCGGTCGGGGCCCCGGGCCCGGGGTCGACGTCGGGCGGTCCACCCTCCTCACCGCACGAGGACAGCAGCAGGACGCCGAGCAGCGCGGCTGCCCATCTCCTCCTGCGTGACTCACCCATGCGCAGAGGGTAGGTCGGAACCCGTCACGGCCTAGCCCGAACGGCGGCGGATCTCCTCGTTGATCGCGGGGACGACCTCGTGCATGTCACCGATCACGGCGTACGTCGCCCGGGTCACCATCGGCGCCTCGGCATCGGTGTTCACCGCGACGATCACCTTCGAGCTCGCGCAGCCGGCCCAGTGCTGGATCGCGCCGGAGATGCCGCAGGGGACGTAGAGGTCGGGCGCGATCCGGCTGCCGGTCTGGCCGACCTGCTCGTGGTGGGGGCGCCAGCCGAGGCTGGTGACCACCCGCGAGACGCCGACGACGCCGCCGAGCAGCGAGGCCAGCTCGTCGACGCCGGCGAAGCCCTCGGGCCCGCCCGCACCGCGGCCGGCACCGACCACGATCGACGCGGACTTCAGCGAGCCGGACTCGTCGGCCTCCTTGGTGCCGGTGGACGCGACCCGCGCGACCAGGTCGGCCTCGGACGACCTCGGGGGTCACCTCGCGCCACGCGGCCGGCGGGCCGTCGACGGACTGCGCCACCCACGAGTGGCCGGCGACCGTGAACACGCGCGGGCCGGACGCCCAGCGTCATCTCCTCCTGCGCCGAGCCACCGACGACCTGCCGGGTCACCGTGAACGGCGAGAGCCCGGAGAACGCGATCACGTTGGCCGCCATCGGGACGTCGAGCCGGGCCGCCAGGTGGGCGATCACCTCGTTGCCGCGGGGGGTGCCCGCGGCGGTGACGACGACCGAGCTGGTCTCGGCGCGGGCCGACTGCACGGCCGCGGCCCAGCTGGCGCCGCCGTACGCGTCGAAGGCGTCGCCGGTCGCGTGCAGCACCTCGGTCACCCCGTGGGCGCCGAGCTCCGCGGCGAGCGCGTCGGCGTCGTCGACGGCACCGACGACGACCGCGCGGACGGCGATCCCGCCGCCCACCTCGGACAGCGAGCGGGCCAGGGCGAGCGTCTCGAGCGAGACCTCGCTCGCGGCCGCGCCCTCGGTCTCGACCAGGACCAGGATCATCGGAGCACCCCCAGGGACTCGAAGAGGTCGACCACCTTGGCCGCACCGGCCGCGCCCTCGCCGAGGACCTCGACGTTGCTCGGCTGCGGCGGCGGTACGACGAGCCTGACCCGGCCGGACCCGGCGGGCTCGTGGGCGAGCGCTCGGGTCTCGACCTCGACCTTCTTGGCGGCCATCCGGCCCTTGAGGGTCGGGTAGCGCGGCTCGACACCGCCCTCGAGGACGGTCACGACCGCGGGCAGCGGGACGGAGAACGTCTCCTCGCCCTCGGGGCCGTCGTTGCGGGTGATCGCGTTGCCGTCGGCCGTCTCCACCACGGAGACGCCGTTGACCACCGGCCAGCCGAGCGCGTAGGCGAGCCGGATGCCGACCTGGAAGTCGCCGCTGTCGCCGGCGTCGTTGCCGAGCAGCACGAGGTCGTAGCCCTCGCCACGACCGGCATGGTCGGTCACCACGGCGGCGATCTCGCGGGCGACGTCGGCCGGGCCGAGCGTCGTCGGGTCGGCCTCGACCAGGGTCGCCGCGTGGCAGCCCAGGCCGAGCATGTGCCGCAGCTGCTCGGTCGACTCGGCGGGTCCGACCGTCAGCAGCGTGACCGAGCCGGACGTCGCGTCGGCGACCCGGATCGCCAGCTCGACCGCGCTGCTCTCGTGGTTGCTCACCGTGTAGCCGACGAACCGGGCGTCCACCGCCTGCTCGTCGGCGGTCAGCATGACCTCGCCGGCGACGTCGGGGATGCGCTTGACGCAGACCAGGACCCTCACGGCAGCCTCACTTCAGCCGGGCGTTCTCGGGGTCGAGCGCCGGGGTGGCGTCGGCCGAGACGACGGTGACGGGGTAGAGCTCCTCCATGTAGGACACGGCGAGCTCGTTGCCGACCCGCGCCTCGGACGGCGGCAGGTAGGACAGCAGCAGGTGCTGGCCCAGGGACGGCGCCGACCCGGCCGAGGTGACGTAGGGGTGGTGGCCGTGGCCGTCGGTGAGGGTGCCGCCGTCGCGGGTCAGGATCGGCTCTCCGCCGAGCATGTAGCGCTTCACGCCGCTGGCCGAGGTGTGGTCGTCGACGGCGAGGGTGCACAGCACCGCCTGCGGCTCGGCCTCGCGCTGGGCGAGGTAGGCCTCCTTGCCGACGAAGTCGGCGACCTTGACCTTGGGCCGCTGCATGCCGGCCTCGACGATGGAGCGCTCGGCGTCCAGCTCGGCGCCGTACGCGCGGTAGGCCTTCTCGATCCGGCCGGTGGTGCCGTAGACACCGATGCCGACCGGGACCGCACCGTGCGGTGAGCCCGCCTCGAGCAGCGCGTCCCAGAGCTCGGCGGCGTCGTCCATGGCGACGTAGAGCTCCCAGCCGAGCTCGCCGACGTAGGAGATCCGGGAGGCCAGGACGGACAGTCCGCCGACGGTGATCTCGCGGCAGGTCAGGAACCCGAAGCCCTCACCGGACACGTCGTCGGAGGTCAGCGAGGACAGGATGTCGCGCGCCCGCGGACCCCAGAGGCCGATCGTGGAGACGGCGTCGGTGTGGTCGGTGAGGGTGGTCTGCCCGTCGTCGGGGACGTGGGCGGCGAACCAGCCGCGGTCGGCCATGCCGTGCGCGCCACCGGTGACGACGCGGAACTTGTCCTCGGCCAGCCGCATCACGGTGAGGTCGGAGCGGAAGCCGCCCTTGGCGTCGAGCACCGGCGTGTAGATGACCTTGCCGACCGCGACGTCGCACTGGGAGACGCAGGTGGTCTGCACGGCCTCGAGCGCACCGGGGCCCTCGATGTCGAACATGCAGAACGCCGACAGGTCGATCACGCCGGCGGCCTCGCGCATGCGCAGGTGCTCGGCGTTGATGATCGGGCTCCACCAGCGCGCGTCCCACTCGTGCTCACGGGGCATCACGGCGTCGCCGTACTGCTCCACCAGACCGGCGTTGGACTCGTACCAGAACGGGCGCTCCCAGCCGACGGCCTCGAAGAACACGGCGCCGAGCTTCTTCTGCGACTCGTGCATCGGGGCCAAGCCGCTGGTCGCGGTCGGACTCGTACTGCTCGGACGGGTGGATGATCCCGTAGGTCTTGATGAACGACTCGGTGGTGCGCAGCCGGGTGTGCTCGCGGCGCATCTGGTGCGGGTAGAACCGCGCGATGTCGCTGTGGTGCACGTCGATCTCGGAGTGGCCGTGGGTCATCCACTCGGCCACGGCCCGACCCACGCCCGGTCCTTCCTTGATCCAGACCGCGGCCGCGGTCCAGAGGCCCTTCACGTGGCTCTCGCCGAGGATCGGCATGCCGTCGCAGGTGAGCGACAGCAGGCCGTTGATGGCGTAGCGCATCTCCGCGCCGTCGGCGCCGAGCAGCTCGGGCATCAGCTCCAGCGCCTGCTCGAGCTGGGGGTCGAAGTCCTCGTCGGTGAACGGCAGCTCGGTCGGGCTGAGCTTGGCCTGCTCGATGGTCGGGATGTCCTCGGGCTCGTGCAGGATCGCGCGGTGCGCGTAGGAGCCGACCTCCATGTCGGCGCCGTGCTGGCGCTCGTAGCAGAAGGTGTCCATGTCGCGGACGATCGGGAAGCTGATCTCGCCCTCGGTGTCGGCCAGCTGCGGGCACGGCCCGACCGAGATCATCTGGTGGACGGCGGGCACGAGCGGGATGCTCACGCCGGCCATGTCGCCGATCTTCGGGCTCCACACACCACAGGCGATGACCACGGTGCTGGTCTCGATGTCGCCCTTGTCGGTGCGGACCCGGACGATCGTGCCGTCCTCGACGTCGAGGTCGAGCACCTCGCAGTTGGGCACGGTGGTGAGGGCGCCGAGCTCCATCGCGCTCTCGCGCATGATCGTGCCCGCGCGCAGCGAGTCGACGACGCCGACGTCGGGCTGCCAGAAGGCGCCGATGAACTGGTCGGTCTCGATGAAGGGCACCTTCTCCTTCACGAACTCCGGGCTGACGATCTCGGCCTCGATGCCCCAGGCACGGGCCGCGGACATCCGCCGCCGCAGCTCCTCCATCCGCTCCTCGGTGCGGGCGATCTCGAAGCCGCCGCTGCGGGTGAAGACGCCCATCTCCTGGTACTGCTCGACCGCGTCCAGGGTCAGGTCGGTGATCTCGCGGGAGTGGTCGGTCAGGAAGATGAAGTTGGAGGCGTGGCCGGTCGAGCCGCCGGGGTTGGGCAGCGGGCCCTGGTCGAGCTGCACGATGTTGCGCCAGCCGAGCCTGGCGAGGTGGTGGACCAGGCTGTTGCCGACGATGCCGGCGCCGATGACGACGCAGTCGGCCTGGGAGGGGGCGTTGCTCATGTGCAGACTCCTTGTTGCGTATCACGCAACGCTGTGCGCGATGCGAAACACATGGAAAGGTACGTCGCCGTCCCCGACCGCTGTCAAGCGATTCGGCCGGGGAGTGCGACGGTGCGGTCGGGCGGAGCTCAGCCCGCCGGCCGCGACGGCGGGTCGGACTCGCCGGTGGCCTCCTCCGGGCTGTGCCCGAGGGCGACCATCGCCACCGACTGCTGCTCCACGAGGTCGTACTTCTGGGCATGGAGCACGGCCCGGCGTACCCGCGAGGGCAGCGTCGACTCGAAGGGCTCGGCCCGCAGCGACTTCATCAGGGACACGCACATCGCCACGATGATCAGCATGAACGGCCCCGCGACGATGATCACGAGTGTCTGCAACGCCTCGAGCCCGTCGGAGAAGAGCAGCATCGCGGCGACGGCACCCTGGGCGACACCCCAGAAGATCACCAGCCACCGCTTCGGCTCCTCCTTGCCGTGCTGGCTCAGCATCCCCATCACGATCGAGGCCGAGTCGGCCCCGGTGATGAAGAAGATCGCGATCAGGAACACGGCCAGGACCACGGTGACCGTGGCCAGGGGGTACTCACGCAACGTCGTGAAGAGCGCCCCCTCCGTGCCCTCCGTCGGCCAGCACCGCGCCCAGGTCCTTGGCGCCGCTCAGCTGGATGTCGAAGGCCGAGCCGGCCATGATCGAGAACCAGACGAACGACACCAGGCTCGGCACGAGGATCACGTAGACCACGAACTGCCGGATGGTCCGGCCCTTCGAGATCCGCGCGATGAACATGCCCACGAAGGGCGTCCACGAGATCCACCAGGCCCAGTAGAAGATCGTCCAGCCGCTGATGAACGCGTCCCCGCCGAAGACGCCCGGTGCGGAACGCCATCGTCGGCAGGTGGGTGAGGTAGCCACCGAGCGACTCGGTGAACGTGCTCAGGATGAACACGGTGGGGCCGACGACGAAGAGGAAGAACACCAGCAGCACCGCGGCGACCGCGTTGGCGTTCGACAGGAACTGCACCCCCTTCTCGATGCCGGTGACCGCCGAGAGCACGAAGCACGCGGTCAGCACCGCGATCACCAGCGTCGGTGATCACCTTGGAGTCGCTGCCGGTGCCGAACACGTTGTCGAGCCCGCCGGTGATCTGCAGCGCGCCGAGCCCCAGCGAGGTGGCCGAGCCGAACAGCGTCGCGAAGATCGCGATCACGTCGATCGCCTTGCCAGGCCCCTGCTTGGCGCGCTCACCCAGCAGCGGTCCGAACGCCCCGGACACCAGGTTGCCGGCGCCCTTCCGGTAGGCGAAGTAGCCGATCGCGAGGCCGATCACGGCGTACATCGCCCAGGGGTGGAGACCCCAGTGGAAGAACGCGTACTCCATCGCGACGCGGGCCGCCTCCGGCGACCCCGGCTCGGTCACGCCCGGGGGCGAGTTGCCGGGGACGTCGGAGGTGAGGTAGGTCAGCGGCTCCGCGACGCCCCAGAACATCAGGCCGATGCCCATGCCGGTCGCGAACATCATCGAGACCCACGAGAACGTCGAGAACTCCGGCTCCGAGTCGTCGGCGCCGAGCCTGATGTTGCCGTAGCGCGTCAGTGCGAGGTACGCCGAGAACAGCAGGAACCCCGCACTGACCAGGACGAACAGCCACCCGAGGTTGCCGGTGACCCAGGTGAGCACGGACGACGTGCTGCTGCCCATGCCCTTCGAGTCGATGGTCCCCCACGCCAGGAACGCCACCACGAGCCCCGCGGCCACCCCGAAGGTGACCTTGTCGAGCGGGAACTCCGTGCGCTCGGGGGCGTCGGACCTCGAGGTCCGCTGCCAGCCGGCGGTCCGTCACGGCAGCCAGGCCTCCCAGACGTCGGGGTTCTCCTCCACCCACTTGGCCGCAGCGTCCTCGCGCGACATGCCGTCGGAGGAGATGTAGCCCGCGACCACGTTCTGGTCCTCGTTGGTCCAGCTGAAGTTCTGGACCAGGTCGACCGCCGTGGAACCGGACTCGGCCCAGTCCGTGCCCACGATCTTCTTCAGCTCGGTCTCCGGGTAGTCGCAGGCGACCGTCTGCGGGTCGTCCTGGCAGCCCTCCTCGTACGGCGGCAGCTCGACCCGCTGCATCGCCACCTCGGCGTTGAAGTACTGCGGCTCGTACCAGTAGCCGATGACCCACTCCTTGTTCTCCTCGGCCTTGCGGAACGCCTCGATGGAGGCGGCCTCCGAACCGGAGAAGACGACCTTGAAGTCGAGGTCGAGGTTGCTGACGATCGCCTCGTCGAACTGCACGTACGACGGGTCGGCGCCGAGGAACTGCCCCATGCCGTCGGACTCGGAGGTCTGCGAACTCCTCGGCGTACTGGTTGAGGTTGTTGTAGTCGAGGATGTCGGGGTGCTCCTCGGCGAGCCACGGCGGGACGAACCAGCCGATGATCCCGATGTTGCCCTGCGGGCCGAAGTCCGTCGCGCTGCCGTCGCCCTGCTCGAAGAACTTCTTCTCCAGGTCGGGGTGACCCCAGTCCTCGATGACGACGTCGACCTCGCCGGTCCCGAAGCCCTGCCAGGCGACGTCCTCCTTGAGCTCCTTGTAGTTCACCGTGCAGCCGAGCTCCTGCTCGGCCACGGCGCCGACGACGTAGGCGCTGGCCTCGAAGCCGACCCAGGGGTTGATGGCCATGTTGAGCTCGCCGCAGTCGCCCCCGCCCGCGCTGGCCGCGTCCTCGTTGGCCTTGGTCTCATCGTCGATCGACCCGCCGCCACAGGCGGAGAGCACGAACGTGCCGATGGCGGCGGCTGCCCCCAGTCGCGCAGCCTTGCTATGGGCAATTCTCATGGTGCATCTCTCCTCATCTTGGGTGGTGCAGATCGTGTGGTGGTGTTGCTGGTCAGCGCGGCGGACCGATCGGGAGCCGCACGTGGAAGGCGCGACGCGGGCCTGGTCCGTCGTCGCGACGGCGGTCGGACGCCGCCCGGGTGATCCGGTCGAGCATCACGCCGAGCAGCACGATGGTGATGCCCGCGGCCAGGCCCTTGCCCCAGGCCTCGCTCCTGGCGAAGCCGTAGACCACGTCGTAGCCGAGAGCCCCGGCACCGACCAGGCCGCCGATGACGGTCATGGCGAGGACGTAGAGCAGGCCCTGGTTGGCGGCCAGGACCAGCGATCCCTTGGCCATCGGGAGCTGGACCTTGGTGATCTCCTGCCACGCGGTCTGGCCGGTGGACCGGCCGGCCTCGATCGTGGTCGGGGAGACGGCCTTGACGCCGTCGGCCACCAGCTTGATCGCCGCCGGCGCGGCGTAGACGATGCCCGCCACGATCGCGCTGAAGCGGGTGGTGCCGAACAGGGCGAGCACCGGGATCAGGAAGACGAACGGCGGGATGGTCTGGCCGGCGTCGAGCAAGGGCCTGATGCCGACGTCGAGCCGGCGGTCGCGGGCCATCCAGACGCCGAACACCAGCGCCAGGATCATCACCAGGACGGTGCCGACCAGGGTCATGTTCAGGGTGATCATCGCGTCGTGCCACAGGTCGAAGTACCAGATGCCGGCGAGACAGATCACCGTGCTCACGAGCGCGCGGAGGCCCCCGAGCACCAGCGCCAGGGCGGAGATCGCGACGAAGGAGACGTACCACGGCGACTCGGCGAGCACGGACTGCATGGGATTGAGCAAGTTGTTCGTGATCACGTCCGCGATGCCGCCCGTCACGCCGCCGAAGGTGTCGGTGAACCACCTGGTCGCGTCGTTGACGACCTCGGCGAACGTGTCGCCGGCCGTGTAGACGGGGAACTCCGCGAGACCCTTGTAGGTGCGCGAGAGGTAGATCGCGACGAGCGTCACCACGCCACCGGCCGCCAGGAGGATCCGGCGACGACGGAGGTCACCGCCTCCTCCGCGCGCCACCTTCTCGCTCCGCTCGCTCGCCGCCGTGGAGCCACGGTCGAGCATCACGGCCATCACCACGATGAGGATGCCCGGGACGAACGCGTCGCCCACGTTGTTGACCCGAAGCGCGGCCAGCACCGGCTTGCCGAGGCCGGGGCCGTTCGACGAAGGCCGCCAGCGTGGCCATCGAGAGGGCCGCCAGGATGGTCTGGTTGAGCCCGACGATGATCGTCTTGCGCGCCATCGGGAGCTGCACCTTGAGCAGCCGCTGCCAGTACGTCTGGCCGGCCGAGTCGGTCGCCTCGATGGTCGTCGTCGAGACCTCGCGGATGCCGAAGCCGGCGATCCGGATGATCGGTGGCAGCGCGTAGACGAGCGTGCAGACGACGGCCGCGCTCGGACCGATGCCGAAGAACAGCACGATCGGCAGCAGGTAGACGAACGTCGGCATCGTCTGCATGAGGTCCAGGAACACCGTGATGACCTGGTTCGCCCGCGGGCTGGTGCCGATCAGCACCGCGATCGGCATCCCGATGACGCACCGTGATCGCCACGGCGATGCCGGTGATGATGAGGAGGTCGAGCGAGTCCTCCCAGTAGCCGAGGAAGCCGAACGACAGGAACGAGCCCGTCACCAGGAGGGCGATCCGCCAGCCTGCGGCCGCCAGACCGACGTACGCCGCCAGGACGGTGACCCCCAGCCAGCCGACCTCCGGCACCGGGCGCGGCAGGTTGGGCCGCACGATCATCCGCTGCATCCAGTCGACCGCGCTGCGCAGCAGCTCGGCGATCGAGTTGGTGACCTGCATGATCGGGTTGGTGTCGCGGCTCGCGAGGAGGTCGTTCTGCCACTCGGTGAGGCCGTCGTGGAGGTCGGTGCGCGAGGTGCCGGGGATGGCCAGGGTGTCGGTGCCGTCCAGGAACCACCAGACCACGATCCAGACACCGATGACCGCCACCGCCGGGATCCAGCGGCTCATGCTCGTGGGCTCGTCCGCCGGTGGCACCGCCCCGGGCTCGACCGGCTTCGGCGATCTGGGCGGTGCGAGGGTGCTCACGCCTCGTCCTCGGCCACGACGACCCGCATGATGTCCTCCTCGTCGACGACCCCGAGCAGGGTGTCACCGTCCATCACCCGGATGGGGTGCTCCGAGGCGATCGCCGCCCGGGCCGCCTGACGCACGATGGTGTCGACCGGGAGCGCCGGCCCCTCGAGCGACTCACCGGGCCGCGGCTCGCGCATCACCCACTTCAGGGTCAGCACGTGAGACTTGGGCACCTCCGAGACGAAGTCCTTGACGTAGTCGTCGGCGGGTCGGGCCACGACCTCGTCCGGCGTCCCGATCTGGATGATCGCGCCGTCGCGCAGGATCATGATCCGGTCGCCGAGCTTGAGCGCCTCCTGCAGGTCGTGGGTGATGAAGACCATCGTCTTCCCGAGCTCGTGGTGGAGCCGGATCACCTCGTTCTGCATGTCGCGGCGGATCAGCGGGTCCAGCGCGGAGAACGGCTCGTCGAAGAGCAGCAGCGACGGGTCGTTGGCCAGTGCCCGGGCCAGGCCGACCCGCTGCTGCATGCCGCCGGACAGCTGGTCGGGGTAGGAGTGCTCGTAGCCGCTGAGGCCGACCAGGTCGACGATCTCGCCCGCCCGCGCGCGCCGGGTCTTCTTGTCCTCACCGCGGACCTCGAGCCCGAAGGACACGTTGTCGATGACCTGCCGGTGCGGCAGCAGGCCGAAGTGCTGGAAGACCATCGCCGTGTGGTGGCGCCGGAGCTCGCGCAGCTCGGACTTGCTCGCAGAGGTGAGGTCCTGGCCGCCGATCACGACCGATCCCGAGGTGGGCTCGATCAGCCGGGTCAGGCAGCGGACCAGCGTCGACTTGCCGGAACCGGACAGGCCCATGACCACGAAGACCTCACCGGGCGCCACCTCGAAGGAGACGTCACGGACGCCGACGACGCAGTCGGTCTTGGCCTTGAGCTCGGCCCGGGACAGCTCGGCGTCCGGCGTCCCGATGATCTTGTCGGCACCCTTGCCGAAGATCTTCCAGAGGTTGCTGACGGACAGGGCCGAGTCGGTGGTGACGGTGTCGGACGTGACGGTCTCGGTGCTCACGGGGTCTCCTCGCGGTTGCGGCTGTCGCCGGGCGGATGGAGCGGCATGCCGTCGCGGTGCCGGTAGTACGGCACGTCGGCGGGAGGCAGCGGGGTGTTGCCCCTGATCAGGTCGGCCGCCTTCTCGGCGACCATCATCACGGGGGCGTAGATGTTGCCGTTGGTGACGAACGGGAAGACCGACGCGTCGACGACACGCAGCCCCTCGACGCCGTGGACCCGCATCGTCGTGGGGTCGACCACGGAGGTCTCGTCGGTGCCCATCTTCGCCGTGCACGAGGGGTGCAGGGCGGTCTCGGCGTCCTTGCGCACCCACTCGAGGATCTGCTCGTCGGTGTCGACGGACGGGCCGGGCGAGAGCTCGCCGTCGTTGAACGGCGCGAACGCCGGCTGGTTGAGGATGTCGCGCGCGACCCGGATCGCCTCGACCCACTCCTTGCGGTCCTTGGGGGTCGAGAGGTAGTTGAACTGCATCGAGGGGTGCTCTCGCGGGTCGGTGCTCCTGATCCGCACCCAGCCCCGGGTGTCGGCGTACATCGGGCCGATGTGGACCTGGTAGCCGTGCCCCTTGGTCGGGGAGGTCCCGTCGTACCGCACCGCGATCGGGAGGAAGTGGAACATCAGGTTGGGGTAGTCGACGTCCTCGTTGCTGCGCGCGAAGCCGCCCCCCTCGAAGTGGTTGGTGGCGCCCAGCCCGCGACGGTGGAAGAGCCAGTCGTAGCCGATCTTGGGCCGGGCCCGCCAGCGCAGGCCGGGAGCGATGGAGACCGGCAGCTTGCTGGCGTACTGGATGTAGACCTCGAGGTGGTCCTGGAGGTTCTCGCCGACGCCGGGCAGGTCGTGGACGACGTCGATGCCGTGCTGGCGGAGGAGCCCCTCCGGGCCGACGCCGGAGAGCTGGAGCAGCTGCGGGCTCGCGATCGCGCCGCCGCAGAGCACGACCTCGCCGGCGTCGACCGTGCGCCGGACGCCGGCGTGCCGGTAGTCCACGCCGACCGCGCGGGTGCCCTCGAAGCGGACGCCGGACACGAAGGCCAGCGTCTCGACGGTGAGGTTGGGGCGGCTCTTGACCGGGTGCAGGTACGCGCGGGCGGCGCTGAGCCGACGGCCGCGGTAGACGTTGCGGTCGAACCTCGCGAAGCCCTCCTGCCGGTAGCCGTTGACGTCGTCGGTCAGCGGGTAACCGGCCTCCTGCGCCGCCTGGAAGAACGCGGTGAAGAGGGGGTTCTCGGCCGGGCCGCGCTCGAGCTTGAGCGGGCCGTCGCCACCGCGCCACTCGTCGGCGCCGGCGAGGCAGGTCTCCATCTTCTTGAAGTAGGGCAGGCAGTGGAGGAAGTCCCAGTCCTCCATCCCCGGCTCCGCGGCCCAGCGCTCGTAGTCGAGCGGGTTGCCGCGCTGGAAGATCATCCCGTTGATCGAGGAGGAGCCGCCGAGGACCTTGCCGCGGGCGTGGAACACCTTGCGGCCGCCGAGGTTGGGCTCGGGGTCGGTCTCGTAGCGCCAGTCGTAGAGCCGGCTGCCGATCGGGAACGGCAGCGCGGCCGGCATGTGGATGAAGGGGTCGATCTTCACGTCCGAGCGTCCGGCCTCGAGCAGCAGCACCGTGGTGCCGGCGTCCTCGGACAGCCGGTTGGCGATCGCGCACCCCGCGGAGCCGCCGCCGACGATGACGTAGTCGAAGCGCTTCATCACTCTGCCTGTCCCTGGAACCAGCGCTGCTCGGTGGGTCGCGTGTTGTGCCAGACGTGCTTGGTCTCGCGGTACTCCTCGAGCCCCGCCCGGCCGAGCTCGCGGCCGACGCCGGACTGCTTGTAGCCGCCCCACTCCGCCTGCGGCACGTACGGGTGGTAGTCGTTGATCCAGACCGTGCCCATCCGGAGCCGACCCGCGACCCGCTGCCCGCGGCCCGCGTCCTGGGTCCAGACCGCACCGGCCAGGCCGTAGATGCTGTCGTTGGCGATCGCGACCGCGTCGTCCTCGTCGGTGAAGGTCTCCACGGTCAGGACCGGGCCGAAGGACTCGTCCTGGGTGACCGACATGTCGCGGGTGCAGCCGTCGAGCACGGTCGGCAGGTAGTAGAAGCCGTCCGCCAGCGCCGGGTCGTCGGGCCGGGAGCCGCCGCAGCGCAGCACCGCTCCCTCGGCGAGCCCGCGCGCGACGTACGCCTCGACCTTGTCGCGGTGGTCGGCGCTGGTGAGCGGCCCGGTCTCGGCCTTCTCGTCGAAGGGGCCGCCGAGCCGGATCAGCCGGGCACGCTCCACGAGCCGGTCGACGAACTCGTCGTGGATCGACTCCTCCACGACCAGCCGGGCTCCGGCCGAGCAGACCTGCCCGGAGTGCAGGAAGACCGCGGTCAGGGCGTAGTCGAGGGCGACGTCGAGGTCGGCATCGGCGAAGACGACGTTGGGGTTCTTGCCGCCGAGCTCGAGGGCGACCTTCTTGACCGTGCCCGCGGCGGCGGCCATCAACCGTCGACCGGTGGCGAGGCCACCGGTGAAGGAGATCAGGTCGACCCGGGGGTCCTCGGCCAGCGGGGCGCCGGCCTGGGCGCCCGCGCCGAGCACCAGGTTGCCGACCCCGGCGGGCAGGCCCGCCTCCTCGAGCAGGGTCATCAGGTGGATCGCCGTGTGCGGGGTCAGCTCGCTGGGCTTGAGGACGAAGGTGTTGCCGGCGGCCAGGCAGGGCGCGACCTTCCACGACACCTGGAGCAGGGGGTAGTTCCACGGGGTGACCAGGCCGCAGACGCCGATCGGCTCGTGCACGATCCGGCTGACCACGTCGGCGTTGCCGGTGTCGACGACCCGGCCCGCCTCCTCGGTGGCGACGTGCCCGTAGTGGCGGAAGACCCCGACGATGTCGGCGACGTCGTACTCGGACTCGACCAGGCGCTTGCCGGTGTCGAGGGACTCCAGGCGGGCGACGGTCGCGGTGTCCCGCTCGAGCAGGTCGGCGACCCGCAGCAACAGGTCACCGCGCTCGCGGGCCGAGGTGCCGCTCCAGGCACCGTCGTCGAAGGCCCGGCGGGCCGCGGCGATGGCGGCCTCGGTGTCGGCTGCTCCGGCCTCGTCCACCTCGGCGACGAGGGTGCCGTCCGCGGGGCAGCGGATCTCCCGCAGCGCACCTTCCCGCGCGCTGGTCCACGCTCCATCGATGTAGAGCTGTGGCATGGGCGACCCCCACTCTCGGCACCGGTCACGTTGCGTATGGCGCAACTGATTGCTGTCAGCGCAACCGGCTGGTTGGGTCGAGGATGCTGCCGCGAGGGGTCACCGTCAAGCATTGCGACCGGTTCGTGACCCGACTGTGGAGCTAGCGATGACCCCAGCCGAGGCGGTGGGAGACCTCGTCGGCCGCGTCGACGAGCGCCTGCGTCACGTCGCCGAGGCGGTCCGCGGTCAGCCGGAAGGTCGGGCCCGAGACGCTCATCGAGGCGATCACGTCGCCGTGGTTGTTCCGGATGGGCGCGGCCACCGCGGTCAGGCCGACCTCGAGCTCGTCGATGGCCAGCGCGTAGCCCTGCTCCCGCACCTTGGCCAGCTCGTCGCGCAGGGCGGCCTTCCGGGTGATGGTGTGCGAGGTGTACGTCGACAGCGAGCCCAGCACCTGGTCGAGCCGCTGCTGGTCCAGTCCGCTGAGCAGCACCTTGCCGTTGCTGGTCGCGTGCAGCGGGATGTGCTGGCCCACCCAGTTGTGCGGCTGGAGGGCCGAGGAGCCGGCGACCTGGTCGAGGTAGAGCGCGCTGCTCTCCGAGAGCACCGCGATGTTGATGGTCTCGCCGGTGTCGAGGGCGAGCTGCCGGGTGAGCGGTCGCGCCTCCTGCACCAGGTCGAGCCGGGCCGTGGTCGCCCCCGCCAGCCGCAGCACGCCGACGCCGAGGCGGTACTTGCCGCGGTCGCCGGACTGCTCGACGAGTCGGTGCTGCTCGAGCGTGGCGACCAGCCGGAAGGCGGTGCTCTTGTGGACCCCGAGCTCGCCGGCGATCTCGGTGATCCCGGCGTCGCCCACGCGCGCCAGCACGTTGAGGATCTCCAGGGCGCGGTCCACCGACTGCACCCCGGCCGTCCGGGTTTCGGCGACCCCGTTCATGGCCGGAGACTAGCGCACGGGGTGTTGCGTATCGCAGACTGCGTTTCGCCCACCGCAACGAACCGGGAGATCTGATGACCGTCGGCAACGCCGTCCCGCCTGCCGGAGACTACGTCCTGGTGCTGTCGTGCCCGGACCGGCCCGGCATCGTGCACGCGGTGTCCGGCTTCCTGGTCCAGCACGGTGGCAACATCCTGGAGAGCCAGCAGTACGGCGATCCCGACTCGGGCCGGTTCTTCATGCGGATCGACGTCGCCGTGTCGGCCCCCACCAGCGCCGACGACCTGCGCGCCGGCTTCGCCGAGGTGGCCGAGGAGTTCGACATGGACTACCGGCTCTGGGACGCACACGCGCCGTACCGGACGCTGATCATGGTCTCCAAGCACATGCACTGCCTCAACGACCTGCTGTTCCGCGCCTCGACGGGCTCGTTGCAGATCGAGATCCCGCTGGTGGTCTCCAACCACCCCGACGCCGAGCGCCTGTGCAGCTCCTTCGACGTCCCGTTCGTGCACCTGCCGGTGACGCCGGCGACCAAGCCCGCGGCCGAGGCCGAGCTGGTCCGGCTGGTCGAGGAGCACGGCATCCACCTGGTCGTGCTGGCCCGCTACATGCAGGTGCTCAGTGACGACGCCTGCCGCCAGCTGTCGGGCCGGGCGATCAACATCCACCACTCGTTCCTGCCGAGCTTCAAGGGCGCCCGCCCCTACCACCAGGCCTACGACCGCGGGGTGAAGCAGGTGGGCGCCACCGCCCACTACGTCACCGCGGACCTCGACGAGGGCCCGATCATCGAGCAGGACGTGCTGCGCGTCGACCACGGCTTCACCCAGGAAGGGCTGGTCGCGGCCGGTCGGGACGTCGAGGCGCAGGTGCTGTCCCGCGCCGTGCGCTGGCACTCGCAGTCGCGGGTGCTCCTCAACGGCCACCGGACGGTCGTCTTCCGCTAGAGCTCCATCCATTCCCACCGAAGGGGGCCGACCATGCTGTCGGACATCGAGATCGCCAACGCCGCTGTCATGCGCCCGATCAAGCAGGTCGCGGCCGACACCCTCGGGATCCCCGAACAGCACCTGGTGCCGTACGGCCACTACAAGGCCAAGGTCGACCCGGGCTACCTCGCCTCGCTCGCCGACCGGCCGCTGGGCCGGCTGGTGCTGGTCACCGCGCTCTCCCCCACGCCGCCCGGCGAGGGCAAGACCACGACCACCGTCGGCCTGACCGACGCGCTGCACGGACTCGGCCACAGCACCGTCGCCTGCCTGCGCGAGCCGTCGATGGGCCCGGTGTTCGGCATGAAGGGCGGGGCCGCCGGTGGCGGCTACAGCCAGGTCGTGCCGATGACCGACATCAACCTGCACTTCACCGGTGACTTCGCGGCGATCGCCGCCGCGAACAACCTGCTCGCGGCGCTCATCGACAACCACGTCCACCACGGCAACGAGCTGGAGATCGACGTCCGCAGCATCACCTGGAAGCGGGTGCTCGACACCAACGACCGGGCCCTGCGCCACGTGGCCGCCGGACTCGGCGGCCGCGCCAACGGCTTCCCGCGCGAGGAGGGCTTCGACATCGTGGTCGCCTCGGAGCTGATGGCGATCTTCTGCCTCACCGAGTCCTGGGGCGACCTCAAGGAGCGGATCGGCGACATCGTCATCGGCTACACCCGCGCGATGACCCCGGTCACCGCCCGCGAGCTCGGCGCCGACGGCGCCATGGCGGTGCTGCTGCGCGACGCCCTGGCCCCCAACCTGGTCCAGACCATCGAGGGCGCGCCCGCGTTCGTCCACGGCGGACCGTTCGCCAACATCGCGCACGGCTGCAGCTCGGTGATGGCGACCCGCGCCGGGCTGCGCCTGGCCGACATCGTGGTCACCGAGGCCGGCTTCGGCGCCGACCTCGGCGCGGAGAAGTTCGTCGACATCAAGTGCCGCAAGTCCGGACTGCGGCCGGACCTGGCCGTGGTGGTGGCGACCGTCCGGGCCCTGAAGTACCACGGCGGCGTCGCCCTGAAGGACCTCGGCACCGAGGACCTGGCCGCCGTCGAGGCGGGGATGGTCAACCTGCGCCGCCACCTGCGCAACGTGCGCGAGGTCTACGGCATCCCCTGCGTGGTCGCCGTCAACCGCTTCCCCACCGACACCGACGCGGAGGTCGCGAGCGTGGTCGACCTGGTGGCGGCCGAGGGCGTCAGCGCCTTCCCCGCCACCCACTTCGCCGACGGCGGGACCGGCGCCGAGGCACTGGCCAAGGGTGTGCTGGCGGCGCTCGACGAGCCGTCGCCGTACGAGTTCTCCTTCACCTACGAGGACGAGACGTCCCTCACCGAGAAGGTCGAGGCCGTCGCCACCCGGCTCTACGGCGCCGGGCAGGTGACGTGGGACGCCAAGGCGCGGCGGCGGCTCCAGCGGATCGAGGAGGACGGGTACGGCGGGCTGCCGGTGTGCGTGGCGAAGACGCAGTACTCCTTCTCGACCGACCCGACCTCGCTGGGCGCGCCGAGCGACCACGAGCTGCACGTGCGCGAGGTCCGGCTCTCGGCCGGAGCCGGCTTCGTGGTCGTCGTCTGCGGCGACATCATGACGATGCCCGGTCTCCCGCGCGATCCTTCCGCCGCCCGCATCGACCTCGCGGACGACGGCACCATCCTCGGCCTGTCCTAGGAGCGCCCCCCGGAGGTCTCGACACGTCAGTCGGTCGAGCAGCGAGCGCCGTCGTCAGTCGGTCGAGCAGCGAGCGCCAGCGAGCGGCCGTCGAGACCAGGGGTCCGGAGGTCTCGACACTCGCCCTCGCCCAGGGGCTCGGCCGGCTCGACCACCTACGTTCAGGCGAGTCGGTCGAGCAGCGATCGCCGTCATCAGTTGGTCGACCAGCGAGCGCCAGCGAGCGGCTGTCGAGACCACGGGTCCGGAGGTCTCGACACTCGCCCTCGCCCAGGGGCTCGGGCGGCTCGACCACCTACGTTCAGGCGAGTCGGTCGAGCAGCGAGCGCCGTCGTCAGTCGCCCAGCTCGGCACGTCGACGGACGACGTACTCCTCCAGCTCGAGGCGGATGGCGTCGTCGAGGGGGGGCTGCTCGTACTCCTCGACCCGCTTCTTCCAGAGGTCGGAGGCCCGGTCGGCGGTGTCGCGGCCACCGCCGCGCAGCCACCGCTCGTAGTTGTCCGAGGAGGACAGGAACGGGCGGTAGAAGCAGGTGCGGAAGCGCTCCATGGTGTGGGCGGCGCCGAGGAAGTGGCCGGCGTGGCCGACCTCCTCGTGGGCACCGAACGCCATCGAGGCCTCGTCGATCTCCAGCGGCGTGAACTCGTGCTGGAGCATCTGCACCAGCTCGCAGTCGACGATGAACTTCTCGTAGCCGGCCACCAGGCCACCCTCGAGCCAGCCCGCGGAGTGCATCACCCAGTTGGCGCCGGCCAGGAAGGTCGGCATCAGCGTCATCAGCGCCTCGTAGCCGGCCTGGGCGTCGGGCACCTGCGAGGAGGTCATGCCGCCGCCGGTCCGGAAGGGCAGCCCGAAGTGGCGCGCGATCTGGCCGGTGCAGAGCAGGCCGATCCCGGACTCGGGGGTGCCGAAGGTCGGTGAGCCGGACTGCATGTCGATGTTGGAGAGGAACGACCCGAAGATCACCGGGGTGCCGGGCCGGATGAGCTGGGCGAGCGCGATGCCCGACAGCGCCTCGGTGATCTGCTGCACGAGGGCCGCGGGGATCGTCACCGGCGACATCGCGCCCATCAGGATGAACGGCGTCAGCACGACCGGCTGGCCGGCCGCGGCGTACTCGAAGAGCGACTCGAGCATCCGGTCGTCCCAGCGGAGCGGGGAGTTGCAGTTGATCAGTGAGATCGTCGCCGGAGTCTCCTCGATCGCCTCGCGCGAGCCGAACAGGATCGAGGTCATGGCCAGGGTGTCCGCGGCGTTGACGCCGGAGACCACGTTGCCCATGTAGACCTTGTCGGTCAGCGTCTGGAGCGCCAGCGTCATGTCGAGGTGGCGGCTGTCGAGCGGGGTGTCGTTGGGCTCGCAGACCACGCCGCCGGCGGAGTCGAGGACGCCGAAGGACTGCGAGAGCTTCGTGAAGTTGCGGAAGTCCTCCATCGTCGCGTCGCGGCGGACGTCGCCCTCGCGCACGAACGGCGGGCCGTAGACCGCGCCGAACGCCATCGCGTCGCCGCCGATGTGGATGCTGTTCTCGGGGTTGCGGGCCTGGACGTCGAACTCAGCGGGGGCCTTCGCGACCTGCTCGAGCACCCAGTCGGGGTCGAGGAAGACGGTCTCGCCCTCCACCCGCTGGCCGGCGGCGCGGAACATGTCCAGCGCCCGTTCGTCGGCGAACTGCACGCCGATCTCCGACATCAGCCGGCGCCAACCTCCCTCGAGCGTGGCCATCGCGTCCTGCGACAGAACCTCGTATCGGGGCATCCGGTTGCGAAACATCGGTCCTCCTGAGTAGCCTCACATGATGGGGCTACAGTTCCACATCATGGGACTTGGTGGAAGCCCCGATCCGGAGGAGCAGCAGATGGCCCAGGCCACGGCCCCGAGCGCGAGGGGCACGCAGGCGCTCGACCGCGCGGCGGAGCTGGTCGCCGAGGTGGTCCGCGCCGACGAGCCGTTGACCTTCGGCCACCTGCTGGAGTCCTCCGGGCTGGCCAAGTCGACGACCTCGCGGATGCTCTCCGCGCTGGAGCGGGCGGGCCTGCTCGAGCGTCACGACGACGGCGGCGGCTACGTCGCGGGCCGGCTCTTCTGGCTGTACGCCGCGCGCCACGACCCGTGGACAGAGGTGGTCCGGCTGGCCCGGTCCACGATGGACCTGATCGGCGAGGAGACCCGCGAGACGGTCCACCTGAGCGTCACCCGGGGTGACCGGGTCACCCAGGTCGCCCAGGTCGACTCGCAGTTCATGCTCGGCACCCGCGACTGGACCACGGTCGACGTGCCCGCCCACTGCTCGGCGCTGGGCAAGGTGTTCTACGCCTGGGGCGGCCTGCCGCTCCCCGCCGACGGGTTGGTGCCCTTCACCGAGGCCACCATCACCGACCCCGCCGCGCTGCGCCGCGACTCCCGTCGCACCCGCGAGCGCGGCTGGGCGCTGACCGAGGACGAGCTCGAGCTCGGCCTCACCGGTGTCGCCGTACCTGTGTACGGCGCCGAGGGACACGTCGTGGCAGCACTGGGGGTCTCCGGACCCTCGCCGCGACTCAAGGGCCGGCTCGACGAGCTCGGTCATCAACTGTCGGACCACGCCGCGCAGCTGTCTTCGCTGCTGCGGGGCGCCGCGCACGAGGAGGGTGTGGCATGACCCCGGAGGAGATCCTGCAAGGCCTCTACGACGAGACGCTGGTCGGCAACGCCCCGCGTGTCCTGGAGCTGACCGAGGACGGCCTGACCCAGGGGATGGAGCCGCAGACACTGCTCTTCGACGCCCTGATCCCCTCGCTGGAGGAAGTGGGGGCGCGCTTCGAGCGCGGCGACTTCTTCGTCCCCGAGATGCTCATCGCCGGCAAGGCGATGGCCGGGGCGATGGAGCGGCTGCGTCCGCTGCTCGCCGAGACCGGTGTCGCCACCGTCGGCAAGTTCCTCATGGGCACCGTCAAGGGCGACGTCCACGACATCGGCAAGAACCTCGTCAACATCATGCTCGAGGGCGCCGGCTTCGAGGTCATCGACCTCGGCGTCCAGGTCGCGCCGGAGAAGTTCGTGGCGGCGATCGAGGAGCACCAGCCCGACATCGTCGGCTTCTCGGCGTTCCTCACCACCACCATGCCGATGTTCAAGGCCAACATGAACGCCCTGGAGAAGGCGGGCATCCGCTCCGACGTCATCGTGATGGTCGGCGGCGCCCCGGTCACCCAGGAGTACGCCGACGCCGTCGGTGCGGACGGCTACGCCGCCGACGCGTCCGCGACCGTGAAGCGCGCCAAGGCCCTGATGCACGCGAAGCGCACCCAGGTCCCCGCATGAGCGTGAGCACACCGGCCCCGACCCACGAGACCGTGCTCCGGTCGGCGACCAAGGAGGTCGTGCTCGGCCACGGCCGCCGGTTCTGCCTGATCGGCGAGCGGATCAACCCGACCGGCCGCCGGATCTTCCAGGAGGGGCTGCGGGCCGGCGACCTCTCGGCGATCGAGAAGGACGTCAAGGCCCAGGTCGAGGGTGGTGCCGACGTCCTCGACGTCAACATGGGCGTCCCGCTCACCGACGAGCCCGAGCTGCTGGCCAAGGCCATCCAGCTCGTGCAGAGCCTCACCGACCTGCCGATCTGCATCGACTCCTCGGTCGTCGAGGCACTCGAGGCGGGGCTGTCGGTCTACCAGGGCCGGGCCCTGGTCAACTCCGTCACCGCGGAGGACGACCGGCTCGCCCTGATCCTCCCGCTGGTGAAGAAGTACGGCGCCGCGATCATCGCGCTGCCCAACGACCACGACGAGATCCCGATGGAGGCCGACAAGCGGGTCGACCTCACCGGGAAGATCATCCGGGTCGCCACCGAGGAGTACGGCCTGAGCATGGCCGACATCGTGATCGACCCGCTGGCGATGCCGATCGGTGCCGACACCTCCACCTCCGTGGTCACCTGGGAGACGATGCGGCGGATCCGTCACGACTTCGGGGTCAACATGACCTGCGGTGCGTCCAACACCTCCTTCGGGATGCCCGACCGGCACACCCTCGGCGCCGCCTGGCTGCCGATGGCGATGACCGCGGGCCTCACCAGCGCGATCATGGACACCCGCACCCCGCAGATCGTCGAGGCGGTCAAGGCCGCCGACGTGTTCCTCGACCACGACGAGTGGGGCATGGCCTGGATCGCCGCGCACCGTGCCAAGGCGGCCGCGACGGCATGAACGACGAGAGCGACGGCGGCGTACCCGACGTCGACCTCGACGCCATCCGGCGCGAGGGCCTGCTGCCGTCCTCCGAGATGGAGGGGACGCAGCACGACGGCACCGGCCGGGTCGACATCTCCTTCCGGGTCGACACCGGGCCGGACTCACCGCCCACCGAGCGCAATGTCCGGGTCCCCCCGGGCGTCACCATCTTCGACTCCGCGTCGTGGAACGGCATCGCGATCGACTCGACCTGCGGTGGCCACGGCACCTGCCACAAGTGCAAGGTCCGGGTCGAGGGTGGCGCCCCGATCACCCGGCACGACGTCCGGACCTTCAACCAGGAGCAGATCGCCCAGGGCTGGCGGCTGGCGTGCCTGGTGCAGGCGACCCGTGACCTCGAGGTCGAGGTCCCGCCGCTGACCACCCGGCCCAAGGCCGCCACCGTCGGCGTCGGGCGCCAGGTGATCCTGCGACCCGCGCTCCAGAAGCGCTACGTCGAGCTCGACGAGCCGACCCTGTCCGACCAGCGCACCGACCTGGCCCGGGTCACCGATGCCATCACCGACCTCGAGCTCACCGCCGACCTGCCGCTGCTGCGGCGGCTGTCGACGGTGCTCCGGCAGGCCGACTTCAAGGTCACCGCGGTCGTCGTCGACGAGGCCCTGATCGACATCGAGCCCGGCGACACGACCGCGCTGCGCTACGCCATCGCCTTCGACCTCGGCACCACCACCGTGGTCGCGACGCTGCTCGACCTCGGCACCGGGACCCCGGTCTCCGTCGCCTCGATGCTCAACAAGCAGCAGCCGTTCGGCGCCGACGTCATCACCCGGATCAGCGCGACCATGATGGATCCCGCGATGCACGGGCGGTTGCGGACCGCGGCGCACGAGACCCTCGCCGAGCTCGCCGAGCAGGTGTGTCGCGAGGGCGGCGTCGACCCCGCCCACGTCTACGAGGTGGCGGTTGCGGGCAACGCGACCATGACCGCCCTGGCCCTGGGCATCGACCCCGAGCCGCTGGGCGTCGCGCCGTTCGTGATGTCGACCGCCCACCCGCCGACGGTGCTCGCCACCGAGCTCGGGCTGACCCTCCACCCGCAGGCCCGGGCCATGCTGTTCCCGGCGCTCGGCGCGTACGTCGGCGGCGACATCGTCGCCGGCATGCTCGCCACCGGCATGGACCGCGACAAGCGGACCCGGCTCTTCATCGACGTCGGCACCAACTGCGAGATCGTGCTCAGCGACGGCGACACCATCCTGTCCACCGCCGCCCCCGCCGGACCCGCCTTCGAGGGCGGCGCGATCCGGTGCGGCATGCGGGCCGCCGACGGCGCGATCGAGACCGTCCAGCTCGACGAGGAGGTCGTGCTCGGCGTGATCGGCGACGTCGAGCCGCGCGGCCTCTGCGGCTCCGGCCTGGTCGACGCCGTCTCGGAGATGGTGCGGGTCGGGCTGCTCGACGAGACCGGCCGCTTCGTGCCCGACGAGGTGGCGGCCGAGAAGGTCCCGGCCCTCGCCCCCCTGCTGACCCGGATCGGGGAGGAGCGGGTGTTCCTGCTCCACCGCCCGACGCCCGACACCGAGCCCGAGGACTGCGTCTACCTCTCCCAGCGCGACGTCCGCGAGCTCCAGTTCGCGAAGGCGGCGATCTCCACCGGCTGGTCCCTGCTCCTCGCCGAGCTGGGGTTGGAGCACCGCGACGTGCAGCAGGTGCTGCTGGCCGGCTCCTTCGGCAGCTACCTGTCCCCCGCCGCCGCGGTCCGGATCGGCCTGGTGCCGACGCTCCCGGTGCTGCGGATCGTCGCGGCCGGCAACGTCGCCGGCGAGGGCGCGAAGATGGCACTGCTGTCGGTGCGCGAGCGCGCCGGTGCCGCCGCGCTGCTGGAGGAGGTGACCTATGTCGAGCTCTCCGACCGCCCCGACTTCAACGACCGCTTCATCGAGCAGCTCGGGTTCCAGGTCTGAGCGTCCCCGGCGCCCCGGCCGTACCGCGCTGATCGCCTGCGGCGCCATCGCCCAGCCGGCCGCCGCCGTCGTCGAGCGCCACGCGTGGCCGGTCGACGTGCACCCGCTGCCCCCGCTGCTGCACAACCACCCGCAGCAGATCGCCGGCGAGGTCCGGCGGCTCGCGGTCGAGCTCGACGCGTCGTACGACCGGGTGGCGGTGGGCTACGCCGACTGCGGGACGTACGGCGCCCTCGACGCGGTCTGCGAGGAGCTCGGCCTGGCCCGGCTCCCCGGGCTGCACTGCTACGACCTGTACGCCGGCGAGTCCCGGCTGGCGCAGTTCCTCGAGGACCAGCCCGGCACCTACCTGTTCACCGACTTCCTGGTCCGCTCCTTCGAGCGGACCGTGGTGCGCGAGCTCGGGCTGGACCGCCACCCCGAGCTGCGCGACGACTACTTCCGGCACTACACCCGGGTCGTGTGGCTCGCCCAGCAGCCCGACGACGAGCTGCGAGCCCTCGCCGAGGCCGCGGCCGCCCGGATGGGCCTCCCCCTCACCGTCGTCCCCACCGGCGACACCGGCCTCGAGCGCGCCATCGGCGACCTGCTCAGAGGTTGAGTTGCCAGCGGGGCCGGTCGAGTCACCACTCGGGCCGGGCCTGAACGGCGACTCGACCCGGCTGCGTGGCAACTCAACCTTGGAGGCGGTCCAGCTGTTCGGTGCGCCAGGCCTCGGTGGCCGCGATCTGGTTGAAGGTGAAGACGTGGAGGCCCTCGACCAGGGCGCCGGGCTCGGCGAGGGCGGGCGCGCACTGCTCGAGGAACCGCTGGCCGGTGAAGCCGCCGGGAGCCGCGAGCCGGGCGAAGGTGCCCTTGTGCTTGGCCAGGAAGCGGGTCGACTCGCCGACCCCGATCCGGGTGGCCATCGCCAGCAGCTTGGTGCGGTCGACCGGGCCGGGCATGCCCAGCAGCAGCGGCATGGTGATGCCGCGGGTGCGCATCCGGCGTACCCAGTCACGCACCGAGTCCGGGTCGAAGGTCAGGTTGCTGACGACGTGGGTCGCGTAGCGCCGCTTGTCCCACATCGCCTGGATCGTCAGGTCGTCGGAGATGCTCGGGTGCGACTCGGGGTAGCCGGTGATCCCGACCTGCTCGAAGGGCGAGCCGATGGCCTTGAGGTCCTCGAGCAGCGAGAGCGCGTCGGGGTAGTCGCCCGCGGCCTCGGCGTCGCCGCCGGGCACGAACACCCGGGTGATGCCCTTGCCGGTGAGGCGCTCGGCGATCTCCTCGAGCTCGCTGCGGCCGGTCACCATCCGCGCGGCGAGGTGCGGCACGACCTGGTAGCCGTGTCCGGCCAGCCGCTCCGCGAGCTCGAAGGTCGTCGCCAGGCCCTTGCCCGGCGAGGCGGTCACGGTGATCTGCGGTCGCGCGGGACGTGCTCGAGGAGGGTGTCCTCGGCCGAGGCGGTGGGCAGCACCTCGTACCGGGCGTGCTCGAGCAGCCGGATCAGCGTGGCGCGGGTGGCTCTGTTGCGCATAGTGCAACTCGTTTCGTGATGCGCATCGTCTCTCGTGCAGACTATCGCGGCAGCCGTCGCGGCACCAGCAGCCACGAGAGGAGCCCGCCGAGCAGCAGGAGCACCGCGCACGCCAGCGTCGCCGAGCCGTACGCCGCGTCCAGCGCCACCGGGTCGGCGTACTCCATCCCGCCGAGGCCGACCGCCGCCGGCAGCGCCGCCACCGCGAGCAGCGAGCCGCTCCGGGCGATCGCGTTGTTGACACCGCTGGCGATGCCGGCCTGCTCGTCCGGCGCGGCCGCGAGCACGGTCGCGGTGAGCGGGGCGACCATCAGCGCGAGGCCGAGCCCGAAGCCGGTGAGGCCGGGCAGCACGTCGAGCCAGTACGACGTGTCGCGGTCGACCCGCAGCAGCGAGGTCACCGAGAGACCCATCACGATCGGGCCGATCGTCATCGGGATCCGGGGGCCGTACTGGACCCCGATCATGCCGCCGCGTCGGGCGAGGAAGAGCATGCACAGCGTGATCGGCAGGGTCGCCACCCCGGCCCGGAGCGGGCTGTAGCCGGCCACGGTCTGGAGCTGGAGCACGAGGAAGAAGAGCACGGCGCCGAGTGCGGCGTACACGAGCAGCGTCATCGAGTTCGCGGCGTTGAACACCCGGTCGCGGAAGAGGCTCAGCGGCATCATCGGCTCGCGGGTGCGGCCCTCCACCAGCACGAAGGCGACCGCCGCGACCACGCCGACCAGCGCCGCCCACGGTGCGGCGGATCCACCCCACTGCACGAGTGCGTAGGTGATGCCGCCCAGGGCCACCGCGGCCAGGACGGCACCGGCGAGGTCGAAGCGGTGGGCCGGGTGGGCCGACCGCGACTCCGGCACGTGCCGGACCGCGATCCAGACGGTCAGCACCGCCAGCGGGAGGTTGACCAGGAAGATCCACCGCCACGAGGCGGCACCGATCAGGGTGCCGCCGAGGAACGGGCCGACCGCGGCCGCGATGCCGCCGAGTCCCGACCACGCGCCGATGGCAGGCGCCCGGTCCTCCTTCACGAAGGCGCCCTGGATCATCGCCAGGCTCCCGGGCGTGAGCAGGCCCCCGCCGATGCCCTGGAGCAGCCGCGCCACGACGAGCGTCTCCGCGGTCGGCGCGAGACCACAGAGGAGCGAGGCGGCGGCGAACCAGATGGTGCCGACGACGAAGAGCCGGCGGCGTCCGTAGCGGTCGCCGAGCGACCCGCCGAGCAGGATCAGCGAGGCGAGCGTGAGCAGGTAGCCGTTGTTGATCCACTGGAGCTCGGCGAGCGAGGCGTCGAGGTCCTCGCCGATCGTGCGCAGGGCGACGTTGACGACCGTGCCGTCCAGCAGGGTCAGCCCGGAGCCGAGGCTGGCCGCCGCGACGACCCACCGACCCGTGGGCGATCCCATCCGTACGAGGGTCGGAGCCGAATCCACAACGTGCAGACTACGATTCCCCGCGTGGTGCGTCCTCGTTCCGTTGAACAGCGGCTCCGCGACCATGTCGACCGGCTGGGCGCCGAGCATCCGCCGATCGACCTCGCCACGGTCGACTTCACGGTCCGCGACGTCGCGACCACCAACCAGCGCTTCGGGCACGTGCTCGACTACATGGCCCGCGTCGAGCTCGAGGTGGACCGCAACGTCCTGGAGCTGACCACGATGCTGCCCGACCCACCGGACGTCGACCGCCACTTCTACGCCGACGTGTGGCACCCGCAGGAGATCCGGCACGGCGAGATCCTCGACGAGCTCCAGATGCGGCTCGGCCGGGCCGCCGCCACGACCGACCTCGACACCGTGTCCTTGAAGATCCACGTGCTCGGGACGCTCTCGCACCTCGCGCCGATCCAGGACGTGGTGCGGATGATCTACTACCTCACCGGTCAGTCCACCGAGCGCTCCGCCGTGCTCGCCTACAACCTCCTCCACGAGGGGTTGACCGAGATCGGCGAGGACGCGGTCGCCGAGACGGTGGTCGGCCAGATCAAGCGGCAGGAGCCCGGCCACCACGCGTTCTACGCGATGTCGGCCCGCGGCCTGGCCGAGCAGCTGCGGCCCTGGCAGACCTGGTTGGTACGCCGCCTGCGGTCGATCTCCTTCGGGCCGGTGGGGGTCAACAACCCCGAGCAGCACGCCGACTTCGGGGACGTCATGGACGCGCTGCGGATCACCGAGCGGGCCGACGACTTCGCCGAGCAGGCCAGCCGGGTGGAGCGGGAGCTGCTCTGGAACCACGCGCAGGGGATGCGGGTGCCGCCGTACGTGCTGAACGCGTTCCGCCAGGCCGTGGAGCTCGCGCACGCACGGCGTCCGGAGTCCCCCTAACGGTCACGCCGTCACGCCGGGGGCCCTACGCTCGTGCGCATGAGACGTGTCGCCGCCCTGCTGGCCCTCGGGCTGCTCGTGAGCGCGGTCGGCGTCGCGCCCGCCGGCGCTGCGCTGCGCGCCGACAAGAGCCCGGTCGCGCGCGCGGACCGGATGACGATCCCCGAGGACGCCCGCTTCACCTACACCGCACCCGGCGTGCTCTCGAACGACAAGGACCCCGAGGGCCGCAAGCTCCGGGCCCGGATGGTGCGCCCGCCGAAGCACGGCACGGCCAGCGTCAACGCCCGCGGCGCCCTGCGCTACAAGCCGGACCGCAACTGGTCGGGCACCGACTCGTTGGTCTACGTCGCCACGGATCCCGCCGGCAACACCGACCGGGCCAAGGTCAGGCTCACCGTCTATCCCGTCAACGACGCCGCACGCCTGGGGATGACCTCGGCGACGGAGATCCTCGAGGGTGGCACCGGCACGATCACGCTGACCGCCCACGACCCGGAGAACGGTCCGCTGACGTACTTCTACGACTGCGACGACGTCGGGGTCGGCGACGGTCGCTTCGAGATCGGGCCGGTCCCCGCCTCCTCCTACGACTGCCTCTACCCCGACGACCGCTCGCTGACGGTGTCCGGGCGCGTGGTCGACGACCAGGGCGCGCGATCGACGCTCTCGCTCGGCATCGTGGTCCGCAACGTCGCCCCGCTGGTCCTCGCCGGCGGTGACCAGGACGCCGTCGCCGACGTCCCCCAGACCCTGGACCTCGACCGGTTCACGGACCCCGGCACCGACGGTCCCTGGACCGTCTCGGTCGACTGGGGGGACGGCACGACCGACGACACCTTCCAGGTCGCCTGGCCGGGTGACTTCGCGGACCTCCAGCACACCTGGGCCGGCACCGGCGAGCCGCTCGAGGTCTACACGGTGACGGTCACGGTCACCGAGGACGGCGGGGTCGCCAGCGGCACCGACACGTTCTCGGTCGACGTCACGGACTGAGCGCCGCCGCCTCGCCGGAGCAGCGTCC
>CAWGVI010000012.1:0-276076 GCA_963826015.1 uncultured Actinomycetota bacterium | reverse complement strand
TGGCCGACGGCGTCGACACCCCGCGCGGCTACCTCGGCCACACCGGCTCGGTCACCGTCGTGACCCACAACGTCATCACCTCCGGCATGCTCCCCCAGCACATGGGGTGGACCAACGAGGGCTACCGCGACGTCGAAGGGGTCCTCGGCCCGATGGGCGGGCTCTACCTCACCAGCAACTTCGGCTGGGCCCAGATGTCCCTGTTGCAGGAGCACGCCGGCTACCCCCACCTCTCGGACTACCTCGACGACACGGGCAAGGTCTTCACGGTCAGCCCCAAGTCGTACGCCGCCTACGGCCTCGCCGGTCCCGGGTCGCCGAACACCTCGGTCACGACGTTCGCCAGCGGTCCCACCTGCGACGGCCAGCGCTACCGGATGCCGACCGGGATCCCCGCACCGCCGTCGTACATCTCGGCTGAGTGCGGCTCCCGCTACCTCGTCGAGCGCGACAAGAGCTACGACACCCTGCAGTTCCCCGCCCAGCTCTACCCCGCCACCGACGACCGGTACGTCGTGGGCGACGAGCCGGGCCACCAGGGCGGCGACATCTGGGCCACCGACGCCGTGCTCGACATCATGGCCAACGAGGAGAACGCCTGGAGCGGCATCTTCGTCAGCCTCCCCGGCGTCGACAAGGCCGCCCACATGTGGGGTGGGGTGAACGACCCCGAGGAGGCCACCCCGGGCTACGACCCGATGACCCACATGGAGTACGCGACGGCCACCGCCGACGCGCAGGTCGGCCGGATCATGGACGCGCTGGAGGAGAGCGGCGAGCTCGACAGCACCCTGGTCGTCCTCACCGCCGACCACGGCTCGGTCGCGGCCGCGCCGGGGCACTTCCACGGCGACTTCGAGCCGGTCACCGACTACGGCTACCAGAACTGGTACTACGGCGACCCCGAGAACGACGTCCACTACATTCGCCGCAGGAGGCGCTGCAGCCGCTCATCGACACCGACAACGTCGGCTTCTCCTACAGCGACTCCTCGCTCAACGTCTGGCTGACCGACCAGTCCCCGGCCAAGGTCACCGAGGCCGCCGCCGTCATGCGCACCCTCCCCGACGTCACCGCCGTCTGGCGCCGCCACGGCGACCACTTCGACCGGGTGACCCCCGTCCGCTGGAACCTCATGCACTCCAAGGCCGAGCGCAAGTGGTTCTCCAACAAGGCCCAGGAGCTCGTCGACACCCAGGCCGCCGACTACGGCCCCGACCTCGTCGCCACCCTCCCCGACAACACGACGTACTCCGTCCTCGGCGACCACGGCGGCATCCAGCGCAGCACCCAGCAGATCCCCATCGTCTTCGCCGGCGCCAACCTGTCCTCGAAGGACCTGGGCGCCCAGGTGAAGTCCGTCGACATCATGCCGACGATCCTGCGGGCGATGGGGATCAGCTCCGACTACGACATGGACGGGACGGCGTACTCGCTGCCGCGAGCCAAGCGCTGACGACCAGTTACCGGTGCTGCCCGGCCGGGCAGCCCTGCGAGTCGTGCGCTAGCGCAGGTTCATACGCAGCGAAGTGGGATACCCCGCGGCATGGCCGTAAGCCGCGTCCCGGACGACACCTCCCGCCAGCACGGCGTACGCGCCTAAGGTGGCGACGTGGCATCTGAGCATCCGACCACCGTCGTCCTCTTCGGCGCGACGGGGGACCTGAGTCGACGCAAGCTGCTGCCCGGGCTGCTGCACCTGTTCAAGACCGGGCTGCTGCGGGACATCCGGGTGGTGGGGACGTCGTTGGACGACTACACGACCGAGTCGTTCCGGGAGTTCGCGCGGGCGGCGGTGGACGAGTTCGGGGGGGATGACGGGGACACGGAGGCGTGGCCGGAATTCGCGCCGCTGCTGTCGTTCGCGCCCGGGTCGGAGGGGCCGGCGGGGTTGCGGCGGGCGGTCGAGGAGGCGGAGACCGAGTTCGACACGGACGTCGACTCGCACCGGCTGCACTACCTGAGCGTCCCGCCGAAGGCGGCGCTGTCGGTGGTCGACCAGCTGCGCGAGGCCGGGCTGGTCGAGCGCAGCCGGATCATCATGGAGAAGCCGTTCGGCACCGACCTGGCCTCCGCGATCGAGCTCAACCGCCAGCTCCACGAGGTGTTCGAGGAGGAGCAGATCTTCCGGATCGACCACTTCCTCGGCAAGGAGGCGGCGCAGAACATCCTGGCGTTCCGCTTCGCCAACGGGCTGTTCGAGCCGATCTGGCACCGCCACCACATCGACCACGTCCAGATCGACGTCCCCGAGGAGCTCGGGCTCGAGCAGCGGGCGAGCTTCTACGAGGCGACCGGCGCCTACCGCGACATGGTCGTCACCCACCTCTTCCAGGTGCTCGCGTTCACCGCGATGGAGCCACCGACGGCGCTGGAGCCCTCGGCCATCTCGGAGGAGAAGAACAAGGTCTTCCGCTCCATGCTGCCGATCGAGCCCCAGGACGTCGTCCGCGGCCAGTACGTCGGCTACCGCGAGCTCGACGGGGTCGCGCCCGACTCGGAGACCGAGACGTTCGTCGCGCTCAAGTGCTACGTCGACAACTGGCGCTGGGCCGGCGTCCCGTTCTACCTGCGCACCGGCAAGCGGATGGCGCAGGGCGCCCGGATCATCTCGATCGCGTTCAAGGAGCCGCCGCGCTCGATGTTCCCCGCCGGCTCCGGCGTCGGCGACCACGGCCCCGACCACCTCACCTTCGACCTCGCCGACCAGTCGCGGATGTCGCTGTCCTTCTACGGCAAGCGCCCCGGCCCGGGCATGCACCTGGACAAGCTGTCGATGCAGTTCGCGATGCACGACACCGGCTGGGCCGGGTCGGTGCTCGAGGCGTACGAGCGCCTCATCCACGACGCCGCCAAGGGCGACCACACCCTCTTCACCTCCGCGCAGGGCATCGAGCGGCTGTGGGAGATCTCGACCCCGGTGATCGAGAACCCGCCGGTCGTGCGCCCCTACGCCCCCGGCTCGTGGGGCCCCAACCAGATCCACCAGCTGGTGGCGCCGTTCACCTGGCGGCTGCCCTTCGAGCGGAACTGGCGCGACCCGAACGCCAGCGGCGTCTGACGCTGCTGCTCGGTCCAGGGGTTTCGAGGCTCGTCGCTGGCGCTCCTCGCACCTCAACCACCGGACACGGCACTTCGGACCCGCTCTCCATCCGGAGGTCGTGCGATCACTGACGGTGGTGGAGGCGCCGCCGTCCGGGACCGCCTACAGCACCTGAGTTCCGCGACGGCCTGCGAGCGGCTGCAGGCGCACCCACGTCTCCCAGGGAGCTGATGACAGCCCTGGACGACTTCATGACGATGCTGACCGGACCGGACTGGCGCGAGGCGAGCGAGCGTGATCGACCCGGCTCGGTCGCAGCCATGGAGCGTGGCGCGACCAGCCTTCTTCGACGCCGATCTCGCCTCGCTCGTCGCCTGGACCATCGAGGCTCCGGACCCCAGACCGAGTCCCGTGCCCGGTGCTCCTCATCGGCTGGCGGCGAGACGAGCACGCTGGTTCAGCCAGATGCACGACCGGCTGCTCGAACGTCCTCCCACACGCGACCTCCGCGAGCGTCGAGAGTGCTGGTCACCTGGTTGCCAGCACGCACCCGGGCGAGGTCGGCGGGACTCGTGTCTGCGGCCAACTGATTGCTTGGGGGTCCGGGGGTTTCGAGGCTCGTCGCTGGCGCTCCTCGCACCTCAACCACCGGCAGAGGACGGCTACCAGGAGACGGCGACGTACTTGCTCTCGAGGTAGTCGAGCATGCCCTCGTGGCCGCCCTCGCGGCCGATGCCGGACTGCTTGGTGCCGCCGAAGGGGGCGGCGGGGTCGGAGACGAGGCCGCGGTTGAGGCCGACCATGCCGGCGTCGAGCTTCTCGCTGACCCGGAGGCCGCGGGCGAGGTCCTGGGTGAAGACGTAGGAGACCAGGCCGTACTCGGTGTCGTTGGCCATCGCGATCGCGTCGGCCTCGTCGGTGAAGGTGAGGACCGGGGCGACCGGGCCGAAGATCTCCTCGCTCAGGATCTCCGCGTCGCGGGGGACGTCGAGCAGGACGGTGGGCTCGTAGTAGAAGCCCTCGCGGTCGGGGCGGTTGCCGCCGATCACGACCGTGGCGCCGGCGTCGACCGCGCCGCGGACCAGCTCGTCGACCTTGGCGGCCGACTCCTCGTTGACCAGCGGGCCGACCTGGGTGTCGTCGTGGGTGCCGGGGCCGACGACCATCGCCTTCATCTTCTCGGCGAGCTTGCGGCTGAACTCCTCGGCCACGTCGGCGTGGACGTAGAACCGGTTGGCGGCGGTGCAGGCCTCGCCGGCGTTGCGCATCTTGGCGATCATCGCGCCGTCGACCGCGGCGTCGAGGTCGGCGTCCTCGAAGACCAGGAACGGCGCGTTGCCGCCGAGCTCCATCGAGCAGTTCACGACCTGGTCGGCGGCCTCCTTGAGCAGCACCCGGCCGACCTCGGTGGAGCCGGTGAAGGAGAGCTTGCGGACCCGCGGGTCGTGCAGCATCGCCGAGACGACCGCGCCGGAGCGGCGGGCGGGGAGGACGGAGACGACGCCCTCGGGGACGCCGGCGTCGGCCAGGATCTTCGCCATCAGCAGCGCGGTGAGCGGGGTGTCGGAGGCGGGCTTGAGGATCACCGGGCAGCCGGCCGCGAGGGCCGGGCCGATCTTGCGGGTCGCCATCGCGGCCGGGAAGTTCCACGGGGTCACGAGCACGGCGATGCCGACCGGCTGCTGGAGGACGACGATCCGGTTGGCACCCGGACGGCGCGGTCATCACCGAGCCGGAGGCGCGGACCGCCTCCTCGGCGTACCAGCGGAAGAACTCGGCGGCGTACGCCGTCTCGCCGCGCGCGTCCGGCAGCGCCTTGCCGTTCTCCAGCGAGATCAGGTGGGCGATCTCGTCGGACCGCGCCGTCATCAGCTCGAAGGCCCGGCGCAGGATCTCGGCCCGCTCGCGGGGGGCGGTCGCGGCCCAGGACTCGGCGGCGGACGCCGCGGCCTCGACGCAGGCCATCGCGTCCTCGACGGTGCCGTTGGCGACCGAGGTGATCACCTCGCCGGTGGCCGGGTCGAGCACGTCGAAGCGGCCGCCGTCGGAGGCGGGCCGTTCCTTCCCGCCGACCCAGAGGTCCAGCGGCAGGTCGGGGATGGACGAGAGCGAGAAGTCAGCCACGGTGTGGGCCTTTCTGGGGTCGGACTGTGGTGGGCCGGGGGTTTCGAGGCTCGGGCCCTGGGGGCCCTCGCACCTCAACCACCGGCAGCGGTGGCTGTTCCGGTGGTTGAGGTGCGAGCGGAGCGAGCCTCGAAACCCCCGGCGACGCTAGTACGGGTTGGTGACGAAGAGCTCCTGGGCGGGGAAGAGGGTGAGGATGCGGGGGCCGTCCTCGGTGATCACGATCTCCTCCTCGATCCGGGCCGCGGAGTAGCCGTCGGACGGCGGGGCAGTAGGTCTCGAGCGCGAACACCATCCCCACCTGGAGCTCGACCGGCTCCTTCATGGAGTTGAGGCGGGAGATGATCGGGCGCTCGTGGAGCCCGAGGCCGAGGCCGTGGGCGAACTGGAGGCCGAACGCCTCCATCTCGCTGTCGAAGCCGAACTCCTCGGCCTTCGGGAGCAGGGCGGCCACCTCGTCGGTGCCGACGCCGGCCCGGATGCCGTCGATGCCGCGGTCCATCCACTCCCGCGCCTGCGTGTAGGCGTCGCGCTGGGCCGGGGTCGAGGAGCCGACCGCGAAGGTGCGGTAGTAGCAGGTCCGGTAGCCGTTGAAGGAGTGGATGATGTCGAAGAACGCCTGGTCGCCGGGGCGGATCAGCCGGTCGGTGAAGTTGTGCGGGTGCGGGTTGCACCGCTCGCCGGAGATCGCGTTGACCGCCTCGACCTGGTCCGAGCCCATCTCGTAGAGCCGCTGGTTGGCGAGCGCGACGATCTGGTTCTCCCGGATGCCGGGCTTCAGCGCCTCGGTGATGTCCTGGTAGACGCCGTCGACCATCGCGGCCGCCTGGTTGAGCAGCGTGATCTCGTCCGAGCTCTTGATGCAGCGGGCGTCGAGCATCAGCTGCTGGGCGTCGACGACGGTCAGGCCCTGGCGCTGCATCTCGAAGAGGAACGGCGGCTCGACGATGTCCATCCCGACCGGGAGGTCGGCCACGCCGGCCTCGACCAGCATCGACTTGATCTCCGCGACCGCGTCGACCATCAGTCCGACCGAGGGCGCGACGGCGCCGCGGAAGCCGAGGAAGCCGGCGCGGTAGTTCTCCTCCGGCACCCACTGCGAGTGGAGCTTGTGGTGCTTGACCGCGGAGCCGAAGTCCCACAGGACCGGGTCCTTGCCGCGGGCCAGCAGCGCGTAGCGGATCATCTTGTCGCCGAGCGCGCCGCCGATCCAGGTCTGGGTCGTGTAGCGGATGTTGTAGAAGTCGAAGAGCAGGAACGCCCCGCACTCGCTGGACTCCAGCGCCTCCTGGGCGCGCCCGAGCCGGTAGCGGCGGAGCCGGTCGAAGTCGACCCGCTCCTCGTAGTCCACCCCCATGTGGCCCGGCGCTGCGAGCGGGCGTCCCGAGCCACCCGTCGTGCTCATGGTCACGCCTCGTCGGCGGCGGAGAGGCCGTCGTCGACCTGGACGTTCTCGGGCTTGAGCGTGATCCCCGAGAGCATGGCCTGCTGGTCGAGCAGGATCGCGAAGTCCTCCTCGATCCGGCCGCTGCCGACCGTGCCCTGCACGGCGGCCATGGTGGCGGCCGCGATCGGCATCGGTACGTCGAGCTCACGGGCCGCCGCGAGGCCGAGGTCGAAGTCCTTGCGGAGCAGGATCGGGGTGAAGGTCGGGGTGTAGTCGAGGTTGACGAAGGCCGGCGTCTTGTAGCGGGTGAAGACCGAGCCCATGACGGAGTTGTTGAGGAACTCCAGGAACGCCGCGCGCTCCATCCCGCCCTTCTCCGCGAGCACCGTGATCTCGGCCAGGCACTGGGTGACGACGCCGAGCATCAGGTTGTGGGCGATCTTGGCGAGCCGGGCGTTCTCGCCGTCGCCGACGTACGTCGCTCCCTTGCCGAGGTGGGCCAGCAGCGGCGCGACCTTGAGCCACGTCTCCTCGGGCCCGGACACCACCAGGCTCAGCCCGCCGGCGCGCACCACCTTGCCGTTGCCGCTCACCGGGGAGGCGAGGAAGGCGACGCCTCGCTCGGAGCAGGCCGCGCGCATCGCGGCCGACGACTCGGTCGAGACGGTCGAGCAGTCGACGACGCAGCCGGGGACGTGGTCGGGGTCGGCCAGCAGGCCGTCCTCGCCGGTGAGCACCTGCTCGAGGTCGGCGGGGGTCGAGACCATCGTGAAGACGACGTCGTGGCCGCGGAGGTCGGCGATCGTGTCGGCGACCGCGCAGCCGTGCTCGGTCAGCGCCTCGGCCTTGGCGCGGGTGCGGTTCCAGACCGTGACGTCCTCGCCGGCACGCGCGAGCCGCGAGGCCATCGCGGCCCCCATCCGGCCGGCGCCGATCCAGCCGACCCGCAGCGACCCGGGCGTGTGAGCGTCGGAGGTGTTCATCAGTCAGCCTGCCTTCTCGATCGGAACAGCGGTGGAGGGAGTGGGGACGTGGGGCTCGGGGGTGCCGAGCAGCTTCGCGGCCACCCAGTCGGCGGTCAGCGGCCGGTGCTGCGGCCAGACGTTGGCGCAGCCGTGGTTGCCGTCCTCGAGCATCAGCAGCTGGACCGGACCTCCGACCGCGTCCCGCAAGCCGGATCGCGTTCTCCCACGGGATCAGCCGGTCGAGCCGGCCGAAGACGATCAGCAGCGGCGCGACCAGGTCGGACGCCGCCGCGGACATGGTCGAGCTCGAGCGCCCGCTGGCGGGCCGACTCGTCGTCCGGCGTACCGGAGCGGACCCGGAAGGTGTCGCGGGTCAGCTGCGGGAGGCCGGGCCAGCACTCGCCGAAGTTGAAGGGGCCGGCGAGCGCGACCACCGCGGTCACCCGGTCGCCGAGGGCCGCAGCCACGCGGGGGGCGTAGTAGCCGCCGAGGCTGACGCCCCAGACGGCCAGGCGGGAGCGGTCGAGGTCGGGGGCTGACCCGATCGCGTCCCAGACGGCCTCGGCGACCGGGGACCAGTCACCGCGGATCGGGAGGTCGTACTCCGCCTCGCCCTGGCCGGGGCCGTCGAGCGTGACCGTGGCCAGGCCGCGGTCGAGGAAGGTCTGCTCGGTCGAGCCGAGCTCCTCCTTGGTGGAGTCCAGGCCCGGGATCATCAGGACGACGGGGTGCGGTCCCTCGCCGGCGGGCACCCGGACGACGGCCACCATCGTGCTCCCCTCGAAGGGGATCTCGAGGCGGCGTCCGGGCGGGTCGAGGTGGGGCAGCGCGTCGGTGAGGCAGGCGACCGCGCGAGCGTGCGCGGCGCGCATCTGCTCCAGGTCGTTGACGAAGACGAACTTGGCGAAGTGGTGGTAGACCGCCGCCTGGGCGAGGTGGGCCCCGGCGGAGCGGTCGCGACCCTCGGCGAGGGCGGTCCGGCCGAGCTCCTCGTGGGCGGCACCCTCGGCCGTCCAGGCCGCGCACCAGTCGTCCCAGCGCTCGACACCGGCGGTGATCCGCTCGAAGTCGGAGATGGTCACGCCGTTGGTCGTGAACCGCGGACCCCAGTGGGCGACCGCCGATGCCACCAGCTCGTCCATGCTCTCCACCTCCGCTCTCGACGCGCTCGCCGAGCGGCGCGACTGGTTCTGCAAACGAGTGCAGCCTGACCGTCCCTCGCGGAGATGTCAAGCGGCACGGGGAGGGGAGCGCTCACGCCTGAGGGCGTCCGATCGCCGTTCCTGCACCGGTGCTGCAATCGAGTGCACTTTCCGCTAGCGTGCCCGACATGCAGGCTGCACCCCGTCAGGTCGAGCTCGGCTCCTTCACCCCCTCCGTCGTGCTGGAGGTCGCCCGCCGTACCGGTGCCCTCGCCGCCGCCGGCCTCGAGGTCCACGAACGACCCGTCCCCTCCTCGCCCGCCCAGTTCCGGTCGCTGATCGACGGCGAGCTGCACCTCGCCCTCACCAGCCCCGACAACGTGCTGGCCTACCGCTACGACCCGGAGAACCCGCTCGGCGAGCAGGTCGACGCCCGGATCCTGATCGCCGTCGACGGCGGTCTCGGCCTGGGCGTGTGGGCCCGGCCCGGCCTGGGGGTCGAGGACCTCCGCGGGGCGCGGGTCGCCGTCGACGTCCCCGGCTCCGGCTTCGCGCTCGCGCTCTTCACGCTGCTGGAGCGGCACGGCCTGGGCCGGGAGGAGTACGACGTGGTCAAGCTCGGCTCGACGCCGAAGCGGCTCCGCGCGCTGCTCGACGGCGAGTGCGACGCGACCGTGCTCGGTGCCGGCAACGAGCTGTCCGCCGGTGCCGCCGGCTGCGAGCGACTGGCCTCGGTGGGCGACGAGCTGGCGCCGTACCTCGGGACCGTGCTGGCCGTGGTCCGCGACGAGCACCTCGAGGTCGGGCACGACCTGGCCGCCGTCCTGCTCGACACCTCGGCCCGGATCCTCAGCGGCGAGCTGGCCGGCGAGGCGGCCGTGGCCGCCGCCGACCGGCTCGACCTCGACCTCGAGCTCGCCCGCCGGTACGTCGAGGGCCTGGCCGGCCGCGACGGCCTGATCGCCGACGGCGCCGTCGACCCCGCGGCGCTGCGGACCCTGATCGGCCTGCGGCAGCACTGGCTCCCCCGCGTCGTCGACGGCCGGGACGTGCTGGACGGCGTGTGGGACGACCCCGGCCTCGTGGTCACCCGGTGAGCGAGCGCCCCCCGGCGCTGCGACTCCTGCAGGTCACCACGCTGGTCAGCACGCTCGACCGGTTCGCGATGCCGCCGATGCTGGTCGCGATCGGCGCCAGCCTGGACGTGCCGCTCGCCCAGGTCGTGACCGCCGCCGGCGCGTACTTCCTCGTCTACGGGCTGGGCCAGCCCCTGTGGGGCTTCGCCTCCGACCGCTACGGCCGGGTCCGGACGCTGCGGTTCAGCCTGGTCGTCGCGGGGGTGCTGAGCCTGGTCTCGGCGCTGAGCCCGACCGTGCTGGTCCTCGGCATCCTGCGCGGGCTGGCGGGCGGCTTCTTCGGCGCGGCGTACCCCTCGGCGCTGATCTACCTCGGCGACACCGTCGCCCCCGCCCGACGGCAGCAGGCGATCACCGGGCTGATGGTCGGGGTCGCGGTCGGCACCGCCGCCGCGTCGGCCGGCGCCGGGCTCCTCGCCGACGTCGCGTCGTGGCGGATCGCCTTCGTCCTCACCGGCTCGGCGGCCCTGGTGCTGTCGGTCGTCCTGGCCCGGCTCCCCGAGCCGACCGCGTCCGGCGCACCGGGCGACCGCCCGCACCTCGCTGGTCTCGATCGCCCGCTCGCGGGTGACGCTGCTGGTGCTCACCTTCGGGTTCGTCGAGGGCGTCGTGCTGCTCGGCGCACTCACCCTGCTGCCCACCGCCGTCGAGAGCACCGGCGCCTCGACCTCGCTCGCCGGCGCGGTCACCGGCGTCTACGGCCTCGCGGTCCTGCTCGGCGCGTCCTCGGTCGGCCGGCTCTCCCGCGCCTGGCACCCGTCCCGGCTGATCCTGCTCGGCGCCGGCTGCGCCGCCGCGGGCACCGGGCTGCTCGCCGTCTCCCAGCGCCCCGCGGTCGCCGTCGTGGTCGCGATCCTGATCGGCATCGCCTGGTCGGCGATGCACTCCTCGCTCCAGACCTGGGCCACCGAGGTGCTCCCCGGGACCCGGGCGGTGGTGGTCTCGCTCTTCGCGGGCGCGCTGTTCGTGGGCAGCGCGGTGGGCGCCGTCGTGGTGGCGGACCTGGCCGATGCCGGCCGGTTCTCGCTCGTCTACGGCGGGTACGCCGCGATCGCCGTACCCCTCGGACTCGGCGCGTGGGCGGCCCGGAAGCGCTGGCACCGTCCGGCCGGGCGGGCGGAACCCTAGGATGCCTCCCGTGCCAGCCCCCACCCTCCGGGACGTGGCGGACGCCGCCGGGGTCCACCCCGCGACCGCCTCCCGTGCCCTCAACCCCGCGACCCGGGGTCTGGTGAACGCCGACACGGCCAAGCGCGTGATCAAGGTGGCCGAGGGGCTGGGCTACCGGCCGAACCCGATCGCCCGCGGCCTCAAGACGGCCAAGTCCGGCACCGTCGGCCTGGTCATCCCCGACCTGACCAACCCGCTCTTCCCGCCGATCGTGCGCGGCATCGAGGACGTCCTGGAGCCGGCCGGCTACAGCGGCCTGATCGTCAACACCGACAACGACCCCCAGCGCGAGCAGGCCCAGATCGAGCTGCTCCGCTCGCGCCAGGTCGAGGGCCTGATCGTGGCGACCGCCCTGATCGACCACCCGCTGATGGAGCGGCTGCGGCGCGAGGGCGTCCCGATGGTGATGGTCAACCGTCGTCCCGACGGCGTCGACATCCCCTCGATCACCCCCGACGACGCCTCCGGCATCGAGATGGCCGTGGCCCACCTCGCCGCGCTCGGCCACCACCGGATCGGCCACCTCGCCGGACCCGCCACCACCTCCACCGGCGTCACCCGGCTGCGCTCCTTCCGCAACGCCGTGCGCGACCGGGAGCTCGACAACGACCCGTCGCTCGTCGTCACCTGCGAGCACTGGAGCGAGGAGGCGGGCGCCGACGGGCTCCGCCGGTTGCTCGACGCGCGCCCGGACGTCACCGCCGTCGTCGCCGGGAACGACCTGATCGCGCTCGGCTGCTACGACGTGTTCGCCGAGCGGTCGATCGCGTGCCCCCGCGACATGAGCGTCGTCGGCTTCAACGACATGCCCTTCCTCGACAAGCTCGCACCACCGCTCACGACGATCGCCATCCCCCACCAGCAGATCGGCGCCGAGGCGGCCCGGCTGCTGCTCGACGCGATCGCCGAGCCCGACCGCCCCGCGCGCTCGGTGCAGCTCCCGCTCACGCTCGTCACCCGCGGCTCGACCGCCCCTCCGGCCTGAGTCAGAGGACCCGCGAGACCGCCTCGATGGCGCCGGCCAGGTAGCGGTCGACGACCTCCCGCTCGGCCTCGGTCAGGCCCTGGTCGAGCTGGTCGAGGGCGAGGAACATCGGCATCAGGTGGCCGATCACCTCGGTGCGGCCGGAGTCGGTGAGGACGACCTGGGTACGACGCCCGTCGGCGTCGTGGGGCTGGCGCTCGACGTGACCGCGGTGCACCAGCCGGTCGACGATGCCGGAGGCGGCGGCCGAGGTGACGCCGAGGTGGCGGGCGAGGTCGCCGGGACCCACGGACCGGCGGGTCAGCAGCTCGAGGGCGGTGAGCTCGGAGTGGCTGAGGTCGGCCCGACGGGCCAGCGCCGGGTTGGCCCGCGCGGAGACGTCGAGCAGCCGCCGCAGGAGCTGCAGGGTGGAGGTGGCCATCGCCCCCTCGACGTCCTCCGACTGGATTTCACTCACCAACTTAGTTAAATTGCTGACTCACTTCCTGAATCACCAGCGTACCCCCGCAAGGAGTCCCGCGTGTCCCTGCTGCGCCTGCGTCCCGTCGTCGCCGTCCTGGTGGCGCTGCTCGCCCTGCTCGGCAGCGGAGCCCTGATCGGCCTGGCCGGCGAGGCCGGTCGCTCGCCGCAGGTCACCGACAACCTCCCCGACGGCTACGACTCGACCACCGTCGCCGAGCTCGAGCGCGAGCTCCCCCAGGGCGAGGGCTCGGTCGCGCTGGTGCTGTTCACCGCCGACGAGGGTCAGCTCGACGTCGCGTCGCTGGGGCAGGAGTACGGCGAGCTGCGACCCAGCGAGGACGGCACCGCGGCGGTGGGCGTCGTCCCCGTCGAGGCCACCGGCGCCACCGAGATCGCGGACGAGGTCGCGGCGCTGCGCGCCGACCTCGCCGAGCAGGTGCCCGACGGCGTGACCGCCCAGGTGACCGGGCCGGCCGCGATCCAGGCCGACCTGGCCGGCGTCTTCGACGGCGCCGACCTCACCCTGCTGCTCGCGACGGCGAGCGTGGTCGCGGTGCTGCTGATCATCACCTACCGCAGCCCCTTCCTGTGGCTGGTCCCGCTGGTGGTCGTGGCCGTCGCCGACCGGCTCGCGGCGGTGGCGGCGACGCACACGCTGGCCGGGGTCGGCGTGACGTGGGACGAGTCGACGGTCGGCATCCTCAGCGTGCTCGTGTTCGGCGCAGGCACGGACTACGCGCTGCTGCTGATCAGCCGCTACCGCGACGAGCTGCGCAGCCACGAGGACCGGTACGCCGCGATGCGGTCGGCCGTCCGTGGCACCGCCGAGGCCGTGCTGGCCAGCTCGACCACGGTCGTGCTCGGGCTGCTGACGCTGCTGCTCTCGGTCGTGCCGACGACGCGCGGGCTGGGACTCGCGTGCGCGGTGGGCGTGGTGATCGCGGCCGGCTTCGCGCTCGTGGTCCTCCCCTGCGCCCTCGTCCTGTTCGGCCGCTGGGTCTTCTGGCCGCTGGTGCCGCGGGTCGGCCAACCCGCGCTGGTCGAGTCGCGGACCTCGCTCTGGCGACGGCTCGGCGACCGCGTCGCCGGCCGGCCGGCGGTGTTCGCGACCGCCGCGGTGCTGCTCGTCGCCGCCCTCGCCACCGGGCTCACCCAGGTGCAGCAGGGCCTGTCGGAGACCGAGCAGTTCCTCGACACCCCGGAGTCGATCACCGCCCTCGACCGGCTCGCGGAGTCCTACCCGGCGGGCAGTGCCGACCCGACCGTCGTCCTCACCCGCGGCGACGCCGACGAGGTGCTCGCGGCCGCCGAGAAGTCGCCGGGCGTCGTCTCGGCCACGGCCGGCCCGAGCGCCGACGACCTGGCCCGGATCGACGTCGTGCTCGACGCGACGGCGGGCAGCGACGAGGCCGGGGCCGCGGTCGAGGACCTGCGCGCGTCGCTGGCGTCGTACGACGACACCTGGGTGGGCGGCAGCGAGGCGGAGTCGATCGACGAGCGTGCGGCGGCCGACCGCGACCGGCGGCTGCTGATCCCGATCATCCTCGGGCTGGTGCTGCTCGGGCTCGGCCTGCTGCTCCGGTCGATCGTGGCGCCGCTGCTGCTGGTCGCCACGGTCGTCGGCACGTTCTTCGCCGCGCTCGGCGCCTCGTGGTGGATCTACACCGGGGTGTTCGGCTTCGAGGCGATGGACGTCGGCGTCCCGCTGCTCGCGTTCCTCTTCCTGGTCGCCCTCGGCGTCGACTACAACATCTTCCTGGTGACCCGCGCGCTCCAGGAGTCGCGGGAGCACGGGGTGCGCGAGGGCATGCTGCGCGCCCTGACCGCCACCGGCGGCGTCATCACCAGCGCCGGCATCCTGCTGGCCGCGGTGTTCGCGGTGCTCGGCGTGCTGCCGCTGGTCGTGCTCGCCCAGCTCGGCATCGTGATCTTCGTCGGCGTCCTGCTCGACACCCTCGTGGTCCGCACCGTGCTCGTGCCGGCGCTGTCGCTGGTCCTGGGCGAGCGGTTCTGGTGGCCCCGGAGGCTGGTGCGCGACGACGCGTAGCGGGACACTCCCGTCATGGCAGACCGGGAGCCGCGGGAGCTCACCCCCGAGGAGCAGCGCGGCGCCGCGACGGCGCTGATGCTGCGGGAGCAGCCCCACTTCGTGCCGCCCGAGGTGAGCCTGTTCTTCGACGACGCGACCTCGGAGGACCGGACCGTCCTGGGCCTCGACGGTCCCGACGGCCTGGTGGCGGTGGGCCTGCTGTGCCACCTCGCCTGGCAGCCGCCCGGCGTGCGGTTGCTCTGGGTCCTCGTCGCCGACGACGCGCGCGGGCAGGGTCGGGGCGGCGCGCTGCACCGGGCACTGCTGGACCGCATCCCCTCGGCCGCCACCGGGCTGCGCACGACCACGTTCGACGACGACCCCGTCGCCGGCGAGGTGGCCGAGCACTGGGGGTTCCACCGGCTCCAGCTCTCGATCAGGTCCTCGCTCGAGGTGACCGGGGCCGCGGACCCGGTGCTGCCGCCGGACGTGACCGTCCAGACCACCGCCGACCTCGACCTCCCCGACCGGGACGCGGTCGAGGCGATGCTGGACGCCAGCCAGACCAACCCCGAGCGGGCCACCGGGTCGGTGATGACCCTGGCCGATTTCGGGCACCAGCAGGAGGGTGACCGGCTGCTGCTCGGGGTGTTGCGGGTGGACGGGTCTCCGGCGGCGATCTGCGCGGCCATGCACAGCGGCCCCGAGGGCTACATCGGCTACACCGGGGTCGACCCGGCGCACCGCGGCCGCAACCTCGGCGAGCTCCTCAAGCTGGCGGTGCACGCCGAGGCCGGCCGCCGCGGCGTACGCCGGCTCGCCGCGGAGAACGAGCAGGGCAACGCCGGGATCCGGCGGGTGAACGCGCGGCTCGGCTACGAGGTGGACTTCGGCGCGTGGCGCTGGGCCCGGGACCTCTGACACCCGCGCGGGCGCGCTGCGCTTGGATGGGCGGGTGGAGATCGAGGAGGCGCTGAGGCACGCCGCCGAGGCGGCGGCCCCCTTCGTCGGGCGCGGCCGGCTGGCGGACTACATCCCCAGCCTGGCCACCGTGGACCCCGACCAGTTCGGGATGGTGGTCGCGTCGGTGGACGGCCCCGTGCACGCGGTCGGCGACGCCGACGTGCGGTGGTCGGCGCAGAGCATCAGCAAGGTCTTCACCCTGGCGCTGGTGATCGCCGCCGAGGACGAGAAGATCTGGGAGCGGGTGTCCCGCGAGCCGTCGGGCAACCCCTTCAACTCCCTGCTCCAGCTCGACCAGGAGGCCGGGCGACCACGCAACCCGTTCATCAACGCCGGTGCCCTGGTCGTGACCGATCGGCTGCACGCGCTGACCGGTGACGGCTCCGGTGCCCTGCGCGACCTGATGCGGCAGGAGTCCGGGCGCGACGACGTCGACACCGACCCGGTGGTGGCGGCCTCGGAGCTCGAGGCGGGGCACCGTACGTCGGCGCTCGCCCACCTGCTCGCCAGCTACGGCAACCTCGAGTGCCCGGTCGACGAGGTGATCAACGAGTACGTCGCGCAGTGCGCGCTGTCGATGAGCTGTCGCGAGCTGGCCCTGGCCGGCCTCTTCCTCGCCCGCGACGGCGCGCTCTCCGACGGCACGCGCCTGCTCAGCGCCCGTCAGGCGAAGCGGGTGAACGCCGTGATGCTGACGTGCGGCACCTACGACTCCGCCGGCGAGTTCGCCTACCGGGTCGGGCTACCCGCCAAGTCCGGCGTCGGCGGCGGCATCCTGGCCGTGATCCCCGACCGCGGCGTCGCCTGCGTCTGGAGCCCGACGCTCGGGTCCTCGGGCAGCTCGGCGGCCGGGCTGGCCGCGCTCGATGCGTTCACGACCGCGTCCGACTGGACGGTGTTCTGACCGGCTCAGGCGGCGTGCTGCACCGTCGTCGCGGCGGCCTGCTCCTGCTCCTGGCGACGCGCCATCTGGGTCAGCCGGGCCTGCGCGGCACGACGGATCTTCGGCCCCTTGGTCGACATCGCCCACAGCGTCTTGAGCTGGCTGGGCAGGTTCTTGGCGTTGGTGGTGGCGAGCCAGCCGTTGGGCAGGCTGAGCCGGACGACCTTGTGCCACGCGGAGTAGACCTGCTGCGGCATCGGTCGCGTGCAGTAGTTCAGGTCGTACTTCTCGAAGAGCGCGCGCACCTTCGGCGCGATCTCGGCGTACCGGTTGGACGGCAGGTCGGGGAAGAGGTGGTGCTCGACCTGGTGCGAGAGGTTGCCCGACATCACGTGCAGCGCCTTGGAGCCGGAGATGTTGGCCGAGCCGAGCATCTGGCGGACGTACCAGTCGCCCTTGGTCTCGCCCTCGATCGAGCGCTTCTCGAAGGTCTCGACGCCCTCGGGGAAGTGGCCGCACAGGATGACGGAGTTGCTCCAGACGTTGCGCACGATGTTGGCGGTGAAGTTCGCCGCCATCGTGGGCAGGAACGAACCGGTCGGCGCCGACAGCAGCGGGTGGACGACGTAGTCCTTGGTGACCTGCTTGCGGATCTTGTTCAGCACCTGCTTGGTCCGACGACGGAAGTCGGGGTCCTTGGTCTGCTTCTTCTTGATCACGGCCCCGAGGTCGAGGTCGTAGGCCGCGATGCCGTACTCGAAGAACATCGCGTTGATGAAGCACCAGATCGGCTGGCCGAGGTGGAACGGCGACCAGCGCTGGTCCTCGTCGACCCGCATGATGCCGTAGCCGAGGTCGTTGTCCTTGCCGATCACGTTCGTGTAGGTGTGGTGGAGCTCGTTGTGGCTGTGCTTCCACTGCTCGGCCGGCGAGGCCATGTCCCAGTCCCAGGTGGTGGAGTGGATCTTCGGGTCGCGCATCCAGTCCCACTGGCCGTGGAGGATGTTGTGGCCGATCTCCATGTTGTCCAGGATCTTGGCGGCCGAGAGGCCGGCGGTGCCGAGCACCCACGCCGGCGGGAACGCGCTGAACAGCAGCACGGCGCGGCTGCCGAGCTCCAGGCTCCGCTGGGTCTTGATCATCTTGCGGATGTACGCCGCGTCGGACGCCCCCCGGGAGTCGAGGATCTCCTGGCGGATCGCGTCGAGCTCGACGCCGATCTGCTCGATGTCCTCGGGGGTGAGGTGGGCGATCGGGTTCTCGGACTTCTTCTGGATGACGGTCATCTCGGTCCTCTCAGTGGTGGTCGAGGTGGCAGGCGCCGGCCGGCGCGTTGATACAGGTCTGGATCTTCACGGCGCCGCTCTCGCCGGGCACCGCGGTGGTCAGCGCGCCGTTGCGCAGGTCGCGCACGGTGCCCTCGAGCATCGGCAGCACGCAGCCGTAGCAGACGCCCATCCGGCAGCCGCTCGGCATCAGGACGCCGCCGGACTCGGCGGCGTCGAGGATCGGGGTCGCGCCGTCGGCCTCGACGGTGCGGCCGTCGGCGAAGGTGACGCTGCCGCCCACGCCGGGCTCGACCCGCGAGGTGCGGAACTGCTCGGTCAGCAGCACCAGGCCCTTGTCGGCGTGGAAGTGCTCGAGCGCGTCGAGCAGGCCGCCGGGGCCACAGGCCAGGGTGGTGCGCTCGGCGAGGTCGGGCACGAAGGAGGGCAGCTCCTCGATGTCCAGGACGCCGTGCTCGTCGTCGTGGCGGGCCACGAGCCGGATCGCGCCGGCGTCGTGGAGCGCCTCGAGGTCGCGGATGAAGATCGAGTCGGGGCGGGTCGGCGCGACGTGCACGACCACGATGTCGAACCCGGCGCTGCGGTCCGGGCGGAGCACGCCTTCCGCGGTCGACGGGAACAGGTTGCGCAGCATGCCGATCACCGGCGTGACGCCGGAGCCGGCCGTGACGAAGAGGAAGCGGCCACCCGCGGGCGGCAGCACGAACTCACCGGCGGCCTGCTCGAGGTGGACCATGGTGCCGACCTCGGTGCGGTGGACCAGGTGGTGGCTCACCAGCCCGTCGGGCACGGCCTTGACCGTGATCGAGATCCGGCCGTCGGGGCGCGGTCCGTGGGTGAGGGAGTAGGCGCGCCACTGGCGGACGCCGTCGACGTCGATGCCGACCCGGACGTACTGGCCGGGCACGTGGCCGGCCCAGTCGGCGCCCGGGCGGATCACCAGGGTGGCCGCGTCGCGGGTCTCGGGGATGACCTGCTCGATCCGGCCGCGCAGGTCGGCGCCGCGGCGGAGCGGGGCCACGAGGTCGAGGAAGTCCGCCGGCACGAGCGGCGTGGTCGCGGCCTCGACCAGCTGGCGCAGTCGGGTGCGGACGGGGGACTCCATGGGATCCATCCTGACTGAGCCGCAGGGCGAAGTCATGGCCCTCAGCAGTGAATACGGACACCGAAACTGTTCATGAGGTACAAATCGAGGCCAGCGCGTCACGTGAGGTGCTTGAGGGCCTCACGGTGCGAGAGTGGCGACAGACGCCCCTCGCGAGCGGCGACGAAACCGCGCACCCAGTCCGGATCCGTGCGCGCGTGGGTGCGCAACGCCCAGCCGATCGCCTTGCGCAGCCAGAACGAGCCGTCGTCGAGGTTGCGGTCGATCGCGTGGGTCAGCAGGTCCAGGTCGGTGTCCTCGCGGTGGGCGAGCTGGGCGAGGACGGCCGTGCGCCGCAGCCACAGGTCCCCCTCGACCGCCCACGCCCGGAGCACGGGCGTGGCCGCGGCCCGGTCACCGGCCAGGACGCCGCCCACGAGGTGCCCCGCGATCTCGTCGACGACGTCCCACCACGCGCCGGTCACGACCAGGTGCCGGTGGAGGTCGAGCGTCGCCACGTCCTGCCACTCGGCGGCCCGGCGGTGCCGGGCGAGCGCGAGCGCGACGTACCACTCCTCACGGTGGGTGGCGCCGTCCCACGTCGTCCGGACGTCGCGCTCCCAGGCGGCGCGGTCGGCCGGCTCGTAGGCCACCAGGTGCGGGCGGAGCAGCACGCGGAGCTCGGGGGCGGTGAGCCCGTGGTAGGGCATCGCGGACTTCATGTAGCGCTGCTGTCCGGCCGCCTTGCCCGGGTCCCCGGCGGCGGCGAGCTCGGCTCGGAGCGCGGGGAGGTCCACACCCCTAGGATCAACCCACGGGCTCGGATCGGGAAGACCGACCCCGAAGTTGTTCGCAGGAGACAAGGAACCGCCATGGCCGACCGCTTCCTCGACCAGGAGCTGCTCGACGTGCTGCGGGCCACGCTGCCCGAGGTCGCCGGCCACACGGTGACCGCGGTGCGCGAGGAGGTCCGCGCGTACGGCGAGGGCATGGGCGAGCAGATGGCCGCCACCATCGAGCAGGCGGTGCAGATGGCGCTGGGCGGCTTCCTGCGCGTGGCCGGCCGCGCGACCGACCCCGGCACCCCGCTCTCCCCGACCGTCGAGGGGGCCTACGCCCTCGGCCGGGGCGAGGCCCGGTCCGGCCGCTCGGCCGACGCGCTGCTCGCGGCGTACCGGGTCGGCGCGCGCGTCGCGTGGCGCGAGCTCTCCGAGACCGCCGTCGCGTCGGGGGTCCCGGCCGCGACCATCGCGTCCTTCGCGGAGATGGTGTTCGCCTACATCGACGAGCTCTCGGCGGCCTCGGTCGCCGGCCACACCGACGAGCTGGACACCAGCGGCCGGGTCCGGCAGCGCTACCTCGACCGGCTGGCCGCCGCCCTGCTGCGGGGCGACGCGCCCGACGCGCTGACGGAGGCGGCCGAGCGGGCCGACTGGGCGCCGCCGAAGACGCTGACCACGGTGCTGCTGCCGCAGTCGCAGGTCCGAGCGGTGGTCGGGCTGCTCACCTCGCAGGCCCTGATCGCCAGCGAGGTCGGGCTGCCCGACGGTCTGGCCGTCGTCCTGGTGCCGGACATGGGCGGCCGGTCCCGCACCCGGCTGCTGCGGATGGTCGCCGGCCGGCACGCCGTGGTAGGACCGGCCCGGCCGTGGCAGGAGGTGCGCTCGTCGTACGCCCGCGCGGTGCGGGGGCTCGCGCTGCGCGACGGTCCCGCCCCGGTCGACACCGAGCGCCACCTCGCCTCCCTCGTCGTCTCCGCCGACCCCGAGGCGCTGGCCGACCTGCGCGAGAGCGTCCTCGCCCCCCTCGCCGACCTCCGCCCCGCGACCGCCGAGAAGCTCGAGGCGACGCTGCGCGAGTGGCTGCTCCACCAGGGCCGCCGCGACGAGGTCGCCGCCGCCCTCTTCGTCCACCCCCAGACCGTCCGCTACCGCATGAACCAGCTCCGCGAGCTCTACGGCGACGCCCTCGACGACCCGCAGACCGTGCTGATGCTGACCCTGGCGTTGGCGTAGGTGGGGCGCGGGAGGGCCTTGCGGTTTCCCCGGTCGACCGGGGAAACCTCGACTTCGCACCCGTTGCAACCACTACCAAGTCGCAGACCCGCCGACGAGGTTCGGGTCGGCTCTGCGGTCCATGGCGGAGCCTGCGGTTTCCCCGTGCTTGATACTGCCGTCTGTGTATCAGCGGATGTGGGAGGTCTACGCGCAGAGCTGGTGGGTATGCGGCAGCTGCAGCGGTGGGGGTCGAGCGGTCCTCGGCCACGAAGTGGATCGCGGCCGCCGGTGGGGTTCGTCCGCGTCAGGGCCGTCGGGCGGGCAACGGGAAGCGGTTGGCGTTTGAGGATCGTTGCGCGATCGAGGCCGGGTTGGCCGTGAGAGGCCCAGGCTTCGATCGCGGCCCGGATCGGGTTCGACAAGTCGACGATCTCGCGTGAGATCGTCCGAGGTCGGCTGAAGTCGGGCCGGTACTCGGCCAAGCGGGGACAGGCGTTCGCGGTGGCCAACGGCAAGCGACCCAAGCCGTGCAAGCTGGTGGTCAACACCGCGCTGCGCGCACGGGTCGAGGAGGATCTGTCCAAGCGGTACTCACCGCAGCAGATCTCGGCGCGTTGCGCCGCGACTTTCCCGTTGACCCGCAGATGTCCGTGCACCACAACACGATCTATCAGTCTCTCTACGTCCAGGCCCGCGGCGCGTTGCGCGCCGACCTGGCCCGGTGTTTGCGCAGCGGCCCGATCAAGCGCCGGCCCCGGCGTCCTGACGGACACGAGGACCGGCGCGGCTCGATCCCGGACAAGGTGTTGATCACCGAGCGTCCCGTCGCGTCGCCGACCGCGCAGTGCCCGGTCACTGGGAGGCGACCTGATCATGGGCAAGCTCAACGGCTCGGCGATCGCGACGGTGGTGGAGCGGACCACGAACTACACGCTGCTGCTCCACCTGCCCCACGGCACGGCACCGAGGCCGTTACCGACGCCCTGATCACACGCATGACCGAGCTGCCCGAGCAGCTACGCCGCTCGGTGACGTGGGACCAGGCAAGAGATGGCCGCCCACAAGAAGCTGACCGGCGGGGCCTTGGGTAAGGACTTCAAGATGTTCTTCTGCGAACCCAGATCACCGTGGCAGCGCGCCACCAACGAGAACACCAACGGCCTGCTGCGTCAGTACTTCCCCAAGCGAGACGACCTCTCAATCCACACCGCCGAGGACCTCGCCTGGTCGAACACGAACTCAACGATCGACCCCGCAGACGCCTGGACTACCTCGCCCCTCAGAGGTCATCACAGACCTCCTGTTGCGCTGACCGCCCGGACCGCCCCGGTCGACCGGGGAAACCGCGACTTCGCACCCGTTGCAACCACTACCAAGTCGAAGACTCGCCGACGAGGTCGTGGGTCAGCGGGTCGCGGCGGCGCGGGCGCGGCGGATCTCGTCGACCAGCTGCTCGGCGGGGACGGGGAACGCGGTGATCGGGACGACCGGGTCGTCGGCGTCACCGCGCAGGTCGACCCGGACGCCGGCGGGGTTGCGGAGCTGGACGTCGGCGCCGCGGACCCGCGCCCAGGGGACGGAGAGCGACGTGCGGTAGCCGCGGTAGGAGAGGGTCTCGGGCCCGAGCTCGAGGCGCCAGCGGTGGAGTCGGCCGGTCAGCAGCCGGAGCAGGTCGGGGATCGAGGCGAGGGCGCCGACGATCGTGACCAGCGAGAAGCCGGGCGACTCCAGCGCGGCGAAGTCGGTGACCGCGACGAAGGCCCAGAGCACGGCCACGACGAGAAAGCCCGCCCAGGCACCGACCAGCCCGACGACCGTGAGCAGGGGTGCGCGGAAGACGCGGGTGCCGTCGGCGGTCACCTCGGGCTCGCGGGTACGACGCGGGCGGGCCAGTGCGGACAGGGCGGCGACGAGGAGCAGGCCGGTCGCGGCGACCAACCCCCACGCCGACCAGCCCATGACGCCGTCGACGGTCGCGGCCAGGCCGGCGAAGACACCGGTCAGCACGACCAGCACCACGAGCACGACCGCGACGTACCAGCGTGGGACCAGGCGGACCGGAGGCCCGCTCACCATCGGCTCACCACCGGCTCACCACGGGGTGACCGAGTCCCAGGCGTCGCCGACCGCGTCGGTGGCGTCGTCCCAGGTGTCACCGGCCCACTCGGTGGCGTCGTCGACCCGGTCGCCGGTCCAGTCGGTGATGTCGTCCCAGTTGTCGTAGATCTGGCCGACACCCCAGGCCGCTCCGGCCGCGAGGGCACCGGCGCCGACCACGACGACCCAGGCGGGAGCGGTGATCACGCCGGCCGCGACCAGCGCGGTGACGCCGACGCCGACCGCGATGCTGGTGCCGGTGGTGAGGGCGACGCGGGTCCAGTCGCCGGTCTGGGTGCCTTCGTAGACGCCGAAGCCGATGTCGATCAGGATGCCGCCCGGGCCACCGAGGAACCGGCCGCCCTTCTTCAGCCAGTCGGCCTTGCCGAGCAGGTCGTCGAGCTTGACCTTGCCGCCGGGGGTGTCGGCGGAGCCGCGGACGCGGGGGTCGCCGGACACCCGGCTCTTGCGCTTGAACTCGCGCGCCGCGGCCGTGTAGTCCTCGGACTTGCCGAGCAGCGCGAAGCCGGTGAGGCCGGACCCGGCGCCCGCCGCGAAGTTCGGGAACAGGTCCTCCAGCGTCCCGAGCAGCGTGTCCGAGGCGTCCTTCTCCTGCGCGTCGGTGACGTCGCCCGGCATGTTCGTGTCGACCCAGTCGACGAAGTCCTCGTAGTCCTTCGCGGCGTCCTGGACCAGGGTGTTCCAGAGCTCGATCTTGGTGACCGCGTCGTTGTACGCCGTCTCCTCGGGCGAGCCCGGCTCGAACTCGGTGGCCGGCACCTCCGGCGGCGGGTGGATGACGGTGCCCTCGACGGTGAGGCCGCCACCGCTGGCGCGGGAGCGGATCGAGCGCATGTCGCTCTCGAGGTTGGACAGCTGGAAGGCGTAGTCGTCGAGCGCGGTGGCGGCGCGCTTGACGCGGTCCTCGTGCTTGTCGGTCGCCTTGAGGACGTCGCCCGCGACGTTCTGGTACGACGCGGCGGTCTCGCCCTCCCAGCTGCCGCGGGCGTCGGTGCGGGCGTCCTGCTGCTGGTCGCCGGCGTCGGCGACCCTCTTCGAAAGGGTGTCGCGCAGCCAGGTGGCGGCGCCGGTGACCGCCGCGGGCGAGCCCTCGACCTTGGTGTCCAGCATCAGTCGCCCGGCCTCGCCATCGTGTCGAACTCGTCGGCGATCGCTTCCTCGGTCAGCCCGAGCTGGTCGGCGACGTCGCGGACGAGCAGGCCGATGCCGACGTTGACCGCGGCGATCTCGCCGGCGGTCCCGCTGACGCCGGCGAGGATCTCGGCGACGTGGGCGGTGCCGTAGCCGGCGTCCACCTCACCGGGGGCGCTGCCCGCGGCCCCGTCGATCGCCTCGGCGGCGTCGTCGTGACCGCCCGCGATCTTCTCGGCCGCACCGGCGTCGAGACGCAGCGTCATGCGCTGACCCCCTGCGCCGGACCGGGCCGGAACTCGGCCGGGACGTCGACGTCGAGCAGCTTGAGGTCGAACGGCTTGGCGCGGTGGATCTCGTCGATCTTGCGGGTCTCGAAGAGCAGCCAGCTCTGGTGCTCGCCCCAGGCGTCGATGAAGCGGTCGAGGGCGGTGTAGCCCAGCAGGGCCACCCGGCCGTCACCGAGCTTGATCATCTTGAAGTCGCTGACCTGTCCGTCGCCGTCGATGTCGACGGGGAGGTAGACCACCGGGGGGACGGGGACCTGGCCCACGCCTGTCGTCTGCTGCTCGCTCACGCCGGGGAGGCTACCCACCTCGCGCGCGTCGAAACGTCACCGGTCGTCGTGGACGAGCCGGCCCGCGACCCACGTCGCCGCGACCGTCGGGGGCTGCCGTCGCTCGGACCAGTCACCGACGGGGTCGGCGTCGACCAGCAGCAGGTCGGCGGGGTGGCCGGCGGCGACCGTGCCCCACCCGTCGGTGGACCCGACGAGCGCCTCCCGCAGGGTGACCGCCTGGTCGGCGTACCACGGCTCGCGGCCGTCGATGCTGCGGTGGACGGCCGCGGTGATCGCCAGCCAGGGATCGAGGGCGGCGACGGGGGCGTCGGAGCCGAGGGCGAGCCGGACCCCGTCGTCGAGCATCCAGCGGAACGCGAAGCAGCGCTCGCCACGACCCGGCCAGAGCCGGTCGGTGACGTCGCGGTCGTCGATCAGGTGGGCAGGCTGCACGCTGGCCACGACGCCGAGCGCGGCCATCCGCCTGACGTCCTCGCGGCGGACCAGCTGGGCGTGCTCGATCGAGCCCCGCGCGCCCGTCTCCTCCATCGCGTCGAGCGCCTCGCCGACCGCGCGGTCGCCGATCGCGTGCACCGCGACGTCCAGCCCGTGCTCGGCCGCCCGTCGCAGCAGCGCGCGCAGCTCCTCGGGCGACTGGTTGGGCTGGCCGTGCGGGAAGCCGAGCGGCGAGGGACCGGCGTACGGCTCGCAGCACCAGGCGGTCCGGGTGTTCAGCGACCCGTCGCTGATGATCTTCAGCGGCCCCATCCGGGCGCGCTCGTCGCAGCCCGGGAGCACGTCGCCGCTCCGCAGGCCCGCCTCGATCACGGCGTCGAGGCCGTCGGCGTACGTCGCGACGCGGACGCGGAGCAGCCCCGCCCCTGCCTCCCAGCGGGTGATCCACTCCCCCGGGCCACCCGAGAACTCGAAGTCGGTGACGCCGACGACGCCGAGCGCGGCGGCCTGCTCGAGGGTCCGCAGGATGGCGTCCGGGCCGGTGCCGTCGTCGCCGAGGACCGTGGTCATCCGGCCGTACGCCGCGAACCACTCGGCCTCGGCCACGACCCCCTCGCGCAGGGGCAGGTGGAGGGTCAGCAGGGCGGTGGTGTTGAGCCACGCGTGGTGGCCGTCGCCGGCGATCAGCACGATCGGGACGTCGGTGTCGAGGGCGTCGAGCGCGGAGACGACCGGGTCCTCGGGCCAGTCCGTGGGCCGGTGGCCCCAGCCGATGACCGGGACGTCGGGCCACTCCGCGAGCCGCTCGGCGACCATGCCGACCGCCTGCTCGACCGAGCGTGCGCTCGCGAGGTCGAGCCGGGCGCTGTTCAGCGCCCACTGGGTGAGGTGGACGTGCTGGTCCCACAGCCCCGGCATCACCCACCGGCCGCTCCGCCGCGACCTCCTCGAGCCCGTCGGCCGCCAGCTGCGGACCCACCTCCGCCACCATCCCCCCGACGACGCGGACGTCGACCGGGGCGTCGACCGGGGCGTCCGGCACCCCCGTCCCGTCGAGGTCGGCGAGCCGCGCTCCGCGCAGCAGGAAGTCCGTCATGGCGCCACGCTAGGTCCCGGGCTCATCCGACCCGGGCGCGGGTCCACCAGGTGACGCGTCGGCGGTCAGGCGTGGCGGCGGGACTGGACGATGCGGAAGCGGGAGGCGACGTAGGCGCCGTCGGTGTAGGAGGCGTTGGCGGCGGGGTTGGCGCCGGTGCCGTGGAAGTCGGAGTAGGCCGCGGACTGGTTGACGAAGACCCCGCCGAGCAGGTTCTCCGACAGCGCGACGCCGGCGTCGAGGGCGGCGTCGCGGACGTCGTCGAGGACCTCCTCCGACGTGGAGTAGACCGAGGCGGTCATCGCGCCGTGGCGCTGGACGGTGTCGCGGAAGAGCGCGACCGACTCGTCGGTGCCGGCGGTGGAGATCAGGTAGGCGACCGGGCCGAAGCACTCGGTCTCGTAGACGTCGGCGTCGGTCCCGGCCGACAGCGCCACGAGGGTGGGGGTCCGCACGGTCGCGTCGGCGTACGACGGGTGCGTGACCGTGCGGGACGGCACGAGCACGTCGCCGCGGGACCCGACCGCGTCGAGCCGCTCGAGCACGCCGGCGTTGACGACGCCGCCGAGCAGCTCGACCGCGCGCGCGTCCTCGCCGAGCAGCCGGTCGAGGGCCGCGCCGATGCCGGCGCCGACCTCGGCCGGGGTCTTGCGGCCCTCGTCGGTGTCGATGCCGTCGGCGGGGAGGTAGACGTTCTGCGGCGCGGTGCACATCTGGCCGGTGTAGAGCGCGAACGAGAACGCGAGGTTCTGGCACATCGCCCCGAAGCTGTCGGTCGAGTCGACGACGACGGTGTTCACGCCGGCCTTCTCGGTGAAGACCGTCGCCTGCCGGGCGTTCGCCTCGAGCCAGTCGCCGAAGGTGTTGCCGCCGGTGAAGTCGATCAGCCGTACCTCCGGCCGGACCGCGAGCGTGCCGGCGAGCCGGTCGTCGGGCTCCTCGGCCGCGAGCGTGACCAGGTTCGGGTCGAGGCCGTGCTCGGACAGCACCTCCTGGCAGACCTGCACGGTGATCGCGAGCGGCAGCACCGCGCCGGGGTGGGGCTTCACGACGACCGGGTTGCCGGTGACGAGCGAGGCGAAGAGGCCGGGCCAGGAGTTCCAGGTCGGGAAGGTGTTGCAGCCGATCACCAGCGCGACGCCGCGCGGCACGACCGTGAACGTCTTCTCCATCACCAGCGGGTGCTTGCCGGGCTTCTCCCAGCGGGCGGTCGCGGGGGTGCGCGTCATCTCGGTCCAGGCGTAGGCGACCGCCTCGAGCGCGCGGTCGAGGGCGTGCGCGCCGCCGGCCTGGAACGCCATCACGAACGCCTGGCCGCTGGTGTGCTGGACGGCGTTGGCGAGCTCGAAGACCCGGCCGTGCAGGCGGTCGAGGATCTCCAGGCAGACGCCGGTCCGGCCGGCCGGGCCCGGCGTCGCGCCACGGCTTCATCCCGGCCCGGGCGGCGGCGAGGAGCGCGTCCACGTCGGTCACGCGGGGGTAGCGGACCCCGAGGTCGATGCCGAACGGCGAGCGCTCGGTGGCGACGGTCCCGTCGCTGCCGGGGGTGGTCAGCGGGAAGTCCCGCACCGAGCCACGCGTCGTACGCCGCCTCGCCCTCGGCGGCCGCGGTCTCGCCGTACACGCGCGGCGACGGGGACTCGTCGAAGGCGGAGTAGAACTCGCGGGAGGCGCAGGCGGCGACCGCCGCGTCGAGGCGGTCGCGGTGGCGGGCGAGGAGGTCGGCGGGCGTGACGGCGGTCATGCCACTCAGCCAACCACAGGGACCGATACCCTCGCCCCGTGGGCGTACGGGGGACGGGGCTCGTGATCCTCCTGCTGCTGGCAGGAGGCGCTGGCGGCTGGGCGTGGGCCGACGCGACGTCCGACCCGACCATCTCCGACGCGACGCCGACGCCGGTCGACGCGGCCGACCCGAGACTCCCCTACACCCGCCCCGAGGTCACCAAGCCCGACCCGGAGACGCCGCCGCTGGCCACCCAGCTGTCCTTCCATGACGAGCGGCTCGGGTCACCGAAGCGGGGTGGGTTGCTCGTGCCGATCCCCGACGACTGGGGCCGCACCAACTACTCCGACAAGAGCACCGCCACCTGGCGGCCGCCCGACCCGCCGCCCGCCGGCGGCTACGTGGTGCGGGTGACCCTGCTGGACGAGAACCGGACGCATCGAGCAGAAGGTCGCCACCCGGCCGATCGAGCTGCAGTCGCAGGAGGGCCTGACCGACCTGGAGGTCACCAGCACCTCGATCGACACGATCAAGGCCCACTTCATCCTCGACGGCTACAGCCGCTACACCGTCATCCGCTGGGTCAGCCTCGACGGCGACGGGCTGGTCGACGTCGAGATCTCGGCCTCGGGCCGTCAGATCGACGAAGCCGGGATGGAGGCCCTGGTCGTCGAGATGGCCGGCGACGTGCGCCGGCAGCCTCAGAAGCCGGGCGCCGACACGCCCTCGAGGACGGAGTAGGCCGTCGAGCGGTCGGCGCTGCGGACCTGCATCCAGAGATAGCGGTCGGTCGCGACCTGGCGCACGCGCTCGACGATCACGCCCGGGCAGCCGGTCGAGACCTGGGTGAGCACCGGGTCGTCGCCGTCGACGTCGCTCACCGGGGCCAGGCTCTCCTCGCACGCCTCGTGGCCCGGCAGCTCCTCGGGCATGTCCTCGACCGCGAGCACGCCGAGGAAGACGCCCTCGCCCTCGTCCGACTCGGCCCAGTCGGCGCCGGTGCCGGCCGACAGCGAGGGCAGCTCGCCCTCCTGCTCGGGCGGCGTCCACTGGCCGGTGCGGACCGAGGCGGTCCACGCCTCCGGCACCGTGACCGAGAGCGAGCCGGTCGTGTCGCCGAGCGCGATCGAGCGGTCCTGCGCGCTGTGGGCGACGAACCCGGCGCCGAGCCCGCGGCGAGCGCGAGCACGGAGGCCACGGCGAGCAGGACCAGGCTGCGGGTCGCGCGAGCGCGCGGGCGGCACCGGCTCGGGCAGCTCGTCACCGGGCGGGAACGAGCTCGGCCGCGGACCGGGCTGGGTCAGGTGCGGGTCCAGCGGCAGCCACGGCCCGGGCAGCGGGCCCGCGCCGTCCTCGGTCGCCGGCGCCAGGGCTCGCCGACGAGCGCCTCGACGTACGACGCGACGTCGGGCCAGCGCTCCTCGCGGTCGGGGGCGAGTGCGCGGTGGACGACCGCCTCGACGTCGTCGGGGAACAGCACGTCCTCGCGGGCGAGCGCCGGCGGCGGACCGGGCTCGGCGGCGTCGGAGAGCGACGCGTGGCGGAAGGCCGCCTGGCCGGTCGAGCAGCAGGTGGGTGAGCGCGCCGAGGGCGTAGAGGTCGGCGCGGGCGTCGAGCGGCTCGCCCTGCGCCTGCTCGGGTGCCACGAACGACGGGGTGCCGGCGATCATGGTCAGCCGCGAGGACATGTCCAGCGCCTTGCCGAGGCCGAGGTCGGCCATCATCGCCCGCACCTGCGGCCGGCCGTCGCGGGCCTCCACGGTGCGGAAGAGCACGTTGGCCGGCTTGACGTCCCGGTGCAGGACCCCGCGCTCGTGCAGCGCGGTGAGCCCGGCGCCGACCTGTCGCACCACCTCGAGCGACTGCGCGGCCGTGAGGCCGTCGATCTCGAGCCGGTCGGCGAGGGTGCCCTGGTCGGCGTACGACATCACGAGGTAGGGGCGCCCGTCCTCGAGCTCGCCGGCGTCGTACACGCTGACGACGTGGGGCGACTCGACCTTGCGCAGGAAGCGCCCCTCCTCCAGGAAGCGCTGCCGGACGTGGTGGTCCTCGGTCCAGTTCTCCGCGAGCACCTTGACCGCGACCGGCGAGTCCAGCTGCTCGTCGTAGGCGAGCCAGACGGTCGCGAATCCGCCCGCGCCGATGCGTCGCCGCACGGCGTAGCGACCGATCCGGGAGGGCATGGACACGACTGCATTATGTTCATGCCCAGCAGCAGTGACACGGGGGAGGACCGATTCATGGCGTGGGACACCACGACGCCGGACGAGATCGACGAGCTGGCCAGGCGCGCCCAGGCCGGTGAGCGGGACGCCCTCGAGACGCTCCTCGGGGCGGTCCGGCCGCGGGCGCTGAACGTCTGCCGCGGGGTGCTGCCGTACTCCGCCGACGCCGAGGACGCCTGCCAGGAGGCGCTGATCAACATCGCCGAACAAGATCGGCTCCTGGCACGGCAACGGCCGCTTCACCACCTGGATGCACGCGGTCGCCGTGAACTCGGCGCGCTCGACCTACCGCCGCCTGAAGAACCAGGCGGTGGCGAGCGACACGCTGCCGCTCGAGAAGCCCGACCCCCGCACCACCAGCGTCATCGCCGGCACCCGGCTCGACCTGCTGGAGGCGATGGAGATGCTCGAGCGCGACCACCCGAAGTTCGTCGAGCCGCTGCTGCTCCGCGACGTCTACGGGCTGCCGTACGAGGAGATCGCCCGACTGGTCGACGCGCCGCTCGGCACCGTGAAGGCGCAGATCCACCACGGCCGCAAGCTGGTGCGTCCGATGCTGCGCGGAGAATGAGCGTGCGTGCGGCGGCTGGTCCCCGGCCTCGTGCTCGTCCTCGCCGCCACCTCCGCCGGATGCTCCGGCGACGCCGAGCCGGAGCCCTCGACGTCCTCGTCGTCCCCCACCGCGTCGGAGCCGTCGGAGCCGTCGGAGGCACCGGACGACGGAGCGAGCGAGGCAGCCGGGCGCCAACCCCGCCGACGCGAAGCGGTACGACGCGGGCCTGAGCCGGCCGGTCGAGGACCGGGTCTACCCCGACGTCGGCGACCCCGGCGTCGACGCGCTGCACTACGACCTCGACCTCTCCTGGGACCCGGACACCTCCACCCTCGACGCGACCGAGGTGGTGACCTTCCGGGCGACCGGGGACGCGGACGCCGTACGGCTCGACCTGTCCCCCGCGATGGAGCTCTCGACGGCGACGCTGGACGGCGAGAAGGTCGACACCGCCCAGCGGGGCAAGAACCTCGTCGTCCTCTCCGAGGTCGTGGCCGACCAGCGCTACACGCTCTCGCTGGAGTACGCCGGCACCCCGGACCCGGTCGCGGCGCCGACCTCGCGGGCCGACGTGCCGGCGCTGGGCTGGACGACCATGCCCGACGGCTCGGTGTGGACGATGCAGGAGCCGTTCGGCGGCTACACCTGGTACGCCGTGAACGACCAGCCGGCCGACAAGGCGCTCTACGACTTCACGCCTGCGCGCGCCACGGCCGATGACCGGCGTCGCGAACGGCGAGCTCGTCTCGGACAGCGGACGGAGGACCGAGTGGCACCTCGCCGAACCCGCCGCCTCCTACCTGATCACCGTCGCCTTCGACGACTTCGTCGTCGCGGCCGAGGAGTCGGCGAGCGGCGTGCCGATCTCGATCTGGCTGCCGCGTGACCGTCAGGAGCGGCTCGCCGAGCTGCGCGGTGCCGTCGTCGAGTCGGTCGACTGGAGCGAATCGGTGCTCGGCGACTACCCCTTCGACTCGCTCGGCTTCCTCTTCGTCGACTCGTTCAGCGGCATGGAGACCCAGACCATGATCACGCTGGGCATGACCGACTACACGTTCTCCGAGCCGGTGCTGGTGCACGAGGTCGTGCACCAGTGGTGGGGCGACCAGGTCACCCCGCGCGACTGGCGCGACCTGTGGATGAGCGAGGGCATGACGATGTACCTCCAGGCGCTGTACGAGTCCGAGACCGGCGGGACGCCGCTCGACGAACGGATCGCCGGCTGGGCCGCCTCCGGGCAGCAGATGCGCGCCGCGGCCGGCCCGCCCGCGAGGTACGACCCCACCGCGTTCGCCGAGACCAACGTCTACTACCTGCCCGCCGTCATGTGGCACGAGATCCGCGCCGAGATCGGCGACGCGACGTTCTTCCGGCTGGTGCGCCGGTGGCCGGCCAGCCAGGACAACGGCACCGTCGGCTACCGCGACCTCACCCGCTGGTGGTCCCGCGAGTCCGGCGCGACCCTGCGGCCGATCTTCGACGCGCACCTGCTGGGCACGCAGCAGCCCGCCTGACCCCTACGACGTCGCGCAGGCGACCGCGGCGGCCGTGGCCGCGTCCCGGGTGGTGGGCGAGAGCTCCGACGCGGGGACGTCGACGTACTGCCAGTCGGCGTCGAAGAGCCCGTCGTCGGCCATCTGCTCCAGCCCGGCACCCTCGATCCAGCTGCCGGGCCGTGCACGCGGACTGCTCCGGCGTGAGCAGGCCCTGGGCGGTGAGCGCGTCGGTGAGGCTGGCCTCGGCCCGCGCCCCGTCAGGAGCCACGCTCGGGGTCGTCACCAGCACGGGACCGGCGGGCGACGGCGTCGTCACCGGAGTGGGTCAGCCCCCAGACGATCGCCCCGACCACGAGCAGGGCGACCAGCAGGGCGCCGGGGACCAGCCAGGGCTGGCGTCGGGGCGAGGTCGGGGCGTCGCGGGCGGCGGTGCGCCGTCGGCCGGGAGGGACACCGCCCGGCGCAGGTCGTCGCGGAGCAGGGCGGCGGAGGGGTAGCGGTCGGCCGGGTCCTTGGCCATCGCGGTGCGCAGGATCCGGTTGACCTCGATGGCCTGCGGCGACGTCTCGGGAGCTGCGGCACCGGCTGCGCGAGGTGGGCGCTGACGATCTCGTACTCCGACGTCCCGCGGTACGGCGCGTGCCCGCTGAGCACGGCCCACAGCAGGCAGCCGAGCGAGTAGAGGTCGGTGGGGACGCCGGCGGTGCCGCCGGTGTGGAGCTCGGGCGCCATGTACGACGGGGTGCCGACCGTGCCGGTCCGGCTGGTCTCCGTGACCTCCACGCCGAGCTGGCGGGCGATCCCGAAGTCGCCGAGGTAGGCCGACATCGCGGTGCCGCGGCGGCGCAGCAGGATGTTGCCCGGCTTGATGTCGCGGTGGACCATGCCGGCGTCGTGCGCGTCGGCGAGCCCGGCCGCGACCTGGGCCACCAGGTCGAGCGCGACCCGGACCGGCGGCGCGCCGTACTGCTGGAGCATCGCGCCGAGGTCGCCGTCAGGGACCAGCTGGGTCGCGATGTAGAGCAGCCCGTCGACCTCGCCGTGGGCGTAGACGTGGACGACCTGCGGTGAGTCCAGGGCCGCCAGCGACTGCGCCTCGCGGGTGAACCGGGCACGGAAGTCGGCGTCCTCGGCGAGGTGCGGGGAGATGATCTTCAGCGCGACCGTGCGGTCGAGCGCGTCGTCGGCCGCCTCGTAGACGACCCCCATCCCGCCCCCGCCGAGCTCGCGGACGATCCGGTAGGGGCCGATCATCGTCCCCGCCACGAGGGACCCGGCCGACGCGCTCACGAGTCGTGTCCTACCCCCGCCGAGCCCCCCTCACACCCCCGCGTGCACAGCGGGGGGTGGGGCGTTCAGAAGAGGAGGGCGGAGGCGGGGTCCTCGAGGATGCCGGCGACGTCGGCGAGGAACTGGGAGCCCTTCTCGCCGTCGATGTGGCGGTGGTCGAAGGAGAGCGCCAGCGTGGTGATCTGGCGGACCACGATCTCGTCGTCGCCGGCCTGCTGACGACCCACGGCTGCTTGCGCACCGCGCCGAAGCACAGGATCGCGGACTCGCCGGGGTTGATGATCGGCGTCCCGGCGTCGACCCCGAAGACCCCCACGTTGGTGATCGTGAAGGTGCCGCCGGCCATGTCGGCGGGCTGGGTCTTGCCGTCGCGGGCCACCGCGGTGAGCGCGCCGAGCGCCTGCGCCAGCTCGAGGAGGCCGAGGGAGTCGGCGTCCTTGATGTTCGGGACCACCAGTCCACGGGGGGTGGCGGCGGCGATGCCGAGGTTGACGTAGTGCTTGACCACGACCTCCTGGGCAGCCTCGTCCCAGAACGAGTTGATCTCCGGCGTACGACGCGCGGCGAGCATCACCGCGCGGGCCAGCACCAGCAGCGGGCTGACCTTCACCTCGCGGAACTCGCGCCGCGACCTGAGCCGGTCGACGAACTCCATCGTGCGGGTGACGTCGACGGTGATCCACTCGGTGACGTGGGGGGCGGTGAAGGCCGACTGGCTCATCGCCTGCGCCATCATCTTGCGCACGCCCTTGACCGGCTCGCGGGTCTCGCGCTCGCCGGAGGCCGGCGCAACGGAGCGGCCGCCGAGGTCGTCGCACCGGACGCGGCGCCCTCGACGTCGGCGCGGGTGATCACACCACCGTCGCCGGAGCCGGTGAGCGACCCGAGGTCGACGCCGAGGTCCTTGGCGAGCTTGCGCACGGGCGGCTTGGCCAGCGCACGCGCCTCTGACGGAGGGGCGGGCTCGGTCGCGACCGACGTCGCGGGCACGGCCGGCTCGTCGGCCTCGGGCACCGACGCGGACTCCGCGCCCCCGGCGGCGAAGGCGCCCTGGAGCTGGAGCTGGGTGCTGGCGCCGGCCTCCGAGGAGGGCGACGCGGCGCCCTTGCGGGCGCGACGGATCGGGCCGCGGTCGGCCTTGTTGCGGCCGACCAGGCTCTCGCCCTCGCCACCGCCGCTGGCGGCGGGGTTGGAGAGGTCGATCTCCATCTCGGGCGAGGCGGCAGGCGCCTCGGGCTCGGGTGCGGAGGGGTCGCCGATCGCGATGATCGGGGTCCCGACCGGCACCATCTCGCCCTCGGCGACCATCAGCTTGGTGACGGTGCCGGCGTACGGCGAGGGGAGCTCGACGATCGACTTGGCGGTCTCGATCTCGCAGATGATCTCGTTGATGCCGACCGTGTCGCCCTCCTTGACCTTCCAGGAGACGATCTCGGCCTCGGTGAGTCCCTCACCGACGTCGGGCAGCTTGAACTCGGCCATCAGAACTCCATGCTCCTGTCCACGGCGTCGAGGACGCGGTCGAGATCGGGGAGGTAGTCCTCCTCGATCCGCGAGGCGGGGTAGGGGGTGTCGAAACCGCCGACACGGAGCACCGGCGCCTCCATCGAGTAGAAGCACTCCTCGGTGATCCGGGCCGCGACCTCCGAGCCCATGCCGAGGTTGACGTGCGCCTCGTGGGTGATGATGGCGCGGCCGGTGCGGCGTACGGACTCCAGGACCGGACCCATGTCGAGCGGGCTCAGCGTCCGGAGGTCGATGACCTCCAGGCTCCGCCCCTCGGTCGCGGCGGCCTCGGCCGCGGCCATCGCGGTCTTCACGGTCGGGCCGTAGGCCAGCACGGTGACGTCGGTGCCGCGCCGGACGACCCGGCTGGTGAACAGCGGCTCGGGCGTCGCGGTCTCGTCGAGCTCGGCCTTGTCGGCGTGGTACTGCCGCTTGGGCTCCAGGAAGATGACCGGGTCGTCGCTCGCGATGGCCTGCTGGATCATCCAGTAGCCGTCGATCGGGTTGGAGCAGGCGACGACCTTCAGCCCCGGGGTGTGCGCGAACTGCGCCTCGGGGCTCTCGCTGTGGTGCTCGACCGCGCCGATGCCGCCGCCGAACGGGATCCGGATGACCATCGGCATCTTGATCCGCCCCTTGGAGCGGTAGTGGATCTTCGCGACCTGGCACACGATCTGGTCGTACGCCGGGTAGACGAAGCCGTCGAACTGGATCTCCACGACGGGGCGGTAGCCACGCATCGCCATCCCGACCGCGGTACCGACGATGCCGGACTCGGCCAGCGGGGAGTCGATGACGCGGTCCTCGCCGAAGTCCTTCTGGAGGCCGTCGGTGATCCGGAAGACGCCGCCGAGCTTGCCGACGTCCTCGCCCATGATCAGGACCTTCGGGTCGTCCTCCATCGCCTTGCGCAGGCCCATGTTGAGGCCCTTGGCGAGGGTGATCTTCTGGGTCGCCGCGCTCATCGGTGCGCCTCCTCGAAGGTCTCGAGGTAGGCGGCGAAGCCCTCGCGCTCCGCGCGGATCTCGTCGGTCTCCTCGGCGTACACGTGGTCGAACATGTCCATCGGCTTCGGGTCCGGGAGCGCCTTGCAGCCCTCGCGGAGCCGGTGGCCGAGCTCGTCGGCGTCGGCCTTGAGGTCCTCGATGTACTGGTCGTCGACCAGCCCGTTGCGACGCAGGTAGGCCTCGAGCCGGGCGATCGGGTCCTTGAGCTTCCAGTTCTCGACGTCGTCGTTGAGCCGGTAGCGGGTCGGGTCGTCGGTCGTGGTGTGGGCGCCCATCCGGTAGGTGTACGCCTCGACCAGGGTCGGGCCCTGGCCGTCGCGGGCACGCTGGAGAGCAGCCTGGGTGACGGCGTACGTCGCGAGGACGTCGTTGCCGTCGACCCGGACGCCGGGGAAGCCGAAGCCGAGCGCGCGCTGGTAGAGCGGGATCCGCGACTGGCGCTCGATCGGCTCGGAGATCGCCCACTGGTTGTTCTGGCAGAAGAACACGACCGGCGCGTTGTAGGACGCGGCGAAGATGAACGCCTCGTTGACGTCGCCCTGGCTGGACGCGCCGTCGCCGAAGTGGGCGATCACGGCGGCGTCGCGCTCGGGATCGCCGGTGCCGACGGCGCCGTCGCGCTGGATGCCCATGGCGTAGCCGGTCGCGTGCAGGGCCTGGGCGCCGATCACGATCGTGTAGAGGCCGAAGTTGTTCTCGTTCGGGTCCCAGGCGCCGTGGTCGACGCCGCGGAAGAGGCCGAGCAGGTTGAGCGGGTCGACGCCGCGGCAGTAGGCGACGCCGTGCTCGCGGTAGGTCGGGAAGACGAAGTCCTGCGGGCGCAGCGCGCGGCCGGCGCCGATCTGGGCGGCCTCCTGGCCGAGCAGCTGGGCCCAGATGCCGAGCTCGCCGTGGCGCTGGAGGGCGGTCGCCTCGGTGTCGATCCGCCGGGTGAGGACCATGTCGCGGTGGAGACCGCGCAGCTCCTCGGCGGAGAAGTCCCGGTCGAACTCGGGGTGGTGGACGCGTTCGCCCTCGGGCGTCAGCAGCTGGACGAGCTCGGGGCCGCCGTCCTGCTGGGACGGTCCGAAGACCTCCACCAGGTCGGGGCCGAATCCTGCGTTGGTCACCTGCACTCCTCTTCAGGGTCACCGGGCGTCACGGGGTCTCCGCGGGGGCCGGGGCGGGTGGTCGTGGTTCCGCTTGTGACGGGTGACACAACCTGTGCCCCCAAACGTACCGGCGAGGCCGGTCGCGCCGCCAACCGGTGCGGTCGCTCACCCCTGGTCGAGCTCCACCGTGCCGCCGTCCAGCAGCGGGCCGAGCAGTCCCGCCGTGCGGGCGTCGTACGGCGTGAAAGTGGCGCCCTCCTCGCAGGCGGCCGGGTCCGTGCGCCCGGCGCGCATCACCACCTCCCAGTCGTGGTCGCGGCCCTCCCGCAGCTCGACCTCGACGCCCGGCCGCCGCCGGACGATCACGACCGTCGCCTCGGTCTCTCGGACCGACGCGTCCGTGACCACGACGGTGCCGCGCGGCTCGAAGGAGTGCGCCGCGCCGATCCGGCCGCAGGCGAGCACCGCGACCACGAGCTCGACCGACTCCGACAGGGAGATCCCCACCGGGTCGCCGGGCCTCACGCCGCAGTGGCGCAGCACTCCCCCGAAGGCGGCCACCTCCTCGAGCAGCCGGGCGTAGGTCCAGCGCTGCGACCCGGCGGCCAGGGCGACGTCGTCGGCTCCGCCGGCCACGATCTGGGCGTCGAGCAGGTCGAAGCAGGAGGGGCTCATGCCCACCATCCTGCCCGGTGCCCTATCATCGGCGTATGGCGATGACAACGGTGGACAACGGTACGGCGGCGCTGTTCCACGCCCTGTCGGAGCCCTCGAGGCTCACCATCCTGGAGCACCTCTTCCTCGGCGAGCACCGCGTCGTCGAGCTGGTCGCCCACCTCCGGCTCGCGCAGTCGACGGTCTCCCAGCACCTGGCCTGCCTGCGCGACTGCGGCCTGGTCACCCACCGGGCGGTCGGCCGCTCGTCCCACTACTTCCTCACCGACCCGACCCGGGTCCGTGCACTGCTCGACGAGGCGGAGCGACTGCTCGACGCCACCGGCCGGGCCGCCGCCCGGCACGACGAGCGGCACTGACGTGGGTGCCGGTCACTCCCACGGCCCGTCGGCCGGTCACGCCGGCGGTCGCCACCGCTGGCGGCTGGGCGTCGCGTTCGCCCTCGTGGGCTCCTTCTTCGTGGTCGAGCTCGTGGTCGGCCTGGCCGCGGACTCGCTCGCCCTGCTCTCCGACGCCGGCCACATGGCCGCCGACGTGGTCGCCCTCGGCGCGGCCCTGGCCGCCACCCGGATCGCCACCCGGTCCGACAGCACCGGGCGCCGTACGTTCGGCTCCTACCGGGCCGAGGTCTTCGCGTCCGGGCTGACGGTGCTGCTGATGCTCGGCGCGGCGGCGTACGTCGGGATCGAGGCCGTACGCCGGCTCGGCTCGTCGGTGCCCGTGTCGTCGGGGCCGATGCTGCTCGTCGGCGCGCTCGGGCTCCTGGTCAACCTCGTCGCCCTGCTGCTGCTGCGCGGTGGGGCCGGCGAGAGCCTCAACGTCAAGGGCGCCTACCTCGAGGTCGTCGCCGACACCGTCGGCTCGGTCGGCGTCATCGCCGCCGGCCTCCTCGTCGCCGGCACCGGCGATCCCTGGTGGGACACCCTCGTCGCCGGCGCGATCGCGGTCTTCGTCGCGGTCCGGGCGGTGCTCCTCGGACGCGAGGTGCTCGCCGTCCTCGGCCAGCACGCCCCCGCCGGGATGGACCCAACCGAGGTCGAGGGCGCCCTGTGCGGCGTACCCGGCGTCACCGCCGTCCACGACCTCCACCTGTGGACCCTCACCTCCGGCATGCACGTCGCCACCGCCCACCTGGTCGCCTCCGGCGACACCGACACCGTCCTCACCTCCGCCGCCGCCACCCTCCGCCGACAGTTCGGCGTCGAGCACGCCACCCTCCAGGTCGAGTCCGACGCCCGGAGGTGCTCGGAGCTGTCGTGGTGAGGGGGCCCGGTTGGTTTCCCCGCCTGGGCGGGGAAACTGGGACTTCGCCCCCGAAGTTTCCGTCACAAACCCCCAGTTTCCCCGCCTGAGCGGGGAAACCAACGCCCCCCTACCCCCGCCCGTGCGGGGTGAGCCAGACGGCAGGGTCGGGGCCGGCGGGGACGACGCCGGTGGGGTTGATGTCGTGGTGGACGACGTAGTAGTGCTGCTTGATCTGGTCGAAGTCGGTGTTGTCGCCGAAGCCGGGGGTCTGGAAGAGGTCGCGGGCGTAGGCCCAGAGGTGCGGGAGCTCGGTGAGCTTCTGGCGGTTGCACTTGAAGTGGCCGTGGTAGACCGCGTCGAAGCGGGCCAGGGTGGTGAAGAGGCGGACGTCGGCCTCGGTGATGGTGTCGCCCATCAGGTAGCGACGCTCGGCCAGGCGTGACTCGAGCCAGTCCATGGCGGTCCACAGCCGGTCGTACGCCTTCTCGTACGACGCCTGCGACCCGGCGAAGCCGCAGCGGTAGACGCCGTTGTTGACCTCCGTGAAGACCCGCTCCATGACCTCCTCCATCTCCTCCCGCACGTCGGCCGGCCAGAGGTCGGGGGCGTCGGCGCGGTGGTGGTCGCGCCACTCGAAGAACAGGTCGTGGGTGATCTGGGGGAAGTCGTTCGTCACGACCTTGCCCGAGGCCACCTCCACCATCGCCGGCACCGTGATGCCGCGCGAGTAGTCGGGGTAGCGCGCCTCGTAGGCGTCCTTGAGCCGCTTGATCCCGAGCACCGGGTCGACGGCGTCCTCGTCGAGGTCGAAGGTCCAGCTGTCGTCGTCGTGGGTGGGTCCCGCCAGGCCGAGGCTGATCACGTCCTCGAGCCCGAGCAGCTGGCGCACGATGATCGCCCGCGTCGCCCAGGGGCACGCCTTCGCGGCGATCAGCCGGTAGCGCCCGGGCTCGACCGGCCAGCCGTCCTCCGCACCACGCGTGATGCGGTCAGGGATGTAGGTCATGTCGCGGTTGAAGTCGCCCGATTCGACGTAAGCCATCCGACCATCGTTGCGCGTTCAACCAAATCTGCGGGCCAGCTCCAGGATCCGGAGGTTCGCCTCGTCCTCGCCGATCGACACCCGGGCGCCCTCCCCGGCGAACGGGCGGACGACGATGCCGAGCTCGTCGGCGGCGGCGGCGAAGTCGGTCGTCCGGTCACCCAGACCGAACCAGACGAAGTTGCCCTGCGGCGCGGGCACGTCCCAGCCGAGGTCGCGGAGACCGGCGACGACGAGGTCCCGCTGCTCCACGAGCGCGGCGACGCGCTCCAGCAGGGCGTCCTCGGCGGCGAGGGAGGCGACGGCAGCGGCCTGGGCGATGCTGGAGACGCCGAACGGCAGCGACACCGCGCGCAGCGCCCCGGCGATCGGCTCCGGACCGACGGCGTACCCGACCCGGAAGCCGGCCAGGCCGTAGGCCTTGGAGAAGGTGCGCGTGAGGAGCACGTTGTCGTGGGCGGCGTACGTCGCGGTCCCGTCGACGGGGTCGGCCATCCGGACGAACTCGACGTACGCCTCGTCGACGACGACCAGGACGTGCGGCGGCACCTTCGCGAGGAACGCGTCGAGCTCGGACTGCGTGACCGCCGGGCCGGTCGGGTTGTTCGGGGTGCAGACCAGGACCACCTTGGTCCGGTCGGTGATCGCCGCGGCCATCGCGTCGAGGTCGTGGCGGCCGTCGGACAGCACCGGCACGCGCACCGACTCCGCAGCGGCCGCGGTCACTGCGATCGGGTACGCCTCGAAGGAGCGCCACGCGTAGACGACCTCGTCGCCGGGCTCGCAGAAGGCCTGCACGAGCTGGTAGATCAGCGCGACCGATCCGGTCGCCAGCGCCAGGTGGCTGGTCGGGACGCCGAGCCTGCCCGCGAGGGCGGCGTACAGCTCCGCGTTCCCCATGTCGGGGTACCGGTTCATCCGCCCGGCGGCCGCGGTCGCCGCCTCGACCACGCCGGGCAGCGGCGGGTACGGGTTCTCGTTCGACGACAGCTTGTAGACCGTGAGGTCGTCACGCGGAGCGGGCGGCTTCCCGGCGACGTACGTCGGGATCCGGGCGACGTTGGGGCGGGGCTCGGGCGCGGTGGGTGCGGTCACAGTCCGGAGGCTAGGCCATCGGCTCAGCGCCGCCGCCACGGCTTGAGGACCGGCGCGAGCACCAGCCCGACCGCGAACCCGACCAGCGCACCGACGACGTTGTCGACCACGTCGGTGACGTCGCAGGCCCGGTCGATCCGGGCCACCTCGAGCTGCACCAGCTCGATGCCGAGGGAGTACGCCGCCAGCCCGATCAGCCCCAGCGGTGCCATCACCAGACCGGTGCGCCACCGGCTCACCGCGAGCACGAGCAGCGCCCCGGCCGGGACGAAGAGGGCGGTGTTGAGCAGCCGCTGGCCGCCGTCGAAGATCCAGAACCCCTCGGGCGCGGGACCCCCGTAGTCCAGCGAGCAGGTGTCGGAGCGGGTGTCGGCCGGGACGGCGTAGTCGATCCCGGCCAGCGGTACGAGCGTCACCAGGCCGATCACGACCAGCCACCACGCCAGCCCGCACCAGGTCGTGGCGCCGACCGGGCCCAGCCGACGCCGCAGCACCCCGGCGAGCAGCGCGAACAGGATCCCGGACACCACCGCGCCCGCGACCATGCTCTCCGTGCCGCCGATCCACTCCACGCCGCGAGGCTAGTGGTCGCGCGGTTGCTGGCCGGTCAGGACCGGACAGCGAAACTGCGGGCCAGGTAGCGGTCACCGCGGCACGCGACCTCGACCGCGAGCAGGGCACGCGAGGACCACAGGGCATCCAGCGCCATTGGCCTGTCCAGCCCGGGGAACGCCGAGCCGTCGTCATGGACCCGCAGGGTGTAGCCCTCGAGCTCCGGCGGGTTGCCACGACCCGGCTCGACCGCGAGGTCGATCCGCAGCGGTGTGCGCAGGTCGCCATCGAAGCGCGGCTCCTTCTGACTCATCACGCCCAGCCAGCGGCCGGTCAGCGTGACCGGGTCGCGCAGCGTGCACGGCGGTACGCCGTACCAGGACTCGGTGAAGGCCGGAAGCTCCTCGCCCCGGCGGACCACGACCCCGTCGACGCTCCACAGCGCGACGGACATCGGGATCCCGGCGATCTCCGCGAGGACGACCTCCTCGTCCAGTGGGTCCTCGACCTCACCGGTGTCGTTGCAGCCGGGCAGCACCCCGGTCGTCGTGCGTCCGGTGAGCGCGGGTGTCCGGTCGGGCGGTCCCGGTGACGGCGGGGACGTTGCCGGAGACACCGGCCAGGAGCGCCACCAGGGCCGCGACGAGTGCTGTCCACATGCCCTTCCGACGCTGCGACCGGGCGCGCGGTTCCGCAGCGCTCACTACGCTGGCTCCATGAAGCTCGTCATCTGGTTGCTCACCAACACGCTCGCCGTGTGGGTGGCTGCGTGGATCGTTCCCGGTATCCGGTTCGTCGAGGAGGGCAAGGGGCTCTCGGAGTACTGGCCGACGCTGCTGGGGGTCGGCATCCTCCTCGGCATCGTGTCGAGCCTGGTGAAGCCGGTCGTGAAGCTGCTCTCGATCCCGTTCATCATCCTCACGCTCGGCCTGTTCCTCTGGGTGATCAACGCCCTCATGCTGAAGCTGACCGCGTGGCTGGCCGGGCAGTTCGACCTCGGCTTCCACGTCGGCGACTTCTTCTGGTCCGCGCTGCTGGGCGCGCTGGTGATCAGCCTGGTCAACTGGGCGGTCGCGACCGTCGTGGACGACGACTGATGCCGTGGTGACGCTCCCGGCGCCCCGCCGGCCCGGCCGCTACTCGGTCGCCCTGGTCTGCCTGGGCAACATCTGCCGCTCGCCGATGGCCCACGTCGTGCTGGAGCAGCAGCTCGCCGAGGCGGGGCTGGCCGACGTGGTCGAGGTCGCGAGCTCCGGCACCGGCGGCTGGCACGTCGGCGACCCGATGGACTCCCGGGCGGCCGCGACGCTGACCGGCGCGGGGTACGACGCGAGCCGGCACCGCGCCCGTACCTTCGACGACGGCTGGCACGCCGAGCACGACCTGGTGCTGGTCATGGACGCCGCCAACCTCCGCGACGTCGGCGGTCCGGGCGAGCGGACGCGCATGTTCCGCGACTTCGATCCCGACAATCCCGGTGGCGACGTCCCGGACCCGTACTACGGTGGGTCCTCCGGGTTCGAGGAGGTGCTGCGCATGGTCGAGCGCACCAGCACGGCGCTCGTCGCCGCGCTCGAGCAGGAGCTCGTCGCGAGACGAGCGACCTGACATGACCCGACTGCCGCTGGTCGCCCGTCGCGTGGAGGAGCTCCTCGGCGCCTCGGTGATCGCGACCGCGCCCGTCGCGGGCGGCGACATCTCGACCGCCACGCGGGTCCGCCTCAGCAACGGCACCACCGCGCTCGTCAAGACCCACCACCAGGCGCCCGAGGGCTTCTTCGACGCCGAGGCCCGCGGGCTCGCGTGGCTCGACGAGGCCCACCGCGACGCCGAGGGCGTCCCCGTTCCCGAGGTGCTGGCCCACGACCACGAGTGCCTGATCCTGCGCTGGGTCGAGCCGGGCAAGAACACCGTCGACGCCGCCGCCGCCCTCGGCCAGGCGCTCGCGCACACCCACCGCACCGGCGCGGAGCAGTTCGGCGCGGAGCACGACGGCTTCATCGGCCGGCTGCCCCTCCCCAACCGCACCGCCCCCACCTGGCCGGAGTTCTACGCCACCCGGCGGGTCCTGCCCTACCTCAAGCTCGCCACCGACCGCGGCGCGATCGCGCTGTCGGAGGCGAGCGCGGTGGAGGCCGTGCTGCGGCGGATCGCCGACCTGGTCCCCGACGAGCCACCGGCCCGGCTGCACGGCGACCTGTGGAACGGCAACGTGCTCTGGGGCCTGGACGGCACCTGCCGGGTGATCGACCCGGCGGCGTACGGCGGCCACCGCGAGGCCGACCTCGCGATGCTGTCGCTCTTCGGCCTCCCCCACCTCCACCGGGTCCTCGACGCCTACGACGAGGAGCACCCGCTGGCCGAGGGCTGGCGTGACCGGCTCGGCGTCCACCAGCTCTTCCCGCTGCTGGTCCACGCCTGCCTGTTCGGCGGCGGCTACGGCGCCCGCGCCGCCGAGACCGCCCGCTCCTTCACCTGAGGAACCGGCAGCACCCCGCCGCCGTCCCACTCCCGTGATCAACATCCTGGCGCTGCTCCTCGCCGCCCTGTTCGGGCTCAGCAGCGGCGTCGCCACCTCCTCACCCGACCGGGCGTACGGCAGTGGGTCAGCTCCGTCGGTAACGGCGGCGGCGGTCGTCCTCGAGGTCGGCCACTGCTGGATCGAGCCGGTCACCTCCGAGGGCGTCGAGTGGGGCGTCCCGCTGGACCACCAGGTCGGCTGGGGAGGAGGGCTCCCGCGTCGCTGGGTCGGCGCCGGTGAGATCATCGTCCGCTCCAGCACGCGGGCGACGTACGTCGATGCGGGCGGCGCGACGCTCCCGCTACGACCGGCGCACAGCCCGTCGGTCAGCCTGGCGGGCCTGGCCTGCGACTGACTCCCTGCGTCGTCTGACTCTCAGCGCGGGCTCAGGGGTGGCTGGCAGAGTGGCCCCGTGAGTTCCGCCCCCCGACCCCGCGTCCTCGTCGTCGATGACGACAAGGCGGTGCGGGAGTCGCTGCGCAGGTCGCTGGAGTTCAACGGGTACGACGTGTCCCTCGCCGCCGACGGCGCGGAGGCGCTGGCCGGGATCGGGGTCAGCCACCCCGACGTCGTGGTGATGGACGTGATGATGCCGCGGCTCGACGGGCTGGAGGCGACCCGCGCGATGCGGGCGGCCGGTCACGACCTGCCGATCCTGGTGCTGACCGCGCGCGACGCGGTGGGCGACCGGGTCGAGGGCCTCGACGCGGGCGCCGACGACTACCTCACCAAGCCGTTCGCCCTCGCCGAGCTGCTGGCACGACTGCGGGCGCTGCTGCGCCGGGTCGTGCCCGACGGCGACGACGCCGACGAGGTGCTGGAGTTCGCCGACCTGTCGATGGACATCGCCACCCGCGACGTACGCCGCGGCGACCGCGCGATCGAGCTGACCCGCACGGAGTTCACGCTGCTCGAGATGTTCCTGCGCCGGCCCCGCCGGGTCCTGGAGCGCTCGTTCATCCTCGAGGACGTCTGGGGCTACGACTTCCCGACGACCGCCAACTCCCTCGAGGTCTACGTCGGCTACCTGCGCCGCAAGACCGAGGCGGAGGGCGAGCCGCGGCTGATCCACACCGTCCGCGGCGTGGGCTACGTGCTGAAGTCCGCATGACCGGCCACGCTCCCACGGTCACGAACGAGGAGAGCTTCTGGCACTACCGCCGGTCGCTGGCGAGCCGGGTCATCCTGCTGACCACCATGGCCGTCGGGATCGCCGTGGCGTCGGTCGCCTTCTCCGCCTTCATGACCGCCCGGATGCAGATGCAGACGACCCTCGACGAGTCGCTGGTCACCCGGGCCCACACGGTCGCCGAGGGCATCACCGTCGAGCCCCGGGTGCCGACCTGGGCGTTGGACGCTGCCGACGTCGAGATCCTCTTCATCTCCTCCGACGAGCGGTACGTGTCCTCTGACCCCGACTCCGAGCTGTACCTCGGCGACTCCGAGTTCGCCGTCGCCACCGGGGACTCGAGCCGAGAGCGTCCGCACGATCGTGGCCGACGACGGCGTCCACTACCGGGTCGTCACCGTTCCCGCGAAGACGCCCGGCCAGGCGCTCGTGCTCGCGCAGTCGCTGGCCCCGCAGCAGGCGACCCTGGCCAAGCTCGGCGCGGTGATGCTGGTGCTGGGCGTCGTCGGCGTGGTGGCGGCAGCGCTCGCGGGGTGGGCGGTGGCGCGCAACGGACTGCGGCCGGTGCGACGGCTGACCCACTCCGTGGAGGAGATCGCCCGGACCGAGGACCTGCGCCCGCTGCTGGTCGAGGGCGACGACGAGATCGCCCGGCTCGCCACGGCGTTCAACCAGATGCTCACCGCGCTCGCCGCCAGCCGCGACCGACAACGACGGCTCGTCGCCGACGCCGGCCACGAGCTGCGGACCCCGCTCACCTCGCTGCGCACCAACCTCGACCTGCTCGCCCAGGCCGGCGCCGACCTGCCCGAGGAGTCGCGGGCCGAGCTGATCGAGGACGTGCGGGCCCAGATCGGCGAGCTCACCACCCTCATCGGCGACCTCGTCGAGCTCGCCCGCGACGACGCCCTGCCGCCGGTGGTGGAGGAGATCGACTTCTCCGACGTCGTCGACCGGGCGCTGGCGCGGGTACGCCGCCGCGCGGCCGGCATCACCTTCGAGGTCGAGCTCGACCCCTGGTGGGTCACCGGCGACGCCGCCGCCCTCGAGCGCGCGATCACCAACGTCCTCGACAACGCCGCGAAGTGGAGCCCGCCCGGCGGGGCCGTCACCCTCCGGCTGCTCAGCGGCTCGTTGGTCGTCGACGACGAGGGGCCCGGCATCGCCGAGGACGACCTCCCCCACGTGTTCGACCGGTTCTGGCGCTCGGAGGAGTCGCGCGCGATGCCCGGCTCCGGCCTCGGCCTCTCCATCGTCGCGCAGGTGATCGAGCGTCACGCCGGCACGGTCACCGCCACCACGGCCCCCACCGGCGGCGCCCGGCTCGTCGTCCGCCTGCCCGGGTCGGCGTTGGCGTCGGGCGGGGGTGCGTGAACCCCCCGGGTGGGTCGGGGTCAGGGGGTGCCGAAGACGGCGCGGAGGCGGTCGGCCTTCCAGACCGACTCGGCGTACTCCTCCGCGGAGCTCGACTGCACGGTGATGCCGCCACCGGTGCCGAGGGTCCAGCGGCCGTCGCCTCCGGTCATCAGGCTGCGGATCACGACCCCGAGGTCGGCGCGGCCGTCGGCGGCGATCCACCCGAAGGCGCCGGCGTACGCCGAGCGGGGGGTGGGCTCGACCTCGGCGATGACCTGCATCGTGCGGAGCTTGGGGGCGCCGGTCATCGAGCCGGCGGGGAAGAGCGCGCGGAGCGCGTCGAGGGTGCCGACCTCGTCGCGGAGCCGGCCGCGGACGGTGCTCACGAGCTGGTGGACGTTCTCGTAGGACTCCACGGTCATCAGCGACGGCACCTCGACCGACCCGGGCGCGCAGACCATGCCGACGTCGTTGCGCAGCAGGTCGACGATCATCAGGTTCTCGGACCGGAACCGCGGGTCGGTCAGCAGCGCCTGGCGCTGCGCGTCGTCCTCCTCGGGCGTCGCCCCCCGCGCGGTCGTGCCCTTGATCGGCTTGGTCTCCAGGACCCGGTCGGCGGTCACCAGCGCGTAGCGCTCCGGGCTGGAGCTCAGCAGCCAGCCCCGCGCGCCGGGCACGTCGTGCTGGAGGAAGCCGGCGTACGGCGCGGGGTTGAGCGCCCGCAGCCGCAGGTAGGCCTCCACCGGGTCGAGGTCGCTGGCGATCTCGTCGCGGTAGGTCAGGTTCACCTCGTAGCTGTTGCCGGCGTGGAGGTGCTCCTGGACGCGGGCGAACGCCGCGTCGTACGCGCGCCGGGGCGACGCCGTCGTGGGGCACGGACGGGCGGGCGGCCGACGCCGCCGACTCGTCGTGCTCGAAGTAGCGGACCTGGGAGGGCCGCATCCAGACGGCGTCGGGGACCGGCCCGCCGGGATGGGCGGGGAGGTCGGGCCGGGCGGCGTAGCCGAGGTAGCCGAACCACTGGTCGGTCGGTGCGCCCGCCTCGAGCTCGGCGGCCAGGACGGCGAACGGGTCGTCGCCGACCACGCGGGAGGAGCCGTCGGCGTGCCGCGTCACCTCGCGTCGTACGGCGTCGTAGGTGAGCGAGGCGTCGCCGGGCTCGAGCCAGCCGATGATCGAGTTGCGCCCGGACCAGTCGCGGGCACCGCCGCCGTCCAGCCAGAAGCAGCGCGGCTGCTCGGAGGCGACGGCGCGGAAGACGTCGACGGGGTCGCTCATGACAGGAAGTTCCTCACCAGCGCCTCGCCCTGCTCGGACAGCACGGACTCCGGGTGGAACTGCACCCCGACCAGCGGCAGGTCGTCGTGCGCGACGCCCATGACCAACCCGGTGACCGCGTCGGTCGCGGTGATCCGCAGTGACGACGGCAGCGCGAGGGCGGCCAGCGAGTGGTAGCGCACCGCCGCGAAGCCGTCGGGAAGCCCGGCGAACAGCCCGGTGCCGTCGTGCTCGACGCTCGCGAGCACCCCGTGGCCGGGCGCGACCCGGTCCACCGTCCCGCCGTACGCCGTCACCAGCCCCTGCATGCCCAGGCACACCCCGAGCACCGGCCGGGACCCGGCGAGCAGCACCTCGCGGCCGACCGAGAAGTCGTGCGGGTCGGCGGGGTGGCCCGGGCCGGGCGAGAGCACGACGTGGCTGTGGCGCAGCACGTCGTCGGGTCCCACCTCGTCGTGCTGCACGACGGCCGGCAGCACACCGGTCACCGCCGCGACGAGGTGGACCAGGTTCCAGGTGTAGGAGTCGTGGTGGTCCACGACCACGACGTCCGGCGCGGCCACCGGCACAACGTAGCGCCGCGCCGTGATCCAGGGCCGTGATTCAGGGCCGTGATTCAGGCCGTGATTCAGGGCCGCGGCGCCAGCAGGTCGCGGGTCAGGTCGTGCAGCAGGTCGTAGCCGTGCTCGGTGAGGATCGACTCGGCGTGGAACTGGATCCCGCGGTAGTGGGGCCCGCGCACCAGGTGGACGTCGCCGGTCGCCTCGTCGGCCTCGACCGAGACGCCGTCGGGCAGCGGGCCGGAGACCCGGCCCACGAAGGTGTTGTAGAAGCCGACCCGCTCGGTGCGGCCGTCGATGCCCACCGGCGACTGCGTGCCCTGGAAGACGATGTCCTTGAAGCCGAGCTCGAGGCCGAGGTGGTGGCACAGCGCCTGGTGGCCGAGGCAGACGGCGAGGAACGGCTGCTCGCGCTCGAGCAACCGACCGACGGCCGCACGCAGCGTCGCCATCTTCGGGTCGTCGCCGTCGCGGGGGTCGCCGGGCCCGGGGCCGACCACGACCAGGTCGGCGTCGTCGAGGCAGCCGGGCTCGTAGGCGTCGTACCGGACGACGTCGCTGGTCATGCCGAGCACCCCGAGGACGTGGCGCAGCATGTTCACGAAGTCGTCCTCGCCGTCGAGGATCCGCACGTGCTTGCCGCGCAGCGCGGGGTCGGGGTTGGCGCCCTCCTGGTCGGCGAGCCAGAACGTGGACAACCGCCGGTTGCGGGCGCCGAGCGCGATCAGCACCTCCTCGTCGCGGGCGAGCGCGGCGACGTCGAGGGCCGGGACGGCGCTGGGCGGCACCAGCCCGAAGGCGCCGAGCACGCCGCTGGCCTTGGCGTGGGTCTCCGCCACCTCGTACGCCGCGACCGAGTCCCGCACCAGCGTCGCGCCGGCGGTCACCTTGAGCCGGCCGTCCGGCGTGACGTCGGCGGTGCGGATCAGGATCGGGCTGTCCATCGTCGGGGCGCCCTCGGGGTCGCGGCCGAACAGCGCGAGCGCGGCGCCGTAGTAGCCCCGGCCCTCGGTCTCGTACTCCGCGATCAGCCGGCAGGCGTTCTCGACGGGCGAGCCGGTCACGGTGGCGGCGTACATCGTGTCGCGCAGGATCTCGCGCGGGTCGCGGTCGCTGCGGCCGGCGAGGAGGTACTCGGTGTGGACGAGGTGGGTCATCGGCTTGAGGAACGGTCCGAGCACCTGGCCACCCTCGTGGCAGATGTCGCACATCATCTTCAGCTCCTCGTCGACGACCATGAAGAGCTCGTAGATCTCCTTCTCGTCGGCGAGGAACTCCAGCAGCCGGTCGCGCAGCGCCTCGGGGTCGGCGGCCTCGCGGCCGACCCGGAAGGTGCCGGAGATCGGGTTCATCCGGACGTCGCCGCCGCGGACGCTGACGTGGCGCTCGGGGCTGGCGCCGATCAGGTAGCGGTCGCCGGTGAAGAAGCAGAAGGTCCAGTACGCGCCGCGCTCCCGCTCGAGCAGCCGTCGGTAGACGGTCAGCGCGCGGTCGGCGTCCCAGTCGGCGATCACCGCGCGGTAGTGCCGGCCGATCACCAGGTTGGCGCCCTCGCCCTGCCCGATCTCCTCGCGGATGATCCGGTCGACGACCTCGCCGTACGTCGCGTCGTCGGTCTCGAACCCGCCGCGGTCGGCCAGCTCGACCGGCACGTCGGGCAGCGCGTCGAGCAGGTCGTCGACCCGTACCTCGTGCTCGGCCTCGACGTCGACCACGACCAGCGGGGTGCCGTCGTCGACCGCCTCGAACCCGCGCTCGCGGACCTGGCGGAACGGCACCGCGACCAGTCGGTCGGCGTACCGCCCGGGCTCCGGCGGTCCCTCCTCCAGCGGGATGTCGAGCAGGGAGGCGACCTCGCGCCGGCTCCCCCCGACCAACCCCGCCGTCGACGCCGCCTTGCGCCGGATGACCGCCCACGCCTCGTGCCCCCGCACCACCTCGAGCGCGTCACGGGCGGACAGGGCGTCGGTCATGACGGGAACCCTACGGGCGGGCGGGCCGTGGGGTTCGGTAGTCCCTCACGAAACGGTCGCGACACGCCGTGGCCGACAGCAGTTGCGGTAGGGACTATCGATCTGGCGCACTGCATTCAGGTAGACGGCGGTCTCACGCCGGTGCTCGTGCGACGCAGCTCCGGCGTCTCCACGCGCTCCACGGTCCGGGTCGTCAGCCGACGGTCGTGAGCAGCTGGGTGGCGCGGGTCAGGACGACGTAGAGGGTGGCCCGGCCGGTGGCCGACTCGTCCTCGATCTCCTGGGGGCCGACCACCACGATGCCGTCGAACTCCAGGCCCTTGGTGTCGAGGCCGGTCAGGACGACGATCCGGTCCTCGCCGGAGGGGGTGACCGAGGAGTCGACCGCGGCGCGCGCGCCGGGCGCGTCGTGGGCGACCTCGGGCCACGAGGCGAGCCAGGCGTTGACCTCCGAGCGCCGGGCGACCGGGACCACGACGCCGACCGTGCCGGCGACCTTCCCGGCGACGTCGACCACGGCCTCGCGGACGGCGGCCTCGAGGTCGGCGACGCCCTCGATCACGGTCGGGGGTACGCCGGTGCTGCGGACCGCCGTGGGCAGGTCGGCGTCCAGCCCGACCCGGGCGGCGTACGCCGCGGCGTGCTCGTAGATCTCCGAGGAGTTCCGGTAGTTCGTCGAGAGGTGGAAGTCGTGCTGCTGCTTGCCCTCGAGCGCGGACGCCCGGGCCTGCGCAGCCTCGGCCGGCACCGGCCAGGAGGACTGCGCGAGGTCGCCCACGATCGTCCAGGTCGCGGCCCGACCTCGCCGGCCGACCATCCGCCACTGCATCGGGGTGAGGTCCTGCGCCTCGTCGACCAGCACGTGGGCGTAGCCGTCGTCCTCGACCCGGTTGGTCGGCGGGGTCCAGGCCCGGCCGCTCGGGGCGTACTCGCGCTCGGACGCGGTGGTCAGCTCCTGGAGGTCGGACCCGGCGAGGTGCTCGTCGTCGGCGGCCCACTGCTGCTCGGGCTCCGTGCGCACCGGCACGTCGCCGAGGAGGTAGCGCAGCTCGTCGACCAGCGCGACGTCCTCGACGGACAACCCGCGCTCGCCGCCGCTCCAGTCCTTGGTCAGCAGCCGCTGCTCCTCCGGCGTGAGGATGCCGTCGGCGACCCGCGACATCATCTCGGCGTCGCGCAGCCAGCCGAGGACGTCGGTCGCGGCCAGCGGCGGCCACCACTCGATCGCGAAGTCGACGAAGTCCTGGCGTCCGAGCATCTCGTCGTCGAACGCCTCGCGCCCGCGCTCGCGGCCCCGCTCGCCCCGCACCTGGCGCCACATGGCGTCCAGGAGGGTGCTCGCGATCCGGCCGAGCTGGCGGTTGCGCTGCCCGTGGGACATCAGCTGGCGACGCAGCCGGCCGAGCTCGCCGCGGTCGAGGCGGATCACGTCGTCGCGCCAGAAGACGCGGTAGTCCGTCGGGGTGCCGGGCGCCTGCTGTCGCGCCGTACGACGCATCAGCTCCGCCATCCGCGCCGAGCCCTTGAGGTCGGCGACCGCGGGGTCGTCGTGGCGGGTGGCGCGGACGCCGTCGACGACCTCGCCGAGGGAGCGGAGCGCGACGGCGGTCTCGCCGAGGGAGGGCAGCACCCGCTCGATGTAGCGCATGAAGACGCCGCTCGGGCCGACCACCAGCACGCCGCCGCCCTCGTAGCGGCGCCGGTCGGAGTAGAGCAGGAACGCCGCCCGGTGGAGGGCGACCACGGTCTTGCCGGTGCCCGGGCCTCCGGAGATCGACACCACACCCTTGGCGGGTGCGCGGATCGCCCGGTCCTGCTCGGCCTGGATGGTCGCGACGATGGAGTGCATCGACCGGTCGCGGGCCCGGGACAGCTGCGCCATCAGCGCGCCCTCGCCGATGATCGGCAGGTCGCGGTCCTCGCCCTCGAGCGCCTCGGCGTCGAGCAGCTCGTCCTCCACGCCGACGACGGCCGGACCGCTGCACCGCAGCACCCGGCGGCGTACGACGCCGTGCGGCTCGGCGGCGGTGGCCTGGTAGAACACGGCGGCCGCGGGGGCACGCCAGTCGATCAGCAGCGAGTCGCGGTGCTCGTCGCGCAGCCCGATCCGACCGATGTAGCGGGCCTCGGGGTCGAGCTCCTCGCGCAGGTCGAGCCGCCCGAAGACCAGGCCCTCGTGGGCCGCGTCGAGCTGGGCGATCCGGCGGGCGGCCTGGAAGACCATGGCGTCACGCTCGACGAGCCCGCCCTCGTGGCCGAGCGCGCCGCGGCCGTAGCCCTCGCGCGCCAGGGCCTGCGCCGCCGAGGCGGAGCGCTGCAGCTGCACGTGGACGCGGTCCACGATCGCCTGCTCGTGTGCGATCTCGCGTGCGGCGAGCTGGTCGGTCACCCTGGTCCCTGTTTCCCCGTGAAGTTCCCCGTGGAGCCTCGATCTGGCAAGTCGTCAAGCCTACAAGGCGCCGGGGACGTCGCGCGCACGGATTCCCCCACCTCCACCGAGGAGATGCCCGACCCGACGTCCGTGGTCCCCCGCTCTGGGGGGTCGGAGGTCTCGACAACCGCTCGCTGGCGCTCGCTGCTCGACCACCTCACGTCCGACGCAGGTGGTCGAGCCGAGGGTCGGAGGTCTCGACAACCGCTCGCTGGCGCTCGCTGCTCGACCACCTCACGTCGACGGCGAGCCAGGTGGTCGAGCCGCCCGAGCCCCTGGGCGAGGGCGAGTGTCGAGACCTCCGGGCCTCGACTGGACGACCGCTCGCTGACGCTCGCTGCTCGACCACCTCACGTGACGGCGGTGGTCGTGGGGAGGTCAGTCGGCGCGGGCTGTAGAACGCGTAGCCGAGCAGCACCGCGTCGGGCACCGGGACGCTGACGTCCATCGCGGCCCGCTGACCCGGGGCCAGCACGAACGGGACCAGCCCGTTGCCGCTGCTGCCCGACACGTCGCCCTGGGAGTCGGAGCGGAGCCGGACCGTGGTGTCGCCGGCGCGGTCGAAGCCGGCCAGCACCAGCTCGCCGTCGGACCCGTCGTTCACGTAGCTGAGCGTCGGGGTGCCGGCCCGGGCGGACACCTGACCGCCGTACTGCCAGAGGTGGCCGTCCTGCTCCCGCAGCTCGGCCAGGTCGTGCCCGGCCACGGTCGCGGTCGGCTCGGCCACGTCGTACGCCGCGAGCCCCAGCCGGAGGTCGGCACCGTCGATCCGGGCGCCGTTCTCGCCTCGGGTGGCGTAGATCGTGACCGGCATGACCTCACCCCGCGGACCCAGTCGGCGAGCTGAGTCCCTGGGTGCCGGGGTCGAACGGCGAGTCGTCACACCCCGGGCCTGTGACGAGCTCGCCGAGATCGGGACCGAAGTCGACGTGCACCCACGCGTTCCCCGTCCCGGACTGGCACAGGGTCGCGTAGCGGGTCAGCCCGGACTCCGGGACGGTCACGTCGATCGTGACCTCGCTCTGGCCGGGCTCACCGATCGCCGGCGGCGACCAGCAGGTCGCCGGCGACGTCCTCGCGGAAGGTGATGCCGTCGACCGTGGTGCCGGCCGGTCGCTCGTCGGTGAGCGTGTAGACCGCGAGCGCGGTCTCGTTGGCGTGCGCGGTCCAGGTGCCGGACGCGCCCGGCGGGACGACCAGCCAGTCGTCGAAGGCGACGGCGTCGGAGACCCGGACCTCGTCACCGGGGTCGACGAGCTTCACCGAGCTCGTCGGCGGCCCAGGTGAGGAGCCGCGGCTCGTCGGAGGCCTCGAGCTCGACGGCCGAGGCGCCCTCGCTGCTGTCGGTGCCACGGTCGAACTCGTAGGTGTAGCCGAGCGCCGACATCTGCGCCGGAGCCGTCAGGCCCAGCAGCTGGCGATCGGCGGCCGGCGGCGGTGCCCCTCCCCCGGGCAGCACCGTCGCCGCCGCCACCACCGCGACCACGGCCGCGGCGGCTCCGACGACCGCACCGGCCTGCCGCCGGCGTACCCGGACCGCCCGCGCCCGCACCGCCGCCACGCGGGCGGTGGCGACGGACTCGACGACGTCCTCGGCGTGCTGGTCGAGGGCGGCCCGCAGGTCGTTGATGGACTTCTCGGAGCTCATCGGGTTCCCCCCTCCTCGTCCACGAGGGACGGGTCGATCCGCAGCGAGGCGAGCGCCTTGCTGGTCTGGCTCTTCACGGTGCCGATCGCGATGCCGAGCAGGTCGGCGGTCTGCGCCTCGGTGAGGTCCTCGAAGTAGCGGAGCACCACCACCGCGCGCTGGCGGCGCGGGAGCCGGCCGAGCGCGTCCCAGAGGTCGCCGGTCTCGCCGATCCGCTCGTCGTGGTCGACCTGGTCGGGCAGCTCGTCGGAGGGCCGCTCGCCGTTCCACTTGCGGCGCCACCAGGACGAGTAGGTGTTGACCAGGATCCGGCGTACGTAGGGCTCGGCGTTGCCCTCGATCCGGCCCCACGAGAGGTAGGCCTTGGTGAGCGAGGTCTGGAGCAGGTCCTCGGCCAGCCCGTGGTCCCGCGTCAGCAGGTACGCCGTCCGGAGCAGGGCCGAGGAACGCGCGGCGACGAAGTCCTCGAAGCCGGGCGTTGCCGGTGTGCTCACGGCCACCGCCTTCCCCGGGATCGTCGTCGTCATGGTCACGTCCGTCAGTACCGCCCGGCCGGGCCGGATGGTTGCCCTACCGCTTCCGGTTCAGGAACGCCGTCATCGCCTCGCGGGCCTCGTCGCTGGCGAAGAGGGTGGCGCTCAGCGTCGCCATCTCCTCCCCGTGGGCGTCGATCCGCTCGACGAGGTCGCGGTTGAGGATCCGCTTGGACTCGCGCAGGCCCTGGGGCGCGCCGGTCGCCAGGCTGGCGCAGGTGCGCTGCACCTCCTCCTCGAGCCGGTCGGCGGGCACGGCGCTCGTGACCAGCCCGTACGCCGCGGCCTCGGTGCCCCGGAAGACCTCGCCGCCGAGCGTGGCCAGAGCCGCCGCGCGCGGATTCATCCGGTGGTGGACGGTCAGGCTGATGATCGCGGCCGCGAGCCCCAGCTTCACCTCGGTCAGCGCGAAGCTCGCGTCCTCGGCCACGACCGCGACGTCACTGGCAGCCACGAGCCCGATGCCACCGGCCCGCACCGCCCCCAGCACCTCGGTCACGACCGGCTTGGACATGGTGACGACGTACCGCTGGAGCTCGACGATGCGGCGCGCGCCCTCCCCCATGCCGACGGTGGTGGCCTCGGCGAGGTCGGCGCCGGAGCAGAAGACCCGGTCCGCCGAGCGCAGGAGCACGACCCGGACGGCGGGGTCGGCCTCGGCGGAGGCCAGGTGGGCCGCCAGCTCGGTCACGAGCTGTCGGCTGAGCGCGTTCTTGTTGTGCGGGGAGTCCAGGGTGATCGTGGCGAGCGGTCCGGCGACGTCGAGGTGGACCAGCTCCGGTCGGTCGGTGGAGGACATGGGTCTCATCCTGCCGCAGACCCATCTTCCGGCGTTCCCGCTCCGAACACCGGGTATGCGACAACGACTGATGTATGCCGGTTTCGGGATCCTGTCCGCCCTCGTGGGCATCGGGGCAGGACACCTCGTCGCCGCGTTCATCGACCCCGCCAGCTCCCCGGTGCTGGCGATCGGCTCCACGGTCATCGACCTGACCCCCACCCCGGTCAAGGAGTGGGCGGTCGCCAACTTCGGCACCGCCGACAAGCCGATCCTGGTCGGCTCCGTCCTGGCCGGCGCCGTGCTGCTCGCCGCCGTCGGTGGCGTCCTCGCGCGCCGTCGGTTCGCACTCGGCGCGACCGTCCTGCTCGTGCTGGTCACCCTGACCGGAGTCGCCGCCTTGCTGCGCCCCACGGCCGGACCGCTCGACGTGATCCCCGCCCTGACCACCGCGATCACCGGAGTCTCCGTGCTGGCCTTCCTGGTCCGCACCGCGCAGTCCGGGCTGACGGGCACCGCCGAGTCGGGCGACCGACGCGCGCTGCTGATCGCCGCCGGCGCCGCCGCCGCCGTGGCCGCCGTCATGGGGGGTGCCGGCAAGCTGGTCTCCGGGCTGCGGGCCGACCCCAGCGACGTGACGCTGCCGACCGCCACGGACCCCGCCGGCGCGTTCCCCGAGGGCCTGGACTCGAAGGTCCCCGGCATCGCCCAGTTCCGCACGCCCAACGAGACCTTCTACCGGATCGACACCCGGCTCACGCTCCCCACGCTGGGCGTGGAGGACTACGAGCTGGTCATCGACGGTGACGTCGAGAAGGAGCTGTCCTTCAGCTTCGAGGACCTCAAGAACATGGACCTGATCGAGCGCGACATCACGCTCACCTGCGTCTCCAACGACGTCGGCGGTCCCTACGTCGGCGGCGCCCGCTGGCTCGGCGTCCGGCTGACCGACCTGCTCGACCAGGCCGGCGTGGGCGGCACGGCCGACCAGATCCTCTCCACCGACGTCGACGGGATGACCATCTCGACGCCGCTGAAGGTCGCCACGGACGGTCGTGACGCGATGATCGCCATCGGGATGAACGGCGAGGCGCTGCCCCGCGAGCACGGCTTCCCGGCCCGGATGGTCGTCCCCGGCCTGTACGGCTACGTCAGCGCGTGCAAGTGGATCACCCGGATGACGCTCACGACGTACGACGCCCAGCAGGCGTACTGGACCGAGCGCGACTGGGCGATCGACGGCCCGATCAAGATCGCGAGCCGGATCGACACCCCGAAGTCCTTCGAGGAGATCGGCACCGGTGACACCTTCATCGGCGGCGTCGCGTGGGCGCAGGACCGTGGCATCGGCAAGGTCGAGGTCGCCGTGGACGGCGGCGAGTGGCAGGAGGCCAAGCTCGGCCCCTCGGCCGGCGTCGACTACTGGCGCCAGTGGTACCTCCCCTGGAAGCCCGAGAGCGGTCAGCACACCCTGACCGTGCGTGCGGTCAGCCAGGAGGGCGAGATGCAGTCGCCCGCCAAGGCCATGCCCTTCCCCGACGGCTCCAGCGGCTACCAGCAGATCATCGTCCGAGTCGGCTGAGGGCTGGGCGAAGCCCAGCACTTCAGCCTCGACGAGGAGGTTGAGGAGCGTCGGCTCGCACCGGCGCGCAGCGCCGGGACGAGCGACGCGTCTCGACACCGCGAGAGTCCCTGACCGCTCAAGAGCACCCCGAAACCCCCGGTCGCCGCCTTGGCGGTCCGGGGGTTTCGAGGCTCGTCGTCAGACGGCCCTCACACCTCCACCACCGGACGGCGGTGTTCAGGTGCGAGAGGCCGTTCTCCGGTGGTTGAGGTGCGAGGAGCGCCAGCGACGAGCCTCGGAGCAGGCCTCGGGGCCAGAAATTCCCGATCCGGACCAATCCGCGACCGCCCCAGCACCGAACTCCTGATGTTCCAACCGCAACGGAAGGTTTCCTGACATGTTCCGCACCACCACTCTTCGCAAGACCGGCCTCGCGGCCGCCGCCATCGCTCTCTCCGCCGGCCTCGTGTCCTGCGGCAGCGACGAGGAGGCGCCCGCCACGGGCACCGACGACAGCTCGCAGACCGACGAGTCGCCCATGGGTGACGAGGAGTCGGACGCGGGCATGGACCCGGCCGCCAACCTCTACGGCCCGGCCTGTGGCGACGTCCCCACCTCCGGTGACGGCTCGGTCGAGGGCATGGCCACCGCGCCGGTCGCCTCGGCTGCCAGCGCCAACCCGCTGCTCGAGACCCTGGTCGCTGCCGTGACCGCGGCCGACCTCGTGGAGCCGCTCAACTCGGCCCCCGAGCTCACCGTGTTCGCCCCGGCCAACACCGCGTTCGAGGCCTTCACCAAGAAGCAGCTCAACGGGCTGCTCGCCGACAAGGAGACGCTGACCACGGTGCTCACGCACCACGTCGTCCCGCAGGCGATCGCCCCCGACCAGCTCGAGGGTGAGTTCGAGACCCTGGCCGGCGACACGCTGACGATCAACGGCTCCGGCGAGGAGGCCACGATCGGCGACGAGAAGGCCACCGTGCTCTGCGGCGGCGTCGTCACGGCGAACGCCACGGTGTACATCATCGACACCGTTCTGATGCCCTGATCTTCCCTCGGGAATCAGGACCAGTCAGGATCTAGCCGTGGACCATCTCCGCGCCGTTCCCTCCGGCACCCCGTCACCCGGGGTGCCGGAGGGGCACGCCCTCTCCGATCTGCTCAGGAGATCGAGCCGGGGTGACAGCGAAGCCTTCGCCAGCTTCTACGACGCCACGGCCGCGCGCGCCTTCGGGCTCGCCGTCCGCGTCGTCCGGGATCCGGCCCAGGCCGAGGAGGTCGCCCAGGAGGCGTTCCTCGAGGTGTGGCGCACGGCCAGCCGCTTCAGCCCCGACCGGGGCAGTGCGATCGGGTGGCTGCTGACGATCGTCCACCGCAAGAGCGTGGACCGGGTGCGGTCGGCGGAAGCCGCCAGCCGCCGGGACACGTCGTACCACCAGGACAACCATGCCGTCGCGCACGACGCGACGGCGGAGGCCGCCGAGGCCTCCATGGAAGGACGCCGGGTGCGCTCGGCCCTCGAGGACCTGACCACCGTGCAACGGGAGGCCCTCGAGCTCGCGTACTTCGGCGGCTACACACACACGGAGGTGGCGTCGATGCTCGACATCCCTGTCGGCACCGCCAAGACCCGGATCAGGGACGGCCTGATCCGCATGCGAGACACGATGGGAGTGGGCACGACATGAGCAGCGACATCCATGCACTGGTCGGCGCCTACGCCGTCGATGCCCTCGACGACCTCGAGCGTGCCGCGTTCCAGCGACACCTCGACGAGTGCCCCGACTGCCAGCAGGAGGTGGTCGGCCTCCAGGAGGCCGCCGGCCTGCTCGGCGCCCTGGCGGCCACCCCGCCGCCGGCGTCGATGCGGGACCGGGTGCTCGCCGACATCGCGACGGTGCGTCCGCTGCCGCCGGTGACCCAGCAGCCTGCTGTGGCGACCCCCGGTGGCCGGACACGATTTCGTCCGCGCCTTCTGGTCGCGGCTGCTGCCGCCCTGATCGCCTTCGGCGGCGCGACGGCGGTGGTCCAGCCCTGGGAGGACGACACGTCCCAGACCCAGCTGACCGCGGCCGAGCAGGTGCTCTCCGCGCCCGACGCCGAGACCTACACCCGCACCTTCCCCGACGGCGCCAAGGCGACCCTGGTCCGCTCCCGCGAGCTCAACCGGGCCGTCCTCACCACCGCCGACATGGCCGACGCCCCCGAGGGATCGGTCTACGAGCTGTGGCTGGTCCACGACGACGACATGGTCCCGGCCGGCCTGATGGCGGGCGGAGACCACGAGATCCTGCTCGAGGGTGACCCCGGGACGGCCAACGGCTTCGGCATCACCGTGGAGCCGGACGGCGGCTCCGAGGAGCCGACCCTGCCGGCCGTCACCCAGATCGCCTTCGAGAACGCCTGATGTCCCCGCACCACCCGCGGCGGGTCGCCGTCGTCGGCTCCGGTGTTTCCGGACTGGTCGCGGCGTACGTCGCTGCGAAGTCCGCCGACGTCACGCTGTACGAGGCCGACGACCGGCTGGGCGGGCACGCCGACACCCACGACGTCGACGGCCTCGCCATCGACACCGGCTTCATCGTGCACAACCGCCGCACCTACCCGACGCTGCTGCGCCTGTTCGCCGAGCTCGGCGTGGCCACGCAGGAGTCGGAGATGTCGCTGTCGGTGCGCGACGACGAGACCGGCCTGGAGTGGGCCGGCGCGCTCGGTCGCCGCGGGCTGTTCCCGACTGCCGACCACCTGCGACGCCCGGCGTACCTCCGGATGCTGACCGAGATCCCGCGCTTCCACCGCCGCGCGAAGGCGCTGCTGGCAACCGACGGCGAGGACCAGACGCTGCGGGAGTTCCTCGCCGACGGACGGTTCTCGGCGTACTTCGAGCGGCACTTCATGGAGCCGCTGGTCGCCGCCGTCTGGTCGTGCGAGCCCGACCTGGCCCTGGAGTACCCCGCGCGCTACCTCTTCGCCTTCCTCGAGCACCACGGCATGCTCAGCGTCTTCGGCTCCCCCACGTGGCGCACGGTCACCGGGGGCTCCCGCGAGTACGTCGCGCGCGTGGCCGCGGGCCTGCCGGACGTCCGGACCGGCACCAAGGTCACGTCCCTGCTCGAGACCCCGACCGGGGTCGAGGTCACCGACGGCAACGGCGCGGTCGAGACGTACGACGCGGTCGTGGTCGCCACGCACCCCGGCCAGGCGCTGGCGATGCTGGCGGAGCCGACCGCCCTGCAGCGCGAGCTGCTCACCGCCCTGCCGTACTCCCCCAACGCCGCGCTGCTCCACACCGACTCCTCGCTGCTGCCGGAGGCCGAGGGCGCCCGCGCGTCCTGGAACTTCCGCCGCCTCGCCGGCCGGGACGACCCCGCTCAGGGCGTCACCGTGACCTACGACCTCACCCGGCTGCAGCGGCTCCCCACCGACACCCACTACCTCGTCACGCTCGGCGGCGACGACCTCGTCGACCCCGACACCGTGATCGCCCGGCGCGACTACGCGCACCCGATCTACACCCCCGAGTCGGTGGCTGCCCGCGGGCGGCTGCCCGAGATCAGCTCGGACCGGCTCGCCTTCGCCGGTGCCTACCACGGCTGGGGGTTCCACGAGGACGGTGCGCGCTCCGGCCTGGTCGCGGCCGAGCGGGTCGGCCTGTCGTGGACGGAGCCGGTCGCTCCCGAGACCGGCGTCTACGCCACCACGATCACGCACATCCGTCGGCGGCCGTTCGCGCGCACCTTCACCCACGCGTCCCACACCTGGCTCGTCGACCTCGACGACCTGCCGCGGCACGGTCGCTCGGCCTGGTGGAGGGGCTCCTTCGAGGGGCGCGACCACCTCGGCGAGCCCGACCGCTCGGTCCGCGAGAACGTCGACGCGTTCCTGGCCCTGCACGACGTCGACCTCGACGGCGGCCGGGTGCTGATGGCCGCGATGCCGCGGGCGTTCGGCTACTGCTTCAACCCGATCAGCGTCTTCTGGTGCTTCGGCCCCGACGGCCGGCAGCGTGCGGTGGTGGTCGAGGTGCACAACACCTACGGCGACCGGCACGCCTACCTCGTCCACCCCGACGGACAGGGCCGTGCGCGCACCGGGAAGGAGCTCTACGTCTCGCCGTTCCACGGCATCGACGGTCACTACGAGCTCGCGGTGCCGGTGCCCGGCGAGCGGCTCGACGTCGCCGTCACCCTCGTCTCCGACGGGGACGCCCGCTTCACCGCCACGCTCCGCGGGACGACGACCGACGCGTCGCCGCTCCGCGCCGCCCCCGCCGCCCTCCGCAGCAGCGTCCTGATCCGTGCCCACGGCGTCTGGCTCTGGCTGCGTAGGCTCCCCGTGCGGTCGCGGCCCGCCCATCACCAGGAAGGTGTGTCCCCCCGATGACACTCAGCGCCACCCGCAGCACCGGCACCCAGTGGCCCGGTCTGCTCGACGTGCCCGGCGGGCTCCGCAACACCGTCGCGTCGCCGGTCGCCCGCTCGCTCTTCCGGGCCGCGGTCGCGCGGCTCGACGTGACGGTCGAGGTCGAGCAAGGCCCCGGCCGGCGCGAGGTGCTCGGCCGCGGCGGCCCGACGATGCGGATCGTCCGCCCCGAGGAGTTCTATGCGCGGATCGGCCGCGACGGCCTGATCGGTTTCGGCGAGGCCTACCTGACCGGGGCGTGGGAGGCCGAGGACCTCGGTGGCTTCCTCACCGTGCTGTCCGCGGAGATCGCCACCCTGATCCCGGCCCGGCTCCAGCGCGCTCGCGCGTTCGTGGTCGCCAAGCGGCCCCGGCTGCACCGGCCCGACGAGAAGCAGTCGCGGGAGCTGATCGCGCACCACTACGACCTCTCCAACGACCTGTTCCGGATCTTCCTCGACCCCACGCTCAGCTACTCCTCCGCCCTGTTCGCGACGCCCGAGGGCGCCCCGCCCACCGGCGACCTCGAGGAGGCGCAGGGTCGCAAGATCGAGCGGCTGCTCGACGAGACCGGCGTCGGCGAGGGCTCGCGCGTCCTCGAGATCGGCACCGGCTGGGGCGAGCTGGCGATCCGCGCCGCCCGCCGCGGCGCCCGCGTCCACTCGATCACCCTCTCCACCGAGCAGCTCGCGCTGGCCGAGGAGCGGGTGGCCGCAGCCGGGTTCGCCGACCAGGTCGACCTCGAGCTCTGCGACTACCGCGCGATCACCACCGCCCACCCCGGCCGGCAGTACGACGCCGTGGTGTCGGTGGAGATGATCGAGGCCGTCGGCGCGGAGTACTGGTCGTCGTACTTCCGCACCATCGACGACGTCCTCGCGCCGGGCGGCAAGGCCGGCCTCCAGGCGATCACCATGCCCCACGACCGGATGCTCGCCACCCGCGGCGGCTTCACCTGGATCAACAAGTACATCTTCCCGGGCGGCTTCCTGCCCTCGGTCGACGTGATCGACGAGGTCACGCGCGAGGACACCACGCTGCGGATCAGCGGGGACCACGCGTTCGGCCAGCACTACGCCGAGACGCTGCGCCAGTGGGACACCCGCTTCCTCGCCGCCCACGACGAGGTGCTCGCCCTGGGCTTCGACGAGATCTTCGTCCGGATGTGGCACTTCTACCTGGAGTACTCGCGGGCCGGCTTCGCCTCCGGCTACATCGACGTCCACCAGATCGTCCTCGACCGGGGAGACGGATGACCACCACGCAGTCCCGTCCGCTCACCCGTCCCGGCGTCGCGCAGCGGCTGGCCGAGGCAGTTCGCCCGTTCGTGGGTGGGGAGCTGCCGGTCCGACTGACCGCGTGGGACGGCTCGACCGCCGGTCCCGGGGACGCGCCCCACGTGGAGCTCCGCTCGCCCGACGCCGTCCGCCGGATGGTGTGGCACCCCGGTGAGCTGGGCGCGGCCCAGGCCTACGTCACCGGCGAGCTGGACGTGCACGGCGACCTCGCCGAGGCGCTGACCCACGCGTTCGCGGTGGCCCACGCACGCGGCCTGATGGGCCAGCGACCCTCACCCGGTGCCGTCGTCTCCGCGGTCCGGGCGGCCCTCGACCTCGGCGTGCTCGGCCGCCCGGCTGCGCCCCCGCAGTCCCAGGCCCGGCTGCGCGGCCGGCTCCACAGCAAGCTGCGCGACCGCTCGGCGATCAGCCACCACTACGACCTCTCCAACGAGTTCTACGAGCTGATCCTCGAGCCGGCGATGGCCTACAGCTGCGGCTACTGGCGCGAGCCGGCCTCCTCGTCCTACGACGTGGCCGACGCGCAGCGCGACAAGCTCGACCTGGTCTGCCGCAAGCTCGGCCTCGAGCCGGGGATGCGGATGCTCGACGTCGGCTGCGGCTGGGGCTCGCTCTCGCTGCACGCGGCCGAGCGCTTCGGGGCGCACGTCACCGGGGTGACCATCGCCGCCGAGCAGAAGCGCTTCATCGACGCCCGGATCGCCGAGCGCGGGCTGGGCGACCGGGTCGAGATCCGGCTCCAGGACTACCGCGAGGTCCTCGAGCGCGACCACTTCGACGCCGTCGGGTCCCTCGAGATGGGTGAGCACGTCGGCGAGGGCAACTACCCGTCGTACGTCGAGGTGCTGCGCCGCTCGGTGAAGCCCGGCGGCCGCGTGCTGGTCCAGCAGATGTCGCGCGCCGGCGGCCGGTGGCCGGGCGGCGGACCGTTCATCGAGAGCTTCATCGCCCCCGACATGCACATGCGCCCGGTCGGCGAGACCGCCGCGCACCTCGAGCGCGGGGGACTCGAGGTGCGCGACGTGCACGGGCTGCGTGAGCACTACGTGTGGACCGTCGAGGGCTGGCTCGAGCGTTTCGAGGCCAACCTTGCGGCGCTCACCGCGCTGGTCGGCGAGGAGGTCGTGCGGGTCTGGCGGCTCTACCTCGTCGGCGGTCTGCTGGCCTTCCGCGACGGCCGGATGGGCGTCGACCAGCTGCTGTGCGTCCGGCCGGGCGCACCGCACACTCTGGACCGCGTCCGCTCGTGGTGACCGACCTGCTGACGGTCTCCGGCGCCTCGCTCGGCGCCGTGGCGGTCCTGATGGTCGCGACCGCGCTCTGGTCCCGCGCCGTAGGCCGGGTGTCGGTCGTCGACGTGACGTGGGGCTCGGTCTTCGTCGTCGTGGCGGTCGTCTGCGCGGTGATCGGTGGCGAGACCCGCTCGTGGCTGTTGGTCCTGCTCACCGCCCTGTGGGGGCTGCGCCTCGCGTGGCACATCCTGCGCCGCTCGCACGGCGCCGGTGAGGACCCGCGCTACGCCGAGATGCTCGACGGCGCCGGCTTCGGCACTGCCGTCCGCAAGGTGTTCGTGGTGCAGGGCCTCGTCGTCTGGGTCATCTCGCTCCCGCTGCAAGCGGCCGCGGTCACCTCGGTCGTCACCTGGTGGGTCGTCGCGCTCGGAGTCGTGGTGTGGGTCGTCGGCATGGTGTTCGAGGTGGTCGGAGACGCCCAGCTGGCGGCGTACCGCGCCCGACCCCGCGACTCCCGCCCCCCGGTGATGGACCAGGGACTGTGGGGCTGGACCCGACACCCCAACTACTTCGGCGACGCGTGCGTCTGGTGGGGCCTCTGGCTGGTCGGCGGCCTCGCCTCCGGCTGGCTCCCCGGGCTGCTCACGATCCTCGCGCCGATCGCGATGACCCACTTCATCCGCAACGTCACCGGCGCCAAGCTGCTCGAGCAGACGATGTCGCAGCGCCCCGGCTGGGACGCGTACGCCGCCCGGGTTCCGCTGTTCGTCCCGCGCCCGCCGCGCTGACCAGCGCCCGTGTCGGCCGTGGCGAGCCCGGTGGGACCATGGTGGCATGGCCTCGTGGGAACCGGACTGGGACGACGTCCCGGCATCGCTCCTGGCGTTCTGGAGCGAGCGACACCTCTGCACGCTGACGACGCTGCGCACCGACGGCCGTCCCCACGTGACTCCGGTCGGGGTCGCCCTCGACCTCGAGGCGCGCTGCGCGTGGGTCATCACCTCCGGCAGCTCGCTGAAGGCGGTCCACGTCTCGACCGACCCCCGGGTCGCGGCCTGCCAGGTCGACGGCCGGAGGTGGTCGACCCTCGAGGGGACCGCCGAGGTGAGGACGGACGCTGCCTCGATCCTTCGCGCGGAGGAGCGGTACGCCGTCCGGTACCGGACGCCCAGACCGAACCCCGCGCGGGTGGCGTTGCGGATCGAGGTCGACCGGTTCCTGGCGTCCTCCACCGCACGGTGAGGACCGAGCGCGCGTCCCGATCGAGTCGACCTGATCCCCCCAGACAGGGCCGACCTACGAGCAAGGTACGCGCCGCGTGTTCCGGGCGCGTGACGCATCGCGGTGGAAATGGCTGACGTGTGGAGCTCCGCGCGGCAGGTGTGAGCAGAGACCGTGGGGGCGATCCGGTCCCGAGGTGGGCTGGCGCGGTGGGGTGGCGCTACCGGTCCTTCGGCAGCTGCTCGATCTCGACGGTGTCGCCGTCGCGGCCCTCGAAGCGGACGGTGACGGTCTCGAAGCCCTTGTGCCGCTGGGTCTGTGCGTAGAGGGCGTACGCGCGACGGTCGGCGTCGGTGAGGTCGACCGCGTCCGTGAAGGGCGTCAGCAGGGCGCGCGGCCAGAGTCGCCGCGTGAGCACGACGTTCACCTCGACCCCGATCACGGCCACGATCGCGGCGATGAAGATCAGCCCGACCAGGCCGAGGACCAGGCCGAAGGTCTGGTTGACGTTGGTGGTCTCGGCGAGGACGCGCCGGGCGTAGACCGACCCGCCCTGCTGCAGCAGCTGCCAGCCGACGGCAGTGACCAGGGCGCCCGGGATGGCGCGACGCCACGAGTGGCTGCGGGCCGCCGCGAGCCGGAAGAGCGAGGTCAGCACGACCGTCACCAGCAGCACCGTGCCGAGCCCGATCAGCAGCCGGATCGTCGCGTCGACGGCCGGCCCGAACACCTCGGTGCTGCTGCCGAGGGCGGAGAGGATCGAGAGGGCGAGCACCGAGACGCCCGCCAACACGAGCAGGGTGAGGCTGCGCAACCGCATCAGCACCGGGTTGAGCCGGCTGTTGCGCGGCACCGCCCACGCCGTGCTCATGACGTGCTGGATCGACTGGCCGAGCCCGAGCGCGCCGTACATGGCGGCGATCGTGCCGACCACGACCGCAGTCACCGAACCGGTCAGGCCCTCGGGACGGCCGAGCTGGTCGCCGATGATCGGGAACTGTGCGAGGGCGGAGTTCAGGGCCGACTCCTTCAGCTCCGGGCGGCCCTGCAGCACGAAGCCGAAGATGGAGGAGGCCAGCAGGAGCAGGGGGAAGATCGCGACGAACGCGTAGTAGGTGATCATCGCGGCGAGCAGGTTCCCCTGGTCGTCGAAGAACTTGTAGACCACCGCGATCGGGAAGCCGAGGATGGGATGCCGGCGCTGGAACCCGTCCACGCCCCCGACCGCCATGGGCCCAGTCTGACTCATCCGGTGGGGCGGTCGACCCGCTCGGCGAGGTGCTGCGGCGCCTGCAGGCAGTAGGAGTCGGTGAGCAGCTCGGCGAGCTCCTCCCAGTCGGTGTCGTCGTCGAGCACCATCCCGACCACGTTCCCGCCCCACTCACTCTTGAAGTACGGCGCCCCGAGGTGCTGGAAGGCCATCACCTCGTCGGGCTCGGCCCGGAAGGTGATCCGGAACAGCTGGTCCTCGCCGCCGAACACGTGGGCCACCGTCGCCTGGCCCACCCGCCACCGGGTGCCGACCCACGCGTTCTCCTCCTGGACGCGCGGCAGCGGCCGGAGGATCCGCCCCAGGCGCAGCACCCAGTGCTCGGGCACGAGCGGTCGCTCGATCTTGCGGGCCACGATGGTCAGCCTAGTGAGGAGCGGGGACACTGACCGGATGGTCACCCTGCGGATCGAGCACCCCCTCAGCGACTTCGGCGCCTGGTGCGAGGCGTTCCTCCGGTTCGCGGACGCCCGCGAGCGGGCCGGCGTACGACGGCAGAGCGTGCGGCGCCCGGTCGACGACGACCACCGGATCGTGGTGGAGCTCGGCTTCGACGACGTCGACGCCGCCCGGTCGTTCGAGGCGTTCCTGCGCGAGACGGTGTGGGCGCGACCGGAGAACAGTCCGGGCCTGGCCGGTGACCCGGTCACGGTGGTCCTCGGCGAGGACGAGACCCCGGGCTGAGCGGCTACTGCCCGTCCACGAGCGCCCGGACCGACGCGGGAGCCGGCAGGTCGCCGGGCAGCCAGGGCGAGCGGACCGGCTCGCCGTACGTCCGGACGATCGGGACGATGCCGGTCCACACGTCGTCCGGGATGACGTCGAGCTCCTCGTCGACGTCGCCGTCGCTCACCTTGAGCAACCAGTTGTCGTCGGTGATCTCCAGCGCGAGCGCGACGGTGGCGGCGACCTCCTTCTTGAGGTGGGCCCGCAGCTCGCCCAGACGGCCGGGGACCAGCGCGTCCGAGAGCCGGTCGAGCGCCGCGACCGCCTCGTCCCCCGCCAGCGGCACCAGCGAGCCGCGCACCACCGCTGAGCGGTAGTTGGCCGAGTGCTCGAAGAGCGACGTCGCCAGCACCAGGGCGTCGATCGCGGTGACGGCCACCACCGCCTCGGCCCCCGCCGCCACCTGGCGCAGCGCGCCGGCACCGGTCGATCCGTGGAGCAGCAGCCGGTCGCCGTCACGGGCGTAGAACATCGGGACCGCCCAGGGCCGGCCGTCGGTCGTCACCGTGGCCAGGGTGGCCACGAGCTCCCCGTCGAGCAGCCGGTCGAGCTCGGCGCGGTCAGAGCGCCGTTTCTCCTTGATGCGGGTCAGGTCGTCCAGGGTCACCCGCTGATGGTGGCAGGCGGGGGACTGTGTCGGCGAGTCTTGTTCTTCGCCCCCGAAGTTTCGGGTGCCAACCCGCGGTTTCCCCGGTCGACCGGGGAAACCGTCGACCCCTCAGTACGACTTCGGCAGCCCGAGGCGAGTGCATCGAGACGAAGTTGAGGATCATCTCGCGGGAGACGGGGGCGATCCGGCCGGCACGGGTGGCGACGAGGAGGCCGGCCATGCCGTACTCCTGGGTGATGCCGTTGCCGCCGTGGGTCTGGACGGCGCGGTCGGCGGCGTCGCAGGCGGCCTCGGCGGCGGCGTACTTCGCCATGTTGGCCGCCTCGCCCGCGGCCAGGTCGTCACCGGCGTCGTAGAGGGCGGCGGCCTTCTGCGTCATCAGCCGGGCCAGCTCGACCTCGATGTGGGTCTGCGCCAGCGGGTGGGCGATGGCCTGGTGGCCGCCGATCGGGCCCTGGAAGACCTCGCGCTCCTTGGCGTACTGGACGGCCTTGTCGAGGGCGTAGCGGGCGAGGCCGGTCGAGAACGACGCCGCCATGATCCGCTCGGGGTTGAGGCCCGCGAACAGCTGCACCAGGCCCCCGTCCTCGTCTCCGACGATCGCGTCGGCCGGGAGCCGGACGTCGTCGAGGAACACCGAGAACTGGAGCTCGGGGCTGACGATCTCCATCGGGATCGCCTTCGCCTCGAAGCCGGGCGCGTCGGTGGGGACGACGAACAGCACCGGCTTCACCTTGCCGGTCCTCGCGTCCTCGGCGCGGGCGACGACGAGCACGTTGTTCGCCTCGTCGACGCCGGAGATGTAGATCTTGCGGCCGTTGAGCACCCACTCGTCGCCGTCGCGGCGGGCGGTGGTGGTGATGTTGTGGGTGTTGGTGCCGGCGTCGGGCTCGGTGATCGCGAACGCCATGGTGCCGGTGCCGTCGCAGATGCCGGGCAGCCAGCGGTGCTTCTGCTCCTCGGTGCCGTAGCGGCTGATGATCGTGCCGCAGATGGCCGGACTGACGACCATCAGCAGCAGCGGGCAGCCCTGGGCCGAGAGCTCCTCGCACACCGCGGCGATGTCGCCGATCCCGCCTCCACCGCCGCCGTACTCCTCGGGGATGTTGATGCCGAGATAACCGTTCTTCCCGATCTCCAACCACAGCTCCGTGGTCTTCTCCCCCGAGCGGGCCTTCTCGGTGAACCACTGGCGGCCGTACTTCCCGGCCAGCCTGCGGACCTGCGTGCGCAGCTCCTGGCGCTCGTCGGTCTCGCTGAAGTTGTTGCTCACTCTGCTGCCTCCACCACTGCCAGGACCTCCCCGGACGCGACCTGCGCGCCGGGCTGTACGTCGATCTGCGTGACCGTGCCGGCGTACGGCGCGGCCACGGTGTGCTGCATCTTCATCGCCTCGAGCACCAGCACCGGCTGCCCCGCAGCCACCTCGTCACCGGCGGCGACCGCGACCCGGACGACCGTGCCGGGCATCGGCGCCAACAGGCTGCCGCTGGCCACCACGTCCGCCGGGTCGGTGAACCGGGGCTGCCGGACCAGCCGGGCGTGCCCCAGCGGGCCGTCCACCTCGGCGGCCTCGCCGGCCACGGTCACGGCGTACGTCGCGGTCACACCACCCTCGAGCAGGGTGACCGACGTCGGACCGACCGCCAGCACCTCGAGCCCGTCGACGGTGTACCCGTCGCGGGACCCGTGCCACGCGACGACCAGGTCGTCGCCGAAGTCGGTGGCCTGCGGCTGGGACGTGACGTTGCGCCAGCCGACCGGGATCCCCTGCTGCACCCGTCGTACGCCGCGGTCGCGCTCGGCGAGCGCGAGGGCGGCGGCGACCTGCAGGTGGTGGTGCGGAGGGGTGACGGCCGAGGAGGCCACGACCGAGGTGCGGTCGAAGAAGTCGGTCGCCACCTGGGCGTCGAGGAACTCGGGGCTGCGCAGGATCCGCACCAGCAGGTCCCGGTTGGTGGTGATCCCGTGGATCCTCGCCCGCGACAGCGCGCCGGCGAGGACGCGCGCGGCTCCGCGCCGGGTCGGGGCGTGCGCGATCACCTTCGCCAGCATCGCGTCGTAGTGCGTCGAGACCTCGCTGCCGGACTCGAACCCGGCATCGACCCGGACCCCGCCGTCCGTGGGGATCTCGAAGCGGGTCAGCGTGCCGCTCTGCGGCTGCCAGTCGGCGGCGGGGTCCTCGGCGTAGAGCCGGACCTCGATCGCGTGGCCGCTCGGGGTGGTCGCCGCGGGCCCGACCGGGCCGCCCTCGGCGACCGTCAGCTGGAGCGCGACCAGGTCGACCGCGAAGACCGCCTCGGTCACCGGGTGCTCGACCTGGAGCCGCGTGTTCATCTCCAGGAACCAGAACCGCTCCGACGTCGGGTCGTAGAGGAACTCCACGGTGCCGGCACCGACGTACCCGATCGACGCCGCGGCGCGGCGCGCTGCGTCGTGCAGCGCGGCCCGCACCTCGTCGGCCAGGTCGGGGGCCGGGGACTCCTCGACGACCTTCTGGTGGCGGCGCTGGATCGAGCAGTCCCGCTCGCCGAGCACGAGGACGTCGCCGTGCCGGTCGCCGACGACCTGCACCTCGACGTGGCGGCCGCGCTCGACGTACGGCTCGACGAAGACGGTGCCGTCGCCGAAGGCGGACCGCGCCTCCTCGCGGGCGGCGGCGACCTCGGTGTCGAGGTCGGACAGCGCCCGGACGACCCGCATCCCGCGCCCGCCGCCCCCGGCCGACGCCTTCACGATCAGCGGCAGGTCGGCGTCGGTCGGCTCGTCGGGCGCCTCCAGCACGGGGACGCCGGCGCGCCGCATCAGGTCCTTGGCGCCGATCTTGGAACCCATCGCCTCGATCGACTCCGGCGAGGGGCCGACCCAGGTACGACCGGACTCCTCGACCGCGCGGGCGAAGCCGGCGTTCTCGGACAGGAAGCCGTACCCGGGGTGGATCGCGTCCGCGCCGGTCCGTCGCGCGGCCTCGAGCACCGCCTCCACGTCCAGGTAGGTCTCGGCCGGGCTGGTGCCGGGCAGCCGGACCGCCACGTCGGCCTCCCGCACGAACGGCAGGTCGGCGTCCGCGTCGGAGTGCACCGCGACCGTCTCGATGCCGAGCGCGCGGCAGGTGCGGAACACGCGCGAGGCGATCTCCGCGCGGTTGGCGACGAGCAGTCGCGTGATCATCGGCTCTCCTCTCCCCGGCGGGGACGCCCGGTGGCTCCGGTGGTTGAGGTGCGAGGAGCGCCAGGCCCGGTGGTTGAGGTGCGAGGAGCGCCAGGCCCGGTGGTTGAGGTGCGAGGAGCGCCAGCGACGAGCCTCGAAACCCCCGGGACGGACACCACGGATCGCCGGCTCACGGGCGGAACACCCCGAATCGGTCGGTGCCGGTGAAGGCGGCGTTGTCGATGACGGACAGGCAGATGCCGAGCACGGTGCGGGTGTCGCGGGGGTCGATGACGCCGTCGTCGTAGAGCATCCCGGACAGCGCGAAGGGCAGGGACTGCTCCTCGACCATCTGCTCGACGTAGGCACGCATCCCGGCGTCGCCCTCCTCGTCGTACTCCGCGCCCTTCGCCTCGGCGGCGGCGCGCGCGACGATCGAGAGCACCCCGGCGAGCTGGGCCGGACCCATCACCGCGGACTTCGCGGAGGGCCAGGTGAAGAGGAAGCGGGGGTCGAAGGCGCGGCCGTTCATGCCGTAGTTGCCCGCACCGTACGACGCGCCCATGATCACGCTGAGGTGGGGCACGGTGGAGTTGCTGACCGCGTTGAGCATCATCGCGCCGTGCTTGATGATCCCGCCCTGCTCGTACTCCGCGCCGACCATGTAGCCGGTCGTGTTGTGCAGGAAGAGCAGCGGGGTGTCGACCTGGTTGGCGAGCTGGATGAACTGCGTCGCCTTCTGGGCCTCCTCGCTGAACAGCACGCCCTGCGCGTTCGCGAGGATGCCGACCGGGTGGCCGTGGAGGCGCGCCCAACCGGTGACGAGCGAGGGGCCGTAGAGCGGCTTGAACTCGTCGAAGGCCAGCACCGTTGGCGGCCGAGACGCCGTCACAGATCCGGGCGATGACCTCGCGCGGGTCGAACGGCTCCTTGAGGTCGGCCGGGACCAGGTCGAGCAGGCCGTCGGGATCGGTGTCCGGTTCGGCGTACGACGACGGCGCCGTGCGCGCCTTGCGCCAGTTGAGCCGGGCCACGATCCGGCGTCCGATCCGGATCGCGTCGTGCTCGTCCTCGGCGAGGTAGTCGGCGAGGCCGGAGGTCCGGGCGTGCATCTCGGCACCGCCCAACGACTCGTCGTCGGACTCCTCACCGGTGGCCATCTTCACCAGCGGCGGGCCGCCGAGGAACACCTTGGCCTGCTCCTTCACCATCACGGTGTAGTCGCTCATGCCCGGGACGTAGGCGCCGCCGGCGGTGGAGTTGCCGAAGACGAGCGCGACGGTCGGCTGCTTGGCCGCGGAGCTCCGGGTGATGTCGCGGAACAGCCGGCCGCCCGGGATGAAGATCTCCTTCTGCGTCGGCAGGTCGGCGCCGCCGGACTCCACGAGCGCGACGGTCGGGAGCCTGTTCTCCTCGGCGATCTGGCTGGCCCGGAAGATCTTCCGGACCGTCCACGGATTGCTCGCCCCGCCCTTCACCGTCGGGTCGTTCGCGGTGATCATGCACTCGACGCCCTCGATCACGCCGATGCCGGTGACGACGCTGGCACCCACCGCGAAGTCGCTCCCCCAGCCGGCCAGCGGCGAGAGCTCGAGGAAGGCGCTGCCGGGGTCGACGAGGAGCTCGATCCGCTCGCGGGGCAGCAGCTTGCCGCGCGCGTGGTGGCGCGCGACGTACTTCTCACCGCCACCGGCGACCGCCTTGGCGTGCTCGGCGTCGAGGTCGGTGAGCTTCTCCAGCATCGCCTCCCGGTTGCTCACTGCTCCAGCACGGCCTTCATCCGCTCCAGCGTGGTGCGCATCCCCTGCTGGTTGGTGCGCTTGCGGAGGAAGCCGAGCGCGGTCCAGTAGACCCGCATCGGCAGGTCGGTCTCGAGCCGGAAGTACTCGGTCACCAGGGTGCCGCCGTCCTTCGGCTCCAGCCGGTAGCCCCAGTTGTTGACGGTCGTCCCCTCGGTGCCGACGGAGAACTCGAAGACGCGCTCGGGCTCGCAGGCGGTCACCGTGCAGGCGCTCCAGTACGTCGGGCCGACGCCGTTGCGCTTCACGTGCCCCTTGAACTTCGCGCCGACCTCGGGCCCGTCGTACCCCCGCCGCCAGCGCGCCTCGAAGGTCTCGGGCGAGAACTCCCCGATCCGGGTCACGTCGCTGACGAGGTCCCAGACCGCGGCCGGCGGCGCCTCCATCCAGACCGACACCTCGCCGGTCGGCGGCGGGAAGATCGTGGTCACGGTGCGCTTGATCATGGCGCGTACCCCATCAGTCGTGCGGTCAGGTCGGTCAGCACCTCGGTCGCTCCTCCTCCGATCGGCAGGATCCGAGCGTCGCGGTAGTGCCGCTCCACCTCGGTCCCGGTCAGGTAGCCGGTGCCGCCGTGCAGCTGCACCGCCTTGTCGCAGACGTACGTCGCGCAGTCGGTCGCGGTCTGCTTGGCCAGGCACGCCTCGGCGATCACGCTCTCGCCGGCGACGTGGCGGGCCGCGACGGCGTGGGTGTAGGTCCGCGCGACCTCGACCTGCCGCCGCATCTCGACCAGCGCGTGCCGCACCACCTGGTTGGCCAGCAGCGGCTTGCCGAACGTCTCGCGCTCGCGGCAGTACGCCGCGGTGAGCTCCAGGCTGCGCGCCGCGATGCCGTAGCCGTGGACCGCCAGCGCGATCCGCTCGACCACGAACTGCTCGGCGATCTGGCCGAAGCCGCTGTCCTGCTCGCCGACCAGGTTGGCGACCGGGACCCGGGCGTCGGCGAAGCCGAGCTCGGCGGTGTCGGAGCAGTGCCAGCCCATCTTGGGGAGCGCGCGGTCGACGGTGAAGCCGGGCGTGCCCTTCTCCACCACCAGCAGGCTGATGCCAGCGTGGCCGGGCCCGCCGGTGCGGACGGCGGTCGTGACGAAGTCGGCGCGCACGCCACTCGTGATGAAGGTCTTGGTGCCGTTGACGACGTAGTGATCGCCGTCCCTACGGGCCGTGGTCGTGATGCCGGCGACGTCGGAGCCGCCGCCGGGCTCGGTGACGGCCAGGCTGCCGATCAGCTCGCCGGCCAGGGTCGGTCGGACGAACCGGTCGACCAGGTCGGCGTTCCCGCTCGCGGCCAGGTGGGGCAGCGCGATGCCTCCGGTGAACAACGCGGCCATCAGCCCGCTGCTCGCGCCGGCCTCGAGGAAGCCCTCCTGCAGGGCGACGCTGTCGAGCAGGTCGCCCCCCTCGCCCCCGACGTCCTCGGGGAACGCGACGCCGAGCAGGCCCTGCTTCGCGGCGGCCCGGTGCAGCTCGCGCGGCACCTCCCCCGCCGCCTCCCACGCGTCGAGGTGCGCCAGCACCTCGCGCCGGACGAACTCCCGCGCGGACTCCCTCAGCGCCTCCCGGAGCTCTCCTCCGGGGGTCGCAGGTCTCGACAGCCGCTCGCTGGCGCTCGCTGCTCGACCAACTCCCGCAGCGAGGTGGTCGAGCCGCCCGGAAAGGTGGTCGAGCCGCCCGAGCCCCTGGGCGAGGGCGAGTCGAGACCTCCGGCACCGGGTCTCGACACGCCCGACGCGGCCTCCTCCGTCGGTCGCGGGGCGAGCTCGACCTCCCCTCGCGACGGATCCGGCTCGTTCCTCGCCGCATCCTGCTCGGTGATCACAGCAGTCCCTCCTCGATCGAGACCATCCGCGAGCGGACCCACTCGCCCAGGCCCTTGGCCTGGGGGTCGAAGCGGGTGCCGGCGGCGACGCCGTCGCCGAGCAGGCCGTGCAGGACGACGTTGACGCCGCCGAGGCGGGGGAGCAGGAAGACCTCGACGTCGAGGTCGGCGGCCTCGGGGACGAGCTCACGGACCTTGGTCGGGGTGATCAGCTTGGCGAGCCACGCGACGCGGGCAGCGCGGGCCGGGGACCCGTCGTGCGCCACCCAGAGCCCGAGGTTGGCGTCGCCGCCCTTGTCGCCGGAGCGCGCGTGGACGAAGCGGCCGAGGGGTACCCGGCGGGTGAGCGTGTCGGTCGGGTGCGGGTACGGCGAGGGCCGGGTGCCGCTCGTGTCGTCCTCGGGGTGCGGGGCGGTCGGCGGGTCCGGGACGACCTCCCGACGGCCGTCGGCGTGGACGACGGTGTGCGTGACGAGGTCGACGGGCGACGTACGCCGACCGGAAGATGCCGTACGGCGCCGCCGGACCCGGCGGGGCGGTCAGCGTGAAGCCGGGGTAGGACGCCAGCGCGAGCTCGACCGCCGCGGCGGTGAACGGACGGCCGACCGGACCCGGCTCCGGGTCCTTGACCGTGCAGCGGAGCAGCACCGACGCGGCCTCCTCGGTCACGGCGTCGAGCGGCGGCTGCGCGACCGGGGACCAGGTCACCTCGGCGGGCGCGGGGTCGAGCGCCCCCTCGAGCTGCTCGCGCGCCCACGCGGCCTTGGCCTCGACGTCCAGCCCGGTCAGCACGAGCTCCACGGAGTTGCGCCAGCCACCGAGCTCGTTGACGCAGACCTTGAGCTGCTCGGGCGGGGCCTCGCCGCGGACGCCGCTGATGGCGACCCGGTCGGGTCCGGCCGGCGCCAGCGCGATCGAGCCGAGGTCGACGGTGACGTCCGGGCCGAGGTAGCGCGTGGACTGGATCTCGTAGAGCAGCTGGGCGGTGACGGTGTCGACGGTGACCGCGCCGCCGGTGCCGTCGTGCTTGGTGATCACGCTGCTGCCGTCGGCGGCGAGCTCGGCGAACGGGAAGCCGAGCGGGCGGCGCCGGGCCGCCTCGGGCAGCGAGCCGAAGCCGCTGAAGTTGCCGCCGGTGGCCTGGGTGCCGCACTCGAGGACGTGGCCGGCCACGACGGCGCCGGCGAGCTCGTCGTACTGCTCCGGCGTCCAGCCGTGGTGGGCCACTGCCGGCCCGACGACCAGCGAGGCGTCGGTGACCCGGCCGGTGACCACGACGTCGGCGCCGGACGTCAGAGCAGCGGCGATGCCGAAGCCGCCGAGGTAGGCGTTGGCGGTCAGCGCGCCGGGGTACCCGATCTCCTTCACGTCGTCGCCCTCGACGTGGGCGATCGCGGGGTCGAGGCCGAGCCCGCGGGCGACCTCGCGCAGCCGGTCGGCCAGTCCGGCGGGGTTGAGGCCGCCGGCGTTGCTGACGATCCGGACCCCGCGCTCCAGCGCGAGGCCGAGGCAGTCCTCGAGCTGCCGGACGAAGGTCCGCGCGTAGCCGAGCGACGGGTCCTTCATCAGGTCCTTGCCGAGGATGAGCATCGTCAGCTCGGCGAGGTAGTCGCCGGTGAGGACGTCGAGGCTCGGCCCGTCGGGGGCGCCCTCGAGCATCTCGCGCATGGCCGAGAGCCGGTCGCCGTAGAAGCCGGAGCAGTTCCCGATCCGCAGGTCACTCATCGCGCGCCCTGCCCCCGCCCGGCGGGCCCGCGAAGCACTGGGCGACGGCGAGCCAGGCGGTCGCCTCGCGGCCCCGGGCCACGAGGTCGGTGTCGACCTGGTGGACCCGCTGGGTCACCAGCCGGCAGAAGTCGTACGCCGAGCCCCGGATCGACTGGGTCGCCTCGACCGGTCCCCACGACCAGAGGTCGCCGCTGGGCGCGGTCAGCTCGACCCGCACCTCCTCGGTCGGCGGCTCCAGCCCGTTCACCGCGAACGAGAACCCGCGGGTGCGGATCCCGAGGTGCGCGACGTGACGGATCCCGTCGTCGAGCACCGGCTCGACCTCCAGCGCCTCGTGCACGTCGAGGGAGTGGGCCCAGGTCTCCATGTAGCGGGCGGTCGCCATCGAGGTCGCCGACATCGGCGGCCCGAACCACGGCATCTTCTCCCCGGCCGGGTGGGCGCGGAGCGCGTCGACCAGCCGGGACCGGGCGGCGCGCCACCGCGCCAGCAGCTCCTCGGGCGGGGCGGCGCCTCCCTCGAGGGCGGCGGCGTCGACGGCACCCGCCGGGTCGGCCAGGGCCGCCAGCACGAGCGCGTCCCAGGCGGCCCTGTCGGTCGCGGCGGCGTGGGCCGCCTCGTCGGTCCAGGCGAGGTGGGCCACCTGGGTGGCGACGTCCCAGCCGGCCGCGGGCGTCGGCGTACGCCAGGACTCCTCGGAGAGCCCGGCCACCAGCGTCTCCAACCGTTCGCCGAGGCCGGCGAGGTCGGTGAGCACCTGCTCGAGCACGTCGTTCACGCGACCACCTCCAGGCGGGCATCGAGGGTCCGCGCCCACTCGTCGAGGATCCGGCCGCGGCGTCGGGTGTCGTCGGTGATGGTGGCGGCCAGGCCGAGGCCGCGCACGAGGTCGAGGGTGCCCTGCACCAGCTCGCGGACGCCGGCCCGCGACTCGTCGACCCCGAGCGCCTCGACGGTGAGCCGGTGGGCCTCCCGACCGACCCGCTGCTCCAGCGGCGCCACCGCCGAGAGCAGCGCCGCGTCGGTCCGGGCGGCGACCCACAGCTCGAGGGCGGCGCTGAAGACCGGCGAGCTGAAGTGGTCACCGAGCATCCGGACCACCGCACGGGTCCGGCCGGCTCCCCGCGGCACCGTGGCGAAGGACGCGGCCAGCTCGGCCCCGCGGAGCTCGGTGAGGTGCTCGACGGCGGCGACGACCAGGTCGTTCTTGGTCGGGAAGTGGTGCAGCTGCGCCCCCCGCGAGACCCCGGCCCGCTCGGACACCAGCGTCGTGGACGTCCCCGAGAAGCCCCGCTCGACGAGCAGCTCGACCGTCGCCTCCAGCAACCGCGACCGCATGGCGCGGCTGCGGTCGGCCTGGGGCACGCGGGTGGCCGTCACCTGCCCATCGTGGTGGCCCACAAACAAACAGTCAAGCCTGACTGTTTGTGGTCGTGAAATCCTCTCGCCGAGGGCCGGTCGCCGGGAGCACACTGCTGAGATGGCCACCCGCATGCAGCACCTCCTCACGGGCGCGTTGCCGGAGCTGCGGATCCACCCGATCCGGAAGTGGATCCGGGCCGCCGTGGGCGACACCGTCGTCGCCGACACCCGCTCCGCCCTCGTCGTCTGGGAGCCGCGGCGGGTCGTGCCCTGCTACGCCGTCCCGGTCGCCGACCTCCGGGCCGAGCTGCTGTCGGCGCCACCCTCCGAGGCGCGGGAGAACGCGGTCTTGATGGGGCGCGGCGGTCCCCCGGTCCTGGACCCGAGCACCCCGTTCGGCGTGCACACCTGTCCCGGCCGCCCGCTGACCCTCCGCACCGCCGCCGGCGACCTGGTCGGCGCGGCGTTCGCCCCGGACGACGCCGATCTCGCCGACCACGTGCTGCTCGACTGGGACACCTTCGACTGGCGGGAGGAGGAGCAGACCGTCCTGGGCCACCCCCACGACCCGTTCGACCGCATCGACTGTCTTCGCAGCAGCCGGCACGTGGTGCTCTCGCTCCACGGCGAGACGCTGGCGGACTCCCGGCGACCCACCGTGCTCTTCGAGACCCCGCTGCCCGACCGCTACTACCTGCCGCGCGAGGACGTGCGGACGGACCTGCTGGAGCCCTCGACGAAGCACACCGTCTGCGCCTACAAGGGCCACGCGACCTACTGGTCCGCCCGGGTGGGGGACGAGCTGGTGCGCGACCTCGCGTGGACCTACGAGGACCCGCTCCACGACGCCGCCCCGGTGAGCGGCCTGATCAGCTTCTTCACCGAGCGGATCGACCTCCGGCTCGACGACGTCGACGTGGAGCGACCGGTCACCCCCTGGTCGTGAGTCAGTCGATCCGGGCCACCAGCGGCAGCCGCGACCGGGTGGCGGCGCCGACGACCGCGGCGGTCACCAGCGGCAGCACCAGGACCAGCGCCCCGATCAGCATCCACGGCACGTCGAGGAAGTGGTCGGGGATGCCGGGGCTCGAGCCGCCGATCCAGCTGGTGCTGGTGAGCGGGTAGGTGATGGCGATCCCCGGGATGAAGCCGACCACGGCACCCATCGCGGCGCCGACCAGCCCGATGACCACGGCGTACGACGCGGCGACGCCGCGACGGGTCCGCGGTGAGGCGCCGACGGCGGCGAGGGTGGCGAGGTCGGGCCGGGCGTCGGAGAGCGAGAGGAAGGTCGCGGTCAGCGTGCCGCCGAGCATCAGCACCGCCCCGAGCCCGCCGAGGACCAGCAGCAGGATCACCGTCGCGTCCTCGTCCTGGTAGCCGCGCTCGACGTAGAACGACAGGTCGGGCGACAGCGTCGCGAGCGCCTCGGTCACGTCGGTCTGCTGGGCCTCGGTGATCTGCGCGCCGTCGACCAGCAGGCCCACCGTCTGCGGCTCGATGCCGAGGTCGTCGGCCGCGGAGGCCGACAGCACCCCGAGGAAGGAGGAGTCCAGCGTGCTGACCGGGACCACGAACACCGGCACGGTCACCGTGTCCCGGACCACCTGCTGTCCCTCGTGCACCCGTACGACGACGGTCGCCTCCTCACCGGAGTCCAGGGAGTCGGAGAACGCGATGACGCCGCCCTCGCCGAGCACCCGCTCGGCCTCGGCGCGCTGGGCGTCGTCGAGCCCGGTCACCCCGGCGGGCACCCGACCGTCGGTGCTGATCGGGACGCTGGTCCCGAGGCCGGAGCCGTAGCTGGTGAGCACCCCGCGCTGGCCGTCGACCCGGAACGCGACCTCGGTCCAGCGCCGGCCGCGGTCGGACACCCCGACGATCGGGGTCACCTCGGCCTGCGGCAGGTACCGCGCGGCGGCGGCCTCGTAGGCCGCCCAGTCCGGGGTCCTGGCGTACGACGTGAGGGAGGCCTGGCCGATCTCGAGCGTCTGGGTGTAGGTCGCCTCGCGCTCGGCGGCATCGCTGGAGTTGGCGATGCCGAGCGCCACGACGCCGGCCACCGTCGCCGCGACGGCCGCCACGGCGGGCACCGTCCTGGTCCGGTGCCGGGCCGCGTCGCGGACGGCGTAGCGGATCGGGAGCGGGAGGCCGCGCGCGAGCCGGGCAACGCCGGTCACGACGACCGGCACCAGCAGGATCATGCCGAGCACGGCCACGATCGCCGCGATGGCGATGGCGTACTCGCCCTGCTGGGCGGTCGCGCCCCACACCGAGACCCCGACCCCGGTGCCGACGAGCAGCAGCCCGAGCAGCGGCGAGCGGAGGGAGGGCACGCGGTCACCGCGACGGCCCGCGAGCACGGCGACGACGTCCTGGCGCGACGCGATCCACGCCGGGACGACGGCCGCGAGCAGGGCGGACAGCAGCCCGAAGCCCGCGATGCCGACCAGGTGGAGCCACGGCACGTCGTAGGGGCCGAGGAAGGCGTCGCTGAAGCGCTGCACGACGGGCAGGCTCAGCCAGGCCACGACCAGGCCGAGCCCGACGCCCAGCATGGAGCCGGTGGTGCCGAGCACCACGCCGCTGGCCAGCACGACGCGGCGGGCCTGCGGCGGCGTCGCGCCGCTGGCGGCCATCAGTGCCAGCGAGCGCTGCATCCGGCGGGCGATGACGGCGAAGGCCGGCCCGGCGAGGAGCACGACCTCGATCAGGGCCATCACGACGATCAGCGCGATCACCGCGATGAGGGCGTCGTCGCCGCTGTCGCTCGGCAGCGCGTCGGGGTCGAGCTCGGACGCTCGCCGGCGGGTCGAGCAGCACGGCGCGCGAGAGGACGACGGCGCCGACCTCGTTGAGGGCCCGCACCTCGTCCCACGTCACGTCGCCGCCGGTGTCGACCAGCCACGTCCGACCGCCCCGCTGGGGCAGGTCGAACCCGCCGGGCGCCGAGACCGCGATCGGGTAGCCGCGGTAGGACGCGTTGTCGCCGATCCCCACGACGCTCAGCGTCGGACCGCCGGAGACCTCCAGGTCGTCGCCGATCCCGAAGCCGCGGGCCGCCAGCGCGCTGTTGACGACCACCTCGTCGGGCGCGACCGCGACCCGGCCCTCGTCGATCCGGTAGAGCCCGTCGGTGAGGTCGTCGGTGAGGTCGACCTCGACCACCTCGACGTCGGCGAGGCCCTTGGCGGTGGTGACGCGCACCGAGCCCGGCACCACCTCGGCGGCGGACACGTCGCGACCGAGGACCTCCGACAGCTGGTCGAGGGTGGTGGGCTCGCCGGCCTTGCGCGAGTAGTCGGAGCTGTAGCCGGCCAGGTCCGGGTCCGCCGACTGGGCGACCCGGGTCATCCCCGGCTCGACCGCGATCCGGGCGTCGGCCGTGCCGAGCCGGCGGTCGATCGCCTCGGCCCCGGTGACCTCCGAGGTCTGGATGAGCACGTCGGCGGCGGTGACGCCCAGCACCGGCAGCGCGATCATGACGAGCACCAGGATGCTGCGCCCCTTGGCACGCGCGGCCTCGCGTCGCGCCACCCGCAGCGCGGGCACCCAGTGGCGCAGCGGTCGGAACCGGGCGCTCACCGGCTCAGCTCGGGCTCGAGCAGGGCGTCGACCGGCGTCGAGCCGGACTCGTCGACGACCACGCCGTCCCGGAGGAACACCACCCGGTCGGCCCACGCGGCGTGCCTGGCCTCGTGGGTGACCAGGACGCCCGCGGCGCCGGCGTCGCAGCGGTCGCGCAGCAACCGCAGGATCTCCTCTCCGGTCTCGGTGTCGAGGGCGCCGGTCGGCTCGTCGGCCAGGATCAGGCGCCGCTCGCCGACGATGGCGCGGGCGATGGCCACCCGCTGCTGCTGACCTCCCGACATCTCGTCGGGGTAGCGGTCGGCGAGGTCGGCGATCCCGACGTCGGCGAGCGCGGCCCGGGCCTGGGCCCCGGCCGCGCGGGCGCCGGCCCCGTCGAGCTCGCGCGGCAGCGCGACGTTCTCGGCGGCGGTCAGGGCGGGGATCAGGTTGAAGTCCTGGAAGACGTAGCCGATGGAGGTACGCCGCAGCCGGGCGCGGTCCTTGAGGCCGAGCGCCCCGAGATCGGTCCCCTCCACCTCCACCGTGCCGGAGGTCGGGGTGTCCAGGCCGCCGGCGAGCGTGAGCAGCGTCGACTTGCCCGAGCCCGACGGGCCCATCACCGCGACCAGCTCGCCGGCGTACGCGGCGAAGGAGATGGCACGCAGGGCGTGGACCAGGGTGGCGTCCTCGCCGTGGGTGCGGGAGACCTCGCTCATGCGCAGCACCGCGGTCATCGGCCGGCCTCGCTCTGCACGGATCCAGCGGCGTACGACGGGGCGGGGGCGGCCGGCTTGAGCCGGTCGGCGCGGCGCAGTCGGGCCTCGCAGTGGTCGAGCCAGCGGATCTCGGCCTCGGCGGCGAAGACGAGGGACTCCAGGACCAGGCCCCAGGCCAGGTCGCCGGCCTCGCCGGAGTCACCGGGTCCGGTGCGCTTGAGCCGGGTGTAGTCCTGGAGGGCGGACATGGTGGCCGAGCGCTGCCGCTGGATCACGGTGGCGACGTCCACGCCCGGGACGGTGACCGCGAGGGCCAGCTTGATCGCGAGCTCGTCGCGCGGCGGCTGGGTCCGAGGCACCGGAGTGGCGAACCACTCCGACACCTCGGCCCGGCCGTGATCGGTGGCCCGGTAGACCACGTGCCCGTCGCGCTCACCGGTGACGACGGCCCCCGTGCCGTCCTCCACCTGCTCGACGAGCCCGTCGCGCTCGAGCCGGGCCAGGGTCGTGTAGACCTGCCCCACGTTGAGCGGCCAGGTCGCCCCGGTCCGCTGCTCGAACTCGGCCCGGAGCTGGTAGCCGTACATCGGCCCCTGCTCCAGCAGCGCCAACAACGCCTGCTTCACCGACATCCCGGACTCCGATCCCGCGTGTTCCACGAGCCCCCGTGGTCGTGGATACCGGGTATGTATACCACGTATGCACCTGGGTACTCCAGTGGATTCGGGCCCCGACAGGCCGCCGTCCGGGGCCCATATCCACTGGACTACCGTCTCCGGCGGCTCCGCTCGCGCTTCAGCTCAGTGCGGTAGGACCGCGCGTCCACCTGGATGGTGTGCCGCTTGGAGGCGACGTAGCGACGCCGTACCTCCTCGTCGTACGACGCGATCTGCTGCCGCATCTCGGCGGCGTCGGGGAGGGTCACGGTGCCCGCGACCAGGTCGGCGACCCACTCGGCCTGGGCCTCCGCCAGCGGCATCACCGAGCCCAGCGGCTGGATCAGGCCGAGGAAGTAGAGGCCGGGGTGGTCGGGGTCGACGACCCGGCGGTAGAGCGCGACCCGGTTGTCGGTCGGCGCGACCACGGCCTCGTCGAGGAACGGGAAGCTGATCCGGTAGCCCGTGCAGTAGATGACCACGTCGACCTCGGCGGACGTGCCGTCGGTGAAGTGGGCCGTCGAGCCCTCGAAGCGCTCGATCGACGGCTTGATCGTGAGGTCGCCGTGGCCGAGCCGGGTGAGCAGGTCGCTGCTCACCGTGGGGTGGGCGTCCAGGACCCGGTGGTCCGGCTCGGGCATGCCGTAGTCGGTCATCTTCCCGGCGGTGGCGCGCAGCAGCGCCCACATCGCGGCCTGCTGGAGCTTGTGGGAGGTGCTGGCGAGGGCGGAGTCGGTGAGGTGGTCGGTCGGGCGGCCGAAGACGTACTTGGGGATGACGTGCGCGCCGCGACGCATGGCGAGGTACGTCGCCTCGGCGACCCGGGAGGACTCCACGGCGATGTCGGCGGCGGAGTTGCCGATGCCGAGCACGACCACCCGCTTGCCCTCGAGCACGTCGGGCGTCCGGTAGTAGTGGGCGTGCAGCTGGGTGCCGGGGAAGGTCTCGCTCCCGGGGAAGGACGGCTCGGGCCAGCGCGGGTCCCAGTGGTGGCCGTTCGCGACGAGGACGTGGTCGTAGTGGTGGACCTCGGCCTCGCGGCCGTGCTCACGCGAGCGGACGGTCACCTCGAAGCCGCCGTCCGGCTGCGGCACCACCCGGGTGACCTCGGTGCGGAAGGTGATCCGGTCCCGCAGCCCGAAGTGGTCGACGAAGGAGTCGAAGTACTCCGCGACCTGCCAGTGGCTGGGGTAGTCGGGGTAGCTGGCGGGCATCGGGAACGCGGCGTACTGCATGGCGTCGCGGGAGGTGTTGATGTGCAGCGAGCGGTAGGCCGAGCTGACGCCGTTGTCGTTGTCGTAGCGCCAGTTGCCCCCGATGTCGGAGCCCATCTCGAAGCAGTCGAACGGGATCCCGCGCGCCGCCAGCACCTGCGCCGCGGTGATGCCGCTCGCGCCGGCGCCGATGATGCAGGTGCGGGGAGAGCCGGTCATGAGCCGCGACCCTATACGCGAGGATGGGCCCATGACGACGATCCTGATCACGGGTGCCTCCTCGGGGCTCGGTGCCGAGATGGCCAGGCAGTTCGCCGCCCTCGGGCACGACCTGGCGCTCTGCGCGCGGCGTACCGACCGGCTGGAGGCGTTGCGGACCGAGATCCTCGCCGCCCACCCCGACCGACGGGTGGAGGTGCGCGCCCTCGACGTCACCGACGAGGCGAGGGTGTTCACCGTCTTCTCGGACTTCGCGCGGACCTTCGGCCGGCTCGACCGGATCATCGTCAACGCCGGCCTCGGCAAGGGCGCGCCCCTCGGCACCGGCCGCTTCGACGCCAACCGCGAGACCGCGATGACCAACTTCGTCGGCGCGCTGGTGCAGCTCGAGGCCGCGATGGAGGTCGTCCGGGCCCAGGGCGGCGGCCACCTGGTGATGATCTCCTCGATGTCGGCGATGCGGGGCATGCCGAGGTCGATGACGACGTACGCCGCGACGAAGGCGGGTGCCGCCCACCTGCTCGAGGGCCTGCGCACCGAGTTCCACGGCAAGCCCGGCTACGACTTCACCGTCCTCTACCCCGGCTACATCGCCTCGGAGATGAACGACGGCGTCGCGGCGGCCGAGAACAAGATGATGGTCTCCACCGAGAAGGGCGTCGCCGCGATGGTGTCGGCGATCGAGAAGAAGCGCGCCTCCGCCTGCGTCCCCACCCTCCCCTGGGCCCCGATGTCCGTCGTCCTGAAGCACGCCCCCCTCCCCCTCCTCCGCCGGATCATCTGACGCTCGGGGTCCGGAGGTCTCGACAGCCGCCCGACCTCCTGGGCCGACGTAGGTGGTCGAGCCGCCCGAGCCCCTGGGCGAGGGCGAGTGTCGAGACCTCCGGTCACCGCGAGTCGGAGGTCTCGACAGCCGCTCGCTGGCGCTCGCTGCTCGACCACGCGAGTGTCGAGACCTCCGGTCACCGCGGGTCGGAGGTCTCGACAGCTCGCCCGCTGCTCGACCACCTCATGCGGTCAGCGGTAGGTCAGGAGGTCGTCGCCCAGGTGGTGGTGCTCGTTGTAGGAGACCAGGGTGAGGCCGCGCCGGCCCGACACGATCCGGGTGACGCCGGTGTTGACGGTGGTCGGGAGCAGCCGGGCGTACGTCGCGGGGCCGCCGTCGAGCAGCCGGGTGACGAGCGCGGAGATCGGACCGCCGGACGAGACCGCGACGACGGTGCCGGCGGACGCGACCGCGTCGAGGGCGGCCGCGGCGCGGTCGTGGAAGGCGGCGTACGACTCGGTGTAGTCGTCGTCGTGCTCACCGTTGCTCCACCGGCCCATCGCCGCCTCGTACCAACGCTGGAACGCCGCGGCATCGGACTCGTCGGGCATGGCGTCGATCGAGGCGAACTGGGCGAACTGGTCGAGCTCGTTCCAGCGCTCGTCCTCGTGCCGGTCCGCCGACCAGCCGGCCGCCTCGGCCATGATCGAGGCGGTGTCGCGCTGCCGCACGAGCGAGCCGTGCACGACCAGGTCGGGCGCCAGATGGGCGACCGACTCGCCGAGCCGACGCGCCTGCTCCCGCCCCGTCGGTGAGAGGACGTCGTAGTCCTCGGCGCCGAAGGAGGCCTGGCCGTGGCGGACCACGATCACCTGTCCCATCACGCCCCCCGAGCATCCGCCGCGCGCGCCCGCTGCTCGAGGTAGCCGACCGCGGGGCCGAACACGGCGTACGCCTGGTTCGTCGTCTGCTGGTGGTAGTAGCGGTACCAGATCTGCTGGGCGATCACGGCGAGCCGGAACAGCCCGAAGACCTCGTAGAACCGCCACCGCTCCGGCGTGACGGTGAAGCCCATCCGCGCGCAGTAGTGCTCCACGACCTGGGCGCGGCTCCACATCCCCGGGGCGTTGGACGGCTGCCGGCGGAACTGCCGGAAGAACTCGTCGTCGTCGTCCTGCACCCAGTAGGCCATCGAGCCGCCGAGGTCCATCAGCGGGTCGCCCAGGGTCGCCATCTCCCAGTCGAGGACGGCGGCGACCGCGGGCGGATCGGTCGGGGTGAGGACCAGGTTGTCGAAGCGGAAGTCGTTGTGGATCAGCACCGTCCCGACGTCGTCGGGCTGCTCGGCGTCGAGCCACCCGGTGATGTCGGACCAGTCGCCCATGTCGTCGGTACGCGCGGCGTCGAGCCGGCCGGTCCAGCCGCGCACCTGGCGCGCGACGTACCCCTCGCCCTTGCCGAGGTCGCGGAGCCCGGCGGCGTCGAGGTCGACGGAGTGGAGCTGCACCAGGACGTCCCACACGTTCCCGCACAGCGTCGCGGTCTGCTGCTCGGTGAGGTCGAGCCCGAGCTCGCGCCGCGGGATCACGCCCTCGACCCGGGTCATCACGTAGAACTCGTCTCCCACGACCTCCGGGTCGTCGCAGTGGGCCACCATCTCCGGCACCAGCGGGAACACCGGCGCCAGCGCGGCCTGGATCCGGAACTCCCGGCCCATGTCGTGCGCGCTCGCGGCCTTCGCGCCGCTCGGCGGTCGTCGGAGGATCAGCTCCGGGCCGTCGGCCCACGCCAGCAGGTAGGTCAGGTTGGAGGCCCCACCGGGGAACTGGCGTGTGGTGGGCGTGCCGTCGAGCCGGTCGCGCCAGCCCTCCGCCGCGTGCCCGCGCAGCCAGTCGGCCACGCGCTCGACGTCGAAGCCGTCCTCGTCCCGGACCGGTGTGGTCGGGTCCGGCGTCGGATCGGACCGCGGGTCGTTCACAGGTCCTCCAGCCGGGCCGCCTGCCGGCGGAGCTGCTCGTCGTACGCCGCCCGGTCGCCGACCTTGAGGGCGTACGCCGCCCGCGCGGCCGGGTCGGGCAGCACCAGCTCGTCACCCCGGTCGACGGCCTCGAGGATCGCGGCCGCGATGTCGTCGGGTCCGAGCGGGGCGTTCGCCACGAGCTGGGCGATCACCGTGCCGAGGGCGGTGTCCTGCCCCTGCATCCGCTCGACCAGCCCGGTGCGGAAGTACGACGGGCAGACCGCCGTCGCCCGGACGCCGTACGCCGCGAGCTCGTGGCCGGTGGTCTCGGTGAGCGCGACGACGGCGGCCTTGACGGCGTTGTAGCTGGCCATGCCGGCGGGGTGGACGAGCCCGGCCAACGACGCGACGTTCACGACGTGCCCGGAGCGCTGCCGCTTGAAGAGCGGCACGAACTCGCGGGTCCCGCGGACGGCGCCGAACAGGTTGATCTCGGTGATCCACCGCCACTCCTCGAGCGTGGCGACGTCGAGCCGACCCCCACCCGCGACGCCGGCGTTGTTCACCAGCACGTCGAGGCCGCCCCACGTCTCCTCGACGTGCCGCCGGGCCGCCGCCCAGTCGTCGTCGCTGGTGACGTCGAGCACCAGGTCGATGCCCGACCCGTCGAGGTCGGTGGCCAGCACCTCGTCGCCGCGGGCGCGGTACGCCGCGGTCAGCGCCGACCCCAGCCCGCGGGCGGCGCCGGTGACCAGCACCCTCATCGATGCTTGCCCAGCTCGAGGCGCGCGACCAGTCCGCGGTGCACCTCGTCGGGGCCGTCGGCCAGCCGCAGCGCGCGGGAGTTGACCCACGACATCGCCAGCGGGAAGTCGTCGGAGAGGCCGGCGCCTCCGTGGAGCTGCATCGCCATGTCGATCACGCCCAGGGCCGTCGTGGGCACGACGACCTTGATCTGGGAGACCTCCGAGAGCGCGTTCATCGGGCCGCCGGTGTCGAGCTTCCAGGCGGCGTGCAGCACCAGCAGCCGGGCCTGGTCGATCGCGATCCGGGCGTCGGCGATCCGCTCCCGGTTGCCGCCGAGGTCGACCAGCGGCTTGCCGAACGCGGTGCGCGACGTGCCGCGGCGGATGGCCGCCTCGAGCGCGGACTCGGCGGCGCCGATCAGCCGCATGCAGTGGTGGATCCGGCCGGGGCCGAGCCGCCCCTGCGCGATCGAGAACGCCTCGCCGGGTCCGGAGAGGATGTTGCCGACCGGCACCCGGACGTCGGTGAACGAGACCTCGCCGTGGCCGAGCGGCTCGTCGGCGTACCCCATGGTCGTGAGCATCCGCTCGATCCGGACGCCGGGGGTGTCGCGCGGGACCAGGACCATCGTGTGGCGGTGGTGGCGGTCGGCGTCGGGGTCGGCCCCGGGCAGGTGGCTGAGCCCCATGAAGACGAAGATCCTGCAGTCGGGGTGGCCGACGCCGGTGGACCACCACTTGCGGCCGTTGACGACCACCTCGTCGCCGTCGACGACGGCGGTGGCCTCCATGTTCGTGGCGTCCGAGCTCGCGACGCCCGGCTCGGTCATCGTGAACGCCGAGCGGATCCGGCCGTCGAGCAGCGGGTCCAGCCACTCGTCGCGCTGGGCCCGGGTGCCGTAGCGGAGCAGCACCTCCATGTTGCCGGTGTCGGGGGCGTTGCAGTTGAAGACCAGCGGTGCGATCGCGGACCGGCCCATCAGCTCGGCCAGCGGGGCGTAGTCGACGTTGGACAGTCCCTCGCCGCCGTCGGTGCCGTAGCGGCCGGCGTACTCGCCGGCGTGCTCCACGGGCAGGAAGAGGTTCCACAACCCCTGCTCGCGCGCCCGCGTCTTGAGCTCCTCGATCACCGGCAACGGCGTCCACTGGGTGCCGTCGAGCCGGGCCTGGGCGAGGTCGCGGTGGTAGGCCTCCTCGACCGGTTCGACGTGATCGGCCATGAACGCCGCGACCCGCTCGCGCAGGTCGGCGGCCCGGGGCGACAGGGCGAAGTCCATGACGGCGACCCTAGTGCGACACTGCGCAGGTGCGTCTCGTGCTCCTCGTGCTGCTCGTGCTGCTGGTCACGTGGGGCGCCGCCGGCTGCTCCGGCGACCCGGCCGGCCGCGAGCCCTCGCCGACCCCGGTGGTCGACGAGGGAGCCCTCGCCGAGGGTCTCGCCGCGCTGTACGCCGGCGACCACCCCGACCGCGAGGACCTGCGTGAGGGCGACTGCTTCGCCGAGGCGCTGCTGGGCAGCACGATGCCGGCCGCACTCCAGGACTCCGGGCTGGTCGGGGCGGACGGCCGCGTGGCCACCGAGATCCCACCGCTCGGCGACGACGTCGCCGGTCTGGTGGCCGACGCCCAGCTGGCCTGCACCGACTTCATCGCGGACTCGACGGCCGCGCAGGTGTCGGTCACCAAGGGCCGGCTCGACGCGGAGGCGTACGCCGCGTGCCTGCGCGACGCCCTCAGCGACGACGACATCCGCGCGACCGTGGTCGCCTCCCTGCAGGGCGACCTCGGCGACCCAGCGGTGCGGGCCCTCAGCGACGCCCAGGACGGGTGCGCGCAGGTCGCCGACCGCTGACCCGCAGCCGGTCCGGTCCGGCATGGACCGCGCCCCACGGCAGCAGTAACGTCGATGGGTTGCGAGCTGACCACTCACCGGGAGCGGCCGGCCGAGAGGAGGCGACGACATGTTCATCCAGATCATCCAGGGGCGGTGCACCCGCCAGGACGAGCTCCGCGCCATGGCCGAGGAGTGGGCCCACGACCTGGGACCGGGAGCGACCGGTTGGCTCGGTGGCACCTACGGCTTCACCGACGACGACCAGTTCGTCGGGGTCGTCCGGTTCGACTCCCGCGAGGCGGCGACGGCCAACTCGATGCGGCCCGAGCAGGGCGAGTGGGCCGGCCGGTTGATGGCCCTCATGGACGGGCCCGTGGAGTTCCATGACTGCGACGACGTGACCCTGATGATGGACGGTGGGTCCGACTCAGCCGGATTCGTCCAGGTGATCCGTGGCCGGGTCGAGGAGCCCGACCGGCTGAAGGCGCTGATGACCGACACCGAGACGCTGCACCGGGCACGACCCGAGATCATCGGCGCCACCCTGGCGTTCGAGGCCGACGGCACCTTCACCGAGACCGTGGCCTTCACGAGCGAGGCGGCGGCGCGCCAGGCCGAGACCCAGGACGGCGTCGAGATGCCGGCCGAGGTGCGCGAGACCCTCGAGCAGGCGATGCAGGGAGCGACCTTCTACGACCTGCACCGGCCCTGGTTCGCCTCGAGCTGACCTCAGGCCGAGACGGTGGTGACGATCCGGGCACGCTCGAACGGGTCGATCCACCGTCGACGGGTGCGCAGCAGCCGGGTGAGCGACCACGCCAGGCAGACCACCGCGACCAGCAGCGAGACGGTGGGGTCGGGGAGGTTGGAGAGCGCTGAGAAGAGCAGGCCGGTCATGGTCGTGACGAGGGCGAGCCGGGCGGAGTAGTTCACCATCATGATCGGCGGCGCCGGGGTGGCCCGCGCGCTGCGCAGGTCGACGGCGTAGGGCTTCTGGGCCGACCAGCGCATCGAGGCGCCGACGACCTGGACCGTCACCACGACCAGCAGGCAGCCGATCGCGGTCAGCTCGGACACGGTCGGGATGCCGGCACGCAGCGAGGCCAGCATGATCGTGATCACCGAGGCCAGGCCGAGGAACTCCGCCAGCACCAGTGACCGGGCCGTGAAGACCAGGCCCGGCTCGACCGGGAGGTTCTCGCGCCAGAGCTGGCCGCGACCGTCGAGGCACCACGCGTTGACGCCGAAGAGCAGCGCACCACCGGAGACCACGAGGCCGGGGAGGATGATCACCGACTCCCACGGCAGGTTGCCGAGCACGGCGACCAGGCCGGGGCCGACGGCGAGGACACCCATGCCACGGCGCATCGGGACCGCGCGCCACACCGACGCCCGGTCGATCCGTACCAGCGCCGCGAGATCGCTCCACGGCATCGGCCGCGGGGTGTGGGTGTCGGTCTCCGCGCGCAGCTCGTCGTGCGGGAGCCGGCGGGCGGCCAGCTGGGCCGGGATCGTCCCGAGCACCACGGCGGTCACCAGGACCAGCAGCTCGACCACGACGACGGAGAACCACTGGGCGTCGGGCGTGGAGACGGCCCCGAGGAGGATCCACCGGGTCGGGATCCGGTCGAGCAGGTCGATCGTGCGGCCGGAGAGCTGCACCCAGAGGGCGACCGCGCACATCGCGGCGACGACGACTCGCATCCCGAGCACGCCGTACCGTCGCCGCCGGACGGCCTCGACGCTCCACGCGATCACCTGCGCGATCGCCGTCGCGATCGCGACCCACAGCAGCATCACGAGGTGGGAGGTCCCGAGCCGTGCCGGGCCCAGGACGTACGACGTCACGCCGAGCAGCACCCAGGTCTGGATGAGCCACGAGATGTTGAGGGGGGCGAGCACGAGGGCGCCGAGGTGGTCGGTGGTCGGGCTGACCGGGAAGGCCACGCCCTGCTCGCGCGAGATCAGCTCACGCCCGCCGCCCGAGGCGATGGCTGACACGACCGAGATCATCAGGACGCCGGCCATGGCGCTGGGCAGCAGGATCGCCAGCTCCAGCCGACGCTCGTCGTCGCCGGCGACGAAGGCGGGCACGAGGATCGCGCCCAGCGTGAACGTCACCATGATCGCGATGCCCCACCAGAAGGTGCTGCGGCGGCGTACGGCGGCGGTGCGGAACCGCAGCAGGTGCCCGACGTCACGGACCGGGCGCCACCAGGCGGGCTCTCGTGCGGCCCGCGGGGCGACCTCAGTCGAGGAGAGCGCGGTAGGCACGTGCGCCCTCCTCGCCGGACATCTCCTGCGCGTCGACGGTGGCGACCCGCGAGCCGCCGCGGAGCACCAGGACGTCGCCGCAGGCCTCGATCGCCAGCTCCCGCAGGTGGGTCGAGACCAGGACGCAGGCGCCGCGGGCGCGGGCGTCGGCGATGACCTCGAGCGTCGCCTCGACGCCGATCGGGTCGACGCCGTCGAACGGCTCGTCGAGCAGGAGCACGTCGGGCTGGTGCAGCGCGGCCAGCGCGACCGAGAGCCTCCGGCCCATGCCGTGGGAGAAGCCGCCGGTCACCCGGTGGGCGGCGTCGCCGAGCTCGAAGCGCTCGAGCAGCTCACGGGCCCGCTCCTCCCAGTTGACCAGCCGGCGGAGCCGGGCGGCGAGCTGGAGGTGCTCCCAGGCGGTGGCGCGGGTGACCAGGCCGCCCACGTCGGGGCAGTAGCCGGTGGCGCGCTTGACGAGCAGGGCGTGCGAGCGGACGTCGTGACCGGCCACGACGGCGGTCCCGGCGGTCGGCGGCACGAGGCCGGCGAGGACCCGCATCGTGGTCGACTTGCCGGCGCCGTTACGGCCGAGCAGGCCGGTGGCCTGACCGGCGTACGCCGCCAGGTCGACCCCCGCGACCGCCTCCACCTCGCCGAAGCGGACGTGGAGGGAACGCACCTCGACGGCAGGCGTCGACGCCGGGGGGCTCTGGGTCATGGGTCCATCTTGGCCCAGATCCCCCGGCGGCGACCCCGAAACGACAGGCTCAGCGCGGGAAGGACTCACCCTTCGAGACGAGGTCGCGCAGGTACGCCGTGGGCCGGAAGCGCTCGCCGTAGGAGTCGGCGAGCTCGTCGGCCCGCTCGCAGAACGCCGCCAGCCCGATCGGGCCGTCGGTGTCCTCGGGGTCCTGGTAGCCGGTCATGAACTGGGCCGCGCCGCCGGTGTTCGGCGGGAACCCGATGCCCATGATCGAGCCGATGTTGGCCGCAGCGGCCGAGGTGATCACGCCCTCCTCGAAGCACTTCGCGGTCTCGAGCGCCTCCAGGAAGAGGATCCGGTCCTTCACGTCGCGCAGCGGGATCTGCTGCTCGGCGACCGGGAACGCCTCGGCCAGCCCGGACCAGAGGCCCTGCCGCTTGCCGGCGTCGTCGTACTCGTAGAAGCCGGCGCCCTTGAGCCGCGAGGGACGACCGAGCTCGATCATCCTCATCACCACGGCCGACCCGGGGTGCTCCTCGTAGGCGAGGCCGTCGCGCTCGGCGGCGTCACGGGTGGCCTTGCCGATCTTGGCCATCAGCTCCATGTTGAGCTCGTCGGAGAGCTGGAGGGTGCCGACCGGGTAGCCGGACTGGGTCGCGGCCCGCTCGAGGGTCACCGGGTGCACGCCCTCGGCGAGCATCGCGAGCCCCTCGTTGACCATGAAGCCGATGACCCGGCTGGTGTAGAAGCCGCGGCTGTCGTTGACCACGATCGGCGTCTTCCTGATCTGCTGCACGACGTCGTAGGCCTTGGCGAGCGCGGTGTCGGAGGTCTCCTTGCCGCGGATGATCTCGACCAGCGGCATCTTGTCGACGGGGCTGAAGAAGTGCAGGCCGATGAAGTCGGCAGGACGGTCGACCCCCGTGGCCAGCTCGGTGATCGGCAGGGTGGAGGTGTTCGAGCAGAGCAACGCGTCCGGGTTCACGTGCCTGGCCGCCTCGGCGAAGACCTGGTGCTTGAGCGAGGGGTCCTCGAAGACCGCCTCGATCACCAGGTCGCAGCCGGCGAGGTCGGCGTAGTCGTCCGTGGCGTGGATCCGGCCGAGCAGCTCCGCGGACTTCTCCTCGGTGAGCCTGCCGCGCTGGACGGCCTTGGCGTTGATCTTCTCCGAGTACGCCTTGCCCTGGTCGGCGTTCTCCTGCGCGACGTCCTTGAGCACGACCTGCATCCCGGCCCGCGCACACGAGTAGGCGATGCCGGCACCCATCATCCCGGCCCCCAGGACGCCGACCTTGGTGGCCTTCCACGGCTCGACGCCCTGGGGGCGCAGCGACCCTGCCTTGATTGCCTGCAGGTCGAAGAAGAACGCCTGGATCATGTTCTTGCTGTTCTGGTTGACGATCAAGGTCGTCAGGTAGCGCGACTCGATCCGGCTGGCGGTGTCGAAGTCGACGGTGGCGCCCTCGACGGCCGCCGACAGGATCGCCTTCTGGGCGGGGTAGTCCGCGCCCTTCACCTGCTTGCGCAGCAGCGCCGGGAACGCCGGGAGGAAGGCTGCGAGCGCCGGTGACTTCGGGTTGCCACCGGGCATCTTGTAGCCGGGGGCGTCCCACGGCTTCTGGGCCGCCTCGGGGTTCGCGGCGATCCAGGCCTTCGCGGCCGGGACCAGCTCCTCACGCGTGGCGACCAGGTCGTCGACCAGGCCCTTGTCCTTCGCGGTCGTGGGGTCGAACTGCGGGCCCTGGAGCAGCACGTCCATCAGCGCGGACTGGAGGCCGAGCATCCGGACCGTGCGGGTGACCCCGCCACCGCCGGGCAGCAGGCCGAGGCTGGCCTCGGGGAGCCCGATCTTGACCGAGCGGTCCTCGACCGCGATCCGGTGGTTGGTCGCGAGTGCGATCTCGAGACCGCCGCCGAGGGCGGCGCCGTTGATCGCGGCCACGACCGGGCGCGGGAAGGTCTCGAGCCGGCGCAGGGTCGCCTTCATCGACTCGACCTCGGCGAAGATCCGGGGCGCGTCGGCCTTGGTGGCCTGGCTCATCAGCGTCAGGTTGCCACCGGCGAAGAAGGTCTTCTTCGCGCTGGTGACGACCACGCCGGTCACCTGCTCCTGCTCGTCGTACAACCGCTCCACCGCGGCCGCCATCGACCGCTGGTAGATCTCGTTCATGGTGTTCGCGCTGGCGGTCGGGTCGTCCATCGTCAGCGTGACGATGCCGTCCCCGTCCCGCTCGTAGTGGACGGCGCTCTGCTCGGTCTGGGTGCTCATGTCTTCTTCTGGTCCTGTCAGTTCGGGTTGACGCGTGCGCTCGCGGCTGACTCGGAACCACCACGGCAAGCGAAGATCGTCAGTTGGTTCTGAGCTTCGCTCAGACCAGCTCGACGATCGTCGCAATGCCCATGCCGCCACCGATGCAGAGCGTGGCGAGGCCACGGCGCTGGTCGCGGCGCTGGAGCTCGTCGACGAGGGTGCCGAGGATCATCGCGCCGGTGGCGCCGAGCGGGTGGCCCATGGCGATCGCGCCGCCGTTGACGTTGGTGATCTCGTGGGTGATGCCCATGTCCTGCATGAAGCGCATCGCCACGGCCGCGAAGGCCTCGTTCATCTCGAACAGGTCGATGTCGGAGACCTCGAGCCCGGCCTTGGCCAGCGCCTTGCGCGTCGCCGGAGCGGGGCCGGTCAGCATGATCGTGGGGTCGGCGCCGGAGACGGCGGTCGCGAGGATCCGGGCGCGCGGGGTGAGGCCGAGGTCGGTGCCGACCTGCTCGTTGCCGATCACCATCAGCGCGGCCCCGTCGACGATCCCGGAGGAGTTGCCGGCGTGGTGGACGTGGTCGATCGCGGGGACCCAGTGGTACTTCTCGAGGGCGACGTCGTCGAAGCCGGCGTCGGCACCCATCTGGGCGAAGCTCGGCTTGAGACCGGCCAGCCCCTCGGGCGTGGTGTCCGGGCGGACCAGCTCGTCGTGCTCGAGCACGGTGATCCCGTTCTTGTCCTTCACCGGCACGATGGCGTCGGCGAAGTAGCCGTTGGCCCACGCCTTGGCGGCACGGTGGTGGCTCTCGGCGGCGTACGCGTCGACGTCGGCGCGCGTCCAGCCACCGAGCGTGGCGATCAGGTCGGCGCCGATGCCCTGCGGCACGAAGCCGGTGGTGAGCGCGGTGGCCGGGTCCTGGGCCCAGGCGCCGCCGTCGGAGCCCATCGGCACCCGGCTCATCGACTCCACGCCGCCGGCGAGGATCAGGTCCTCGAAGCCGGAGGCGACCCGGGCGGCGGCCTGGTTGACGGCCTCGAGCCCCGAGGCGCAGAAGCGGTTGAGCTGCACGCCGGCCACGGTCTCGGGGTAGCCGGCCGCGAGCGCCGCGGTCTTGGCGATGTCGCTGCCCTGCTCACCGATCGGGGTGACCACGCCGAGCACGACGTCGTCGATGCGGTGCGGGTCCAGGCCGGGGTTGCGCACCTTGATCTCGTCGAGCAGGCCGACGACGAGGTCGACGGGCTTCACCTCGTGGAGGGAGCCGACCGCCTTTCCCTTGCCGCGCGGCGTGCGGATGTGGTCGTACACGAATGCTTCAGCCATGACCGTCCTCGTCGTACCCCGGGCAGGGGTGGTCGCTTGCCTCCCTCGATTGTGACACCGATACTGTCAGGGTCGTCAAGGTGGCAGTTGTCACTCCCGAGCGCAACGAGGAGTCCAGGGTGTCGGTGGAGGAGGCCGTGGAGTCGGCGCGGGAGCTGTTGACGCTGGAGGAGCTGACGAACCGGGTCGGCCTCAGCGTCCGCAACATCCGCTTCTACACGACCAAGGGCCTGGTCCCGCCGCCGCTGCGACGCGGCCGGTCCGGCTACTACTCCCCCGACCACGTCGCCCGGCTGGAGCTCGTCCAGGAGCTGCAGACCCACGGCTTCACGCTGTCGGCCATCGAGCGCTACCTCTCCCGGATCCCCACCGACGCGAGCCCCGAGGACATCACCCTCCACCGCACCATGCTCGCGCCGTGGCAGGCACAGGCTCCGGAGGAGATGACCCGGACCGAGCTCGACCGGCGGACCAACCGCAAGCTCACCGACGACGAGCTCGCCACCCTCTCCGCCCTGGGCATCGTGATGCGCACCAAGCGCGGCCGCTACCAGGTGGCGATGTCGCAGCTGACGGTCGGCCTCGGACTGCTCGACCTCGGCTTCCCGACCGAGGCCGCGGTCGCCGCCGCCGACGTGTACGCCGAGCACGGCCGCAGATCGCCAAGGAGCTGGGCGACCTGTTCCGGACGATGGTGTGGCCGGTCTACAAGGAGTCCGGCGCCTCTCCCGAGACGCTGCGCGAGGTCGTGGAGCGCCTCAAGCCGCTCTCGATCGCGTCCCTGGTGGCGGCGTACGAGTCGGCGATGGACGAGACCAACCGCGAGGCGGTCGCCAAGCGCTCGCGCTGACCCACCTTCGGGTGAACCCTAGGGTGGGAGCATGGCTGACCCTCAGACCGTCCTGGTGACCGGCGCGACCGGCTTCATCGGACGGCGGCTCGCACCCGCGCTGGTCGACGCCGGCCACGAGGTCCGGGCGATGACCCGACGCCCCGACGACTACGACGGCGCCGGCAAGCCGGTCGGCGGTGACGTGTTCGACGCCGACTCCCTGGCCGAGCCGCTCTCCGGGGTCGACGTCGCGATCTACCTGGTCCACTCCCTCGATGTCCCGGACTTCGAGACCAAGGACGCCGAGGCCGCACGGAACTTCGCGCGCGCAGCTGCGGACGCCGGGGTCCGCCAGATCGTCTACATGGGCGGGCTCGGCGCCGACGACGGCGACCTCTCGCCGCACCTGCGGTCACGCCGCGAGGTCGAGGAGCTGCTCGGGGAGACCGGGATCCCGGTCACCGTGCTGCGGGCCGCGATCGTGGTCGGTGCGGGCGGCATCTCGTGGGAGCTGACCCGCCAGCTGGTGAAGAACCTCCCGGCGATGGTCGTCCCCAAGTGGGTCGAGACCCCGACCCAGCCGATCGCCGTGGACGACGTGATCCGCTACCTGGTCGGGGTGAGCGGCAACGAGGAGGCGTTCGGCCGGGTCTTCGAGATCGGCGGACCCGAGGCGATGACCTACCTGGAGATGCTCCAGATCGCCGCCGAGGTGTCCGTGGGCCGCCGGGTGCCGATCATCAAGGTGCCGGTGCTGACGCCGCGGCTCTCGTCGTACTGGCTGGCGCTGGTCACCGACGTCGACGTGACCACCGGCCGCAACCTCATCGAGTCGATGGGGACGAAGGTGGTGGTCACCGACCACAGCATCCTCGACGTGGTGCCCGGCGAGCCGGTGCCGTACGCCGAGGCGGTCCGCCGCGCGCTCGAGGAGGACCCGGGCTCTAGATGAGTGATTCCAAGGGGTGCCGGTCAAGCGAGCGTCTTCCCGCGCCCGGATGGCAAGGCGGACGAGCGAAGGCGTGGCGGAGCCACGTCGAGTCGAGGACAACGCCGCCAGGCGGGATGCGGGGAGGCGCGAGTGAGGCACTCCCCTTGGAGTCACTCATCTAGGCCTGGCTGAACACCAGCGGCAGCACCAGCAGCATGGTCAGCGACCAGCTCAGGTGGGTGAGGATCGGCCCGAGGATGCCGCCGGAGGCCCGGCGCTCCAGCCCGACGACGAGGCCGAGCAGGACCGCCGCGAAGGTGAGCATCACGTTGCCGGTCGCGTACGTCGCGACGGTGTAGAGCAGGGTCGTCAGCAGCACGGGGTGGTGCCTGACAGCGGCGTACGCCGCCCCCCGGAAGAACAGCTCCTCGGCCGCCCCCGTCACCGCGGTGATGATCACCAGCAGCGGCAGCGACCCCTCGTCGGCGAAGGCGACGACGTTGCCGACCTGGTCGGCGAGGAACGGGACCTGGCGGATCACCAGCCCGCCGACGACGAAGACGCCGGCCAGGCCGAACCCCAGCAGCAGCGGCGTCAGCACCGGGCGGACGTGGTCGTCGCGCCGGGCGATCCGGCCGAGGTGGAGCGGGCCGGAGGCGAGCGCCCCCGCGGCCCAGATCAACGAGAGTCCCAGCGAGCTGGCGTAGAACCACGGGCTCCCGGGCTCCAGCCGCAGGCTGAACCCGAGGACGATCCCGCCCAGGACGACGACGAGCCCGGTCACCCACTGCCGACGACGCAGCACCTCGACGCTGTCCCGGTGGTCGCGCGGCACCTTGTCGACCAAGGCGTTGCGCAAGAATTCCCGCACCCCGCGACTGTACGTGGGCGTGCACGCTGGCCGGACCATGCGTCCGAGATGGTGCGTCCGGGTCGGGTCGGTCGTCGGCCCCGGAAGACAGCACACCCCGTCCCTGATCCGGGACGGGGTGTGCTGGGACGGGTCCTACTTCTTGAAGGCGTCCTTCGCGTCGGAGGCAGCGTCCTTGGCCTTGTCGCCGGCCGACTTCACCGAGGCGGAGGCCTGGTCGCCCTTGCCCTCGCCCTCGAGACGCTCGTTGCCGGTCGCCTTGCCGGTGGCTTCCTTGGTCTTGCCCTTGAGGTCCTCGGCCTTGTGCGAGGCCTTGTCGTCCATGCCCATCGTGCGGTCCTTTCCTCGGATGCCGCCCACGATGCCAGCGGGAGCCGAGGGGCACCCCACCCGATCAGGTGGGTCAGCGACGGCCGCTGAACGACGCGGCGCTGTGCGAGCCGCCGCCGGAACCCGTGCGGTTGCGGTTGCCCTGCCCGGGCTTCTTCGCCGAGGACCGGCCCTGGGACGACTGAGCGCCGCCCTGGCTGCGCTGACCGCCACCCTTGCCGCCACCCTTGCCGCCACGCGAGCGGTTGCGGCCGCCACCGGAGGACGAGCGGGGCTTGCCGCCACCGGAGGAACGGCTGCCGGAGCCACCGCTGCCGCCGGCCGGGGCGACCGGCTCGTAGCCGCCGGGGACCAGGGTCCGCTCGCCGGGGGCGAGCTCGACGAGGACGGGGTGCGAGGGGCCGGGCACCTTCGTGGTGGTCGGCCGGATGCCGGCCAGCTTGGTGAGCTGGCGGACGTCGCGCACCTGCTCGTCGGTCATCAGCGTGATGACCGTGCCGGACGCGCCGGCGCGCGCCGTACGACCCGAGCGGTGGAGGTAGGCCTTGTGCTCGACCGGCGGGTCGGCGTGGACGACCAGCGCCACGTCGTCGACGTGGATGCCGCGGGCCGCGATGTCGGTGGCGACCAGGGTCGAGGCCTTGCCGGCGTGGAACGCCTCCATGTTGCGGGTGCGCGCGTTCTGGCTGAGGTTGCCGTGGAGGTCGACCGAGGGCACGCCGTTCTTGTTGAGCTGGCGGGCCAGCGCCTTGGCGCCGTGCTTGGTCCGGGTGAACACGACGGTCCGGCCGGGGGCGCTGGTCAGGTCGACCAGCACCGGCAGCCGCTGCTCGCGCGGCAGGTGCAGCACGTGGTGCGACATCGAGGCGATGGGCGACTGGGCGGAGTCGGCCTCGTGGGTGACCGGCGAGACCAGGAACCGCTTGACGATCACGTCGATCGCCTTGTCCAGGGTCGCGGAGAAGAGCATCCGCTGACCGGTGCGCGGGGTCTGGTCGAGCAGGCGGCGCACGCTCGGCAGGAAGCCGAGGTCGGCCATGTGGTCGGCCTCGTCGAGCACGGTGATCTCGATGGCGCCGAGGTCGCAGTGCCCCTGGCCGATGAGGTCCTCGAGCCGGCCGGGGCAGGCGAGGACGATGTCGACGCCCTTGCGCAGGGCGGTCACCTGCGGGTTCTGGCCGACGCCGCCGAAGACGGTGGCGGTGGACAGGCCGGCGGTCCTGGCCAGCGGCTTGAGGGCCTCGTGGATCTGGCCGACGAGCTCACGGGTCGGCGCGAGGATGAGGGCGCGCGGGCGACGGCTGGTCGCGGGCATCTTGCTCGCGTCGAGCCGGGCGACCACGGGGAGCAGGAAGGCGTAGGTCTTGCCCGATCCGGTGCGGCCGCGGCCGAGCAGGTCGCGCCCGGCGAGCGAGTCCGGCAGCGTCGCTGCCTGGATCGGGGTGGGGTCGGTGATGCCACGGTCGGCCAGCACGGCAGACAGGGCAGTGGGGACGCCGAGGGCGTCGAAGGGGGAGGTCACAGAAGGTCTCTCGGTTGGTGTCTCACCAACGCGTCCGCCGGCTGGCGGGGGCTGCGGCGCTGCCGCTGCGATGATCACGTGTCGTGATGGAGCGCGGGTGGCGCTCGGCGGTCCGAGGCAAGACTGGACGAACCGTTGGTACCAGCGTAGGGGCGCGGAGGTCATCTGACCGCATTTCGGACGACGTGCCGCTGGTCACGTCGCCACGTCGGACGTCGTACGCGCGCTGACCTCCTGAGCGAGTCGTGAACTTCCGGAGGCATCCAGCGCCGGGATTTCGCTGGTTCCCCGGATATCCGGGGAACCAGTCAGCCGAACCTCAGCACCCCGTCGTCGATCGGCGAGCGGCGCAGGGAGCGGACGTCGTGCAGGTAGTTCTGGCGCAACCGCCAGGGCTCGCGGTCGCCCTGGACGGGGAGGACGTGGAGGGAGCGGCGGACGTAGCCGGGCATGAAGTCCATGAACGGCGCCTCGCCGACGTCGGCGTCCGGCACCGCGACGGCGTAGCGGTGGCCGGACCGGTCGAGGTGGGTGAGCAGTCGGCAGACGTAGTCGGCGACCAGGTCGGCCTTGAGCGTCCACGAGGCGTTCGTGTAGCCGATGGTGAAGGCGAAGTTCGGCAGGCCGGCGAACATCAGGGCGCGGTAGGCCATCCTGCCGGTGAGGGAGACGGGCTCACCGTCGACGCTGAGCTCGATGCCGCCGACGACCTTGAGGTCGAAGCCCGTGGCCGTCACGACCACGTCGGCGAGCAGCTCGTCGCCGGAGGCGGTGCGAACACCCTTCTCGGTGAGGGTGTCCACGCCGTCGGTCACGATGTCGACCTGCCCGTGCCGGATCGCGCGGAACAGGTCGCCGTCCGGGACGAAGCAGAGCCGCTGGTCCCACGGGTCGTACGCCGGTCGGAAGTGGACGTCGACGGGGTAGTCGTCCGGCAGCTGCGCCGCCACGCCCCTGCGGATCAGGCGCTTGGCCAGCGCCGGCCAGCGCTGGCTGACCTGGAAGGCGAGCACGGCGACCAGGATGCTCTTCCACCGCGACAGCCACCACGACGCCCGCTCGGGGAGCCGGCGACGCAGCACCGCGACCAGCGGGTCGACGGCCGGCAGCGAGACGACGTAGGTCGGCGAGCGCTGGAGCATCGTGACGTGCCCCGCACCCGCCTCGGCCAGCGACGGCACGAGCGTCATGGCCGTGGCGCCGCTGCCGATCACCACGACCCGTCGGTCGGTCACGTCGAGGTCCTCGGGCCAGTGCTGCGGATGGACCAGGGTCCCGGCGTACTCGTCCTCGCCGCCCAGGACCGGCACGTGCGGGTGGTCGTAGTCGTAGTAGCCGGTGCAGGCCCAGAGGAACGACGCGGTGAGCGTGACCTCGCCGTCGGGGGCGTCGGCGGTGACCGTCCAGCGGGCGGTGGCCGTGTCCCAGCTCGCGGCGGTGACCCGGTGCTGGTGGCGGACGTGCCGGTCGACGCCGTACTCCTGCGCGGTCTCGCGCAGGTAGGCCAGGATCGCGGCGCCGTCGGCGAGCGCGCGGTCGTCGCGCCAGGGCCGGAAGCGGTAGCCCATCGTGAACATGTCGGAGTCGGAGCGGATGCCGGGGTAGCGGAACAGGTCCCAGGTGCCGCCGGTCGCCGCGCGCGCCTCGAGCACGACGTAGGAGCGGCCGGGATGCTCCTGGGCGAGCCGGGCCGCGGCACCGATGCCGGACAGCCCGGCGCCGATCACGAGGACGTCGACGTGCTCGACCGGCCCGGTCATCGCGCGTACCGCTCGACGAACGCGGCGAGCAGCCGGGGCGGCTCGGTGACGACGCTGCGCCGCGCCTGGTCGATCAGACCGTCCAGCTCCTCGGGCGGGAAGTAGCCGTGGTTGCGGTACGTCGTGACCCGCAGCACCAGTCCGTCGACGTCGAGCTCGGGGTGGAACTGGGTGGCGTAGACGTTGCTGCCGATCCGGAACGCCTGCACCGGGCAGGTCGTCGACGACGCCAGCCGGACCGCCCCGGCAGGCAGCCGGGTCACCGCCTCCTTGTGGCCCAGCAGCACGTCGAAGGCGTCGGGAAGGTCGGCGAGCAGCGGGTCGGCCCGGCCCTCGTCGGTGAGCGTCACCTCGACGCAGCCGACCGGTTCGCCGTACGTCCGGTCGACCAGACCGCCGTGGGTGCCACCCAGGACGCCGATCCCGTAGCAGCAGCCGAGGAACGGCGCGTCCGCCCCGACCACCCGGCCGGCCAGCGTCGCCAGCTCCGCCTCGACCCGGTGCTGGACGTCGGACTTCTCGGCGTCAGGGTCGCTGACGTTGAAGGGGCCGCCGCCCAGGACGACCCCGGACCACGCGTCGAGGTCGACGACCCCGAGCTCCTCCTGCTCCAGCCTCCGGCGTTGCAGGTCGCGCTCGTCGAGCCCGGTGCAGCGGAGCACCGCGTCGTACTCGCTGTCGGCGACGTCGTCCTCCGCGCGGGTGCCGAGGAAGAGGAAGGGCTTCACGACTGGACCGCTGCCCCGCTCCCGATCAGGCCCTCGACGTCCTCGACCCCCCAGGCGGCGAGCGCCTCGCGGGTGTGGGCGCCGGGTCCCCGCGGACTCATCGAGACACTGCCCGGCGTCCGGCTGAAGCGCGGCGCGGGGGCGGGCTGGGTGATGCCGTCGACCTCGAGGAAGGTCCCACGGGCGACGAGGTGCGGGTGCTCGAGGGCGTCGCCGGGCGGGAGCACCGGGGCCACGCAGGCGTCGGTGCCGTCGAAGACCTCGCACCACTCGGCCTGGGTGCGCTGGAGGAACGTCTCCTCGAGCAGGGCCCGGAGCTGGGCGTGGTTGGCGGGGTCGTCACGGTCGGGCGCCTGACCCTCGAGGCCCAGCAGCCGGAGCAGCTCGGCCCAGAACTGCGGCTCCAGCGCGCCGACGCTGACGTGCCGGCCGTCCGCCGTCTCGTAGAGGTCGTAGTACGGCGTCCCGCCGTCGAGCAGCCCGCCGCGACGGTGCTCGGGCTGGACCCCGAGCGCGGCGAAGGTGGCCCCCATCGCGTTGAGGTGGGCCGTGCCGTCGACGATCGCCGCGTCCACGACCTGCCCCCGGCCGCTGGTGCGCGCCTCCAGGAGCGCCGCGAGCACGCCGATGACCAGGTACGTCGAGCCGCCGCCGAAGTCGCCGAGCAGGTTGGTCGGGAAGTGCGGGCGGGCGGGGTCCTGGCCCAGGCCGTGGAGCGTCCCCGTGATCGCGATGTAGTTGAGGTCGTGCCCGGCCGCCTGTGACCACGGGCCGTCCTGCCCCCAGCCGGTCATCCGCCCGTAGACCAGTCGCGGGTTGCGGGCCCAGCAGTCGTCGGGTCCGAGCCCCAGCCGCTCGGTGGCGCCGGGCCGCATCCCCTCGACGAGGACGTCGGCCCGCGCCACGAGGTCGAGCACGGTGGCGACGGCGTCGGGATGCTTGAGGTCGAGCGCGACGCTCGGACGGCCGCGGGACATCACGTCGTACCGACCGGCCCCGAAGAGGTCGCCGCCGGGCCGCTCGACACGGATCACGTCGGCGCCGAGGTCGGCCAGCGTCATGCAGGCGTGCGGTCCGGGGCCGATCCCCGCGATCTCCACGACCTTCACGCCGCGCAAAGGTCCCGTCCCCGATCCGAGCTCCACACCCATGCGCCCGATCATGACAGAGGTTGAGTTGGGGGTTTTGGCCCCGCTGGTGGGGCCGAAACCCCCAACTCGCAGGGCCAAACCCCCCAACTCAACGGCTCGGGGGGAGGACCCGGCGGAGGAACTGGCGGGTGCGCTCCTCGCGGGGTGAGGTGAAGAGCTGGTCGGGCGGGCCGGACTCGAGGATCCGGCCGCCGTCGAGGAAGCAGACCCGGGTGGCGACCTCGCGGGCGAAGGCCATCTCGTGGGTCGCCAGCACCATCGTGGTCCCGGCGGCGGCGAGGTCCCGCACGATCGTGAGGACGTCGCCGACCAGCTCGGGGTCGAGGGCGGCGGTGATCTCGTCGAGGAGGAGCAGCGCCGGCTTCGTGGCGAGCGCCCGCACCAGCGCGACCCGCTGCTGCTGCCCGCCGGAGAGCCGGTCGGGGTGCTTGCCGGCGTGCTCGACCAGGCCGAACCGCTCGAGCAGCCCGTTCGCCTCGCGCTCGGCCTGCGCCCGGGCGACGCCGTGGACCTTGCGCGGCGCCAGCGTCACGTTGTCCAGGACCGTGAGGTGGGGGAACAGGTTGTAGGCCTGGAAGACCATCCCGATCCGCTGCCGGACGGCCCTCCGGTCGACGCGCGGGTCGGAGACCTCGCGACCCTCGAACTCGATGACACCGTCGTCGATCTCCTCCAGCAGGTCCAGGCAGCGGAGCAGCGTCGACTTCCCGGACCCGGACGAGCCGATCAGGCAGATCACGTCGTGCGGCTCGACGACCAGGTCGACGTCGTCGAGGACGACGCGGTCGCCGTAGGTCTTGCGGACGCTGTCGACCCGGAGCAGCGCGGTCACGATCGCGGTCACAGCGACCCCGCCCGCTCGCGCTCCATCCACCGGCGACCGAGCCAGTCGGTGAAGCGGGCCAGCGGCACGGTCAGCACGATGAAGAAGCAGGCGACCACGACGAAGGGGGTGTAGTTGAAGTTGTAGAGGGCATAGTCACGGGCCCGGAACACGGCGTCGAAGACGCCGACGACGGACACGAGGGCGGTGTCCTTCTGGAGCGAGATGAAGTCGTTGAGCAGCGGGGGGACGACGCGACGGGTCGCCTGCGGGACGACGACGAAGCGCAGTGCCTGGGGCCGGGACAGCCCGAGCGCGACCGCGCTGGACACCTGGGAGGGATGGATCGAGTCGATGCCGGCCCGGAACACCTCGGCGACGTAGGCGCCGTAGGACAGCACCAGGGCGACGCCGGCCCAGATCAGCGGGTCGGTCGGCAGCCCGCGGAGCTGGAGCGACGGCACCCCGAAGCCGAGCAGCAGCACGAGCAGCACGGTCGGGACACCGCGGAACACATCGGTGTAGACGACCGCCGTCGCGCGGACGGGTGCCAGCCAGGGCGAGCGGGCGGAGCGGGCGAGCGCGACGGCGAGCCCGAGCGCGAGGATCGCGACCTCGCAGATCATGAAGAGCTTGACGTTGATCCAGAACCCGCGCGCGATGTCCGGGAAGACCGCCGTGGCGTCGTCCCAGCTGAAGAACCCCTCGCGCACCCGCGGCCAGCCCGGTGAGCTGCCGACGACCACCACCAGTCCGACCACGACCAGCAGCACCAACCCGGTGGCGATCGCCGAGGAGCGCCACCGCTGCCGACGGCGTACGACGCGACGCTCGAGCTCGCGGGTGCTGGGCTGCCAGCCGTCCGGGCCCACTACTGGAGCTCGGGGATGCCTGCGGCGTCGGTGAGCCACTCCTGCTGGAGCTGGTCGAGCGTGCCGGCGTCACGCAGCGCCGCCAGCGCCTCGTTGACGCACGGCACCAGCTCGCTGCCCTTCTCGAAGAGCATCCCGAACTCCTCCTGCTGGCCCGTCTCGGGCTGGAACTGACCGATGATCGTCCCCTGCGGGATCTCCACGGCGGTGATGTACAGGGCCGTCGGCAGGTCGGCGAGGATGCCGTCGACCTGGCCGTTGAGCAGCGCCTGCTTGGCGGCGGCCGTGTCCTCGAAGACGGCGGCCTCGTTGGCGGGCTGGATCACGTCGCGGATCGCGGTCAGCGAGGTCGTGCCGGTCTGGGCACCCAGGTTGTAGTCGGCGAGCTCCGCGACGCTGCTGGCCTCGGCGACCGGGGTGCCCTGGAGGGCGATCACGGCCTGCGACGCCTCGTAGTAGCCGTCGGAGAAGTCGACCACCTTGGCGCGGGCCTTGTTGATCGAGATCTGGTTGATGTCGAAGTCGAAGTCCTTGGCACCGGGCTTGTAGGAGCTGTTGAACGGCACCGTCACCCAGGTGACGTCGTCCGCGGAGAAGCCGAGCTCCTCGGCGAGCGCGTAGGCGACGGCGGACTCGTAGCCCTTGCCGTTGGTCGGGTCGTTGCCCTTGAACCAGGGCGGGTACGCCGGGGAGTCGGTGCCGATGGTCAGGGTGCCCGGCTCCAGCAGGGGCAGGCCCTCGGTGGCGCACTGCTCGGCGCTGGTCGGGGTGGGGTCGACCGCGGGGGTGGCCCCCTCGTCGACCGGGGCGCACGCGGCGGTGACGCCGACGGCGAGGAACAGCGGGACGGCCAGGATCGTGCGCACGCTCATGGCCAGATCGTAGGGCGCGTCAGTGGTGGCTGTCGTGCATCTCATGGACGACCGCGTGACCACGGCCCCGCCCGATCATCTGGCGGTTGACCGGGACGGTCACCACGAACGCCACCGCGAGTGCGACGACGAGGGACCCCCAGAACAGCCCGCTGGTCAGCGTCGCCTCCATCGCGCCGGGCACGCCGAGCACGATCGCGTTGTCGACGACCTCCATCACCAGGATCGAGACGGTGTCGGCGGCCAGCGCGGTCCGGACGGCGGTCCGGACGTCGAGCCCGGCCCGGCGGACACCGGTGAAGGTCAGCAGGTAGCCGAAGAAGAAGGCGAGCACGACGGCCAGCGCGATGCTCGCGAGGTCGCCCCAGCCCCACCACGTCGCCAGCACCATGCCCAGCACCTCGCCGATCGCACAGCCGGTGAGGCAGTGCAGGGTCGCCGTGATCGCGGTACGCCAGGTGTTGTCCATGCTCGGCACTGTATACCCCCTAGGGGTACTTGTCACGTGGCCTGGGTCACGGAGGCTTGCAACTCGTTGCATAGGTCGGCCACGATGACGGCGTGGCCCTCGAGCACGCCCTCCTGGTGGCCCTGCGCGAACGACCCGCGTCGGGGCTGGAGCTGGCGCGCCGCTTCGAGCGGTCGATCGGCTTCTTCTGGCACGCCACGCACCAGCAGATCTACCGGGTGCTGGCCCGGATGGAGGGCGAGGGCTGGCTGACCGTGCGGACCGTCGCCCAGACCGGCCGGCCCGACAAGAAGGAGTACGCCGTCTCGGGCGCCGGCGCGGACGTGCTCGTCGACTGGCTCGCGGCCGACACCCCGGTCGAGCCGCTGCGCAGCGAGCTGGCCGTCAAGCTCCGCGCCGCGTCGTACGGCGACCGGACGGCGGTCCGCCGGCTGGCCGAGGAGCACCTCGCCGAGCACCACGCGCGGCTGGCCGGCTACGGCCGGATGGCCGCCGAGCAGTACCCCACGCCCGATTCGCTCACCGGTCCCGACCTCGACCGCTACCTCGTCCTGCGTGGCGGGGTGCGGCTCGAGGAGTTCTGGATCGGCTGGCTGACCGAGTACCTGGGTTTCGAGGCTCGCTGCGCTCGCACCTCAACCACCGAAAGGCCCCAGTGACCTACGAGAACCTGCTGTCCCCGATCCGCCTCGGCGACCTCGAGCTGCGCAACCGCGTGGTGATGGGCTCGATGCACACGGGCCTGGAGGACAAGCCGTGGGACCTGCCGAAGCTGGCGGCGTACTTCGCCGAGCGGGCTCGTGGCGGCGTCGGGCTGATGATCACCGGCGGCTTCGCGGTCAACAAGCGCGGCTGGCTCAAGCCGTTCGCCGGTGAGATGACCACGCGGCTGCAGGCCGCCCGGCACGAGCAGATCACCGACGCCGTGCACGCGGAGGGCGGCGCGATCGCGCTGCAGGTGCTGCACGCCGGGCGGTACGCCTACCACCCGTTCAGCGTCGGCGCCTCGGCCCAGAAGTCGCCGATCACGCCGTTCCGGCCGCGGGCGCTCTCGACGAAGGCCGTGCACCGGACCGTCGACGACTTCGCGCGGTCGGTCGCCCTCGCCCGCAAGGCCGGGTACGACGCGGTCGAGGTGATGGGCTCGGAGGGCTACCTGATCAACCAGTTCCTGGCCGAGCGGACCAACGACCGCACCGACGAGTGGGGTGGCGACGCCTCGGCCCGGATGCGTTTCCCGGAGCGGATCGTCGAGCGGATCCGCGAGCGGGTGGGCGGCGACTTCCCGATCATCTACCGGATCTCGCTGCTCGACCTCGTCGAGGGCGGTCAGACGTGGGAGGAGACCGTCGAGCTGGCGCAGCGCCTCCAGGCCGCCGGGGTGACCGCGTTCAACACCGGCATCGGCTGGCACGAGGCGCGGGTGCCCACGATCATCACCCAGGTGCCGCGCGGCACCTGGACGCCGTGGACCGGGCGGCTGCGGGCCGAGGTCGACGTCCCGGTGATCGCCTCCAACCGGATCAACACCCCCGAGCTCGCCGAGGAGCTGGTGGCCTCCGGCACCGCCGACCTGGTGTCGATGGCGCGGCCGTTCCTCGCCGACGCCGACTTCGTGCGCAAGGCGGCCGAGGGCCGCGCCGACGAGATCAACACCTGCATCGGCTGCAACCAGGCGTGCCTGGACCACACGTTCAGCAACACGACCGCGTCCTGCCTGGTCAACCCGCGGGCCTGCCGCGAGACCACGCTGCTGCTCGGCCCGACCCGCCGCTCGGCCCGCGTCGCGGTCGTCGGGGCCGGACCGGCCGGGCTCGCGACCGCCGTGTCCGCGGCCGAGCGCGGCTTCGAGGTGTCGCTCTTCGAGGGCGCTCCCGAGATCGGGGGCCAGTTCCGGCTCGCGATGGCGGTGCCCGGCAAGGAGGACTTCGCCGACACGCTGCGCTACTACGCGCGCCGGCTCGAGGTGCTCGGCGTCGACGTACGGCTGTCGACGTACGCCGGGGCGGCCGACCTGGCGTCGTACGACGAGGTGGTCGTGGCGACCGGCGTCTCCCCGCGGATGCCGCTGGACATCGAGGGCATCGACCACCCGTCGGTCGTGTCGTACGCCGACGTCCTCTCCGGCCGGGTCGTCCCCGGCACGCGGGTCGCGGTCATCGGCGCCGGCGGGATCGGCGTCGACGTGTCGGTCTGGCTCACGCACGACCCCGCCGACACCGTCGACGACTGGCTGGCCCACTGGGGCGTCGGCGACCCGTCGATCCACCGCGGCGGGCTGACCGAGCCCAAGCCGCGGCAGCCGCTCCGCGAGGTCACCCTGGTGCAGCGCAAGACGACCCGGATCGGGATCGGCCTCGGCAAGACGTCCGGCTGGGCGCACCGGGCGGTGCTGAAGCAGTCGGGCGTGCGGCAGGTCTCGGGGGCGTCGTACGACAAGGTCGACGACGCCGGCCTCCACCTCACCGTCGACGGCTCCCCCGTCCTCGTGCCCTGCGACCACGTCGTCGTGTGCGCCGGCCAGGAGTCGGTCCGCTCCCTCTACGACGAGCTGGTGCGCGCCGGTGCTGCGGTCCACCTCGTCGGCGGTGCCGACGTCGCCGCCGAGCTCGACGCCAAGCGCGCGATCGAGCAGGGGACGCGGGTGGCGGCTGCGTTGTAGATGTGGGGCAGATCGGGTGGGTCTCCGGGATAGTCCGTGACGGAAATGTCGTCAAACCCGGCCGGGGACGACATTTCCGTCACGGACTATCGATCCGCCACCCCCCCGAACGCCCCTCTAGGGTGGACGGGATGACGATCATCGACCCCACCGACGACGAGCTGCGGCACTCCCTGGTCCTCAAGTGGGGGTCGGTGGAGCCGGACGTGCTGCCGGCGTGGGTGGCGGAGATGGACCACCCGACCGCGCCCGTGGTCGCGGACGCGATCGCGCGGGCGGTGGCCGACGGGGTGCTGGGCTACCCCACCTTCGACGGTCGGGGTGGCGCCCTCGGCGAGGCGTACGCCGGCTTCGCGGACCGGCACTACGGCCAGCAGGTCGATCCCGAGCAGGTGCTGTCGGTGGTCGACGTGACGGCGGGGGTGCGGGTCGCGCTCGACGTGCTGAGCGACCCGGGACCGGTGGTGCTGCCGACCCCGGCGTACCACCCGCAGTTCGGCGTCATCCCGATCACCGGCCGCGAGGTCTGGGAGCTGCCGGTCGGCCCGGACGAGCCGACCGGGATGGTCGACCTCGACCGGCTCGACGACCTCTTCGCGCGCGGGGCGAGGACGCTGCTGCTCACCTCGCCGCACAACCCGCTGGGGCACGTCCACAGCCGCGCCGAGCTCGAGGGGATCCGCGACGTCGTGGTCCGGCACGGCGGCCGCGTGATCAGCGACGAGATCCACGCGCCACTGGTGCTGCCCGGTGCCGCGCACGTCCCCTACCTCTCCCTCGACGGCACCGGCGACCACGCCGTCGCGGTGCTCGCGGCCAGCAAGGCGTTCAACACCCCCGGCCTGCGCTGCGCCCAGATCGTCACCGACGACGGCCCCACGCGCGACCGGCTGCTCGGACGTCCCGATGGCGCGCAACGACTCGTGGTCGATCCTCGGCGAGATCGCGGCGGTGGCGTCGTACGCCGACGGCGACCCCTGGCTGGCCGCCCTCCTCGAGCGGCTGGACGGCCAGCGCACGCTGCTCGGACGGCTGCTGGCCGAGCACCTGCCGCAGGCGCGGACCCGGCCGCTGATGGCGACCTACCTGGCCTGGCTCGACCTCCGGGCGTACGGCGCGGACGACCCGGCGGACCTCGCCCTCGAGAAGGGCCGGGTGAAGCTGGAGGCGGGTCACCGCTACCAGCACGACCTGACCGGGCACGTGCGGGTCAACATCGCCACCTCGCCCGAGCGGCTGACGGAGATCGTGCGCCGGATGGCCTCAGCCCTCGCTTGAGGGCCGCTAGGCCTCAGCCGACGGAGGGCGGTTGGGCGTCGATGACCTCGCGGTACCACTCGAAGGACTTCTTCGGCGTCCGCTGCTGGGTCTCGTAGTCGACGTGGACGAGGCCGAACCGCTGGGTGTAGCCCTCGGCCCACTCGAAGTTGTCGAGCAGCGACCAGCAGTAGTAGCCGCGGATGTCGACGCCGCGCTGGATCGCGGTGGCGATCGCCTTGAGGTGCGCGTCGAGGTACTCGATCCGGCGCTGGTCGTCGACCACGCCGTGCTCGTCGGGGACGTCGTTGAAGGAACAGCCGGACTCGGTGATCACGATCGGGGGCAGCGCGGCGCGGTAGCGGGCGCGGAACATGATCAGCCACTCGCGCAGCGCGTCCGGCACGATCGGCCAGCCGAAGTCGGTCGTCGGGTAGCCGAGCAGGTCGAGGATCTCGAAGGGGAGCTCCTCCTCCTCCGGCGACGCCGCGATCTTCATCGGGTTGTAGTAGTTGACGCCGTAGAAGTCGAGCGGCTGGCGGATGGTCGCGGAGTCGCCGGGCTGGACGGCGTGCTCGAGCAGCGGCTTGAGGTCGATCGGGTAGCGACCGAGCAGCATGCCCTCGAGGAACATCCCGTTCCACAGCGCGTCGAAGAGCTTCGCGGCGCCGACGTCGGCGTCGGAGTCGCTGGCCGGCCAGATCGGTGCGTGGTTGTTGGCGCAGCCGACGCTGGTCGCTCCCGCGTTGCGCAGCGCGATGGTGGCGCGGCCGTGCGCGAGCAGCAGGTGGTGGGCGACCGGGAGCGCGTCGAAGATCAGCGCCCGGCCGGGGGCGTGGGTGCCGAGCCCGTGGCCCAGCAGGGTCACCACGTTGGGCTCGTTGACCGGGATCCAGTGGGCGACCCGGTCGGCGAGCGCGCTGCCGACGATGTCGGCGTACTCGGCGAAGCGCTCGATGGTGTCGCGGTTGAGCCAGCCGCCGTCGTCCTGGAGCCCCTGCGGCAGGTCCCAGTGGTAGAGCGTCGCCATCGGCTCGACCCCGGCCTCCAGCAGGCCGTCGACGAGCTTGTCGTAGAACGCCAGCCCCTTCGGGTTGACCTTCCCGCGACCGGTCGGCTGGATCCGCGGCCAGGCGATCGAGAACCGGTAGCCACCGGCCCCGAGCTCCTTCATCAGCGCGACGTCCTCGGGCCAGCGGTGGTAGTGGTCGCAGGCCTCCGCACCGCTGCTGCCGTCGGCGATCCGGCCGGGCTCGGCGGTGAAGGTGTCCCAGATGCTCGGGCCACGGCCGTCCGCCGCGACGGCGCCCTCGATCTGGTACGACGCCGTGCTCGTGCCGAAGGTGAAGCCGGGCGGTAGCAGGGGTTGCACCGGACCATCCTTGTGCATGCACCCCCGCTCCACCGAGGAACCCATGGAATTCGGCCGTGCCGCCGCTCAGGGAGCCACCACGGTGAGCGCCCCGGGACACACCCGGGCCACCGCCGGCGCCTCCTCGGGACCGGGCAGCACGCCGAGCGGCTCGCCGTCGCCACCGACCGCGACCGGGCCCCGCCCGCGCGCCCGGAGCTCCACCCGGGTGCCGCGCAGGACGTGCACCTCGGGTCGGTCGACGTGGCTCCCGTCGTACACGCTCGGCAGCGCCCGCATCAGGGCCAGCCGGGAGGCCGCCTCGATCACGACCACGTCGAGCAGCCCGTCGTCGAGGGAGGCCTCGGGCGCGATCCGCATGCCCTTGCCGTAGTACGCCGAGTTGGCGACCACGACCGTGGCCGCGGCGAACTCCTGCTCGACGTCGTCGACCCGGACCCGGTAGCGGGCGGGGGCGTAGGTGGCGAGCGAGCGGAGGGCGGCGTAGGGGTACTGCACCCGGCCGGGGAGCCACCGAGCGCGGTCGACCACCTCGGCGGCCCGCGCGTCCACGCCGGCGTAGACCGACCCGGCGACCAGGCGGTCGCCCCACCGGATCAGGTCGACCCGACGGGTGGGGCCGGCCAGGAGCAGCGCGGCCTGGGCCTCGGGCGTGGTGGGGAGGTCGAGCATCCGCGCGAAGTCGTTGCCGCGGCCGGCGGGCAGCACCGCGAGCACGCCGTTGCCCTCGGCCACCGCCCCGGCGAGCGAGGAGAGCATCCCGTCGCCGCCGACGCTGACGACCACGTCGCCCCGGTCGAGGGCGACCCCGACCAGCGCCCGCGCCGCCTGCGGCCCCGGCGAGTAGGTCACCTCGACCTCCGCGCCGGCGTCGCGCAGCAGCCGGGCGACCGGCACGACCGCCTCGGGGGCGGCACCGCCGCCGGAGGCGGGGTTGACCAGGAACTGAAAGGTCATGGAACCAGGACTCCGGGGTTGAGGACGCCGGTGGGGTCGAGGGAGGCCTTGACCGCACGGAGCGCCTGGACGCCGACCGGCCCGATCTCGCGGGCCAACCACGGCTTGTGGTCGGTGCCGACGGCGTGGTGGTGGGTGATCGTGGCGCCGGCCTCGACCATGGCGTCGGAGGCGGCGGCCTTGGCGACCTGCCACTGGGCGACCGGGTCGTCGGCCTGGGCGGCGGCGACGGTGAAGTAGAGGGAGGCGCCGGTCTCGTAGACGTGGCTGATGTGGCAGAGCACCATCGCCCCGTCGAGCGAGGACTCCAGCGCCCCCTTCACGTCGGCGTAGAGGCGGTCGAGGTTGGACCAGAAGGTCGCGGTCTCCAGCGTCTCGACCAGCACGCCGACGTCGAGCATCGAGTCGCGGAGGTACGGCGCGTGGAACCGACCCGCGACCCAGGCCCGGCCGGGCTCCTCGCCCAGGTCGGTGCCGCCGAGGCCGGCCAGGACGGCGGTCACGGCGTCGTGGCGGGCGGCCACCTGCTCGGCGGTGCCCTCGAAGCCCACGATCATCAGGCAACCGGGCTCGGTCGACCCGATGCTCTCGGGCCGGGCCAGGTTGATCGCCGTCTCGCTCTCGTCGGAGAGCCGGAGCACCGTGGGGAGCAGCCCGGCCTGGGCGAGCGTGCGCATCGCGGCCGCGCCGGCGGCGAAGGACGGCCAGCGCCACCCGTCGTACGTCGTGAGGGCGGGGAGGCGACGGACCCGGACGGTGACCGAGGTGATGACGCCGAAGGCGCCCTCGGAGCCGAGCAGCAGCTGGCGCAGGTCGGGGCCGGCGGCGTTCGCGGGCGAGGAGCCGAGGGCGAGCTCGCCGCTCGGGGTCGCGGCGGTCAGGCCGACGACCATCGCGTCGAAGCGGCCGTAACCGGCGCTGGACTGGCCGCTGGAGCGGGTGGCGGCGAAGCCGCCGATGGTGGCGTGCTCGAAGGACTGCGGGTAGTGGCCGAGCGTGAGCCCGTGCCCGGCGAGCAGCGCCTCGGCCTCGGGGCCGCGCAGGCCCGGCTCGAGGGTGGCGGTCATCGAGACCTCGTCGACGGCCAGGAGCCGCTTCATCCGGACCAGGTCGAGGGAGAGCAGCCCCGCGAAGCCGTCGCGGCGGGCCGCCAGCCCGCCGGTGACGCAGGTGCCGCCGCCGAACGGGACGACCGCGAGGTGGTGCTCGACGGCATAGGCGAGGACGGCGACGACGTCGTCGTGCTCGCCCGGCCGGACGACGGCGTCGGGGGCATCGGTGAGGTCGCCGGCGCGGGCGCGCAGCAGGTCGGGCGTGGACTTGCCGCGGGTGCGCAGCCGCCGGGTCTGTCGTCGACCAGCACGTGCTCCTCCCCGACCAGGCCGCGGAGCCCGTCGAGCAGGGCCGGCTCGATCCGGCTCTCCGGGGGCGACGAGGAGGTCACCGCGGGGCGCTCGTGGAGCCCGAAGGCCATCTCCACCAGGCCGCGGGCCGCGTCCGGCAGGTCGGTCGCGGCGGCGGGGTCGCCCCAGCGCTGGGGGTGCATCTCGACGGTGCTCATGTGTTACAGTGTGACACATGGCGTCACTTCGTAACAACCGGGCCCGAGAACACTCCCCGCGACGGCTACCTCGACGCCGCCCGCGAGTGCATCCTCGACGTCGGCTGGCGCCGGACGACGCTGACCGAGGTCGCCCGCCGGGCCGGGGTCAGCCGGATGACGATCTACCGCGCGTGGCCCGACATGCCGACCCTGCTCGGCGACCTGATGACCCGCGAGTGGACCGACGTCGTCGCGGCCCAGCCCGACACCGGCGCCACCGCCGACGACGTCGCCGACGGACTGCTGGCGGTCGTGCGGGCGCTGCGCGAGAACGAGCTGTTCGTCCGGATCGTCGAGCTCGACCCCCAGCTGCTCCTCCCCTACCTGCTCTCGCGCCGCGGTCGGTCCCAGGAGGCGATCGCGGCCGTGCTCGGCGCCCGGATCCGCGAGGGCCAGGCCTCCGGCACCGTCCGGGCCGGCGACCCCGACACCCTCGCCCGCGCGCTGCTGCTCGCCGCCCACGGTTTCGTGCTGTCGGCGCAGACCATGGTCGACGACGACCGTCACCGAGTCCGCACTCGACGAGGAGCTGCGCCACCTCGCCCGACAGTCCCTGGCCCCATGAACGCACTCCGTGATCGCCGCTCGGGCCGGGCGACCGGCCTCGCCGCGTCGTACGACGTGGTGGTGGTCGGCCTCGGCGTGACCGGCGCGGGGGTAGCCCTCGACGCCGCCTCGCGCGGGCTGCGCGTGCTCGCCGTCGACGCCCACGACCTCGCCTTCGGCACCTCGCGCTGGTCGAGCAAGCTGGTCCACGGCGGGCTGCGCTACCTCGCCAACGGCCAGGTCGGCATCGCCCACGAGTCCGCGGTCGAGCGCGGCATCCTCATGGAGCACACCGCGCCGCACCTCACCCACGCGATGCCGATGCTGCTGCCGCTGACCTCGAGCGTGTCGGTGCCCCAGGCGCTGCTGGCGCGGGGCGGCTTCGTCGCGGGAGACCTGCTGCGCCGCGGCGCCCGGACCAGCCGCGAGACGCTCCCCCGCCCCCGTCGGGTCTCGGCCACCGAGGCGCTCGCGCTGGCGCCCGGGCTGCGACCGGCCGGCCTGCGCGGCGGCCTGGTCTCGTGGGACGGCCAGCTGGAGGACGACGCCCGGCTGGTCACGACGATCGCGCGGACGGCCGCGGCGTACGGCGCCGTGGTGCGGACCCGCAGCCGGGTGCTGCGCGCCGATGGCCGCGGGGTCGTGCTCCGCGACGAGCTGACCGGCGGCACCCGCGAGGTGGCCGCGCGGGCTGTCGTCAACGCGACCGGCGTCTGGGCCGGCGACCTCGACGCCGACGTGACGCTGCGACCCAGCCGCGGCACCCACCTGGTGCTCCGGGCCGAGACCCTGCCCGGCCTGCGCACCGCCGTGACCGCGCCGGTCCCGGGGTCGACGAGCCGCTTCGTGCTGGTGCTCCCGCAGGCCGACGGGACGGTGTACGTCGGGCTGACCGACGAGCCGGTCGAGGGCCCGGTGCCCGACGTACCGGTGCCGACCGAGCCCGAGATCGGCTTCCTGCTCGACGTCGTCTCGGCCGCCTTCGCCCACGACCTGCGCCGCGACGACGTGGTCGGTGCGTTCGCGGGGCTCCGACCGCTGCTGGACGCCGACGGCACGACCGCCGACCTGTCGCGCCGGCACGCGGTGCTGTCGTCACGCAGCGGCGTGGTCACGGTGGTCGGCGGCAAGCTCACGACCTACCGCCGGATGGCCGAGGACGCGGTCGACCGGGCGGTCTCCGACGCCCGGCTGTCGGCCGGACCCTGCCTCACCCACGCGCTGCCGCTGCTCGGTGCGGCTCCCCGCGCCGAGCTCGCGGCTGCTCGAGCACCACCCGCGACTGGTCCGCCGCTTCGGCACCGAGGCCGGTCTGGTGATCGACACCGCCCGCGAGGCGACGGGGCTCCCCGACGACGAGCTGCTCGCGCCGCTGGCCGACCACCTCCCCGCGACGCTGGCCGAGCTGGTCTTCGGCGTGACCCACGAGGGCGCGGTCGACGTCGAGGACCTGCTGGACCGGCGTACCCGGATCGGCCTGGTGCCCGCCGACCGGGCCCTCGCGGCCCCCGCCGCCGAACGCGCGCCTGAGGTTCTCGGCCGTCGACCGATGAGTTCGAGCGGTCGACGCCGGTCTCCCCTCTTGGCACACTGACCGAGCCAGGGGAGACAGGGCGATGAGGACGGCGACCGTGACGACCAGCGAGACCAGCAGCGAGACCAGGCGGGACACGACGGAGCTGCAGGACTTCGACGCGCTCACGCACCGCTACCAGCGGGAGCTGCTCGCGCACTGCTACCGGATGAGCGGCTCGGTCCACGAGGCCGAGGACCTCGTCCAGGAGACGTTCCTGCGTGCCTGGAAGGCCAGCTCGGACTTCCAGGGCCGCAGCAGCGTCCGGACGTGGCTCTACCGGATCGCCACCAACGTCTGCCTCACCAACCTCGAGGGACGCCCGCGTCGCCCGCTGCCGACCGGGCTCGGTGCGCCCGACGTCGGGGTGGCCGACCCGCTGGACTCCCAGCCCGAGATCCCGTGGCTGGAGCCGATCCCGGACGCCGCCGTCCAGGTCGAGGAGAAGGACACCATCCGGCTCGCGTTCGTCGCGGCCCTCCAGGTCCTGCCGGCCCGCCAGCGGGCGGTGCTGATCCTGCGCGACGTCCTGCGCTGGTCGGCCGCCGAGACCGCCGAGGCGCTCGACACGACCGTCGCCGCGGTCAACTCCGCCCTCCAGCGCGCGCACGCCCAGATCGACAAGGCCCAGCCGACCACCGACGCCCCCGTCGCCGGCCTCGACGACCGTCAGGTGCAGCTGCTGGAGGAGTACGTCGAGGCCTTCTGGCGCAAGGACATCAGCCGGATCGTCAGCCTGCTCACCGCCGACGCCACGTGGGAGATGCCGCCCTTCACCGGGTGGTACTCCGGGTCGGCCACGATCGGCGAGCTGATCGACACCCGCTGCCCCGGTGGCGAGTTCGACATGCCGATGCTCCCCACGACCGCCAACGGGCAGCCGGCGTTCGGGCTCTACATGCGGACCCCCGAGGGCGACTTCGTGCCGTTCCACATGCAGGTGCTGGAGCTCGACGGCGACCGGGTGAAGCACGTCAGCGCGTTCTTCGGCGCCGACGTGTTCCGCCGCTTCGGGCTGCCCGAGCGGATCCCCGGCGACGCGCGCCCCGGTCGGCGATGAGTCCGACGGCGCTCGCCGGCGCCGTCGAGCTGCTGGACCGGTCGCTGGCCTACACCCGGTCCGCCCTCGCGGAGGTCCGGCCCGAGCACCTCGCGCTGCCGACACCCTGCCGCGACTGGCCGCTGCGGTTGCTGCTCGCGCACATGGAGGACGGCCTCGATGCCTGGACCGAGGCCGCCACCGGGTCGCTCACGCTGGCGCCGACCACGGCAGGCTCGCCGGTCGAGGCGATCCGCGACAAGGCGTGCGCCCTGCTCGGCTGGTGGCTCGACCACCCGCCCGAGCAGGTCGACGTGGGTGACCTGGTGCTGCCCTCGGAGACCCTGGTCGCGGCCGCCGCGCTCGAGGTGACCCTGCACGGCTGGGACCTCCACGCCACGATTCACGACCCGGTCCCGGTGCCCGAGGACCTGGCCGGTCCGTTGCTCGCGATCGCCCGCCACGTGGTGGGTCCCGACGACCGCGCCGGCTGTTTCGCACCACCGGTCACACCCGCCCCAGACGCCTCCCCCTCGGTGCGTTTCGTGGCCTACCTGGGCCGCGGCTGACTGGACCACTCCCCCTGTTTCGGGGACCTTTGCACCGTTCCCTCGACGCTCTCCGAGCCGTCTCCCTACCCTCGGCAGATGCACGTCACCCCGTTGGCGGCCACCCCTGCGAGGGACTGCCCGGGCCTGGTCCGGCAGGGCCGGATCACCGAGGCGCTCCGCGCCCTGCTCGACCTCGCCGACCCCTCCGTCGGTGACCTCGCGCTGACCCTGGAGTGCCGGCTCGCCCGCGGTGAGATGGAACAGGCACTCCGCCTCGGCGAACGCCTCTCGGCCCTCGACGGGCTCGACCGGGCCGACGCCGCCCAGGTCGCCTGGGCGCTCGGTGGGCTGGACGCCGCCACCGGTCACGACGAGAGCGCGGTGGCGCACTACCGCGCCGTCGGCGACCTCGACGACGACCCGGTCGCACTGCCCTGGCGGGCGGCCGCGGCGCCGAGCGTGCTGCGGGCGGGGAACGCCCGGGAGGCCGGGCTGCTCGCGACCGAGCAGGTCGCGCTCGCGCGGTCAGCCGACTCGGCGTACGCGATCGCGGGAGCGCTGCGCACCGTCGCCGCCGTCTCCCTCACCCTCGACCGCGAGGCCCTGCTGCGCCAGGCGCTCGTGCTGGCCGCGGGCCACTTCGGACGGCTCGGCGCGCAGGCCGGCACCGACCTCGCCGGCCTGCTCGCCCTCGACCCCGCCGACGGTCGGCACGACGAGGCGGTCGCGCTGCTGCGCGGCGCCGAGGCGTACGCCGACCTCGAGGACCTCTGGCCGCTCCACGCGCGCACCCGACGCCTGCTCGAGCGGCTCGGCGAGACGCCGTGCACGCCCCGGACCGAGGCGATCGCCCGGCTCACCGACGCCGAGCTCCGGGTCGCCCGGATGGCGGCCGCCGGCGGCACCAACCGCTCCATCGCGGCCGAGGCCGGGGTCACCGTCAAGGCGGTCGAGTGGCACCTCTCCCACACCTACCGCAAGCTCGGCATCGGCGGGCGCCGCGAGCTCTCGCAGGCCCTGCGGCTGGACTGAGCCGCTCGGTCAGAGGACGGTCATGGACGCACCGTGGCCGTGGGTGAGGGCGCGGGCGGTGCCGTCGACGCCGAGCACGAACGCGCCCGAAGCCGGGGCGTCGCCGGCGGTGGCCGTGACCCGGGGGAGCACCCCGCGGCCCTCGTTGCTGACCCAGCGGCAGCGACCTCCGGCGACCAGGCCGGAGACGAGGTCGTGGAAGCGGTCGCGGTCGGGCGGCTCGAGGTAGGCGATCACCGCGGTGTGGAACACCACGACCGGCCCGGACGACGCGGCCTCGGCGACCAGGGCCTCCAGCCCGGTCAGCAGGTCGCCGCGGACCAGGTGCGGCGGGTCGGACCGGGCGACCTCGATGGCGGTGCGCAGCTTCGCGCGGCGGTCGTCCTGCTCGGGCCAGACCAGGGTCTCCAGCCACGCCATCGCGTCGGGATCGGTGACCTCCAGCGGGTTGAGGTCGATCCCGCCGCGCCAGGCCACCGCGGGCGGATCGGTCGCGGGCAGGGTGCCGGTCACCCGGCACTCGGTGAGCGGGCCGCTGCCGGCGCGGACGGTCGTGCCGTCGTCGAGGTGCCAGGCGTAGGACCAGCGGTCGGGGTAGAGGCACAGCCCGGCGCTCGGACCCACCTCCAGCAGGGCGAGCGGCCGGCCCTCCTCGGCGGCGATCTCGGACAGGAACGGGGTCAGCGTCGCCAGCCGCCCGGCCTCGTTGGTCTGCGTGGCCCGGGCCAGGATCGTGGCCCGGATCGCGCCGGTGTCGCCGAGCAGCGCGTCGCGGAGACCGGCGTACGGGCCGGGGGCGGGGACGCCGTGCCAGCGGGCGGCGGCGAAGACCAGGTTGGGCTGCTGCTTGACCGGCGGCAGGTCCCCGATCCACGCCAGCACCTCGGCGTCGTCGGCGACCGCGCGCGCCCACGACTCGAAGCAGGGTGAGTCGCCCGCGTAGCGGGCGAAGTCGGCGTACTGCCCCGCGACGTCGCCGAACAGCTCCACGTCAGGAGACCGGCAGCGCCACGTAGGTCGTGTCGAGGTACTCGTCGATGCCCTCGAAGCCGCCCTCGCGCCCGAACCCGCTGGACTTCACGCCGCCGAACGGCGCCGCCGGGTTGGACACCAGGCCGGTGTTGACGCCGACCATGCCGAACTCGAGCGCCTCCGCCAGCCGGATGGTGCGGGCCAGGTCGCGGGTGTAGACGTAGGACGACAGGCCGTACTCGGTCGCGTTGGCGCGCTCGACGGCCTCCTCCTCGGTGGTGAAGGTGGTGATCGGCGCGACCGGGCCGAAGATCTCGACCTGGTTGATCTGGGCCTCGGCCGGGACGCCGAGCAGCACGGTCGGTCGGTAGAACCAGCCGGGCCCGTCGGGGGCCTCGCCGCCGGTCACCAGGGTCGCGCCGTCGTGCACCGCGTCGGTCACCAGCTGGCCGACGGTCTCGACCGCGTCGGGGTTGATCAGCGGCCCGACGTCGACCCCGTCGTCCTGACCGCGGCCGACGGTGAGGGCACCCATCCGCTCGCCGAGCTTCTGGGCGAACTCCTCGGCCACCGACTCGTGCACGAGGAACCGGTTGGCCGCGGTGCACGCCTCGCCCATGTTGCGCATCTTGGCGACCATCGCGCCGGCTACGGCCGCGTCGACGTCGGCGTCCTCGAAGACCAGGAACGGGGCGTTGCCGCCGAGCTCCATCGACACCCGCTGGAGCGCGTCGGCGGACTGCCGCACCAGCACCTTGCCGACCGGCGTGGAGCCGGTGAAGCTCACCTTCCGGAGCCGGTCGTCGGCCATCAGCGTGGAGCTGAGGTCCTTCGAGGTGGTGGTGGTGACGACGTTGAGCACGCCGGCCGGCAGCCCGGCCTCCTCCATCAGCGCCGCCAGCGCCAGCATCGACAGCGGGGTGAGCTCGGCCGGCTTGACGACCATCGTGCAGCCGGCGGCGACGGCCGGCCCGATCTTGCGGGTGCCCATCGCGAGCGGGAAGTTCCAGGGCGTGATGAACAGGCAGGGACCCACCGGCTTGCGGATCGTGAGCAGTCGCGAGCCGCCGGCCGGCGCCTGCATCCAGCGCCCGGAGATCCGGACCGCCTCCTCGGAGAACCAGCGGAAGAACTCAGCGCCGTACGTCACCTCGCCCTTCGCCTCCGCCAGCGTCTTGCCCATCTCCAGGGAGATCAGCCGGGCGAACTGGTCGGCGCGCTCGGTGAGCAGGTCGAAGGCGCGGCGCAGGATCTCGCCCCGCTCCCGCGGCGGCGTCCGGGCCCAGTCGGCCTGGGCGGCGACGGCCGCGTCGAGGGCGTCCATGGCGTCGCCGGGCGACCCGTCGGCCACGTCGGTGAGCACCGAACCGTCGGCCGGATCAAGCACGTCGAAGCGCTCCCCGCCGGTGGCCTCACGCCAGCTTCCGTCGATGAAGAGGTTGCGGTTGTCGGCGGCAAGGAGCTCGCCGATCTGGGTTGCCGGGTCACTCATGACAACAGCCTCGCACCCGCCCGGAGGTTTCCGAAACGGCTGACATTCTCCGGACGCCCGTGGGATTCTGGGCCGGTCGGCACGGAGGGAGCACTTTGGGTCGACGCAACCCCTCGCCGACCCCATGCGGCGAGGGGTTCCCTCGCTCCTGCGAGCCCTCCAGACCCCCGTGCCACCACCCCTTGCCAAGGGGCCCGAACCGGAGTTGCCTTCGGGGTGGGAGGTGCCGTCATGGCGGACAAGGGTCACTCACGGAGACCAGCGGCGCAGGATCTCGAGGCGAGCAGCCCGGGTCGGATCAGGAACGTGGTCCTGGTCGGACCCGGTGGCTCCGGCAAGACCACCCTGGTCGAGACGCTGCTCGCCACCGCCGGAGCCGTCACCCGCGCGGGCACCGTCGCCGACGGCACCACCGTCTGCGACGCCGACCCCGCCGAGCACCTCCACCACCGGTCCCACGCGCTGGCCCTGGCCCCGGTCGTGCACGAGGGCACCAAGATCAACCTCCTCGACACCCCCGGGTACGCCGACTTCGTGGGCGAGCTGCGCGCCGGGCTGCGCGCCGCGGACTGCGCGCTCTTCGTCGTCGCTGCCAACGAGGGCGTCGACGAGAGCACCCGCGCCGCGTGGCGCGAGTGCGCGGCGGTCGGCATGCCGCGCGCCGTCGTCGTCACCAAGCTCGACCAGGCCCAGGCCGACTACGAGGGGGTGCTCGGCCAGGCGCAGGCCGCCTTCGGCGACAAGGTGCTGCCGCTCTACGTCCCGGTCCGCCGGGACGGCGCGGTGACCGGGCTCGACGGCCTGCTCGCCCCCTGCGGCCCCGAGCTCGAGGCGCTGCGGGGCGCGCTGATCGAGGGCGTGATCGAGGAGTCCGAGGACGAGGGCCTCATGGACCGGTACGTCGGCGGCGAGGAGATCGACGCCAAGGTGCTGCTCGACGACCTCGAGCGAGCCGTCGCCCGGGCGACGTTCTTCCCCGTCGTCCCGGTGTGCTCGGTCAGCGGGGTCGGCTGCACCGAGCTGCTCGACCTGGCGGTGCGCGCCTTCCCCTCCCCCGCAGAGCACCCCTCTCCGGAGGTGTTCACCCCCGCGGGCAAGGCCGCGGAGCGGATCGCGTGCGACCCCGGTGGCGACGCTGGTCGCCGAGGTCGTGAAGACGACCAGCGACCCGTACGTCGGGCGGCTCAGCCTGGTCCGGGTGTTCAGCGGCACCCTCACCCCGGACACCGCGGTGCACGTCTCGGGCCACGTCACGTCCTTCTTCGGCGACGGCTCCGGCCACCCCGACCACGACGAGGACGAGCGGGTCGGCGCGCTGTCCCACGTGTTCGGCAGCCACCTGGTCCCCACCTCCTCCGTGGTGGCCGGCGACCTGGGCGCCATCGCCCGGCTCGGCCGCGCGGAGACCGGAGACACCCTCTCGGCCGTCGACGAACCACGGGTCCTCAAGCCGTGGACGCTGCCGGAGCCGTTGTTGCCGGTGGCGATCGCCGCGCGCACCAAGACCGACGAGGACAAGCTCGCGCAGGCACTGGGCCGGATCACCGCCGAGGACCCGACGCTGAGGGTCGACAACGACCCCGAGACCCACCAGCTCGTGATCTGGTGCCTCGGCGAGGCGCACGCCGAGCTCGCGGTCGAGCGGCTCGAGTCGCGGTACGGCGTCCACGTCGACACCCCGCCGTTCCGGGTGTCGCTGCGCGAGACGTTCGCCGGACCGGCCCGCGGCCACGGCCGGCACGTCAAGCAGTCCGGCGGCCACGGCCAGTACGCCGTGTGCGACCTCACCGTCGAGCCGCTCCCCGAGGGCTCGGGCTTCGAGTTCGTCGACCAGGTGGTGGGCGGATCGGTGCCCCGTCAGTACGTCCCCAGCGTCGAGAAGGGGGTCCGCGCGCAGATGGAGCGCGGGGTCCGGTACGGCTACCCCGTCGTCGACCTCCGGGTCACCCTGACCGACGGCAAGTCGCACAGCGTCGACTCCAGCGACATGGCCTTCCAGACCGCCGGAGGGCTGGCGCTGCGCGAGGCCGCCGCCGACGCCTCGATCACGATGCTCGAACCGTTCGACACGGTCGAGGTCGTGGTTCCCGACGAGCTGGTCGGAGGCGTGATGAGCGACCTGTCCATCCGCCGGTCCCGGGTGCTCGGCACCGACAAGGTCGGCGACGACCGGACCCTGGTCCGGGCCGAGGTCCCGCAGGCGGAGCTGGTCACCTACCCGACCGACCTCCGCTCCGCCAGCCACGGCGCCGGCACCTTCACCCGTGCCTTCGCCCACTACGAGCCGATGCCCGCCGACGTCGCCGCCCAGGTCACCCCCCGCCCCCGAGGTTGAGTTGGGGGTTTTCGCCCCTTGAGTTCCGGACAATCTTCCCGATTCGAGGGGCGAAAACCCCCAACTCAACCTCTAGGAGGCGCGGAGGAAGGCCTCGAGGAGGGGGCCGGCGGTGACGGAGCCGGACTGGCCGTCCTGGACGAAGACCGCGACGGCGAGGTCGCCGCGGGCGGCGATCATCCACGCGTGCAGCCGGAGGTCGCCGTTGCCCGCGACGTACTCGGCGGTGCCGGTCTTCGCGATGACCGGCGGGCCGGGGATGTCGGCGAGGATCGAGCCGCTGCCGGAGGTCACCACGCCGCGCAGCAGCCCGCGCAGGGTCGTCGCCTCGGCGGACTCGAGCGCGGGGACGTCGGCCTGCTCGACGTCGTACCCCTTCACCAGGCTCGGCAGCACGGTGGTGCCGGACTGGATGGACGCGATGACCGTGGCCATCGTCATCGGCGAGGCGAGGATCTTGCCCTGGCCGATCATGTCGGCGGCGGCCTCGGTCTCGCTCTTGGCCGCCGGGACCTGACCGAAGTACGACGGGAAGCCGAGGTCGTGGTCGACCCCCATGCCGAGGGACGCCGCCGCGTCGGCGAGGCCGCCCTTGTCGAGGCGGGAGCGCTCGGCGATGAAGGCCGTGTTGCACGAGTTCGCCAGCGCCGTGCGGAACGGGATGTCGCCGAGGCCGCCGGACGGGTAGTCGTCGTAGTTCTCGAACTGCTTGCCGTCGACGGTGACGGTCGAGGTGCAGGGCACCGACGACTCGGGCGTCAGCCCGGCCCTCAGCAGCGCCAGGCTGCTGACCGACTTGAACGTGGATCCGGGGGCGAACTGGCCGAACGTCGCCATGTTGTAGCCGTCGGTGCCCGGGCCGTTGGCCGCGGCGACGATGGCGCCGCTGGAGGGCCGGATCGCGACGATCGCGCTGGCCGGCCCGACGTCGGCGAGCAGCCGCTCGGCGGTCTCCTGGAGCCGGGCGTCGAGGGTCAGCTCGAGCGCCTGGCCGGGCTGCGCGTCCTCGCGGAACAGCTCCTTCTCCTTGCCGTCGGAGGAGATCCGCGTGACGACCACGCCCGGCGTGCCGACCAGCTGCTCGTCGTACCGCAGCTGGAGCCCGGACAGGCCGACCTGCTGGCCGATCGCGTAGCGCTCGGGGTCCTCCTCGATCATCTCCGCGGTCGGCTCGCCGACCGTGCCGAGGATCGGGGCGGCGAAGTCACGCGTGGGCGCCAGGGGCAGGGTGTCCTGCAGCGCGATCGCGCCCTTGATCCGCTGGTAGCCGGCGCCGACCTCGACCGGGACGTCCTCGCGGCGCAGCACGACCGCCTCGACGAAGGCGGACTCGCCGGCCGCCTTCACCCGCGCGGCGTACGACGCCACGTCGAGGTCGAGCAGCGCCGCGAGCGACCGTGCCGACTCGACCGCGCGGGCGGCCGGCACCTGCGTCCGGTCGATCCCGAACCGCGTCACCGGCCGGTCGGTCACCAGCGGCTGGCCACCGGCGCCGAGGATCTCGCCCCGCTCGCCGGTGATGCCGGTGAGATCGAGCGTGCCGCCGGTGCGCAGGTCGGGCTGCACCACGGACGGCGCCCACTCGACCTGCCAGGCGTCGTCGACCAGGGTCAGCGTGGCCTCGCTGGTGTAGCTCCACTCCTGCTCGCTCACCGGCCACGACCACCCGAGCGTCGCGGTGGCGGTGCCGTCGGTCTCGCTCACCTCGGAGACCGAGACCGACGGCGTCACCTCGCCCATGCCGGCGAGGACCGCCTCGAGCTCCGTCGTGGCAGCACCGGCACCCTCGCCGGAGACCGGCACGTCGCCGAGGTCGCCGGACGCGAGGCCCTCGGCCAGCGCGTCCGCGACCGTCTCGGGGTCAGGCCCGGAGTCGCCGTCGAGCGCGTCGGTGCAGCCGGTCAGCAGCAGGGCCAGGACCACGACGGGCAGGGCTCGAAGCATGCGCCCTGTCTACCAAACGCAGGTCCGCGTCAGCGACCGAGGCCGGTGCGGTCCACGCGGCGGTGGAAGCGCATGCCGGCCAGGCCACCGAGCATCGCGCCGACCAGGCTGGTCAGCAGCACGACGGCGACGCTGACGATCACGGTCGTCGTGGTCTCGTCGAAGGTCACGTCGGGCAGCCCGTAGCCGGTGTACTCGTTGCCGAAGACCCCGCCGAGGGCGCCCAGCACGATCGCGATCACGATCGACCAGCCCCACACGGCCAGGCCCTGCTTGATCCCGTCGAAGCGGGCCATCCGGCCGGCGACGTACCCGCCGGAGTAGTAGGACGACGAACCAGATCAGCAGGGCCACGACGACGCCGAGGACGCCGAGCGACTCCATGCTGATGTCGAGGGCGTCCGCGGTCTCGGCCGCGGTGTCGGTGCCGGTGGTGTCGCCGGCGACCAGGCCGGTGACGGCGACGATGCCGCTGAGCAGCACCGCCATCCCGGTGGCGGCGAGCCAGCCGAAGAAGGCCGAGCCGATCTTGATGCCGCCGTGCTCCTCGCGCTCGCGGCTCACCACGTCGCCCCGGGTCGCGGGGTCGGCGGTCGCCGGGTCGGTCGTCGCGGGTCCGTGTGCCGGCCGGAGGATCGGTCGGTCGGCGTGGACTCGTGCTGGTCGGACATGGGGGTTCTCCTCGTTCCGGGGGTGGGTGCTGCACCTCCAACCAACCACCTCCGACCCGTGGACTGCCACTTCCCACAGGGTTAGATGAGGTCCATGACGCTCGCACCGCTCGCCCTGCTCGACCTCGACGCCCTCGTCGGCGAGGAGGAGCGGGCGATCCGCGACACCGTCCGGCAGCTCGTCGACGAGCGGCTCCGACCCGAGATCGCCGGGTGGTACGAGCGCGGTGACACCCCGGTCCGGGAGCTGGCCCGCGAGTTCGGCTCGCTCGGGCTGCTGGGCATGCACCTGACCGGGTACGGCTGCGCGGGGACCAGCGCCACGGCGTACGGCCTGGCCTGCCTGGAGCTCGAGGCCGGCGACAGCGGGCTCCGCTCGATCGTGTCGGTGCAGGGGTCGCTGGCGATGTACGCGATCTGGAAGCACGGCTCGGACGCGCAGAAGGAGGAGTGGCTGCCCCGGATGGCGACCGGCGAGGCGATCGGCTGCTTCGGGCTGACCGAGCCCGACTTCGGCTCCGACCCCGGCGGGATGCGCACCCGGGCACGTCGGGATCGCCCCGGAGACGAGCAGAGCGACTGGGTGCTCGACGGCGCCAAGATGTGGATCACCAACGGGTCGGTCGCCGACGTCGCGGTGGTGTGGGCACGCACGGACGAGGAGGACGGCGGCACGATCCGCGGCTTCGTCGTCCCCACCGACACCCCGGGCTTCTCGGCGCCCGAGATCCACCAGAAGATGTCGCTGCGGGCCTCGGTGACCAGCGAGCTGGTGCTGGACGGCGTGCGGCTGCCGGCCGACGCGGTGCTGCCGGAGGTGACCGGCCTGAAGGGGCCGCTGTCGTGCCTGTCCGAGGCGCGGTTCGGGATCGTCTTCGGCGCGATGGGCGCGGCCCGCGACTGCCTCGAGACGACCATCGCCTACGTCCAGCAGCGCCAGGTCTTCGACCGGTCGCTGGCGTCGTACCAGCTCACCCAGGCGAAGCTCGCCGACATGGCCGTCGAGCTCGACAAGGGGGTACTGCTGGCGCTGCACCTGGGCCGGCTCAAGGACGGGCTGCTCGAGGGCGCCCGGTTGCGGCCCGAGGCGGTCAGCGTCGGCAAGCTCAACAACACCCGGGAGGCGATCGCGATCGCGCGGGAGTGCCGCACGCTGCTCGGGGCGAACGGGATCACGCTGGACTACCCGCTGATGCGTCACGCCAACAACCTGGAGTCGGTGCTGACCTACGAGGGCACCGCCGAGGTCCACCAGCTCGTCATCGGGCAGGCGCTGACCGGCGAGTCCGCCTTCCGCTGAGAAAACTTCCGACTCCGGGGAATGAAACGGACCGTGGTACTGTTTTGATGGTCAAGTGTTCAACTAACTGACACGTCAACCCGGAGGAGACCCCCACCATGAGCACCACCGCAACCCTGACCGACATCGCCGGCGACTACACCCTCGACGTCTCGCACTCCCGCCTCGGCTTCGTCGCCCGTCACGCGATGGTGACCAAGGTCCGTGGCCAGTTCGGCGAGTTCGAGGGCACCGCCCACGTCGACACCGACACCCCTGCCGACTCGAAGGTCGACGTCACGATCCAGACCGCGTCGATCTCGCACCGGCAGCCCCGACCGCGACGGTCACCTGCAGTCCGGCGACTTCTTCGACGCCGCGACGTACCCGACCATCGCCTTCCACTCCACCGACGTCTCCCGCGACGGCGACCACCTGGGCGATCACCGGCGACCTGACCATCAAGGACGTCACCAAGTCCGTCACCATCGACTTCGAGGAGACCGGCTCGGCGACCGACCCGTTCGGCAACCAGCGCGTGGGCTTCGAGGGCGAGATCACCGTCAACCGCAAGGACTGGGGCCTCACCTGGAACGCCGCGCTCGAGACCGGCGGCGTGCTCGTCTCGGAGAAGGTCAAGCTCGAGTTCGACCTCTCCGCGATCAAGACCGCCTGATCCAGCCTCACCTCACCCGCGCTCACGCGACGGGGCCACCGGATAATCCGGTGGCCCCGTCGTCGTGCGTGCGGTCACCATGGGTCCATGGAGCTTCCGGAGGGACTGACCAGCCGCCCGCTGGTCGAGGGTGACGCGCGCGCGGTCTACGAGGTGATGGCGGCCCAGGAGCTCGCCGACCTCGGCACGGTCGAGATCGAGGAGGCCGACATCATCGGCGACTGGGGACGACCCAGCTTCGACGTCAGCGCGCAGACGATCGGCGTCTTCGACGACGAGGAGCTCGTCGCGTACGCCGAGGTGTCCGTGGCCGACCGCGGGGACGCGGCCGTCCACCCGTCGTACCGCGGACGGGGCCTGGGCACCGGCCTCGCCGCACTGGATGCAGGACAAGGCCCGCGAGCGCGGTGCGACCGTGATCGGGATGCCGGTGCCGGTCGGCTCGCCCGGCGATCGGCTGCTGGAGCAGCTCGGCTACGAGGTCCGCTGGCACAGCTGGGTGCTCCAGCTGCCCGAGGGCGCGACGATCGTCGAGCGGCCGCTGCCCGAGGGGTACGCCGTGCGCGAGGCCGACCCGGTCGAGTACCCCGACGTGCACACGGTCGTCGAGGACGCGTTCCTCGAGTGGTCCGAGCGCGAGCGGGAGACCTACGAGGACTTCGAGTCCGTCGTCGTCGGCCGCCCCGGCTTCGAGCCGTGGATGATCCGGGTCGTCACCGACCCGACTCGGGTGCAGTGGTCGGTTCGCCACCGGCGTCGGTCTACCAGCCGGACGACGGCCGGGCATCGGACGCGTTCGTGTCCCGGCTCGCCGTACGGAAGGACCAGCGCAACCGCGGCCTGGCCCAGGCCCTGCTCGTGGACGCCTACGCCCGCGCCCGCGAGCACGGCGCCCCCACCGGCGGCCTCTCCACCGACTCCCGCACCGGCGCCCTCGGCCTCTACGAGAAGGTCGGCATGCGCGTGATCATGGACTGGGTCAACCGCGCCAAGACCCTCTGACCGTCGTAGGTGTTCCGGAGGTCTCGACTCACCCTCGCCTAGCGGCTCGGCCGGCTCGACCACCTAGGTCAGGCTCGACCACCTCGGTAGGTGGTCGAGCAGCGAGCGCCAGCGAGCGGCTGTCGAGACCTCCGGTCAAGGTGCGACCGGAGGTCTCGACTCGCCCTCGCCTAGCGGCTCGGCCGGCTCGACCACCTAGGTCAGGCTCGACCACCTCGGTAGGTGGTCGAGCAGCGAGCGCCAGCGAGCGGCTGTCGAGACCTCCGGTCACCCCCGCCTCAGGGGTGGGCAGGCGCGTGCGGGTCGAGCTCCTCCTCGACCCCCTCGTCGCCCTCGTCGGCGTGGTAGTCGGCCGGCGAGGTCTCGTCGACGCCTCCGGGCACGTGGAGCGCCCGTAGCGCCAGCGTGCCGAGCACCACCACGACCATGTTGATCAGGAACGCCGTGAAGCCGATGTAGACCAGGGTGTCGGTGAACGGGAACTCGTTGAGCGGGCTGCCGAAGTGGCTGCCGGGGTCGCCGACCTTGGGGTTGGCGTAGGCCACCCAGGTGCCGTAGACCATGCCGAGCGCCCAGCCGGCGAGCAGCGCCGTCCGGTGGCACCACGCGGTGTAGAGCCCGATGACGATCGCCGGGAACGTCTGCAGCATCCAGACGCCACCCAGGAGCTGGAGGTCCAGCGCGTAGGTGGTCGACACGAACAGCACGAACGCGAGCGCACCGAACTTCACCAGCAACGAGGCGACCTTGCTCTGCTTGGCCTCCTGCGCCGGCGTCGCGTCTCGGTTGATGAACGCCTTGTAGATGTTGCGGGTCCACAGGTTGGCCGCCGCGATCGACATGATCGCTGCCGGCACCAGGGCACCGATCGCGATCGCCGCGAACGCGACCCCGGCGAACCAGTCGGGGAACTCGTTCTCGAACAGCTGCGGCACCGCCTGCTGCGGGTTGGCGACCTGCACGCCGGCCGCGATGGCGACGAGGCCGAGCAGGGCGAGCAGCCCGAGCAGGAAGGAGTACGCCGGCAGCAGCGCCGCGTTGCGCCGGATGACCGACCGGTTGCGGGTCGAGAGGACCGCGGTCACCGAGTGCGGGTACATGAACAGCGCCAGTGCCGACCCCAGCGCCAGGGACGCGTAGGCCCAGTGCAGCAACGGTGCGGGGATCATGCTCTTCGGCGAGGCGGCACCGGCTGCGATCGCGTCGGCGTTGTCGGCGTTGAAGGTGTCGAAGTTGTCCTGCGCGGCCGAGAAGATGCTGTCCCAGCCACCCAGCTGCGTCGGCAGGTAGATGATGGCGGTGAGGATCACGATGTAGATCAGCGAGTCCTTCACGAACGCGATCAGCGCCGGCGCCCGCAGCCCCGAGGAGTACGTGTAGGCGGCGAGCACGGCGAAGGCGATGAAGAGCGGCGCGTGGCCGGCCAGCCAGCTGCTCTCCTCGACGCCGATGCCCATGACCTCCAGCACGACCTCGATGCCGACGAGCTGGAGCGCGATGTAGGGCATCGTGGCCAGGATCCCGGTCAGGGCCACGGCGAGCGCGAGCGGCCGGCTGTCGTAGCGGCCCTTCACGAAGTCGGCCGGCGTGACGTAGCCGTGCCGGTGCGAGACCGACCAGAGTCGCGGTAGGAACAGGAAGATCAGCGGGTAGACCACGATCGTGTACGGCACCGCGAAGAAGCCGATCGCGCTGCCGGCGTAGAGCAGGGCCGGGACGGCGACGAACGTGTAGGCGGTGTAGAGGTCACCACCGATGAGGAACCAGGCGATGAAGGTGCCGAAGCTCCGGCCACCCAGGCCCCACTCGTCGAGGTTGTCGAGCGCCGCTGCCTTGCGCCACCGCGCGGCGGCGAATCCCAGGACGGTGACGAGGAGGAAGAAGAAGATGAAGACGCTGAAGGCGACCACGCTGACGTCACTCATCGGCCGGCCTCCCGCCGGCCTCGTGGTCGCGTCGCTCGGCTTCCTTGGCGAGGTAGTACGCCGTGACGGTGAGGACCACCGCCACCGGGATCAGCGCGAGCTGGAACCAGAAGTAGAACGGGAAGCCGAACAGTGTCGGGTCCGGCCGGTCGTAGATCCCGACCAGCAGCGGCAGCACCACTGGCGGCGTGAGCAGCACGCAGATCAGGATCCAGCGGCCTCGCGAGGAGGTCCTCGCCGGGGGTGGCGGTCGGGTGTCGGTCACGGGGGTCACAACCTTCCGAGTCAGCAATGAACCGGGGGTGACCCTAGTCACTCGGGGCGGCCGCCAACAAGGGTGAGCCCGCCCGCCTCACCACCGTCGGGTCTGCACCGCCCGGCCGTGGCAGGCGCCGCCGCGCAGGAAGAAGAACCACACGCCCAGGCCGACCAGGATCCACGGCAGGTGGGTCATCACCGCGGACCACACCGAGCACGACCAGCAGGGCCAGCAGCGGCACCGGCGGCCGGTTCCCGCGGGGTCGCCGGACCGTCGTGGGTCGTCGCGCGTCCGGCGTCGAGAAGGGGTACGACGCGGGGCCGGACGCGCGGGCTGCCGGGACCGGGCAGGTCGCCGAAGACCGGGTCCAGCTCGGCACGGGTGCGCGCAGCCCAGACCTGGTCGAGCCGCTGGGAGTACTCGTCGTGGTCGAGCCGGCCCGCGGCGTAGTGGTCGGAGAGCCGCGACTGGGCCTGCTCGCGCTCGGCATCGCCGATCCGCAGCTGCTCCGAGGGGCTCATCGCTCGCTCCCGGACTGCGGGTCCTCGTCGGCGAGCAGCCCGTAGAGCCGGCGCCGGGTCTCCACCAGCACCGCCATGGCATCGCGCTTCTGCCGGTCGGTGCCGCTGGTGAGGATCTGCCAGGTGGCCGACATCAGCTGGCCGACCTCCGACTTCAGCTGCGAGAGGTCCGGCCCGTCCTCCTCGGGGACGTCGTCCGCGAACGTCGTCCACACGGCCGCGAGCTCCTCGGGGTGCTCGGCGACGTACGCCTCACCCTCGGGGGTCAGCCGCAGCGTGCGTCCGCGCTCCGCGTCGGCGGTGACCAGGCCCTCGTCCTCGAGCTGGGAGACCGTCGGGTAGACCGAGCCGGGGCTCGGCTTCCACTGGCCGCCGGAGCGCTCGGCGATCTGCTGGATCACCTGGTAGCCGTTGAGCGGCTCGACGGCGAGCACGTCGAGGATCGCGGCGCGCACGTCGCCGCGCTTGGCGCGCGGTCGGCTCGGCGTCCGCTCCTGCGGGGCGAGCCCGCCGAAGAGCCCGGTCACCCACGGCGGCGGTCCGCCCCGGCGTCCCGGACCGTCGGTCCAACCGCCCCAGCTGCCCTGCCATCCCGGCCCGTGTCCGCGTCCACCCATGTCCGATACCTCCCGATACGTCAACGATATATCGCGATATTACGTCGCTATCGGTGACGGTTCAAGCAGGATCCACGAGCTCGTCGCGGCGGGCGGCCAGCCACGCCTGCTCGGCGGCGTTCCCGGCGCACCCGATCGCCGCGTCGTACGACGCCCGCGACTCGGCGGTGCGACCCAGCCGGCGGAGCAGGTCGGCGCGGGTGGCGTGCCAGGCGTGGTAGGTCGTGAGGTCGAGCCGGTCGACCTCGGCGAGGGCGACCGCGGGGCCGTCGAGCTCGGCGATCGCGACCGCCCGGTTGAGCCGGACGACCGGTGACCGGTCCACCTGCACGAGCTGGTCGTAGAGCGCGGCGATCTGGCCCCAGTCGGTGTCGCGGGCGTCCGGGGCGTCGGTGTGGACGGCGTTGATCGCGGCGAGCAGCTGGTAGCGGCCCGGCCCGACCCCGGTCTCGCGCACCCGCGCCAGGCACCACCGCACGAGGTCGTGCCCCTCGGCCACCTCGGCCCGGTCCCAGCCCGACCGGTCCTGGTCGCGCAGCGACACGAGGCGGGTGTCCGCCTCACCGCCGGCGAAGCGACTGGCCCGGCGGGCGTCGGTGAGCAGGAGCAGCGCCAGCAGTCCGGTCACCTCCGGCTCGGTCGGCAGCAGCGAGCGCAGCACCCGGGCGAGCCGGATCGCCTCGGCGGTCAGGTCGCGTCGTACGGGAGCCTCGCCGGAGGTGGCGAGGTAGCCCTCGTTGAAGACCAGGAACAGCACCGCCAGCACCCCGGTCAGCCGGGCGGGCAGGTCGGCGACCTCGGGCACGCGGTAGGGGATCCGGGCGCCGGCGATCTTGCGCTTGGCCCGGGTGATCCGCTGCGCCATCGTCGTCTCGGGGACGAGGAACGCGGCGGCGATCTCGGCGACGGTGAGGCCGCCGAGCAGGCGCAGGGTCAGCGCCACGCGGGCCTCCGGCGCCAGGGCCGGGTGGCAGCACGTGAAGATCAGCCGGAGCCGGTCGTCCTCGACCGGTCCGGTCGGTTCGTGCGGGTCGGGGTCCTTGATCATCTCGGCCTGCCGGTGCTTGTTGTCGCGGTGCGACTCCCGACGGATCCGGTCGATGGCGCGGTGGCCGGCGGTGGTGGTGAGCCACCCGCCGGGGTTCGGTGGGATGCCCTCGGCACGCCACTTCTCCAGCGCCACGACCAGCGCCTCGCCGGCCGCGTCCTCGGCGACGTCGAGGTCACCGAAGCGCCGGGCCAGGGAGGCGACGACGCGGCCGAACTCGTCCCGGAAGATCCGGTCGACCCGCGCGTCGAACCCGTCGAGGTCGCTCACTCGGCCTGGAAGGGACGGACCTCGACCTTGCCGCCACAGGCCCGCGAGCCCTCCTGGGCCCAGCGCAGCGCCTCGTCGAGGTCGGCGACGTCGATGATCCAGAAGCCGCCGAGCCACTCCTTGGTCTCGGCGAACGGCCCGTCGGTCACGACCGCCTCCTCACCGGTGTGGTCCACGGTGGTCGCGGTCTCGCGGGGCATCAGACCGCCGGCGAACACCCACGCGCCGGCCTCCCGGACCCGCTCGTTGAAGGCGCCGACGTCGGCGAACATCCGCTCCATCTCCTCCCCCGACGGCGGCCGGTCGGTGGTGGTGTGGTGCACGGACAGCATGTACTCGGGCATCTCGTCCTCCTCGTGTGCGGTCCCCGGTCGGGGTCCCTCTCACCCTCTCCACGAACGGGTCACGGACGATACGACAGGTCGGTGACCACCATCTGTCGCGATCACCAGGAGGCGCAGCCCTCGGCCATCTCCTCGAGGTAGTCCTCGTACGGCGGCAGGCCGGCCTCCTCGCGCCGCTCGGCCAGGCCCTCGGGGTCCACGATCTCGGGCTCGATCACCTTCCCCTTGCGGGTGCAGCCCATCTGGGTGCCGTAGACGAGGGGCTCGCCCTTCCCCGCCAGCACCCGGTCCTCGAGGTAGGCGAGGTTGCCCGGCGAGGCCTGGCCGTCCTCGACCGCGGCGCGCAACAGCTCCAGCGCCTCGGCCTGGAACTCCGGGTCGAGGTCGGAGTGCTGGGCGATCACCCACGCGGCCTCCTCGCCGTCCTTGCCGACCAGGTCCCAGGTCGGCCAGCCGTGCTCGGCGATGATCTCCCCGAGCCGGTCGGTCCGCTCCTGGTCGCTGCCGACGAGCTTGCCGCCGGTCCGCGACGCCTGGTCGTCCTCCATCATCTGGAGGAGCTCGGCCTGCAGGTCCTCGTCGAGCTCGACGACGGTCTCCGCCTCGGTCGGGGCAGCCGCGCCGTCGCCGGAGTCGGAGCACGCGGACAGCACGCCGAGCAGGAACAGGACGGCCAGGGCGCGCTTCATCGCCCCGTTGTACCCCGTGGGGACGCGTGACGCAGCCCCCGTCGCGTCGTTGTCCCCCACATGCGTCGTCTGCTGCTCCTGCTCGGTCTCGTCGCCGGGCTGCTCGTCGTCCCCCCGCCGGCCACCTCGGCCCCCGCCGGCGGCTCCCTCGTGGTCGAGGTGCTGTCCAACCGTCGTGACCTGGTGTCGGGCGGCGACGCGCTGGTCGAGGTCGTGCTGCCGCGCGGGGTCCGGCCGGGCGCCGTGACGGTGCGGCTGAACGGCGACGACGTCACCCACCGGTTCGCGAAGCGGGCCGACGGCCGCTTCTACGGGCTCGTGACCGGGCTGCGGGTGGGTGGCAACCGGGTCCGGGCCACCGCGCCCGGGTACGACGCCGCACGCACGCGGATCGTCAACCACCCGAACGGTGGGCCGGTCCTCTCCGGGCCCCAGCTCGACCACTACCGGTGCCAGGGGACCGCGGTCGACGCCGACTGCAACCAGCCCGCGTCGTACTCGCTCCTCTACCGGTCCACCGACCCGCTGACGCCGGACCTCCAGCCCTACGACCGCGACGGACCCGCCGTCCGACGTCGCGACCACGACGACGGACGAGGGCGTCGAGGTGCCGTTCATCGTGCGCCGCGAGGACGGCTTCCAGGACCGCGACCGCTACACGATCCTCCAGCTCTGGCAGCCGGGGAAGGCCTGGCGGGCGTGGGCGCCGCAGGAGCAGTGGAACCACAAGCTGGTCGTCACCCACGGCGGCAACTGCGGGGCGTCGTACGCGCCCGGCGAACCGCCGCTGCAGGACTACTCCGGGACGCTCGAGGCGGTGCCCGGCGTGACCCCGAGCTACGTCACCGCGCTCGGCAAGGGCTTCGCGGTGCTGTCGACCGCGCTCGCGAACACCGGCCACAACTGCAACGTGGCGATGGAGGCGGAGTCGTTGCTGATGGCCAAGGAGCGGCTGGTCGAGCGGTACGGCGAGCTGCGCTACACGATCGGCACCGGCTGCTCGGGCGGCTCGATCGCCCAGCACACCGTCGCCAACGCCTACCCCGGCATCTACCAGGGCCTGGTCACCACCTGCTCCTACCCGGACACGCTGACCGCCGGCGCGCAGTTCGCGGACTACCACCTGATGCGGCTCTACTTCGAGGACCCGACGCGGTGGGCGCCGGGCGTGGTGTGGACGCCGATGCAGATGGCGGCGGTCGAGGGCCACCTCTCCCACGTGAACGCCGTCGTCGCCGACGAGGGCCTGTTCAAGGCCGCGCTCGACCCCGAGAACGCGTGCTCCGGCACCGTCGACCCGGTCGCCGGTGACGAGTCCACCCGCTACGACTCCGAGACCAACCCGGGCGGCGTGCGGTGCTCGGTGCTCGACATCATGGGCAACCTGCTCGGCCCGCGGCCGGCCTCGGCCTGGTCCGAGCAGGAGCAGGCCGTCGGCCACGGCTTCGCGGGCGTCCCGTTCGCCAACACCGGCGTGCAGTTCGGGCTGGCCCAGGTGAGGTCCGGGCTGATCACGCCGGCCCAGTTCGTCGACCTCAACACCCGGCTCGGCGGGCTCGACGTCGACTCCCAGCCGACGGAGCAGCGGATCGAGGGTGACCCGGCCTCCATCGCGCGTGGCTACCGGACCGGACTGATCAACGAGATGACCAACCTCGACGAGGTCGCGATCATCAACCACGGCGGCCCCGACCCCGGCATCGCGCACGACTACGCGCACGCGTTCTGGACCGAGGAGCGGCTGCTGGCCGACCAGGGCCACACCGACAACCGGGTCATGTGGTTCGGCCCCACTCCGCTGATCGGCAGCCCGGACTGGGCCAACGAGGCCCTGGTCGCGATGGACTCCTGGCTGACCGCGGTCGAGGCCGACGACCGGTCCGTGCCGCTGGCCGACAAGGTCGTCGAGGACCGCCCCGCCGACGTCACCGACCGCTGCGTCCTCGCCGAGCTCGAGGCGGCCTGCGACGTCGAGGAGCTCCAGGCGCTCCAGACCCGGCTCTCGACCCCGCGGCAGGAGGCGGGCGGCCCCCTGGCCAACGACAACGTGGCCTGCGAGCTCCGCCCCTTCAGCCTCGACGACTACGGGACGGTCGGCGCGCTGTTCACCCCCGAGCAGGTGACCGCCCTCGAGGAGCTCTTCGCCGCCGGCGTCTGCGACTGGTCACGGCCCGGCCGGGGCACCGGGCCGACCTCGACCTGGTTGCGCTACGACGCCGCCGACGGCACCGCGGCGTACGGCGGGCGACCGCTGCGCGACACTCCCCCTCGGTCGGGCGACGGCTGGTTCAGCCCGTCCTTCCGTCCGTTCTGGGACGAGTGAGTCGGAGGTCTCGACAACCGCTCGCTGGCGCTCGCTGCTCGACCACCTTCCCCTCCAGAGCCAGAGACGTCGGCGGTCAGGCGGGGGGCTGCTCCCCGGAGGAGATGTTCACCAGCCAGGTGATGCCGAACCTGTCGGTGCACATGCCGAAGGTGTCGCCCCACATCTGGGTCTTGAGCTCCTCCAGGACCGTGCCGCCCTCGGCCAGCGCGTGGTACCAGCCGGACAGCTCGGTCTCGTCGTCGCCGGACAGGCTGACGCTCACCGCGCCGCCGGGCGCCGGCGCCTCCTGTCCCGGAGGACCGTCGGAGGCCATCAGGTGGAAGCCGGACGGGGTGCCGAGGTAGGCGTGCATGACGCCGTCTGCCGGCTCACCGCCCATCTGCCCGAAGGTCATCACGTCGAGCTGTCCGCCGAACACGGACTGGTAGAACTCCATCGCCTCGCGGGCGCGGGAGTCGAAGTTCAGGTACGGGTTCAGGATCGAGGCCATGGGGCCGACAGTAGACCCGCCCGTAGGCTCGGAGCCATGAGCAGATCTACCGCCTCCTCGCTCGTGGACACCGCCCTGGACCGCAGCGTGGTGCTGGGGTTCAGCGCCGTCGGCCCGGCCGTACGACGCCGCCTGCCCGGCTGGCCCGCCGACCCGGAGCCCGGTGCGCTGGCGGGCAGGGTCGCCGCGGTGACGGGGGCGACGTCCGGGCTCGGCACCGCCACCGCCCGCGGGCTGCTGGCGCTCGGCGCCGAGGTCCGGCTGGTGGTGCGCGACGTCGCCAAGGGCGAGCGGGTGCGCGAGGAGCTGCTGACGGCCGTCCCCGGCGGCACGGTCGTGGTCGACCGCTGCGACGTCGGCGACCTCGACGACGTCCGTCGCTTCGCCGGGGAGGTGTCCCTGGAGCGGCTCGACGTCCTCGTGCACAACGCCGGTGCGATGCCTGCGGAGCGGACCGAGTCGGAGCAGGGCCACGAGCTGACCATGGCCCTGCACGTGCTGGGACCGGTGCTGATGACCGACCTGCTGGCACCCGTGCTGGCGCCGGACGCACGCGTGCTGTTCGTGACCTCGGGCGGGATGTACGGCCAGGCACTCCGCGCCGACGACCCCGAGTACCTCGACGGCGACTACTCCCCGACCACGGCGTACGCAAGGAGCAAGCGCGCGCAGGTCGAGCTGCTGGCGGTCCTGGACCGCCGGTGGCCGGGCGCCCACGTCTACGCGACGCACCCGGGCTGGGCCGACACCCCGGGTGTGCAGGAGTCGCTGCCCATCTTCCGCCGCCTCACCCGCCCGATCCTGCGCGACGCGGACGGCGGCGCGGAGACAACCGTGTGGCTCGCCGCGACCGACCCCGCGCCCGAGGGCGGCGGGCTCTGGCACGACCGTCGGCAGCGGCCCACCCACCTGACCCGTCGCACCCGCCCGGGCCCCGGTGCCGTCGACGAGCACTGGCAGTGGGTGCAGGACCAGGCCGGCCTCGCCTGACGCGGCCCGCCGGGGGTCGGCGGCGAGGCTCAGACGACCTCGCGGCCGACGGGGACCTCGAGGCCGTAGCGCCAGCCCTCGACGAGGGTGAGGTCCTCGCCGCTCCAGAAGCTGCCGGGGTCGTACCAGCTGGCGCGACGGTCGTCGACGAGCACGCCCATCTCCTGCATCGTCAGCGCGACGACCTCGGCGCAGTAGGCCTCCTCGGGCCGCGGACGGGTGCGGTCGTCGCGGGCGGCGTACCGGTTGCGGCCCCGGAGCCAGCTCACGGCGAGCCGGGCGGTGCTGGGGAAGGAGACGCCGTCGAGGCGGGCGATCGAGCGGAGCAGGGCGTCCTCCTGCGGGCGGCCGACCTCGGGGGTCAGCTGCCGCAGCCACGCGGCCTGGCCGTAGACCTCCTGCCAGCGGGTGACCGCGGCGCGCAGGTCGTGCAGCTGGACGCCCCGGTGGAAGTCGCCGGTCCAGTGGTCCTGGAGGGTTCGGCCGAGCTCGGCGTGCCACATCAGCGGCGGCAGGTCGTCGAGGACGACGGCCATGCCCACGTGGTTGACCGGCGCGTTGGTCACGGTCTGGATCGCCCGGTCGGGTCCGGAGCGGCCGCGGAACAACCACAGGTCGCCGGTGCGCGTCACCGCCACCGCGTCCTCGAGCCCGAGCACCCTCGCCATAGGCTGAACGGTATGCGGGCGTGGTGGAAGTGGCTGGGTCTGGCCGGGGTCGTCGGCGTGGCGGCCACCGGCGCCGCGATCGCGCGGCAGGAGCGCCAGCGCCGCGCCTACACCCCCGACGAGGTTCGCGACCGGCTGCACGCGCGCCTCGCCGAGGCGGGCACGGACGGGTCGGACCGGGAGGACTGACCGAAGCGTCGCCTGGCCGACGAGTCTGGGTGAAATCCCGGACGAGCCGTTGCTCCCGAGGGGACAGGTGGCATAGGAAGGCTCGATGAACCCTCGCCTCGTCGCCACCGGGATCACCCTCGGGCTGGCCGTCCCGCTGCTGGCCCTCACCAACGCCTCGCCGGCCGCGGCGGCGTGCGCGCCGGACACCGCGCCGGCGTACGCCGGGGACGTCCCGACCGGCCAGGAGGTGCTCGGCTACGAGATCGGCAGCCAGGAGGCGAGCGTCGAGGACATCGCGGCGTACCTCGCCGCCGTCGACGACGCGAGCGACGACGTCTCGGTCGGCAGCTTCGGCACCAGCACCGGCGGCCGGCCGCTGGAGTACGCCGTGGTGGGCGACCCGGCCGACGTCGAGGCCGCGCAGGAGGCCTCGACCGCACTGCGCGACCCCGCGACCACCCCCGAGGAGGCCGCGACCATCGCCGACGAGGCCCCGGCCATCGTCTGGATGGCGGCCAACGTGCACGGCAACGAGCCCAGCGGCGCCGACGCCGCGCTGGTGATGCTGCGCGACCTCGCCGACCGCACCGACTGCGCGGCCGGCCTGGTCCGCGACGAGACCGTCACGGTCATCATCCCGACCCAGAACCCCGACGGCCGCGAGGTCGGCTTCCGTCGCAACCTCTACGGCTTCGACCTCAACCGCGACTGGTTCGCCCGCACCCAGGCCGAGACCGACGGCAAGCTCGACCTGCTCATGGACTACCCGCCGGTCCTGATGAGCGACAACCACGAGATGGGCGGCCGCGGCTTCTTCTTCCCGCCGAACGCCGACCCCGTCCACCACGAGGTCGCCGACCGCTCCGTGCGCTGGATCAACAAGCTCTACGGCGGCGCGATGACCGAGTGGTTCGAGCGTGAGGGCTGGAACTTCTTCAACTACTCCGTCTACGACCTGCTCTACATGGGCTACGGCGACACCGTGCCGACCACCCAGCTGAACGCCGCGAGCATGACCTACGAGAAGGGCGGGGACTCCCCGATCCGGCAGCGCACCGACGAGCAGTTCGGCGCGACGTTCGCCTCGATGTACGCCCTGGCCGAGCGGAAGGACTCGGTGCTGCGCGGCCTCGCCTCGAGCTACCGGCAGGCCGCCGCGGAGGGTGCCGCCGGCGAGCTCGAGCCGAACGCGGTCTTCGCGCCCGGCAGCGAGCTCCAGCTCCAGGTCCCGCGGGGCAAGGTCCGCCACTACTTCCTGCGCGACACCCCGGCGACCGCCGACCAGCTGCAGGAGGTCGTGGGCCTGCTCCAGGACGCCGGCGTCGAGGTCGACCGGCTCGCCCAGCCGGTCGACGTCCCCGACTTCACGCCGTACGGCGAGGACCGCCGTGCGGTCACCCTCCCGGCCGGCACCTGGCACGTCTCGATGGCGCAGGGCCAGAAGCACTGGATCCAGGCGATGCTCGGGGAGGACTCCTACGTCCCGTTCCCCTACTTCTACGACGTCACCGCGTGGAGCCTGCCGCTGCTCGGCGACCTCGACGGCGGCCGCTCCGGCCGCGACCTCGACCTGGTGACGACCCCGGCACCCCCGGTCGGCGACGTCCCCGCCCCCGGCACGCCCCCGGGCTCGCCCCGCGTCGGGCTGCTCAAGCTCGGGCCCGGCGTGACGGCGTACGAGTCCCAGGGTTGGACGCGCTGGCTGCTGGAGCAGAAGTGGGAGCTCGACCACCAGCGCGTGCGCCGCGACTCGATCGCCACCGGCGGTCTCGACGACATCGACGTCCTGCTCGTGCCCGGCGGCAACGCCCGGATCGCGGCCGAGGCGATGGGCCGGGACGGGCGGCGGGCGCTCCGGCAGTGGGTCGCCGACGGCGGCCGCTACGTCGGCTGGCGCGGTGGCACCAGCCTCGCGATCCGGCTCGGCCTCACCTCCGCCCGGTTCGAGGAGCCGACCTCCGACGTCCCCGGCTCGCTGCTGCGCACCGTGGGCCGGAAGATCCCGCTGCTCGACGGCGTCGGCCCGAAGCTCTTCACGTTCTACGAGTACGACGGGGTGATGACCGCGCCGCGCGCGTCGGTCGCGGTGCGCTACCCGCAGGGCGACCGCTTCTTCGTCTCCGGCTTCTCCCGCGGTGCGGGCGAGCTGCGCGGCACCGCCGCCGTGGTGGCGGAGAAGTACGCCGACGGCCGGATGGTGCTGTTCGCGGGCGACCCCAACTTCCGGGCCTTCACGACCGGCACCCAGAAGCTGGTCTGGAACGCGATCACCGTCGACGACCCGTCACCGGACGCCCCCGACGCCAGCCGGCTCGCCCCGGGTCGACGGGTCTCCGGGTCCGGTGACGCCTCCCGGCTGACCGGGCTCGGCACGATCACCGTCCCGTCCGCCTCCGGCGACGCGGTCGCCGCCGCGCTCGGTCGTGGCGCGCGCATCTCCCGTCTCCCCGGCGGCCTGGTGCGGGTCACCTGGCCGGTGGGCGACGTCGACGGTCGCTCGGTGCTGGCCGGCGTCCTGGGCCGGCTCGGCCCGCTCGCCGACCAGGTCGTCGCCGCCCGCGTGCCGTAGGGGATCTCGGTAGTCCAGTTGATTTCGGGCCCTCGACACCGCGGGTTGAGGGCCCGAAATCAACTGGACTACCGCGAATCCGCCGTCGCTCAGGCGTCGTGGATGGGCTGCTTGGGGAGGCGCTTGACCTTGCGGCCGCGCTTGCGGCGCTCGGGGATCATCGAGCGCATCTCCTCGAGCTTGCCGAAGCAGAGCAGCCGGTCCTCGGCCTCGAGCACCGTGGACGCGCGGGGGTTGGGCATCACCTGGGCACCGCGGTGGAGCGTGAGGACCGTGATGTCGCGCTCGCGCAGCCCGGAGTCGGTGATCGTCTTGCCGACGATGTCGGCCTCGCCGTGCACGGCGAGCTCGGCGACGCCGTACCCGGTCGAGACGCTGAGCCGCTGCCGGACGTCGATCTGCGGGAACGCGACCTGGTTGTCGATGTGGTCGATGATCGCGCCGGCGATGTCGAGCTTGGTGGCGTTCTCGATGCCCTCGAGGCCCGGGGAGGAGTTGACCTCCATGACCAGCGGGCCGTCGTTGCCCTCGAGCATGTCGACACCGGCGACCTTGAGCCCCATGATCTGGGCCGAGCGCACCGCCGCCTCCTCGAAGGCCGGCTCGAGCTCGACCGCCTCGACCGAGCCGCCGCGGTGGACGTTGGAGCGGAACTCGTCGCCCTGCGCGACGCGTCGCATCGCGGCGACCACGCGGTCGCCGACGACGAGGGCGCGGATGTCGCGGCCCTTGCTCTCCTTGACGAAGCGCTGGATGAGCACGTTCTGCCGGGTGCTGTGCAGGGTCTCGATGATCGCCTCGGCGACCTTGCGGTCGGGGGCGAGGATGACGCCGATGCCCTGGGTGCCCTCGAGCAGCTTGATCACGACCGGTGCGCCACCGACGCGCTCGATCGCCGGGATCACGTCGGCCCGGTCGCGCACGAACGTCGTCGCCGGCATCAGCACGTGGTGGCGCGACAGGATCTGCGAGGCCCGCAGCTTGTCGCGGGAGTTGGTGATGCCGGCCGCGGTGTTCGGCGTGTACACGTCCATCTGCTCGAACTGCCGCACCACGGCGGTGCCGAAGTAGGTGATCGAGTTGCCGATCCTCGGCAGGATCGCGTCGTAGTCCGAGAGCTGCTTGCCGCGGAACTGGAGGTCGGGCTCGTCGGTGCTGAGGTCGATGCCGAAGCGCAGCGTGTTGAGCACCTTCACCGTGTGACCACGGTCCTGCGCGGCGGTCCGCAGCCGCTGCGTGCTGTACGCACGGGGGGCGACGGAGAGGATGGCCAGCTTCATGTCAGCGACCTGAGAGGATCGAGGGGTGACGGCAACGGAGGCATCCTCACCATCCAACACCATCGTGGGATGGCGGGAATGGGTGAGCCTGCCGGGCCTGGAAGTGCCGTGGATCAAGGCGAAGGTCGACACCGGCGCCCGTACCTCGGCCCTCCACGCCTTCGACCTCGAGGAGTTCGAGCGCGACGGCGAGCACTGGGTCCGCTACTCCGTCCACCCGTGGCAGGACACCGACGAGGACGCCGTCCCGTGCGAGTCGCCGGTCCTGGACCGGCGTGAGGTGCGCAGCTCCAGCGGGCACGCCGAGGAGCGGTACGTCGTCCGGCTCGACGTCAGCCTGTGCCGCCGGGTCGTCGACGCCGAGGTCACCCTCAGCAACCGCGACGAGATGGGCTTCCGGATGCTGGTCGGCCGCGAGGCGCTGGTCCAGGGCTTCCTCGTCGACCCCGGCAGCTCCTACCTCGGCGGCCGCCCCACGGTCTCGGTCCGACGCCGGAACCGGGGTCGCTGATGGCCCGGGAGTCCTTCGCGATCGGGCCGGTCCGGGTCCGCGCCGGGACGTCGCGCAACCTCGAGCTGCCGATCACCCGGCTGGTCACCGGCTCCGACGTGAGCCTCCCCGTACGGGTCGTGCACGGCAAGGAGGACGGCCCGACGGTGTGGGTCGACGCCGCCATCCACGGCGACGAGGTGGTCGGCGTCGAGGTGATCCGTCAGGTGCTGGCCGGGCTGGACCCCAAGTCGTTCCGTGGCACGCTGATCGCCGTCCCGATCGTCAACGTGCTCGGCTTCGTGACCGGCGACCGCTACCTGCCCGACCGGCGTGACCTCAACCGCTCCTTCCCGGGCTCGGCCCGCGGTTCCCTCGCGAGCCGGATCGCCCACCTGTTCATGGAGGAGGTGGTGGCCAAGTCCGAGGTCGGCATCGACCTCCACACCGGCTCCGACCGCCGCTCCAACCTCCCCCAGATCCGGGCCGACCTCGACGACCCCCACACCCGCGGCCTGGCCGCCGCGTTCGCCGCACCGGTGATGCTGCACGCCAAGATCCGTGACGGCTCGCTGCGCCACGCCGCCCGCGAGCGCGGCGCCACCGTGCTGCTCTACGAGGCCGGTGAGAACCTCCGCTTCGACGACTATGCGATCAACCCCGGCGTGGAAGGGGTACGACGGGTGCTGGCCGAGCTCGGCATGACCGACCACCCGCTCGATCCCGACCACCCGGCCAGCGTCGAGTGCCGCTCGAGCGGCTGGGTCCGCGCCCGGCGTACCGGCATCCTCGACCTCGACGCCCGCCTCGGCCAGGAGGTCACCGACGGCGAGCGGCTCGGCGCACTGGTCGACTCCTTCGGCCGGACCCTGCGCCTGGTCCGTGCCAACCGCGACGGCATCGTCATCGGCCGCACCGAGGCCCCCCTCGTCAACTCCGGCGACGCCATCCTCCACATCGGCAGCTGAGCGCCGCACGTCCGGAGGTCTCGACAACCGCTCGCTCGGCGCTCGCTGCTCGACCAGCCTCACTCAGGCCCGGAGGTCTCGACAGCCGCTCGCTGGCGCTCGCTGCTCGACCACCTACCCCGCCGCGACAGGTGGTCGAGCCGCCCGAGCCCCTGGGCGAGGGCGAGTGTCGAGACCTCCGACTCCCTCGAGGGCTTCCTACGGGAGCGGGCCGAGGGCGACGCGGAGGGCGGGGTCGCGGCCGGCGAGCACGTCGCTCGCGGTGACCTCGACGGGAAGGTCGGGCTCGATGGTCAGCCGAGGGTCGTCCGAGGGTGCGCGCTGCCAGTAGCGGGTCGAGACGCCCACCTGCATCGGCACCGGGAGGTCGTCGAGCACCACCGGCGTGACGTCGTCCCAGAAGTTCAGCCCGCCACCCATCTCCTCGCCGACGAAGACCGGGTCGAGGGCCTGCTCGAGGTCGGTGGCGAGGTTGCTGGCAGCGGAGAACGTCACCCGGTCGGTGAGCACGACGAGCGGCACCCCCCGGTCGACCACGTCGCCGAGGGCGCTCACCCACGGCGCGTTGTTGTGGTTGTCCCCGCCCGGGTTCTGCCGGAGGTCCAGCACGACCCGGTCGAGCCGCGGGTCCTCGAGCCGGCGCATCGTCTGCGACGACGGCGTCTCGTGGATCTCGGTGAGCCGCACGTGGAGCGCCCCTCCGAGCCAGCGGGTGCGCTGGAGGTCGCCGAGGCGCGAGCGGTAGCCGGCGCCGGGCAGCTCCGGCAGCCGGAGCGCGCCGTACGGGCCGGCCCACGCGTCGTACTCCGCGAACGGTACGGCGGTCACCTCGACGTCCTCGCCGTCGACGGTCAGGGTCACCGTGTCGTCGTCGGCGACCCCGAGCCCCTGGAGCACCTGCATCCGCAGGATGAGCAGCGGACGGAAGGCGGGCACGGTCGCGGGTCCGTCGCGCGGCACGAGCGGTTCGGCGAGCGCCAGCAGCTCCTCCACCGGCATGCCGTCGACCGCCTCCAGGGCGGCGCCGTCCAGGGCGTCGTACGGCGGCATCGCCTCGGTCACGACCAGGCCGCCGTCCAGCTCGTACCAGCGCAGGGGCAGCCACGAGCCCTCGTGGCCCGGCTGCGGCATCGCGAACTGGTGGCCGTCGCGACCTTCGGCGCTCAGCTCCCCGACCAGCCGCATCACCGCCACCACCGACTCGGCGTCGGTCAGGGACGGCAGCCGCTCCTGGAGCTCGCGCAGGTCGGCGACCCACGCGTCGCGGTCGATCCCGTGGAAGGGCTCGGGGTGGATGGCCTCGAGCTGCTCGAGCAGCAGGTCGAGGTCGGCCGCCCCCGGGTCGGGCACGGGGGCCGGCTCGGCCTCCGTGCACCCGGTCATCACCACCCCCGCCAGGCAGGCGGCGAGGGCGACACGCAGGGTCATGGCCGGACACTACTGCGATTTCGTACTAGTTTCCAGACATGCCCGCTCCGACCCGCCCCCCGATCAAGGGCACGTCGCTGCTCTTCGACGTCTTCGTCCTCGCCCAGGCCACCCAGGACCTGCTCGGGCGGGGCATGGCGCAGAGCCCGCTGACGCCGTCGGAGTACGCGCTCTACAGCCACGTCGGCGAGACCGGCCCGTGCACGCCGTCCCAGATCGCCCACGAGCTCCGGGTCCCGGCCACGACGGTGACCGTGTGGGTGCGCACCCTCCTCGAGCGCGGCCACGCCGTCCGGACGCCGAGCGAGGCCGATCGGCGCTCGTACGAGATCGCCCTCACCGACACCGGGGTCGACGCGCACGCCGCCGCCCGCGAGGCGTTCGACGTCGTCAACACCCGCTTCCTGGAGCGCCTCCCCCGCCCCGAGGGCGAGCTCCGGGCCGCCCTCGCCGCGATCATCGCCGCGACCGCCGACTGACCGACCTGTCGGTGACGCCTGCTTGACTCACCTCGCCGGCATCCACTCGAGGAGGATCACTGATGGCCCCACGTCAACCATGGGGAGATCACCTTGCGGTGCCCCTCGGGCTGGGCAGCAACACCTTCGGCCGGATCACCGACGCCAGCGCGTCCCACCGCATCCTCGACTCGTTCACCGAGGCCGGAGGCGCCCTGGTCGACACCGCCGACACCTACTCCGACGGAGCATCGGAGACCATCCTCGGGACCTGGATGCGTGACCGGGGAACCGCGACCAGATGGTCGTGTCCACCAAGGGCGGCAACCACGCGGACTTCGACGGACTCTCCGCCGCCACCGTGGCCGGCGCGGTCGAGGCGTCGCTGCGCCGCCTCGACACCGACTACATCGACGTCTACTTCGCTCACTACCAGGATGACCTGACCCCCATCGAGGAGAGCGCTGCCGCCTTCGACGACCTGGTCACCGCCGGCAAGATCAGGGCCGTCGGGCTGTCCAACTTCACCGCGGCCGCGGTCAGCGAGTGGATCGACACCGCACTCGCCGGTGGCCTCGCCGCGCCCGTCGTCCTCCAACCGCACTACAGCCTGGTCCAGCGGCAGCCGTTCGAAGCGAGCTGGCCCCCCTGGCGGGCGACGCCGGTCTCGCGGTGCTTCCCTACCGGGCCCTGGGCGGCGGATTCCTCTCGGGCAAGTACCGCACCGTGTCCGACACCGAGGACCGTGCCCGAGGTGCCGGGGTACGACCGCTGCTCACCCCCGAGGGACTTCACCTGCTCGACACCCTCGACGAGATCGCCCGCAGCCACCAGGCTCCGACCGCCGCCGTCGCCCTGGCCTGGCTGCTCCACCAACCGCGGGTCACGGCCCCGTTGATCTCCGCGACCTCCAGCGCACAGCTCGACGAGCTCATGGCCGCACCGGCCGTCACCCTCGGTGACGCCGACCTCATCAGCCTCGAGGCCGCCTCCCTCGCGGTCAGGCTCAGACCCAGTACGTGTCGTGCTGGAGCATGAAGGCGGCGCGCTCGTCGTCGGTCATGGTGGCGCCGTAGCCGAGGGCGTGGAGGCTCTCGAAGTAGTCCTCGCGCGGCGCGCCGGGCGTGAACATCAGGAGCATCCGGGCGTGGTCGCTCCCGCGGAAGCCGTGCAGCCCGCCCTCGGGGACGTGGAGGAAGTCTCCGGTGCTTCAGGCGGCCCGGAGGTCTCGACAACCGCTCGCCGGCGCTCGCTGCTCGACCACCTACCCAGGGAGGAGCGTCTCCCCCGCCCCGAGGGTGAGCTCCGGGCCGCCCCGGCCGCGATCGTCGCCGCGACCGCCGACTGCCCGACCGGTTCGTCCACCACGTCGCCGTGGTCGCCAGGACCGAACGAGCCCGGGCGGGTGCTCCCCGGGCGTGACGGGTTCCCGGATGCGAGCGTTCGGTCCTTCGGTGTGACGTGGGATGGGGCTCAGACCCAGTAGGTGTCGTGCTCGAGCATGAAGGCGGCGCGCTCGTCGTCGGTCATGGTGGCGCCGTGGCCGAGGGCGTGGAGGGTCTCGAAGTAGTCCTCGCGCGGGGCGCCGGGGGTGAACATCAGGAGCATCCGGGCGTGGTCGCCCCCGCGGAAGCCGTGCAGGCCCCCCTCGGGGACGTGGAGGAAGTCGCCGGTGTGAGCGGTGACCCAGTCGCGGCCGTCGTACAGCTTCACCGTCCCCTCGAGCACGTAGAACGACTCGGTGATCGCGCGGTGGAAGTGCGGGTCGGGGCCGGACTCGGTCTCGCCGAAGCTCCAGCGGTAGAGCCCGTAGAGGCCGTTGGTCTGGTCGCCGGTCGCGAGGTACTCACAGCTCCCACCGTTCTGGTGGACGAGCTCCGGCTCGGTGTCGTCGCGACGGATCCACGCCGACGCCTCCCCGCCGTCGCCGGTGTAGACGTCGTCCGGGTAGGGCCGGTGCAGTGGGTTCGGGAAGCTCATGCGCCTAGCGTGGACCACATGACGCACACCCTCAACGACGGACGCACGCTCCCCGCGGTCGGCTTCGGCACCTACCCCCTGCGCGGCGAGGAGGGGGTCGCGGCGATCACGTCGGCGATCGAGGTGGGCTACCGCCTGCTCGACACGGCCGTGAACTACGAGAACGAGCGGGAGGTCGGCGAGGCGATCCGGCGCTCCGGCGTACCGCGGGAGGACCTGCTGGTGTGCAGCAAGATCCCGGGCCGCGACCACGGGTACGACGACGCCGTCCGCTCCACGAGGGAGTCGCTGGAACGGCTCGGGCTCGACCACCTCGACCTCCACCTCATCCACTGGCCCAACCCCAGCCAGGACAAGTACGTCGAGGCGTGGCGGGCACTGGTCGACCTCCGCGAGGAGGGACTGGTCACGAACATCGGCGTCTCGAACTTCACCGCCGAGCACCTGCGCCGGATCATCGACGAGACCGGCGTGACGCCGGCGGTCAACCAGCTGGAGCTGCACCCGTACTTCCCGCAGGAGGAGATGCGCCGGGTCAACGCCGACCTCGGCATCCTCACCGAGTCGTGGAGCCCGCTCGGCAAGCGGCAGGCACCGTTCACCGAGCCGCCGGTGGCGCAGGCGGCCGAGCGGCTCGGCGTCACGCCGGGCCAGGTGATCCTGCGCTGGCAGGTCCAGGTCGGCGCGCTGCCGATCCCGAAGTCGGCCACGCCGTCACGGCAGGCGGAGAACCTCGACGTGCTCGGGTTCGAGCTGACCGACGACGAGGTGGCAGCGATCAGCGCGCTCGGGCGACCCGACGGTCGGCTCTTCGGCGGCGACCCGGACACGCACGAGGAGATGTGAGGGGGTCTTCGGTTTCCCCGGTCGACCGGGGAAACCTCGACTTCGCACCCGTTGCAACCACTGCCAGGTCGAGGACTCGCCGACAAGGTCGGGCGCGGGTAGGAGGTGTGAGTCAGCGGCTGCGGGTCGCGACGACCTCGACCAGCCGTTCGACGAAGGCCCGGGTCGCCGGCACCTGCTCGGCACCGGGCCGGTAGACGAGCCCGACGTGGCGGTCGCCCAGCGACGGTGAGGACCGCACCACGACCTCGGGGTGCTGGAAGGCGCGCAGCGCCGACCGCGGCAGCAGGGTGACGCCGAGCCCGGCCGCGACCAGCGCCTGGACTGCGACGTAGTCGTCGGTCTCGTGGGACAGCCGCGGCTCGAAGCCGGCCTCGCGGCAGCGCTCGACGAGGTGGCTGCGGCAGCGGGGGCAGCCCCCGATCCAGGTGTCGCCCGCCAGGTCCGAGAGTCGTACGGCGCGGCGCCGGGCGACCGGGTGGTCAGGCGGTAGCACCAGGTCGACCGGCTCCACCGCCAGCGGCAGCCAGGTCAGGTCGCCCCCCGGCCGGGTGGAGTCGGGTGGCGGCCCGTCGTACCCGAACACGAGCGCGACGTCGGCGGTGCCCTCGCGGACGCTGGTCCACGCCTCCGGCGGCTCGGCCTCGACCAGGGCGACCTCGATGCCGGGATGGTCCTCGGCCAGCCGCTTGAGCGCGGCCGGCGCGAGGGTGGCGGCTGCAGACGGGAAGGCGACCAGCCGGACCCGGCCGCCGCGCAGCTCGGCCAGCGACGCCAGCTCCTCGGCCGCCATGTGCAGCTCGCCGGCGATGCCGTCCGCTCGGCCGAGCAGGACCGTGCCGGCCTCGGTGAGGGTCACCCCGCGCGAGCTCCGCACGAGCAGTGCCGCGCCGACCTCGCGCTCCAGGCGCTGCAGCTGTTGGCTGACCGCGGGCTGGCTCCAGCCGAGCTCGCGGGCCGCCGCGCTCAAGGAGCCGGCCCGTGCCACGGTCCGGAAGACGAGCACGCGTCGCGGATCCATGCCCCAAGTATTGCTTATGGCTCGGGCAAGGAGTTCGGGTCTTCCTTGGAGACCGCCGATCGGCGACCCTGACAGGTATGCAGACCATCGGACTCATCGGCGGCATGAGCTGGCACTCCACGGCGAGCTACTACCGGATCATCAACGAGGTCGTGGCCGAGCGGCTCGGCGGTCACGCCTCGGCCCCGATCTCCTTGCAGTCGCTGGACTTCGCCGCGGTGCGGCAGTGCCAGGTCGACGGCGACTGGGCCGGCGCCGGGGATCTGCTCGTCGCCGCGGCCCGGGCCTGCGTCGCCGGCGGTGCCGGAACCGTCGCGATCTGCACCAACCTCATGCACAAGGTGGCGCCCCAGGTGGAGGCGTCGATCGACGTCCCGCTGCTCCACATCGCCGACGCCGTCGCCGGAGTCGCGCAGCCGCAGGGCTGGGACCGGCTCGGCATCCTCGGCGCCCGCTGGGTGATGGAGGAGACGTTCTACGCCGACCGGCTGGCCCGGCACGGCATCTCCGCGGTCGCCCCCGGAGCCGACGACCGCGACCTGGTCGACCGGGTGGTCTTCGACGAGCTCACGCAGGGCATCGTCAGCGACGAGTCGCGGGCGTCGTACGTCGCGGTGATCGAGCGGCTGGCCGAGCAGGGCGCCCAGGCGGTCGTCCTCGCCTGTACCGAGATCGGCCTGCTCGTCGGCCCCGACGACAGCCCGCTCCCGCTGATCTGCTCCGCCGACGCCCACGCCCGCGCCCTCGCCGAGGTCGCGCTCGGCGCCGCCGTCCCCGCCTGACCAGTCGGATCGGGGGACCGCCTGCCTACTGCTCGGCGGCGACCTGCGCCCGCTCCTCGGGCGTGAAGGCGCGGAGGACGCAGAACTCGTTGCCGTCCGGGTCACCCATCACGACCCAGGTGACGTCGTCGCCCTGACCGACGTCGAGGCGGGTGGCGCCCAGGCCCTCGAGCCGGGCGACCTCGACCGCCTGGTCGTCAGGTCGGAGGTCGACGTGCCACCGGTTCTTGACGGTCTTGCCCTCCGGCACGCGGAGGAAGAGGAGGTCGGGGGCGACGCCGTCCTGCGGGCTGCCCGCGGGCGGCTCGAGGACGACCTCGTCCGGGGTCTCGTAGGTCCGCCGCCAGCCCAGCGCCTCCTGCCAGAAGGAGGCGGTCCGGTCAGGATCGGTGGAGTCGAGGTTGAAGCACTGGATCGTGAGGTCGCTCATGGGCGTCAGCGTGCCGCGTCGAGGATCGCGCGCGCCAACGATTTCGGCTGGGTGAGCTGCGGCCAGTGGCCGCCGCCGATGTCGACGAACTCCTTGTCGGTGATCCTCTCGAGCTCGGGCAGGTGGCCCTCCCCCATCCACTCCTGGAGGTCGGCGGCGGAGTACTCCGGGCAGACCTCGGTGACGGGGACGGCGTACCGGCGCTCGTCGGTGAGCGGGACGGGGGTGGTGATGACGGCCTCGGGGACCGGGACGGCGGCGGCGTAGAACGCGATCAGCTGCTCCTCGGAGAAGTCCTTGACGTTGGCGTCCTCGCCCATCTCCTTCCAGTCCGGCATCGCGACCTCGCCGTCCACGGCCGGCAGACCGGTGAGCAACGGGTCGCCGTCGGCGCCGGGGAAGCCGCCGACGTGGACCTGCCGGGCGACCTTGTCCGGCCGCGCGTCGGTGGCGGCGTGGACGAGCCCACTGCCGGCCGAGTGGCCGACGAGGAGGACCGGGCCACCCTCGTCGTGGGCCGCGTCGACGGCGTCGACCACCGCGCCGACGTGGTCGGCCAGGGTCACGCCGGAGCGGTCGGTCTCCTTGCTCTCCATCCCCGGGAGGGTCAGGGCGCGGACGGCGTGGCCGGCGGCCTCGAGGTCGGGGACGACGGCGTCCCAGGTGGAGGCGTTGAGCCAGAGGCCGGGGACGAGGACGATCTGCATGGTGGTCTCCTGTGGGTCAGCGGGACTCGAGGACGGTGAGGTCGCGCTCGGCGTAGCGGCGGTGCTCCCACTCCTCGTTCAGGACGGTGCCGAGCACCTCCCGGACGGGGAAGGCGTGGGCGGGGGGCCAGGCCGGTCCGTCGACCGGGGTGGTGGTGCCGGCAAGCTGCTCGACGGTGAGGGCCTCGACAGCCCGACGCATCGCGGCCTGTCGGTCGGCGCGGACGGCGAGCGCCTCGTCGAGCGAGATCGCCGGCGTCGCGCTCCCACGGCACCTCGGGGTGCGGGGTCATCTCGTCGAAGGGCAGGGACAGGGGATGCCACGGCCGCGGGTCGCCCCCGAGCGCGCGCAGGACCCAGGTCTCGGTGGCGAAGGCGAGGTGGCGCAGGGTCTGGATGAAGGACCACTCGCCGTCGACGCTCTCGTGCAACGCGCCGGGTCGACGTGCCTCCAGCGCCCGGGCGCGCTCGACGGAGCCGGCCCACAGCTCCTCGAGCAGGTCCCACGCCTCGACGAAGCCCGCAGGGTCGGTGGGCCGCATCTTCTCCCGGCCCGGTTGCTGCTTGTCGAGCTCGCCCTGGACGTAGTCCGAGATCTCGATCCCGTTGACGGTCACGTTGCGGATCTCGCCGGTGATCTCGGCGTCGATCAGGTCGGCGTCGAGGATCTTCGCGCCGATCATGTCGACGTTCTGGAACGTCACCTTGTTGAGGTAGGCGCGGCGGAACGTGGCGCCGGTGAGGTCGACGGACTCGAACGTGGAGTCGCGCAGGTCCTGGAAGCCGTCGGTCATGACGCGGACGCTACAAGCAGTTCCGGACGGAACCCGTCCGGTTAGAGCAGGACCTCGGGCTCGAGCCCGAGGAAGTCGCCGTAGCGTCGGGCCACCTGCTCGACCGCGGGGAGCGCGTCGGCCGACCACGACGCGTACGGCGCGAGCGCGAAGCGGACCGTGCCTCGCTCGGGTCGAGCGCTTCATCGACGCCACCAGCTGGCCGTCGACCAGCACCATCCCGATCGCGGACTCGCGGTCGCGGGGGACCACGCCGGCAGCGTCGAGCACCATCCGCGAGTCCTGGTACCCGCGATAGGTCTCGTCGAGGATCTGGAGCAGGTGGGCGGGCGGGGCACCCGGGCGCGTCGGCGGCGACTGGTCCGGCAGGTGCCAGAACGTGCGCCCGTCGTGGTCGAAGGACGCGAGCCGGTCCGCGACCGCGGCGAGACCACGGCGTACGTCGCCGAGGGTCAGCGTCGCCCAGTAGGCGAGGTCACGCTCGGTGCACGGCCCGTGCCCGGCGACGTAGCGCAGCGCGAGCTCGGCCAGCGCCTCGTCGCGGTCGAGCCGGCGCAGGTCGGGGACCCGGTCGGCGACGAGGGCGTAGGTGTGGGTGCCCTCGTCGGGGGGGCCGCTGCACACCAGCAGCCGCAGCTCGAGGTCGGCGAGCAGCAGCATCAGGTCGTGCCCGCTGAGCTCGCGCCCGGCGTCAGCGAGCCGCTGCGCGAGGGCGGGTCGGTCGAGCGGGGCGTCGTCGGCCAGGGCGGCGAGCAGGGCGTCGGCGTGCGCGTCCAGGCCGTCGATCGCCTTCGCGTAGGTGGTGCGGACCCGCGGTGCGGTCACCTCGACCAGCCAGCCGAGGTCCTCCGCGGCGACGTAGTGCCACGTCGGCCGCAGCACGTGGGTCCGGATCACCGCCCCCGACGCCAGGAGGCCGGCGAGGTCCGCGGGGTCAGGGTCGGCGGTCCGGCACGCGACGGCCCACGCCGACTGCGCGGGCATCTCCGCCTGGACGGCGAGGTGGTGGGTGACCACGGCCCGGGCGTCGGTGGCGTGCGGTGCGACCAGGTGCTGGGTGCGCAGTCGCCACCTGGCCAGGTCCCCGTCGCGTCACCACCCGCTCACCCTAGGCGGCCCTACAGTCAGGCCATGACTCGTTACGGCGCACAGTTCGGTCCCGACATCACCTTCCTCGGGGTGCCACCGTGCGACCTCGAGGACGAGGCGTCGTACGCCGGGGCGGACGTGGTCGTGATCGGCGCCCCCTTCGACGGCGGGACGTCGCACCGGCCGGGCACCCGCTTCGGGCCGCAGGCGATCCGGATGACCGACTACCTGCCCCACGACGGCTCCCGCCCGTCGCTCGCGCTGCGGACCGACGGGCTGCAGGACCTGCGGGTCGTGGACGCCGGCGACGTGGAGATGCCGCCGGGCGACATCGAGGTGGCGCTGCCGCGGCTGGAGGCGGCGGTGGAGAAGGTCGCGCGGGCGGGGGCGATCCCGGTCGTGCTCGGCGGCGACCACTCGATCGCCTTCCCCGACGCCAAGGGCGTGGCCAACGTGCTCGGGCACGGCCGGGTCTCGATGATCCACTTCGACGCGCACGCCGACACCGGCGACATCGAGTTCGGGTCGCTGTGGGGCCACGGGCAGCCGATGCGGCGGCTGATCGAGTCCGGCGCCCTGCGCGGCGACCGGTTCCTCCAGATCGGGCTGCGCGGCTACTGGCCCGGCCCGGAGACCCTGGACTGGATGGCCGCCGAGGACATGCGGTCCTACGAGATGACCGAGATCGTGCACCGCGGGCTCGAGGCGTGCCTGACCGAGGCGTTCACGATCGCGACCGACGAGTGCGAGGGCGTCTTCCTCTCCGTCGACATCGACGTGTGCGACCCCGGCCACGCGCCCGGCACCGGCACGCCCGAGCCCGGTGGTCTGACCGCGCGGGAGCTGCTCGACGCCGTACGCCGGATCTGCCTGGAGCTGCCCGTCGTCGGCGTCGACGTGGTCGAGGTCAGCCCGCCCTACGACCACGCCGACATCACCGCCGCGCTCGGCAACCGGGTCGTGCTCGAGGCGCTGTCGGCGATCGCGCGCAAGCGGCGCGACGAGCGCGACGGCACCACCTGGGACCCCGCCCGCCCGCTGCTGGACCGCTGAGGCACACGCCGCGTGGTTTGAGAGGGTGAGGACATGACCCGGATCGCCCTGGCCTCCTGCGCCGAGCTGCCCGGACTCGACGACGAGGGGCAGCTCCTGCTGGCCGCCCTGCGGGAGCGCGGTGCGACGGCGGAGTCGCCGGTCTGGGACGACGACGCGGTCGACTGGGCCGAGTTCGACGTGGTGGTGGTCCGCGGCACGTGGGACTACGTGCCGAAGCTGCCGCGCTTCCTCGCCTGGGCCGAGCACGTCGCCGAGGTCGGCCGGCTGCTCAACCCCGCGCCGGTGCTGCGGTGGAACACCGACAAGCGCTACCTCCGCGAGCTCGAGCAGGCGGGGATCCCGATCGTGCCCACCCACTTCCTCGAGCCGGGCGACGGGCCGTCGCACGAGTTCGAGGACGTCGAGCACGTCGTGAAGCCGGTCGTCTCGGCCGGGTCCAGGGACACGCTGCGGATCGGCGCCCACGAGGTCGACCGCGCCCACGCCCACGCGTCCTCGCTGCTCGACGCCGGCCGGGCCGTGATGGTCCAGCCCTACCTGCACGAGGTCGACGAGCACGGCGAGACCGCGCTGCTCCACCTCGACGGCCGTTACTCCCACGCCGTGCGCAAGGGACCGCTGCTCCGGGCCGGGATGGAGCTCGTCGAGGGGCTGTACGCCGAGGAGGAGATGTCGGTGCGCGAGCCCTCCGCCGCCGAGCGCGAGCTGGCCGAGGCCGTGCTCGCGGCCGTGCCGGGCGGTCTCGGCGAGGGGCTGCTCTACGCCCGCGTCGACCTGCTCCCCTCGCCCGACGGGCCGCGGCTCCTCGAGCTCGAGCTCACCGAGCCGTCCCTCTTCCTCGACCACCACCCGCCGTCGGTCGACGCCCTCGCCGAGGCGATCCTGCGCCGATGAGCACGCCACCGACCCTGACCCGTCAGGACGCCCGCCGGATCGCCGTCCGCGCGCAGCTGCTGGACGCCGAGCGGCCGACCACCATGGACGACGTGCTGCACCGGCTCACGCTGGTCCAGGACGACCCGTGCGCGGCGGTCGTGCCCAGCGCCCACCTGGTGCTGTGGAGCCGGCTCGGGTCGGCGTACGACCGACGCGAGCTCGAGGACGCGGTCGGCAGCGGCCGCGTCGTCGAGCTGCACCAGATGCTGCGCCCGGCGGCCGACCTCGCGCTGCACCGGGCGGGCATGGCCAACTGGCCGGCCGTCTTCGACCAGTACCGCGACATCCACGACTCGCTCGCGCGCTGGCTCGCCGCCAACGACGACACCCGGCGCGACATCCTGGAGAAGCTCCACGACGAGGGGCCGGTGACCTCGCGTGCGCTCCCGGACACCACGCTCGTGCCCTGGCGCTCCAGCGGCTGGAACGGCGACCGCAACGTCCGGATGCTGCTGGAGAACATGGTCGGCAAGGGTGAGGTCGCCGTCGCCGGGCACGAGGGTCGCGACAAGCTCTGGGACCTCGCCGAGCGGGTCTACCCCGACGACCCGGTGCCCGACCTGGAGGCCGCCCGGACCGAGCTGAACCGGCGACGACTGGCCGGCCTCGGGATCGCGCGCCCGTCCACGGCGGTCGTGCCCGGCGAGCCGACCGGGGTCGGCGACACCGGTGAGGAGGTCGTGGTCGAGGGTGTCCGCGGCCGGTGGCGCGTCGACCCGGCGTACCTGGAGGACCTGACCGGCTTCGAGGGTCGGGTCGCGGTGCTGTCCCCGATCGACCGGCTCGTGATCGACCGCAAACGGATGGCCGAGCTCTTCGAGTTCGACTACCAGCTCGAGATGTTCAAACCGGCGGCGAAGCGCCGCTTCGGCTACTGGGCGATGCCGGTGCTGGTCGGAGACCGGCTGCTCGGCAAGGTCGACGCCACCGCCGAGCGCGACCGCGGCGTGCTGCGGGTCGACGCGATCCACGAGGACGAGCCGTTCGACCGGCCCACCCGCGTGGCGGTCCGGGCCGAGGTCGAGGCGCTCGCGCACTGGCTCGACCTCGAGCCCGAGCTGCCCTAGTACTGGCTCAGGACTGGCGGCGTCCCCACGTCAGGGCGTGCATCGGCGTGATCTCGGCATGGTCGATCTCCACGAAGCCGTGCCGGTCCAGCAGGTCGTCGTACGCCGTGCGCGGCAGCAGCTGGTCGTCGATCTGGGCCTCGAAGAACTGGATCGCGCACATCACCCGCCCGGGGACCGAGCGCAGGCCGGCGTCGCTGTCGGGGAACGGGAAGTCCGACACCACGAAGTACCCGCCCGGAGCGAGCGCGTCGCGCACCCGCTCGGCGACCTGGTCGATGTCGCGGCACTCGTGCATCGAGATGTTGTTGATGATCACGTCGGCCGGACGCTCGAGCACGACGTCCTCGAGCGGACTGGTCACGAGCTCGACCCGGTCGGCCAGGCCCTCCTGCTCGAGCAGCGCCCGGGCGCGCTCGATCGAGTGCGCGTCGCCGTCGACGCCGACCAGCTCGCACTCCGGGTAGGCGCGGGCCAGCCGGACCAGGCCGGCCCCGGCCCCGCACGCGTGGTCGACGACCCGGCAGCCGACGGCGAGCCGCTCGGCCAGGCCCGGCACCCGGGCCAGACCGTCGGGCACGAGCCGTGAGTAGAACGGGCGGCCCGTGCCCGAGACGCCGGCGATCCACTCCGGGCTGGTCTCGTCCCACCACAGCCGCTCGCCGCTGGCGAGCACCTCGCCGAAGCGGCCGAACATCTCCGGCTGCTGCACGAGCGGGAAGAGCCCGCCGACGTAGCCGGGGTGGGTGTTGTCGAGCAGCAGGGTGCCCAGGTGCGGGGCGAGCCGGTAGCCGTCGCCGTCGCGGTCGAGCACGCCCGCGGCGAAGGCCGAGCGGCACCAGACCGCGACGTAGAAGTCGTCGAGGCCGAGCGCGTCGGCGAGCTGGTCGGCCGAGGCTCCGGGCCGGGCGTCGAGCGCCGCGACCAGCCCGGAGGTCAGCCCGAGGTGGATGGTGCGCACGCCGGCGTACCCGGCGACGAGCTGGAGCATGGCGCCGGCCTGCTGCGGCGGGGTGACGGTCTGGTCGGCCTGGTGGGCCTGTGTCTGCTGTGTGGTGGTCATGCGCACCACGGTCCTCGCCACCGGCGGGGGCCGCCAGTACTCGGAGTGAACGGAACCGGTTCTGAATCTGTACTGGCACCGCGGGCCGCGCGGTCCTACCGTCGGACCAGGGAGGGGAGGCACCGATGAAGGGTTACGGACAGTTCTGCCCCATCGCGAAGACGATGGAGGTGCTCGACGAGCGGTGGACGGTGCTGATCATCCGTGAGCTCCTCGTCGGCAGCCACCACTTCAACGAGCTGCGGCGGGGTGTCCCACGGATGTCACCGGCGCTGCTGTCCAAGCGACTGCGGTCCCTGGAGCGGGTCGGGATCGTGATGCGGCTCGAGGACGGCAACCGCCGTCGCTACGAGCTCACGCCCGGTGGTCGCGAGCTCGGACCGGTCGTGATGGCGCTCGGCGAGTGGGGCACCCGGTGGCGCACCCAGCTGGGCGAGGAGGACCTCGACCCGCACCTGTTGATGTGGGACGTCCACCGCAACCTCGACCTCGACTCCATGCCCGACGGCCGGACCGTGATCGGCTTCCGGTTCCCCGACGTGGGCGCCCGGACCCGCGACTGGTGGTTGGTGGTGCAGGAGCGCGAGGTCGACGTCTGCGACGCCGACCCCGGTCACCCGGTGGCGGTCACCCTCGAGTCCTCGCTGCGCACCATGGTCGACGTCTGGCGCGGTGAGGTGTCGTGGCGGACCGCCGTCACCAGCGGCGAGCTGCTGCTCGAGGGCAGCCCGGCCGCCCGTCGGGCCGTGGCCCACTGGCTGAAGCTCTCCCCCTTCGCGGCCGTGCCGCGCGTGGAGACGGAGACCGCCTAGGTCCCCTGGGCCCGGCGGTGGATCGCGGCCAGCATCCGTCGTACGGCGACCACGTGGCCGCGGCTCCCGACCACGAGCGCGCGGTAGACGGCGCCGCGCCGGCCCGGGAAGTCCGCCCACGTCACGGCGGTCACCGTCGAGGAGCCGCCGGCGGCGGGCTCCACGCGGAAGTCGAGCACGTAGCGGGAGAACCGGTGGTGGCCGGCCAGGCTGAGCAACCGAGGCGGCTGCTCGTCGGCGACCTCGAACCCGCTGGCGGGCTCGGTGCCCAGCAGCCGGTGGAGCAGGCGACCGGCGGGTCCGGTGGGGGGCGCGGTCAGGCCGTCGGCGTACGAGCGCACGGCGGCGTACGCCGCAGCCGGACCGACCGACAGCACGATCGCGTGCTCGTCGACGTGGTAGGGCCGCTCGCTCACCACACCACCTCGAATCGACCGGAGCCGGACGGCTCCGTGGCGACGACGTCCACGCCCTCGACCCGCGCGCCCGGAGGGCCGGTGCGGCACCAGGCGACCAGCGCGTCGACCGCCGCGGGCCCACCCTCGGCCGCCACCGACACCGCGCCGTCGGGATCGTTGCGCGCCCAGCCCGTCACACCGAGCCGGTCGGCCTCGCGGCGGCATGAATCCCGGAACATCACGCCCTGCACCCGGCCGGAGATCCGGATCCGCACGGACTTCATCTCCACACTCTGTCCTACCACGGTGTCGGATCGGGGTCGCGCCGTTCGTGGTGTGGGTGGAAGCATCCGAGCCAGACCTGAGGAGAGACCCATGCGCAGCATCGTCGTCACCGAGTTCATCAGCCTCGACGGCATTGTCGAGGCACCCGGCGGGGAGGCCGACTACGAGCACGCCGGCTGGACCTTCACGGAGGTCGAGCCCGAGATGGCCGCCTACGAGCTCAAGGGCCGCGAGCAGGAGGAGGCGGGAGCGCTGCTGGTCGGCCGGGTCAGCTGGGACGCCTTCCACCCGGTCTGGCCGACGATGGCGGAGTTCGCGCACTACAACGAGATCCCGAAGTACGTCGTCTCCACGACGCTGACCGAGGCCGACGTCGCGGCGAGCGACTGGACGCCGGCCACGCTGCTGCGCTCGCTGGACGAGGTGGCCGCGCTGAAGGAGACCGAGGGCGGTGAGATCCAGGTGCACGGCAGCGCCACGCTCGCGCAGGGCCTGGCCGCCGCCGGCCTGGTCGACCGCTACCACCTGCTGGTCTTCCCGCTGGTGCTCGGCCACGGCAAGCGGCTGTTCTCCGCCGACGCGGGGAGCAAGCAGAACCTGCGGCTGGTCGACCAGGCGTCGTACGCCAACGGCATCCAGAAGCTCTGCTACGAGGTGGTCCGGTGACCGCGGCCGCCGTACGACGGGCCGGGCCGGCCGACGCGGAGGTCGTCGGTCGCCTGCTGTTCGACTTCAACACCGAGTTCGAGACCGAGACGCCGGGCGCCGCGGAGTTCGCCACCCGCTTCGCGGTGCTGCTGGAGCGCGAGGACGTGGTCGTGGTGCTGGCCGGACCGGCCGGTGCGGAGACCGGCTTCGCACTGCTGACGGTGCGCCCGACGCCGTACTACGACGGGATGCTGGCCCAGCTCGAGGAGCTCTACGTCGTCCCCGACCTGCGCGACGGCGGCATCGGCACGGCACTGCTGACCACCGCCGTCGCCGAGGTGCGCGCGCTCGGGGCCGAGGAGATGCACATCAACGTCGACGAGGTGGACACCGACACCCGGCGCTTCTACGAGCGGCACGGCTTCCTCAACATCGAGCCCGGCACCGACTACCGGATGCTCTGCTACATCCGGGAGTTCTGAGCCCACTCGCGGTCCAGCACGGCGTAGACGACCAGCGTCGTCCACTCGTCCTTGAACCACTCCCCCTCCACGAACACCGCCTCGCGGCGGAAGCCGAGCCGCTCCAGCAGCCGCGCCGACGCGGTGTTGCGCTGGTCGAGCCGCGCACTCACCCGGTGGGCGCCCGCCTCGTCGAAGCACAGGTCGACCAGCGCCCGGGTCGCCTCGGTGGCGTAGCCGTGGCCCTCGTGGTCGGGGTGGAGCACGTAGCCGACCTCGGCGTGCCGGTCCTTGTCGCTGTGCCAGAAGAGCACGAGGTCGCCGATCATCTGCCCGGTCTCGCGCACCTCGATCGCGAGGCTGAGCACCTGCCCCTCGGCCTCGATCACCGACCGGATGCGCTCCGGGTCGGCCAGCCGCTCGCCCATCTCCTCCAGCGTCCCCGGTGAGAACGGCACGTAGCGGCACACCTCCGGGATCGACCGGTAGGAGTGCATCGCCTCCACGTCACGCTCGCGCTCCACCGGCCGCAGCAGCAACCGCTCGGTCTCGACGGGGTACGACGGCGCCAGCCGGGTCTCGCTCACCTCGCCACCCTAGGAGAGGGCGGCGACACGGTCGGTTGCCGCATGATGGAGCCATGGCGAGGTTCACGGGGGACGACGACCTGCGGGGTGCCCGGTTCGTGGGGTGCGACCTGTCGGGAGCGGTGATGCGCGGGGTGCAGGTGGAGGGCGTCGACATCGACGCGCCGTGGCTGCCGGACGGCGACCGCTTCCTGGTCAACGGCGTCGACGTGATCCCCTACGTCGAGGCCGAGCTCGACCGGCGCTTCCCGGGCCGCGGCCAGCGCCGCGCGACCGACCCCGACGGGCTGCGGACGGCGTGGGCGGTGCTGCAGGAGACCTGGGCGGGCACTCTCGAGCGGGCCGCGGCGATGCCGGAGGGGACGGTCGACGTCTCCGTCGACGACGAGTGGTCCTTCGCGCAGACGCTGCGCCACCTCGTGCTGGCCACCGACACCTGGCTGCGGCGCGGGATCCTCGAGGTCGAGCAGCCCTTCCACCCGCTCGGCCTCGCCAACCCGGAGGCCGAGGCCGACGGGCTCGACCTGTCCCTCTTCACCGCCACCACCCCGTCGTACGCCGAGGTCCTCGAGGCCCGCGCCGACCGGGTCGGGCTGGTGACCGCCTTCCTCGCCGATGTCACCCCCGAGATGCTGGACGAGGAGCGCCGCAACCCGTGGGCGCCGGCGTACCCCGAGACCGTCCGCTCCTGCCTGCACGTGATCCTCGAGGAGGAGTGGGAGCACCACCGCTACGCCGTGCGCGACCTCGACTCGCTCGCCTGAGCGTCCGGAGGTCTCGACAGCCGCTCGCTGGCGCTCGCTGCTCGACCACCTCCCGCACCTCAGGTGGTCGAGCCGCCCGAGCCCCTGGGCGAGGGCGAGTGTCGAGACCTCCGGTCCTCCCTGGGTCGGAGGTCTCGACAGCCGCTCGCTGGCGCTCGCTGCTCGACCACCTCACCACCTCAGGTGGTCGAGCGAGTCGAGACCTCGCTGCTCGACAGCCGCTCGCTGACGCTCGCTGCTCGACCACCTACCCACCTCAGGTGGTCGAGCCGCCCGAGCCCCTGGGCGAGGGCGAGTGTCGAGACCTCCGGTCCGCGCTGGGGTCGGAGGTCTCGACAGCCGCTCGCTGACGCTCGCTGCTCGACCACCTCACGGCCGACACCGGCGCTCGCTGCTCGACCACCTCACGGCCGACACCGGCGCTCGCGCTTGACCAGCTCAGGTGTCAGTTGAGGCCGTGGCGGGAGAGGGGGCCGATCAGCTCGCGCTCCTCGTAGGCGAGGTGGGAGAGGAGGGTGTCGGTGAGCAGGTCGAGGCCCTGCTGGACGCCGTCGAGCACGTCCTCGCCGCCGCGGCCGGTGCCGTCCTCGGTGACCAGCCGCACCAGGGCGCGGTCGAACTGCTCGAGCACGTCGTGGATCACGTCGTGCTCCTCGCTGAGCCGGTCCAGCACGGGCGCGAGTCCGGGCTCCGAGCGCCGCAGGTGCTGGAAGACGCTGGCGTCCTCGAGGGTGTGGTGGCTGGTGACGACCCGGCAGTAGGACTCGCAGTAGGCGCCGAGGGTCCAGTTGTTCTGCCGCATCGTCATCGTGTTCACGACCGACCGGGCGGCACCGACGGTGAGGTGGCCGCGGCGGACCTGGTCGAGCACGTCCCGCACCTGGGCGAGCTCGCCGCGGAGGTGGTCGTGGATGTCGACGAGGTGCTGGGCGTGCTCGGGCCGTCCGCCGTACGACGCACCGGCCGGGAGGTCGAGCGTCGGTCGGGTCGACTCGTCCCAGGGCAGCGTGGCCGAGAGCCGGGTGCCGTCGTCGGGCGTCGGGGTGACCACGAACGACTCGCGCCGGGGTACGTCGGCGACCGGCTCGGGAGCCGCACCCCGCGCCCGGCGGCCACGCTCGACCTCGACCAGCTCCCGGGTCATCGGCGCGACCTCGGTGGCCCAGCGGCGCAGGGTGGTCGGGTCGTCGGTGCCGAGCACGTAGCTGCTCATGCCGACCTCGAGGGTCAGCTCCGCGAGCTGCTCAGCCCAGTCGCCGGGGGTCCCCTGGAGGAAGCCGCTGCCGGTGCCGAACTGGCCGAACACGTTGTAGATCCGCTTGATCGCCGCCGGTGCCCGGCCCGCAGCCTCGGCCGCCTCGTCCACGACCGCCGCGAGGTCGGGCAGCGCCGGCGGGTCGGCGTACCCCATGCTCGGCACCCAGCCGTCGGCCAGCCGTCCGGTCAGTCGCAGCATCCGCGGCTTGTAGGCACCCAGCCAGACGGGGATGTCGTGGGCGGGCGCGGGACCGGCGTGCAGCCCGACGGCGCGGTAGTGCTCGCCCTCGAAGCGCAGCGTCCCGCCCGCCCAGAACGCCTTGATCAGCTCGACCGCCTCCGCGAGCGCGTCGACCGACTCACCGGGGGTACGGCGCGGGCCGCCCGCGGCGACGATCGCGTCCCAGAACGCGCCGGCCCCGAGGCCGAGCTCGACCCGGCCGCCGGTGACCAGGTCGAGGGTGGCCGCGGCCTTGGCCAGCACGACGGGTGGCCGCAGCGGCAGGCTCGCGACGTTCGGCGCGACCTTGATCGTGCTGGTGCGCGCCCCGATCACCGACAGCAGCGTCCAGGTGTCGGCGTACCGCTCCTGGTAGGGGTGGTCCTGGATGGAGACCAGGTCCAGCCCCTCGACCTCGGCCAGCGCGACCAGCGACAGCACGTCACCGATCCGCGCGGCCTCGGGCGAGGGGAACAGGCCGAACTCGAGCTCCTGGTCGAGGTCGGGCATCAGGCGGGAGCGCCCAGCGCGACCGCGAGCCGGCGGGCGGCGTCGGCCTCCACGCGGCGTGACCCACGCTCGAGCGAGCGGGCCAGCAGCAGGGCGGCGTAGGCGTTGGTGGGCTCGAGGTCGAGCAGCGCGCGGGCGGCGTCGGCGGCCCGTCCGACCTGCGCCGAGTGGTAGTAGGCACGGGCCAGCAGCTCGCGGACCTCGCCGGTCGCCGCGGCGTCGGCGTCGGTCTCGACCAGGTGGGCCAGGATCTCGGCGGCGCGGTAGTAGTCCTGCTGCTCGAAGTAGTCCTGCGCCCAGGTGAACGCGTCGTACGTCGACATCCGCTCGAGCATGCTGGTCACGGTGCTCATGGCTGCGGAACGGTTTACGCGGGGCCGCTATTCCGCCATGCTCGCGAGCATGCGACGCCTTCTCGGGACCGCCCTGGCCGCCTGTGTGCTGCTGCCCTGCCTCACCTCACCCGCGGGGGCTGGTGCGCCCGACTGGGACGTCGCCGTCGTCGACGCGGGCCAGAGCTTCCGCGGTCTCGACGCGGTCGACCGGAACACGGCCTGGGTCAGCGGCGGCAGCACCACGGGCGGGGCCGGGAAGGTCTACCGGACCACGGACGGTGGGCAGACGTGGGACGACGTCACGCCGCCCGGCACCGAGGGCCTGTCGCTGCGCGACGTCGAGGCGCAGGACGCCCGACACCGCCGTGGTGCTCTCGATCGGCGAGGGCGAGGACTCCCGGGTCTTCCGGACGACCGACGGCGGCGCGACGTGGAGCGAGACCTTCCGCAACGCCGAGCCGGCCGCGTTCTACAACTGCCTGGACTTCTACCCCGACGGCCGGCACGGGCTGGCCGTGAGCGACCCGGTCGACGGGAAGTTCCGGATCATCGCGACCGACGACGGCGGCGCCAGCTGGGAGGTGCTGCCCAGCGACGGGATGCCCGACTCCACGGGCGAGTTCAACTTCTCCGCCAGCGGCGACTGCCTGACGATCGCCGGGCGTACGGCGTGGTTCGGCTCGGGCGGTTCGCAGGCGCGCGTCTTCCGCTCCACCGACCACGGGCTCTCCTGGACCGCGACCGACTCGACGCTCCGGGCGGGCGAGGCGGCCGGCGTCTTCGGCCTGGCCTTCCGGGCACCCCACCACGGCGTGGCGGTCGGCGGGGACTTCGACCCCGCGGCGACCGACCCCGACGGCTCGGCGTACTCACGCAACGGCCGCAGCTGGCGCGCCGGCGGCGATCTCGCCCACCTCGGGGAGGACGTGGCGTGGGCCTCGAAGAAGCTGCTCGTGGTGACCGGCGAGTCGGGTCCGGAGGCCGGCAGCAGCTGGAGCCGGGACGGTGGGCGGACCTGGGAGCAGTTCTCCGACGACCGGGTTCCACACCCTCGACTGCACGTCCGACGGTGCCTGCTGGGCGGCCGGGGGTGGCGGCCGGGTCGGCATCCTCTAGATACTCGACCCATGTCCGATCGTGGTCGCGTCGCCCACCTGGTGGTCGGCGCGGTCGCGTCGTTCGCCGTCCTCTTCCAGCTGGTGCTGGTGATCGGCGGAGGCGCGGTCCTCGACGAGACCGACCCGCCCACGCTCGTGGAGTCGCTGGCCCGCTTCTTCCTCTACTTCACGATCCAGTCCAACATCCTGGTCGCGGTGACCGGGTGGCAGCTCGCGCGTGACCCGCGGCGCGACGGACCGGGCTGGCGGGTCGTCCGGACGGCGGGCCGTGGTCGGGATCACCATCACCGGCATCGTGCACTTCCTGCTGCTGCGCCCGCTGCTCCACCTCGAGGGCGCCGATTGGCTGGCCGACAAGCTGCTGCACATGGTGGTGCCGCTGCTCGCGGTCGTCGTCTGGGCGGCGTTAGGGCCGCGGCCACGGACCGGACGGCGTGAGGTCGGGCTGGCGCTGCTCTGGCCGGTCGGGTGGCTGGCCCTCACCTTCGTGGTGCTCGGCCTCACCGGCTGGGTCCCCTACCCGTTCCTCGACCCGGGCGAGCCCGACGGCTGGGGTGGGGTGGCCGTGGCCTGCGTGGGCGTCACGGTCCTGTTCCTCCTCGTCTCGAGCGCGGCGTACGCCGTGGACAGGAGATCCCGATGACCCTGGTGACCGCCGACATGGCCGTCTCCCTCGACCTGGTCGGCAGCGGCCACGACCAGACCCGGGAGCATCCGTTCGGCCCTCTGGTCGGCGAACGGCTCCACACCTGGATGTTCGAGCACGGCGACGAGAACGCCGAGGAGGTCGCGGCGATCGTCGATGCCGGCGCATTCGTGATGGGGCGCAACATGTTCGGCACCGACCGGGGCGAGTGGGACCTCGACTGGACGGGGTGGTGGGGCCCGGAGCCGCCGTACCACGGGCCGGTCTTCGTGCTCGGCCACCGGCCGCGGGAGTCCGTCGAGATGGAGGGCGGCACGACCTTCCACTTCGTGACCGACGGGCTCGAGGCGGCGGTGGCGCGGGCGCGGGAGGCCGCGGGTGGCCGGAACGTGTCGATCACCGGTGGCGTCAGCACGCTCAACGCCGCGCTGGCGGCGGGGCTGGTGGACGAGCTGCGGCTGCACGTCGCGCCGATCACGATCGGCGAGGGGCTGCGCGTCTTCGACGGCGTCCCCGACCTCCGGCTGGTGCCGGTCGCGAGCCGGGCGACCCCGCACGTCGTGCACGTGACCTGGCGGCGGCCCGGGGTCTAGCGGCTTCCGCCGTGTTCTAGCGGTTGCGCGGGTGCTGCTTGCCCTGCCGCTCGTTGCCGCGCTTGTAGTTGCCCGTCCAGCGCGCCATCACGCCCTGCGGGTCGTCCTCGACCTCGGCCAGGAACTCCTGGGCGCGAGCGCCGCGGAGCAGCGTCGCGCGCCTGCCGTGGTGGGTGATCTCCACGGTGCCGTCGCGGCGGAGGTCGTCGTCGAAGCCGTGCGCGCTCAGGCGTCCTCGCCCTCCTCGACCACCCGCATCGCGGCCTCCTCCGGGCTGGCCCCGCGTCGTACGTCGTCGCTGCCCGCGGGTCCGCCGAGCACGTCCTGGTCAGCCGGGATCGCGTCGGGGTCGTCGCCGCCGACCATCTCGGGCCGCTCCGGCTCCTCCCCCTCGGGCACCTCCTGGTGCAGCCGCTGGTCGAGCGTCTCGCCCCCGTCGGTCTCGGTGCCGATCAGCTCCGAGCCCCGCGGCAACCGGTCCGGGGGGCTCCACGGCTCGTCGTCCCCGGCACTCGGGTCGTCGAGGAAGCGCTCGGCGTCGGCCTGCTCGGCGTCGTCGAGCTCGTTGCGACCGAAGTCGCCCTGGTCGTCGTCGCGGTTCCGGGTCATGCCCGCCAGCCTGCCTCGCGGGTGGTGGCCGGGCAACCGGTCATCGGGGTGAGGGGTGGGGGGCGCCCGCCCTCAGAACCGGAAGTCGCCGGGCGGGTCCTCGCCGACGCGGCCGTCGACGGACTCGCGCAGGAGGTCGGCGTGGCCGGTGTGGCGGCCGTACTCCTCGATCAGGTCGTGGACCAGGCGGCGGATGCTGGCGTGGTGGCCGTCGTCGTCGCTGATGGCGGAGGGGCGGTCGAGGCCACCGGCGGCGACCGCGGCGGCGTAGCGCTCCCGGGACCGGACGACGGCGCCGTCGTAGAGGGCGTAGAGCTCCTCGGGGCTGTCGTCGTCGGCGGTGCGCCACTCCCAGTCGGCGGTGCCGTCGTGGAGCTCGGTCCACGGCAGCCCGATCGAGGAGCCGTCGAGCCGGGTGGTGGAGATGTGGTCCTCGACGATCGCGAGGTGCTTGAGCAGACGGCCCAGCGTCAGCTCCGAGGGACCGATCCGGGCGCGCAGCCCCTCGGCGTCGAGCCCGTCGGCCTTCCAGCGGAACGTGGCCCGCATCCGCTCGAGGCTGCCGATGAGGTGCTCCACGTCGGTGCCGGCCAGCGGTGGCTCCCAGGGAGGGGGTGTCGTCATGTCCCCGACCCTAGGGCTGGTTCCGGACGATCCCCTTCCGCTTTGCATGGGAGGCTGCCCCGGTGGACACCACCAACCCCACCGCCCGGGCACTGCTCGCCCTCGAGCTGATCCAGGGCGCGCCCGGGATCACCGCCGAGCGGCTCGGCGAGCGGCTCGGGGTCTCCGACCGGGCGGCCCGGCGCTACGTCGGCATCCTGCGGGAGGCGGGCATCCCGGTGGAGTCGGTGCGCGGACCCTACGGCGGCTACCGGCTCGGCCGCGGGATGCGGTTGCCGCCGTTGATGTTCAGCCAGACCGAGGCGCTCGGCCTGGTGATGGCGGTGCTCGACGGACACCACGCGGCCGCCGACGCCGACGACCCGGTCGGGTCGGCGCTGGGCAAGATCGTGCGGGTGCTCCCGGCGCCGGTCGCCGCCCAGGCCGAGGCCGTACGCCGGACGGCGGCCCCGGTCCCCGACCGCGCCGCCGCGCGCCCCGATCCCGAGACCACCGCCTCGCTGGTCGCGGCCGTCGCCGACCACCGCCGGATCCGGGTCGACTACCGCACCGAGGCCGGCACCGAGCTCGACGTCGAGGTCGACCCGTGGGCGGTCGTGGTCCGGCACGGCCGGTGGTACCTCCTGTGCTGGTCGCACGCCGCCGGGGCGCCGCGCACCTACCGGCTCGACCGGATCCGGGGCGTCGACGTGCTGGAGCAACGGTTCGCCCCGCCCGCCGACCTCGACCCGGTCAGCGACCTCGAGCACCACCTCGGGGTCGGGTGGGAGCACGACGTGGAGGTCGTCCTCGACGCGTCGTACGACGACGTCGCCCCACAGCTGCCCCGCGCGTGGGGCCGGCTGGAGCCGCACGGCGACAACCGGACGCTGCTGCGCGGCTCGACCAGCAACCCGACCATGTACGCCGAGTGGCTGGCCTCGGTCCCGGTGCCGTTCACCGTGGTCGGCGGCCCGGAGCTGCGCGAGGCGGTCCGGGCCACCGGTCAGCGGCTGCTCGACTCGGTCAGCTCCGGTCCAGCCGGCTGAGCTCGTCGGCGGAGAGCGCGAGCTCGGCGGCGGCGGCGGAGTCGGTGATCGACTGCGGCCGCTTGGCGCCGGGGATCGGGATCACGACCGGCGACTGGGCCAGCTCCCAGGCCAGCGCGACCTGCTGGGCGCTGACGCCGCGCTCGTCGGCGATCTCGGCGAAGGCGGGGTGCTTCTCGGCGAGCTCCTTGGCGTCGGACAGGCCGCCGAGCGGGCTCCACGGCAGGAACGCGAGTCCGAGCTCGTCGCACACGTCGATCTCGGGCTGCGAGGACCGGAACTTGGGGCTGAACTGGTTCTGCACGCTCACCAGCGACGAGCCGAGGACGGCGTGGGCGTCGCGGATCTGCTGGGGGTCGGCGTTGGAGAGGCCGATCGCCGCGACCTTGCCGGAGTCGGCGATCTCCTTGAGCGTGCCGATCACGTCGGCGTAGTCCACCTCCGGGTCGGGGCGGTGGTGCTGCCAGAGCGCGATCTGCTCGACCCCGAGCCGACCGAGGCTGGCGTCGACGGCCGCGTGGAGGTGGCCGGCCGAGCTGTCGAGCCCCCAGCCTCCACCGTCGGTGCGGACGTGGCCGCCCTTGGTGGCGAGCAGCACCCGGTCGCGGACGCCGAGCTCGTCGAGCAGCGAGGCGATCAGCTCCTCGTTCGAGCCCTGGGCGTCGGCGCCCTTCTCGTCGCCCGGCCCGTAGGCGTCGGCGCTGTCGACGAGGGTCACCCCGGCGTCGAGGGCCGCGCGGATGGTGTCGAGCAGCTGCTCGCGCGGCTGGGTGCCGGTCTGGTCGAAGGTCATCAGGCCGAGGCCGATGGCCCCGACCGACTGGTTCCCGAGTGTCCTGGTCTGCATGTCTCGACCCTACGAGGGCGGGACCAACCCGCGGCCGTCGTGCCGGGTCCCGAGCTCGTGGCCGCCGGGCAGGTGCACCTCGACGGTCGTGGCCCGCAGGCGGTACAGGCGCAGCACCCTGTCCCCCGACAGGTCCTCGACCGCGAACGTCCAGGCCCCACCGCGTGGGTGGTCGAAGACGTGCAGGGCCTCGGCGAGCTCGTCGAGCGGCACCTGCGCGGCCGTCCCCGTCACGTAGACCGCACTGCCGTCCGTGACGTGGGCGGTCGAGTCGAAGACCACCGCCGTGGCCCGCGGGTCGCGCTCGAGGTTGCGGGAGTGGAGGGCGCTCGGCGCGGAGATCCAGTAGAGGTCATCGCCGTCGCGCTCGTGGTAGACCGGCGACACGCGTGCTGATCCGTCCTCCTCGGTGGTGCCGAGCACCATGAAGTGGGCGGTCGCGTACGCCGCCTCGGCCATCGCCCGCAGCTCGCTCATCGCACGTCCTTCCTCATCACCACACGTGGGAAGCCGCCCGACACCGCCGTCGTCTCCGCGGCCAGCGTGAAGCCGGCGGACTCGAACAGCGCGCGGGTGCCGACGTAGGCCATCGTCAGGTCGACCTTCTCGCCGCGGTTGTCGGTGGGATACCCCTCGACGGCCGGCGCACCCTCGCTGCGGGCGTACTCGACGGCACCCGGGATCAGCGCCCCCGCGATCCCCCGGCCCCGGTGGCCGGGGCGGACCCTGAGGCACCACAGCGACCAGACGGGGAGGTCGTCGACGTGCGGGATCTTCGTGGACCGGGCGAACGGCAGCTCGCTGCGCGGCGCCACGGCGGCCCAGCCGACGACCTCGTCGCCGTCGTAGGCGAGCACGCCGGGGGCGACCGTGCGGCGGACCAGCTTCGCGACGTACGCCGCCCGCTCCTCACCGACGAGCTCGCGGTTGAGCCTGGAGTCGAGGCGGTGGGAGAGGCACCAGCACACGTTGGACGTCGGGTTCTTCGGGCCGACCATGGTGCGGAGGTCGGCGAAGCTGCGGGCCGGCCGCACCTCGATCGTCACGGCCGCTCGCCCAGCGTCATCGACACCTCGACCTCGGCGCCGAGCTCGATCCCCTCGGCCTTGCGGATCTTGTCCTTCAGCGGGACCAGGTAGCGACCGTCCTTCGGGAAGAGCGACGTCGTCCACTCGGTGTCGCCGATGACGACCCGGGCCGGGATCACGCCCCACCCGTAGGTCAGCATCGGCGACGCCTCCTTGATGTCGTCGCTGTCCTCCTGGGGAACCGCGACGTAGTAGTACGGCGCCGGCCCCCGCCACTCGAACACCTCCCCCGCGAACTCGACGTCCATGGGCCCAGTCTGGCCCGCGGCGCCGTCGCCGACCAACGCGGCGTGTGCCTGAGAGTGCGCTCTGGCGCACTCTCAGGCACACGCGCCGGTCCGAGGGCGGCTCAGGGGGTGTCGAGCAGCACGCACTCCCGGAGCGCAGGGCTGCACCGCACCATCCCGTCGCCCTCCGGTCCGGTGACCCGGGCGACCAGGTGGCCCTCGTCCTCCCAGGCGAACGCCGCGTTGGCGAACGCCCATCGGTCCGGCGGGGTCAGGACCCCGACGTCGCTCCCGTCGAGGCGCCGCACCGACAGCTCCTCGTAGGTGGCCACCTCTCCCTCGATGACGCCGGGCGGCACCCACGCCACCCACTCGGTGGTGGCGTCCAGGAGCGAGTGCACGGGAAGGTCCGCGACCTTGGTCAGCGACCCGTCGTCGGCCAGCGTCGCGAGGTACGGCGAGCCCTGGGTGCCGTCGGTGGAGTCGTAGCCACCCTCGTTCACCACGAGCCCCGCGTCGGTCGAGCCGATCACGACCTGCCCGGGCGCGGTGTCGGCGAGCTGGGTGACGCTGCCACCGTCCAGCGGCCGCCAGACCTCCTGGAAGTCGGCGCCGCCGGCGATCACGACCCCGTCGTCGGTGACCGCGACCGCCCGGGAGTAGACGCCCTGCATGATCACGGGCACCTCCACCCCGAGGCCGAAGCCCTCGCCGGCCGGGTCCGTGTCGAACCCGTTGAGCATCCCTTGGCCGTCCTCGTCGGTCACGCTGGCGACGTACCCGCCACCCGGCGAGACGACGGGCGGCTGGTTCAGCACGCCCTCGATGGCGTGCGGCTCGGCGTCGTAGCCCCACGCGTACGAGCCGTCGGTCCGGACCCCGACCCAGCCCGTGTCGGTGCCGTCGACGTAGAACCACGCGCCGGGCACCCGCTCGCCCCCGACGTACAGCACGTCGCCGAGGACGTAGGGCACCGTCGGGGGGTCGGCCGTGAGCCGCTCGACCGCCTCGGTCGGGGTGGGGGACGGCGCGGGCTGGATCGCCCGGTCGCCGTCGAGGCTGAGCACGGTCGCGATCACGCCGACGACGAGCACGAGCACCGCGGCGGCCACCAGCATCGGCTGCCAGACGAACGGGTGCGGGGGGTCGGACGGCAGGTCCGGCATCGCCGGAACCTCCACCCGGTCGGCCACCTGGCGCAGCTCGCGCATCAGGTCTTCCTCGACGTCCCGGTACATCTCAACCCTCCTTTCCGTCGTGCTGGTCGTGCAGGTCACGCGAGCCGATGGCGGCACGCAGGGACTTCAGGGCGCGGTGCGCGGTGGACTTGACGTTGCCGCGGGAGCAGCCGAGGGTCTCGGCGATGTCGGCCTCGCTGAGGTCCTCGTAGTAGCGGAGCACGATCACCGCGCGCTGCTGCGACGGCAGCTGCGCCAGGTGCGGCCACAACGCCAGCCGCTCCTCCGCGCCGTTGTCGACGCTGGTGTCCCGGCTCGGGCAGCTGGTCGGACAGGAGCTCCAGGCCCCGTGCCTTCGAACGCCTGGAGGACAGGAACGTGTTGGTGAGGATCCGGCGCACGTAGGCGTTCGGCGAGTCGGCCCGCGACACCTTCGACCAGGCGCCGTGGGCCTTGATCAGGGTCTGCTGGGCGACGTCCTCGGCGTCGGCGTGGTGGCCGGTCAGCAGGTAGGCGCTGCGGTAGAGCGACGGCCACGCCGCCGCGGCGTACTCCTCGAAGGTCGGGCGTCTCCGACCTGGTGACGGTGAAGGGCATCCGCACCACCTCCTCTGCAGTCTCACCCCTCCTGACTCCCGATGTCGCCAGAAGGTTGCGCGGCTGCCCGGACTCACCGCCGGCGCCGCTCCATCTGCCGGCGGTGCAGCTCGCGCATCTCGTCCTCGAGCTCGGGGGCCGGGCCGGAGACGGGCAGGCCGGGGGCGACGGCCCGCACCGGCAGCGGCGCGACCGGCCCCGGCGCGAGCCCCCACCCGTCGCGCCAACGGACCAGCTGCTCGGTGGAGACGGCGTAGACGATCCGGCCCAGGCCGGCCCAGGCATGGGCGGCCGAGCACATCGCGCAGTGCTCGCCGGAGGTGTAGACCGTGCACCGGCCACGCTCCTCACGGGCGAGGTGGGTGCCGGCCCACCGGGCGATCTCCAGCTCCGGGTGCCGGGTCTGGTCGTCGCCGCTGGTCCGGTTGTGGTCCTCGAAGAGCGTCTCGCCGTCCGGTGCGACGAGCACCGAGCCGAACGGCTCCTCGCCGGCGTCGTACGCCGCGCGCGCCAGCACGACGCACCGCCGCAGGTGCACCAGGTCGGTCTCGGTCAGCTCGGCCATGCTCCGCCCCGTCCGCTCGGCTCCGCGTGTCAGACGACGTCGACGGGCGCCAACGGGTGGATCGCGACCTCCCCGGCCAACGCACCCTCGGCCGCGGCGAACGCGGCGGCGACGTGGGGTGAGGCGAGGTGGGCGTCGAGCGCGGCTGCGTCGGCCCACCGCTCGATGGTGACGAAGGTGCCGGGAGCGCCGCCGGACTCGTAGAGGTCGTAGGCCAGGCACCCCTCCTCCGCCCTCGTCGCGGCGGCCAGCTCGCCGAGGGCGGCGCGGATCCCGTCGACGGCCTCCGGTGCAGCAGGGATGGTCGCGACGACGCGCAGCTCGGTCATGGGGGTGTCCTCCAGCTCGTGGGTGACAGCGGAGGACCAGTGTGCGCCCGCGACCGGCGGGCGAGGGCGCGGGTCAGGGCGGCGTGAGACCCGAGAACCGGCCGCCGACCCCGTCGTCGGTCCTGGTGTAGTCGCGACCGGTCGCGACCAGCACCTCCGCCGTACGCCGGATCGCGGCCGCCCCGGTGCGCAGGCTGCCCTCGGCGGAGGTGACCAGGGTGGTCGCGGAGGTCGCGAGGTCGGCGGCGGCCGGGACCGGGCCGAGGATCGCGGAGGTGATGCTGAGCCGGTCGAGGGTCGCGGCTGCCGTGGCCAGCGCCGAGGCGGGGGTGTCGAGGTCGCCGGCCGCGCGGTTCAGGGTCGGTGGCTCGACCTCGAAGTCCTCGGTGAGGCCGAGCTCGGAGAGCGGGGTCCGCGTCATGTACGGGTTGGCCCACAGGCTGTCGTCGTCGGGGACGCCCCAGAACCAGCCCCACCCGCCCGTGGCCGACTCGGAGTAGGCGTCGGCGCCGGACTCGTAGCTGACCACCAGGTCGCCGTCGACCTCGACCACGCCCTGCGACATGTTCGGCAGCACGTAGGGGTCGCCGCGCTCACCGGTGTCGCGGTCCTGGACGACCAGCGCGCTCTCGTTCTCCCGGCCGTGCGAGGTGGAGAAGACGTACTCGCCGTCCCGCACGAGCACGCCCTGGCTGTTGTTCGGGGTGTCGACGGGGTCCCCGACCTGTACCCAGTCGCCGTCCGGACCGCGCTCGTAGACGTACAGCTTGTCGTTCTCGAAGTCGCCGGAGTAGAGCCGCCCGTCCTTGACGGTCGCGTACGAGGTGCCGCTGATCGACTGCGGTGGCTCCGACTGGTCGACGGTCGCGCCCGGCTGGCCACCCCGGATGTCGGAGAGCGAGTAGGTGTAGACGGTGCCCTGGTCGGTGACGTAGACCCGGTCGCCGTCGACGGTCACCCCTCCCGCGTGGTTCGGTGAGCCGCCGGAGCGGAGGATGCCGTGGTCGTCGTAGTCGCCGCCGAGCTGGACCTCGCCGACCTCCTTGCCGGTGATCTCGTCGATCACCGCGAGGTAGGCCCGGTCGTCGTGGGTGTAGTAGGCCTGCAGCAGGCTGCGGGTCGCGGCGTCGTACCCCAGGCCCTGCGGGATCCAGCCGCGGTCGTCGCCGGTGGCCAGGGTGTTGGGGATCAGCGGGCCGAGGCCGGAGTCGTTGCCCTTCATCCAGTCGTCGTTCTTCGCAAGCCCCTGCTCGACCCACTCCCGGGTGTCCTCGTCGAGCTCGTCGAGGTCGACCTCCTCGCCGTCGAGCACGGCGGTGATCCCGGCGAGCTGGTCCTGGTACGTCGTGCCCACGTCGAGCAGGTGGGCGTTGACGATCCGGGCCAGCAGCTCCTCGACGACGGGGTGCATCACCGGCTGCCGGTTGCGCCAGAACGCGATGTAGTGGTCGGCGTTCTGCGTGCAGACGTCGTACGCCGACGCGGCGGTCTCGAGCGCGCCCCGCACCCGCACCACCATCGAGGAGGTCATCGCCGACCCCTGGGACAGCCCGGCCATCCGCGCCCGGAAGAGCGTCGCCGCGGTGCCGGTCCACACCGGGACGGCGACCGCCGCGTCCAGGTCCTCGCGAGCACCGTCGATCTTCGTCGTGGACCAACGGAGCTCGGAGACCAGCTCGCGCACGGCGCTCGCGTCGCCGGACACCAGGCGGCGGTGCTCGATCTCCGGGTCGGTCACGCCTGGCCCTCCTGCAGCGCCAGGCCGGCGATGCCCTGCGTGGCCGGGAAGGTGATCGTGAGCCCGGTGGTCGCCGGCACCTGCTCGCAGACGCCGTCCGGCACGGTGCAGCTCATCAGGGTCGTGGTGTCGCGCGGCCCGACCCGGCTGTCGGTGCCCGGCCCGTCGACGGCGACACCGACCACGGTGCGGGGGTCGATGAAGGTGTCGAGGAGCCACCGGTCGGTCCCGGTGTCGGGGACCACGCGTCGACCGTCCGGACCGGCGAGCTCGTCGCGCAGACCGGGCCGGTCGATGACCTCCCACTCCGAGGTCGCGGGGTCGGGTGCCCCGGTGCCGAGGTCGTGCTCGACGACGTCGCCGGCCACGTCGTCGACGTACGCCGTCCCGTCGGTGAGCCGCAGCCCGATCTCGACGTTCTCGTAGAGCACCGACAGGTCGTCGCTGCCCACGTCGCCCATGCCCGCGGAGGTGGTGAGCACCTCCTCGCCGGTCTCGAGGTCGAGGACCCGCACGGTCGCGATCGGAGTCCCGTACTGGTCCTGCTCCCCGATCCGGGAGTCGACGCCACCGACGAAGCGCCCGTCGGGCGAGGCCGTGAGGGTGCCCGGCAGCAGCGTCAGCCCCGTGTCGGCGGTGCTGCCGTCGGCACCGGCGTACTGGACAGCGGCCGTGCCGTCGACCTCGTAGTAGGCCCCACCCCCGGCCACGACGTACGCCGTGGCCGGCTCGATCAGCTCGATCGTGGTCCCGTCGGCCAGGTGGACCGTGGTGTCGGCCGCCCACACCAGTCCGGTCGGGTCGACCGGGTCGAGCGCCCTGCTCCAGGCCGCGTCCTCGACGGCCGGCTCGCCGGCCGGGGCCTCGCCCCCGCACCCGGTAGCCAGGAGCAGCAGCACCCCCAGCGCCGTCGCTCCCGCTCGTCGCATCCGCTCATGCTCCCCCACCGGAGCGCACGGCACACCGCAACAGCACGAATGCGACCACCTGGAGCCCGGCGACGAGCGCGGCCAGCAGGCCGAGGTGTCCCCCGACCAGGGCTCCCGCCACCGCGCCGCCGGCGAGGGCGCCGACCCCCTGCACCGCCGCGAACACCCCGAAGGCCGTCGCGCGCCTGCGGGCCGGGACGAGCGCGGCGACCTGGGCCTTGACCGTGGAGTCCTGGACGCCGGTGCCGACGCCCCAGAGCACGACGCCGGCCAGCACCAGCGACAGCCGGTCGGCGAAGACGAGGAGCGGGATGCCGGCGACGAGCACCGGGACGACGAGGAGCACCCGGGCGCCGTACCGGTCGAACAGGTCGCCGGTCGCGAGCGCGGCCACCGCCTCGACCGCCATCGCCATCGCGTAGACGAGCGGGACCGCGGCCAGGCCGACCAGGCCGGTGTCGACCCAGCGGTAGGAGATGACGCCGAACGTCATCAGCCCCGCCGTGGTGAGCGCGGCGGAGAGCGAGAACAGGTGGAAGCCGCGCGGGAGGTCGAGCCCCAGCCGTGAGCCGCGGCCGCGGTCGGCGCCGGGTCCGCGGTCGGCGCCGGGGTCGCCGGCCTCGGGTCGGGCCGGGTGACGAGCGGCGCCCGGCGCCGGAGCTGGGCCAGCAGCAGCATCGCGATCAGCCCGGGGATCGCGAGCAGCGCGAACCCCGGCCAGAGCACCCCCGTCACCGCCGCGCACCCCGCCAGCAGCAGCGGACCGGCGAAGGCCCCGACCTGGTCCAGCGCCTTGTGGACGGCGAAGCCGCGGCCGCGGCCGGTCTCGGTCGCCATCCGCGCCAGCAGTGCGGACTTGGCCGGACTGCGCACCGCCTTGCCGGTGCGCTCCACCAGGATCAGCGTGATCGCGACCGCGAGCCCGGCGCTGCCGAGGAACGGCGTGACCGCGAGCAGCGGCACGGACACCGCCGTCATGGCGTACCCGACGACGGTCAGCGGCCAGTGCCGCTGGCTGCGGTCGGCCCAGGTGCCGGTCACCAGCCGCAGGATGAGCGCGATCGCCTCACCGGCGCCGGTGACGATGCCGACCGTGACCGCCGACGCCCCGAGCGTGCCCAGGAAGGGGCCGGCCATGGCCCGCATCCCCTCGTAGACCATGTCGGCCGCCAGGCTCACCAGCCCGAAGGCCACCACCGACCGCCATGGCGACCACGCGGGTCGCTGCTCCGTCGTACGCACGCCGACGATTGTCCCGCGCCGCCGACCAGCCGCCGAGATCGCCACGCCACCACACCATCTGCTCACCGCTTCTCGCGCGCATGCCTGCGATGTCACGAGCCAACCAGCTCTCGGCGGCCGCCCGGCCCGCGCCCGCGCACCGGCGTACGGCGAGCAGCACCCCGTCCGGACGAGCTGCCAGTTGTCCGGTGAAGCACCCACGGCACGACCGTGTCGCAGCGTCGCTCCTGGGTCGTGGCGTCGACGTCCAGCGACAGTCGGAGCATGGTGCGCTGCTGCGGCTCGGTGTCCACCACCCTCGCCACGAGCCGCGGACCGCAGCCTCCAGGCGGATCTCGGGATCGTCCCCGACGTCGGCGGGCAGCATCGACCGCGCCTCGATCTCCGGGTGAGCAGCCATGAGCAACGCGTGCTGCGTCGGGAAGTACCGATAGGCCGTGGTGCGCGAGACCGAGGCCGCCGACGCCGCTTCCGCCACGGTCGGTGCCCGCCCCCCGCGGGCCACCAGGTCTCGCGCGGAGGCGATCAGGGCCGACCGCGTGCGCTGCTTCTGTCGCGTCCGGCCAGAAGCCTCGTATCCCGTTGACACGGTTCTCACGGTACCTTAGTTTCGTGATGGGACTTGAGTCCCATAAAAAGAGTCGTCATGGAGCAGTACTGCAGCGCAACGCCGAGGACGCCGAACGTCGTTGGTTCTACGGCGGCGGGATGCCACCTGGCTGGTGCGCGAAGCCGAGGTCGGCGCGACTTCCTGCTCTTCGAGGACGCGGTCGAGCCGGCAAGCGCACCCCCCTCCACATCCATCCCGGGCGGAGGAGACCTTCTACGCTCGGCGTCGATGTCCTGCCGTCAGCTGGACCGAGCACGGCGGAGGGGTCGCGGTCGTTCCGCTCGACGGCCACACGCCTTCCTCCGAGCCGACGGCGCCCGCATGCTCTGCCTGCACCCCCCGAGGTGCGAGACTTCCGGACAGCTGAGCCGTCGCGCGGACGAGCCGCCGCTCCCGTACTCGACCGCACGGCGCCGCGCTGGCCACCGGCAGCATGACCGTCATCGGAGCTCCACCGTTCTGACCCGCGGAGGCGTTGCTCAGTGGGCCATGTCGACGAAGCGCGAGTAGTGGCCCTGGAAGGCGACGGTGATGTCGCGGGTGGGGCCGTTGCGGTGCTTGGCCACGATCAGGTCTGCCTCGCCGGGGCGGGTCGACTCCTTCTCGTAGACGTCGTCGCGGTGGAGGAGGACGACCATGTCGGCGTCCTGCTCGATCGAGCCCGACTCGCGCAGGTCGCTCATCATCGGGCGCTTGTCGCCGCGCTGCTCGGGACCACGGTTGAGCTGGGAGAGGGCGATGATCGGGATGCCGAGCTCCTTGGCGAGCAGCTTGATCTGACGGGAGAACTCCGAGACCTCGAGCTGGCGGGACTCGACCTTCTTGCCCGACGTCATCAGCTGGAGGTAGTCGATGACGATGAGTCGCAGGTCGTGGCGCTGCCGGAGCCGGCGAGCCTTGGCCCGGATCTCCATCATCGTCATGTTGGGCGAGTCGTCGATGAACATCGGGGCGCTGGAGATCTCGCCCATCTTGCGGGCCAGCTTGGTCCAGTCGTCGTCGCTCATCTGGCCGTTGCGGATGTGGTTGAGCGGCACCTTCGCCTCGGCCGACAGCAGCCGCATCGTGATCTCCGAGCGCGTCATCTCCAGGCTGAAGAAGCAGCTGGTCAGGTTGTTCTGGATCGAGGCCGCCCGGCACAGGTCGAGGGCGAGGGTCGACTTACCCATCGCGGGGCGGGCGGCGACGATGATCATCTGGCCGGCGTGGAGGCCGTTGGTGAGGTCGTCGAGGTCGGCGAAGCCGGTCGGGACGCCGTAGAGGCCGGCCTCGCGGTTGCCGATCGCCTCGATCTCGTCGAGGACGCCGTCCATGATGTCGGAGAGCGGGGCGTAGTCCTCGGCCGTGCGCTTGTCGGTGACCTTGTAGACCTCGGCCTGCGCCTGGTCGACCACGTCGTCGACCTGGCCCTCACCGGCGTAGCCGATCTGGACGATGCGGGTGCCGGCGTCGACCAGCCGGCGCAGGATCGCCTTCTCGCGCACGATCTCGGCGTAGTAGCCGGCGTTGGCAGCGATCGGGACGTTGGCGGAGAGGGTGTGGAGGTAGGGGGCGCCGCCGATCCGCTGGAGCTCGCCGCGACGCTGGAGCTCGGCCGCCACGGTCACCGGGTCGGCCGGCTCGCCGCGGCCGTAGAGGTCGACGATCGCGTCGTGGATCAGCTCGTGGGCCGGACGGTAGAAGTCGGTGCCGCGGACCGACTCGGTGACGTCGGCGATCGCGTCCTTGGAGAGCAGCATCGAGCCGAGCACGCTCTGCTCGGCGGCGTTGTCCTGCGGCGGCGTCCGGTCACCGGGCCGCTGCGGTGCCTCGCCCGGTGAGTACGCCGCGGGTCCGTCGCCCCACTGGTCGTAGGGGGGTGCGTCGGCATCGGCGGGGGCACCGTGCTCGGTGACGCTCACCTGACCTCCTGGGGGTTCTGCCGACGGCGGGGGACCACGGCCACGACGGTAGGGAGGACCACTGACACGACGGGACGGCGCTGACGGGGACGGGGGTGGAACGGGATGGGACGTGAGGGAAGGACTGCGGGGACAACCGGAGGAACGTACGTCGGCGGGGGGTGTCCATGGAAGCCGGTCCTCCACAGGGGCTGGGGATAACCCGCTCCGCCTGGTGGACGACACGCGGCGAGGTGTGCACAGGCTGGGGAGCGGACTGTGGAACCAGCGGCGCCAAGAACCGCCGACCCCCTCCTGACCTGCACGAATGCGCCCCACACCGTGTGGAGGGAAAACTCTGACGAAGAGATTTCCGCGGGGTCCGGCATCCGGGACTCGAGGGGACGAGTCGAGGCCGTCCCTGGGTGGAAACCTCCCTGCGCAGGGTTATTCACCGTTCATGCACAGGTGGGTAGGGACTAGTCATGTCATGGTCACCTGGCAATACTGTCTCTTACCGGCATAGTCTGGTGCCGTGAGAGGGCCCCGGGACCGCGAGATCCTGCGGCTGGCGTTCCCCGCGTTCCTCACCCTCGCCGCCGAGCCACTCTTCCTGCTCGCCGACGCCGCCATCGTCGGGCACCTCGGGACCACGCCCCTGGCCGGCCTCGGCATCGCGGCCGCCGTCCTCCAGACCGCGGTCGGACTCTGCATCTTCCTCGCCTACGGCACCACTGCCAGCGTGGCCCGCCACCTCGGCGCCGGCGACACCCGCGGCGCGCTGGCGCAGGGGGTCGACGGGATCTGGCTGGCGGTGCTGATCGGCGCGGTCACGACCACGCTCGGCGTGGTGTTCACCGACCAGCTGGTCGGGCTCTTCGGCGCCGGAGAGGCCGTGAGCGACCAGGCGACGGCGTACCTGCGCGTCGCACTGCTCGGCACCACGCCGCTGCTCGTCATGCTCGCGACGACCGGGGTGCTGCGCGGCCTCCAGGACACCCGGACCCCGCTCGTCGTGGCCGTCGGCGGCAACGTCCTCAACGTGGTCCTCAACGTCGCGCTCGTCTACGGCGCCGGGCTCGGCATCGCCGGGTCGGCGTGGGGATCGGTCCTGGCCCAGGTCGCCTCCGCACTCGTGCTGGCCGCCGTCGTGGTGCGCGCTGCCCGCCGGGAGGGGGCTCCGCTGCGGCCCGACCGACCCGGGATCCGGGCCGCGGCCCGCGCCGGCGTCCCCCTGGTGGTCCGGACGCTGACCCTGCGCGCCGCGCTGCTCGTCACGACGTACGCCGTCACGATGTCCGCCGTCGACGACACCGGCCAGGCGGTCGACCTCGCCACCCACCAGCTCGCCTTCACGCTCTGGACCTTCCTCGCCTTCGTGCTCGACTCGATCGCGATCGCCGCCCAGGCCCTCACCGGCCGGTCGCTCGGGGCCGGAGACGTGGCGGGCACCCGCGAGCTCACCGACACGATGGTCCGCTGGGGTCTCTGGGCGGGCGTGGTCACCGGTCTGGCGCTGGCCGCGGCCAGCCCCCTGCTCGGGCCGCTCTTCACCCCCGACGAGGCCGTCCACGACCGCCTGGTCGCGGTGCTCCTCGTGGCCGCGATCGGGCAGCCGGTGGCGGGGGTGGTCTTCGTGCTCGACGGCGTGCTGATCGGCGCCGGCGACGGTCGCTACCTGGCGTGGGGCGGGGTCGTGACGCTGGTGGCCTACGCGCCACTCGCCCTGCTCGCCGTCGCCGTCGGCGGTGGCCTGCTCGCGGTCTGGATCGCCTTCGCCGGGGTCTTCATGGGTGCCCGGCTGGTGGTGCTGGTGCGCCGGGCGCGCGGCACGGCCTGGCTGGTGACCGGCACCTAGAGTGTCGCCGTGCGGGCACTCCAGGCGATCGGGATGGGCCTGCTGGTGGTCCTGCTCCGGGCCGGGACACCCGACCTGCTGCCCGACCCGCTCGGCTGGTTGCTGGTCCTGCTCGGTGTACGGCGCCTGCCCGCCGGGCTGCCCCGCCGCCCCCTCCTGACCGGGCTGACGGTGCTCGCCCTCGTGGTCTCGGTGCCGGTGTGGGTGCCGAGCGTCGCCGACCGGGTCCTCGCGGCCGACCCGTCGCTCCAGTGGGCGGCGAACCTGCCGCAGCTGCTGGCCGTGCTGCTCCTCGCCACGACGCTCGGGCAGTGGGCCGGCGACCACGAGGACTCCGCGGCCCGGGGCTGGTGGTTCCTGGTCGCGACCATGACCGCGGTCGCCGCGCTCGCGCCGGTCGTGGTCTTCGGCGGTGGCGTCACCGTGCTCGAGCAGCCGGCGATCATCCTGGCCGGCGCCGCCCTGGTCACCACCGTCGTCCTCAGCTTCGTCCACGCCGGTCGGACCTGGTCCGACTGAGACGACATCTCAGGTGGTCGAGCAGCGAGCGCCGGCGAGCGGCTGTCGAGACCTCCGGAGGTCTCGACTCGCCCTCGCCCAGGGGCTCGGACGGCTCGACCACCTGGCTTGGGGGACAGCACAGCGCAGCCCCTGCAGACGAGGGAGGGCTCGACCACCTGGCTCCGGGGACGGCACAGGGCCGCCCCTCCGGAGGAGGGACGGCCCTGGGGACGCGCGGAAGGTCAGGCCGGGATGACGTTGAGGGCCACCGTGGCGGAGACCTCGTCGTGCAGCTTGACCGACACCTCGTGGGTGCCGAGCGACTTGATCGGGTTGCCGATCACGATGGTGCGACGGTCGACCGGCTCGCCGGACGTCTCGGCCAGGGCCGAGGCGATGTCGGCGGCGGTGACCGCACCGAACAGGCGACCGGTGTCGCCGGCCTTCACCTTGACCGGCACGGGGCCGGCCTCGAGCTTGGACTTGATCTGCGAGGCGTGGTCGGCGTCGCGGACCGCACGGGCAGCCCGGGCGGTCTTGATCGACTCGGCCGTGCGCTCGGCGCCCTTGCTCCAGCGGATCGCGTCGCCGCGGGGCAGGAGGTAGTTGCGGCCGTAGCCGTCCTTGACCTCGACGACGTCGCCGGGACCACCGAGGCCGGAGACCTCCTGGGTGAGGATGATCTTCATCAGGGGTGCTCCTCTCAGCGACCGGTAGAGGTGTAGGGCAGCAGCGCGAGCTCGCGGGCGTTCTTGACCGCGATCGCGACGTCCCGCTGGTGCTGGACGCAGTTGCCGGTGACCCGACGCGCGCGGATCTTGCCGCGGTCGGAGATGAACTTGCGCAGGAGGGTGGCGTCCTTGTAGTCGACGCCGGTCGCCTTCTCCTTGCAGAACTGGCAAACCTTCTTCTTGGGCTTGCGAATCACTGCCTTGGCCATTGTGGTGCTCTCCTTACGAGCCCGGCGTGAGCCGGAATGGTGTGGGGATGAATCGGATGGATGTCGTGGATCAGAAGGGAGGCTCGTCGTTGCCGGCGCCGGGCGCCGCCCACGGGTCGTTCGCCGGGGCGCCGCCACCCGGGGCGCCACCCTGGCCGCCGCCCTGCGGGGCGCTGGTGGCCCACGGGTCGGACTGGCCGCCGGACTGGCCGCCACCGGAGTAGCCACCACCGCCGCCGCTTCCGCCGCCGCTTCCGCCGCCGTAGCCGCCGCCACCGCCGGAGCGCTGGGCACGGGCCACCTTGGCGGTCGCGAACTTCAGGGACGGGCCGACCTCTTCGACCTCGAGCTCGATCACCGTGCGCTTCTCGCCCTCACGGGTCTCGTACGAGCGCTGCTTGAGCCGGCCCTGCACGACGACGCGCATGCCCTTCTGCAGCGACTCGGCGACGTTCTCGGCCGCCTGGCGCCACACCGAGCAGGAGAGGAACAGCGCGTCGCCGTCCTTCCACTCGCGGGTCTCGCTGTCGAAGGTGCGGGCGGTCGAGGCGATCCGGAAGTTGGCCACGGCCGCACCCGAGGGGGTGAAGCGCAGCTCCGGGTCGTCGACCAGGTTGCCGACCACGGTGATGACGGTCTCGCCTGCCATGTCAGGTCTCCCTCGTTCGATCCACAGATGCGTCGGGACTCATCAAAGCGCGAGCCACCGACAGGGGAAAGTGTTCGTCCACAGGCTCAGCCCGTGGGACGCAGCACCTTCGTACGGAGCACGGACTCGTTGAGCCCGAGCTGACGCGCGAACTCCTTCACGGTGTCCGGCTCGGCGTTCAGGGTGATCACGGCGTAGATCCCCTCGGCGTTCTTCTGGATCTCGTACGCCAGGCGACGACGGCCCCACACGTCGACGTTGTCGACGGTGCCACCATCCTTGCGAATGACGTTGAGGTACTTGTCGAGCGACGGCTCGACCGTTCGCTCTTCGAGGCTGGGGTCGAGGATGACCATCACTTCGTAGGCACGCACAGCGGTCTCCACCTCCTCTGGACTCAGGCGGCCACGGACTCTCCGTGGCAGGAGGGCATATGCGAAATGCAGTCGCCCGGATCGGACCGGGCAACCGGGAGAGGTTATCAGCGCTCGCGGACGGTGCGTGAATCCGTGATCAGGCGGTCGGCGCCGGAGGCGCGGGGCTCTCCGGCGAGTCCGCCGCGGCGGAGGTGTCGCGACGCAGCACGGCCAGCGCCAGGCCACCGGCGACGGCGAGCAGGGTCAGCCAGAAGCCGAAGCCGCGGCCGAAGTCGATGCCCTCGCAGAGGTCGGTCCCCATCATCTCCAGCTCGTCGCAACCCCCGCCCGGGACCACGAACATGGCGATCAACGTGCAGATCACCGCGACGCCGTACGCCACCAGGACGGTGAGCCGCACCGGCACCCGGGGGTCCTGGCCGAGCAGGTGGATCAGCAGCACGGTGCTGCCCGCGACGGCGGCGAGCACGCCGAACCAGCCGAAGAAACCGTTCCAGGCCGAGGCGGAGTCGGAGTTCGAGACGCCCATGATGTCGACGCTGATCGTGTAGAAGGGCAGCACCGAGCCGATGAGGGCGAGGACGCCCGCGAGCAGGATGCCCTGGTCGTAGCGGTGGGCCGCGGTGAGGGACGCGGTCGAGGAGGAGGGCGCGGACGACTCGGACATGGTGCTGCTCCTGGAGGTCTGACGGGGGTCTGACGGGTGGTCGCCCCAGCATGCCGCAGCAGCACCCCCTTTCGGGTGAAACCGGCGCGACCCGCCGTCGGTGGTGCGGGTTAGCGTGGACGCCATGAGCAGCGACCTCCGCCTCGGCGCCCACGTCGACCAGACCGACCCGATCGCCGAGGCGGCCTCCCGCGAGGCCACGCTGGTGCAGTTCTTCCTGGGCGACCCCCAGGGCTACCAGGGCCCCGAGATCCGGTACGCCGGCGGCAGCGACGGCCTCCGCGACGACGCCGCCGGAGCCGGGGTCGACCTCTACGTCCACGCGCCGTACATCGTGAACGTCGCCACCACGAACAACCGGATCCGGATCCCGAGCCGCAAGCTGCTCCAGCAGCACGTCGACGCGGCGGCGGCGATCGGGGCGAAGGGGTTGATCGTCCACGGAGGCCACGTCGGCAAGGACGACGACCCGACCGTCGGTTTCGACAACTGGCGCAAGGCGATCGACGCGACCGACCTCACGCTCCCGCTGCTGATCGAGAACACCGCCGGAGGCGAGCACGCGATGACCCGCTCCCTCGACCGCATCGCCGGCGTCTGGGACGCGATCTCCGGCTGCGAGCAGGCCGACCGGGTCGGCTTCTGCCTCGACACCTGCCACGCCCACGCCGGCGGAAACCCCCTCGAGACCGTGGTCGAGGACGTCCGCGCCATCACCGGCCGGATCGACCTGGTCCACTGCAACGACAGCCGAGACGAGTTCGACTCCGGCGCCGACCGCCACGCCAACCTCGGTGCCGGGAAGATCGACCCCGACCTGCTGGCCCAGGTCATCCGCGAGGCCGCCGCACCGGTGGTGTGCGAGACCCCCGGCGCCGCCGCGGAGCACGTCGCCGACTTCGGCTGGCTGCGTCAGCGGCTCTGACCCCACGCGCTAGCCTCGACGCGTGCTGACAGTCCGGACGATCTCGCCCGCCGACCACCTCCAGACCGTCCGCGACCGGCCCTCGGTCAGCTTCCTCCAGACCCCCGCGTGGGCCAAGGCCAAGCCCGAGTGGCGGGCGGAGTCGATCGGCTGGTTCGACGGTGACGAGCGGGTCGGCGCCGCGCTCGTGCTCTACCGCCAGCTGCCGCGGGTCAAGCGCTACCTCGCCTACGTCCCCGAGGGCCCGGTCATCGACTGGGGCACCGACGACCTCGCCGTGTGGCTCGACCCGATGAGCCGCCACCTCAAGGAGCAGGGGGCCTTCGGCGTCCGGATGGGCCCGCCGGTGGTCACCCGCCGCTGGAGCGCGGCCCAGGTGAAGGACGGCATCGCCGACCCCGCCGTACGCCGCCTCGACGACGTCGCGCCGCTCGAGCGCTCGGCCGAGGGCGCCCGCGTCACCTCCCAGCTGAACGAGCTCGGCTGGCGCCCGCAGGCGGTCGAGGGTGGGTTCGCCGCCGGTCAGCCGCAGTACAACTTCTGGGTCCCGCTCGCCGGCCGCGACGAGGACGACGTCCTCAGGGGCATGAACCAGCAGTGGCGCCGCAACATCAAGAAGGCCACGAAGGAGGGCGTCGAGGTGACCACCGGCGCCGGTCCCGAGGCGCTCGAGGCGTTCCACGCGCTCTACCTCCACACCGCCGGGCGCGACCACTTCACGCCGCGGCCGCTCTCCTACTTCCGGGCCATGCACGACGCCCTCGCCGCCGAGGATCCCGACCGGATCCGCGTCTGGTTCGCCCACCACGAGGGCGACCTGGTGGCGAGCACCATCGCGATCCGGGTCGGCACCCACGCCTGGTACTCCTACGGCGCCTCCTCCACCGAGAAGCGCGAGGTCCGCGGGTCCAACGCCGTGCAGTGGGCGATGATCCGCGACGCCCTCGCCGCCAAGGCGGAGGTCTACGACCTGCGCGGCATCACCGACACCCTCGACTCCGACGACCCGCACCTCGGGCTGATCCAGTTCAAGGTCGGCACCGGCGGCGAGGCCGTCGAGTACGCCGGCGAGTGGGACCTCCCCCTCAACCGCCCGCTGTACGCCGCGTTCGACGCCTACATGCGCCGGCGGAGGTGACCGCGCCATGAGTCTGGTCCTCACCGTCGACGGCGACCGCTGGCGCGGACACCTGCGCCACGTCGCCGAGACCACGCCCGGGCTGACCCCGGTCTGCAAGGGCAACGGCTACGGCTTCGGGCTGCACCGGCTGGCCCGCAAGGCGGCCTGGCTGCGCGCCCAGGGCCTGGGCGTCGACACGATCGCGGTCGGCACCTACTCCGAGCTCGGCGAGCTCGCCCCGCGGTACGACGGCGACCTGCTGGTGCTGACGCCGTGGCGGCCCTTCGGCCCCGCCCTGGAGGTCGACCCGGCGCTCGAGCCGCGGGTCGTGCACACGCTGAGCCGGCTGGCCGACGTCACCGACCTGCTCGAGCGCCGGCCCGACGCCCGGTTCGTGCTCGAGCTGGTCACCAGCATGAAGCGGCACGGCATGGAGCGTCGCGACCTCGAGGTCGCCGCCCAGCTGCTGCGCGAGCGCGGTCGCACCCGGCTCGAGGGCGTGGCGATCCACCTGCCGCTGGGCCACGGGTCCCACCTCAGCGAGGTGCAGCGACTGATCACCCACGTGGTCGCCGCCGAGGTCCCGACCCGCACGCTCTGGGTGAGCCACCTGACGCCCGCCGAGCTCGAGCACCTCCGCGCGTCGTACGCCGACTTCGACATCCGGCCCCGGATCGGGACCGCCCTCTGGCTCGGCGACCGGGGCGCGCTCCACGTCAGCGCCACCGTGCTCGACGTCCACGAGGTCGACCGCGGCGACGTCTACGGCTACCGCGGCCGCAGCGTGCCCAAGGCCGGCCACCTCGTCATCGTCAGCGGCGGCACCGCCCACGGCATCGGCCTGGAGGCGCCGACCGGCGACACCAGCCTCAAGGCCCGCGCCGCGACCCTGGCCCGTGGCGGCCTCGACGCGGTCGGCTTCGTCCGCTCGCCGTTCAGCATCGACGGCAAGCAGCGGCTCTTCGCCGAGCCCCCGCACATGCAGGCCTCGATGCTGTTCCTGCCGCAGGGCAGTCGGGTGCCGTCCGTGGGCGACCGGGTCGACGTGCGGGTCCGCTACACCGCCACCGCGTTCGACGAGGTCCTCGTCAGCTGAGGTGACAGGCCCGCGTCGGTCCGGCGGACCGGGTCGCGCCAGGGACGCAGCACGTCGCGCACCACCACGGCCGCGAGGAAGAGCTCGCCGGCGACGCGGACGCCGATCGCGAGCCAGTAGAACCCGACGTCGCCACCGCCGGCCGGGTCGAGGAACCCGCCGAGGTACCACCAGACCATCGCGAAGTAGAAGATCTCGCTCCCCTGCCACACCAGGTGGTCGCGCCACCGGGGCCGGGCCAGCGCCGCGAACGGCAGCAGCCACAGCACGTACTGGGGCGAGTAGACCTTGTTGACCAGCAGGAAGCCGACCAGGACCAGCAGCGCGAGCTGCGCGAGGCGCGGGGTCTCCGGCGCGCGGAGCCCGAGCACGAGCACACCGAGGCACCAGAGGGCGAAGATCCCGAGTGACCAGTGGTTGACGGTGGTCGCGGACAGGCCGATCCCGGTGGCCTGGTCGAGCACCAGCCACAGTGAGCCGAGGTCGGGGCCGCGGTCGGAGTTGAAGGACCAGAAGTGCGCCCACTGCTCCGGCCCGGAGACGTAGGCCGGCAGGTCGACCAGCAGCCAGGCGATCAGCGCCGTGAAGGCGACGGTCGCGAGGTCCGGGAGGCGGCGGTCGCGCAGGCAGATGACCAGCAGCGGACCGAGCAGGAGCAGCGGGTAGAGCTTCGCTGCGGTCCCGAGCCCGATCATCAGGCCGGTGAGCACGGGCTTGTCCCGGCTCCAGCCCCACAGCGCGCCGGCCACGAAGACCAGCGCGAGCAGGTCCCAGTTGACCAGGGCGGTCAGGGCGAGGGCGGGTGACGCCGCGAGCAGGGCGGCGTCCCAGGGTCGTCGCCGGTGGACCTTCGCCAGCAGCCAGACGGCCAGCAGGGTCAGGCCGACCAGCCCGACCGCGTTCACCGCGACGTACAGGCGCGACTCGGCGAGGACGCCGTCGACCGAGGTCAGCGAGTCGGCGCCGACGGCGTAGCGCGGGGTGAGGTCGGGGGATCCGCTGAGCCAGTGGGTGACCCAGCCCGTGCCGTAGGCCCAGTAGGAGATGAGGACGGGGTACTCCATGACCGGGTAGCGGACCCGCTCCTGGAGGTCGTCGGTGTAGGGCCACGACAGCTCCGCGAAGCCCCGCCCGGTGTAGAGGTAGGGCAGGTCGGAGTAGCACATGTGGGAGTAGCGCTCCGTGCCGTTCTGCCACGACTCCTGGTAGCAGCTGGTCTTCTGCACCACGCCCAGGGCGAGCACGACCGCGGCCAGGGCGAGCAGCACCCGGACCGGCGTCCACCAGGGATGGCGGCCCGCGTGGTCACCCACCGGTCCGCCCACCCCGTCCGACAGCGAGGCCACGAGGGGATCCTCACGAGTCGGGTGGACGTGGGGGTCGGTCACACGAGATACCGCTCCCGCATGGCCGGGCTCCACATGGCCGAGGCCGCGGTGGGACCGCCGCTGGGACCGCCGCTGGGACCGCCGCTCGGACCGGTCTGGCCCGCACCACCGCCCCGGGTCGTGGGGGTCTCGGTCTCACACGGCGGCTGGCCGAGCACTCCGCAGGTCGGGTCCTCCGTCGGCGTCTCGCTCGTCTCGCTCTCCGAGGGCGTCTGGGTACTCGGGTCCTCCGACGGCGTCTGGGTCGTCGGCGTCTGCGACGTCCGGGTCGGCGAGGGCTGCTGGGTGCTCGGCGGCGGCGTGTAGGGCTCGTGGCCCTCGTCCGGCGGGTCGCCGTCCAGCATCGCGGGCTCGGGGAACTCCTCGACCGGGAGCCCGTCCATCGCCTTGTCCATCACGGCGACCCACGTCTCGGCCGGGTAGGCGCCACCGAAGTACGACGGCAGCCACCCCTGCAGCTCCTCGTTGCCCTTGCCGCGGACGTACATGACCGCGGTCGAGAGCTGGCGGGTGTAGCCGGCGAACCACGCGGAGGACACCTGGCCCAGGCCGTTGGTGGCGGTGCCGGTCTTGCCGCCCGAGGGCCAGTCGAGCTCCTGGGCCGCGGTGGCGGTGCCCTCGGCCACGTTCTCCTGGAGCGCATAGCTCACGTCGGAGATCACGTCGGCCTTCACCGTCTGGGTGGCGGCGACCTTGTGCTGGTAGTCGACCTCACCGCTGGGCAGCTCGACCTTCTCGATGACGTACGGCTCGGCGGCCCGGCCGTCGTTGGCGACGGTGGCGTAGGCGTTGGCCATGTTGATCGGCGACACGGTGGCGTTGCCGAGCGCGACGCCGGTGATCGGCTCGAGGCCCGGGGAGGTGTTCGGGAAGCCGGGCGCCTTCTTCGGTGCCTGCTCGGGAGGGATTCCCAGCCGGTTCGCGGCGTCCACGATCGACTCCGGGCCGTCCTTCATCGACGTCGTCATGTCGATGAAGGCGGTGTTGGCCGACTTCTCCGTCGCGAGCAGCATGGAGATCGCCTCGCCGTAGTCCTCGTCGCCCTGGTTCTCGATCGTGGTGCCGTCGGCCAGCTCGATCGGGGAGTTGCCCTGGAAGGTGTCCTCGAGGGAGAAGCCCTGCTCGATCGCCGCGACCAGCGCGGCCACCTTCATCGTGGAGCCCGCCTGGCCGCCGGCCTCGGCCCAGTTGATCTGGGAGTCGAGGAAGTCCTGGCCGCCGAAGATCCCGCGCACCGCACCGGTCCCCGGCTCGACGGTGGCGACACCGATGTGCAGCTCCTTGTCGCTGAAGCCGTCGGGCCGGGCCTCGACGACGCCCTGCACCGCCGCGTCCATCGCCTTCTGGGTGAACGTGGTGGTCACCCGGAGACCACCGCCCTCGATCTGCTCGTCGGAGTAGCCGAGCTTGAGCAGCTCGTCGCGGACCATCGTCAGGACGTGGCCCCGCTGCGCGCCGTACTGGCTCTCCTGGGGGATGTCGGGGAACGCGGGCAGCTTCTTGGCGGACTGGTCGGCCTCGGTCGCCTCGATCATGCCTTCTTCAGCCATGTCGTTGAGGACGGCCTGGTAGCGGTACTTCAGGTCCTTCTTGGCCTTCTTGCCCTGGGCGGGGTCGAGGTCGTTGGGGTCGTTGAGGAGGCTCGCGATCACGACCGACTCGCCGAGGTCGAGGTCCTTGGCCTCCTTGTCGAAGTAGGCCTTCGCGGCCGCCTGCACGCCGTACGCGCCGCGACCGAAGTAGATGGTGTTGAGGTAGCCCTCGAGGATCTGCTCCTTGCTCATCTCCCGCTGGAGCTTCAGGGAGATGAAGGCTTCCTTGATCTTGCGCGTGAGGGTCCGCTCCTGGGTGAGGTAGAGGATCTTCACGTACTGCTGGGTGATCGTGGAGGCGCCCTGGGTGTCACCGCCGCGGGCGTTGCTGAACGCCGCCCGGATGATGCCCTTGGGGTCGATGCCCTGGTTGGTGTAGAAGGTGCGGTCCTCCGCCGCGACCACCGCGTCCTTGATCGAGTCGGGCATCTCCTCGAGCGTGATCGACTCGCGGTTCTGGGTCGCGAACTGACCGAGCTCGGACTTGCCGTCGCTGTAGTAGACGAACGAGGTCTGGGTCTCGAAGTCCTTGTTCGGGTTCGGGACGTCGATGGTCTGGTAGAGCACGATGAACGCGCCCACCCCGAGGAGCGCGCCGACCAGCGACAGCACGAGCAGCCAGATGCCGGCCTTCTTCCACCGGCTTCGGGTGGAGGCGGGCTTGCCGGACTTGCCGGACTTGCCGGACGTGCTGGAGCTCGGCTTCTTCTTGGTGACGGCGGGGCCGGAGGCCCGTCGCTTTCCACTCACAGGAGCAGTCTTTCGGATCGGGGGAGGTGTGCGGCTGATTCAGGGTACGCAACACGCCGCGAGGGCCCGAACCCACGACGTCGGGTCCCCGGCACGCCCGCGATGTGGATGCCGTCCGGATATATCGGTACGATAGGTCGCATGGCACGTCGTGGGGAGACCATCGAGCTCGCAGTCCTCGGACTGCTGCACGAGGCACCCATGCACGGGTACGAGCTGCGCAAGCGGCTCAACCTGATGCTCGGCTGGGGTCGGGTGCTGTCCTACGGCTCCCTCTACCCCGCCCTGAAGAAGATGCTGCGCAGCAACCTCATCGAGGAATCGACTCCGCCGGTCACGGTGAGTCGTCGGCCGCGGATCGTCTACCAGCTCACCGAGCCCGGTGACGTCGAGTTCCAGCGCCTGATGTGCGAGGTGGGTCCCACCGCCTGGGAGGACGACAACTTCGACATCAGGTTCGCCTTCTTCGGCCGCACCGACATGGAGATCCGCCTGCGCGTCCTCGAGGGCCGCCGCAGTCGCCTCCAGGAGCGGCTGGAGCGGGTGCAGAAGGAGTTGTCGATCACCCAGAAGGAGGTCGACCGCTACGCCGCGGAGCTGCAACGCCACGGGGTGGAGTCGGTCGAGCGCGAGGTGCTCTGGCTCTCCGAGCTCATCAACGCCGAAAGGTCTGCCGGCGACGACGCCGGGACCTCGACCACGAATCAGCCGCAGGGCTGACCGAGAAGCAGGACCAGGAAGGGAATCCCACATGGGTGCGGTACGAGTGGCCATCGTCGGCGTCGGAAACTGTGCGACGTCGTTGATCCAGGGCGTGGAGTACTACCGAGGCGCGGACCCGACCGGGACCGTCCCCGGTCTCATGCACGTCACCTTCGGCGAGTACCACGTCGGTGACGTGGAGTTCGTCGCGGCGTTCGACGTCGACGACATGAAGGTCGGAAAGGACCTGTCCGAGGCGATCAACGCCTCGCAGAACAACACCATCAAGATCGCGGACGTCCCCACGCTCGGCGTGGAGGTGCAGCGCGGTCACACCCTCGACGGTCTCGGCAAGTACTACCGGGAGACCATCGAGGAGTCCGGCGCGGACCCCGTCGACATCGTCGCGGTGCTCAAGGAGCGCAACGTCGACGTCATGGTCTCCTACCTCCCGGTGGGCTCGGAGCAGGCCGACAAGTTCTACGCGCAGTGCGCCATCGACGCGGGCGTGGCCTTCGTCAACGCGCTGCCCGTGTTCATCGCCTCCGACCCCGAGTGGGCCAAGAAGTTCGAGGACGCCGGCGTCCCGATCGTCGGCGACGACATCAAGAGCCAGGTCGGCGCGACCATCACCCACCGGGTGATGGCCAAGCTGTTCGAGGACCGGGGCGTGGCCCTGGACCGGACCTACCAGCTCAACGTCGGCGGCAACATGGACTTCAAGAACATGCTGGAGCGCGACCGGCTGGAGTCGAAGAAGGTCTCCAAGACCCAGGCCGTGACCTCGAACCTGACCGGTGAGCTCGCCGACAAGATCAGCGACCGCAACGTCCACATCGGTCCCTCGGACTACGTGCAGTGGCTCGACGACCGCAAGTGGGCCTACGTCCGGCTCGAGGGCCGCGCGTTCGGTGACGCCCCCCTCAACCTCGAGTACAAGCTCGAGGTCTGGGACTCCCCGAACTCCGCCGGCATCATCATCGACGCGATCCGGGCAGCCAAGATCGCCCTGGACCGCGGTCTCGGCGGCCCGATCCTCTCGGCCTCGTCGTACCTGATGAAGAGCCCGCCGGTGCAGCTCCCCGACGACGAGGGTCGCCGCCGCGTCGAGGCGTTCATCAAGGGCGAGGAGTGAACGCTCACTGAGCAGACCCGCCAGGGCGGTGACCGGACACGGTCACCGCCCTGCGGCATTTCCGGCGGAGGCGTTCTGAAGGGGTCGGAGGTCTCGACAGCCGCTCGCTGGCGCTCGCTGCTCGACCACCTCCCGGTGGTGGTCGAGCCGGCCGAGCCCCTGGGCGAGGGCGAGAGTCGAGACCTCCGATCCCACTCGCTGCTCGACCACCTCCCACCCCGGTGCCGACGTAGGTGGTCGAGCCGGCCGAGCCCCCGGGCGAGGCCGAGAGTCGAGACCTCCGGACGTCCTGAGTCGGAGGTCTCGACAGCCGGTGCCGACCCGGTACCGACCAAGTCGGAGGTCTCGACAGCCGCTCGCTGGCGCTCGCTGCTCGACCACCTCACGTAGGTGGTCGAGCCGGCCGAGCCCCCGGGCGAGGCCGAGTGTCGAGACCTCCGGTCATCTGAAGCGTCGGAGGTCTCGACAGCCGCTCGCTGGCGCTCGCTGCTGACCACCTCACGTAGGTGGTCGAGCCGCCCGAGCCCCGGGCGAGGCCGAGGGTCAGACCTCCGGTCGTCATCGCCGCGTAACGACGGTCCCGACGGGTCGTTGTGGCGGGCAGGGCGCACCGATCGTGCGCCGCCACCCCCCCCCTGGAGTTGAGATGCCCGCTCACCCGAGGCTCCGCGCGCTGGTGGTCACCACCGCCCTCGCCCCCAGCCTGCTCGCCCCCCTCGCCCCGTCCCGGCAGCGCCGCCGTCACCGCCAGCGCGGCCGCACACGCCGCACCCGCCGCCCTCGGCGTCCTGTCCCGCGACGTGGCGCGGGCTGCTCGTGGAGAACTCCTTCGTCTCCTCGGTGGGCTGGGTGAAGCCGGGGACACCTACCCGTCCCGGATCCTGCTGAGCAACACCGGCGACCAGGCGGTATCGGGGTCGAGGTGTCGGTCACCGCGCCCGACCGGCACGACGTTCACGGCCGCGAGCCAGGGCGCCACCCTCGGCGACGGCGGCTCGACCGTCACCTGGACGCCCGCGACGTCGACGCCCACGCGACGCGGACGCTGGTGCTCGAGAGCCGCGGCGGCGACGCTCGCCGAGCTCCCCACGCTCGTGTGGCGTGACCTCTCCTCCACCGCGAGGTGACCGTGCGGCACGCGCCACCGCGTCACCAGCCACGGGCCGAAGGTCATCCCGCCCGGGGAGACCTACGACACCGCACGGTACGGCGACCGCCCGTTCCCGGTCGTGCCGGTGCAGTACCGGGACCGCGCGTACCAGGCCGTCCACGAGCGCGACCTCGACACGGTCATCAACGACCCCGACTTCCCGGGCTCGACGTTCAACCTCTACCAGGAGATGTCCCTCGGGCAGCTCTACCCGCAGGGCACCGTCCCCTCCGCCGGCATCGGCAGGCCGACTTCGACGTACGGTCCCGGCTTCGACTTCACCCAGATCGACCCGCAGAGCAGCAACACCTGCAAGGGCGGCTCAACCCAGACCGGCTCGGCGACGCCCGGCCCCGGGCACGGTCGGGGGCATCGGCTACTCCGAGCGCATCACCGACGGCGTCTACAACCTGCCGGGCAACACCGCCTACTACGGCTCGGACTCCAAGGGCTCTGCCCTGATCGGCTCCGCTCGCCGGCGTCGGCGCGCTCCAGCAGATCGACTGCGGCTGCGGCCCCACCGGCAAGCTGGTGTGCGACGCCGCCGCCATCGCCGACCCGGAGGTCGACTACACCGACTACGACACCGACAAGGACGGCGTCGTCGACTTCTTCATGGCCGTGTTCGCCGGCTGCGGCGGCAACGGCGCCTCGCAGCTGAGCCTCGCGGGCTGCGACTACCCACGACGCTGCCCTACGACAACGTGTGGCCCCACTCCTCGATCGCTGGAGTTCTACTACACCGACCCCGAGACCGGGCTGCCCGGCTACACCACCGACGACCAGCTGAAGGACCTCGAGGGTCGGCCGCTCTTCTACACCAGACGACCCAGCTGCGAGGAGCAGACCACCGTCGACACCGACCGCCCGGTCTACGTCCGCGTCGGCCCGTACAACGTCAACCCCGAGACCGCGATCGACAAGGCCGCGAGCGTGATCTCCCACGAGTACGGCCACTCCCTCGGCCTGCCCGACTTCTACTCCACGGGCAGCCGCGAGACCTACGGCGACTGGAACCTGATGGCGACCGACAAGTCGCACAACATCGACGCCTTCGGCCGTCAGGAGCTCGGCTGGGTCGTGCCGAGGTGCTGGACTCCTCCACACCGTGACCGGCATCACCGACTCCAAGCAGGACACCGACAGCATCACCTGGCAGCAGCAGACGGCACGCCGTACACGCTGACGCAGGGGCGGACGGCGTCGGCGCACAACTCGAAGATGTACGTCGCGAAGCTGCCCGGCCGGGTGCTGCTCGACCCGGGCAAGTTCGAGACCGGTGACACGCGCCACCCCGACGCACACCTGGTGGTCGCGCTCCGGCAACGACTTCGGCTGCGCGAAGGACGTCGCAAGGGCCACAACCTCGACATCGCCCTGCCGCAGGTCTCCGACCTCCCCGAGGGCACGACGCTCCAGCTGCGATTCAAGTCCATGTGGGAGATCGAGTGGGACTACGACTACGGCTTCGTCCTCACCTCGACCGACGGCGGGCAGGAACTCACCTCGAACGAGTCCGAGAACGGCTACACCACCCCGATCCGCGGCCAGAACCCGAACCAGAACGCCTGCCAGGGCTACTACGGCAACGGCATCACCGGCTCCTCGAAGTCCTACGCGGCCGCAGACGCGCCGGCCGACCGCGTCCTCGGCAACAACCCGGAGTTGGTCTACATGTCCGACTCCTTCGACATCTCCGAGCTCGCCGGGTCCGACCTGCCGGTGCTCCGGTTCAGCTACGCCACCGACCCGGGCCTGGCCAAGCGGGGCTGGTTCATCGACGACGTGAAGATCACCGCCACGCTGCCCGGCGGGAGGACCGGCACTGGTCCTCGGACTTCGAGTCCAGCGGCGACCCGACGACCCGCGGATCTTCAACGGCGGCTGCCAGGCCGACGGGCCGGGCGCCGGCGCCTGCACCCAGGGCTGGCAGTACGTCGCGGCCGGCACCGAGGGCCCCTCCGACCACGCCTACTACCTGGAGATGCGTGACCGCTCGGGCTTCGACCTGGACGGCAAGGGCCAGAACGACCGTGCCGCGATCGCGTTCGAGGCCGGCTTCTACAACGCCTACACGGACGAGGCGCACGGCTACGGCAACGCCGGCACCGACGACCCGCCGGCCCAGTCGCCGCTGGACAGCACGCCGCAGCCCGGTGAGAACGCGCCGGACCTCAACGACGCGGCGTTGGCGTCCCGGGGACACCCCGTTCACCGACTTCGGCGAGGGCCACACCGACAACTACCAGGACCCGGGCTCGGCGGACGGCAACTGGCACTTCCGCTACGACTGCCTCGGCTACGACGTGACGGAGATGAGCGGGCAGGACGTGGGCCCGGAGACCTCCGACGGCGACCTCACCGGCACCGTGGAGTTCACGCTCGGCGACGGCTGCGGCGAGTACGACTACGGCTACGGCGGGAGGGGACGCCGGTGGCGACACCACGCGCCCCGTCGCGACCTCCGGCCTCCGGCCCGACCACGTCTTCACCGGGACCGACATCCACTTCGACGCCTCGGGGTCCTCCGACGACGAGACGGCGTCACGGACTCACCTACGAGTGGGACTTCGACAACGACGGTCAGACCGATGACACCGGACGGACCGTGACCCACCGGTTCCGCGACGCGGGACGTCCCCCAAGGTGGCGCTGACCGTCACCGACGAGGCCGGAAACCCCGAGTCGGCGGGCCGGACCGTCCTGGTCCGCAAGCCGATCCGGTGCCGCAGCGACAAGGTCGACAAGACCCGGAGCTGGACGATCGTCCGCGACGACCGCGCCAACGTCGGCTCGTACTGCCGCAACGACGCCCCGGCGCCCGGCGACGCAGGACGTGCTGCGCCACCACTTCCGCGGTCCGCGCGTCCTGGTCATCCACGGCGACTCCTCGCGCGGCGGAAGCGCGGCGGTGTTCGTCGACGGGCAGCAGTCAGCGCTCGCTCTCCTTCGGCGCGACCGGCGACGGTCCGGTTCGGCCAGGAGCTGGTCTTCGACGGCTTCGGGCCCGGTGCAACCATCCGGGTCGTGATCGGACCGGCGGCGAGTCAGGGCTTCGTCGAGGGATTCACCTTGCGGCGCTGACGCGCGCCGGTCGCGTGGGCGCGGCTCGACCACCTGTACTGCCAGGTGGTCGAGCCGTCCGCCCTCGTCTTCTGATGGTCTGGTCTCGACAACCGCTCGCTGCATGCGTATGGTCGAGCCGCCGCTACTGAGGTATGGTCGAGCCGCCCGAGCCCCTGGGCGAGGGCGAGAGTCGAGACCTCCGGTCCCTGGTCTCGACAACCGCTCGCTGCGCTCGCTGCTCGACCAACTACCGACGCCACTCGCCGGTCGACCAACGACTGAGGTAGGTGGTCGAGCCGCCCGAGCCCCTGGGCGAGGGCGAGAGTCGAGACCTCCGGTCCCTGGTCTCGACAACCGCTCGCTGCGCTCGCTGCTCGACCAACTACCGACGCCACTCGCCGGTCGACCAACGACTGAGGTAGGTGGTCGAGCCGCCCGAGCCCCTGGGCGAGGGCGAGAGTCGAGACCTCCGGTCCCTGGTCGCGACAACTGCCGACCCGCGCGGCACGACTCGGGTTGGCGGGTCAGGACTCCGCGTCGGCCTTGATCCGGGTCAGGGTCTGCTGCATGCCGGCGCGGAGCTCCTCGGTGAAGGACTCGACCCCGCCGAGGACGGCGTCCTGGAGCCGGGTCGAGATCGGGGTGATGCCGTCGGGGGCGCGCCGCTCCTGCACCAGGCGGGTACCGCCGCCCTCCACCGGCTCGAGCACGAAGGCCCAGATGGTGGCGTTGTCCTTCACCCGGAACCCGAACTCGCGGTGCGGCTCGAAGATCACGACCTTGCTCCGCGTCGGCCACACGAGCAGCCCCTTGCGGTTGACGTTGAACGCGCGCGTGCCCTGCTGCACCGGGCCGCCGCGCACGAAGGTCCGGACCACCTGCGGGCTCCACCGCGCCATCCGCGACAGGTCGGTCACCAGCGACCACACCCGCTCCGGAGGCGCGGCGATGTCCACGGCGTACTGCAGCGTCTCGACGTCACTCATGCTCCGGATGCTACCGGCGAGTAGCCCTCAGGGCCGGTCCGCCCACCAGGCGAGCAGCCGACGGGACGCCTCGTCCTTGCCGAGCGGGCCCTCGTCCATCCTCAGCTCCATCAGGAACCGGTACGCCGCCCCGACGTCCCGGCCGGGGTCGATCCCGAGCAGGGCCATGATCTGCGTCCCGTCGAGGTCGGGCCGGAGCGAGGCCAGCTCCTCCTCCTCCATCAACCGCGCGATCCGCTCCTCGAGCTCGTCGTAGGTCCGGCGCAGCCGGTCGGCCTTGCGGCGGTTGCGGGTGGTGCAGTCGGCACGGGTCAGGATGTGCAGCCGCTCGAGCTGGTCGCCGGCGTCGCGCACGTAGCGGCGCACGGCGGAGTCGGTCCACTCGCCGTCGCCGTACCCGTGGAAGCGCAGGTGCAGCTCGACCAGCCGGGCGACGTCGTCGGTGTCGTCGCCGGAGAACCGGAGCGCCTTCATCCGCTTGGTCGTGATCTTCGCGCCGACCACGTCGTGGTGGTGGAAGGTGACGGTGCCGTCGTCCTGGAAGCGGCGGGTGCGTGGCTTGCCGACGTCGTGCATCAGCGCGGCGAACCGGACCACGAAGTCCGGCCCGTCACCGAGCCTCGGCTCGAGGTCGATCGCCTGCTCCAGCACGGTGAGCGTGTGCTCGTAGACGTCCTTGTGGCGGTGGTGCTCGTCGCGCTCCAGCGCCAGAGCGGGCAGCTCGGGCAGCACCAACGCGGCCAGGCCGGTCTCGACGAGGAGTGTCAGCCCGCGGCGGGGGTACGGCGCACACACCAGCTTCACCAGCTCGTCGCGGATCCGCTCGGCGGAGATGATCGAGATCCGGTCGGCCATCGCGGTCATCGCGGCGACGACCTCGGGGGCGACCTCGAAGCCGAGCTGCGCGGCGAAGCGGGCGGCCCGCAGCATCCGCAGCGGGTCGTCGGAGAAGGAGTCCTCGGGGGTACCCGGCGTCCGCAGCACCCGGTGCGCGAGATCGACGACGCCGCCGTAGGGATCCTCGAAGGCGCGGTCGGTCACCGACACCGCCATCGCGTTCACGGTGAAGTCGCGGCGGCCCAGGTCGCCGGCGAGGTTGTCTCCGAAGGCCACCTCCGGCTTGCGCGAGGCGGGGTCGTAGGACTCCGAGCGGTACGTCGTGATCTCGACCGTCCACGGTCCCTTGCGGCAGCCGATGGTGCCGAAGGCCCGGCCCATGTCCCAGATCGCGTCGGCCCATCCGCCGAGCAACCTCTCGGTCTGCTCGGGCGTCGCCGAGGTCGTGAGGTCGAGGTCGCTGACGTGACGGCCGAGCAACGCGTCGCGCACCGGGCCCCCGACGAGGTGGAGCTCGTGGCCGGCGTCGGCGAAGCGGGCGCCGAGCGGCTCGAGCACCGGCGCGGTCCGGTCGAGCTCGTCGGCCATCGACCGCTGGGCGTCGCCCAGGTTCCAGGCGGGCGGGACGGGCTCTGACACGACCCGGAACTCTAGTTCACCCGAGCCCTCCGACCCGCCTCGCGGGGCGGGCGGGGCGCGGGCTGCCGCCGGATAGGCTGCCCGCGTGCGTCACCGGTCCTCCTTGCTGCCTGCCCTCGTGGCGGTGGCGGCGACGGTGACGCCGGCCCTCCTGATCGGGTCCCCGGCGGCGGCCGACGCCACCTTGTCGACCACGGCGCGCTCCACCTCGGCAGTCGCGCAGGTGACCGCGGACGAGGGCGAGGAGCCACTGCGGGTCACCCTGGACTCGATCAGTCCGGCGTTCGTCCCCGAGCAGGGGAAGCTGCGGATCACCGGCACGGTCACCAACATCAGCGACGAGCGGTGGCGCGCGATCAACGTCCACGCGTTCATCGACGACGAGCCGCTGACCTCCTCCGCCGAGCTCGCGGCGACGCCGGACACCCCGGTCACCGCGGACGTCGGGAACCGGATCACCATCCCCGGCACCTTCGAGGACATCGGCGGCCTTGCGCCGGGCGAGACCGCGTCGTACTCCCTCTCGCTGCGGCGCAGCCAGCTCCGGCGTCTCCGCGGGCGGCGTCTACTGGTTCGGCGCCCATGCCCTCGGCAACACCAAGGAGGCCCGCGACAAGGTGGCCGACGGACGGGCGCGGACGCTGCTGCCGCTGGTGCCCGACGACGTCTCCGGCACCGAGCGGGCCTCGGTCGTCGTCCCCCTGCGCCACTCCATCCGACACTCCCCCGACGGCCGGCTCCGCTCCTCGCGCCGGTGGGCGGCCGACCTGTCCGGCGGTGGGCGGCTGCGCTCCCTCCTCGACTTCGGTGCCGCGGCCGGTGCCAACCCCGTGACCTGGCTGATCGACCCGGCGGTGCCGGACGCCGTGCGGCGACTGGTCGACGGCAACGCGTCGCGGACGATCACCGACGTCCTCCCCGTCCCCGACGAGGAGCAGGAGCCGGACGAGCAGGACCCGAGCGAACCCAGCGACTCGATGTCCTCGGAGATCGTCGAGCCGGGCGCCCCGGCGGGGTCCGGCGGGGACCCCGAGGCGCAGCCCAACGTCGCAGCGGTGTCCGGTGCGGCCTGGCTCGAGCAGCTCGAGGAGTCGCTGCGCGGCGAGCAGGTGCTCGCGCTGCCGTACGGCGACCCCGACGTCGCGGCCATCGCGCACCACGCCCCGCAGTTCTACGACCGCGCCGTACGCCGCGCCGGCACCCAGCTCGACCGCTGGCGGGTCCGCACCGAGCCCGCCGTGGCACCGCCCGAGGGCTACCTGCCGACCGACGCGCTCGGGCTGCTCAACGGGACCGAGACGGTGCTCCTCGGCGACCAGGTGCTGCCCGAGGCAGAGACTCGCGGCGTCGGGCGGCTCGACGGCCAGCGGCTGCTCTTCTCCTCGGCCGCGACGGCCCGGGGTGGGCCCCCACCCGGTGACCGGCTGGACGAGGTGGCGCTCCGGCAGCGGTTCCTGGCCGAGGCCGCGATCCGGCTGATGTTCCACGACCGCACCCCCCTGGTGACGGTCATCCCGGACGACGTCGCCTTCGCGACCCCCGAGGCCTTCTGGGAGGGGCTCGACGAGGTGTCGTGGCTGCGGCTCACCGACACCGACGACCTCGGCGGCGCCACCCCCCTGCAGGCCGACGAGCTGCGCTACCCCGTCGACCAGGAGCTCACCGAGCTCGACCCCGAGAACTTCACCTCCGCCGAGCAGCTGATCGCGGCCGGCGCCACGCTCGACAACGTGCTTCCCCGCAACGACCTGGTGGCCGGGCAGGCCCTGGACGAGGCACTCACCTCGCTCTCCTACACCGAGCGGACCCGGGCACTGGAGTCCCGGGTGGCCACCGACGCCGCAGTCGGCTGGATCACCACCCGGCTCGAGCGGGTCCGGTTGCGGGCACCGCGCGGCGTCACCCTGTCCGGGGCCAGCGGCGACTTCTTCACCACCGTCACCAACCGGCTCGACCACCCCGTCACCGTGACGCTGTCGGCGGTGGGCCTCGATGCCGTCGAGGTCGAGGACTCCGAGCCGATCGAGCTCGCGGCCGGCGGCCGGCAGACGGTGACGCTCAAGGCGCGCGCCTCCGGCCCCGGCGTCCACTACGTGCGGGTCATGGTCACCGACGAGGCCGGTACGCCGCTCGGGGCCTCGCAGCGGGTGGCGATCCGCGCCGCCGAGGTGAGCCAGGTGATCTGGCTGATCCTCGGCGTCGGCGTCGGGCTGCTGTTCCTCGCGATCGCGATCAGGTTGGTCCGCCGGGTCCGGAGCGAGGACGCGTGAGCGACGACGGCCGCTCCTCGATCCTGGCCTCCAGCGCGGTGATGGCCGCCGGGACGACGGTGTCGCGACTCAGCGGCTTCGTCCGTTCCGCGTTGCTGGTCGCCGCCCTGGGTGGCGGGCTCCACGCCGAGCTGTTCAACATCGCCAACACGGTGCCGAACATGCTCTACATCCTGCTCGCCGGCGGCGTCTTCAACGCGGTGCTGGTCCCGCAGCTGGTCCGCTCGATGAAGCAGGACGCCGACGGTGGCGAGGCCTACGTCAACCGCGTCGTCACCGTGGCCGGACTGTTCCTCGCAGTGGTCACCGTCCTGCTCGTGGTGGCGGCACCCTGGGTGATGCAGCTCTTCCTGTCCGGCGCGTACGACGAGCCCCGGCTCGCCGAGCAGCGGCAGTCGGTCGTCGACTTCGCCCGGTTCTGCCTGCCGCAGGTGTTCTTCTACGGGATGTTCGTGCTGGTCGGGCAGATCCTCAACGCCCGCGGCCGGTTCGGCCCGATGATGTGGGCCCCGATCGCGAACAACCTGATCGCCGTCAGCGTGCTCGCGACGTACCTGCTGGTCTTCGGCCCGGCCAGCGGGTCCGAGCTCTTCGGCCCGTTCTCCCCCGGCCAGGAGCTGTTGCTCGGCCTCGGCTCCACGCTCGGCATCGTCGCCCAGCTGCTGGTGCTGCTGCCGGTGCTGCGCAAGGCCGGGCTCCGGTTCCGCCCGCGCCTCGACCTCCGTGGCACCGGCCTGGGCCACACCCTGCGGCTCGGGGTCTGGACGGTCCTGTTCGTGATCGTCAACCAGATCGCCTACACGGTCGTGGTCAACCTCGCCAGCAGCGGTCCGGCGCAGGCGCCCGGCGAGCCCTCCACGGGCTACACCGTCTACTCCTTCGCGTTCCTGATCGTGATGGTCCCCCACTCGATCATCACGGTCTCGCTGGCGACCGCCGCCCTGCCGCGGCTCTCGGCGCTCGCGGCCGACGGCGACCTGCCCGGCCTGGCCCGCACCCTCACCTCCACGCTGCGCAGCGCGCTGGCCGTGATCGTGCCCTTCGCGCTGCTGCTGCCGCTGGTGGCGCGCGACACCGCGCACGTGATCTGGGGCTACGGCGCCGGTGCCGACACGTATCAGAACTTCGCGCCGACCCTCGCCCTGTTCGGGATCGGGCTGGTCTTCTTCACCGTCCACTACCTGATGCTGCGCGGCTTCTACGCCCTCGAGCGCACCCGCACGGTGTTCCTCGTCCAGTGCGTGATCGCCCTGGTCAACGTCGTGGCCGCGGTGCTGCTGGTCCGGGAGGCCACGGTCGAGCAGACCTCGCCCGCCCTGGTCCTGGCGTACGCCGCGGCGTACCTCGTCGGTGCCGGGGTCTCCTCCGCCGTGCTCGCCCGGCACCTCGGCGGGCTGGGCTTCGGGCCGCTGGTGCGGTTCGTGCTCCGACTGGTGGTGGTGGCCGGTGTGGCCACCGCGGGCGCGGCGCTCATGACCCGGCTGCTGGCCGGCCTGGGCGAGGACCCGTCGCTCCCGGTGGCGCTCGCGCGGGCCTCGGCGGTCGCGCTGGTCGACGTGGTGCTCTTCGTCGGGCTGGCGACGGTTGTTCCGGCTCACGGAGGTCACCGACGTGCTCGACACCGTGGCGCGGCGGCTCCCCTCCCGCTCCCGACCCTGACGCACCCTACGATTGGCACGATTGGCGACGACCCCAGACCACGAGGGAGGACCGTGCAGCACTCAGCCGGACCGGGCGACGTGCTCGCCGACCGGTACCTCCTCGTCGACCTGCTCACCGAGAGCGGGAACGGCCGGTTCTGGCGTGCCCACGACCAGGTCCTCGAGCGGCACGTCGCGCTGCACTGCCTGGCCGAGGACGACGAGCGTGCCGGGCCGCTGAACGAGGCCGCCCGGCTCTCCGCGACCGTGCACGACCGCCGGTTGCTGCGGGTGCTGGACGCCGACCGGCGCGACGGGATCGCCTACGTCGTCAACGAGTGGGGCTCGGGCACGTCGCTCGACATCCTGGTCGGGAGCGAGGGCCCGTTGCCGCCCCGGCGGGCCGCGTGGATCGTGTCCGAGGTCGCCGAGGCCATGGCCGTCGCCCACGAGCAGCGGGTCGCGCACGGCCGGCTGGTGCCCGAGAACGTCCTCATCGACCAGACCGGCCAGGTCCGGATCATCGGCTTCTGCGTCGACGCCGCCCTGCTCGGCATCCCGACCGGGCAGCTCGCCGGCGACGTCGCCGACCTCGGTGGCCTCCTCTACTTCCTGCTCACCGCCCGCTGGGCCGGGCCGTCGGCCTCCGACACCCCGGCCGCGCTGCGCGACCACGAGCGGCTGCTGCGCCCCCGGCAGGTCCGGGCCGGCATCCCCCGCACGCTCGACACGATCTGCGACCAGGTCCTCAACCCCTACGACACCGAGGAGCCGGGTCAGTCGGGGGTCAACCTCCACACCGCGCGCGGCCTGGCCGTGGCGCTGGCCGAGTACGTCGGCGACCCCACCGGACTGATCCAGCCGGCGCCGGTCGGAGGCATCGCGGGCGCGGGGGTGCTCGCGGTGCCCGAACGACGCACCCACTCCCGCCCCGAGCCGGAGACACCGCCGGAGCCGGGACCGCCGCCGGGTCCGTCCTCCGCCGAGACCACCAGTGTCGTGCCCGCCGTGCCCGAGGCGGCACCGGTGCCGGAGGAGACCGTCGCCTTCGCGGTCCCCCCGTCCGTCGCGCCCGAGCACCGAGCCCGACCGAGCCCGATGCCGAGCCGGAGGTCGACCAGTCCCCCGTCGGCGTACCCTCGGCGCCGGTCGACCAGCCGACGCAGGCCGGGATGCCGATCTTCGACGACGAGGCGGACGACGTGTCGTGGCTGGAGAAGCGGAGCGAGCCGCCCCCGCCGCCCCCGGCGTTCGAGGACCCGCCCGAGCGCCCCCTCTTCGCCCCCACCCCGCCCGACGGCACCCCCGCCCGACAGGCCCGGCCCGGTGCCGCTCCACCGACCACGGGTGAGTACTGGCCCTGGGACCACACCGGCCCCGGGACCGGCAGCGGTGTCATCCCCGTGACCGACGACGACCCCGATGCGCACGAGGAGGTGCCGGGTCGGTCGTCGTTCCGGCTCGCCGTGGTGATCGCGGTCTCGCTGCTGCTGGCGGTCGGAGTCGTCGTGGCCTACAACCTGGGCCGCGGGAAGACCCTGCTCGGCGCCGAGCCCGAGCCCGAGAACACACCGAGCAGCACCTCCGGCTCGGGCGAGGGCGACGGCGAGGGCGGCGGGCTGAGTCCGATCAAGGGCACCACCGCCACCGACTTCGACCCGCAGGGCGAGACCCCGGAGGAGAACCCCGAGCAGGCACCGCTGGCCGTCGACGGCGACCCGGCGACCGCCTGGCGCACCAGCACCTACTTCGACCAGTTCGGGCCCCCGGCCGGGCTCAAGACCGGCGTCGGGCTCGTGATCGACCTCGGGGAGTCCCAGGAGGTCGCCCAGATCGACCTCACCACCGTGGGCACGCCCACCGAGGTCACCTACTACCTCACCGACCAGCCGCCGACCGCGATCGCCGGTCTCGACCCGCTCGACTCCACCACCGCGTCCTCGACCCAGACCCGGACCAGGCTCGACGATCCGGCCACCGGGCAGTACCTCGTCGTCTGGCTCACCGCGCTGCCCCCGGCCGGCGCCGACTTCCGCGGGGAGATCGCCGAGGTCGTGGTCAGCGGATGACCACCGCCGGCCACGCCGACGAGCGCACGGACGCGGAGCTGCTGGCCGCGCACGTGCAGGGTGACTCCGCCGCGTTCGGCCTGCTGTTCGCCCGGCACCGCGACCGGCTGTGGGCCGTCGCGGTCCGCACCATGGGCAACCACGAGGACGCCGCCGACGGCCTCCAGGACGGCATGATCGCGGCGTACCGCCGGGCCGGCTCCTTCCGTGGGGACGCCCAGGTCACCACCTGGCTGCACCGGGTCGTGGTCAACGCGTGCCTGGACCGGCTGCGCGCTGCGAAAGTACGTCGGGCCGACGCCCTGCCCGACGACCTCGACGAGCGGGGCGACCGCGGGTCGCTGGCCACCAGCGGTCCCGTCGATCCCGCCGACGAGGCCCTGGTCGCCGAGCGCCGACGGCTCGTGGTCGCGGCCCTGCGCCGGCTGCCGGCCGAGCAGCGGGCCGCGCTCGTGCTGGTCGACATGGAGGGCTACTCCGTCGCCGAGGCGGCCCAGATGCTCGACTGCGCGGAGGGCACCGTGAAGTCCCGGTGCTCCCGCGGCCGCACCCGGCTCGCCGAGATGCTCCAGGTGCTGCGTCCGACCCGTGAGCCAGGACACCCCGACCCGGGGAACCCGCCGCCGGTCCCGCCCGTCCGATCTCCTGAGCCCCGCGGACCACCGACCGCGTGAGCTCCCACGACATGAGTCCACCCACGACCGGCGAGAGGAGGTGTGCGTCGTGACCGACCACGAGAACACCGACGAGCGCGACGAGCAGGTACGACGCCTGCTGGCCGACGCGCGCCACACCGAGCCCGTCCCCGACGAGGTGGTGGCCCGGCTCGACCGGGTGCTGGCCGGCCTCGCCACCGAGCCCGCCCGCGAGGCCACCGTCGTACGCCTGGCCGACCGCCGGCGCCGGGCCACCCGGATGCTCGTGGCCGCGGCTGCCGTCGTCGTGCTCGGCGTGGGCATCAACCAGGTCGTCGGCGGTGTCGGCGGCAGCGTGGACGAGGCCACGAGCGGCGCCGACGCCGGCGCGACCAGCGACGAGGAGCCGGCCGCCGCGCCCGAGGTGTCGGGCGACGGCGCCGCGCCGACCGACCGGGCCACCCGCGCACGTCCGTTCCGGGTGAGCGCCCAGAAGTTCTCCCGCGACGCCGTCGAGCTGCAGGGCCTGTCCGCCGCGTACGAGTACAACGACAGCAGCGAGGCACAGACCGACGGCCAGGACAACAACCTGTCGCTGCTGCGCGCCGCGGTCCAGGACGTGTGCGCCCCCGGCGACTGGGGCCAGGGCGGCTACGTCCCCGTCCTCTACGACCGGGCGCCCGGCTGGGTCGTGATCCGGCCCGAGCAGGGCGACAGCCAGGTCGTCGACCTCTTCCTCTGCGGCAGCGAGCAGGCCGCGCGGTCGGTCACCCTGCCCCAACGCTGAGACCAGCGCTGACCGGGCCCACTCCGGGAACAACGCTCGCCTACGATCGGTTCTGTTCGCGTACCCGTCGAAGGAGCGTCATGTCCGACCCGCGCAACGTCATCGTCATCGGTTCCGGCCCGTCCGGCTACACCGCGGCGCTCTACACCGCCCGCGCGAGCCTCCAGCCACTCGTCTTCGAGGGCTCGGTCACGGCCGGCGGCGCGCTCATGAACACGACCGAGGTCGAGAACTACCCCGGCTTCAAGGACGGCATCATGGGCCCGGCCCTGATGGATGAGATGCGGGCCCAGGCCGAGCGCTTCGGCGCCGAGCTGATCGCCGACGACGTGGTCGAGGTCGACCTGACCGGCGACCTCAAGGTCGTCAAGACCGCCACCGACACCTACACCGCCCGCAGCGTCATCCTCGCCACCGGCTCCGGCTACCGCAAGCTCGGCCTCCCGCGCGAGGAGGAGCTCTCCGGCCGCGGCGTCTCCTGGTGTGCCACCTGCGACGGGTTCTTCTTCCGCGAGCAGGCGATCGCCGTCGTGGGCGGCGGCGACTCCGCGATCGAGGAGGCCACCTTCCTGACCCGGTTCGGGTCGAAGGTCTACCTGATCCACCGCCGCGAGGAGCTCCGCGCCTCCAAGATCATGCAGGAGCGGGCGTTCAACGACCCCAAGCTCGAGATCGTCTGGAACGCCGAGATCGCCGAGATCAACGGCGCCGACCGGCTCGAGTCGGTGACGCTGCGTGACACCGTGACCGGCGAGACCCGCCCGCTCGAGGTCACCGGCCTGTTCATCGCGATCGGCCACGACCCGCGCTCGGAGCTGCTCGCCGGACAGGTCGACCTCGACGACAACGGCTACGTCCTCGTCGACCAGCCCTCCACGCGGACCAACCTCCCCGGCGTCTTCGCCGCGGGCGACCTGGTCGACCACCACTACCGACAGGCGATCACCGCTGCCGGCACCGGCTGCGCCGCCGCCCTCGACGCCGAGCGGTTCGTCGCAGCGTTGGACCACGAGGCCTCGACGGCCGGTTCCGCAGCCGAGACCGTCGAGTCGATCACCGAGGCCGTGCAGACCGCCGGAGCCTGACCGCCCCCACAACTCGGATACATCTCGCCCACAGCAGGGCTCGCTTGACTGGAGGCGTGACAACCTCCCCCCATCACCCCGGGGGAGGCCACCATGTCCACAGTCGTCCGCGCGCTCGTCACCGTCCTCTGCTCGCCGGCCTGGTCGCGGCACCACCCGCGCAGGCCGCAGGTGACGACTGGCGGTTGCTCTACTCGGACGGCGCGCTGCGCACCGGTACCGGCGCGCTGAAGAGCGAGATCCCGACCAACATCTCCACCGACTTCCCCGCCGCCCGCTTCTCCCCCGACGGCACCCGGCTCGCGACCTGGGACCTCGACTGCCTCGACGACCAGTGCAACGAGATCGAGGGAACCGCCAGCATCTACCGGCCGGACGGGTCCACCTTCCGGTTGGCGGGTGTCACCGACCTGGCCCCGCGCGCCGTCGCGTGGTCGCCCGACGGCACCGAGGTCGCCGTGCTCGGCCAGATCCTCACCCCCGGGTGACCACGACATCCGGATCTACCTCTTCCCGGTCGACGGTGGCGCGCCGGTCCTGGTCTACTCCGACACCCTCACGTTCCGGATCTTCGAGTACGGCGGCCTGAGCTGGAACGCCGAGGCACCGACCGGCTGGCCTTCATCGCCACGGAGTTCGAGCAGGAGAACGGTGCTGGGCCCTACTTCTCCGTGCCGGGCGCCTCCGACCAGGTCTGGACCGTCGCGGCGGCCGCCCTCTCCACGCCGTCCCGGTTCACCGGCACGCCGGACTGCGGGGACTGCTCGCACGCCCCCGGCTACCGACAGCCGACCTGGTCACCCGACGGATCCCGGCTCGCCGTCCTCCAGTACGAGCCCCTCGCCGAGTTCGGCACCGAGGCACCCCCCTTCGTCGGCTACCTCGCCCCGGGCGCCCTGTCCGCGACGGAGCTCACCGACGCCGTCCCGGAGGACCAGCTCGCGTGGTCCGCGGACGGCGAGCACCTCGCGTACGGCATCTACGACACCTCGGGTGACTTCTACGACGAGACCGAGGTCGTGGATGCCGACAGCGGCGCCGTGGTCGAGACCGTCGAGGGCGTGATCGCACCGTTCACAGACTGGCTGCCCTGCCCCGGCGGCACCTGCCAGGTCTGGCAGGACGTCTACGTCGCTCCCGTCCCCTTCCTGAACCTCAAGGGCCGGGCGAAGGCGGGCAAGGTCGTCGCCACCGGGGAGATGGGCCGAGTCGAGGAGGAGGAGACCGTCTCGGTCACGCTGCACAAGCGGACCAGGCCGAAGGGGCCGTGGCGCAAGGTGAGCCGCGTGGAGGTCCAGGCCTTCGAGGGGATGTTCAAGAAGTCCTTCGCCCGGCCGCGGGCCGTCCAGTGCCGGGTGAAGGCCGTCCTCACCCGCGACCCCCGGGCGTCCGACAGCGCCGTCTTCCGCTGCTGACGTCGCGGCGCGGAACAACTGTCGTCGCGGTGGTGTTCACTGAGCAGACCACGAGACAGAGAGAGGTACCCGCTGTGGGGAACATCAATGCTGTGACCGACGCCGACTTCGAGGCCGAGGTCCTCAAGTCCGACAAGCCGGTCCTCGTCGACTTCTGGGCCGAGTGGTGCGGCCCGTGCCGCCAGGTCGCGCCGATCCTCGAGGAGATCGCGGCCGAGCACGGCGAGAAGGTCACCATCGTGAAGATGAACGTCGACGAGAACCCCGTCACGCCGTCCTCCTACCGCGTGACCGGCATCCCGACCCTCAACCTCTACCAGGGTGGTGAGGTCGTGAAGTCGATCGTGGGTGCGCGTCCCAAGGCCGCGCTGCTCAACGAGCTCTCCGACATCATCTGAGCCGGTCAGCCCGAGCAAAGCTCGGGCGTGGACCGGCCAGGTCGAGTCGAGCTCGGCCCGCGACCGAGGAACGAGGTCGCGGGGGCCGTGTCGAGACCAGAGCAGTGCTCATGCAGGACGAGGGAGACCTCACGACCGCGGCGTGCCCTCCGGGGCGCGCCGCGGTTGCGTTGCCGGTCGCACGGCGCCCACCAGGCGCTCCAGCGCCGCCTCGACCTCGCTGCGCCACGAGAGCGCCGTGCGCAGGTCCATCCGCATCCGTGGTGACACCGGGTGTGCGCGCTGGGTCCGGAAGCCGACGCCGCTCAGGAAGTCGGCCGGCACCGTGCACCGCTCCTCGCGGCTGAAGCGTCCGCGGTGGCCGAACGCCTCCACCGCCCGCACGTTGCGGTCCACCAGGTCCCGGGCCATCGCCCGCACCAGCATCCTGCCGACGCCGCCGCCCCGGGCCTCCGGTGCGACGTACGCCGTGGTGAGCAGGACCGCGTCCGGTGACACCGGAGCGGTCGGGAAGCCGGCGGCGCCCGGCACGAACGACGACGGCGCGTAGAGCACGTAGCCGACCAGCCGGTCGTCGACCAGCGCCACCCGGCCGCAGGAGCCCCACTCACGCAGGACCTCCGAGACCCACGCCTGCTTCTCGGTGGCAGGGTCCTCGAGCCGGCCGCGGCGTACGGCGTCGCACTCCCAGAACAGGCAGGAGCGGCACGGCGCGGGCAGCGCGTCGAGCGTGTCCAGGGTCAGTCGGACCGCGGTCCGGCTCATGGCACCCAGCTCATGGAACCCAGTATGGACGCCCCCAGGCCTCTGCGAGGATGGTCGGGTGCGACCGATCCGGCAGAGCAGGAAGCTCCACCACGTCCGCTACGACGTCCGCGGCCCGATCCTGGTCGAGGCGCAGCGGCTGGAGGCCGAGGGCCACCGGATCCTCAAGCTGAACATCGGCAACCCCGCGCCCTTCGGCTTCGAGGCGCCCGAGGCGATCGTGGCCGACATGGTCCACCACCTGCCCGACGCGCAGGGGTACAGCGACAGCCAGGGCATCTACCCCGCCCGCACGGCCGTCGCGCAGTACTACCAGCAGCGCGGCCTGCGCGACGTCGACGTCAACGACGTCTTCATCGGCAACGGGGTCTCCGAGCTGATCTCGATGGTGCTCCAGGCCTTCATCGACGACGGCAACGAGGTCCTGATCCCGGCACCGGACTACCCCCTGTGGACCGGCGCCGTCACGCTCTCGGGCGGCACCCCGGTCCACTACCTGTGCGACGAGGCGAACGACTGGGCCCCCGACCTGGCCGACATCGAGGCCAAGATCACCGAACGCACCCACGCCATCGTCATCATCAACCCCAACAACCCCACGGGTGCCGTCTATTCACGCGAGGTCGTGGCCGGGCTGGTCGACATCGCGCGCCGCCACGACCTGGTCGTCTTCGCCGACGAGATCTACGAGAAGATCCTGTTCGACGACGCCGTGCACCACCATGCGGCCGCGGCGGCCGGCGCGGACGTGCTCTGCCTGACCTTCAGCGGGCTCTCCAAGGCCTACCGGGTCTGCGGCTACCGGGCCGGCTGGGTGATGATCTCGGGTCCCAAGGAGCTCGCGACCGACTTCCTCGAGGGACTGACCCTCATCGCGAACATGCGGATGTGCGCCAACGTGCCCGCCCAGCACGCCATCCAGACCGCGCTCGGCGGCTACCAGTCGATCCAGGAGCTGATCGTGCCCGGCGGCCGGTTCTACGAGCAGAGCATGCTCGCGCACCGGCTGCTCAACGAGATCCCCGGCGTCAGCTCGGTCAAGCCCCGCGGCGCGCTGTACTGCTTCCCCCGGCTCGACCCGGAGGTCTACGCCGTCGACGACGACCAGCAGCTCGTGATCGACCTGCTGCGGGCCAAGAAGATCCTGGTCACGCACGGCACCGGCTTCAACTGGCCCCACCCCGACCACTTCCGGATGGTCACCCTCCCCGACGAAGCGATGCTCGAGGAGGCGATCGGCCGGATCGCCGACTTCCTCGCCACCCGACGCTGATCGCCCGGCCCCTAGGCTGAGCAGGTGAGAGACGTCATCTACCCCCCGATCGTGGTGGCCGCCAAGACCGGGTTCCGGCTGCTGGGCAACCGCTTCCAGATGTCGGGCACCGAGCACATCCCCACCAGCGGCGGCGTGCTCCTGGCCTACAACCACATCGGCTACGTCGACTTCGTGTACGGCGGGCTCGCGGCCCAGCCCTCGAAGCGGCTGGTGCGGTTCATGGGCAAGAAGGAGCTCTTCGACCACCGGGTCACCGGGCCGATCATGCGCGGCTGCCACCACATCGAGGTCGACCGGGGAGCCGGGCATGGGGTCGCTCGAGGTCGCCCAGCAGTTCCTGACGGCCGGCGAGGCGGTCGGGATCTTCCCCGAGGCCACGATCTCGCGCTCCTTCGAGATCAAGGAGATCAAGACCGGCGCGGTCCGGATCGCCGCCGCTGCCGGCGTCCCGCTGATCCCGGTGATCCTGTGGGGCACCCAGCGGCTGATGACCAAGGACCACCCGAAGGACTTCTCGCGCGGCACGACCATCGCGATCTCGGTCGGGGAGCCGCTGCACCCGGCCGGCACCGACCCGGTCGCCGAGACCGCCGCGCTCCACGCCGCGATGGCGTCCCTGCTCGACCGCACGATCGCGGACTACCCGGCCGAGGAGCAGCCGCCGGGCTCCTGGTGGCTCCCCCAGCGTCTGGCGGGGAGCGCACCGACCCCGGAGGAGGCGGTCGAGCTGGACGCCGCCGAGCGCGCCGAGCGGCTGGCCCGCCGCCGCGCGACGAAGCCGGACTGACACAGGTCGATACGTCGCTTTGTCGACAAAGCGACGTATCGCCCTGTCGACGTGTCAGATCGGGCGGTCGTCCCGGTTGCGCGGGTCCATCACGTCCACGATCCGCTGGAGGTCCTGCAGCGAGGCGAACTCGACGGTGATCTTGCCCTTGGACTTGCCGAGGTCGACCTTCACCCGGGTCTCGAGCCGGTCCGAGAGCCGGTCCGCGATGTCGCCGAGCCCCGGGGCGGTGGGGCGGTTGCGCCGGGTCCGGGTGGCCACGCCGCCGGTCTCGCCGACCGCCACGATCTCCTCGAGGCCGCGGACGCTGATGCCCTCGCTGACGACCCGGCCGGCGAGGCGGTCCTGGACCTCCGGGTCCTCGATCGCGAGCAGGGACCGAGCGTGCCCGGCCGACAGGACGCCGGCGGCCACCCGCCGCTGCACGGCCGGGGAGAGCCTGAGCAGCCGCAGGGTGTTGCTGATCTGGGGCCGGGAGCGCCCGATCCTGCTGGCGAGCTCCTCGTGGGTGCAGCCGAAGTCCTCGAGCAGCTGACCGTAGGCAGCCGCCTCCTCCAGCGGGTTGAGCTGGGAGCGGTGCAGGTTCTCCAGCAGCGCGTCCCGGAGCATGTCGTCGTCGCCGGTCTGGCGCACGATCGCCGGGATCGCGGCGAGCCCGGCCTGCTGCGAGGCACGCCAGCGGCGCTCGCCCATGACCAGCTCGTAGCGGTCGTCCCCGACCGGGCGGACCACGATCGGCTGGAGCAGGCCGACCTCGCGGATGGAGGTGACCAGCTCGGCCATGGCGTCCTCGTCGAAGACCGTGCGCGGCTGGACCGCGTTCGGCTGGATCGAGGACTGCGGGAGCTCGGTGTAGTAGGAGCCGCCGACCAGCTCGGGGGTCGCCGGCGGGGCCGCGGTCGTGGTCGCCGGCGGGCCCGGGGCATCGGGTGCCGACTCCGGGTCGCGGGGCGCGGTCGGGATCAGCGAGCCCAGTCCGCGGCCGAGACCACGGCGAGGCGGAGTGGGGGCGGCGGGGGTCATCAGGCAGGTGCTCCCTTCGTGGCGATCTCGCGGGCGGCCTCCAGATAGCACAGGGCTCCCGGTGACCCCGGGTCGTAGGTCATCACGGTCTGGGCGTACGACGGCGCCTCCGAGACGCGCACCGACCGCGGGATCGTGGTCTTGAGGACCTGATCGCCGAAGTGCTCGCGGACCTCCTCGGCCACGCCGGAGGCGAGCCGGGTGCGGGCGTCGTACATCGTCACCAGGATCGTGGAGACGTCGAGCGTCGGGTTGAGGTGCGCCCGGACCATCTCGACGGTCTCGAGGAGCTGGCCCAGGCCCTCCAGGGCGTAGTACTCCGCCTGGATCGGGATCATCATCTCCGCGCCGGCCACCAGCGCGTTGAGGGTCAGCAGGCCCAACGACGGCGGGCAGTCCACGAAGACGTAGTCGTAACGTTCCTCCCCGGCCGACGCGGCGTCCCCGACGAGCGGGTGCCCGGCGATCGCCTTCTTCAGGCGGTTCTCGCGCGCCACCAGGCTGACCAGCTCGATCTCGGCGCCGGCCAGGTCGATGGTCGCCGGGACCACGAAGAGACCCGCCACGTCGGGACACTCGGTGGTCACCTCGGCCAGCGGGGTGCCCTCCACGACCGCGTCGTAGGTCGAGGGGACGCCGCGCCGGTGCTCGACGCCGAGCGCCGTGGAGGCGTTCCCCTGCGGATCGAGGTCGATGACCAGGACCCGCTGCCCGAGCTGGGCGAGCGCGGCGGCGACGTTCACCGTGGACGTGGTCTTGCCGACGCCACCCTTCTGGTTGGCCACCACGAACACCCGGGTGCGCTCGGGGCGCGGGAGTGACGGTCGCATCCGGGCGCCGAACCGGGCGAGCACCGAGTGCTCGGCGGCGCGCGCCAGAGGGGTGCTGTCGTCGTGGTGGACCGGGTCGGTGGCGGCCAGGTCCGCGGCCGTCCGGACTCCGAACGGGGTCGGTGTTTCACGTGAAACCACGGGCAGATCCTCCTCCGTGGGGACTTCGGGGACAAGGTCGCTGGATACGTCGCCCTGTGGATGAACAGCCTCTACCTGTGCACTCTTGCGCTCAGCGGGCCACCCCAGACCGGTGGATAACTCGCGAGCGGCCTCGGTGGCGGGCCAGCCGAGGAGGTGCGTCACGGGGCTCAACCTCTCACACCGCCACCACCTCGGACCACCCGGACCACGGTCGTCGCGGGATCGAGCAGGGCGGGCTCGCCGCGCCCCAGCTCCAGCACCTCGGGCTCCGCACACCGCAGCCTCCGGAGCTCCTCGCGCGCAGCATCGATCTCCTCGCCGACCCGCGACCCCTTCATCGCCACCAGGGCGCCGCCCTCGGCCACCAGCGGCATGGACCACGCCAGCAGCCGGGGCAGGGGCGCGACCGCCCGGGAGGTCACCACGTCGAACGTCCGGGTCCCGTGCAGGCCCTCGGCCCGCCCGCGGACCACCTCCACCCGATCGAGGCCGAGGTCCGCCACGACCTCGTCGAGGAAGGTGGTCCTCCGCAGCAGCGGTTCCACCAAGGTGATCCGCAGGTCCGGACGCGCGATCGCCAGCACCAGTCCGGGCAACCCGGCACCGCTGCCCAGGTCGACCACGGTGGCCTCCTGCGGCAGCACCTCCGTCAGCACCGCGCAGTTGATCAGGTGGCGGTCCCAGAGCCGCGGCACCTCGCGGGGCCCGATCAGGCCTCGGAGCACCCCGTCGCCCGACAGGAGCGCCGCGTACCGCTCCGCCACGGGAAGGCGCCCGGAACCGAACACCCCCTGCGCCGACGGGGGCGCAGGGGGTGTCTCCGGCGTACCGGATGTTTCACGTGAAACGGGAGTCACCCGGGCAGCACCACGACGAACCGGCGGGGCTCGACGCCCTCGGACTCCGAGGTCAGGCCACCGGCGGCGACGGCGTCGTGCACGACCTTGCGCTCGAACGGCGACATCGCGTCCAGCGACACCTGCTCGCCGGTCTCCTTGACCCGGGCCACGGTCTGCTCGGCCAGCTCCACGAGCTGCTCGCGCTTCTCGGCGCGGAAGCCGGAGACGTCCAGCATCAGCCGCGAGCGCTCGCCCGTCTCGCGGTACACCGCCAGCCGGGTGAGCTCCTGGAGGGCATCGAGCACCTCGCCGTTGCGGCCCACGAGCTGGGAGAGGTCGGCGCCGACGATGGAGACCGACGCGCGGTCGCCCTCCACGTCCATGTCCAGGTCGCCGTCGAGATCGGCGATGTCGAGAAGCTCCTCGAGGTAGTCGGCGGCGATGTCGCCCTCGTTCTCCAGGCGGTCGTGCTTCGACGAGGGGGACTCCTCCTCGGTCGACTCGGCGTCCGCCTCGTCCACGCTCTCCGTGACCTCGGCCGTCTCCGGCTCCTCGGTCGTCTCGGTCTCGACCTGGTCGGTCTGCTCGCTCATGTGTGTCCTTCGTGTCGGGTGGTGCTGAGTTGGTGGGGGCGGCCCTCAGGACGAGGGTCCGGAGGCGCCCGGCTTCTTCTTGCGCTGCTGCCGCGACTGCTTCTTCGGCTGCTGCCGCTGCGGCGGGCGGGGCTCGGCCGGTGGCTCCTCGACCACGGTGGTCGTGGAGGGGTCGGCCACGATGCCGTGCTTGGCCGCCTTCGCCGCGTCCCGCTGCTGCTTGGCGGCGAACGCCGGCGTCCCGGGGGCAGGGTTGTTGCGGATCACGTAGAACTGCTGGCTCATCGTCCACAGGTTCGACGTCGTCCAGTACATGAGCACGCCGATCGGGAAGGCGACGCCGCCGACCGCGAACACGACGGGGAGCACGTAGAGCAGCAACTTCTGCTGCTGGGCGTAGGGGCCGGTGAGCGCGTCGACCGGCATGTTCTTGCTCATCAGCTGGCGCTGGGTGAGGAACGTGGTCGCGGTCATCGCGACCACCAGGAACGCGGCCGTCACGATGACGCCGACCTGGCCGCTCGCGTCGAAGAGCGAGCTGGAGAGGGGAATGGTGCCGAAGAGCTGGGACTCACCGAAGTCGGTCGCGTCCTGCTGGGTCAGCACTCCCTTGGGGACCTCGTTGGCCGCGTTGCGCAGCACGCCGAAGAGCGCGAAGAAGATCGGCATCTGCAGCAGGATCGGCAGGCACGAGGCGAACGGGTTGGTTCCCGAGTCCTTGTACAGCTTCATCGTCTCCTGGGCGAGACGCTCCCGGTCGTGGCCGTACTTCTTCTGCAGCTCCTTCACCTTGGGCTGGATCAGCTGCATGTTCCGGCTGGACTTGATCTGCTTGACGAACAGCGGGATCAGCGCGGCGCGGATGACCAGCGTCAGACCGATGATCGACAGCGCCCACGACAGTCCGCCGGTCTCGTCGAGGCCGATGCCGCTCCACACGCTGTGCCATCCCTTCAGCAGGAAGGAGATCGCGTAGTAGAGCGGGTTCATGATGAAGTCGAACACTCAGGCTCCTCGGCTGGGAACAGCATCGGTGGCGGGCGGGACGGGGTCGTAGCCCCCGGCCGCCCAGGGGTGGCATCGGGTGAGCCGGCGGGCGGCGAGCCAGCTGCCACGCAGGCTTCCGTGGACGGTGACGGCCTCGAGGGCGTACGCCGAGCACGACGGGTGGTAGCGACAGACCTGCCCGTACAGCGGACTGATCACGGCGCGGTAGGCCTTCAACAGGCCGATCAGGACGTACTTCACGACATCACCCGAAGGAGGCAACGGGTGAGATCGGCTCCCAGTTCCGCCGAGGAGGCCTCGGCAGCGGGAGGGAGGGCGCGGACCACGAGCATGCCGGAGCCCGGGAGCGCGGAGAGCTGCTCCCGGGCCAGGTGTCGGAGTCGGCGTTGCACGCGATTGCGGATGACGGCGTTGCCCACCGCCTTGCTGACCACCAGGCCCACCCAGGGACCCGGAGTACCCGGATCACCGGTGGCGAGGTGCACCACCAGGGTGTGCGACCCGGCACGACGACCCGAGCGGATGGTCCGGCGGATGGTCCGTCCGTCCCTCAGCCGGTGCGCCGCGGGCAGCACGGCAGCGGACTCAGACGGCCAGGCTCTTGCGGCCCTTGCGGCGGCGCGAGGACAGGATGCTGCGGCCGGCACGGGTGCGCATGCGAAGGCGGAAGCCGTGCACCTTGTGACGGCGACGGTTGTTCGGCTGGTACGTACGCTTGCTCACGAAGCTTCTCTTTCACAGTGGTTCGGGGACGCGCCACGAGGGACGGTCGGGCCTGCCGGATTCGGCTGGCACCGCCCGGCCACGGGCGTAGACGACATCCGTGGACATGCGGCACCGGTCGACTGACAATTCATGCAGTGACCGGCCAACGGTACGCGGGCGGCCGGAGCAGGGTCAAACCGGCGGTGGACAGCCGGGCGCCAGCCTGTGGAGAACCGCTTGCCGGGCCCCCCGCGCCCTTGTTACCTTCAGGCCCTCCGAGGTTGCTTCCCCCACTCGGTGATCCACGATCCGGTGTCGCGGGTGACAGCCGTCACAGGTCCGCGAAAAGGGCCTCTGACCTGCGACGACGTGGATCCCAGGGTCGTCGACCGGCGCGTCGGAGCGGTTCGGTCCTACCGTTCGGGACCAGGTGCACAGCTTGTGGACAAGTCTGTGGACCGAGACCACCGCACCTCCCGGACCACCCCACAGAAAGCTGGCTCCCGTGGACCACCCCCAGGCCGATCCGAACCCGTCCGGATCCCCCGCCGAGGAGCCCTCCGACCTCCATGCCGCGTGGCGCCAGGTCCTCGCCGACCTCCAGGCCTACCAACGCGCCTGGTTGCGCACGAGCCAGCCGGTCACGCTGCACGAGAACACCGCGATCATCGCGGTCCCCAACGACTTCACCCGCGGTCAGCTCGAGGGTCGGCTGCGCGCCCAGCTCGAGGAGGCGCTCACCGTCGCCTTCCGCCGCGACATCCGGATCGCGGTCACCGTCGACCCCGCTCTCGAGCAGGGCGAGCCGATCATCGACAGCCCACCGCTCGACGAGTCGACACAGCGACACGACGACATGTCGACACACCGACCCGAGGGTCTCGACGCGGGCGGCAGCGAGCCGGCCCCGGCGGTGACCCCCGCGCCGGCCGCCTCCTCCCTGGAGACCCGGCTCAACCCCAAGTACACCTTCGAGACCTTCGTCATCGGCTCGTCCAACCGGTTCCCGCACGCGGCCGCGGTGGCCGTGGCCGAGGCGCCGGGCAAGGCCTACAACCCGCTGCTGGTCTACGGCGACTCCGGGCTGGGCAAGACCCACCTGCTGCACGCCATCGGCCACTACGTCCGCAGCCTCTACACCGGCGCCAAGGTGCGCTACGTGTCGAGCGAGGAGTTCACCAACGAGTTCATCAACGCGATCCGCGACGACCGGCAGGACCGGTTCAAGCGCCGCTACCGCGACGTCGACGTGTTGCTGATCGACGACATCCAGTTCCTGGAGGGCAAGACCCAGACGCAGGAGGAGTTCTTCCACACGTTCAACACCCTCCACAACGCGAACAAGCAGATCGTGCTCACCTCCGACCGGCCGCCCAAGCGGCTCGAGGCGCTCGAGGACCGGCTCCGCAACCGGTTCGAGTGGGGCCTGATCACCGACGTCCAGCCGCCCGACCTCGAGACCCGGATCGCGATCCTCCGCAAGAAGGCCGCCATGGACCGGCTCACCGCGCCGCCGGACGTGCTGGAGTTCATCGCCTCCAAGATCCAGACCAACATCCGCGAGCTCGAGGGCGCCCTGATCCGGGTCACCGCCTTCGCCAACCTGAACCGCCAGGAAGTCGACATGACCCTGGCCGAGATCGTGCTGAAGGACCTGATCCCCGAGGGCGGCGAGCCCGAGATCACCGCGGGTCTGATCATCGTGCAGACCGCGGCGTACTTCGGGCTGACCATCGAGGAGCTCACCGGCCCCAGCCGCGGACGTCACCTGGTGATGGCCCGGCAGATCGCGATGTACCTGTGCCGCGAGCTGACGCCGCTGTCGCTGCCCAAGATCGGCGCCGAGTTCGGCAACCGCGACCACACGACGGTCATGTACGCCGATCGGAAGATCAACACGCTCCTCGCCGAGCGCCGTGCCGTCTTCAACCAGGTCAGCGAGCTCACCAACCGGGTCAAGCTGCAGGCGCGTCAGGGCTGACCGAGGCTGACCGAGGCTGACCGGGCGCCTGCCACCGCTGTGGACGAGGGTGTGCGCCGGTGCCCCGTCCCTCTGCACATGCTGTGCACAACCGGTGAGTGTTGTCGTCGCCGTCACCTGTCGTTCACATCCGGACCGGGGGTCGTCCCTCGTCCCTCCACCCCCTTGTCCACCGGCGATTCGGCCGCTGACCTGCAACGACACCACTTGTCCACAGTTTCCACCGACGCTATGACTCCTACGAGTACCTCCATGGATCCCGGACCCGTGTAATTCCACGCTGGCCTCGATCTGGGGAGAACTACCAACGGTCCCCTGCCCTGCCCCGCTCCTCCGTGGCAGGATGCAGACCCGACCACCGCTCTGACCCGCAGATCCCTCGACCTGAAGGACCACGCAACGTGAAGTTCCGCGTCGACCGTGACGTGCTCGCCGATGCCGTCGCCTGGGCTGCTCGCAGCCTCCCGGTCCGTCCCAGCGTCCCCGTGCTCGCCGGTCTCCTGATCCAGGCCAGCGACGAGGGCCTGGTGCTCTCCACCTTCGACTACGAGACCTCGGCCCGCGCCACGCTCACCGAGGCCCAGGTGGCCGACGAGGGCCAGGCGCTGGTCAGCGGTCGGCTGCTCGCCGACATCTGCCGCAGCCTGCCGGCCAAGCCGGTCGACATGGTGCTCGACGGTCCCCGGGTCTCCCTGACCTGCGGCTCGGCCCGCTTCTCGCTGCAGACGATGCCGGTCGAGGACTACCCGTCGCTGCCGGACATGCCGGCCGCGACCGGCACCGTCCCGAGCGGCCGCTTCGCCCACGCCGTCGCCCAGGCGGTCACCGCCGCCGGTCGCGACGACATGCTGCCGGTCCTGACCGGCGTCCGGATCGAGATCGACGGCTCGACGATCGCGTTGCTCGCGACCGACCGGTTCCGGCTCAGCCACGTGGAGCTCGACTGGGACCCCCGCACCCCCGACACCTCGGTGGCCGCGCTGGTGCCGGCCAAGGTCCTCGGTGACACGGCCAAGTCCCTGACCGCGGGCGGCGACGTGACCATCGCGCTCTCGGCCACCGGTTCCGGCGAGGGCATCATCGGGTTCGAGGGCCAGGGCCCCGGCGGCGTACGCCGGACCACGACCCGGCTGCTCGACGGCGAGTTCCCCAAGGTCCGCAACCTGTTCCCCGCCGAGCACCTCACCACGGCCAAGGTCGACAAGGCCGAGCTGATCGACTCCGTCAAGCGCGTGGCGCTGGTCGCCGAGCGCAACACCGCGGTCCAGCTGGCCTTCGGTGACAGCCAGCTGACCCTCGACGCCGGTTCCGGTGACGAGGCCCAGGCCTCGGAGTCGCTGCACGCCGAGATCGACGGCGAAGCCCTGACCACCGGCTTCAACCCGCAGTTCCTGCTCGACGGCCTCACCGCCATCGACCAGGCGGTCGTCGAGCTCGCGTTCACCCAGGCCTCGAAGCCGGTCGTGATGAGCGGCTCGGCCGACGGCGAGGACGCGTCGTTCCGCTACCTGCTCATGCCGCGCCGGCTGCTGTCCTGACGGCCCTGCCGTCCTGCGCGCCGCCGGGCTAGGGTCGACCCATGGACATCGGTCTCATCGGTCTGGGCAAGATGGGCGGGAACATGCGGACCCGCCTCCGCAACGCAGGGCACACGGTCATCGGCTACGACCGCAACCCCGACGTCACTGACGTCGACTCCCTCGAGGCGCTCGTCGAGGCGTTGCCCAGTCCCAAGGTCGTGTGGGTGATGGTGCCGTCGGGCGACCCGACGCGGGCCACGGTCAAGGAGCTCTCCGGACTGCTGGGTCAGGGCGACGTGGTGGTCGACGGAGGCAACTCCCGGTGGACCGACGACATCGCCAACGCCGAGCTCCTGGCCGAGAAGGAGATCGGCTACGTCGACTGCGGCGTCTCCGGTGGTGTCTGGGGCCTGGAGAATGGGTACGCGCTCATGTACGGCGGCGAGGCCGACGACGTCGCCAAGGTGCAGCCGGCCTTCGACGCGCTCGCCCCGGAGGGCGACTTCGGTTCGGTGCACGCCGGCAAGGTGGGGGCCGGGCACTTCTCGAAGATGGTCCACAACGGCATCGAGTACGCCGTCATGCAGGCCTACGCGGAAGGCTGGGAGCTGCTCGACAAGGCGCAGCTCACCGAGAACGTGACCGAGGTGTTCCGGTCCTGGCGCGAGGGGACCGTCATCCGCTCGTGGCTGCTCGACCTGCTGGTCGCCGCCCTCGACGAGGACCCGGGGCTGGAAGGCATCCGGGGCTACGCCGAGGACTCGGGTGAGGGGCGGTGGACCGTCGAGGCCGGGATCGAGCACGCCGTCGCGACCCCCGCCATCACGGCCGCGCTCTACGCCCGGTTCGTCTCGCGACAGGACGACTCGCCGGCCATGAAGGCGGTCGCCGCGATGCGCAACCAGTTCGGCGGGCACGCCATGCAGACCGCGGCCCCCCAGGGTGGCGACGCCGAGGGCGGTTCCCCCGACCAGTCCGGCAGTGCGCAGCAGGCAGGTGCGGGGTCGGCCCGCGAGGGCGCGGAGAGCTAGCTCCACGGTGCACGTCGCCCACCTCACGCTCCACGACTTCCGCTCCTACGCCGACCTCGACGTGGAGCTCGGCGCAGGCGCGACCGCATTCCTCGGGCGCAACGGTCAGGGCAAGACCAACCTGGTCGAGGCGATCGACTACCTCTCACGGCTGGGGTCCCACCGGGTCTCCTCCGACGCACCGCTGGTGCGGGCCGGCGCCGACCAGGCGATCGTGCGGGCCGCCATCGTGCGCGACGGGCGCAGCGCGACCCTCGAGGTCGAGATCAACCCCGGCCGCTCCAACCGGGCCCGGGTGAACCGGTCGCCGCTGCCGAAGGCCCGCGACCTGCTCGGGCTGGTCCGTACCGTGGTCTTCTCCCCCGACGACCTCACCCTGGTCAAGGGCGACCCCGCGGACCGGCGCAAGTTCCTCGACGACCTGCTGGTGCTACGCACGCCCCGACTGGCCGGCGTCCGCTCCGACTACGACCGCGTGCTGCGGCAGCGCAACTCGCTGCTGAAGACCGCCGGGCTGGCGCGCGGCAGCGCGCGGGAGGGGGCGATCTCGACCCTCGGCGTGTGGGACGACCACCTGGCCCGCGCCGGCGCCGAGCTGCTCGAGGCGCGGCTGTCGTTGGTCGAGCAGCTGCGGCCCTACCTCGGCAAGGCCTACGAGACCGTGGCCCGCGGGGCGACCCGTGACGACGCCGAGATGGAGTACGTCGCGTCGCTCGAGCTCGACGGGGCGACCGCCCGGGCCGAGCTGACCGACGCACTGCTGGCGGAGGTCGAGGCCCGCCGCTCCGACGAGCTGGACCGCGGGCTCAGCCTGGTCGGTCCGCACCGCGACGAGCTCCGGCTCACGCTCGGCAGCCCCGACGCACGGCTACCGGTCCGCGGCTACGCCTCGCACGGGGAGTCCTGGTCCTTCGCCCTCGCGCTGCGGCTCGCGTCGTACGACCTGCTGCGAGCGGAGGGTGACGACCCGATCCTGATCCTCGACGACGTGTTCGCCGAGCTCGACTCCGAGCGCCGCCAGCAGCTCGCCGACCTGGTCGCCGGCGCCGAGCAGGTGCTGGTCACGGCCGCCGTCGCCGAGGACGTACCCGCTGCGCTGGCGGGCACGCGCTACCAGGTGTCCGACGGGGAGGTGACCCGTGACGGATGAGGACGTGACGGGCGAGACCCCCGAGGAGCCGACCAGCGACGACAAGCCGGCCGACGGGCTCGACCTGGCCCGGGCGATGGCACGCGCCTCGGCCCGCTCGACGCCGGCCAAGCGCGCCAAGCGACGGCCGCGGTCCCTGCCCTCGGCCCGGGGCCGGGTGTCCGGCGCCCACCCCGACGAACGCGATCCCCAGCTGCTCGACACCACCGTCGGCCGGCTGGTCGACGACCACGGGTGGGAGGTCGACCTCAAGGTCCACGCCGTGTTCGGTCGCTGGGCCGAGCTCGTCGGGTCCGAGATCGGAGCACACAGCACGCCCGAGTCCTTCGCCGACGGCAAGCTCGTCGTGCGCACCGACTCGACCGCCTGGGCCACCCAGCTCAAGCTGCTCGCGCCCACCGTCGTACGCCGTCTCAACGAGGACCTCGGGCACGGCACCGTGACCCTGATCGAGGTCCTGGGACCCCACGGACCGACGTGGAAGAAGGGCAGCCGGTCGGTCCGCGACGGCCGCGGCCCGAGAGACACCTACGGCTGACATTTTCGGTCCGCCCTGCGTACCGGGACCCGGCGACCCCCCTGCCGCCGCCGTCAGAGCCCGATTCCGAGCCGCTGAGACGCATTTCTCGGCGTCGGATCCCCCCACCCTGTGGAGGCGGTCCGTGCTCTGCGGCCTTCCACCCGGTATCATGGACCTCAGGTCGCGGCCTCTTCTGGCCCGGCCTGTTCTGTGTCGGGACCGCCCCGTCGCCGAGGTTCGTGAAGAGGTACGAGTGACCGCCGAGCAGCCGCGTTCCAACATCCCCACCGGCGAGTACGACGCCTCCGCGATCCAGGTCCTCGAGGGCCTCGAGGCGGTCCGCAAGCGACCTGGCATGTACATCGGCTCGACCGGTGAGCGCGGGCTCCACCACCTGATCTGGGAGATCGTCGACAACGCCGTCGACGAGGCGCTGGCCGGGCACTGTGACCGGATCGTGCTGACCCTCCAGGCCGACGGCGGCGTGCAGGTCGTGGACAACGGCCGCGGCATCCCGACCGACACCGCTCCCGGCCAGGAGCTGCCTGCCCTGACGCTCGCGCTGACCGTCCTCCACGCCGGCGGGAAGTTCGGCGGCGGCGGCTACAAGGTCTCCGGCGGTCTCCACGGAGTCGGCGTCTCGGTGGTCAACGCTCTCTCCAGCCGGGTGATCGCCACGGTGCGCAACCGCGGCCACGAGTGGCGTCAGACCTTCACGGTCGGCGTGCCCGACGGCGGGCTCGAGGAGCTCCGGCCGATGGAGGAGGGCGAGCGGACCGGCACCACCATCGTCTACTACCCCTCCCCCGACGTCTTCGAGACCACCAACCACTCGCTGGAGACGATCACGTCCCGGATCCGCGAGTACGCCTTCCTCAACAAGGGCCTCGAGATCGTCGTGCGCGACGAGCGCCCGGCGGCAGACGACGTCGTCGACGCGGTGCAGGACGACACCGTCGCGGCCTCCGTCGACCAGCAGGGTGTCGACGCGATCCGCCGCAAGGAGGGCGGGGGCCTCGAGCAGGTCTTCCGCTACGACCGCGGCCTGGTCGACTTCGTCGAGCACCTCAACCGACGCAAGGACAAGGCCAACCCCACCGTCATCTCCTTCGAGGCCCAGACGCCCGACAGCGTCGAGAACCACATGAGCCTCGAGGTCGCGATGCAGTGGAACACGACCTTCACCGAGTCGGTCCACACCTTCGCCAACACCATCAACACCCACGAGGGCGGCACCCACGAGGAGGGATTCCGCTCCGCGCTCACCAGCCTGGTCAACCACTGGGGCGAGGAGTGGGGCCTGATCAAGAAGCGCGAGGACCGGGTCTCCGGCGACGACATCCGCGAGGGGCTCACCGCGATCATCTCGATCAAGCTCGGCGAGCCGCAGTTCGAGGGCCAGACCAAGACCAAGCTCGGCAACACCGAGGCCAAGGGCTTCGTCCAGCGGGTCGTCAACGACCAGCTCGGCGCGTGGATGGAGGAGAACCCGGCCGAGGGCCGCGACATCGTGCGCAAGTCGCAGGCCGCCGCGAGCGCCCGGATCGCCGCTCGCAAGGCGCGCGACCTCGCCCGCGGCCGCAAGGGCCTGCTCGGTGGCGGTGGTCTGCCGGGCAAGCTGTCGGACTGCCAGTCGACCAACCCCGCGGAGTGCGAGGTCTTCATCGTCGAGGGCGACTCCGCCGGCGGCTCGGCGCGCCAGGGTCGCGACTCGCGGATCCAGGCGATCCTCCCGATCCGCGGCAAGATCCTCAACGTCGAGAAGGCGCGGATCGACAAGGTCCTGGCCAACACCGAGGTGCAGGCGATCATCTCCGCGCTCGGCACCGGCATCCACGAGGAGTTCAGCCTCGACAAGCTGCGCTACCACAAGGTCGTGCTGATGGCCGACGCCGACGTCGACGGCCACCACATCAACACCTTGCTGCTGACCCTGCTCTTCCGCTTCATGCGCCCGCTCATCGAGCACGGCTACGTCTACATGGCCCAGCCCCCGCTCTACCGGATCCGCTGGAACAAGCCGGCCGACCACGAGTTCGTCTACTCCGACGCCGAGCGGGAGCTGCTCACGCGCGACGGCCTGGCCCAGGGCAAGAAGCTGCCCAAGGAGAACCCCGTCCAGCGCTACAAGGGTCTCGGTGAGATGAACGCCGAGGAGCTGTGGGACACCACCATGGACCCCGAGCAGCGGCTGATGCTCCAGGTGACGCTCGACGACGCGGCGCGGGCCGACGAGATCTTCTCGATCCTGATGGGCGAGGACGTCGAGCAGCGCCGCAGCTTCATCCAGCGCAACGCCAAGGACGTCCGATTCCTGGATATCTAGGTCTCTAACCAGAGTCCTAGATTCCAGTAGAACCGACCAGAGAGACGAAGAGACGTGACTGAGCAGACCGGGAACCTGACCGAGGGCGGCGGGAACGGCGGTGGTGGCGGCCGGATCGAGCCGATCGAGCTGCAGACCTCCATGCAGCGCGCCTACATCGACTACGCGATGGCGGTCATCGTGGGCCGGGCGCTGCCCGACGTCCGCGACGGGCTCAAGCCGGTGCACCGCCGGGTCCTCTACGCCATGTTCGACGGCGGCTACCGACCCGACCGCGGCTTCTCCAAGTGCTCGCGCGTCGTCGGTGACGTCATGGGTCAGTACCACCCCCACGGCGACACCGCGATCTACGACACCCTGGTCCGGCTCGCGCAGCCGTGGGTGATGCGGGCACCGCTGATCCACGGTCAGGGCAACTTCGGCTCGCCGGGCAACGACGCCGCCGCCGCGATGCGCTACACCGAGTGCCGGATGGCGCCGTTGGCGCTGGAGATGGTCCGCGACATCGAGCAGGAGACCGTCGACTTCCAGCCGAACTACGACGGCCGCTCGCAGGAGCCGACCGTGCTCCCGGCCCGCTACCCCAACCTCCTGGTCAACGGCTCGGCCGGCATCGCGGTCGGCATGGCCACCAGCATCCCGCCGCACAACCTGCGCGAGGTCGCCTCCGGCGCGCGCTGGGCGCTGGAGCACCCCGACGCCTCCCGCGAGGAGCTCCAGGACGCGCTGGTCGAGCGGATCAAGGGCCCCGACTTCCCCAACGGCGCGCTGATCGTGGGCCGCGAGGGCATCGAGCAGGCCTACCGGACCGGCCGTGGGTCGGTCACCCAGCGCGCGGTGATCGAGATCGACGAGGACGCCAAGGGGCGGACCTGCCTCTCGATCACCGAGCTGCCCTACATGGTCAACCCGGACAACCTGGCGCTGAAGATCGCCGAGCTCGCCGACTCCGGCAAGGTGCAGGGGATCTCCGACGTCCGCGACGACTCCTCGGGCCGCACCGGTCAGCGCCTGGTCGTCATCCTCAAGCGCGACGCCGTCGCCCGGGTCGTGCTGAACAACCTGCTCAAGCACACCGAGCTGCAGACCAACTTCTCGGCCAACATGCTGGCGCTGGTCGACGGGGTGCCGCGCACCCTGACCGTCGACCAGTTCATCAGCAACTGGGTGGCCCACCAGCTCGTCGTCATCCAGCGGCGGACCCGCTTCCGCCTCGCGGATGCGGAGAAGAACGCCCACATCTACCGCGGGTACGTGAAGGCGCTCGACGCCCTCGACGAGGTGATCGCCCTGATCCGGCGCTCGCCCGACGTCGAGGAGGCCCGTCAGGGCCTGATCGCGCTGCTCGAGATCGACGAGGTGCAGGCCAACGCCATCCTCGAGATGCAGCTGCGGAGGCTCGCGGCGCTCGAGCGGCAGAAGATCATGGACCGGCTCGCCGAGCTCGAGCTGATCATCGCCGACCTCGAGGACATCCTCGCCCACGAGACCCGCCAGCGGCAGATCGTCTCCGAGGAGCTCGCCGAGATCGAGGAGAAGTACGGCAACGACCGTCGTACCCAGATCATCGCGGCCGACGGCGACCTCTCGATGGAGGACCTGATCCCCGACGAGGAGCTGGTCGTCTCGATCACCCGCGGCGGCTACGCCAAGCGGACCCTGCGCCACCAGTACCGCGTGCAGAAGCGCGGCGGCAAGGGCGTGCGCGGTGCGACGCTGCGCGGCGACGACGTCGTCGAGCACTTCATCGCGACCACCAACCACCACTGGCTGCTGTTCTTCACCACGGCTGGCCGGGTCTACCGGACCAAGGCCTACACGCTGCCGGAGGCCTCACGCGACGCGAAGGGCGGCCACGTCGCCGGGCTGCTGTCCTTCCAGCCCGACGAGAGCATCGCCCAGGTGCTGGCGATCCGCGACTACGAGCAGGCGCCGTACCTCGTGCTGGCGACCCGCAACGGCCTGGTCAAGAAGACCCGCCTCGGCGACTACAACAGCCCCCGCCAGGCCGGCGTCATCGCGATCAACTTCCGCGAGGACGACGACGAGCTGATCGGCGCGGAGATGGTCTTCCCCGAGGACGAGATCCTGCTGGTCTCGCGCAAGGGCCAGGCCGTGCGGTTCCGCGCCGACGACTCGCAGATGCGGCCGATGGGCCGGGCGACGTCCGGCGTCACCGGCATGAAGTTCCGCACGGCCGTCGACTCCGTGCTGTCGATGTCGGTCATCCGCGCCGCCCAGGCCGCGACCGAGGACAGCGAGGACGACGTCCAGTACGTCTTCACCATCACCGACGGCGGCTTCGCCAAGCGCACGCGGATCAACGAGTACCGGATCACCAACCGCGGCGGTCTCGGCGTGAAGGCGATGGCGCTGGCCAACGAGGAGCGCGGCGTGCTGGTGGGCGGCTTCATCGTCCAGGACGGCGACGAGGTCCTGTCCATCACCCAGGGCGGCCAGGTCGTCCGGAGCCCGATCAACGAGGACTTCCGGCCGATGGGCCGCTCCACCCAGGGCGTGAAGTTCGTCTCGCCCAAGAACGGTGACGCGGTCGCGGTCGTGGCCCGGTCGGTGGAGGCCAAGGTCGAGGAGGAGGTCGAGGAGGAGGTCGCCGCCGAGGCGGGTGCGGTCGCCGAGGAGTCGCCGGTCTCAGGTCTGGATGCAACAATCGATGAGTCCGGCACGTCCGACGAGCCGGACGAGACGGACGACACGGCCCCCCAGGAGGACTGATGACGGAGCGCAGCACCGAGCGGACGGCTGTCCGCGAGGGCGACTCTGCCAGCGCCGGCCCCGACACCGGCCCCGACACCAGCACCGACAGCAGCACCGACACCGCCTCGCGGCCGCCGCTCACCGAGCGGATCCAGGCCAAGCTGTCGCAGGCGGCCGACGAGCACCGCGCCAACGCGCGACCCGGGTCGACGTCCGCCTCGCGGCGGGCCGCGGCCACCAGCACGAGCACGTCGGCCCGACGGGCCCGGCTCCGGCTGACCCGCGTCGACCCCTGGTCGGTGATGAAGACGTCGTTCCTGCTCTCGGTGGCCTTCGGCATCGTCACCGTGGTCTCGGTCTTCATCGTGTGGAGCGTGCTCGGCGCGGCCGGCGTCTGGGACTCCATCAACGCGACCGCGGGAGACATCCTCGGTGACGAGGCCGCCTCGGGCTTCGACGTGACGTCCTACGTCGGCACCTCCCGCGTGATGGGCTTCACGATGCTCGTCGCAGCGGTCGACGTCGTGCTGCTCACGGCCGTGGCGACGCTCGGTGCGTTCCTCTACAACATGGCCTCGGCACTGCTCGGTGGCATCGAAGTCACCCTCGCCGAGGACCACTGATCCCGTTTTGTCGGCCGCTCGACCGGTGGGGTAATCTCACCCGTCGGCACCACCACCCGGGCCTATAGCTCAGACGGTTAGAGCGCTTCCCTGATAAGGAAGAGGTCAGAGGTTCAAGTCCTCTTAGGCCCACCCAGTCCTGCCATTCCCGGCGACCCGAGGAGTCACGTTGAAGAAGATCCTGCTGGTCCTGGTCGCTGCTGCCGGCGCCGCCTTCGCGAAGAAGAAGATGGACGAGGGCCGCTCCGAGCAGGCGCTCTGGGCCGAGGCGACCGACCACGTCGCCCCCGGCGACCGCACCTGACCCACCTCCCCAGGGGCCTTGGCGCAATTGGTAGCGCACCTGCTTTGCAAGCAGGGGGTTAGGGGTTCGAGTCCCCTAGGCTCCACCACGTCGCCGTCGCCTCAGCGCTCGAGGTAGCGGCTCGGGAGCCTGCACCGTCACCCGCGGTCATGGTCGGTCCGAGGCCGGCGAGTAGGGTGGACGGATGGTCACTTCTTGCGCCCCCGAGCGCGTCCTCCTCTCGCAGCCGGAAGCACGTGGGCTCGTTCCGCAGGCCCCCCGGTGACCGGCGCGGAGCAGACCACCGACCTCCCCGAGGACGTCATCGACGACACGACCGACGTCTCCCTCGAGGAGGCGCACGCCGCGTGGGCGGGTGCCGCCCGCGAGATGTTGATCGCGACCGCCCGCCGCTACCACCACACGGTCACCGCGAAGGACCTCGCGGCCGGGGTGCAGGAGCGCACCGGGATCACGGCGACGCAGCGCGCGCACGTCTGGATCGGTCCGGTGCTCGGCCGGGTCGCCGCCGAGTGCGCCGAGCGCGGCGAGCCCAACCTGACCGCCCTGTGCGTGAACGCCGAGGGCAGCGTCGGGCGCGCGTACGCCGACACCGTCGTGGCGGCGACCGGGGCGGAGCCCGAGGACCCCGACGGCCACGCGGCCAAGGAGCGCCTGGACTGCCACGCCCACTTCGAGGCACCCAACCTGCCCGCCGACGGCGGCGTCGCGATGCTCACCCCGCGGCTCTCGGCCAGCCGGTCCCGGCTGCGCAAGGCGGCCCGTGAGGCCCGGCCGGTGGAGAGCTGCCCCACCTGCTACATGGTGCTGTCGTCGCAGGGGACCTGCCTGAACTGCGGCTGACTGGGATGATCGGGGTGTGCGCATCCCGGTCCTCCTCCTGCTGGTGCTGCCGGCAGCCCTGACCGGTTGCCAGTCCGGGCCCGAGCCGGCACCGCCGCGTGCGCTCGTCTCGGTGGCACCCGAGCCGGCTCCGGCGTACGACGCGTCGGGCGAGCCGGCACAGGCGGTGCTGTCGCTGGTGCCGCAGTCGGCGGACACGCTGACGGTCACCCACTGGGACGCGATCCGGGCGCAGCTCGGGCAGCCCGACCTGACCAGCCAGGACCTGATGACCGACCGCTCCACCTTCTGGGAGCGGGCCGACGACGAGGCGGCGTTGCTGGCCGAGGGGATGCTGCGCGAAGACGCCTCCGAGCTCGACCTCGACTACGGCTTCACCCAGGACGACGTGGACTGGGAGGCGCACTGGACCGGTGAGGACGGGCCGGGCTACGCGTTCGCGCTGCGCCCCGACCTCGACCTGGCCGGGGTCCGGCGAGCGATCGACGACGGGGTCGGACCGCTGTCCGGCGCGGAGCTGCGCCCGGCCGACCACCTGGTCGTCGAGGGCACGGCCGACACGGACGTCTGGGCCGACGAGGTGCAGTGGGACGCGCTCGTGGACGAGCCGGCGACCGCGACCTACCTCCAGCGCGGGTGTACGCCGCTCAACGAGGCGCTCGGTCCCGACGCCGATGCCGAGGACCAGGCGGCGCTGCTCGAGGAGCACCCGGTCACCACGCTGGACGACCTCCCCGGCTTCGCGCTCGCCTTCGGTGACCACACGGCCACGGTGTGGGTCGAGCCCGGCCGCGCCGACCTGTTCGAGCGGCTGCGGATCGGCGAGGCGTGGCCGGTGCCGCCGTTCGCCACGGAGTACGTCAACGGTGCCGCCGACCCGTCGTCGGGACGGCTCGGTTTCACCCTCCCGCACCCGCCGACAGCGGCCGCGCTGGCGCTGCTGCGCGAGCTGCCGTTCGCGGTGTGCCCGGAGGTCGTGCCGTTCGAGGAGCCGACCGGGCTCTAGATGTTCTGAGCGCGGACGTTGGTGACGTCTGGGTCTCGACGTAGGTGAAGGCCCTCCGGTGGGTGTGGAGCTACCACAGCAACCACTCTCACCAAGAGGCCTTCATGACCCACGCTGTGTCACCCCTGTCCGAAACTGGCCGGCTGCATCATGCCCTCAGCCCGCGAGGTCAGCGGTAGTGGTAGCGCCGCATGAGAGGTCCGCAGACCACGGAGACCATTCGCTGCCGCCAGGGGGGAGCTCGCGTCGCCACTTCTCGTCCAGGGTGAGGGGCATGGGGCCGCTGCGGAACCGGACCCGTCCACCAGTGGGGACGTGGCTCAGCGCGCGATCGACTCCGTCCGGGCCGATGAAGGCCAGGTCGTTCTCACCCACCGCGAGACCGGACAGTGCCATGGCGGCCTCCATCGCACCTCGCGGGTCGGCCACCATGTCCTCGTAGCGCAGCAGTTGGAGCGGCACCCCCCGGCGCGCCAGGCGACCGATCATCAGGTTCACGGTGAGCCACCGACGGAGGATCTGGCGTGCGGGCCGTCGCTTGAGGTGGTCGCGGGGTCCGGAGCCCTCCGGAAGCGGCACTTCATGACTCCACGAGTTGAGAACTCCGCGGGGGTCCCGGACCATGTGCACGATCCGCAGCCGAACCCCCGGGTCTGAGGCCAGCAGATAGGCCGTCGAGGGACGTTTCGTCGAGTCGACCACGATCGGCGCTCCGGAGACATCGGCCACCGCCCGGTACACCCGACGGGTGAGGTCGAGGTACTGCTCCGTGCGGGCCCGACGTCCCGGCACGAGGCGAGCAAGGGGCCGGAGCACCAACTGGGCGGTCGTGTCGACCTGTCGCTGCAGTCGCAGCACCTGATCGACGTCGATCTGGTCCCAACCGCCGAACGCGCGGAGTCCCACCTCCGTCCAGAACGGGCACCCGGAGAAGGTTTCGCCACAGGCGCAGCGCTGGTCGCGCTTCACGCCCCCCTGCCACAGGTAGAACAGCTCGCCGACGTCGCAGTGGCCGGGCAGCTGGCCGATCAGGAGGTCGAGCAGCGTCGAGCCGCTCCGGGGCATGCCGCCGACGAAGAGCACGTCCACCGGTGACTGCGCGCTGGGCAGGACGGGCGGCGTCTCCACCAGCTCGTTCCCCCTCGTCGCCGATCCGCCCACGTGTCCCCCGATACCCCGACGTCGCTTCCGCACCCGATCATGGCGGCGGTGCCGTCGGTGGGCGGGACGCCCGAGCCGACATCCCCCATATTGGGGGGCCGGGGTGAGGCGACGACGGCCTCGATCACGCCGTGCGCCTGCTGCGCCGCGTCCAGCTCGGCGCCGAGGACGTGCACCCGGGCGTGCGGAGAGTCGGACGGCCCGCGAGTTGTCCACATCTGTGCACTCAGCTGTGGAGAACTACAGCCTTGTCATTCTCCCCAGGAGAGTGCACAGGTGTGGACGACGGCGGGGGAGGTTCAGGCGGTGAGCAGGCTGATCCGGAGCGCGATCGCCACCAGGATCGCGACCGTGAGGGCGCTCAGGCCGATCAGCTGCCAGGTGCCCCGGCGCTCGCGGGGGGAGTAGGCCAGCACGCCCGCGACCAGCAGCCCGCCGAGGAATCCGCCGAGGTGTCCCTGCCAGGAGATGTTGGGGATGGTGAAGGTGAGGACGGCGTTCAGCAGCAGCCAGGTCCCGATCTGGGAGACGTTGCCGCCGACCTTGAACGCGAGCACCAGCAGCGCACCCATCAGGCCGAACACGGCGCCGGAGGCACCGAGCGTGGACTGGTACTCCGGGGCCGCCCACAGCACCAGGGTCGAGCCGGCGAGCGCGGAGATCAGGTAGAGCGCGAGGAACCGGAGCCGGCCGATCGCCAGCTCGAGCTGGGGGCCGAGGAACCACAACGCCAGCATGTTGAAGCCGATGTGCCAGACCTCGACATGGGTGAAGGCGTTGGTGAGCAGCTGCCACCAGGCGCCGTCGGCCACTCCGGGCAGGAAGGTGCCCTGGCAGGTCGACTGGGGGATCTCGAAGCCGCCGCGCTGGAGCAGGCAGAGCCCGTTGGCGCGGAGCGCGAGCTGGTCGACGAGCCGCGAGGCGGGGCCGCCGCCGGCCAGGATCGCCAGCCACACCGCGACGTTGGTCGCGATCAGGGCCATCGAGGTGAGCGCGGGGTTGGTCGAGCGGTTGCCGCCGTACGGCGCGCGCGCCTGCCGCGTCGACTTCGCGCCCTCGGACACGCACGAGGGGCACTGGAACCCGACCGACGCGTCGCGCATGCAGTCGGGGCAGATCGGCCGCTCGCACCGTTGGCAGCGGATGTGGGACTCCCGGTCGGGGTGCCGGTAACAGGTCGGCACCCCTCCGGGAGTCTCCGGGGTCGTGGGGTCGGTGCTCAGGAGTCGCTGACCTCGACCGACTCGATGACGACCGGCTCGACCGGACGGTCGCCGGCGCCGGTGCGGACGGCGGCGATCGCGTCGACCGCGTCGCGCCCGGCCTGGTCGGCGACCTCGCCGAAGACGGTGTGCTTGAAGTTCAGCCACGGGGTGGCGCCCACGGTGACGAAGAACTGCGAGCCGTTGGTACCCGGGCCGGCGTTGGCCATCGCGAGCAGGTAGGGCTTGTCGAAGACCAGCTCGGGGTGGGGCTCGTCCTTGAACGTGTAGCCCGGGCCGCCGGTGCCGGTGCCCAGCGGGCACCCGCCCTGGATCATGAAGCCGGGAATGACCCGGTGGAAGGTGAGGCCGTCGTAGAACGGTCCGGTCCGGTCGGTGCCGGCGTCGTACTCCTTGGTGCCCGTCGCCAGGCCGGTGAAGTTGGCGACCGTCTCCGGGGCGTGGTCGGGGAACAGCGTCACGGTGATGTCGCCGTGGTTGGTCTTCAGGATCGCCTGCTGGGCCATGGATCCGCTCTCTGTCGACGGTGGGGTCTGCCTCGATCCTTCCAGATGGGCCCATCACCCGCACGGGTGGCTGGGCTGGCCCGCGTTGGAGCGACGTGGTGAGATAGGAGGTACGCGAGCGAGAGGAAGATCCCTCATGGGTATCCGCAGGAAGAAGACGTTCATGGAACAGGCCGTCGACTACGTCGAGCAGGCCGTGGAGCAGGTACGTCCCCACGTCGAGCAGGCCGTGGACACCGCGCGCGACAAGGCCGGACCGCTGTTGCAGGACGCCCGCGACAAGGCCGGGCCGGCCCTGACCGACGCCCGCGACCGCGCCAAGCCGCTGCTCGCGGACGGTGCCGCGATCGCTGCCGACAAGGCCGCGCTGGTGGCCGAGGTCGCCTCGGCGAAGGCGGCCGAGGGTCGCGACCTGGCCGCCGCGAAGGTGGCCGAGCTGAAGGGCGACCCGCCGAAGAAGAAGGGCGGCAAGCTCAAGAAGCTCCTGCTGCTCACCGGTCTCGCCGGAGCTGCGGCGTTCGTGGCCTCCAAGCTGAGGGGCGGCCAGGACAGCAAGAACTGGCAGTCCTCCTACACGCCGTCGCCGCCGCCGGCCCCGCCGACGCCCGCCCCGGCGCCGAGCGCCACCGAGACCGCGGACGACCCGGCGGGCGCCTCGCCCGACGAGGCGCTGGCCGACGAGGTGGAGTCCGCCCACCCGGTCACCACCCCCGACGAGCCGGCCGACGAGGTCGCGCTCGACGACGCCGACGGCTCCGCGAAGGGCTGACGCCCCACCGTCACCGTCGAGGACCCGGGTCGCTGGTCGGCCCGGGTCCTCGTGCGTCAGGGGTCGGTCTCGCGCTGCTCCGCGATCCACGCGTCGATCCGCTCCCACCAGCCGAAGAGCCACTCGATCCGCGCCTCGCGGCCGTCGGGGATCTCCTCGCGCGGCACCTGCCACCACCGCATCACGATCCGCTTGTCCATCGGCAGCTCGCGCCACAGGTCGCCGATGGTGAGGACGTGGTCGAGGCCGGTGTGCGCCACCAGCACGACGTCGGCGCCGGGGGCGCCGTCGAGCGCGGCGATGAAGCCGCCGGGCCGGGGTGCGAGCACGTGGGTCATCGCCTCGGCGCGGGTCGCCATCCGCTCCAGGCCGAGCTTGCGGAGCCGGTCGATGCCGCGCTGCCGGCGGGCGGGGGTGAAGTTGCCGCCCTCGGGGAAGATCACGAACGCGTCGTTCTCGTCCAGGCCGCGGGCGAGCTCCTCGATGTGGTGCTCGACGTCGCCCCCCCGGGGGTCCACGAAGCGGGCCGGGATCCGGTTCAGCAGGACGTCGACCGCCGGGTCCCAGGCCAGGGTGTCCTTGAGCACGACCCGCGGCTCGCGGTCGTACCAGTGCATGAGGGCGTGGATCAGGGTGAAGGAGTCACCGGGGCCGGCGTGCCGGCACGCGACCAGGAGCGGGACGCCGGGATGGGCGTCGGGAGCCGGGCCGTCGGTCTCGATCCGCAGCGCCAGCACCCGCCGTGCCTCGCGGAAGAAGACCCACATCACGCCCTGGACCAGGTCGTAGTGCAGCCCCTCGAAGTACGGCGAGCGCACGCGGCGGCCGAACCCCGAGGAGAACCACAGCCCGAACATCACCAGCAGCAGCAGGGCCTCGCAGGTGAGGTAGAGCATGAACACCCACAGCAGTCGCAGCGCCCGCCAGCGACCCGGGAGGACGGGCGACAGCAAGGCCCCGGCGATCAGCCACAGCGGGAAGGTCGCCCACATCAGCGCGGCCAGCCCGACGGCGCTGGGCGCGAGGACGAGCCGCCGCAGCACCCAGACCGCGCGGGAGCTCACGGCCGGTCCACGGAGTCCAGGTAGTCCAGGCTGGCGTCGTACGTCGCGTCGATCCGGGCCTCGACGCTGCCGAAGTCGCGCTGGGCGCGCACCGTGTCATCGCGCGGGGAGGTGCCGCGCGCGGGCAGCACGTGGGCCTCGACGCCGGGTGGGAGCTCGGACATCTCGCGGGCGAAGCGGTGACGCCGGGCGATCTCGAAGGAGACCCGGGCGACCTCCCACGGCCGACGCGGCGGAGCGAGCGGCCGGTCGATCCGCCCGACCTGGAGGACGTAGAGGCGGGTCGCGCCGAGCTGGACGGCGCGGGCGACCGGGATCGAGTTCACGATGCCGCCGTCGAGGTAGTGCTGGCCGTCGACCTCGGCGGGCGGCAGCAGGCCGGGGACCGCGGCGCTGGCGAGCACGGCGCCGACCAGCGGTCCGTGGTCGAACCAGTGCTCGGCCGCGGTCTCGATGTGGGCGGCGCAGACCTGGAAGCGGACCGGGAGGTCCTCGATCCGCTGGTCGCCGAACTCCTCCTCGAGCCGCTGCCGCATCGGCGTCGAGGAGTAGATGTGGGTGCCGGTGGAGACCGCGCGACGCACGGTGCGCAGGGGCCGGTCGCCGAGCACCTCGCGGGTGCGGCTGACCTCGAGCCACAGCTGGGTGAGCCGGTCGATCACCGCGGGGGAGGGGTCGCGCGCCACCATCGCCCCGTTGAGGGCGCCGACGCTCGTGCCGAGCACCAGGTCGGGGGTGATGTCGCGGGCGAAGAGGGCCCGGAGCATCCCGACCTCGACCGCGCCGAGCACGCCGCCACCCCCGAGCACGAACGCGGTGGTCATCGCCGGCTCAGTCCGACCCGGCCCGGACCCGAGCAGTGGCGCGGCGCTCAGCCCAGAAGGACAGGATCGGGATCGTGCCGCACAGGAGGGTGACCGCGGTGAAGGGGAGGTCCCACCGGGCCCTGCGTGAGAGGAGGAAGGCGGTGACCAGGAAGATCATGTAGAGCCAGCCGTGGGCGATGCCCAGGTAGGTGGTGATCGCCTCCCCCACGTCGTGGGTCGTCGACCCCACCGGGAACAGCTCCGGGGTCGAGGGGAAGACCCCCCACATCTCCGTGCCGTCGAAGTTGGCCAACGGCACCCCGATGAGGATGAGCACCACGAGCAGGACGCCGACGATCGTGGCCATGACGCGGTAGCGGAGCAGCGCGGACCTCACTCGTCGACCCTACGGGTCGCCTCGTCGAGGAGGTAGCGCACCCACACGAACACCGCGAAGCAGCCGAAGACCCACCACTCGACGGCGTAGAAGAAGTTGCGGAGACCGGTGAAGCGGCCCGACTGCGGCAACGCCTCGAGGTCGGCGGCCGCCAGGCCGGTCGTCGGCTCGGTGGCGACGGCGTACCCGCTGTAGAGGTCCTGCTCGAGCCGCTGGACGAGGTCGGCGACCCGCAGCTGCGGGAGGACGTCGTCGGTCGGGTCGGGGTCGGCGGCGCCGGTGCCCTCGCCGGGCTGGAGCCAGCCGGTGAGCGAGACGGGTCCGGACACCGGGTCCGCGGTCGGCTCGTCGCTGACGCCACGGACGACGGGCAGGGCCGGCTCGTCCGCGCCGCCGACGGCGACCGGCGTCACGACCCAGTAGCCGCCCTGGCGCTCGACGTAGACGGTGGCCGAGGGGACCCACTCGCCCTCGACGGTGACCGGCTGGCCGACCGACGGGGCCGGGAAGGGGTCGTCGGGTCCGAGCACGCCGGCGAGCGCGACGGGGTCGCCACGGGTCAGGTCGAGCGCGTCGGCATCACGCCGGTCCTGGCCCGCGCCGTACTGCCAGGCGCCGAGCCAGACGGCGGCACCGAGCAGGACCAGGACCAGCAGGTGTCCCGGCCACCGCCGCAGCGCCCAGGGGCTCACTCCCAGCGCGTCGCGAACGTGAAGCCGACCGCCATGAACGCGATGCCGACCATCAGGTTGTACTGGCCGAGGTCGTTCATCACGGGGATGCCCGAGGTGTCGTTGCTGAAGACGTAGAACGCGCAGATCCAGAGCAGGCCGACCAGGAAGCAGCCGAGCATCCCGACCACGACGCCGCGGCCGCGGCCCAGCGGGGTGCTCGGGTGGGCCGAGGTGGCCAGGCCGAGCATGAAGAGGCCGAAGCCGACCGAGTAGTTCCAGTTGCCGAGGTCGCGCACGAAGGCGGGGCCGCCGCCCTTCGGGGCCGGCACCTGGGTCGGGTCGACGCGGACCACGGCGTAGAAGTACACCAGCCACGCGATGCCGAGCACCATCAGCGCGAGGGCGATGATGAACCGGGCGCTGAGGACCGGTCCGCCGTCCGCGAGCTCGACGCTGTGCTCGTGCTTGGCCTTGGGCTTGGACACCGTGGGACTCCTCGATAGCTCTGGATGCGGGGGTTAGCGTAGTCGCCATGACCCCGGATCCCGATTCCAGCCCCACCCCGGACGCGCCCCGGCGCGCCTCGTGGCGCTACGGGACCCCCCTCGTGGGCGTGGCCTGCGGGGCGCTCTTCATGACCAGCTTCGCCAACAGCGAGGGCACCGACCTGCGGCCGGGCCGCTACACCGACCTCGCCTCCCTCGTCTCCGCGGAGAACCGGGAGTACGAAGCGCTGGAGGCGCGGGTCGCCCAGCTCAACGCCGACGTCGAGCGACTCGCCGGCCAGGTCGGTGACGGGGAGGCCCGCAAGCTGCGCCGCAAGGTGGACGACCTGCGTGCCCCGGCCGGGCTGACCCCGGTGTCGGGCCCCGGGCTGACGGTCACCCTGTCCGACGCCCCGGCCGACGTCATCAACTCCTCGGACCAGCCGGTGAAGTTCCTCGTCGTCCACCAGCAGGACATCCAGGCGGTCGTGAACGCGATGCTCGCCGGGGGCGCCGAGGCGGTGACCATCCAGGGCCAGCGCATCGTGTCGACCAGCGGCATCAAGTGCGAGGGCAACTCGGTGATGCTCGGCGGTGGCGTCTACCCGCAGCCCTACACGATCTCCGCGATCGGCAACCCGGCCTCGCTCGAGGCCGCGGTGCTGCAGGACGAGACCGTCGGCGGGTTCCGGCGGGACGCCACGATCCCCGACGTCTCGGTCGGGTTCGAGATGGTCGCCGAGGGCGCCCTGGACATGCCGGCCTACGCCGGCGTGACCGGGCTGACCTACGCCCGGCCCCTGCGCTAGTCGGTCCTGAACACCCGGCGGTCGTTGCCGAGGGCCGCGCCGCCACCGGTCGTCGGCGTACCGCCGGGCAGTGACGGCGACTCGCTGGGCGACTCAGAGTCCGAGGGCGACTCGCTCGGCTCCTCGTAGTCGGACACCACGATCGTGACGGTGTCACCCTCGTCGGCGTTCTCGCCGGCCTCCGGGCTCTGCTGGATGACCGTGCCCTTCTCCTCCGTGGTGTCGGTGGAGGGGACGACGTTCACGTTGAAGCCTGCGTCGGAGAGGATCTGCTCGGCGTCCGCCTGGGTCTCCCCGACCACGTCCGGCACCTCCTCCGGCCCGTCGGACCAGTAGACGGTGACGGTGCTGCCCTCGGCGATGCTGTCGCCGGGGGAGGGGTCGGTGGCCACGACCTGGCCCCGGGGCTCGTCGGACTCCTGCTGGGCGAAGGTCACCTCCAGCCCGCGGTCCTCGATCTTCGTCTTCGCCTCGGCCCGGGTGTCGCCGATCGTGTACGGGACGTCGACCAGGGGCGCTCCCTCGGACACGGTGAGCGTGACCAGGCCGCCGGGGTCGGTGTACTGGTCGGCGTTCGGCTCCTGCTCCAGCACCAGGCCGGACTTCACGTCCGAGTCCGGCCGGTACTCGACGTCGACCCGGAACCCCGCGTCCCCGAGCTCGGTGCGGGCAGCCTTCTCCTTCAGCCCGATCACGTCGGGCACCCGGTCCTGCTCGGGCGGTGACTCGAACATGCTGGGCAGCAGGTACGCCGCGGCGCCGATCAGCAGCAGGAGCAGGAGACCGAGCAGGATCAGCAGCCCGGTGCGGGACCGACCCTCCTCCTCGTCGTCCTGGGCGGGCTGGGACCGGGTCGGCGGACCGCTCAGGGGCGCGGCGACGACCGTGCGGTCGTCGGGCGGCGGGGGTGGCGGCGCGGTGGCGTGCACCGGGCGGCCGGCGAGGTAGCGCTCGATGTCGCTGCGCATCGCGGCGGCGGACTGGTAGCGGTCCTCGACCCGCTTGGCGAGCGACTTCATCACGATCGCGTCGATCGCCGCCGGCAGCTCGGTGTCGTGGTCGGACGGCGGCGTCGCCGGCTCGCGGACGTGCTGGTAGGCGACGGCCACCGGGCTGTCGCCGACGAAGGGCGGCCGACCGGTCAGCAGCTCGTAGAGCAGGCAGCCGGCGGAGTAGACGTCGGAGCGGGAGTCGACGGTCTCCCCGCGCGCCTGCTCGGGGGAGAGGTACTGGGCGGTGCCGACGACCGCCGCGGTCTGGGTCATGGTCGAGGAGGCGTCGGAGATCGCGCGGGCGATGCCGAAGTCCATCACCTTGACGTCGCCGGACGGGGTCAGCATCACGTTGCCGGGCTTGATGTCGCGGTGGATGATCCCGGCGCGGTGGGAGTAGTCGAGGGCGGAGAGGACGCCGCTGGTGATCTCGAGCGCGCGCTCGGGCAGGATCTTGCGGCCCTCGCGGACGATCTCGCGCAGCGTCCGGCCGGCGACGTACTCCATGACGATGTAGGGCTGAGCGACCCCGGAGCCGTCGGTCGCCTCCTCCTCGCCCGTGTCGTAGACGGAGACCACGGAGGGGTGGTTGAGCGACGCCGAGGACTGCGCCTCGCGTCGGAACCGGGCCTGGAAGGTCGCGTCGCTGGCCAGGTCGGTGCGGAGGCGCTTGATCGCGACCACCCGGCCCAGGCGGGTGTCGGTGCCCTTGCGCACCTCGGCCATGCCTCCGCGGCCCAGCAGCTCGCCGAGCTCGTAGCGTCCGCCGATCAGGCCGGTCACGGGGTCTCCTCCTCGGTGCTGGCGGGATCCGTCGGCTCCGACGGTACGGGCTTGCCGTAGTACTGGACGGTGACGGAGTCACCCTCCTGGAGGTCCTCGGTCGGGCTCACCGACGCCACGGTGTTCTCCTCGTGGGTGCCGTCGTTGTCGAGCTTCTCCTTCGACGGCTTGAGGCCCAGGCCCCTGAGCTCGCCCTCGACCTCCTTGATGTCCCGGCCGACGTAGTCACCCTCGTTGATCGAGAACGTCTCGGCCTCGGTGGGGGTGTCCTCGGTCGGGGTGGTCGTCTCCGTCGCCTCCGACGTCTCCGGCTCCGAGGGGGAGGTCTGGCTGGACCGGGTGTTCTGCTTGCGGGTCGGCTCGTCGGTGGGGTCCTCGGTGTCGTCCCCGCCGAGGGCGACCGCCATCAGGGCCACGATCGCCACGATCACGACGACCGCCAGCACGGCCCACAGCCACGGGAAGGACCGGCGGCGGCCCGGGTCGACGGGCGTCGCCAGGGTGCCGGTGGGCGGGACCGGGGCGACCGCGGGCGGCATCACCTGGGTCATCGGCCCGGCCGGGACGACGGCCGGGACGACGGCCGTCGCGGCGGCGGCCGAGGGGTCGCGCAACGCGGCGGCGAACGCGGTCGCGTCGGGGTACCGCTCGGCGGGGTCCTTGGCGAGCGAGCGGGTGACGACCGCGGCCAGGTCGCCCGGGATGCTCGCCGGCAGCGCCGGGACCGGCTCGCGCAGGTGGGCCAGCGCGGTGGCGACCGGCGTCTCCCCGACGAAGGGACGACGCGAGGTCAGGCACTCGAAGGTCACGACCCCGAGGGAGTAGACGTCGGAGGCGGGCGTGGCGGTCCCGCCCCGCGCCTGCTCGGGGGAGAGGTACTGCGGGGTGCCCATGACCTGGCCGGTCTGGGTGAGGGCCATGCCCTCGGTGGCACGGGCGATGCCGAAGTCGGTGATCTTCACCTGGCGGTCGGGGGTGACCAGCAGGTTGGCCGGCTTCACGTCGCGGTGGATGATCCCCGCGGCGTGCGCGGCCCCGATCGCGTCGGCGGCCTGGGCCATCAGGTCGCGGGTGACCTCGGGGTCCAGCGGCTGCCCGGGCCGGATCAGGGCCGAGAGCGGCTGACCGTCCACCAGCTCCATGACCAGGTAGGGCCGGGGGCCGTCTCCGCCCTCGGCGGCCTCGCCGAAGTCGTAGACCGCGGCCACGCCCGGGTGGTGGAGCGCGGCGGCGTGCTGGGCCTCGGAGGAGAAGCGTGAGCGGAACGTCGCGTCGTCGGCGTACTCCAGCTTGAGCAGCTTCACCGCGACGGTGCGGCCGAGCGTGGTGTCGGTGGCCCGCCAGACCTCGCCCATCCCGCCGGTCGCGATGCGCGACTCGAGGCGGTAGCGGTGGCTGTCGTCGGCCCAGCGCTCCGCGCCGGACTCTCCGTCGCTCACGGGTCGATCACCGCCTCCATGACCGCCTTGGCGATCGGCCCGCCGAGCAGGCCGCCGGCGATCTCGCCGCTGTCGCGCCCCGGCGCCTTCTGGATCATCACCGCGACCGCGACCTCGGGGTCCTCGGCCGGGGCGAAGGAGGTGAACCAGGCGTAGGGCGGCAACCCCTCGATCCCCGACTGGGCCGTGCCGGTCTTGCCGGCGACGTCGTAGCCCGGGATCGCGGCGGGGCTGGCGGTGCCGTCGGAGACGGTGGTGACCATCAGGTCGGTGAGGACGTCGGCGGTCGAGGCGTCGATCGCTCGCGACAGCTCCTCCGGGTCGGTCTGGGGCAGCCGCTCGAGCTCGGGGGTCAGGATCGCGTCGACGAGGTAGGGGCGCATCACGGTGCCGCCGTTGGCGATCGCCGCGGAGACCATCGCCATCTGCAGCGGGGTCGCCTGCACCTCGAACTGGCCGATGCCGGACTGGCCGGTCTGGGCCTCGTCCATGCCGGTGGGGAAGTTCGACTCCGCTTGCGGGGACAGGTCGTCGAGGTAGTCGCTGTTGAAGCCGAACGCCTCGGCCTGGTCGAGCATCGCGTCGGCACCGACGTCGACGGCGAGGTGGGCGAAGGTGGTGTTGCACGACTGCGCCATCGCCTGGGTGAACGGGATCTTGTCGGTGCCGCACGAGCGGCCCTCGTTGTCGATCAGGCCGGAGTCGTCGCTGGTCAGCGGCAGCTGGTAGGTCGCGCCGCCGGGGACCATCGAGTCCGCGTCGTACCCCAGCTTCTCGATGGCGGCCGCGGCCGTCACCAGCTTGAACGTCGAGCCCGGGGCGAGCCGGGTCTGGATCGCGCGGTTGAGCAGCGGCTCGTCGTCACGGTTCTGGAGGTCCTTGGCCTGCTGCGCGACCTCGGAGAAGTCGTGGTCGGCCAGGTCGTTGGGGTCGTACGACGGCAGCGACACCATCGCCAGGATCTTGCCGGTGTTCGGCTCGATGGCCACGACCGCGCCCTGCACGTCCTCGCCGAGGGCGGAGAGCCCGTCGTAGGCGGCGGTCTGGGCCTCGGGGTCGATGGTCAGCTGGACGCTGCCGCCCTTGGTGGTGGAGTTGCTGAGCAGGTCGACCAGCCGGGTCACGAACAGCCGCGAGTCCTCGCCGGAGAGCACGGGGTTCTGCGACTTCTCCAGCCCGGTCTGGCTGAAGTAGGAGAACCAGCCGGTGATCGGGGCGTACTTGAGGGGCTGTGGGTAGGTGCGCTGCCACTCGTACTGGTCGTCGACCCGCTCGCTCTCGGCGACGGGCGTGCGGCCGACCAGGATCGCGCCGCGCTCGCTGGAGAACGCCTCCTCGAGCACCCGGCGGTTGAGGGGGTTCTCGTTGAGGGCACCCGCGCGCCAGTACTGGAGGTAGGTCGCGTTGACCATCAGCGCCAGGAACAGCAGCAGGCAGAAGATGGAGATCGTTCGATGGGCTTGTTCATCGCTCACCGCCCTCGGCAGGGAGTCGATGAACGAGCCACGGTGGTTGAGCCGTGAGCGCCAGCGAGGTCGTCGAAACCGTTCATCGCTCACCGCACCGCCTTCACGACCTGGGTGGTCTCGGCGTCGGCGTCGGAGTCGTCGCTGGTGAGCGTGGGGGCCGGGCGGCGCGCGCCGTCGGAGATCCGGAGCAGCAAGGCGATGATCACCCAGTTCGCGACCAGGCTGGAGCCGCCGTAGGAGAGGAAGGGGGTGGTGAGGCCGGTGAGCGGGATCAGCCGGGTGACGCCGCCGATGACCACGAAGACCTGCAGCGCGAAGACGCCGGCGAGGCCGACGCAGAGCAGCTTGCCGAAGCCGTCGCGGCAGACCAGGGCCGCGCGCAGCGCCCGCTCGACGATGAAGCCGTAGAGCAGGATCACGGCGATGACGCCGGTGAGGCCGAGCTCCTCGCCGATGGAGGAGACGATGAAGTCGGAGTTGGCGAAGGGCACCCGCTCGGGGCTGCCGTCGCCGAAGCCGCGGCCCAGCAGCCCGCCCCAGGACATCCCGAACAGCGCCTCGACCGGCTGGAAGGCCCGGTCGTCGGTGCCCTCGCCGTAGTGGGCGAACGGGTTGAGCCAGATGTCGACGCGGTCGGCGACGTGGCCGAGCTTCCCGGTGGTCGAGGAGATGTAGTAGAGGAGCCCGGCGCCGCCGATGAACAGCGAGCCGCCGACCACCAGCCACCCGGGCCGCTCGGTGGCGACGTAGAGCAGCACCAGGAACAGGCCGAAGAACAGCAGGCTGGAGCCGAGGTCGCGCTGGAAGACCAGGATGCCGAGGCTGACGAGCCACATCGCGAGGATCGGGCCGAGGTCGCGCCCGCGCGGCAGGTCGACGAAGACGATCCGGCGGCCCGCGAGGGCGAGCGCGTCGCGGTGGAGCACGAGGTAGCCCGCGAAGGCGATCACCAGCAGCACCTTGGCGACCTCGCCGGGCTGGAAGCTGAAGCCGGCCAGCCGGATCCAGATCCGGGCCCCGTTGATGGTGGCGCCGAGGCCGGGCACCAGCGGCAGCAGCAGCAGCAGGATCGCGGCCAGGCCGAGGGTGTAGGTGAAGCGCTGCAGCACCCGGTGGTCGCGCAGCAGGACCAGGGTGGCGACGAACAGGCCGACGCCGAGGGTCATCCAGATCAGCTGCTGGCGCGCGAAGGTGGTGTCCATCGGCGAGGTCGAGCCGGTGGATGACCGCGAGGCCCAGGCCGTTGAGGGCGGCCACGACGGGGAGCAGCACCGGATCGGCGTACGGCGCGGTCACGCGGATGACGACGTGGGCGATGATCACGAGCGCGGCGAGCCAGCCGCCGTACCCGACGATGTTCGCCGGGATGGTGCCCTCGACGCCGAGGCCCACGGCGGCGTACGCACCGAGGCCGACGCCGAGCGCGAGGACGAGCAGGAACAGCTCCGCCCCCCGCCGCCGGCGGTGGACGAAGCCGAGCAGGGCTCCGGTCTGGGACATCAGGTGCCCGCCGATCCGTCGTCCTCGGGGACGAGGTTGTCGATCGTGCTGCGCGCCGTGTCGAGGTCGCCGGACCCGATGCCCTCCTCGACCTGGCCGCGGTCGTACTCGCTGAGGGTGTCCATCTCGATGTCGGTCACCTCGTACGGCGAGGACAGGTCGAGGCCCGGCAGGTCGGCGTTGACCCCGCGGTAGATCGCGACCTTCCCGTCGTACTGGCCGACGTAGTACTGCCCCTGGCTCCAGGACCAGGCGCCCGCGACGGCGACCCAGATCAGCCCGGCCACCACCAGCATCGCGAGGACCCGCCGGATCCAGGTGAAGCGACGGGGCGGGCGGGGCGCGTAGCGCGCCTCCTCCGGGTCGATCGGGTCGTTGGTGATGGCGAAGCCGACGTCGTCGGGGATCTCGGCCTGCACCGGCTCGAGCTCGCCGGTGTCACCGGCGCGGTGGCCGCGGAACAGGCCGCTGACGCCCCGACCGCGGCGCGGCAGCTCGGCGGCGGCGCCGACCAGCATCGGTTCGACGTCGGTGTCGAGCTCGCCCTCGGTCACGTCGGCGACCAGGCAGGTGACGTTGTCGGTCGAGCCGGCCGCCAGGCTGGCCCGCACCAGCTCGACGGCGGCGAAGTCGGCGTTGCCGCTGCCGAGGATGTCGGAGAGCCGCTCGGGCGGGAGCACGCCGCAGGCGCCGTCGCTGCAGAAGAGCAGCCGGTCGCCGACCTCGAGCTCGACCAGGAAGAGGTCCGGCTCGAGGTCGTGGATGCCGTCGATGGCCTTGAGGATGAGGTTGCGGTGCGGGTGGACCCGCGACTCCTCCTCGGTGATCTGGCCGTCGTCGATGAGGGTCTGCACGAACGTGTGGTCGGTGGTCAGCTGCTGGAGCTTGCCGCCGCGCAGGAGGTAGGCGCGGCTGTCGCCGACGTGGCCCATCCCGAGCAGGGAGCCGTCGAAGAGCGCGACGGTCGCGGTGGTGCTGGTGCCGGAGATGGCCGGGGTCTCGTCGACCAGCTCGCCGATCCGGTCGTGGGCACGGTGCAGGGCCCCCGCGACCTGGCCGAGCAGGTCGTCGTCCTCGCCCGCGGCCGGGCCGTCGTCGAGTCGGCGCAGCTGGCTGATCGCGGTGCTGCTGGCGATGTCGCCGCGGGCCGCGCCGCCGACGCCGTCGCAGACGGCCAGCACGTGGGGACCGGCGTAACCGGAGTCCTGGTTGTCCTTGCGGACCCGTCCCACGTCGGAGATCGCGGCGTACTCGAGGCGCATCTGGGCCGTTACTTCCGGAGCTCGAGGATGGTCTTGCCGATGCGGACCTGGGTCCCGAGCGTCAGGGTCGTGGGCTGGGTGATCCGGGCGGTGCCGACGTAGGTCCCGTTGGTGGAGCCGAGGTCCTCGACGAACCACTGGTCGGCGGAGGAGGCGATCCGGGCGTGCCGGGTCGAGACGTAGTCGTCGTCGAGCCGGATCGCGGCGTCGGTGCCCCGGCCGATCAGGACCGGCGCCTGGTCGAGCTCGGCGCGCTCGCCGGCGTTGGCCCCCTCGACCACCAGCACATGGGTCGGGCTGCCGCGCCGCTTGGCGGGCTGCTTCGCCGGCTTCTGCTTGGCCGGCTTGCCGCCCCGGTCGCCGCCGCGGGCGCCCTCGGGCAGCCGCGCGCCGAACATGTCCGAGCGTACGACCGAGATCGCGGACAGCACGAAGATCCAGAGGATCGCGAGGTAGGCGACGCGGATGAGGAACAGCGTGAGCTCAGACATCCGCGCTCCCGTGGGGTTCGGCGACGATCCGGACGGTCATGGTGGTGTTGCCGATCTTGACCTCGGACCCGTCGTGGAGTCCGGTGGCCGCGATCCGGTGACCGTCGACCAGCATGCCGTTGGTGGAGCCGAGGTCGCGCACCCGCACCTCCAGGTCGGCGCCGGCGTCGACCAGGAACTCGATGTGGCGGCGGCTGACCCCGGGGTCGTTGATCCGGATGTCGGCCTCGGTCCCGCGGCCCACGACCATCGCCGGCGGGTGCAGGGGGTGGTGGGTGCCGTTGATCTCGAGCAGCGCCCGCGCCCGGCGTACCTGGGTGTTCGTGGCGTTGCTGCGGACCTGCGCCTGCGCCTCGCTGCGGATCCGGAACCGGCCGGTGGTGAGGTCCTCGGCGGGCTCGAAGTCGATGTTGATCGGGCCGGGGAAGACGTAGCCCTGGGTGTCGGCGTGGTCCTGGAGCTGGTCGCGGAGCTCGCTGGCCATCGCGGTGTCGTACGCCGCGAGCCGCTCGAGGTCGGTCTCGGAGAGCTCCACGTGGAAGCGGTTGGGCACCATCCGGCGGTCGCGGGAGAGGATCTGGGAGTTGTTGTCGCACTCGCGCTGGAGGGCCGCGGCGATCTCCACGGGCTGGACCGCGCTGCGGAACGCCTTGGCGAACGCGCCGGAGATGGCCTGCTCGAGCCGTCGCTCGAAGTTCTGCAGTGCACCCACGCGTCGCCTCCTCTCAGTCTCGCATCAGTGTCGGCTTCCCGGGGGGATCGTATCGGGGTCGACCTGCGCCCCGACCCACCCGTGGGGCGTGGTGGCACCGGTTTGGGGAAGATCTGGCCGCTGGGATAACCTGAGCCCGCTTCTCGCGCGAGTGGCGGAATAGGCAGACGCGCACGGTTCAGGTCCGTGTGTCCGAAAGGACGTGGGGGTTCAACTCCCCCCTCGCGCACCGATGCCCCAGGTCTGACCTGGGGCAACGTCGATCTGAGGGCACAGCCCGCCCCACCCCCTACCGGGGCGCTCGGAGGGACAGCCGAGCGGCGTGCCGCAGTCCGGCTACGTCGACCTCGAAGTCCCCTGCTGCCAGCCAGTCCTGGGTGATGGGGCCGTCGTGGCGCACGTAGGCGAGGCCGACGCAGGAACCGACCAGCTCTCCCCACGCGGCGCTGGTCACCTGGCCCACCGGGGAGCCGTCGCGCAGGACCAGCTCGCCGCCCCACAGCATCGGTGCGGGGTCCTCGAGGACGACCGACACCAGTCGGCGACGCGGACCGCCGGCGGCCAGGGACTCACGGTGCGCGGCCAGCGCCGCCCGGCCCAGGAAGTCCTTGTCCCCCTTCAGGGCGGTGGCGAAGACCAGGCCGGCCTCGACCGGGGTGTAGTCCGGAGTGAGCTCGCGACCGAACGCGCGGTACCCCTTCTCCAGGCGCAGCGACTCGATCGCGTAGTAGCCGGCGTCGACGGCTCCGAGCGGCTCGCCTGCCGCGCGCACCGCGTCGTACACCGAGAGGGCGTGGTCGACCGGGACCATCAGCTCCCAGCCCAGCTCGCCGACATAGGTCATCCGGGTGGCGCGTACCGATGCCCCGCCGAGCGTGATCTCCCGGCTCGTGGCGAACGCGAAGCCCTCCTCCGACAGATCCGCCTCCGTGAGGGGGGCCAGCAGGTCTCGCGCGAGCGGCCCCATGACGCCGATGACCGAGTGCCGCTCCGTGACGTCCTCGATCTCCACCGCCGCGCCGACCCTCTCGAACGCCTGACGGCCGAGCCAGTCCAGGTCGCGCACCGTGGTGGCCGAGCTGCTCACGACCAGGAACTCGTCCGGTCCCACCCGGGTCACCGTCAGGTCCGCCTCGTAGGTGCCCCGCGCATTGAGCCACGGGGTGTAGACGCAGGCGTCGACGGGCACGTCGACGTCGGCCGCGCAGACCCACTGGAGCGCCTCGAGCGCGCCGGGGCCGCGGACGGCGTACTTCGAGAACGACGTCTGGTCGAACACGGCGACCCGCGAGCGGCAGGCACGCTGCTCCGCGGCCGACGAGGGCAGCCAGGTCGGCTTGTCCCAGGTCTCGACCTGCTCGACGGACGAGGGCACGAACACGTTCGGACGCTCCCAGCCCATCCGGGAGCCGAACCAGGCGCCGGCCCCCGCGAGCCGCCCGTGGAGCGGAGAGAGCCGGAGACCGCGGCCGGTCGTGGGCTCGTGCAACGGCCACGGGATCGCGTAGTGCAGCCCGAGCGTCTCGGCGACCCGGGAGCGCAGCCATCCGTTGTCGGCGGCGTACGGCGCGAACCGGCGTACGTCGACACCCACCAGGTCGGTCGTGGGCTCGCCGGCCACGATCCACTCGGCCAGCGCCCGACCTGCGCCACCGGCCGAGGCGATGCCCACGGAGTTGAAGCCGGCCCCCACGAACAACCCGCGCAGCCCCGGCATCTCACCGAGCAGGAACTGGTTGTCAGGGGTGAAGCTCTCCGGACCGTTGTAGAACGCGCGGATGCCGGTCTCCTCCAGTGCAGGGACCCGCACCAGCGCCTGTTCCATCAACACGGAGAAGTGCTCCCAGTCCTCGTCGAGCAGCTGGAACTCGAAGGGGTGCGGGATCGCGTCCGGTGCCACCCACGGCTTGGCGTCCGGCTCGAAGCCTCCGACCACGAGGCCGCCGACCTCCTCCTTGAAGTAGGTCCACCCGTCCGGGTCCCGCATGATCGGCAGGTCCGGGTGCACGCCGGGCACCGCCTCGGTGACGACGTAGAAGTGCTCGGCGCTGTGCAGCGGAACTGTCATCGGCACCCGGTCGGCGGCGAGCTCGGCGACCGCCTTGGCCCACTGCCCGGCGCAGTTCACGACCACCTCGGCCTCGATGTCACCGTCGTCGGTGCGTACCCCGGTGATCCGCGGCCCGGCCGGCCCCTCCGAGGTGAGCAGCCCGGTCACCCGCACCCCCTCGCGGACCCGCGCCCCGCCCTGGCGAGCCCCCCGGGCCAGCGACTGGGTGAGGTCGGTGGGGTTCACCTTGCCGTCGCCGGGCAGCCAGATCGCACCCAGCAGGTCGTCGGTGCGCATCGGTGGCCAGCGCGCCCCCGCCTCGTCGGGTGTCAGCAACCTGCACTCCAGGTCGTACGCCGCCGCGTTGGCCGCAGTGCGCCGGAGCGCGACCATCCGGTCCTCGGTCCGGGCGACGACCACGCCGCCGACGTCGCGGTAGCCGGTGGCCAGACCCGTCTCCTCCTCCAGGCGCGCGTAGAGCTCCGCGGAGTACTGCACGAGCCGGGTGCCGCTCTCGGTGGCCCGCAGGGGGCCGACCAGCCCGGCCGCGTGCCAGGTGGTGCCTCCCGACAGGTGGCCCTGCTCGAGGACCAGCACGTCGGTCCAGCCCAGCCGGGTCAGGTGGTAGGCGGTCGAGCAGCCGACGACCCCCCCGCCGATCACCACGACCCGGGCGCGGTCAGTCACCGACGGCGTCCTCGAGCAGCCGGGCAAAGCCCGGGTCGCGGAAGCCGCGGGCCGCCTTCTCGAAGCGATGGAGACCCCAGTCGTGGAAGTCGAAGTCGAGCTGGCTGCTGGCTGCCTGGATGAAACCCCACAGCGCCCAGCCGTACTCACTCCGGAGCGCCCCGAGCCGCACCCGCGCCAGGTCGCCCCGGGTGGGTCGGTCGTAGTAGGCCTCGACGTAGGCCTCGACCTGCTCGGCCGAGAGCTCGCACTCCGTCGCGGTGTTCCCCAGCTCGAAGGCGGGGTCGTTGTTGCCGCTGTACTCGTAGTCGATCAGCCACACCCGGTGGCCGTCGTCGATGAAGTTGCCGGCCAGCAGGTCGTTGTTGCACGGCAGCGTCACGCGCGGGCGGGCCGCCACCGCTCGGCGTACGTCGTCCCAGGCGTCGGCGTGGTCGTCGTAGTCCGGTGGCAAGGCGAAGCCTCGCTCGGTGACGGTGGCGCGGTAGGTCGCCTGACGGGCGAACATGTCGAAGTCACCCGTGAAGCGGGGACCGGCGTGCAGGGTCCGGCAGGCCGCGGCGGCGCGGGACAGCACCTGCGGATCCGTGAAGTCGTCGTTCACGAGCGCGCGGCCGGTGAGGAAGCCGATGACCAGCAGCCCGAGGTCCGGTCGGTAGTCGAACACCTCGGCGCCCACCCCCGCCGCGGCGGCCGCGCGGGTGTTCAGGTGCTCCGCGTCGCGGTCGATCCCCAGCAGCGACGCCTCGGTCCCGCTGCAGCGCACCACGTAGGAGCCGTCCGGCGTGGCCACGTGGTAGTTGCGGTTGGTGAGGCCGCCCGGCAGCTCCTCGACCAGGGTCCGTCCGGACAGACGTGGAACCTGGTCGAGGAGCGTGTCGAGCCACGGGGGTGTGATCAACCGTCGAAGGCCTCGATGACGGCCTGGTCGATGGTGTGCTTGGGACCGGTGAACCACTTCCGGGCCGAGGTCCGCCACCAGATCCCCAGCACGATCAGCGCACCGAAGGTGAGGATGGGCGCGTAGTTGACGAACTTCCAGGAGAAGTCGTCGTTGAACGGGCTGCCCTGGGGCACGAACGGCAGGATGAAGTAGATCGAGATGATCGCGATCTCGGCGACCGCGACGATGTTCATCCACTTGTACTTGGCGCCGTTGTTCCACGAGCCGACCTCGAAGGCGTCGCCCAACCGCCAGCGCAGCCAGATCGGGATCAGGAACGCGAGGTACAACCCGATGACGGCGACCGAGACGACGGCGTAGAACGCGGTCGGGACGATCAGCGGGTCCTCCTCGGTGCCGATGTTGACCTCGATCAGGGCCGGAAGGGTGATCAGGGCCGCAACCACCGCGACGAGCATGACGGCCTTGGCCGGGACCCGGCTGGCCGAGAGGGACGACCAGAGCCGCGAACCCGGGATCGCACCGTCCCGCGCGAACGCGAAGGTCATCCGCGAGGCACTGGTCATGCACGCCATGGTGCAGAAGAACTGGCCGGTGGCCGAGATCAGCAGCACCAGAGCGGCGGTGTTGTTCCCCAACGACTCGACGAAGATGTAGGCGACACCGCCACCGCCGACCCCGGCGTTGTCCGGAGCACCATCGAGGTTCGGAACCGCGAACAGGAAGGCCAGCAGCAGGATCCAGCCACCGATCGCGGAGTAGAAGATCGACTGCCAGATGCCTTTGGCCGCCGCCTTGCTGGCGGCCTGGGTCTCCTCCGACAGGTGGGCCGAGGCATCGAACCCGGTGATCGTGTACTGGGTGAGCAGCAGCCCGAACGGCGCGACCAGCAACCAGTACGTCGCCGACGAGGTGGACCCGTCGGAGTAGCCGGAGTTGTTGAACCGTTCGGTGAACACGTAGCTGAAGCTCTGGTGCTGGTCGGGAACGATGATCAGGATGGCGACGATCAGCGCGGCGCCGAAGACGTGCCACCACACCGAGACGTTGTTCAGCACGGCCATCAGGTGTCCGCTGAAGATGTTGAGCAGCGACGCGAGGGCCAGGACCACGAGGAAGATCACGAACACCCGGGTCAGCGAGTAGTCGTCGGCCCAGCCCGCCGAGTACGTGCTGAGGGTCAGGTCGAAGAACGTGGCGCAGCCGTAGGCGACCGACGCGGTGACGGCCACCAGGCCGATCAGGTTCAACCAGCCGGTGAAGAAGCCGGCGGCCGGACCACCCAGCTTGGAGGCCCACCAGTAGATGCCACCGGAGGTCGGGTAGGCCGAGACCAGCTCCGACATCGTGAAGCCGATGATGAGGATGAATCCCGCCACGATGGGCCATCCCCACGAGATCGCGATCGGACCGCCGTTGTTGAAGCCCTGGCCGAACGTCGTGAAGCAGCCGGCCAGGATCGAGATGATCGAGAAGGAGATGGCGAAGTTGGAGAAGCCCGACCAGGACCTGTTCAGGTCCTGCTTGTAGCCAAGCTTCGCGAGATGCTTCTCGTCGTCGGTCAAGTTGTCTGTGTCGGCCATGAGCCCTCCCCGGCGCATTGAATGAAATCATTCGGAGGCTAGACCCGCGGTGATTCGCCGTCCAGAGGGAAGCAAGAAATGGCCTGAACTCCGACCATTGACACTCGTCCCGCCTGATCGTGAGACTGACGGTCGTGACCGCCGCAGCCCATGAGCACCTCTCCGAGACGGTGCTGCGTCCGGTGCGCGGGCACCACGCGTTCGAGGCCTGCGTGGAGCAGCTGGCGACGGCGATCCGGCTGGGGGTCTATCCGCTGGGATCCACCCTCCCGTCGGAGCGCGAGCTGGCCCGGAAGCTGGCCGTCTCGCGGGCCACGCTGCGCGAGGCGATGGCTGCGCTGCGCGAGGCCGGGTTGGTCCAGACCACCCGAGGCCGCGGTGGGGGGACGATCGTGACGCTGAAGCCGACGACGCCGTCGGCGCGCGCTGCCGCACGCGTCTCGGCGCAGCGCCGGGCCGAATGGCTCGACACCCTGGACTTCCGCAGGATCGTCGAACCCGGTGCCGCCCAGCTCGCGGCCCGGCTGAGCCTCGGCGACGAGCAGCGCGCCCAGCTGGAGCAGGCCCAGGCGGAGGTGACCGCGGCGCGCGGGCGGGCCGCCCACCGGCAGGCAGACTCCCGCTTCCACCTGACCCTGGCCGCCCTCACCGGCTCACCGCGCATCATCGAGGCGGTGACCCTCGTCCAGTCCACCCTGCACGAGATGCTCACGGCGATCCCGGTGCTCGACACCAACATCGCCCACTCGCACCGGCAGCACGCGGCAGTCGTGCGAGAGATCCTGCTGGGCAAGCCCGACCGGGCGCGAGCCGCCATGGAAGAACATTGCGACGACACCGCCGCGCTCCTGCGCGGTCTGGTGGGTTGACCCGACCGAGACACCCAGGAGACGTGATGGGCACCAGGAACGATCGCCACCTGACCATGGCTGCGCTCGTCGACCGGATCGACTCCGGCGACATCGACACGGTGGTGGTGGCCTTCACCGACATGCAGGGGAGGCTGCAGGGCAAGCGCCTCCACGGCCGCTACTTCGCCGACCATGTCGTCGGTCACGGCACGGAGGGCTGCAACTACCTGCTCGCCGTGGACGTCGACATGAACACCGTCGGCGGCTACGCGATCTCCTCGTGGGAGAAGGGCTACGGCGACATGGAGTTCGTCATGGCCGAGGACACGATCCGGCTGCTGACCCACCTGCCGGCCACGGCCATGGTGCAGTGCGACCTGGTGTGGCCCGACCACTCCCCGGTCGTGCAGTCGCCCCGGGCGATCCTCCAGCAGCAGCTCGACCGGGTGGCTGAGCACGGCTGGACCGCCCTGTCGGGCACCGAGCTCGAGTTCATCGCCTTCGACACGACGTACGAGCAGGCGCACCGCGACGACTACCGCGACCTGACTCCGGTCAACCAGTACAACGTCGACTACTCGATCCTGGGCACCACCAGGGTCGAGCCGCTGCTGCGCGACATCCGCAACCACATGTACGCGGCGGGGCTCGACGTCGAGGGCGCCAAGGGCGAGTGCAACTTCGGGCAGCACGAGATCGGCTTCCTCTACTCCGAGGCGATGATGGCAGCCGACAATCACGTCGTCTACAAGAACGCCGCCAAGGAGATCGCCGCCCAGCACGGCAAGGCGATCACCTTCATGGCGAAGTACGACGCACGAGAGGGCAGCTCCTGCCACATCCACCTGTCGCTGCGCGGCACCGACGGCGAGCTGGTCTTCTGGGACCCCGAGGCGAACGACGGCAAGGGCGACCGATCAGTTCTCTATGACCGGTTCGTGGCCGGGGTGCTGGCGACGGTGGCGGACTTCACGCTGCTCTACGCCCCGAACATCAACTCCTACAAGCGCTTCGCCGACGGGTCGTTCGCACCCAACACGATCGCCTGGGGCCTCGACAACCGCACGTGCGCGGTCCGCCTCGTCGGCCAGGGCGCCGGCGCCCGGATGGAGAACCGGGTTCCGGGCGGTGACGTGAACCCCTACCTCGCGCTCGCCGCCATGATCGCCGGCGGCCTGCACGGCATCGAGAGCGAGCTGGAGCTCGAGCCGCCGCTCGAGGGCAACGCCTACACCTCCGGGCGCGACAAGGTGCCCGGCACGATGCCCGAGGCACGCGAGGCGTTCGCCACGTCCACGGTGGCCCGGGCCGCCCTGGGCGACGAGGTCGTGGACCACTACGTCAACATGGCCGACGTGGAGCTCGCGTCGTACAACGCGGCCGTCACCGACTGGGAGCTCCGCCGCGGATTCGAGAGGCTGTGATGACCACCGACTCCTACACCGTCATCAACCCGGCCACCGCCACGCCGGTGACCGACGTCCACCTGGCCTCCGTCGAGGAGACCGACACCGGCATCGAGCGGGCTCAGGAGGCGTTCGAGTCGTGGCGGGCGGTGGCACCGGGTGACCGGGCCCGACTGCTGCGTCGGTTCGCCGCGGTCGTCGACGACCACGTCGATGAGCTGGCCGAGCTCGAGGTCCGCAACGCCGGGCACACGTGGGGCAACGCCCGGTGGGAGGCCGGCAACGTCCGCGACTGCCTGAACTACTACTCGGCGGCGCCCGAACGGCTCTTCGGCCGGCAGATCCCGGTCGCCGGCGGCGTCGACCTCACCTTCCACGAGCCGCTCGGTGTGGTCGGCATCATCGTGCCCTGGAACTTCCCGATGCCGATCCTCGCGTGGGGCATGGCGCCCGCGCTGGCCGCCGGCAACACCGTGGTGCTCAAGCCCGCCGAGCTCACGCCGCTGACGGCGATCCGGATCGGTGAGCTCGCCCTGGAGGCAGGACTGCCCGAGCACGTGCTGACGGTCGTCCCCGGCAAGGGCAGCGTCGTGGGTGAACGGTTCGTCACCCACCCGCTGGTACGCAAGATCGTCTTCACGGGCTCGACCGCCGTCGGCAAGCGGATCATGGCCGGCTGTGCCGACCAGGTGAAGCGGGTGACGCTCGAGCTCGGCGGCAAGAGCTCCAACGTCGTCTTCGCCGATGCCGACCTGGCCGCGGCGGCCGCCAGCGCGCCGTACGCCGTCTTCGACAACGCGGGGCAGGACTGCTGCGCCCGGTCACGGATCTTGGTCGAGCGGTCCGCGTACGACGAGTTCCTCGCGCTGCTCGAGCCGGCGGTGACCGGGATGCGGGTCCTCGATCCCGCCGACGAGACGAGCGAGATGGGACCGCTCATCTCCGCCCAGCAGCGCAGCACCGTGCAGGGCTACCTCGACGAGGTCGAGGTGGCGTTCGCGGGGTCCCATCCCGGTGGCGATGGGTTCTGGGTGCCCCCCTCGGTGGTGACCACCGAGGACCCGTCGGCACGGATCTGGCGTGAGGAGGTCTTCGGGCCGGTCGTGGCCGTGATGCCGTTCGACGACGAGGCGCAGGCCGTCGAGCTGGCCAACGACACCGAGTACGGGCTGAGCGGCTCCATCTTCACCCGTGACCTCGGTCGGGGTCTGCGGGTGGCCCGCGCCGTCGAGTCCGGGAACCTCAGCGTCAACTCGCACGCAGCGGTGCGCTACTGGACCCCCTTCGGTGGTTACAAGCAGAGCGGCCTCGGTCGCGAGCTCGGTCCGGACGCGCCGCAGGCGTTCACCGAGGAGAAGAATGTCTTCATCGCCCACTAGTTCGTCGCCGAAGAGGAGTCAACAGATGACAGGACGCATCCAGGGCAAGGTCGCCGTGGTGACCGGAGGCTGCTCCGGGATCGGGCTGGCGACGGTCCAGCGTTTCGTCGAGGAGGGTGCGCGGGTCGTCATCGGTGACATCGACGAGCAGCGCGGCCACGAGGTGGTGGGTCAGCTCGGTGGACAGGACCACGCGACCTTCGTGCCCGTCGACGTGACCGACCAGGAGCAGGTCGACGTCCTCTTCCGGACTGCGAAGGAGACCTACGGCTCGGTCGACATCGCCTTCAACAACGCGGGCATCTCACCCCCGGACGACAGCTCCATCCTCGACACGGACCTCGAGGCGTGGCGCCGGGTGCAGGACGTCAACCTCACCAGCGTCTACCTGTGCTGCAAGGCGGCTCTGCCCCACATGCTGGAGCAGCAGTCGGGTTCGATCATCAACACCGCGTCGTTCGTCGCGGTGATGGGTGCGGCGACCTCCCAGATCTCCTACTCCGCGTCGAAGGGCGGCGTGCTGTCGATGAGCCGCGAGCTCGGGGTGCAGTTCGCCCGTGAGGGCATCAGGGTCAACGCGCTGTGCCCCGGCCCGGTCAACACCCCGCTGCTCAAGGAGCTGTTCGCCCAGGACGCCGAGCGGGCCGCTCGGCGCCTGGTGCACGTACCGATGGGCCGCTTCGCCGAGCCCGGCGAGATGGCCAACGCGGTGCTGTTCCTGGCGTCCGACGAGTCGAGCTTCATCACCGCCAGCACGTTCCTCGTCGACGGCGGCGTCTCCGCCGCCTACGTCACTCCGCTGTGACCGCGCTGATCGGCGTCACCACCTACCGCGAGGAGGCGACCTGGGGGGTCTGGCGCCAGCGCGCCGACCTCCTCCAGGTGGAGTACGCCGATGCCGTGGTCAGGGCCGGCGGGGTGCCGGTGCTGCTGCCGCCGGCGTCCGCCGATCTCGATGACGCCCGGTCGGTCGTGGCTGCCATCGCTGGGCTGGTCGTCGCGGGAGGCGCCGACGTGGAGCCGGCGCGGTACGGCGAGGAGGCGCACGAGCGGACCGCGGCCTGGCGGCCGGACCGCGATGCCTGGGAGCTGGCCCTGTTGACGGCCGCGCAGGAACGGGAGCTGCCCACGCTCGGGGTCTGCCGGGGCATGCAGCTGATGGCGGTCGCGGCCGGGGGCAGGCTCGACCAGCACACCCCCGACGTCGTCGGGCATGAGCAGCACAGTCCGGGTGGCGACGTGTTCGGCCGGGTGACCGTGAGCACCGAGCCCGGCTCACTCATCGCCCGGATCCATGGCCCCGACCTCGTGGCGCACTGCCACCACCATCAGTCGGTGGGCACCCACCCGGGCTTCGTCGCCTCGGCCCGGGCCGAGGACGGCACGGTCGAGGCGATCGAGCAGCGGGCCGACCGCTTCTGCCTCGGTGTGCAGTGGCACCCCGAGATGGCTCGCGACCAACGACTGTTCGATGCCCTCGTCGAGGCCACCCGCGCGCCACGCGGCGCGCGGTAGCCGGCGTCGGCCGGATCCCCTCCCGGGGACCGGCTCCAGTGGTCTGCGCAGTCGTCTCCCGCGGTCTGGTCCAGCCGGGTGCGATGTAACGCCTCGGTGTGCCCGTGACATGGGTGAGTCACGGGCCGGTCCCTCGGTCGGCCCGATCCCCCGAGAAGCACGGAGACTCCCATGAGCAGGCTCAGCCCCTTCAAGCTGGTCGCCGCGGCCAGCGTCCTGGCCGTCCTCAGCGTCGGCGGCGCCTACGCCGCCGGGTCCGCGGACGACGACCCGGCCCCCGCCCCGACCCAGGTCGAGACCGACACCGAGGACGCCGACACCCCCGAGGAGGACATCGACGACCAGGGCGAGGAGGCCGACGACCAGGGCGAGGACGAGCAGGACGCCGATGACGGCGACCAGGGCGACGTCGCGGACAGCGACGAGCAGGGCGACGACGAGCAGGACGCCGCCGACGACCAGGGCGACGTCGCGGACGCCGACGACCAGGGTGAGAACGACGACGACCAGGGCGACCACGGCGCCGGCGGCCACAGCACCGGCGGGGGCGACCAGGGTGACGACGACCAGGGTGAGAACGACGACGACCAGGGCGACCACGCAGGCCACGGTGACGACCAGGGCGACGACGACCAGGGCGACGACGACCAGGGCGACGACGACCAGGGCGACGACGACCAGGGTGACGACGAGGACGGCGGCGACGAGGACGGCGGCGACGAGGACGCCCCCGCCATCGACTGACGGAGGTGGCACCTTCGGCGAAGCACCCCGCCTGGGCTGCCGCACCCCTACCGTGAGGACGTCATGGTGAGCAGGACCTCCTTGGCCCCGCAGCTGCGGGGCGACCCCCCGACGGTCACGGTCGACGAGGCCTTCGTCGAGCGACTGGCCGCGCTGGCGGCCGGTTCGGTGCCGCAGCCGGTCGTTCAGGGACGCTCGGGCACAGCCAGGGTGGCTGCCGCGGTGGCGGCGGTGGTCCTGGTGACGGCCGGGACGGGCATCGCGGTGGCGCGCCTGGGCGAGCCCACGCCGGCCCCGGCGCGACCGGGACCGGGACCGACCGAGGTCGATGACCAGGGCGCTCAGCGGGACGGGCAGCACCGGCACCGCGACCGCCAGCCCGGGCACGCCGAGCACGACGCCGAGCACGATGCAGCCGGTCCGGCGGCCCGGGGTGATCAGGAGGGCGAACAGCCTCCCTCGACCGACGCGGAGGCCGGACCTGACGACACCGCCACCAGTGGGAGCGGAACCTCAGGGACCGCCGGCGGTGAGCACGACCAGGGCGAAGGCTCCGGCACCGACCCGCAGGACGAGCAGCAGGACGGTGACCAGGGGGAGCAGGACGACCGGAGCGACGAGGACCAGCACGACGAGCAGGACGAGCAGGACCGAGAGGACGAGCAGGACCAGGACCTCCGGGGTGGGGATGATGCCGACGAGTGAGGAGCCCGATCCGGGGGCTGACGTCGTCGAGCGCGCCCGCGCCGGCGATCCCGCAGCTTGGCGCGAGCTCTACCTCGGCCTCTCGGGGCGACTGCTGCTCTGGCTGCGCTCCCGCCCGAGCGGGGACCCCGCCACGGACCCCGAGGACCTGGTCATGGAGACCTGGCTGGTCGCGGCCCAGCGGATCGCGGACTTCAGCGGGACCCGCGACGACTTCGCGGGGTGGCTCTTCGGCATCGCCCGGCACCAGGCCCTCAACGCGCGACGCCGTACCTCCCGACGGGCCACGTCGCCGGTCGACCATGCCGGGGCGGCGGGCCTGTTCGGGGTCCACGACCGGGACGAGGTCGCCGGCTCCGACTGGATCCGCCGGACCCTGCAGCTCCTCCCGCCCCGAGAGGGCGAGGTGCTGGCGTGTCTCGAGGTCGTCGGGCTCGACACCGCCTCGACCGCGCGGGCGCTCGGGATCAGCACCGCCGCGGTCAGGGTCGCCCGACACCGCGGGCTGTCCCGGTTGCGCCGGGTGCTGGCCGACCCGGTGCTGCCGACGGAGGGGTCGCCGGGTCCACCCCTCGGCGCCGGACTGACTGCGCGGTAAGGTCAGGCTGTCCTAAGCAGCGTTCGGAAGGACCCCCGTGAAGAAGCGCGCCCTGCTCGTCGCCGTCGTCGTGTCGGCCCTGACCCCCGTGGTCAGCTCGTGCAGCATCCTCAACCCGCCGGACCTGGTGATCTACAACGCCCAGCACGAGGAGCTGATGGTCGAGATCGTGCCGATCTTCGAGGAGGAGACGGGCCTCGACGTCGAGCTGCGCAACGGCAAGGACCTCGAGCTGGCCAACCAGCTCGTGGCCGAGGGGGGCGACTCCCCGGCCGACGTGTTCCTGACCGAGAACTCCCCGGCGATGAGCATCGTCGACAACGCCGGCCTCTTCGCGCCGGTGTCGGACGCGGCGCTGGAGACGATCCCCGAGGAGTACGTGCCGAGCTCGGGCAACTGGACGGGCATCCTGGCCCGCTCCACCGTCGCGATGTACAACACCTCGGCTGTCTCGGACTCCGACCTGCCCGGCAGCATCCTCGACCTCGCCGGGCCCGAGTGGGCCGGCCGGGTCGGGTTCTCGCCGACCGGCGCCGACTTCCAGGCGATCGTCAGCGCGGTGCTGGAGACCGAGGGCGAGGACGCCACCCGGGAGTGGCTCGCGGCCCTGGCCGAGAACGGCGTCGTCCTCGACAACAACCTGGTGGTGATGCAGGCCGTCAACGAGGGGGAGGTCGACGCGGGCATCGCCTACCACTACTACTGGTACCGCGACCAGGCCGAGTCGGGCGAGAACAGCGACAACGTCGCGCTGCACTTCTTCGGCGACCAGGACCCGGGCGCGTTCGTGAGCATCTCCGGCGCCGGTGTCCTGGCCAGCAGCGAGCACGCCGACGACGCCCAGAAGTTCGTCGAGTTCCTCACCAGCACCGAGGGCCAGCAGGCGATGGCCGACTCCTACGCGCTGGAGTACCCGCTCAACCCCGACGCCAGCCTCGATCCCGAGGTGAAGCCCTTCGACTCCCTCGAACCGCCGGACGTCGACCCGGCCACGCTCAACGGCCCGAAGGTGATCGAGCTGATGACCGAGGCGGACCTGCTCTGACGCTCCTGACCACGCCCCCTCGCGAGGCACGCCGGACAGCACCCTGGGGGTTGCTCGTCGCCGGTGGGGCGGTCGCGCTCCTCGCGCTGGTGCCGCTGGGGTTCGTCGCGGCGTACGCCGTGGCCATCGGGCCGGCCGAGGCCTGGGACCTGATCGTGCGGCCCCGGGTCGGGTCGCTGCTGTGGAACACGGTGCGGCTCGCGGTCGGCTGCATGGTGCTGTGTGCCGCGCTCGGCGTCGGCCTCGCGTTCCTCGTCGAGCGGACCGACGTGCCGGCGAAGGGGCTGTGGCACGGCCTGCTGGTCGCTCCGCTGGCCGTGCCGGCCTTCGTCAACAGCTATGCGTGGGTCTCGCTCGACCGCTCCGTGTCGGGGTACGGCGGCGCGCTCCTGGTCATCACGCTCTCGTACTACCCGCTGGTCTACCTGCCGGTCGTCGCCGCGCTGCGCGGCCTGGACCCCGCGCTGGAGGAGTCGGCCTGGTCGCTGGGCCACTCGCGGTGGCGCTCGTTCCGCACGGTGCTGCTGCCACAGCTGCGCCCGGCCCTGCTCGGCGGCGTGCTGCTGGTGGGGCTGCACCTGCTGGCGGAGTTCGGCGCGCTCCAGCTGCTGCGCTTCCCGACGTTCACCACCGCGATCTACGACCTCTACGGCTCCACGTTCAACGGCGCCGCCGCCAACATGATCGCCGGCGTGCTGGTGCTGCTGTGCCTGGTGCTGCTGGTCGGCGAGCTCCGGCTGCGCGGCCGGCGCCGGCTCTCCCGGCTCGGCCAGGGGGCGGCCCGGACGGCGGTCCCGGTCGCCCTCGGCCGCTCCCGCGTGCCGCTCACGCTCTCCCTCGTCGCGCTGGCGACGCTGTCGATCGGCGTCCCGACGTACGCCCTGCTCCACTGGCTGCGGGTCGGCTCGTCCACGGAGTTCCCGGTCGGCGAGCTGCTCGCCGCGGCCGCCAGCACGGTCGGGCTCGCGGCCACCGGCGCCCTGGTGACGACGCTGTGTGCGCTCCCGGTCGCCTGGCTGGCGATCCGTCACCGGGGGGCGGTGTCGACGCTCGTCGAGCGCAGCACCTACGTCGCCAACGCGCTGCCCGGGATCGTGGTCGCGCTGGCCTTCGTGACCGTCAGCCTCAAGGTCCTGCCGGGGATCTACCAGACCGCCGTGCTGCTGGTCGCGGCGTACGCGGTGCTGTTCCTGCCGCGTGCGGTGGTCTCGGTCCGCTCCGGGCTGGAGCAGGCGCCGCTGGTCCTCGACGACGTCGCGCGCAGCCTGGGCAGCGGTCCGCTGGAGACGGCACGGCGGGTGACGCTGCCGGTCATCGCGCCGAGCATCGGCGCCGGGGCGGCCTTGGTGTTCCTCGCGATCTCGACCGAGCTGACGGCCACCCTCATGCTCTCGCCGATCGGCACCGACACCCTCGCGACCAGCTTCTGGTCGGCCTCCACCGACCTGCGCTACGGCGCCGCCGCCCCGTACGCGCTGCTGCTGGTGCTGATCTCGGTCCCCGCCACGGTGCTGCTGATGCGCCAGGAGAGACTGGACTAGTGGACACCACCGAAGGTGCACCGGGCGTCCCGCACCCCGCGCACGCACATCGCGGCGCCGCCGTCGCTCGCTGGACGAGCCGGTACGGCGTCGCTCCGGCGCCTGGCGCTGCACGCACGCGGAGCACGGCCCGCCTCCGGCGGACCTCCGGCGGTGTCCACTCGTGAGCAGGGTCGAGCTGGCGGGCGTCACGTTCGCGTTCGGCGACCTCCGCGCCGTCGACGGCGTCGACCTGGTCGTCCCGGAGGGCTCCTTCACCGCGGTGCTCGGCCCGTCGGGTTGCGGCAAGACCACCCTGCTCCGCCTGCTCGCGGGCTTCCTCTCCCCGCATGCCGGCACCATCTCCTTCGACGACCGCGTGGTCGCGGGGCCGGGCACCTCGGTGCCCCCGCAGCACCGCCGCGTCGGCTACGTGCCGCAGGAAGGCGCGCTCTTCCCGCACCTCGACGTCGCGGCCAACATCGGCTTCGGGCTGCCCCGGGCCGAGCGACGGTCGACCCGGGTCGAGGAGATGCTCGACCTCGTCGAGCTCCCCCGGAAGTACGCCGAGCGGGCGCCCCACGAGCTCAGCGGCGGTCAGCAGCAGCGGGTCGCGCTGGCCCGGGCGCTGGCGCCGGGACCGTCGGTGGTGCTGCTCGACGAGCCCTTCTCCTCCCTCGACGCCTCGCTGCGCACGAGCACCGGCCGGGCGGTCGCCCACGCGCTGGCCGCGACCGGCACCACCGCGGTGCTGGTGACCCACGACCAGGACGAGGCGCTGTCGCTGGCCGACCAGGTCGCGGTGATGCGCCACGGCCACGTCATCCAGACCGATGCGCCCCGCGACCTCTACCGCGCGCCGGTCGACCCCGAGGTCGGCGCGTTCGTCGGCGGTGCCACCGTCGTCGAGGCGCAGGTCGCCGAGGGCCGCGCCACCTTCTCCTTCGGCTCCGCACCGCTGGCCGCTCCCGCCGCGGACGGGGTCGCGCGGGTGCTGCTGCGGCCCGAGCAGGTGGTCCTCCACCGCGGTGACACCGGTGCCCGGGTCGAGCAGGTCCACTTCTACGGCCACGACGCCTCGGTCCGGGTGACGGTGCTCCCCTCCGGCCCGGCGCTGATCGCGCGGGTGTCCGGCCTCGACGCCCCCGACCCCGGGACCGAGGTGGGGATCGAGGTCGTCGGCCCGGTCGTGGCGTATCCCACGCACGAGACGACTGGACCAAGGTAAGCCTTACCTCATAGTCTGACCCGGGTGACGACCGTCCTGGCCCCCGCCGAGGTGCGCGCGCCCCGCGTGCTCGACCTCGCCTCCTTCGGGGACCGGGTGGCCCTGTGGACCGGGGAGGGGACGCTCACCTACGCCGACCTCGCCGGCCGGGTCGACGAGGTCGGGCGCCGGTTGGGCGACACCCGGCGACTGGTCCTGGTCGAGGGCGCGAACACGGTCGCCTCGCTCACGGCGTACCTCGGCGCGCTCACCCACGGCCACGTGGTGCTGCTCGCGCCACCGGGCCGTCCCGCCCGGCAGCTCGCCGAGGCGTGGGACCCCGACGTGGTCGCGACCGGCGACCGGCTCCGCGAGCGCCGGCCGGGCTCGCGCCACGACCTCCACCCGGACCTCGCCCTGCTGCTCAGCACGTCCGGCTCGACCGGCTCCCCGAAGCTGGTGCGCCTCTCCCACGACAACCTGCGGGCGAACGCGGGCAGCATCGCCGACTACCTCGGGCTCACCCCGGACGACCGCGCGATCACCTCCCTGCCGCTCCACTACTGCTACGGCCTGTCCGTGGTGCACAGCCACCTGCTCATCGGCGCCGGCGTCGTGCTGACCGACCTGTCGGTCGTCGACGAGTGCTTCTGGCGGCTCGCGGAGGAGGCGGGCGCGACGTCGTTCGCCGGGGTGCCCTACACCTTCGACCTGCTGGAGCGATCCGGCTTCGCCGAGCGGCGGCTGCCGCGGCTGCGCTACGTCACCCAGGCCGGCGGCCGGCTCGGCGCCGACCGGGTCCGGGAGTGGCACTCGCGCGGTCTCGCGGCGGGCTGGGACCTGGTCGTCATGTACGGCCAGACCGAGGCCACCGCCCGGATGGCGTGGCTCCCGCCCGGGCTCGCCGCGTCCCGGCCGGACGCCGTGGGCGTACCGGTGCCGGGTGGGCAGTTCCGGCTCGAGCCGGTCACCGGCTGTGAGGACCCCACCGTGGGCGAGCTCGTCTACTCCGGACCCAACGTGATGCTCGGGTACGCCGAGCGGCCGGCTGACCTCGCCCTCGGCGCCACCCTCGGCGAGCTCCGCACCGGCGACCTGGCCCGCGAGCGTGACGGGGTGTGGGAGGTCGTCGGCCGCCTCGGCCGCCAGGTCAAGCTCTACGGCCTGCGGCTCGACCTCGACCACCTCGAGCGGCGGGTGGCGGCGACGGCCGAGGTCCGCTGCGTGGTCGCCGACGACGTGCTGCACGCCTTCACCACCCGGCCCCGCGTCGCCGACCGGCTGCGGGATGACCTCGCCCGCGCGGTCGGCGTCCCGGCGACCGCCGTCCGGGTCACCGTGCTGGCCGAGCTGCCGCTGACGGAGTCCGGCAAGCACGACCTCGCCGCGCTGCGCGAGCATGCGTCGCTGCTCGTCGACCAGTCGTCGGGCGGGGCGTCGGTGCTCGGCGACTATGCCGTCGTGCTCGGGCGGCCCGACGCGACCCTCGACGACACCTTCGTGGGCCTCGGCGGCGACTCCCTGTCCTACGTCGAGCTCGCGACCAGGCTGACCGACCGGCTCGGCGAGCTCCCGACCGACTGGCACACCCGCGCGATCGGGAGCCTCGCGGCGCCGGCCACCACCCGCCCCGGCACCCGGCTCGACACGAGCGTGCTCCTGCGGGCGGCCGCGATCCTCGCGATCGTCGGGACGCACGCGAACGTGTGGACGGTCGTCGGTGGTGCCCACCTGCTGCTGGCCGTCGCGGGGTGGAACTTCGCGCGGTTCCAGCTCGCGGCCGCGACCCGTACCGGCCGGCTCCGCCACGGCCTCACCTCGCTGGCCCAGGTCGTGCTCCCGGCGTCGCTGTGGGTCGGTGGGGTCGCGCTCGCCACCGGCTACTACTCGGGCCTGCCCGTGGCCTACCTCAACGGTTTCCTGGGCCCGCAGGAGTGGAACCCCGACTGGCAGTTCTGGTTCCTCGAGGCGCTGGTGTGGTTCACCGTCGCCGTGCTCGCGTTGCTCGCCCTTCCGGCGGTCGACCGGCTGGAGCGCCGCGCGCCGTACCGGTTCGCGCTGGGCGTGCTGCTGGTCGCGCTCGCCTTCCGCTTCTGGTGGGTGGGGATCGAGGCCGGACCGACCAACCGCTACACGATCGGGCTCGCCGCCGGGTTCCTCGCGCTGGGCTGGCTCGGGAGCCGCGCGGACACTGCGTTCCGGCGCTGGAGCGTGGTCGGGCTCGCCGCGGTCGCGACGTACGGCTTCTTCGGCGACCTCTCCCGGGAGGCGTTGGTGGTCGCCGGGATCGCGCTGCTGGTGCTCGTGCCGACGATGCGGGTGCCGCGGCGGCTGGTCGCCACGACCTCGGTGCTGGCGTCGTCGTCGCTGTTCGTCTACGTGACGCACTGGCAGGTCTACCCGCACCTCGAGGACTCCTTCCCGCTGCTCGCCACCGCGCTCTCGTTCGCGGTCGGGATCGGCTACTGGTGGGTGTCGCGCCCGGTGCTGCGGGCCCTGGGTCACCGGCTCCTGGGCTGATCCCGGCGGGACTCACCCCCGCACCCTCACGGCTTCGGCAGGGACCGCCAACTACCGTGACGCCTGTGACTGATGGGAACGACGGAGCCGAGGGCACCGCGCGTCGGCCGCTGCTGAAGCTGGCGGCCGGGGGCGCGGCGCTGGCGTCCGTCGGCGTCGCCGTGCGGCTGACGCTGCACCCCGACGGTGACCGACCGGGGGACCAGGAGGGGGCGCTGGTCCTCTCGACGCAGCCGGGCAGCGACGTGTCCACCCTCCAGGTCGCGCTCGGCGACGACCTGCTGCCGCAGCAAGGACGTCGGCGCTGGGAGTCGCGCCGGCTGCCGACGTCGGTCCACTCGATGGTGGCCTTCACGTGGGGCGTGGACGAGGAGGCGCCCGTCGTACGGATCCGCTCGCGGACCGCGTCCGGCTGGGGTTCCTGGCAGCTCGTGCCGCACCTCCACGACCTCCCCGACGAGCTCGATGCCGACAGCGACGCGAGGATCGCCGGCACCGACCTGGTCTGGATCGGCCGGGCCGACGGCGTCCAGGTCCGGGTCGACGGCGACCGACCCTCCGACCTCACCCTGGTCCTCCTGCACCCCGCGCGGCGGGCCACCGACCCGTTGGTCAGCGCCTTCACCTCGGCCCGGGCCGCGGCCCAGGAGGAGACGCAGCGGGTCCCGGAGCCGAAGCTGGTGACCCGCGGGGACTGGGGCGCCAACGAGAACCTGCGCGACGGCCGGCCGTCGTTCAACGACACGCTCCGGCAGGTGCACATCCACCACACGGTGAACTCCAACGACTACGCCCGCGACGACGTCCCGGCCCTGATCCGCGGCATGTACGCCTATCACACGCAGAGCCTGGGCTGGTCCGACATCGGCTACAACTTCCTGGTCGACCGCTTCGGTCGCGCCTTCGTCGGCCGCTTCGGCGGGCCCGCGCGCTTGGTCCGCGGCGCCCACACGCTCGGCTTCAACGCGACGTCCACGGGCATCTCGGTGATCGGCAACTACGAGACGGCCCGGCCCACCAAGGCGGCGCTGGACATGATCGCCCAGGTCGCGGCCTGGAAGCTCGCGCCCTTCGACCGCAACCCGCGCGGCAAGCTGAAGGTGACCTCCGAGGGCAGCGACCGGTTCGGTGCGGGGCGGGTCGTGGAGCTCCCCGTCATCGACGGTCACCGTGACACCAACGACACCGCCTGTCCGGGCCAGCACCTCTACGACGCCCTGCCCTCGATCCGGAAGCGGACCGCGCGCAAGATCCGGGCGGCCCGGCAGACCTCGATCGTCGTGGAGCGCCCGGCCCGCGTGGTCGGCACCCCTCGGCTCGGGGCCACGCTGCGGGCCGAGCCCGGCCGGTTCACGCCCGAGGGCGCGACCGTCGCCTACCGCTGGCTGCGCGGCGAGCGGGAGATCCGCGGCGCCCGCGAGCAGGCCTACGTCGTGCGGCCCTGGGACGTCGGCAAGGCGCTGACCTGCCGGGTCGTGCTGCGCGCGACCGGCTTCGACCCGGTCACCCAGACGCCCGACCCGCTGCCGCCCGCCACCGCCGACCCGGCCCTGACGCTCGCGGCCGGCGAGCGCAAGCGGGTCGTCACGGTGCAGGTCGCGGTGACCGCGCCCGAGGCCGTCCGGCAGACGCCGACCGGCCGGGTCACCGTCTGGGTCGGCGAGCGGAGCCGGAGCGTGCGGCTCACCGACGGTAGGGCGGTCGTCCGCTTCGGTCGGCACCGCAAGCTCCCCGTGGGCCGCTACGCCGTGCGCGCGTCGTACGACGGGGTCGAGCCGTTCACCTCCACCGAGGCGACCGGCGGGACGGTCCGCGTCGGCTGAGGCTCAGCCCCGGGCAGCGCAGGCGACGTCGAGTGCGTCGGTCGCGGCGTTCATCGCGGCCAGGGGCACCTCGACCTGGTAGGCGATGTGCCGCTGCGTCCCGATGCCGAGGTGCATCAGGAAGTCGAAGGGCGCGGTGGCCTGGCCCCGGGCGTGCTCGTCGCAGCGGTTGCCGGGCGTGATCTCGAGCGGGATCCGGGCGGTGTCCGTGCCGGGCGGGAGGGCGGTCGGGCCGGGCAGCCGCAGCCCGTGCAGCACGCTGCCGTCGACGTCCTCGACCTCGACCGGGTCGTCACCGTCGCGGCGTCGGAGCACGATCGCGCCCAGCGCCCGCACGTCCATGCCCGCGCCGACGACCCGCCAGCCCGCGGAGTAGGAGACGTCGACCGCTCCGTCGACGAACGCCACGTCGCACTGGGTCCGCCAGAGCCGGCGGAGGTACGTCGCGCCCGTCGCCTCGAGCTCGTGGCGGACCGTGCCCGACGACGTCCCGACGACGCCGACGACCGGTTCGTCGGGGGTCGGCTCGCACGCGGGCCGGGGCAGCTCGAGCTGGATGTCCAGGGTGCGCCCGGCCGGGATGGTGGGGTCCGCGGGGGAGGGCGTGCCGTCGGGGTAGCCCGGCCACTCGATGGCCACCGACTCCACGACCAGGTCGGTGTCGCCGGTGTTGGTCACGCGCAGCAGCGCGTGCCGGGTGCCCTCGCGGGGGATCAGCTGGGTGAAGCCCAACGTGGCTGCCGGCGTGCCGGGTGGCGGTCCCTCGTCGGCCGGCTCCTCGGCCGTGCTGGTGCACCCGACGAGCAGCAGGGCGACGACCGTCAGTGCCGCCGCCCGCCGCTTCGTCATGCCCCCAGTCTCCTGCCTCAGTCCACCACCCGCACGGTCCGGCGGACGCCGCGACGTCCCTCCAGCATGAACGTCACCGCCTCGACGCCCTCGTCGACGCCGTCGCTGCGGGTCGGCATGGACAAGGTGACCGACCCGCCGCCGGGCCGGACCCGGTCGTAGACGAACACTCCCGACCGGTCCAGCGGCAGCCGCGCCCGCTTGGTGGAGGCCCCGCGCTCCTCGAGCCAGGCCTTCGGCACGTCGGCGACGCGCAGCGGCTCCAGCCCGTGCCGGGTCGGGACCACCGAGAGGCCGACGTACATCGGGTACGACGCGCCTCCCTCGACGTCGACGCGCACCGTGATCCGGTCACCCTCGTCGACCCTCTTCGGCGTCCGCACGGTCACCCTCGGCGCCGGGTCGTCGTCGACCAGTCGCAGCGACCCGTCGTACACGTCGGTCATCACGCCGCGCACCGGGTGGGCCTGGAGGCTGGTGTAGCGCACCTTGTAGTCGTCGAGCGTGTTCGGCTGGTAGGTGAACGGGATCGTGCCCGAGGTCTGGCCGGGAGCCAGGTCGAGCCGGATCTCCGAGCGACCGCCGCGGCGGCGGGTGCTGTCGACCACGCCGACGAGGACCTGGGCCGGCGAGGTCAGGTCGCCGGTGACCGTGAAGGGCACCCCGACCGTGGCCGGTTGGTTCCCGTCACCCTCGAGGACCCGCAGTGAGCCGATGCTGACCGTCGCGACCCGCTCGTCGGGGACCGGGGCCAGCGTGTCGGGGGCGGCGGACAGGTCGAGGACCCAGATCCGGCCGTCCTCGCTGTCGCCGATCACGTCGACCCGGGTGACCCGGGTGAGGTCGATGCCCGTGGCGTCCGCCGGATCTGCGATGACCGTCTGCGCCCAGCGCTTGGCGACGAAGCGGTCCCCCCGCAGCGCACGGACCAGGCCGTCGTCGGCCGGCGTGACGACGGCCGAGGCGCCGTCGGCATCGGTCAGCCGCAGCCGCAGCCGGACGTCGCCCAGCGTCGGGTCGACGATGGTCCGCAGCTCGAGTCGACCCGCGGAGAGGTCGAGCGGGTCCTCGAGCACCAGGCCGCCGGACTGTCCGACGTCGGACCAGCTCATCTGGAGCTCGCGCCGGGCAGGTGCGAACTCGCCCGCGTCGTACCAGTGCGGGACCTGGCCGTAGAGGCGGTTGCCCCGGCCACAGGCATCGGCCGAGTCGGGGTCGTAGACGCCCTGGCAGAACGACGTCGTGGCGCCGTCGGTCAGGGACAGCCCGGTGTCGATCGCCGGGCGCCGTACCTCGCGGCCGCCGCCGAGGGCGTGCGAGCGGACGTCGGCGGTGCCGAGGGAGGGCGGCCGCACGACCGAGCCGTCGAAGAGGGGCAGCGCCGACTGGTCGTCGCGCGTGAACAGCTGGACCGCCCCGGCGACGTACGCGACGCCGACCCGGCGCTGCTCGCTGTCGGTGAGGCGGGTCGGCGAGCCGGTGCCGCAGAGGGTGTTGGCGCTGCCGTACCAGTCGTCCCAGGCCGGTGCCTGCGCGATCCCCGGCGTCCACTCGGTGTTGAAGAAGTTGTGGTTGGCGCCGAGCACCATCACCGAGCTCTTCAGCGAGGTGTCGTCGGGCAGCAGGTCGCGGCCGCTGTCGGTGAAGCGCTGGCCCTGGAGGTCGAAGACGTCGCCGTCGCAGTAGGGCAGCACGGTCACCGTCGGGACGTACGGCGCGGTCTGGGTGCCGAAGTTCGTCGGGGCGAGCAGCACCTGGCCGACGATCGTGTACGGCGCGCTGAGCGGGATCTGGATGGAGGCCCGGTCGACGCCCTCACCGCCGCGGGAGTGGCCCACGAGCACGACCTGCGAGAGGTCGACCTGGTGGTCGCCGGCGACGTTGACCCAGTGGTCGAGGTGCTCCTGCACGATCTGGGCCCGGGCGTCGGCACCGCCGTCGCTGAGGCGGTAGTCCTGGGCGTTGATGCCGTTGACGCGCACCGACACGGTCGCGAAGCCCTGCGAGGCCAGCACCTGCTGGATGTAGTCGTAGCCGAGGTGGCTGGGGATCTCCAGCGCCGGCGCCTGGCAGGGCCAGCTCCACTCGTCGGCACCCGAGCCGGTCGGGTCGTAGCAGTAGGAGTGCCGGCCGTGGAGGAACAGCACGAGCGGACGCGGGCCGGTGTCGGCGTCGGCCGCGGGCTCCACCACGTGGCCGACCATCTCGATCGGCTCCTTCATCCGCGCCAGCTGCACCGGGTCGAGCTCGTAGTCGCTGGTGACCACGTCGTACGTCCCGGGCTCGGCGGGGTCCGCGTCCAGCTGCGGCGCGAGCCGACGGGGACTGGCCGGGGCGGCCTGCGTGTCGGTGCCATCGGTCCCGGGCACGTCGAGCCGGTCACCGGAGAGGACGACGTCCAGGGCCGCGGGCGTCGGCCGGGTCCGCGAGGTCACGGTGGTCACCACGGTGCGTCCGTCGTCGCGCACGGTGGGGACGCCGATCGGCGCACCGTCCATCACGATCGTCGGCCGGTCGCTGGTCACCGGCAGCCGCGACGGCGACCGCCAGGTCACCGCCCACGTGTCGGCCCCCGCTGCCCGCACCTTCCACCGGCCCAGCGTGCGGCTGGTGTCGGCCGTGGCGGCCCCGCTCGTGCGGTCCACACGATCCGGAGCCGCACGGCCGGGGACCGCGGCCGGGGCCGGGCTGCTGGTGAGCGCGATGGCTCCGGTGAGGACGGCGGCCAGCGCGGCGTGGGCTGCGCGGCGGGTACGTACGGACATGACGGCTCCCTCGAGTGTCGACTCATGGATAGTGACGTGCTTCACGCCCATTTGGTTGCCGCCGGGTGGGGGTGAGGGGGGTATTTCTCGATAGTCCGTGACGGAAATGTCGTCGAGAGGCCGTTCTGACGACATTTCCGTCACGGACTATCCCTCCCACCTTGCTCGCCATACGGTAGGGGGGTATGGTGTCGAGCATGACGGAGACCGCCACGCACCAGCACGGCTACCTCGCGCACGACGACAAGGACAAGGTCCTCAAGCGGCTGCGTCGGATCGAGGGGCAGGTGCGGGGGCTCCAGCGGATGGTCGAGGAGGAGAAGTACTGCATCGACGTCCTCACGCAGGTCTCCGCGGCCACCAAGGCGCTGGAGTCGGTGGCCCTGACGCTGCTGCACGACCACCTCACCCACTGCGTGGTCGACGCCGCGCGCGAGGGCGGGCCCGAGGCCGACCGCAAGGTGCGCGAGGCGTCCGACGCCATCGCCCGGCTCGTCCGCTCCTGACCACCAACCCCGAACGGAGACACCCATGTCCGAGATCCAGAGCTTCACCGTCACCGGCATGACCTGCGGCCACTGCGTCGCCTCGGTCACCGAGGAGGTCACCGAGGTGGCAGGCGTCGACCGGGTCGACGTCGTCCTCGAGACCGGGGCCCTGACCGTGCACAGCGACCAGCCGGTCGACGCCGCCGCAGTCCGGGCGGCCGTCGAGGAGGCCGGCTACCAGCTGGCATGAGCACCCCCGTCCGGCTCGCCGGCTTCCTCCTCGGCCTGGTCGCCGTCTTCCTCGCCGCCCGCGGCGTCGGGGCGGTCGCGAGCCCGCTCGCGCAGGAGCCGCCCGCCTCCCACGAGATGGGGTCGACCCACGACGAGGGTGGGCACGAGACCGGGCACGAGACCGGGGTCCGCGTCCCTCGAGCCCGGCGGGCTGGCGTCCTGCGACCAGGGCTACACGCTCCGCGTGCTCGGCACCCCGACCGCTGCGCTTCGTGGTCGACGACCCCGACGGCCACGTCGTGCAGGTCTACGACCTCGTCCACGAGCGTCAGCTCCAC
>CAWGVI010000011.1:0-87846 GCA_963826015.1 uncultured Actinomycetota bacterium | reverse complement strand
GTCGAGCAGCACGTGCTGCCCGGACATTTCGGGGTGCTCGTCCTCGTCTGGCTCACGGAGCCGACGCGACCCGACCCGCTCCTGGCGGCCGCCCTCGCCGTGCTGGACAGCGACCTCGCCCGACGCCACGTCGAGCTCGAGTACGACGACCTGGTGGCCCGCGTCGACAACGCCCAGCTCCTCGCCGACATGGGTGACTACGACTGGCACATCGCCTCGGACACCAACCGCTGGTCCGACCAGCTCTACCGGATCTACGGGTACGAGCCGCAGTCCTTCAACGCCAGCTACGAGCGGTTCCTCGAGATGGTGCACCCCGATGACCGCGAGCGGATCGTCGGCCGTGCACCAGGAGGCCTACCGCACCGGGGAGCCCTACCAGATGATCGAGCGGATCGTCCGGCCCGACGGCGAGGTGCGCTACCTCGCGTCCAACGGACAGGTGCTCCAGGACGCCGAGGGCACTCCCTTGCGGTTCCGCGGGACGTGCATCGACATCACCGAGCAGATGAGCGCCGAGCAGGCGCGCGAGGACATCGCGGCCCGGCTGGTCGAGGACCGGGTACGCCGGCGCCAGGCGCTGGAGATCAACGACAGCGTGGTGCAGGGGCTGGTGGCAGCCTCGTACGCTCTCCAGCTCGAGGATCACGAGCAGGCCTCGGCCCACATCACCGGCACGCTGGCCGCGGCCCGCGGGATGATGGACGACCTGCTCGAGCCCCCCGACGGCTCGCACCTCGGACCCGGCGACCTCGTGCGCAGCACCCCGGCGGCGTTCGGCACCGACGAGGAGGGCCGGTGACCGTGACCGACATCGGAGCGCGCCGGGTCCTGATCGTCGACGACGCCGAGGACCTGCGCTTCCTGCTGCGCCACCGGATCGAGCGCGAGGAGCACCTGCAGGTCGTCGGCGAGGCCGAGGACGGCCTCGAGGCCGTCGAGCAGGCCCGCCTGCTCCAGCCCGACCTGGTCGTCCTGGACGTGGCGATGCCGCGGATGGACGGGCTCGAGGCGCTGCCGCTGATCCGCGAGGCCGTGCCCGGGGTCCGCGTCATCATGCTCTCGGGCTTCAACGAGGGCACGATGGCCGAGAACGCCCGCGCCGCCGGCGCCGACCACTACGTCGTCAAGGGCGAGTCCCTCACCGCGCTGATCGGCCTGATCGGCAGGCTGTAGGTCGCGGGTCTCGCTGGTACGACTCCGGTCGTCGAGCCGCCCGGGTCAGGGCGAGGGCGAATCGGAGGTCTCGACAACCGCTCGCTGACGCTCGCTGCTCGACCACCTCACTCACACCCGCCGCACCCAGGTGGTCGAGCCGCCCGAGCCCCCGGGCGAGGGCGAGAGTCGAGACCTCCGACCCGACGCGACCGGAGGTCTCGACAACCGCTCGCTGCTCACCACCTACCCCGCCGCTCCCTGACGCTCGCTGCTCGACCACCTACCCCGCCGCTCCCTGGCGCGACCCAGGTGGTCGAGCCGCCCGAGCCCCCGGGCGAGGGCGAAGTCGAGACCTCCGCCCGACGCGACCAGGGGTCGACGACCGCTCGCTGGCGCTCGCGCTCGACCACCGACCCCGCGCTCGCTCGCTCGCTGACGCTCGCTGCTCGACCACCGACCCCGCCGCACGCTCAGGGGGCTGGGCCGAGAGCGCTACTCGTAGGCCGGGAGCGTGAGCTCGAAGACCGCGCCGGACGTGCCGTCATCCCGGTTGCGGGCGTGGATGTCGCCGCCGTGGCGCACCACGATCCGGCGCACGATCGCCAGGCCGAGGCCGGTCCCCTCGTAGCTCGAGCCGTGCGCGCGGTGGAACTCCTGGAAGATCCGCTCCTGCTCCCCCGCCGGGAGCCCGATGCCATTGTCGGTGACCGTGACCCGGGCCCAGTCCGGGCCGGCGGCCTCACCCGCGACGACGACGCGGGGATCGACCCCGGGTGCGACGTACTTGAGCGCGTTGCCGATCAGGTTCTCCAGCACCTGCGAGACGAGCACCCGGTCGCCGCTGACCCAGGGCAGCTCGCCACACTCCACCGACCCGGTCGCACCCCGGGCCGCGGCGATGGCCACCACCATCTCGTGGAGGTCGATCTTCTCCAGCTCGAGCCGGCGGTGCCCCGAGGTCGCGTGGTCGAGCAGATCGGCGATCAGGGAGTGCATCCGGACGGTCGCGAGCCGCAGCTGGTGGATGAAGCTCGTGACGAGCGCCGGGTCGATCTCGCCGGCGCCGACCTCGTCCTCGAGCAGCTCGGTCCAGCCCTCGATCGCGGAGAGCGGGTTGCGCAGGTCGTGGGCGACGGTGCCGGCGAAGGTCGCCAGCTCGGCCCTTCGCGTGTAGGCCTCGGTGTAGTCGCGGAACATGAGCAGCGCCCGCGCGCGCTCCCCGCCGTCGATGCCGGCCAACGGGACCGCGGACACGGTCAGCACCTGGCCGGGCCTTCCGGCGCGAGGCAGCACCTCCTCGTCCGCGACGACCTCGCCGCGCATCGCGCGCTGGCTGGGCCGTTCGCGGAGCGGCACCGGCGTGCCGTCGGTGTGGAACACCTCGAAGCCGGGGTGCTCGTCGTCGGGGCGTCCGCTCGCGACGTAGCCGAGCCGGTCGGCGGCCGGGTTGCGGATCAGCACACGGTCGTGGTCGTCGACCACGGCCACGCCCTCGGTCATCGAGGTGATCACCGTGTCGAGCAAGGTGGCCTGGTAGCGCGCGTCCCGCTCGGCGTCGCGGAGGCCACGCTCCAGCACCCGGCCCTCCTCGCGGCGGGTCGAGAGCGCGAGGCCGATGAACAGCACGACCACGACGTAGGTCTGGGCGAGGGCCGCCTGGAGGTCCACGGAGTCGTGCGCCGCGAACTGGCCGTAGCCATCGAGGGTGGCGGCGACCGTGCCGATGCCCGCGAGGGACGCGTGGAAGGCGGTCGCCAGCGGCCCGAACCGGACGCCGACCCAGACGCTCGCGAGTGGCAGGACGAAGGTCACCGGCAACGTCTCGACCCCCAGCCCGACGGCGTACAGCGCGACCGTGAAGGCCAGTGCTGCGGCGTACTCCGGGGCGCGGGCACGGCCGCCCGAGCAGGTGCGGCCGCGGCCGGGGTCGGCTGAGGTGGTGGCCGCGAGGAGCAGGCCGAGCGGGGTGATCAGGAGCGCTCCGGCAGATTGCGGTTGAACCAGAGCGCGGCACCGTCCGGGCCGACCGGGGAGCCGAGGGTGGCGCTGCCCAGGGTCCCGACGAGGGTGCCCGCGACCATGGCCACGGCCAGGGCCGCGACGCCGCGGGCGGCCACCCGGACCGAGTCGAAGCCGCGGTCTCCCCCGCAGCCCCACAGCGCGGGGCACCAGCGCCGCAGCAGAGTGACCCCGACCAGCGTCTGCACCACGTTGGTGACGGCGAGGACGGCCCCGGCCTCCGGGCCGGCCCCGGTCGCGACATTGACCGCGAACGCGGCCACGGCCAGGAGCGGGACGTCGAGGCTGCGCCAGCTCGCACCACGCACGAGGAACCACACGCACCGCGAGCCCGGCCGGCGGCCAGACAACGCGAAGGTCGAGCCCTCGGGCACGGCGAGGCGCGCCAGCAGCCCGACGGCCACCCAGGCGGTCAGGAACGCAACAGTCGGCCACCGGTCCCCCGACCGGGTGCCACCCACATCAGCCATTGATCGTGACTCTTCATCCCCCCGAGAGTCGGCTGGCACGAAGGATACAGGCGCGGCTGCGGCCCGGGTACGTCGATCCGGAGGGGTGCTCGCGGTGGTCTGGTCGGCTCAGTCCTCCTCGGACGCGGAGTCCTCGTTGTGGGTGCCGGGCCGTGGCGCCCACGGCAGCTCCTTCGCCGGGCGGACGACGACCAGCCGGTCGCCGCGGGCCAGCTGGGTGACGACGGGGTCGAAGTAGCGGTAGACCTTCTCGTCGCGGACCACGGCGATCACCTGGTCGGGCAGCTTCTGCGGAGGCTGGCCCACCTCGGAGACCAGCAGGTCGCGCTCGGCGACCTCGAGGCCCTCGCCGTAGGTCAGCAGGTCCTCCATCACCGAGCCCAGCGTCGGCGAGAGCGACGAGAGCCCGAGCAGCCGGCCGACCGCGTCGGAGGAGGTGATGACCGAGTTGGCGCCGGACTGCTTCATCAGCGGCGCGTTCTCCTGCTCGCGCACGGCCGAGACGATCCAGGCGTCCGGGTTGAGCTGGCGCACCGTCAGCGTCGCCAGCACGTTGGAGTCGTCGCGGTCGGTGGTGATGATCACCTGCTGGGCGCGGGCGACCCCGGCCCGGCGCAGCACGTCGCGACGGGTGGCGTCGCCCTTGACCACGGCCAGGCCGTCGGCGTGCGCGTCCTGCTCGGCCACGCTGCCGGTGTCGACGACGACGATCGAGTCCTTGTCGGCGCCGTTGTTGATGAGCGTCTCGACCGCGCTGCGGCCCTTGGTGCCGTACCCGACGACGACGACGTGATCTCCCATGGTCTTCCTCCACCGGGCGACCCGGATCATGTCGCGGCCCTGCGAGGCGAGCACCTCGAGGGTGGTTCCGATCAGCAGCACCAGGAACGCGATGCGGGCCGGCGTGATGAGGAACGCGTTGACGAGCCGGGCCTGATCGGTCACCGGCGCGATGTCGCCGTAGCCGGTCGTGCTGAGCGTGACGGTCGTGTAGTAGATCGCGTCGACCAGGCTGATCACGTTGTCGGGGTCGTTGTTGTCGGCGTACCCCTTCTTGTCGAGGTACACGATCAGGACGGTGCCGACCAGGATGCCCATCGCCGCGAGCAGCCGCCGGCCGAGCTCCCACCAGGGTGACCGGGTGCGCTCCGGGAGGGAGACCCGACCGCGGGTGCGTCCCCCCATCTCCAGCAGATCGTCGGTCACGGTCGTGAATCTAGTCGCTGTGGCGTGCGCCGGGGGTCATCCGCTCCCGCAGGCGTTGCACGAGCTCGGAGCGGGCGTTGGTGGTCGAGTTCTGCGGGAAGACCGAGTCGAAGGCCGCGTTGACCGCGGCCCCGATCAGGACCGCGACCGACAGGAGGTAGAGCCAGAGCAGCACGGCGATCGGCGAGGCCAGGGGGCCGTAGATCGAACGTGAGTCGGCGGCGGTCTCGGTGAGGACCCAGCGGAGCACGAAGGAGCCCGCGATCCAGCTGGCGAGGGCGAAGACCGCACCCGGGAGGTTGAAGCTCCAGTTCGTCCGGACCGGCACCGACACGTGGTAGAGCGTCGCCAGGAAGCACACCGACAGGACCACGACGGTCGGCCAGTAGAACTCCATGACCACGTCCGCGCTGGGGGGCAGCAGGTCGCCGACCAGGCTCGGGCCGGCGACGACCAGCGGCAGCGTGAAGACGCCGGTCACGATCGCCAGGATGTAGAGCAGGAAGGACAGCGCCCGGGTCTTGACGATCCCCCGGTGCCCGCCGAGCCCGTGCATGATCGTGATGGTGTCGACGAAGACGTTGAGGGCGCGGGATCCCGACCAGAGCGCGAGGATGAAGCCGATCGACACCACGTCGAAGCGGGCGCCCGGACGCAGCACGTCGTTGATGGTCGGCACGATGATCCGGTTGACGGCGTCCTCGGTGAGCACCCGCGAGGAGAGGTCGATGACGGCCAACCGGACCTGCTCGACGTCGGCCGCCGCGAACTGGTCGGAGACGACGCCGATCATGCCCGCGAGCGCGAACACGAGGGGCGGGACGGAGAGGATCGCGAAGAACGCCGCCTCGGCGGCCAGGCCGGTGACGCGATACCTCATGCAGGTGCCGAAGGTGGTGACGACCAGTCGCCACAGCGTCTCCCGCATGCGCCTACGGTAGCCACATGAGCAGCCGGAACCCTGCAGGCGGGCCCCCGCCCCGTGAGCTGCGTGCCAGCACGAACCAGGTCCCGCCGCTGGTCGGCCACAACGTCGTCACCGGTGACGCGGCCCTCGTCGAGGCCGTGACCCGGCACGCGTCCGCCGCGGTCGTCGACGACCTGGCCGCGCTCGGCGCGGCGGCCGGCACCGAGGAGGCCCGCGAGCACGGCGTCCTGGCCAACCAGAACCCCCCGCGGCTCACGCCGTACGACCGGTACGGCGAGCGGATCGACGAGGTCGAGTTCCACCCCTCGTGGCACTGGCTGATGGAGCGCGCGGTGGGCCACGGGCTGGCCGCGACGCCGTGGGAGTCCGACACGCCCCACGCACACGTACGGCGCGCCGCCGGCTTCATGGCGTGGTCGCACACCGAGCCCGGACACGGCTGCCCGGTCTCGATGACGTACGCCGCGGTGCCGGCGCTCCGCGCGGACGACGCGATCGCGCAGGAGTGGACGCCCCGGCTGGCGTCGACGACGTACGACCCGGGCCTCCGTCCGGTCGCCGACAAGCGTGGCGCGCTCGCGGGCATGGGCATGACCGAGAAGCAGGGCGGCTCCGACGTCCGCGCCAACGTGACCCGCGCGGTCCCGACCGCCAGCGACGGCGAGTACACGCTGCACGGGCACAAGTGGTTCACCTCGGCACCCATGAACGACGTCTTCCTGGTGCTCGCGCAGGCCGACGCAGGGGTGACCTGCTTCCTGGTGCCACGGGTGCTCCCCGACGGCACCCGCAACCCGATCGACGTGGTGCGGCTCAAGGACAAGCTCGGCAACCGCTCCAACGCCTCGAGCGAGCTCGAGCTCGACGGCACCCTCGCGGTGCGGCTCGGCGACGAGGGGCGCGGGGTCCGCACCATCATCGAGATGGTCGCCGCGACCCGCCTCGACTGCGTGCTCGGCTCGACCTCGCTGATGCGGCGGGCGCTGAACGAGGCAGCGTGGCACGTCGCCCACCGCACGGCGTTCGGCTCGGTGCTCGCCGACAAGCCACTGATGCAGAACGTGGTGGCCGACCTGGCCGTCGAGGTCGAGGCCGCCACCGCACTCGCGGTCCGGCTCGCGGCCGCCGTCGACGACGCCACCGATCCCCACGAGGCCGCGCTGCGCCGGATCGCGCTGCCGCTCGCGAAGTTCTGGGTCTGCAAGCGCACCCCGGCCATGGTCGCCGAGGCGCTGGAGTGCCTCGGTGGCAACGGCTACGTCGAGGAGTCGGGGCTGCCCCTGCTCTACCGCGAGGCGCCCCTGAACTCGGTGTGGGAGGGCTCGGGCAACGTCAACGCCCTCGACGTGCTGCGCGCGCTCAGCCGCGAGCCCGAGGTGCTCGATGCCTGGCTGACCGAGGTCGGTGCCGCCCGCGGCGGCGACACCCGGCTCGACCGCGCGATCGAGCACACCCTGGCCCTGCTCGGAGACTCCGCGACCCTCGAGGGGTCCGCCCGCCGGCTCGCGGGCCGGATGGCCGCCTGCCTGCAGGGGGCGCTGCTGGTCCGGTACGGCCCGCCCGAGGTCGCCGACGTGTTCTGCGCGTCCCGTCTCGCCGACGGTCACGACGGGACGTACGGCGCGCTGGCGGGTGGCGACCTGCCGGCGCTCGTGGCGCGGGCGACCCCGAGCCGCTGAGGGCCGCCGGGGCAGCACGCAACCCCGGTCGCGTCCTCGACACCGTGGGCCGTGGAGGTCGCAACCGGGAGCGCGCACCCGCCGTCGCGGCACGCGCGGAGGGATGGCCGGTCGTGCCGACCAAGCGCGTGCCAGCAGGTCCTTCGATGCTACGGCGCGCGGAGCCGGCCGACTCCCTCTGGAGGGACGCAGTGCCCCGACAGTTCATCCACAATCCGAGGGCGCGGATCCGGGCGCAGCCCGGCCCCCGGTGGTGTTCCACCGGGGGCCGGGAGTCGTGGCGCGTCGCCGCGGGGCGTCAGGTGCGCGTCGGCGCCGGATCGCTCGCGGCGGGCAGGGCCGGACTCGCCTCGTGGTCGTCGACCATGGTCGCCTCGTCGAACGGATCGTCGCCAGCCAGCACCCGGTCCAGCTGCGGTCGGTCCAGGCCGCCGGTCCAGTGGCCGATCAGCACCGTCGCGACCGAGTTGCCCGCGAAGTTGGTGAGCGCACGCGCCTCGGACATGAACCGGTCGATGCCCACGATGAGGCCGACGCCGTCCACGAGCTCGGGACGGTGGGAGCTGAGGCCGCCGGCCAGGGTGGCCATGCCCGCACCGGTCACGCCGGCCGCGCCCTTCGAGGCGACCATCATGAAGAGCAGCAGCGAGATCTGCTCCCCGATGCTCAGCGGGTCACCGAGGGCCGAGGCGATGAACAGCGACGCCATGGTCAGGTAGATGGCGGTGCCGTCGAGGTTGAACGAGTAGCCGGTCGGCACCACGACGCCCACGGTCGGCTTGTCGACGCCGGCGTGCTCCATCTTGGCGATCAGTCGCGGCAGCGCGGACTCCGACGACGAGGTCGACAGGATCAGCAGGAACTCGCGGCCCAGGTAGCGGAACAGCGACCAGATGTTCACCCCGGTCGTGAGCTTGAGCAGCGTGCCGAGCACGACGAAGACGAACAGCACGCACGTGGTGTAGAAGCCGATCATCAGTACCGCCAGGCTCTTCAGCGCGTCCAGGCCGGTCTCGCCGACGACCGCAGCGATCGCGCCGAAGGCTCCGACGGGGGCGGCCCACATGATCATCGCGAGCACCCGGAAGACGACCCTCTGCAGGTGGCCGATGCCGCGGAGCACGGGCTCGCCCGTCGAGCCCATCTGCTGGAGGGCGAAGCCGATCAGCAGGGCGATCAGGAGGGTCTGCAGGACCTCGCCGGAGGTGAGGGCGGAGAACAGCGACGTCGGGATGATGCCGATCAGGAACTCGCTGGTGCTCCCGTGTCCGGCGGCCGCCTGCTCCTGGCCGGCGCTGATCGCGTCGGTGTCCAGCTGCAGGCCGGCGCCCGGGTGGAGGATGTTGCCGACCACGAGCCCGATCGCCAGGGCGACCGTCGACATGGTGAGGAAGTACGCGAGCGCGAGGCCACCGACCTTGCCGACGCGGGCCGCGTTGGCGACGGATCCGACGCCGATCACGATCGTGCAGAAGATCACCGGCTGGATCATCATCTTGATCAGGGCGACGAACCCTTCGCCCAGCGGCTTGAGCTGCACGGCGAAGTCGGGCGCGACGACTCCGACGAGCACCCCGGCCGCCACGGCTGCGATCACCGCGATGTAGAGGTAGTGCGAGCGGTCGCGGCGCGGTGTCGCGCTGCGTTCGCCGGCGGGGGTTGTGGCGCTCATCTGGTCCTCCTGACCCCGGGCCGGCTGCCTGCCGACTCCGTCCCGGGCCACGATGCCGAACCCTGTGACGGCGGTCACCTTTGTGTTCGTTGAGTTCACGGGCCGTGCGGCAGAATGCGCGGCATGCAGCGGCGCCCGGAACCCTCGCTGGCGCGACAGGTGCTGGTCCTCCAGGTGCTGCTGGTCCTCCTCCTCGTCGCCAGCTCGGTCGCCCTGGCGGCGTACGACGCCCGCCGCGACGCGCGCGGCAACGCCACCGACCGGGCGGTCGCGGTGGCCACCTCGGTGGCCGACTCCCCCACCGTCCTCACCGCGCTGGACGCCACCGACCCCAGCGAGCGCCTCCAGCCCTACGCCGAGCAGGTCCGCGTCGACACCGGCGTCGACTTCGTGGTCGTGATGGCACCCGACCGCACCCGCTACACCCACCCCGACCCCGCCAACATCGGCAAGCCGTTCATCGGCGACCTGGGCGAAGCCCCCGACGGAGGCGTCTTCACCCAGGAGTACGCCGGCACCCTCGGCCCCTCGATGCGGGCCGTGGTCCCGGTCCTCGACGACGACTCGGTGGTGGCCATGGTCTCGGTCGGCATCACCGTCGAGCGGATCGACTCCGCCCTGCGCGAGGACCTGGCGGCGGTCGGCCTGGTCGCGCTGCTGGTGCTCGGGGCCGGGGTCGGCGGCGCCTGGCTGCTGAGCCGACGACTGCGACGCCTCACCCACGGGCTGGGCGAGCAGGAGATCACCCGGATGTACGAGTACTACAGCGCCGTCCTCCATGCCGTGCGCGAGGGACTGTTCCTGATCGACGACGAGGGTCGGGTGCAGATGGTCAACGACGAGGCGCGGCGGTTGCTCGACCTGCCCGAGGACGTCGTCGGTCGCTCCATCCACGACCTCGGCCTCGCGCCCGGGCTGGTCGAGGCGGCGATGGGTCGCCGGGCCGAGGCCGACGAGATCTACACCGCCGGTGAGCACCTGCTGCTCGTGAGCTCGGCGCCCGCGTCCTGGCACGGGCGCGAGGTGGGAGCCGTGGTCACGCTGCGAGACCACACCGAGCTGCGGTCGGTCACCGGCCAGCTCGACATCGTCAGCGGGCTCACCGACACCCTGCGCGCGCAGAACCACGAGTCGGCCAACCGGTTGCACACGATCGTGGCGCTGCTGGAGATGGGCCGCTCCGAGCAGGCGGTGAGCTTCGCCACCGAGGAGCTGCGGCTGGCCCAGCAGCTGACCGACCGGGTCGTGGCCGCCGTCGGCGACCCGATCGTCACCGCCCTCCTGCTGGGCAAGACCGCGGAGGCCTCCGAGCGCGGCATCGTGCTGACGGTCACCGGCGAGCTGCCCGAGGGTGGGCCGCTGCACTCGCGCGACCTGGTCACCGTGATCGGGAACCTGCTCGACAACGCCTTCGACGCGGTCGCCCAGACGGAGGAGAAGCGGGTGTCGGTGACCCTCGCCGGCGCCGACGGCTCGGTGGCCGTCGTGGTCGAGGACAGCGGGCGGGGCCTGACCGCGGAGGAGGCGCAGCACGTGCTCGAGCGCGGCTGGACGACCAAGGCGACCGGAGAGCTCGGCGCCCGCGGGATCGGGCTGGCGCTGGTCGGCCAGGTGGCCCGACGGCACCGCGGCCACGTCACCATCGGCCAGTCGGACCTCGGCGGCGCCGAGTTCACCGTCGAGGTCGGGCCCGTGCGGGAGCCGGCATGACCCGGGTACTGGTCGTGGAGGACGAGCTGGTCGCGGCCGAGGCGCACGCGGCGTACACCGCCCGGGTGCCGGGCTTCGAGGTCGCCGGGATCGCGCACTCGGTCGGGGAGACGCTGCGCTTCCTCCAGGGCCAGCCCGCCGTGGACGTGGTCCTGCTCGACATGAACCTGCCCGACGGCCACGGCCTCGCCCTCCTCCAGCGGATCCGTGCCGCGGGCCACCTCTGCGACGTGATCGCGGTGACCGCCGCCCGCGACGCCGACGTGGTGCGGGCGGCAGCCGCCCACGGCGTCGTGCTCTACCTGATCAAGCCGTTCACGTTCCCGACCTTCCGCGCCAAGCTCGTGCAGTACGCCGGCTACCGCGCCGAGCTGGCCGCCGCGCCCGAGCAGGTGGTGCAGCAGGAGGTCGACCGCATGTTCGGCTCGCTCCGGCCCTCCGTCACCGACACCCCGTTGCCCAAGGGGATGACCCACGAGTCGCTGCAGCAGGTCACCGAGGCGCTGCGCGACAGCGACGGGCCCCTGTCGGCCGGGGAGATGGCCGACCGGACCGGGTCGTCGCGGGTGACCGCCCGGCGCTACCTCGAGCACCTGGCCGACACCCGCGTCGCCGAGCGGCGTCCGCGCTACGGGCGCAGCGGTCGCCCCGAGGTGGAGTACCGCTGGCTCGAGTGAGTCAGGCCCCTGGGTCAGGCCAGGTCGAGACCGGGGTAGAGCGGGTGCTTGTCGAGCATCTCGGCAGACGCCGACCGGATCCGCTCGGCCACGCCGTCGCCGAGCGAGTACGACGCCTTGGACGGCTCCCCGGCCTTCGTGGTGCCCGGCTGGGTGTTCTTCAGCACCTCCACGACCAGCTCGGCGACCCGGTCGAACTCCGGTGCCCCGAAGCCGCGGGTCGTCAGCGCCGGCGTACCGAACCGGATGCCGGAGGTGTACCAGGCGCCGTTCGGGTCGGACGGGACGGAGTTGCGGTTGGTGACCACCCCGGCGTCGAGCAGGGCCGACTCGGCCTGCCGACCGGTGAGGCCGTAGGAGGAGACGTCGAGCAGCACGATGTGGTTGTCGGTGCCCCCGGTGACCAGCGTGGCGTCACGCGAGAGGAACCCGTCGGCGAGCGACTTGGCGTTGTCGGCGACGTTCTGGGCGTAGGTGCGGAACTCCTGGGTGCGGGCCTCGGCCAGCGCGACCGCCTTCGCGGCCATCATGTGGCTGAGCGGACCGCCCAGCACCATGGGGCAGCCGCGGTCGACGTCCGGCGCGAACTCCTCCTGGGCCAGCACCATGCCGCCGCGCGGACCGCGCAGCGACTTGTGGGTGGTGGTCGTGGTGATGTGGGCGTGCGGCACGGGGTCCTCGTTGCCGGTGAACACCTTGCCCGCGACCAGGCCGGCGAAGTGGGCCATGTCGACCATCAGCGTCGCGCCGACCTCGTCGGCGATCTCGCGCATCTTCGCGAAGTCGATCCGCCGGGGATAGGCGGAGTAACCGGCGACCAGGATGAGCGGCCGGAACTCCTTGGCCTTGGCGCGGACCGCGTCGTAGTCGAGCAGCCCGGTCTCCGGGTCGGTGCCGTACTGCTGCTGGTGGAACATCTTCCCGCTGATGTTCGGACGGAAGCCGTGGGTGAGGTGGCCGCCGGCGTCCAGGCTCATGCCCAGCAGCCGCTGGTGGCCGAACTCGGCGCGCAACGTCTCCCAGTCCTCCTCGGAGAGCTCGTTGACTCCTCTGACCCCGAACTTCTTCAGCGCGGGGGCCCTCGACGTGGTGGGCCAGGATCGACCAGAAGGCGACCAGGTTGGCGTCGATGCCGGAGTGCGGCTGCACATAGGCGTACGGCGCCCCGAACAGCTCGCGCGCGTGCTCGGCCGCGACCGACTCGACGGTGTCGACGTTCTGGCAGCCGGCGTAGAAGCGATGGCCGATGGTGCCCTCGGCGTACTTGTCGCTGAACCACGTGCCCATGGTCAGCAGCACGGCCGGCGAGGCGTAGTTCTCGCTGGCGATCAGCTTCAGCGACCCTCGCTGGTCCTCGAGCTCCTGGCGGGTGGCCGCGGCGATGCGCGGCTCGACCTGGCCGATGACGTCGAGGATCTGGGAGTAGGCGTTGCTCACGAGCGCGTCGGTCATGGCGACAGCGTAGTGATCACCGTCGTGTGAGCCGAGACACGTCCACCGCGTGGTGCGATCCGCCACGTCTCATGATGCGGACCGCAATCCCGCATCATGAGATTTCAGGTTGTGGAAGGGGGGTCCACGGCTTGAGACTCGACCCATGATCAGCGCTGCAACGCACGCCTACCTCGTGGTCCGCCGCCACGTGGATCTCGGGCGAACCCGCAGCATGATGTGTCCCCGCTGACCGCCGCCCCTGCACCTCCCCGCGCTCGACGATGCGCGCGGCCCTCAGCCCGAAGGACGCCCTGCGATGGCAGACCTCCGCTACACCGCGAAGCCCCCGGCCCGCACCGAGATCCCGCGCACCAAGCGCGGTGAGGGCCAGTGGGCGCTCGGCTACTCCGAGCCGCTGAACAAGAACGAGCAGTCCAAGAAGGACGACGACCCGCTGAACGTCCGGGCGCGGATCCAGCACATCTACTCCCGGCGTGGCTTCGCCTCGATCGACCCCGCCGACCTGCGCGGCCGGTTCCGCTGGCTCGGGCTGTACACCCAGCGCGCGCCCGGCTTCGACGGCGGCAAGACCGCGATGCTCGAGGAGGAGGAGCTCGACGACGAGTTCTTCATGATGCGGGTCCGTTCCGACGGCGCCCTCCTCTCCCCCGACGCCGTCCGCGCCCTCGGGTCCGTGGGCCAGGAGTTCGCGCGCGACACCGCCGACGTGACCGACCGCGAGAACATCCAGTACCACTGGATCCGGGTCGAGGACGTCCCGGAGATCTGGGAGCGGCTGGAGGCGGTCGGGCTCTCGACCCTCGAGGCGTGCGGCGACTCGCCGCGGCCCTTCCTCGGCTCGCCCGTCGCCGGCGTCGCGGCCGACGAGATCATCGACGGCACCGAGGCGCTCGACGAGATCAAGCGCCGGGTGCTCGGCAACCCGGAGTACTCCAACCTGCCGCGGAAGTTCAAGACCGCGCTCACCGGTCACCCGAGCCACGACGTCTCCCCGGAGACCAACGACATCGCCTTCGTCGGCACCACCCACCCCGAGCACGGTCCCGGCTTCGACCTGTGGGTCGGCGGCGGGCTGTCCACCAACCCGATGCTCGCCCAGAAGATGGGCGTCTGGATCCCGCTGGAGGACGTCGCCGACATCTGGGAGGGCGTCGCCGCGATCTTCCGCGACTACGGCTACCGCCGGCTGCGCTCCCGCGCCCGGTTGAAGTTCCTGGTCGCCGACTGGGGCGTCGAGAAGTTCCGCGAGGTGCTCGAGAACGAGTACCTCGGGCGTGCGCTCGTGAGCTGCGAGTCCCCCGCCTCGCCGGAGGGTCACCGGGACCACATCGGCGTGCACGAGCAGAAGGACGGCCGGGCCTACGTCGGCGTCGCGCCGACCGCCGGTCGCGTCTCCGGCACGCTCCTGGTGCAGCTCGCCGACCTCATGGACGAGCTCGGTGTGCAGGGCGCGCGCCTCACGCCGTACCAGAAGATCGTGCTCGTCGGCGTCGAGCAGGACGTCGTCGCCACCCTGCTCGACCGGCTCGACGAGATCGGCCTCTCGGGTCGACCCTCGCACTGGCGGCGCAACACGATGGCCTGCACCGGCATCGAGTTCTGCAAGCTCGCCATCGTGGACACCAAGAACCGCGCCCGCGACCTGGTCGACGAGCTCGAGCGGCGCTTCCCCCGGCTCGACGTCCCGATCACGGTGAACGTGAACGGCTGCCCCAACGCGTGCGCCCGCACCCAGGTCGCCGACATCGGCCTCAAGGGCCAGCTGGTCATGCACGACGGCGAGCAGGTCGAGGGGTTCCAGGTGCACCTCGGCGGTGCCACCGGGCTGGGCGCCAACTTCGGCCGCAAGCTGCGCGCCCACAAGGTGACCAGCGCCGGGCTCGACGACTACGTGACCTCGCTGGTGACCAACTTCCTCGCCGAGCGGACCGACGGCGAGTCGTTCGCCGGCTGGGTCGCCGCGGGCCGACGAGGAGCTGCTGCGCGGCGAGCGGGCCCTGGCAGGCGCATCGTGAGCGAGCGCGCCGTCCCGTTCCACTGCCCCTACTGCGGCGAGACCGACCTGTGGCCCCACGAGGCGGCCGACGGTCCGGGTCACGGCCAGTGGGAGTGCCGGTCGTGCCTGCGTGCGTTCAGCGTGACGATGCTCGGCCTGGTCCGCCCCGTGAGGGATCGGTCATGACGGCCGCGACCACCCGCCGCGCCAGCGAGCGCCGCGGCACCACGACCGAGGGCCGCTCGCCCGAGGAGCTGCGCGACCTCGTCTCCCACGTGGGGGCCGAGCTCGAGCTGGCGCCCGCCGAGCACATCATCGAGTGGGCGGTGGCGACCTTCGGGGCGCGGTTCTGCATCACGTCCTCGATGGGGGACGCCGTGCTCGCCGCACGTCGCGTCGAAGGTGGCCCCCGGGGTCGACGTCGTGTTCCTCGACACCGGCTACCACTTCGCCGAGACCCTCGGGACCCGCGACGCCGTGCAGGCGACGCTGCCGGTCACCCTGGTCACCGTCGGACCCGAGCAGACCGTCGCCGAGCAGGACGCGGCGTACGGCAAGGATCTCTACAAGACCGACCCCGACCTGTGCTGCAAGCTGCGCAAGGTCACCCCGCTCACCGAGTCGCTGGCGTCGTACGACGCCTGGGCGACCGGGCTGCGGCGGGCCGAGACCCACAACCGCGTCATCGCGCCGGTCGTGGGCTGGGACGCCCGCAAGGGCAAGGTCAAGGTGTCTCCCCTGGCGCGCTGGAGCGACGAGCAGGTGGAGCGATACATCGAGGACTTCGGAGTCCTCGTCAACCCGCTGGTCCACGACGGCTACCCGTCGATCGGCTGCTGGCCCTGCACCCGCCGGGTGGCCCCCGGCGACGACCCGCGCAGCGGGCGCTGGGCGGGCACGACGAAGACCGAGTGCGGAATCCACTGAGGAAGGAAGGACACAACCATGGCTGCTCCGGCACTGGTGGCCCTGGCTCACGGAAGTCGTGACCCACGGTCTGCTGCGACGATCACCGCTCTCATCGACGAGGTGAAGGCGATCCGCCCCGACCTCGCGATCGAGCGCGCGTTCCTCGAGCTGTCCCGACCGTCGTTCCAGACGGTCGTCGACCGGCTGGTCCGCAAGGGCCACGAGGAGATCGTGGTCGTCCCCCTGCTGCTCACCGAGGCGTACCACGCGAAGGTCGACGTGCCCCAGGCCGTCGCCGGGGCGATCGAGCGCCACCCCGGGCTGAAGATCACCACGTCGGCGATCCTGGGCCTCGAGACGCAGTTCCTCGAGATCCTCGACCTGCGGATGCGCGAAGCGCTGAAGGAGGCCCGGGTCCGCGAGCTCGACGCGCTCGTGCTCGCCGGCGCCGGCTCCTCCGACGCGATGGCCAACCAGTCCGTCGCCCGACTCGCCCGGCTCTGGGGCAACCGCCACAAGCTGCCGGTGACCGCGGCGTTCGCCTCCGCGGCGCCGCCGACCACCGGTGAGGCCGTGCGGGCGTTCCGGGCCGAGGGCCGTCGCCACGTGGCCGTCGCGTCGCTGTTCCTCGCCCCGGGCCTCCTGCCGGACCGGGCGCGGGAGCTGGCGTTCGAGGCCGGCGCGATCGCCGTCTCCGAGCCGCTGGGCGCCCACCCCGAGCTCGCCCGTGCGGTGCTGGCGCGGTACGCCGTCGGCGCCGTCGAGCTGGTCCCGGTCTGAGGTCACTACGTTGGTCGGGTGACTGCCACCGTGACCAGGATCCGCCGCTACCCGGTCAAGGCGATGGGGGGAGAGTCGCTGCCGTCCGTGCAGCTGGACGAGCGCGGGCTCCGCGGTGACCGGTGGTATGCCGTGACCGACGACGACGGGCGGCTCGCCTGCGGCAAGGACTCGCGGCGGTTCCGCCGTCGTGACGGGATCTTCGACCACGGGGCCAGTACCGGACCGGACGGCGACGTCGTCGTCACGGGACCCGGCGGCGCCTGGCGGGTGGGCGACCCCGCGCTCGACGCCGCCCTCTCGACCGCGCTGGGCGACCCGGTACGGGTGCTCGAGGAGCGCGAGGTCCCCCACCAGGACGCCGGCTCGGTGTCCCTCGTCGGGACCGCCACCCTGCGCTGGTGTGCCGAGCGGTTCGGCCTCGACGCCGACCCGCGGCGGCTGCGGGTCAACCTCCTCGTGGAGACCGACGAGCCCTTCGTGGAGGAGTCGTGGGTGGGGCGTGAGGTCACCGTCGGCGACGTGGGTCTCCGGCTGGTCGAACGGATCGAACGGTGCCGCACCATCGACGTCGTCCAGGACGGCACCCGGGCCCGGGGTCGCTGGCTCAAGCCGCTCACGGGCGAGCGCGACATGTGCGTCGCGGTGTACGCCGACGTGGTCCGGCCCGGGACCATCCGGGTGGGCGACGCGGTCACGCCCGGCTGAGGGTCACCCGACCAGGCGCTCCAGCAGGTGCTCGAGCTGGCGGGCGGGATCGGTGGTCAGGCCCCCGTGGACCGGTCCGGGCTGGATCACCGTGCTGCGGGGCGCCTTGAGGAACCCGAACCGCTGGCCGAGGGTCGCCCGTCCGGCGTCGCCCGCCGCGGGGTCACCGGCACAGACCGCCGCCGCGAAGTCGAGCCCGGCCCGGACCTGCCGGAGGTCGAGGCGTGGGTCGAGCGAGACCAGGCGCGGCTCGTCGACGTGGCACGCGATCGCGAGGTACTGATCCTCCTCGCAGAACAGCACGACCCCGACGTTCACGAACTCCTCGCGGTCGGGCCGCGGCACGCACCGCATGACGACGTACTGGTAGGCCGACCGGGTCACGCGGCACCTCCCGGCAGCCACGAGGTCGAGCCGAGCCGGGCCAGCAGGAACCGGACGTACGCCGCCCGCAGGTCCGCCGCTGTCTCGGCACCGGGCGCCGGCTCGAGCCACACGTCCGGGACCTGGGCGAGCACGTCGACCAGGGTCGCCGTCGTCGAGGACCGACCTGGCCTGCGCGTCGACCGCGGCCAGGTCGTCGGCGTGCTCGCGGAGCACGTGGTCGGCGGGGTCCCAGACCTGGGCGGCGAAGCGCGCGGGGTCGCCCACGCCGCCACCCCAGGCGTGGTGGAAGTAGAGCGCGGCGCCGTGGTCGATGAGCCAGAGGTCGCCGTGCCACACCAGGAGGTTCGGGTTGCGCCAGCTCCGGTCGACGTTGGCCGTGAACGCGTCCAGCCACAGCACGGTCGCGGCCTCACCCGCGGCGGGTGGGTGCGACCCGTCGTACCCGAACGCACCGGGGAGGAAGTCGATGCCGAGATTGGTGCCGGAACTGGCCTTGAGCAGGTCCTGCACCTCCTCGTCGGCCTCGTAACGGGCGATCTCGGGATCGAGGTCGAGGAGCGCGAGCCGCGGCGTCCGCAGCCCGAGCCGGCGGGCGAGCTCGCTCACCACCACCTCGGCGACGAGCACCCGGACGCCCTGGCCGGCGCCGCGGAACTTGCAGACGTAGGTGCCGAGGTCGTCGGCCTCGACCACGCCGGGGAGGGACCCGCCCTCGCGCAGCGGCGTCACGTAGCGGGTGACGCTGACCGTGGGGATCATCCGAGCGGCTCCTCCTGGGCGAGCCGCTCCCGCTCGGCGGCGACGTCGAAGTCGGCGGCCGGCCACTGCGGATTCATCCCTCGCAGCGCGTCCAGCAGGAGCTCGCCGATGGCGAGGTTGCGGAACCACTTGCGGTCCGACGGGACCACGTGCCACGGCGCGATCTCCGTGTTCGTCCGCTCCAGGGCGGTCTCGTAGGCCGCTCGGTAGTCGGGCCAGTGCCGACGCTCGTCGAGGTCGCCCGGGTTGAACTTCCAGTGCTTGTCGGGATTGTCCAACCGCTCGGCCAGCCGCTCGTGCTGCTTCTCGGCCGAGATGTGCAGCATGCACTTGACGATGACCACCCCGTCGGCTGCCAGCTCCGCCTCGAACTCGTTGATCTGGTCGTAGCGGGCCTCGATCGTGCGGGGCGTCCGCCCACTCGTGCACCTTGACGATCAGCACGTCCTCGTAGTGCGAGCGGTCGAAGACCCCGACGTGACCCGGTGCGGGCAGGGCTCGCTTCACCCGCCACAGGAAGTGGTGGCGCTTCTCCTCCTCCGAGGGCGCCTTGAAGCTGGTGATCCGGACACCCTGGGGATCGATCAGCCCCACCGTGTGGCGCAGCACGCCGCCCTTCCCGGAGGTGTCCATGCCCTGCAGCACCAGCAGCAGCCGGCGGCGCGAGCCGGTGGTGCCCTCCGCGAACAACCGCTCCTGCAGGTCGGAGAGCTCGTCGCCCAGGCCGGCCAGTGCCTCCTTGCCCGCCGCCTTGTCCCCGGTGAAGCCGGGGGTCGACGCGGGATCGATCGCCCGCAGGTCGACGGGGCCGGGGGGCAGTCGGTGCAGGCTCATGTCCCCATCATGTCGGACCGACGGGGCGCACTCAGCCCACGACCCGGGCCAGGTCGAGGGAGCAGCCGACCATCGTGGCCGTGGACCCGTCGCGCTGCGGCTCGTCGAACCAGGTGCCCCGGGTGAAGCCCACCTTGTCCAGGACGCGCAGGCTCGCCTCGTTGCGATGGTCGGGGGCGGCGAAGCACGAGGCCACGTCGGGGTAGCGGCGACGCGCGCCGAGGAGCCACACCCAGAGCATGGTGGCGCCGACACCGTGCCCCACCAGGTGCGACTCCCCCACCACGTAGTCGACACCGATCGCCTCCGGGTCCGGCGTCAGCGCCGCGAACTCCGGGTGGTCGCGCAGCCGGTAGTCCTGGACGAAGCCGGCGCTGCGACCGTTGACCTCCACCACCCACATCCGGGTCGGCTCGACGCCGTCGATCCGCGGCCCGTAGTGCTCGGTCACCGACTCCAGGGTCGGGTCGGTCGCCTCGGCCCACCACCGCCGGACGTGCTCCTCGCGCCGCCAGCGCAGCACGTCGGGCAGGTCACCGCGGGTCATCGCCCGCAGCGCCACCCGACGGTCGTGGTCGACGACGAACCGCTTCACCTCACCGGAGAGGTCGAGCGGCGTCGGCTCGGAGTGGTGGCTCGCCGTGGTCCGGATCGCCGCCGCACGCCACGACTCCCCCGCGCGGACGACGCCCTGCATGTCGTGGCCACGGTCGGAGACGGTGAGATGGACCGTCATGGCGGGCACCCTAGTGGAGCGGGGCGCTCGCCGGTCAGCGTGCGGGGGACGCCGTCGCCACCCTGCTGGCGAGCGAGGCCTAGGTGGCGCTGTCGGGCATGTCCTGCATGTCATCGAGGCGAGCCGAGCTCCTCGCGCACGACCGTGAAGGCGAGCCCCGCGGGGTAGCCCTTCCGGGCCAGCATGCCGACCAGGCGCCGGGTCCTCGTCGTCTCGTCGAACCGGCCCAGGCTCCGCACCTTCTTCCGCACCAGGGCTCGCGCGGTGGCCTCCTGGTCGTCGCTGCCGATCCTCGCCAGCGCTTCCCGGGCGACCTCGTCGTCGATCCCCTTGCGGCGCAGCTCCTGGGCCAGCGCCCGCGGCGCGAGGCCCCGGGCGGAGTGGCGGCCCTCGACCCAGCTCTGGGCGAAGGCGGCATCGTCGACGAGGCCGACCTCCTCGAACCGGTCGAGCAGCCGGGTGGCGATCTCGTCGGGGACAAGGCGCTTGGCCAGCTTCTCGGCGAGCTCGTGGCGCGAGCGCGCCCGCCCGGTCAGCTGGTCGAGCAGGATCGTCCGCGCCACGGACTCCGCGTCCGCGTCCGGGCCGAGCGCCTCGGCGTCCTCGGGGGGCGGGGACGCCGCCCCCCACGCCTCGACGCCGAGCCGGACGTCGCCGGCCCAGTCCTCAGGGGGCGCGGGCGACTCGGCTTCGTCAGCCAGACCTCTGGTCTCGACACGCGGTCGCGAGCTCTCGCTGGCTCGGTCGCGCGCTTGCTCGACCTGCCCGCGCGCACGCCGGCCGGCCGTTCCGCCGGCCGGCTGCGCGGTCAGAAGTCATTGATCCCGATGGGCTCGTCGGACAACACCTCGGCCTCGGCGGGCGCGTCCACGGTCGGGCCGACCCCGAGCTTCTCGAGGATCCGCTTCTCCAGCTCGTTGGCCAGGTCGGGGTTGTCACGCAGGAAGTTGCGCGCGTTCTCCTTGCCCTGCCCGAGCTGGTCACCCTCGTAGGTGAACCAGGCGCCGGCCTTGCGGACCAGTCCGGCCTCGACCCCCACGTCGATCAGGCCACCCTCGCGGGAGATGCCCTTGCCGTACATGATGTCGAACTCGGCCTGCTTGAACGGCGGGGCGACCTTGTTCTTCACGACCTTGATCCGGGTCCGGTTGCCGACCATGTCGGTGCCGTCCTTGAGGGTCTCGATCCGGCGCACGTCGAGGCGGACCGAGGAGTAGAACTTCAGCGCCCGGCCACCCGTGGTGGTCTCGGGCGAGCCGAACATGACCCCGATCTTCTCGCGGAGCTGGTTGATGAAGATCATCGTGGTGCCGGAGTTGTTGAGGGCACCGGTCATCTTGCGCAGCGCCTGGCTCATCAGCCGGGCCTGGAGACCGACGTGGCTGTCGCCCATCTCGCCCTCGATCTCGGCCCGGGGCACCAGCGCGGCCACCGAGTCGATGACGATGAGGGCCAGCGCACCCGAGCGGATCAGCATGTCGGCGATCTCGAGCGCCTGCTCACCGCTGTCGGGCTGGCTCACCAGCAGCGCGTCGGTGTCGACACCGAGCGCCTTGGCGTAGTCGGGGTCGAGCGCGTGCTCGGCGTCGATGAAGGCGACGATCCCGCCGGCCCGCTGGGCACTGGCCACGGCGTGCAGCGCGACCGTCGTCTTGCCGCTGGACTCCGGTCCGTAGATCTCCACGACCCGGCCGCGGGGCAGGCCCCCGATGCCGAGCGCGACGTCGAGCGCGATCGCACCCGTGGGGATCACCTCCAGCGGGGCTCGTGTGTCGTCGCCCAGTCGCATGACCGAGCCCTTGCCGAACTGCTTCTCGATGTTGGCGAGGGCGACGTCCAGTGCCTTCTCGCGGTCTCCACCAGCCATGTGCGGGCCTTCCTCTGTCGTATGGGTCCAGGTGCTCCTTCGACGCTAGGAGGGGCCACTGACATGAGTCCCCCGGCCGCAGCCGGGCTGTGGATGATCCGTCCCGCGTCGCACCTGTTGACAGGAACGCTACCCGAACAACTGTTCGATCAGGGGCAGCGGCGCGCCGCGTGTCGCGCGCCTCAGGTGAGCGGCAGCCGCACCAGGAACCGGCAGCCGACCGGCGCCGTACCGGAGTCGACGTTCTCCACCTGCACCAGCCCGCGGTGCGCCTCCACGATGCCGCGCACGATGGCCAGGCCCAGGCCCGCGCCGCGCAGCTCCACGGGATCGGCCGGGTCCGGCGTCCGGGCCGGCGCGCCCTGCCAGGCCACGTCGAAGACCCGCTCCATGTCGGCCGGGTCGAGCCCGCCGCAGCCGTCGGTCACGCTGAGCTCCACCCAGTCGGCGAGGGTCCGGCCGTGGAGCTCGACCACGCCGTCGGCCGGCGTGTGGCGGATCGCGTTCATCAGCAGGTTGGAGATCACCCGGGACAGGCCGGCCGGGTCGCCGGTGATCGCGAGCCCCTCCTCGACCGAGCCGCCGAGCCGGACGCTGCGGGCGCGGGCGACGGGGTCGGCGCCTGCGATCGCCTCGCTGACCAGGTCGCCCACCACGACCGTCTGCGGGTCCGTGCGCAGCACGCCCGCGTGGATCCGGGACAGCTCGAAGAGGTCGTCGACCATCCGGACCATCCGGTCGACCTCGACCCGGATCTGGGTGCGGTAGCGCTCCGGATCCGGCGCCATGCCGTCCTCCAGCGCCTCGGTCATCGCGCGCATCCCCGCCAGCGGCGTCCGCAGGTCGTGGGAGACCCAGGAGACCAGCTCACGGCGGGAGGTCTCCAGTCGCGCCTCCCGCGCCCGTGACTCCTCCAGCCGGCGACCGGTGTTGGCCAGCTCCTCGGAGAGGGCGCGGACCTCCGAGGGTCCGTCGTCGCGGGCCACGAGCCGGCCCCGGTCGCCGAGCTGCCGGGCGTCCTCGTGCAACCCCTGCCACCAGCGAGCGACGGCGGCGCCGAGGGCCAGGGCGACCAGCACGGAGACGACGCCGGAGACGACGGCCACCAACGACACCACGCCCCAGTCGTGGCGGGAGATGAACATCAGCTGCGAGGCCAGGACGACCCCGACCAGCACCGACGTGGCCGCCACCACGGCGACCAGCGACAGCTGCCAGCGGATCGACTGCCGGCGCAGCAGCCAGGCGATCACGAGGCCGACGGCGCCGACGACGGCAGCCGAGGCGGCCGCCACCCCGACGATGACGAGCTGGTCCCCGGTCATGGTGCTCCTTCGTGGACGGATTCCCAGCGGTAGCCGACGCCCCACACGGTGACGAGGCGCTGGGGTCGGTTCGGGTCGGCCTCCACCTTCTCCCGCAACCGGCGCACGTGCACCGTCACGGTCGACTGGTCGCCGAAGGACCAGCCCCAGACGTCGGCCAGGAGGTCCTCGCGGGAGAAGGCCTGACCGGGGTGGAGGAGCAGGAAGTGCAGCAGGTCGTACTCGCGCGTGGTCAGCGACAGCACTGCACCGCCCTCGCACCACCTCGTGGCGGACCGGGTCGACGACGAGGTCGCCGTCGGTGAGGACCTCGGTGGCGGCCGGCTCCGGCTCGGCGGTACGCCGCAGCACGCCGTCGACCCGGAGCACGAGCTCGCGGGGGCTGAACGGCTTGGTGACGTAGTCGTCCGCGCCGAGCTCGAGGCCCACCACGCGGTCGGTCTCGCTGCCGAGCGCGGTGAGCATGATGACGGGCAGTCGGGGGGCGTCGGCCCGTAGCCGCCGGCACACCTCCAGCCCGTCGATCCCGGGGAGCATCAGGTCGAGCACCACGAGGTCGACCGGGGCCTCGGCCGCGGCACCCAGGGCCGACTCACCGTCGGCGACCTCGACCACCGCGTGCCCGGCGGCGCGCAGGTAGGACACGACCACCTCGCGGACGGTCGGGTCGTCGTCAACGACCAGGACCGACGCCATGGCTCCTCCTCCGGCGGCGCACCACGCTCCCGACCGCGACGGCGAGCACCACCACGCCGGCGAGCACCAGCCACCCCGGACCGTAGTCCCGGTCGAGCAGCGTCGGGTTGTCGGGGCGTCGCCCGAACCCGCCGAGCACGGGGACGGCGAGCAGGGTGACGCTGCCCAGCACGACGGCGATCACCGCGACCGGCGTGCGCACCGGGGCGGGCGCGACCCGCACGAGGAGGACGCCGGCCGCCACGACGACCGGTGCCAGCACGGCGTCGTGGAGCACGACTCCCCCGGCGAGCCAGGTGCCCGCGGACACCAGCTGGTGGACGTCGAGCCGGGTGAGCGCGAGCCACGCGCCGTACAGACCGACGGCGACGCCGACGACGGCGAGGCCCACGCGGAGGCCGAGCCCGGAGCCGGAGCCAAGTTCGGTGCTCATGCGGTGATCCTCCCCAGCCACTTGGTCTGCTTGACCCCGGGCCGGTTGGGCGCGATCAGCCGCGCGGGGTAGCCGTGGTCGAGGTCGAGCGGCTCGCCGTTCAGCTCGAGCGCGACCAGGGTGCGGTCGTCGTCGGCGAAGTTGCCCGGGAGCGTCGAGCGACGGAACGGACCCGACTCCTCGAGCGACTCCAGGGACACGCTCGCGTCGGCGGGGGCCCCGACGGCGTCCAGCAGCGTCCGCAGCCGTACGCCGCGCCAGGTGCCGGACGCGCTCCAGCCCTCGACACAGGCGATCGGGAGCTCCTCGCTGTGCTGCGGCATCGCACGCAGCTCCTCGAGGGTGAACCGCCGGGTCGTCGAGCCGTGGACGACCTCGAGCCGGTAGTCGTCCCCGGTCGCGACCTCCTCGACCCGCGCGGCCGCGGCGGACCGGGTGACCGGGACGCCCTGCGGGCCCTCGCCGGAGCGGACGGCCAGCACCGAGACCTCGCGCAGCCAGCCGACCGAGTTCCCGGCGGTGGCCAGCACGGCCACGCCGGCCGCGGCCCACGTCGTGCGGACCAGCCCGCGGCGGGTGAGGGCGCCCGGTTCGGTGGCGGTCTCGCGGTCGTGCGCGGTGTCCTCGATGTCGGCACCGAGCGCGTGCCGGATCACCGGGAAGCTTCACCGCGATGTGCACCACCAGCGACCCGATCGCGAGCCAGGCGACGGCGTAGTGGGTGCTGCGGAAGGAGAAGTCCCACGGGTACCAGGCGGTCATGTTGACCAGTCCCGAGGCGAGCAGGAAGACGCCCGAGGCGACGAGCACCGCGATCGAGGCGCGCTCGGCGAGGTCGACGAGGAGCTGGCGGCTGGGCCGCGGCGGGCGGAGGAACAACCGCGGGAAGACGGTCCACAGCTTGACCAGCAGCAGCGGTACCGCCGCGGTGCCCGTGAGCACGTGGACGCCCTGGGTGACCCGGTAGCCCCACGAGGGGCTGGTCGGGAACGGGACGGGGTGTGCGGGCAGCTGGGCGTAGTGGCTGAGCAGGCCGGTGAGGAAGCAGACGCCGAAGCTGATGCCGAGCGCGAGGCCGACCCGGCTGACGACGGCAGGGCTGCGGAGCCGGCTCGTGAAGTCCTCCGGTGCCGGGACCAGCCGCGTCATGCGACCTCCTCCAGCACGGCGTACCACCGCTCGCCGGCCTGCCGGGTCCCGGTGACCCGGAGCCCGACCCGGTCCGCGAGGGCGGGCGCGGCGTCCACGCCGACGACCGCCCAGTCGAAGGGGCGGCTGTGGCGGCCGTCGCAGCTGAGCACGACCCGGGTCGTCGTGAGCCCGGCGCCCGGGGGCGCGAGCTCGGTGACCACCCGGCCGCGCGGGTCGACGAGCTCACGGAGCCGGCGGAGCAGGGCGGCGGGGTCGCCACCGATGCCGATGTTGCCGTCGGCGAGGAGCGCCGTGCGCCAGCGCCCCTCCCCCGGCAGCGCGTCGAAGACGTTGCGCCGGATCGCGGCCACGCCACGGTCCAGGGTCTGCGTCACGGCCTCGGGCACCACGTCGATGCCGAGCGCGAGGTGGCCCCGTTGGACCAGCCGCTCCGCGAGCCGGCCCGGACCGCAGCCGACGTCGAGGGTCGGGCCGTCGCAGAGCTCGAGGAGCGCGTCGTCGTGGTCGTCGGCACGCCGGGTCCAGTCCGCGACCGGCAGCAGCGTCCCGGGCTTGACGCCGTCGACGTCGAGGACGTGGCAGGGATGGCCCTGGAGCGCGCGGGCGAAGACCTCGGAGAAGCCGACGGCGGCGGCGGGTCCGTGTCCGGAGCTCATCGGGCCGCCACCGCCCGCCAGGCCCGGGCGAACTCGCCGTACGGCGGTCGGGCGGCGACCGCCTCGGCGTCGTCGACGGTGTCGACGTCGGCCAGGGTCGGCGCCGTGCCCACGCTCAGGCCCGCCGCCTCCAGCGCCAGCCGGGTGTCGCGGCCGGTGGTGGGAGTCGACATCGGGACGTCGGCCAGCACGGTGGCCGCCGACGGGTCGCGCAGCGCCAGCACCCACCAGCCGCCGTCGGGAGCGGGCCCGAGGACGGCGTCGTGGTCGGCCAGTCCCGCGGCGGCGGCGTGGAGCAGGACGGCGGTCAGCTGCGGGGTGTCCATGCCGACCTGGACGACGGGACCGGGACCGGCATCCACGTGGGCGGCGGCCAGCCGGGCGCCGAACCCCTCCCCGCGCTGCGGGACGACGGTCCAGCCGTCGAGCGCGGCCCGGACGTCCTGCTCGCGTGCGGATCCGTCGAGGTCGCCCGCGAGGGCGAGGAGGCAGCGCTCGGCGCCGACCGCGTCCCGCGCGGCGACCAGGGTGTCGAGCAGGGCGGCGGCGGCCAGCCGGGCGGCGGTGTCGTGGCCGACCGTGGCCCCCAGGCGGGTCTTGGCCTCGCCGGCGTGCGGCGCCTTGGCGACCACGAGCACCCGGAAGCCCTCCTGCGGGGCACTCATGCGAGCACCCGCCAGAAGTCGCGAGCGGCCCGGACCGTGCCGCGCACCGAGCCGGACACCTTGGAGCGGGTGCCCTCGGCCCGGGGGTGGTAGGTCACGTCCTGCTCGACGATCCGCCAGCCCGCGCGGGTGGCGCGGTCGAGCAGCTCCACGGGGTAGCCGAACCGACGGTCGGCGACGCCGAGTGCGAGCAGCCGCTCGCGGCCCACGACCCGCATCGGGGCGATGTCGTGCACGGGGAGCCCGATCCGCCGACGCAACCAGCCCACGACCAGGGCGTTGCCCACCCGCGCGTGCCAGGGCCAGACCCGGCGGTCGACGGGGCGACGGCGGCCGACCGCCATGTCGGCGCGACCCTCCCGGACCTCCGCCAGCAGCGGCAGCAGCTGCTCGGGGTCGAAGGAACCGTCACCGTCCATCACCGCGACGTACGACGCGGTCGCGGCCTCGACGCCGGCGTGCACGGCCGCGCCGTAGCCCGGCAGCGACTCGGTGACGACGCGGGCGCCCAGTCCGGCCGCGACCTCGGCGGTGCCGTCGGTCGAGCCGTTGTCGACCACGATCACCCCGAAGCCCGCCGGGACGCGCGGCAGCAGTGCGGTCAGCGCCGCCGCTTCGTCGCGGCACGGGAGGATCAGGTCGCAGTCGAGGTCCACCCGTTCAACGTAGGTGGCCGACCGCGTCGAGCGGGGCCGTCGCACCTTACGGATCCCTGACGGCCACCCGACGAGCCCTCCGATCGCCACCCGCCCTCCCCCTAGAGTCGCCGCCATGGGCTCCCCCCGGACCGACCGCGCGACCTGGACCGGTCTCGCCGTCGCGGTGGCGCTGGTCGTGGTGGCGGCGCTCGTCCCGCCGCTCACCGGCTGGGAGGTCCGCGCCCGCTCGGCGAACGCGGGCGGCACGTCGGTGCCCCCGCTGCACGGCACGTGGAGCCCGACCTGGTTCGGACCGGGGACCCTGCCGGCGATCCTGATCGCCCTCGCCGCCGCGCGCTGGGCGACCGGTCTCGCCGAGCGGCTGCCGTGGCGGCGACTGCTCCTCGCGTCGTACGTCGCGGCGCTGGCGTGGGCGCTGTCGCTGGCGTTGACCGACGGCTGGTCCGGGATCGCGCACGTGACCGCCCACGGCTACGACTACGGCGACACCGCCCGTGCGGTGACCGACGTCCCGGCCCTGCTGGAGGGGTGGGTGCCGCGGATCGACGCCGACCACCCGGACAACTTCGTCACGCACGTGGCGGCGCACCCGCCGCTGGCGCTGCTCTTCTTCGTCGGTCTCGCCCGGATCGGGCTCGGCTCGGACCTCGCGATGGGGCTGGCCGTCACCGTCGTGGCCGCCACGACCGCGCCGTCCGTCCTGATCGCCGTGCGGCGGCTCGGGGCCGAGGACGCCGCCCGGCGCGCGGCGCCGTTCCTGACCCTCGGGCCCGCGGCGATCTACCTGGCCGTCTCCGGCGACGCGGTCTTCGGCGCCGTCGCCGCCGCCGGCCTCGCCCTGCTGGCCGTCGCCGCCACCTCCACCGGCCGCCGGGTCGTGGCCTGGTCGGTGGCGGCGGGGCTCGTCCTGGGCGTCGGCGTGATGATGTCCTACGGCCTGCTGCTGCTGGGCTTCCTCGCCCTCGCGGTGCTCGCGCTGGCCCGCTCCTGGTGGCCGCTCCCGATCGCGGCCGCGGCGGCGCTGGCCGTCGTGCTCGGCTTCGCGGCGTACGGCTTCGCGTGGTGGGAGGGCTACGCCGCCCTGACCGAGCGCTACTGGCGCGGACTCGCCTCCGAGCGCCCCGGCAGCTACTGGACCTGGGCGAACCTCGCGGCGCTCACGATCTCGGCCGGCCCCGTGCTGGGTGCCGGCATCGGCACCCTGGTCGCGCTCCGCCGCCGGGCAGACAGGGTCGTCGGGCTGCTGGTCGCCGCGGCCGGGGCCGCCGTGCTGACCGCGACCCTCTCGCAGATGAGCCGGGCCGAGGTGGAGCGGATCTGGCTGCCGTTCGTGCCGTGGCTGCTGCTCTCGACCGCGCTGCTGCCCGAGCGCTGGCGCCGACCGGCGCTGGCGCTCCAGCTCGTGGCCGCGCTGCTGCTCGAGACGCTGCTCTACACCGGGTGGTAGCCGCTCAGGCGCGCAGCGGCGCGGTGGCGAACTCCGGCAGGCCCTGCTCGGGTGGCACCTGCGCGCGGAAGCCGAGGTCGCGGCTGGCGAGCTCGGGCGAGGCCACGACGTGGCGCACGTCGCCGAGCCGGTAGCGGCCCGTCGTCCCCGGAGTCAGGTCGCTGGCGCTGCCGCGCGCGACCAGGCTCGCGACCTCGCCGATCGAGACGGGGGTACCGGAGCAGACGTTGTACGCCGCGAGGCCGCCCAGCGGGGCCTCCACCACGGCGTCGAGGGCCGCGACGTTGGCCCGGGCGACGTCGGTCACGTGGACGAAGTCGCGCATCTGGCCGCCGTCCTCGAAGACCTGGGGCGCCTCGCCGCGCTCGAGCGACGAGCGGAAGATCGCCGCCACCCCGGAGTAGGGGGTGTCTCGGGGCATGCCGGGGCCGTAGACGTTGTGGTAGCGCAGCGCGACCGCGGCGCCGTCCGCCTGCCGGGCCCACGCGGAGGTGTAGTGCTCCTGGGCGAGCTTGCTGGCGGCGTAGGCGCTGCGCGGGTCGAGCCGGGCCGACTCCTCCACCACGCCCCACGCGAGGGGCGTGCCGCAGCGGTCGCAGTGGTGGTCGAAGTCGCCGGCGTCGAGACGCGCGGTGGCCCGAGGCCCGACCTCGCGGGTCCCGTGCTCGGGGCAGTCGTAGCGGCCCTCGCCGTAGACCACCATCGAGGACGCCAGCACCAGCCGCGCCACGCTCGCCTCGTGCAGGGCGGCGAGCAGGACCGCGGTGCCGAGGTCGTTGTGGGAGGCGTAGTGGGGCAGGTCCGCGACCCGGACGCCCGCACCCACCAGGGCAGCCTGGTGGCACACGACGTCGACGCCGCGCAGCAGGGCGGGCCAGGCGTCGGCGTCCCGGACGTCGACGCGGTGGGTGCCCTCGGGAGCCTCGGTCGCCCCGTGGGCCTCCGGCAGCATCAGGTCGACCCGGACCACCTCGTCGCCGCGCGCCGTCAGCGCCTCGGCGACGGCGGCGCCGATGAACCCGGCCGAGCCGGTCAGCAGGACCCTCACGGGACCTCGTAGGTCAGCTCGACGCCGTCGGCCCAGGTGCTGCACGGGCAGCCCTCGGGGTCCGGCAGGGCGGCGATGGTGTCGGCGAGCAGCCCCCGGAGCCGGGTGAGGTTCTGGGAGAAGAGGGCGAAGACCTCCTCCTGCGAGACCCCCTCGCCGGCCTCGACGCCGGCGTCGAGGTCGGTCACGAGGGCGATCGCGGCGTAGCACTGGCGCATCTCGCGGGCCAGCACGGCCTCGGGGTGGCCGGTCATGTTGACCAGGCTCCAGCCCTGCGCGGCGTAGTGCTGCGACTCGGCGCGGGTGGAGAACCGCGGCCCCTCGACGACGACCATCGCGCCGCCGCGGACCACGTCGGGAGCGGCACCGGCGACGGCGCCGCCGATCCGGTCGCAGTAGGGGTCGGCGAAGGGGACGTGGCAGGCGCCGGTCTCCACGAAGCTCTGCACCCGGGCCTGGGTGCGGTCGACCAGCTGGTCGGGCACCACGACGCTGCCCGGACCGAGGTCGGGCGTCAGCGAGCCGACGGCGCACGGCGCGAGCACCTGGCGTACGCCGAGGGAGCGCAGCGCCCAGGCGTTGGCGCGGTAGTTGATCCGGTGCGGGGGGAGCTCGTGGTGCGCCCCGTGCCGGGCCAGGAAGGCCACGCGTCGCCCGGCGACGCGGCCGAGGGCGATCGGCCCGGAGGGCTCGCCGTACGGCGTGGTCACCTGGCGCTCCTCGGCGTCCTCCAGGAAGGAGTAGAACCCGGAGCCGCCGATCACCGCGATCTCGGCCGGGCTGTCGTCGTCGCTCATGCGCCCACCCTCTCAGGCGCTCCGCGGCGCACCGGCGGCGGTCACGACGGCGGCGAGCACCACGCCACCGGCCAGGGCGCCCGCGAAGCCGTTGAGCGCGGCGTAGCCCCAGGTCGCGACGATCCACCCCGACAGCGCCCCTCCGCCGGCGGCGGCCAGCCACATCGACATGTCGGCGACCCCCTGCACGTCGGTCCGGGTGGCGATCGGCGCCCGATCGGCGACGGTGGCCGACGCCGCGACCGTGGCGGCCGACCAGCCGAGCCCGAGCAGGAACAGGCCGATCGAGATCTGCCACGAGGACCCCTCGGGCGAGCCGCCCGCGAGCAGCAGTGACAGCAGCTGGACGCCGGCGCCGACGAACATCATCGTGGGCCGCCCCCAGCGATCGACCAGCCAGCCCATGACCGGGGAGAACGCGAACATGCCGAGCACGTGGCCGGAGATCACGAAGCCGATGACGCGGAGCTCGGCTCCCCCGTGCTCCATGTGGAGCGGCGTCATGATCATCACCGACACCATCACCGCGTGGGCGCTGGCCAGGCCGAGCACCGCGGCCGCGAGCGCCGGGTCGGCGCGCAGGGCGGCGACCGCACGGCCCCAGGAGGTGCCGCTGGGTGGATCGGAGTCCGCCCCGGCCAGCGCGCGCGCCACCAGCAGCGGGTCGGGTCGCAGGAACACGCCGATGATCACCGCCGCCATGAACATCCCGACACCGGCGATGACGAACGGGCCGGTCAGCTCGGGGATGCCCAGCCGACGGGCCAGGGAGCCCGCGACACCCGAGAGGTTGGGGCCGACGACGGCACCGACGGTGGTCGCCCACACCACGAGCGAGAGCGAGCGCGCCCGGGCCTCGGCGGGCGCGAGGTCCGTCGCGGCGTAGCGCGCGGCGAGGTTGGCGGCCGAGGTGAAGCCGAGCAGGGCCGTGCCGACGAGCAGCAACGCCATCGAGCCGACCACGCCGGCCACGACGGCCAGGCCCGCGCCCGCGGTGCCGATGAGCAGTCCGAGGACCTGCCCGACGCGACGACCGCGCCGGGACATCACCCTGGCCAGCCCGTACGACGCCACGGCCGCGCCGAGCACCTGCGTGGTCTGTGCGAGACCCGCCTGTCCCTCGGAGCCGCTGACGTCGCGCGCCAGCAGCGAGGCGGTCGCGACGCCGATCGTGATGCCGATCGCACCCACCGACTGGGCCACCACCAGCGTGACGACGGTCCGGCGGTGGACGGCCACCGCGTCGTACGTCGTGGTGGTCATCGGGCACCCGGCGGGAGGTCGAGCACCTGCCAGACCTCGCGCCACACGTCCTTGGGCGGGATCCCGGCGTCGAGCGCCTCGACCGCGGTCCGGCTGCCGAGGCCGCCGATCACCTGGTCGGTGGCCCAGGTGCCGGCGTAGGCCGGGCCGAGCGCCTGCTCCAGTCGGGTCCAGAACTCGGTGTGCCGCACCGCTCAGCCCCGCAGCGCGGTGACGTCGAGCCAGCCCTGGTCGCGACTGCCCGTGGCGTGCACCAGCGAGCGCACGTCCCACCCGGTGGCGGCCAGGACCGCTCGCAGCCCCTCCTCGCGCCAGAACGTGAAGTGGCGCGGACCGGCGACCTCACCGTGGGTGGAGAAGCGGGCGCCGTCCCCCTCCTTGACGGCGAGGTGGAGCACGCCGCCGTCGCGGGTGACCGAGGCGAGGTTGCGCAGCACCGTCGGCAGGTCCTCGCGCCGGACGTGGAGCAGGCTCGCCGAGGCCCACACCCCGTCGTAGCCCCCCTCGTGGTGGGGGTCGGTGAGGTCGTCGACGAGCGGGTCGAGCCGGGTCGCGTCGTGGCCGGCGGCCCGGAGCATCCGGACGAACGCCGGCGTGATGTCGGTCCGACGCACGGACAGCCCGCGCTCCTCGAGCGCCGCCGCGTCGCGGCCCGAGCCGCTGCCGATCTCGAGCACCCGGGCGCCGTTCGCGAGCAGGCCGGCGAACCCGTCGTAGCCCGCGAGGACGTCGGCGCTGGGCTCGAGCAGGCCGGCGGCGTAGGCCTCGGCGGCCGCGTCGTAGGAGGCCACCGTCACCCGCTTGGTGAGGTGGGAGACGTCGTGGGCGTGGTGGACCAGGTCGTGGAGGTGGTAGCGACCGACCGTGTCGACGGAGAAGCGGGCACCGTCGGAGCGCGCGCCCGTGCGACCCCACTGGTCCTCGGCCACGCGCTCGTACGCCGCGGCGACCTCCTCGGCAGCCGCGGTGACCTGGCCGGCGACGGTCGCAGGGTCCTGGCTGCCGTAGTCGTCGGCGAGCGCGGTCTCGTCCTGGTCCCAGTTGTCGAAGGTCGGGGAGTCCTCGGCCAGCATCGACGCCAGCCGGCGGGCGAAGAGCACGTTGACGTCGCGTACGTGGCAGGCGTACTCCAGCGGCGACCAGACGTTGGAGGAGGGGCGGACCGCGGCGTCGTCGGTGCGGAGGACGACCTCCCAGAGCGTCGCGTTGTCGCGGATCGCCTGGGGGAGACGGACGCGGTCGAGACCGGCGGCGTCGAAACCGCACTCGGGGCAGGGCTCCTCGAGGACCCAGGTCCAGTCCTTGGTGTCGGGCTCGATCGTCATGCCGACAATCCTGTCAGGCCCCGCCCTCAGGCGCGCCGCAGGTCGACCGGCGCCGTCCCGAACGCCACGTCGAAGCGGTCGCACCAGATGACGACGGACGTCAGGTCGTCGATCTCGGCGTCCGCGGGGAGCTCGTAGTTCTGGTTGCCGTGGGTGGCCTTGAGCTCGCCGAGCCGGACGTACCGGCCGTCGTCGTAGGAGCCCCACTCCCCACCGCTGGGCCGGTCGGTGAGCCAGACGTGGAGGTCGGGGCCGTCGGAGGTGGCGAGGTCCTCGAGCCGGACGAAGCGGCGACCGTCGGCGAGCTCGACCACCCGGGCGGTGCCCGTGGTGCCGTGCTCGGCGTCGACGAAACCGCCCCGGGCCAGCTCCACCGGCTCCGGTGCCGGCTCGACCCGGGTCCCCGGCACGCTCCCGGACTGTTGCGGCTCGCTCGCCTCGGGGGACGCGGCGGCCGTCGGCAGCGCCTCGTCGACCCGCGAGCTCGTGAACAGCCGCCACGGCTCGAACAGGGCCGCTCCCGCGACCACCGCCACGACCGCGACCGCCGCTGCTCCCGCACGCCACCCCATGGGTGCAGCGTAGGCCGGGTCAGGTGAGCAGGAGGGTGTCCAGCCTCCGGCGTACGACGGCGAGCCCGATCGGCACATCACGACCAGGTAGACGACCGACACCCCCGTGGGTGGGCGTGGGTGCCTACCTGGTGGGCAGCCGGAGGAGTCGCAGCGCCCCAGGTCCCGCCGTTCCTCACGAACAGGCCAGCACGGTGGAGGACCGAGCGTGCCTGTCGGCGTCGCTCATGCCGCCGCTCGCTCAGCGGCATGAGCGGGCGGTTAGCGGGACGGCTCCTCACTGCACTTGTGCTCTATGAGCCAACCACCAACCTCGCTCGCGCACTGGTTCCACGCTGGGTTGAAGACCCACCACGCGGCGAACCCGACGATGGCGACCACGACAAACGCCGCGACTGCGAGGGCCACCTTGGCTGGAGTGGAAACGGGCACGGCAGCCTAACGGCGCGGTGCCAAAACAGTCACGCTATGTCGTACTGACAGCGGCCTGAGAGGTCACCCGCCCCTACGCGGGAGCTCACCCGCGTGGCTCATCAAGATGGGGTAGGTCGCATCGGCCTGGGCAGAAGATGAGTTGTTCCCCATCATGGTTGTGCGGGATGGAGACGCTCACGTGTCGCGCTGTGGCTGCGGTTCTCACCGCCTTCACGCTCCTCGGTGGTACTGGTTGCGCTGCGCATCCCGAGGGCTTCCAAGAGCCTTGCGATCTGGCGGCCGAGGCGCTTCAAGCCTGGGACGACGGAGGGGGTGACGGGGTAAAGGCTGCCCTAGAGGATGCCCGACTCTGGGTTGACGCGGCCTACGAGGACACGGAGGGGTCTGAGCGAGTTGCGGCCGAGGAGTTCTACGAGGCGGTTCGCCGGGCATTGTCAGACGTCAAGAGCGAAGCCGGGCCGACCGACAGCGGGCGGCAGGCCCTAGTTGATGCTTTGACCGCCTGCTCCTGATGGTGAATCGCTGTGCCGTGGCGTACTGACGGCGGCATGAGCGGTCGGGTGTGACAGCGCCAACCCTCGCTCCTGCCCTAGACGGGGCCGCGCACGAGCCTGCGCCACCTTCAGCCGAAAGTGAGCCCATGTCTCTCCATGATCGGCCAGGTCGCGTCCATGTCGCCTTCACATCCGTACGGACTGATCACCGGCCCAAGGTCAACATCCGGCGCGGCCGTATCGATGAACCGAAAGGCTTCTTCAAGACCGCCCGGGCTGATGATCTCAAGTACCCGGGAGGGCTGGTCGGTGGCGTTCCAGAAGGTGTGCCATTCCCCCCTGGGCTTGAAGACCAAGTCTCCGACGGATGCTTGCACTTCCTCGCCTGCAGCGTGGTACGAGACGACGCCTTCTAGGATGAGACTGAACTCGTCTTCCTTGGTGTGCCGGTGCATCGGCGCGGCGATGGAGTGCGGTGCCAGGAGGTGCTCGACGACAGCGAACCTGCCGCCCCAATCCTTGCTGTCGATAAGGAATCGGTCCCGACAACCCGCAGGCGATCCGAGGACTTCACCCTCATCAGCTCTGAGTATTCGCGCCGTCATCTTGGCATTGTGGGGCTGGGGCGTCCGCAGCGCCACTGCCCCGAGCCGCGGAGCACCTCAACGACTAATTGAGGCGATCTGACGTCGGAGGTGTCCGACCGCTTCAGCGGCATGAGCGGGCTGTCAAACACGCCTGCGTCGGACCAAGAGCCACACCACGACGGCTACGAGGGCGACGAGCGCGAGGAGTTCAGGGCTTGCGGGAGCCCAATAGAAAACATGCTCGAAGAATCGACACTTGCCCTCCCCGAGGATTGCCTTCAAGCAAGTCACCGCTCAGCGGTGCGGGCTCAAGCGGTCACTTCAGCAGTAGGAGGTCCAGGCGGCGGCGCACCAGCCAGAGCCCGACAAGGCACATCACGACCAGGTAGACGACCGACACTGCCGAGGCCCAGGTGATCGACCCGGTCGTCAGCTCGCGGCACAGCACGACGCCGCGGTAGAGCGGGGTGGCCTCGACGACCCACTGGAGCCAGCTCGGGAACACCGTCAGGGGGAAGAACGTCGCGGAGAACAGGAACATCGGCAGCTGAGCCAGCGTGATCTTGTCGAAGTCCTGCCAGCTGGTCATCCAGGTCGTGAGCGCCATGCAGACCGCACTGAAGGCGAACCCGATCAGCAGCGCGGCCGGCAGCGCCAGCACCGCCCACCAGGAGCTGATCAGGCCCATCGCCCACATCACCAGCAGGAACGCCGCGGAGTAGGTGCCGCCCCGCAGCTGGCCCCAGGTGATCTCGCCCCGGGCGATGTCGCCGGTGGTCAACGGGGTCGCCAGCATCTGGTCGTAGAGCTTGTCGTACTTGAGCTTGAAGAAGACGTTGAACGTCGAGTCCATCAGTGCGCCGTTGAACGCGGAGACCGCGAGCATCCCGGGCGCGACGAACTCGGCGTACGGGATCGGCTCGCCGTTGAACTCGAAGCTCGAGACCAGCTGGCCCACGCCGATGCCGATGGAGAACAGGTAGAAGACCGGCTCGAGGAAGCCGGTGAGGAAGAGCTTCCAGGCGTGCCGGTAGGTGATGTAGTTGCGCAGCACCAGGACGCGCAGCGCCTCCGTCGGGCTGAGGGGGCTGACCGTGCTCATCAGGTCACCAGCCGCTTCGTCAGCCCGGACACCGACCAGAACCAGCCGACCACGAGCAGGGCGACCAGCACGACCGCGTTGAGCGCGGCGATCGGCCAGTCGACGACGCCGACGCAGAACATCCGGGACAGGTTGACGCCGTGCCACAGCGGGGTGAGCCGCGCGACCCACGCACCGATGTCGCCCAGGTTGGTCACGGGGAAGAACGCGCCGGAGAACAGGAACAGCGGGAAGACACCGAGCCGGAACAGCACCCCGAAGCCGGCCTCGTCCTTCAGTCGGGCACTCCATCCGAAGATCAGCGCAGCGAAGGTCATCCCGACCAGGAGCTGGGCGCCGAAGGCGAGCAAGGGTCCCCACCACGTCGCGAACACCCCGAACGGGGCGAGGACCAGCATGAACACCGCACACGTGGTCGCGAGCCGGAACAGCACGAACATCAGGTGCCCGGCCACGAGGTGGGCGGGATCGAGCGGCGTCGCGATCTGCGCGTAGTACGACTTGTGCCACTTGATCGCGCCCATGACCGGATAGGTGACCTCGCCGATGGCGGTCTGCATCGCGTGGGCCGCCACGAGGCCGGGTACGACGAACGCGAGGTAGCTGGTCGCCCCCTCGAGCTGGTCGGGGTCGCCGGAGATGAACCCGCCGAGCAGGACGCCCATCGCCACGACGTAGAAGATCGGGCTCAGGAAGCTGCCGACGATCGACGACTTCCAGGTGCGCTTGTAGACCGTCCACCAGTAGTCGAACTGGCGGGACATGCCGTCGGTCATGGTGAGGCTGGACATCAGTCGACCAGCGTCCGTCCGGTCAGCCGCAGGAACACGTCCTCCAGGGTCGAGCGGCGGACGAGGACGGCCACCGGCTGGAGACCGCGCTCGTGGGTCTTGGCGATGACCTCCTCGCCGTCGTGGCTGTAGACGAGCAGCCGGTCGGGCAGCACCTCGACCCGCTCGCCGAGGTCGGCGAGCTTCTCGGCCAGCGCCTCGTGCTCCCCCACCCCGAAGCGGAGCTCGGCGACCTCACGCGTGGCGTGCGCCTCGATCAGCTCGCGCGGGCTGCCCTCGGCGACGATCAGCCCCTTGTCCATGACCACGAGCCGGTCGCAGAGCTGCTCGGCCTCGTCCATGTAGTGGGTCGTCAGCACCAGCGTGACGCCGGCCAGCTTGAGCCGGAACAGCTGGTCCCAGAGGACGTGGCGGGCCTGCGGGTCCAGGCCGGTGGTGGGCTCGTCGAGCAGCAGGAGGTCGGGGCTGTTGACCAGACTGCGCGCGATCGTGAGCCGCCGCTTCATGCCGCCCGAGAGGTCCTCGACCCGTGCCTTGCGCTTGTCGGTGAGCGCCACGAACTCCAGCAGCTCCTCGGCGCGGTCGCGGACGGTCTGCTTGTCGATGCCGAAGTAGCGGCCGTAGATGTAGAGGTTGTCGAAGACGTTCAGCTCGTTGTCGAGCGTGTCCTCCTGGGGGCAGACCCCGAGCCGACCGCGGATCGCCGGGCCGTGGGTGGCGGGGTCGAGTCCGAAGATCCGCAGCTCGCCCGCCGTCACCGGCGAGACCGCCGCCACCATCCGCATCGTCGAGGACTTGCCGGCGCCGTTGGGACCGAGGAAGCCGAACGCCTCCCCCCGGCTCACCTCGACGTCGATCCCCTTGACGGCCTCGAAGTCGCCGAACGACTTGTGCAGGCCCCGGGCCGAGATCATCGCGTCGCTCACGAGGCACGATCCTACGAAGCCCCACCGACATTCCCCCACCGGGTTTCGGGACGGGGACGTCGGTAGTCCAGTTGATTTCGGCCCCTGTACCGGGCAAATCGGGGCCCATATCAACTGGACTACCCCCTGGACCACCCAAATCTGGACCTGTCCGCAGGATCGGATCGGCGCTACTCCAGCAGGTGACGGTGCTCGCGGGTCCAGCGTGCGCGGGAGCGGAGGTCCTCGAGGTAGCCCTCGCGGACCCAGCCGGCCCACGGGTCCAGGCCGCGGTCGGCGAGGACGAGGACGCGGTCGACGGTGCGCTGCTGGCGGTCCAGGACCCGGTCGACCAGCCCCACCGTCCCGACGCCGTACGCCGCGGCGAAGGCCCGGACCCGGGCGGCGCGGTCGGGGACGGCCGGGAAGCCGTGGTCGTGCAGGGCCACCTCGTCGGGGCGGAAGGGGGCGAAGCTGTCGAGCGCGTACGCGACGTCCTCGGCGACCGGGCCGGGCGAGGCGTGGTCCCAGTCGATCAGGCCGACCGCCTCCCCGTCGCGCCACACGAAGTTCCACGGGCCGGGGTCGCCGTGGCAGACCGTCGACGCCCCGGGCACCGGCGGGTACGCCCACTCGACCACCGACGGGGGCTCGAAGCCCTCGGTGGCGTCGTGGATCCGCCGGAGCAGCCGGGCGGCGGACTCGAGCCCGGCGACGTCGTACTGGTGGCGCAGGCCCGCGTGCCCTGCCTCGCCCTCGAGGTAGGTGACGGCCTCGACGTCGTCGCGCACGCCGACCGGCTCGGGGACGCACTCCAGGCCCTGCTCGCGCAGGTGCGTGAGCAGCGCGTGGACGGCGCCGGTCCAGGGCCGCACCGGGCGCAGCACGAGGCCGTCGGTGACCGTCACGTCACCGCCGACCAGCCTCCAGCGTCGTCTCATGGAGCGGATCATGCCCGCCCCGGCCGATCTCAACCCGTCGAGTCCCGCAGACGGTCGTACAGGGCGCTGTCGCCGAACCCGCCGTCCGGCAGCCGACTCGCCCCGCGTTCGGTGCCGACGCGCTCGAAGCCCGCCCGCTCCGCGAGGGCACGCGACCCGTGGTTGCCCTCCGAGGTCAGGAGGTAGAGCCGCCGGGCACCGAACCCGCCGTCCGCCCGGGTGGTCAACGCCCAGTCGGTCATCGTGCGCAGGGCGGTGGTCATCACGCCGCGGCCGCGTCCGGCCGGCAACGACCAGTAGCCGACCTGGGCCGTGACGTCGTCGCCCTCGTCCTCGAACTCGAACATCGCCACGTTGCCCAGCGGTACGTCGGTCGTGGCGTCCGCGACGCACCACGCGACCCGGCCGTTCGTCGCGGCACCGAGGTGCACGCGCACCAGGTAGTCGGCGACGTCGGCCTCGCTGCGCGGCAACGGGGACGCCGGGATCCACTCCCGCAGCAGGGAGTCGTGGGCCGCCTCGACCAGCCCGGGACCGTCGTCGCTCCGCCACGGCCGCAGCCGGACCCCGTCCGCCTCGAGCACGGTCGGCACCAGCCAGGGCTCGACCGGCTCGCGCACGTCACCGGCGCCGAGCCAGGCCGTCCACGCGTCGCGCCGCTCACCGCGGTGGGGCAGCAGCCGCGGGACGGTCCCGCCGAAGGTGAAGCCCAGGCCCCAGACGGTGCGCCGCGACGCCCAGTTGCCGACGAACGCCCGCCAGGTGGCCACCTCGACCCCGCGGGCGAACCCCCAGTCGAGCAGCAGCACGAGCGCCCGGCGCATCACGCCGTCGCCGCGGACGTCGGGGTGCAGGCCGAAGCCGAGCTCGCCCTCGCCGCCACCCTTCATCCGCAGGTCGACCGAGCCGCCGAAGCGCCCGTCGACCTCGATGGCGAAGCAGTACGTCGAGTCGTCGGCCCAGCCGGCCGGGATCGACTCCCCCAGCCAGGACCGCGCGTCCTCCTCGTCGTAGGGCGAGGGGACGGTCGTCCACGCCAGCGACTCGGGGTCGTTGCACTGCTCGACGATCCGAGGCACGTCGTCGAGCGTGTGGGCGCGCAGCGTCACGTGGCCGTCGGTGAGGACCGGGACGTCGTGGGGGAATCGCACCTGCCCAGTCTCCCGGCACCTCCGGCGTGGACCAACCGACTTTCGGGTCGGTCGTCGGTGTCGGTGGTGGGTGACAGGATGATCCGGTGACCGCACTCGACCGCTTCAGCGCGCCCTCGCGCGAGTGGTTCGCGGCGGCCTTCGCGGCGCCCACCCCGGCCCAGGCCGGCGCCTGGGAGGCGATCAGCCACGGCCGGCACGCGCTGGTCGTCGCGCCCACCGGCTCGGGCAAGACCCTGAGCGCGTTCCTGTGGTCCCTCGACCGGCTGATGACCAGCCCCACGCCCCCGAAGGCGGAGCGGTGCCGGGTGCTCTACATCTCGCCGCTGAAGGCGCTGGCGGTCGACGTCGAGCGCAACCTGCGTGCCCCGTTGGCCGGGATCCGCCACACCGCCGAGCGGCTCGGCGAGAGCCTGTCCGAGGTCACGGTCGGGCTCCGCAGCGGCGACACCAGCGCCGCCGACCGCCGCAAGCTCTCGACGGCGCCGCCCGACATCCTGATCACCACGCCCGAGTCGCTGTTCCTGATGCTGACCAGCCAGGCCCGCGAGACGCTCCGCAGCGTGGAGACGGTCATCGTCGACGAGGTCCACGCCGTCGCCGGCACCAAGCGTGGTGCCCACCTCGCGCTCAGCCTCGAGCGGCTCGACCACCTGCTCCCCCGGCCCGCGCAGCGGATCGGGCTCTCGGCGACCGTACGACCGACCGAGGAGGTCGCCCGGTTCCTCGGCGGCCACGCGCCGGTCGAGATCGTCGCCCCACCCAGCGAGAAGGCCTGGGACCTCCGGGTCGTCGTCCCGGTCGAGGACATGACCGCCCCCGAGGAGTACGACGAGGAGTCCGGCGGCGACCCCTCGCGCAGCCAGTCGATCTGGCCCCACGTCGAGGAACGCGTCGCCGACCTGATCGAGCAGCACCGCTCCACCATCGTCTTCGCCAACAGCCGGCGGCTCGCCGAGCGGCTGACCGCACGGCTCAACGAGATCGCCGCCGACCGGGCCGGCGTCGCGCTCGACGACGACGGCACCTCGCCGGCCGAGATCATGGCCCAGTCCGGCCGTGCCTCGGGCGCGGCGCCGATCCTCGCCAAGGCCCACCACGGGTCGGTGTCGAAGGAGCAGCGGGCGCTCATCGAGGACGACCTCAAGCGAGGCCGACTGCCCGCGGTCGTCGCGACCAGCAGCCTCGAGCTCGGCATCGACATGGGGGCCGTCGACCTCGTCGTCCAGATCGAGTCGCCGCCCAGCGTGGCCAGCGCCCTCCAGCGTGTGGGCCGGGCCGGCCACCAGGTCGGCGAGGTCAGCCGGGGCGTGCTGTTCCCCAAGCACCGGGGCGACCTCGCCCAGACCGCCGTCGCCGTGCGCCGGATGCGCGAGGGCGCGATCGAGTCGCTGCGGGTGCCCACCAACCCGCTCGACGTCCTCGCCCAGCAGGTCGTGGCCATGTGCGCGCTCGACGCGTGGGACGTCGACGAGCTCTACGCCCTGGTCCGCCGCAGCGCGGCGTTCACGACCCTGCCCCGCAGCGCCTACGACGCCACCCTCGACCTGCTCGCCGGCCGCTACCCCTCCGACGAGTTCGCCGAGCTCCGGCCGCGCCTGGTCTGGGACCGCGTCACCGGCGTCCTCACCGGCCGCCCCGGCGCGCAGCGGCTGGCCGTGACCAGCGGCGGCACCATCCCCGACCGGGGCCTCTTCGGCGTCTACCTCGTCGGCGAGGGCACCGGCCGCCGGGTCGGCGAGCTCGACGAGGAGATGGTCTACGAGTCGCGGGTCGGCGACGTCTTCGCGCTCGGCGCCACCAGCTGGCGGATCGAGGACATCACCCACGACCGCGTCCTGGTGACCCCCGCGCCCGGCGTCCCCGGCCGGCTGCCGTTCTGGAAGGGCGACGCACTGGGTCGGCCCGCCGAGCTCGGTGAGGCGATCGGGAGCTTCACCCGCGAGCTCGCGGCGCTGCCGCAGAAGAGGGCGATCGCCGAGGCACGCAGCCACGGCCTCGACGAGTACGCCGCGGGCAACCTGGTCGGCTACCTCGCCGAGCAGGTCGAGGCCACGCGCACGCTCCCCAGCGACGTCAGCGTGCTGGTCGAGCGCTTCCGCGACGAGCTCGGCGACTGGCGCCTGGTCGTCCACTCCCCCTACGGCACCCCCGTGCACGCCCCGTGGGCCCTGGCCATCAACGCGCGGCTGCGCGAGCGCTACGGCATCGACGGCCAGGCGGTCGCCTCCGACGACGGCATCGTGGTGCGGATCCCCGACACCGAGGCGGAGCCGCCCACCGGCGAGATCGTCGCGTTCGAGCCCGACGAGATCGAGGAGATCGTGACCGCGGAGGTCGGGGCGTCCGCGCTCTTCGCCAGCCGCTTCCGCGAGTGCGCCGCCCGCGCGCTGCTGCTCCCCCGCCGTGACCCCGGCCGCCGCAGCCCGCTCTGGCAGCAGCGCCAGCGCTCCGCCCAGCTGCTCGAGGTGGCCTCGCGCTACCCGTCGTTCCCGATCGTCCTCGAGGCGGTGCGCGAGTGCCTCCAGGACGTCTACGACCTCCCGGGCCTGCTCTCGCTGATGCGCCGGGTCGACCGCCGCGAGGTCGCGATCGTCGACATCGCCACCACCCAGCCCTCGCCGTACGCCCGCAGCCTGCTCTTCGGCTACGTCGCCCAGTTCGTCTACGAGGGCGACTCCCCGCTCGCCGAGCGCCGGGCCGCCGCCCTCAGCCTCGACCAGGGGCTGCTCGCGGAGCTGCTGGGCCGCGCCGAGCTGCGCGAGCTGCTCGACCCCGAGGTGCTCGCCGAGGTCGAGGCGGAGCTCCAGCGGCTCGCCCCCGACCGGCGGGTGCGGGACGCCGAGGGCGCGGTCGACGCGCTGCGCCTGATCGGACCGCTCGCGGTCGAGGAGCTGCGGGAGCGCTCGGTGGACGGCGCCCCGGTGACCGACTGGCTCGACGCGCTGGCCGAGTCGCGCCGCGTGGTCGAGGTCCGGGTCGCCGGATCCGAGCGTTGGGCCGTCGTCGAGGACGTCGGCCGGCTCCGCGACGGCCTCGGCGTCCCCGTGCCGCCGGGCACCCCCGAGGTGTTCGCCGACCCGGTCGACGACCCGCTCGCCGACCTCGTCGCCCGGCACGCGCGCACCCACGGCCCGTTCACCGCCGTCGAGGTCGCCCAGCGGCTCGGTCTCGGCGAGGCGGTGGTCCGGCAGACCCTCCAGCGGCTGGGCTCCCAGGGTCGGGTCCTCGACGGCGAGTTCCGGCCCTCCGGGTCCGGCACCGAGTGGTGCGACGCCGAGGTGCTGCGGAGGCTGCGCCGACGCTCGCTGGCCCGGCTCCGTCAGGAGATCGAACCGGTCGAGCCGTCCTCGCTGGCGCGCTTCCTCACCGCCTGGCAGCACGTCGAGACCCCGGCCACGAAGGGCGGGCGACTGCGCGGGGTCGACGGGGTGCTCAGCGTCGTCAGCCAGCTCGCCGGCTGTCCGGTGCCGGCCAGCGCCCTCGAGCCGCTCGTGCTCTCGGCCCGGGTGTCCGACTACGAGCCGGCGCTGCTCGACGAGCTCACCAGCAGCGGCGAGGTGCTCTGGTCCGGCCACGGCGCCCTCCCGGGCCACGACGGGTGGGTCTCGCTCCACCTCGCCGACCAGGCCCACCTCACGCTCCCCGAGCCGACGGCCTTCGAGCACAGTGAGCTCCACCAGGCGGTGCTCGACGCGCTGGCGCCCGGTGGTGCCTGGTTCTTCCGGCAGCTCCAGTCGGCTGTGGGAGGTGTCGCCACCGACGACGTCCTCGCGGGCGTGCTCTGGGACCTCGTCTGGGCGGGCCGCATCGGCAACGACACCCTGGCCCCGCTGCGCTCCCTGGTCGGCGGTCGGGGAACCCACCGCTCGCGCAGGCCCGGCCCGCGCGTCGTGCGCAGCGGCCCGCCCCACACGGCCGGCCGCTGGGCGATGCTCCCCGAGCTCGACACCGACCCCACCCGGCGGGCCAAGGCGGCGGCCGAGCGGCTGCTCGACCGGCACGGCGTGGTGACCCGCGGCGCGGTGCAGAGCGAACGGACCCCCGGAGGGTTCGCCGCCGTCTACAAGGTGCTGGCGGCGTTCGAGGACTCCGGCCGCTGCCGTCGCGGCTACTTCGTGGACGGCCTCGGTGCCGCCCAGTTCGGCACCGCGGGGTCGGTCGACCGGCTGCGCACCTTCACCGACCTCGCGGTCGACGACAAGCCCGCGGCCGTCGCCCTGGCCGCCACCGACCCCGCCAACCCCTACGGCGCTGCGCTCTCCTGGCCGGCCGCCGGCGAGGGTGGGCACCGCCCCGGACGCAAGGCCGGCGCGATGGTCGTGCTGGTCGACGGCGAGCTCACCCTCTACGTCGAGCGCGGTGGCAAGACCCTGCTGACCTGGTCCGAGGAGCCCGACCACCTGACCCCCGCCGCTGCGGCACTCGCCACCGCGGCGCGGCGCGGTCAGCTCGGCCGGCTCACCGTCGAGAAGGCCGACGGTGCCCAGATGCTCGGCGGCGGCCAGACACCGCTGCGGGTCGCCCTCAACGACGCCGGGTTCGTGACGACGCCGAAGGGCCTGCGGCTCCGTGCCTGAGGGCGACGCGGTCCTCCGCACCGCCCGACGGCTCGACCGGGTGCTGCGGGGACAGGTGCTCACCCGCACCGACTTCCGGGTGCCCCGGTTCGCGGTCGCCGACCTCTCCGGCGGGCTCGTCACCGGCACCCACACCCGTGGCAAGCACCTGATGACCAGGATCGACCACCCCGACGGCGCGTGGACGCTCCACACCCACCTGAAGATGGAGGGGACCTGGCGCGACTACGCCCCCGGGCAGCGGTGGGGCCGGCCAGCCCACACGGCCCGGGTGGTGCTGACCACGGACGAGCGGTCGGCGGTCGGCTTCTCCCTCGGCATCACCGAGCTCCTGCCGCGCGACCGCGAGGAGTCCGTGGTCGAGCACCTCGGGCCGGACGTGCTCGGTCCGGACTGGGACGCGGCCGAGGCCGTCCGCCGACTGGCCCTGCACCCCGACCTCCCGGTCCGCGACGCGCTGCTCGACCAGCGCAGCCTGGCCGGGGTCGGCACGATGTGGGCGGCCGAGGCGCTGTTCGCCGTGCGGGTCCACCCGCAGACCCGCGTGGCCGACGTCCCCGACCTCGAGGCGCTGGTGACCCGGGCCCAGGAGCTGATGGCTGCCGCGGTCCTCCGCCGCCCGCAGACGCACTGGGTCTATGGCCGGCACCGGATGCCGTGCCCGCGCTGCCGCGGCCCGGTGAGCACCGCGAAGACCGGCCCGGCCGGCCAGGAGCGCCCGGCGTACTGGTGTGCCCGCTGCCAGCCGGAGCCCACGGTCGGACCCGGTACCTGAGGCTCAGGCGGCGGAGGCGACGACCTGCGGGCTCGGCGTGAGGGTGGTCGACTCCTCGACGGCGACCAAGGTCGACACGTCGGTGAGGACCTCGGAGAGCGGCAGGTCCAGGGCCGCGCAGAGCGAGGCCAGGAGCTCGGAGGATGCTTCCTTCTGCCCGCGCTCGATCTCGGAGATGTATCCGAGCGAGACCCGCGCCTCGGCGGAGAGGTCGCGCAGCGTCATGCCGCGCTGCAGCCGCTTGCTGCGGAGCACGTCACCGAGGAACCGTCGGAACAGCACCATGCGGGTCACCTCCTCGAACCTGGTCCACGTCCTGTGAGCCCAACGCTACCCGAGGCGGGGTTCTTCCCCCTGCAGAATCCCACTCAGCGCGGCGAGCGCCTCGCGACAGGTCCGGTCCTGGATCCGGGCACGGTCGCCGTCGAGCTCGAGGGCGAGCACGGAGGTCCCCCCGGGTCCGGCGACGCCGACGAAGACGGTGCCGACCGGCTGGTCGTCCTGCGGGTCGGGCCCGGCGACCCCGGTCGTGCTGAGCGCGTACGTCGCCGACAACCGGCTCCGGGCTCCCTCGGCCATCGCCCGCGCGCACGCGGCGGACACCACGCCGTGCCGGGCGACCAGGTCCTCGCTGACCCCGAGCAGCTCCTGCTTGAGCCGGGTCACATAGGCGACCACACCCCCGGCGTACACCCGCGAGGCCCCCGGGACGGCGGTCACCCGGGCTGCCAGCTGGCCGCCGGTGAGCGACTCGGCGGTCGCCAGGGTGGCGCCGCGACTCGCAAGCAGCTCCAGCACCCGGTCGGCCTCCACGCGACCGACCGTAGGCCATGATGGGCGGCATGGCGCTGCCCATCAAGGACTACGCCGTCATCGGGGACCGACACACCGCCGCACTCGTCGGCCGCAACGGCTCGATCGACTGGCTCTGCCTCCCCCGCTTCGACTCACCCGCGTGCTTCGCCGCGCTGCTCGGCGACGAGGACAACGGTCACTGGCAGCTCTGCCCGGTGGGCGACTACACCGCGACCCGTCGCTACATCGACGACTCCACGACCCTCGAGACCACGTTCACCACGGCCGACGGCGTGGTGACCCTTCTGGACCTGATGCCCACCGGCGACGGCCGGGCCGACGTCGTCCGCCGGCTCACCGGCATCGAGGGCACGGTCCGCATCCAGCACGAGTGGGTCGTCCGGATGGACTACGGGCACGTCCGGCCCTGGGTCACCCGGCAGACCCTGGGCCGGCGCGACAAGGTGATCACCGCCGTCGCCGGGCCCGACCAGCTGGTGCTGCGCGGGCCGCGCCTGCCCCAGGCGATCGACCACCGCCACCGCGACGAGTTCGACGTCGCCGCGGGCGACACGCTGACCTTCTCCACCACGTGGGTGCCGTCCTCCGATCCGCCGCCCGGCAAGGAGCGGATGCGCAAGCGGATCAGGGCGACGATCTCCGACGAGCGTGACTGGCTGGCCAGCTGCGACCTCGAGGGCGTCCCGCAGCGGCCCCTGGTCGCCCGCTCCCTGCTGACCCTGCGGTTGCTGACCCACGAGCGCACCGGAGGCATCGTGGCCGCTCCCACCACCTCGCTCCCGGAGGACTTCGGCGGGGAGCGCAACTGGGACTACCGCTACTGCTGGCTGCGCGACGCCGCGCTCACCCTGGAGTCACTGATCGCCGCCGGCGCCACCGACGAGGCGACGGCATGGCGCAGCTGGCTGCTGCGGGCGGCGGCCGGCGACCCCGAGGACCTCCAGATCATGTACGCCGTGGACGGCGCCCGGCGGCTGCCCGAGCTCGAGCTCGACCACCTGCCCGGCTACGCGGGCTCACGCCCGGTGCGGATCGGCAACGGCGCGGTCGACCAGCGCCAGAACGACGTCCTCGGCGAGGTGATGATCGCGCTCGCCGCGAGTCGGGACGCCGGCGTCGCCAGCGACGCGAGCGCGTGGTCGCTGCAGCGGCAGCTGGTCGACCGGCTGGCGGAGACCTGGCAGGAGCCGGACCACGGAATCTGGGAGATCCGTGGGCCGGTGCAGCGCTTCACCCACTCCCGGGCGATGGTCTGGGCGGCGTTCGACCGCGCCGTCCACGCCGTCGAGGAGCACGGTCTGGACGGCCCCGTCGACCGGTGGCGCGAGCTGCGCGACCAGGTCAGGGCGGAGGTGCTCGAGCGCGGCTACGACGAGGGGCGCGGCTCGTTCACCCAGCACTACGACACCACCGAGGTGGACGCCTCGCTGCTGGTGCTGCCGCTGATCGGGTTCGTCGCTGGTGACGACCCCCGGATGCTCGGCACGATCGAGGCGGTCGAGCAGGACCTGCTGCGCGACGGCCTGGTCCTGCGCTACCGGACCGAGTCCGGCGTGGACGGCCTGCGCGGCGACGAGCACCCGTTCCTGGCCTGCTCGTTCTGGCTGGTCTCCGCCTACGCCGAGGCCGGCCGCCGCGACGATGCCGAGGCGTTGTTCGACCGCCTCTGCGAGCTACCGAACGACGTCGGGCTGCTCGCGGAGGAGTACGACACCGGTGGCAGCCGGATGGTGGGCAACTTCCCGCAGGCGTTCAGCCACCTCGCGCTGGTGCAGGCGGCCTTCCGCCTGCACCAGCGCCGTGGTTGATCCTTCAGCTCACCTGCGGCGGACCCGGAAGCTGATCTCCTCGGTGACCCGCTCGACGGTGTCGTTGCCCCGGTAGACGACCGTGATCGTCTTCAGCCCGGTGCTGCCGAAGGTGCCCAGGTTGAACCGCACGGTGCCGTCGCTGAGCGTCTTCACCTCGCCCTTGCCGTGACCGCTGATCCGGACGTCGCCGGTGACGGTCAGGTCGGGCGCCGTGAGCGTGACGTCCAGCGTGACCTTGGTCTCGCCCGCGACGACCCGACCGGCCGGCGTGCGCACCACGGTCATCTCCGGCGTGACCTGGGGCGTGTCCACGCCCTCGACCGTGACCGGGACCTCGACGGTGGTGCCCGTGGCGTTGCCCGTGACGACCAGTACCGCGGTGCCGGGCTCGACACCCTCCGGCAGCACCACCGAGACGAACGCCTGGCCGGCCTCGTCGTTGCTGTTGGCGTTGCCGGCGGGGCTCAACGTCGTGGTGACGTCGAAGCTCCCGAGGACCTCGTCGCCGAGGCTCACGGTCACCTGCGAGTCCTGCAGGTCGGTCGGCCCGGTCATCGAGAGCGACGACAGGTCGAACGACACGGTGTCACCCGGCAGGTAGGTCTGCGGGGCACCGTCGGCGACGTCGACACCGACGGCCCGCTGGGCGAAGTCGGGCGCCAGCGGCGCGTCGCCGTCACCGGTGTTCGCGAATTCGGCCATGTAGTCGACCATCGCCTGCAGGTCGGTCTGACCCGTGTCCTGACGGCTGGTGCCCTGGGCGAAGGTGGTGAAGTTGTCGCCACCGCCGGCCAGGAAGGAGTTCGCCGTCACGGAGTAGACCGTGCCGGGGTCGATCTCCTCGCCGTCGAGCCACATCCCGGTGATCCGCGAGCCGGCTGCCGCGGTCGGGTCGTAGGTGTACTCGAAGCCGTCCGAGACCCCGAGGCGCAGGAAGGGACGCGAGGCACCGGCGGGCTGCCACTGCTGCTCGAGGACGTTCTTGATCTGCGTGCCCGTGAGGTCCATGTTCACCAGGGTGTTGGCGAAGGACTGCACGTTGGCGGCCTGGCGGTAGGTGACGGTGCGGGGGAACGACTCCTCGGCGATCCCGCGCAGGTCGTCACGCAGTCCGCCGGGGTTCATGAAGGCGATCTGCGCGGACCCCGTGGTCGAGGACTCGGTCGCCCACTGCTGGACCTCGGCGACGAGGTTGCCGAGGGTGGACTCGCCACCCCGGTTCTCGGCGCCACCGGCGAAGCGTGCCCGGTCGAACGGGGCGCTGATCTTCCCCAGCGCGACCTTCCCGAGCTCCTCGGCCGCCGCGACCGCCGCGGCCACGATGGAGGCCGTGGCCTCGTCGACGGGGTAGTTGAACGGACCGCCGTTGGCCGCCTTGAGCTTCAGCACCGACTGCGCCTTCGCGAGGACCTCGCCGGTGGCGGAGTCGACGGTGAAGACCAGCTTGTTGAGGTTGCTGCCGTACTGGCCGGCCGAGACCACGGGGCGCTCGGTGACCTCACGGTCGGACCATCCGGCCACCGGGAACGAGCAGTTGTACTCGAGGTGGGTGTGACCGGAGACGATCGCGTCGACGTTGTCGTTGACGCCGTTGATGATCGAGCCGAAGTCCGAGGTCGGGTCGTCGGCCATCGTGGTGCAGTCGGTGCCGGGGGCACCCTCGTGCACCAGCATCACGACGACGTCCGCGCCTTCGGCCTTGAGGTCGTCGGCCGCGTCGTTGGTCGCGGCCACGATGTCGGTGACCTCGATCTCGGAGATCCCGGTCGGCGAGACCAGCTCGTCGAGGTGCTCGGTGACCGTGCCGACGAAGCCGACCTGGACGCCGTCCATCTCCTTGATCCAGGTCCCGTCGAGGGCGTCGGAGCCGTCCGCCTTGAACATCACGTTGGCACCGAGGTACCGCCACTCGGCACCACCCTCGGGGTTGTCCTCCGACTCCGGGGCCATCACGCGGTCCACCAGGTCGTCGTAGCCCTGGTCGAACTCGTGGTTGCCCACCGCCGAGACCTCGAGACCGGCCTCGTTGAGGGCATCGATCGTCGGCTTGTCGTTGGCGATGAAGGAGTCGAACGTCGAGGCGCCGATCAGGTCACCGGCGGCGGCGAACACGGTGTTCGGGTTGGCCGCACGCAGCTGCTTGACCGCGCCCGCCATCACCGCGGCACCGGCCGCGGAGCTCTGCGGGTCGTTGACGAGGCGACCGTGGAAGTCGTTGGTCGCCAGGATCTGGATGTCCTCGGGACCGATGCCGGCCACGTCGAGGCCGATGACCTCGGGGTTGTGGTCGGAGGCCTTGTACGGCGTCGAGCCGTCGAAGAGCTGCGTCACGTTGGAGTTGTAGCGGCTGTACTCGAACGCCACCGCCTCCTCGGCGTTGATGTTCCAGATGTCCACACCGGTCACGAGCGCCTCGGCGGCGTCGTTGGCGACCACGTGGTCGAGCGAGCCCGCGAGCCCGTCGAAGGAGTACGACGCCTCACCGGGGTCGGTGGTCGACTCCAGGTTGGTGTAGCCGTCCTCGTAGAGAACCTGCATCGGGTCCTCCTGGGTGTAGGCGTTGAAGTCGCCCGCCAGGAAGACGGCCTCCACCTCGCGTGCCTCGGCGAACTCGGCGGCGAAGGCGCTCAGCGCCTCGGCCTGGCCGATCCGGTCCGGGTTGGCGTTGCCCTGCCCGGTGCCGTCGTTGGTGCCGGAACCCTTGGACTTGAAGTGGTTGACCACCACGACGAACTCGCTGCCGGCGGCACCGCCGAGGGGGCGGAAGGCCTGGGCCAGCGGCTCACGGGCGTTGTCGAAGTTCTCCTCGTCGACGAGGATCTCCGAGGCGCCCACCCGCTCGACGTCGGCCGGCTTGTAGATGAAGCCGGTGCGGATGACGTCCTCCTGCGCGACCGTCGGGCGGTCGTAGCTCGGCGGGCTGGGCACGAAGTTCCAGGTGCCGGCGCCGGCGTCCGCGTTGAGGGCGGCCACCAGGCGACTGATGGCGAAGTCACGGTTCTTGCCGAACTTCGCGGAGTTCTCCAGCTCCTCCAGCGAGACGACGCTGGCGCCCAGGGCATTGATCGCCTTGACGATCTTCGACTGCTGACGCGCGAGGTTCTCCTCGTCGGCTGCGCCGCGCGGACCGTTGGGGTTGCAGGAGTTGACCGTCGTGGGCTCGCCGTCGCGGTCGCGGTAGAAGGTGCAGGTGGTGCCCTCCATCGCGTCGAACTCGACCCCGGTGGTGGGGAAGTAGTTCAGCACGTTGAAGGTGGCGAGGCGCAGGTCGCCGCCGACCGGCTCGGGGGCCGGCGTCCGGGTGTTCTCGAACGACGCGACGTTGCTGCCGGCGCCGTTGACCTTGCGCTGCGGCTGCAGCTTCCACTCGCCGAAGCGGTAGTCGAGCAGCACGGCGTCGTTGAAGGTGACCTCGGCGCCGACCCGGACCGGGTTGGTGGGGGTCAGCCAGGTGTAGGGCCGGTCCGCGTTCTCGGCGTCCCGGAAGTTGATCGAGGCGCCGTCGTCGAGCGTGATCGCGCGACGGGCGTTCTCGGCGGCCACGGCCGCGGTGTCGCCGGTCTGGGCGTCCTCGACCTCGGTCGGCACCACGAGCGGCTCGGTGCCGGAGGCCAGCCCGATCTCGCCGTAGTTGTCGATGTTGTAGGAGTCGGTCACCGTGAACGGGCCCTGCGGCGCGACCAGCTCGCTCTCGTGGGCCTCGCGCTCCGTGCCGGAGTCGAGGTCGGTCCACGGCACGCTCAGCGGCTGCACTGCCGGAAGCGTGCTGACGACCGAGATGCTCTCGGCCACGACCTGGGTGAGGTCGAAGTACTCGTCGACGGTGCCGACGACCTCGACCGAGGAGCCGATCGGGGGCAGGGTGCCGGGTGCGATGGCCGCGGTGTAGACGAACACGGCGTCGGAGGCGCCGTCGGTGGCGGGGGTGCCGCCGGTCTGGACGACGATGCCGTCGTAGCCGCCGGTGGCGTAGCGCGCGGTGACGACGCCGGTGGTGCGGACGTAGTCACCGTCGATCGGGCTGCTGGCGCCAGTGCCCTGGATCTCCGCGACGGTGCGGTCCTCGGGAGCGACCACGCCCTCGCCCGGGGTGGGCCCGGCCTCGCTGAAGTCGTCGGCGTTGTTGTCGGTGTCGGCGAGGTTGTCGTAGCGCTGCGCCGAGGTGGCCGAGGTCAGGTCGATCCCGGTCCGGGCGCCCTCGTAGGTCGCCGCGCCGTCGCCGTAGCCCACCATGTCGCGGATCGCGGCGTTGCCGGCGACGTCGCCGGTGCCTGCGAATCCGGTGGTGGAGTTGAGCAGCAGCACCTGGCCGTCGGACCCGCTCATGGCGAAGGCCGGGCTGGCGGTGGCGTCCACGCCGGGCACCGCGTCGCCGTTGGCGCCGACCGTGCTCATCTGGATGACGTAGTGGTCACCCGCGGCCACCGAGCCGGTGAGCGCGACTGCGTTGCCGGTGGTCCCGGCCTGGCTGCGGTACTGGAGGGAGAGCCCGGTGAGGGAGACCGGGGCGCCCGTGGGGTTGTAGAGCTCGACGAAGTCGGCGTTGTAGGTGGCCCCGGAGTTGCCGCCGGCGCCGTAGACCTCGCTGATGACGAGGTCGGGACTGGCGGCCTGGGCCGGGGCGGCCACGAAGGCCAGGGGTGTGGTGAGCAACGCGGCAAGACTGAGACCAGTCAGGCCACGGCGCGGAGAGGTCGCGAACACGTGTCGTGGAACCCTTCGGGGTGGGGGGTGAGGGGGTGTGCGGAGCGGGGAAGCCGCGCACACCCTAACCCGCTCTTCCGGCGGTCCCGGGCCGACAGTTGATGAAGTTCGAGTGACGAACTTGTGGTCAGTTGCCGGTGCGTGACCGGAGAACTTCCCGCTGACGCCACACGTCGCGGAAGAACTCGTAGCCGGACCACAACGTCATCGCCACGGCTCCGGCCAGCGCGACCTGCCCGACGTAGAAGAGGCCCTCACCGACCGCGCCGAAGCGGTCGAAGGCGCCGCCGTGGGCCCCCTCGCCGTGGGGCAGCGGGAGCAGCAGCCCGGACAGCGCGACCGCCTGCAGCGTCGTCTTGAGCTTGCCGCTGTTGGAGGCGGCGATCACGACCTGCTGGAGGACCGAGAGCCGGAGCAGGGTCACGCTCCACTCGCGCAGGAGGACGACGATGGTGACCCACCACCAGATGTCGCCCACCACGGACAGGCCGATGAAGGCCATGCCGGTGATCGCCTTGTCGGCGATGGGGTCGGCGATCTTGCCGAAGTTGGTGACCAGGTCGTGCTTGCGCGCCAGGTCACCGTCGATCTTGTCGGTGATCATCGCGGCCACGAACAGCCCGAAGGCCACGAGCCGCCAGGTGATCGAGTCGCCGCCGTCGGCCAGGAGGGCCCACCCGAAGAACGGCACCATCACGATCCGCAGGGTGGTCAGGGCGTTCGGCACGTTCCAGTTGCTGGGCGAGCTCTGGGGTCCGGGCTGCTCGGTCACGGGAGCTCCTTCGCGTAGAGGTCGACGCCCTCGGTGTCGACCACCTCGGCGCGGACCAGGTCACCCACCTGTGGACCACGGCGGAGGAGGTACGTCGCGCCGTCGACCTCGGGGCCCTGGTGGGCGGCGCGGCCGATGACCTCGCCGTCGGCCACCGACTCGACCAGCACCTCGACGGTCTGCCCGATCCGCTCGGCGGCTCGCTGCGCGGTGAGCTCCTCCACGAGGGAGGTGACGTGCTCGGCGCGGGCGCGGACCTCGTCCTCGTCCAGCTTGTCGTCGTAGGTCGCGGCCTCGGTGCCGTCCTCGTCGGAGTAGCCGAACACGCCGGTCACGTCCATCCGGGCGGCGACCAGGAAGTCGCAGAGGGTCTCGAGGTCGTCCTCGGTCTCGCCGGGGAAGCCGACGATCACGTTGGACCGGACTCCTGCCTCGGGAGCCAGGCCGCGGATCCGCTCGAGCAGCCCGAGGAACGACTCGGGGTCGCCGAAGCGACGCATCCGGCGCAGCACCGACGCGCTGGCGTGCTGGAAGGACAGGTCGAAGTAGGGCGCGACGCCGGGCGTGGTGGCGATCGCCTCGACCAGCCCGGGGCGGGTCTCGGCAGGCTGGAGGTAGGAGACGCGCACGCGCTCGATGCCGTCGACGGCGGCCAGCTCGGGGAGCATCGTCTCCAGCAGGCGGAGGTCGCCGAGGTCCTTGCCGTAGGACGTGGAGTTCTCGCTGACGAGGAACACCTCCTTCACGCCCTGACCGGCCAGCCAGACGGCCTCGCCGAGGACGTCGCTGGGCCGCCGGCTGACGAAGGAGCCACGGAAGCTCGGGATCGCGCAGAAGGAGCAGCGTCGGTCGCAGCCGCTGGCCAGCTTCAGCGGCGCCATCGGCCCACCCTCCAGCCGTTTGCGTACGGCGCGGGGGCCGCCCAGCCCCGGGACGCTGATGTCGGCGACGCTCGTGGCCCGGTCGGCCGGCGTGATCGGCAGCAGCTTGCGCCGGTCCTGCGGCGTGTGCGGGTGGTGGACCTCCCCCGCGACGATCGAGCGCAGCCGGTCGGCGATGTCGGGGTAGTCGTCGAACCCGAGGACGGCGTCGGCCTCCGGCAGCTCGGCGGCGAGGTCCTTGCCGTAGCGCTCGGCCAGGCAGCCGACGGCCACGACGGCGCGGGTGTGTCCGGACTCCTTCAGGTCGGCGGCCTGGAGCAGCGTGTCGACGCTGTCCTTCTTGGCGGACTCGACGAAGCCGCAGGTGTTGACCACGACGGTGTCAGCGTCCTCGGCGTCCTCGACCAGCCGGAACCCACCTGCCTCGAGTCGTCCGGCCAGCTCCTCGGAGTCGACCTCGTTGCGCGCGCAGCCGAGGGTCACCAGGGCGACGGAGAGCAGCGCGTCGGGGGCGGGGGGCTCGGGGGTGGTGGTGGAGGAAGTCATGTCCGCACGAGTATGCCGTCTCGCACCCCGGCTGCCCGCTTCCGCGGTCTGGCTGGTGATCGTGGTCACCGTCGCTGCCCGCCCCGCCGCGCTCGGTCGATGAGTCCACCCGCGTGGACCCTCGGTCGAGGGTCCACGTGGACTCATTGGCCGAGTGCGGCCACCGGTGGACTCATCGGCCGACTGCGGGCGGATGATCTCTCGACCACTCGACCCCGCCGCAGCGCTCACTCCTCGACGGTGAAGACGTCCTGCGCACGACGGCCGGTCGCACCCAGGGCGCCGTTGTCCTGCCCGTCGACGCTCGTGGTCAGGGAGCCGTCCGTGGACTCGATCCGGACCGGCGGCGAGACCTCGAGGGTCCGGCTCTCGCCGAAGGCGACCCCGCCCTTGAAGACCACCGTGCCCTGTCCGTCGCGCACGATCACCGACGCGCCACCGCCCGCGGCCGTCAGGACCACCGGCACCGCCGGAGCTGCCTTGACGTTGCCCCGGAGGTCGCCCTGGCCGTTGCCGACCCCGGCGGAGCCGTTGAGCACGGGCGTGGCGCCGTTGAGGTCGACCGGGTTGTCCATGACCAGCCGCGCCACCGACCACGCGAGCACGAGCGCCATCACGGCCGCGACGAGCACCGACCAGTTCGGGCCTCCGCGGGTGCCGCGGATCGAGCCGTGGCTGCCGGTGGCGAGCTCGGCCTCGAAGACGCGACGCGGGTTGATCGGGGCGTCGGCGTAGCGCTCGTCGTACGCCGTGAGCAGCGGGGCGACGTCGACGCCGAGCACCCGGGCCAGCGTGCGCAGGTGGCCGCGGGCGTAGAAGTCGCCACCGCACGGACCGAAGTCGTCGACCTCGATCGACTCGATGACGTGGGGACGGATCCGGGTGCGGTCGGCGAGCTGGTCGACGGTCAGCGCCAGTCGGGTCCGGGCGGCGGCCAGGTCCGGTCCGACGACCGGGTCCTCGGCCGGCTCGACGGCGTAGTCGTCGATGAGCAGGGGCTCGACCGCGTGGCCCTCCCGCGCGATCGGTGCGACCCGGTCGCTCCAGACCTGGGTGTCCTCGACGAGCGAGACGCTGCCGGGGCGGCGCAGCTCGCGGCCGTTGAGGTCGTCCTCGTCGTCCTGGTCGAGCTCGCGTCGGACCTCGATCCGGGACGCGGACGTGGGCTCGCGCAGCGGGCTCGGGGTGGCGCTCGCCACCAGCGGGGTGCCGTCGGCCTCCACCTCCTCGACGAGGACGTCGACCGCCTCCGCCTCGACGGGAGACGCGTCGCGGTCGCGCTGGAACAGCTCGGAGACCCGGTACAGCGCGTGCGCCAGCACGGGTCGCAGGTGGGTGAGGCGACGCGCGGGCGCGATCGGCTGCTCGTCGGCCTCCTCGGTCTCGACGACCTCGGTCCCGATCTCGATGACGCGGCTGCTGCCGGACGCGAGGGCGGTCAGCGAGGCGGTGAGGTCCTCCCCCGCGCCGGCGACCGTCGTCGAGAGCCCGAGCGGCAGGGCGAACGGCGCGCCGTAGAGCCGCTGCGAGAGCCGGGACTGGCGCTTCGCGGTGCCGTCGAGCTCTTCGAGCAGCCGAGCGGGGTTGTGCACGACCATGACCAGGCGACCGTCGCGCAGCAGGCCGCGGCGGGGCGTGTGCTCCACCCGGGCCAGCGCACCCCACGGCAGTCCGCGCCAGGCGCGACCCAGGCGGATCCGGACGCCCTGCCGGTCGGCCACCAGCAGCGGCGTACGACCGTCGACGAGGGCGGCGAGGTAGCCGATGCCGATCAGGCCGACCAGGGCGGTCAGCACCCAGTCGAGCACCGAGCCGGTCTGGGCGGCACGCGCCGCCCAGGCGATCGCCACGGCGGAGGCCAGCCCGCCCACGAGGGCGGACAGGCCGGCGTTGCGACGGACCACCACCGACTCGGGCGCCAGCACCAGCCCGGTCGGGGTCACCTCGTCGGAGTCGCCCGTGGGTCGTAGGAATCGGTGGAGTCGTAGGAGTCGTCGTAGACCGGTGCCTCGCTCATGATGCTTCCCCCTGGATGACGGCGATGACGCCGTCGATCTCGTCCGGCTTGACCAGTACGTCGCGCGCCTTCGAGCCCTCGCTGGGCCCGACCACGCCCCTGCTCTCGAGGATGTCCATCAGCCGGCCCGCCTTGGCGAAGCCGACCCGCAGCTTGCGCTGCAGCATCGAGGTGGACCCGAACTGCGTGGAGACGACCAGCTCGATCGCCTGCACCACGAGGTCCAGGTCGTCGCCGATGTCGTCGTCGAGGTCGCGCTTGGCCTGCTGCGGCGCGGTCACGTCCTCGACGTACGTCGGCTCGAGCTGCTTCTTGCAGTGCGCGACGACCTGGTGGATCTCGGCCTCGGTCACCCACGAGCCCTGCACACGAACGGCCTTGGAGGAGCCCATCGGCAGGAAGAGCCCGTCACCCTGGCCGACCAGCTTCTCCGCGCCCGGCTGGTCGAGGATGACCCGGCTGTCGGCGAGCGAGGAGGTCGCGAACGCCAGCCGCGAGGGCACGTTGGCCTTGATCAGGCCGGTCACGACGTCGACCGAGGGGCGCTGCGTCGCGAGCACCAGGTGGATGCCGGCGGCGCGGGCGAGCTGGGTGATCCGGACGACGGCGTCCTCGACGTCGCGCGGCGCGACCATCATCAGGTCGGCGAGCTCGTCGACGATCACCAGCAGGTAGGGGTACGGCACGAGCTCGCGCTCGCTGCCGGGCGGCACCACGACCTTGCCGGACCGCACGGCCTTGTTGAAGTCGTCGATGTGGCGGAAGCCGAAGTTGGCCAGGTCGTCGTAGCGCATGTCCATCTCGCGCACGACCCAGGCCAGCGCCTCGGCGGCCTTCTTGGGGTTGGTGATGATCGGGGTGATCAGGTGCGGAACGCCCTCGTAGGCGTTCAGCTCGACCCGCTTGGGGTCGACCATGATCATCCGGACCTCGTCGGGCGTCGAGCGCATCAGGATCGAGGTGATCATCGAGTTGATGAACGACGACTTGCCCGAGCCGGTCGCGCCGGCCACCAGGAGGTGGGGCATCTTCGCCAGGTTGGCGACCACGAAGCCGCCCTCGACGTCCTTGCCGAGGCCGCACACCATCGGGTGGTGGTCCGAGCGGGCCGTGTTCGACCGGAGCACGTCGCCCAGCGACACGATCTCCTTGTCGAGGTTGGGGATCTCGATGCCGATCGCGGACTTGCCGGGGATCGGGCTGAGGATCCGGACGTCGGCCGACGCCACGGCGTAGGCGATGTTCTTGGAGAGCGCGGTGACCTTCTCGACCTTGACCGCGGGGCCGAGCTCGACCTCGTAGCGGGTGACGGTCGGGCCACGCGTGTAGCCGGTGACCTGCGCGTCGATCCCGAACTCCTCCATGACCTGCATGAGGCGGTCGACGACCGCGTCGCTGGCCTTGGAGCGGGCCTTGTGGACCGAGCCGGGCTTGAGGACCTCGTTGGCCGGCAGCGTGTACGCGATGTCGCCGGACAGGGCGAGCTGCTCCACGCGCTGCGGGATCGGGGTGTGCGGGGGCGGCTCGAGGTCGCCCCTGTCGACGCTGTTGACACTGTCGCCGGTGTCGGCGACCACCGGCGTGATCTCGGTGTTCTGCTCGTCGGCGTCCTCGGCGAGCTTCTCCGCGGCGCGACGCCGCTTCCTCAGCTCGCGTTCGGAGAGGACGGGGGTGTCGTACGCCGGGTCCCCCATCTCGGGGTCGATGTCCTCGGCCGAGCGGCCGCGACGGGACGTGAGCGGCCTGGTGACGTCGTCGTCCTCGACGCGGCCGGGGTGCGACCCAGGATCCGGTCGCGCAGCGCGGCCAGGCGGGTCGGGACCAGGTAGACGGGCGTGGCCGTGATGACCAGGACGCCGAACAGCGGAGAGGAGCACCAGCACCGGGACGACGACGTAGACCGAGCGGAGCAGGTCGAGCAGCAGGCTGGAGACGACGAAGCCGATGGCGCCGCCACCGAACTGGAGGTCGGTCGCGTCGCCGGCCACCGGCTGCGGGTTGCCGCTGGCGATGTGCACGATGCCGAGCACGCCGAAGCCGAGCGCCAGCCACCCGATGACCTGGCGGCCGGCGGGGCCGTTGCGCTCCGGGTCGCGCATGTTGCGCCAGCCGATCAGCACCAGCATCACGGGGACCAGCCAGCCGACCTTGCCGACCGAACCGGTGACGATCGTGCGCGAGACCTCCATGAGACCACCGGGCAGCTGCCACCACACGGCGGCGGCCGCCACGACGGCGAGACCGATCAGGAAGAGCCCGACGCCGTCGCGGCGCTGCTCGGGCTCGAGGTCACGGGCGGCGCCCCCGACCTTGCGGGCGCCGGCGCCGAGCCCGTGGGCGGTGGCCATCCAGGTGGCTCCCACCCCGCGTCCGAGCGCGCCGAAGGAGCGCGCGACCGGGCCGCGGCCCGAGCGGACGGCGCGCGGGGCCGGCCGCTTGCGCGAGGAGCTCGTCGAGCGGGTACTCCGGGATCGGGAGCTCGAGGTCTTCGGCCTGGCCGTCGACTTCTTCTTCGAGGTCGACGCCCGTGACGAGGACGTGCTCTTGCTCCGCGACCCCGGCGGGGAAGACGTACGGGTCGCCATGCTCAGAGGCTAGGCCACAGTCACACCAGTCACAGGGATCACACGATGCGTGTCGCCCCCGGCACCCCTCCTGACCGGGGTCAGGGAGCGGCGAGGGGGATGCGGAGGGTGAACGTGCTGCCGGCGCCGAGCTCGGACTCCACCACGATGTCGCCGCCGTGGAGCTCGGCGATGGTGCGCGAGATCGCCAGGCCCAGGCCGGTGCCGGGGATGGTGAGCGCCTCGGGGTTGGTCGAGCGGTGGAACGCCGAGAACAGGTGGACCTGGTCCTGCGGCGAGATGCCGAGGCCCGTGTCGTGGACCAGCACCTCGCCGTACCCGTCGAGGGCCCGCACCGACACCTGGATCCGCCCGCCGCGGGGGGTGTACTTCACCGCGTTGCTGCACAGGTTGTCGATGACGCGCGGCAGCTCCTCGGCATCCCCGGTGACCACGACCGGACCGTCCGCCGGCTCGAGCTCGAGGGCGACGCCGGCGTTCTCCCCCTGGATGCGCAGCATCTCCAGCGAGGTCACGCACAGGTCGGAGAGGTCGAGCCGGACCCGCTCGAGCTCGCGACGGCCCTGGATGCGGGAGTAGTTGAGGAGGTTGGAGACCAGCCGGTCGAGCCGGGCGGCGTTGCGGCTGATCGCCCCGACCGAGCTGGGGCTGACGCCCGCCTCCTCGAGCAGCTCGGTGTGGCCGATGATGGAGGTGAGCGGCGTCTTGAGCTCGTGGGAGATCGTCGCGATCAGCTCGCCCTTGTACCGGTCGAGCTCGCGCAGCTCGGCGAGCAGCCGTCGTTCGGTACGACGCAGCCGGACGTCGCGCACGAGCCGCCCGAGCTCGCGCCCGGCCTCGTGCACGGCGTTGACCTCGTCGGGGTCGAAGGCCTCCTGGGTGTCCTCGCGGAGCACCACGAGGTAGCCGAGCAGCTCGCGGTCGACCCCGATCGGGGCGAGCAGCCCGTGGGTCCAGCCGCGCTGCTCCATCCGGGCGCGGACCAGCGACGCGGACTGGAGGTCGTCGAGGTCGTCGAGGTCGTTCTCCCGGGCCGAGACCCGGAGCGGCCGGAGCCGTCCCTGCGCCGCGTGCCGCATCAGGTCCTGCCGGATGCCGAGCACGGTGTCGTCGCTCGCGCTGGCCGCGATGGGCACGCCGGCGGAGTGGTTGTCGGGGTCGTCGACGTTGTCGGCCCAGCAGCGCATCGTGACCTGGGCCAGCGGCAGCGCCTCGAAGAGGGACTGGGCGGCCTGCTGGAGCGCAGGGTCGAGCTCGAGGGTGCCGGAGAGCAGCGCCAGCTTCTTCAGGGCCTCCCCCAGCCGCACCTGCCGGCTCAGCTGCTCGCGGCGCTGGGCGTTCTCGAGCGCGAGGCCGGCCTGCACCACGAACATCTCGAGCAGCTCACGCTGCTGCTGGTTGGGGATCTTGTTGTCCGGCGGCAGGTCGACGGCCATGTTGCCGAGCAACGCGCCGGTCGAGGAGTAGAGCGGGGCGTAGAGCGCGTCGAGCGGGTGCCACGCGTCGGGCTCGTCGGAGATCTCGAGGTCGGGGATCCACAGGCTGGAGATCTGCTCGACGGGCAGCCGGTCGTGCGGGACGAAGCGCAGGATGCCCCAGTGGTCGGCGATGGAGAACTCGCGCTTGATCACCTGCTCGGCGGGCGTGCGCCGGCCGATGATCTCGTCGCGCACCGAGTCGTCGCCACCCACGGCCGCCATCACCAGGGTGTCACCCTCCAGCCGCGAGATCGCGGCGACGCCGTACCCGAGGCCCTCGCACACGCCGTCGGCGATGACGGTGAGCACGTCCGCCAGGTCGGCGGAGGAGCTCACCCGCCGGGTCACCTCGTAGAGGCGCCGGACGCCGTCGGCGTTGAAGGTGTCGAAACGCGCCATGCGCCCCTCCTGAGCCTGCGGCTCGTCAGGCCTCGATGACCACCGGGATGATCATCGGGCGCCGTCGGTGGGTGTTGTTCACCCACCGTCCCACGACGCGTCGCACCGTCTGCTGGAGCTGGTACGCGTCGCCGACTCCTTCGCTGCGCGCGCGGTGCAGGGCGTCGATGATCGGCTGCTTGATCTCGTCGAAGGTCGAGTCGTCCTCCGCAAAACCCCGGGCATGGATCTCCGGCCCCCCGGACACCTTGCCGGTGACGGAGTCGACGACCACGATGACAGAGATGAAGCCCTCCTCGCCGAGGATTCGCCGGTCCTTGAGGTCCGATTCGGTGATGTCGCCCACCGAGGAGCCGTCGACGAAGACGTAGCCGCACTCGACCTTGCCCGCCACGGAGGCCACGCCGTCGACCAGATCGACCACCACGCCGTCCTCCGCGATGACCACGCGCTCGTCCGGGACGCCGGTACGACGGGCCAGCGCGCCGTTGGCCAGCAGGTGCCGGATCTCGCCGTGGACGGGCAGCACGTTGCGCGGCTTGACGATGTTGTAGCAGTAGAGGAGCTCGCCGGCGCTGGCGTGGCCGCTGACGTGGACCAGGGCGTTGCCCTTGTGCACGACGTTGGCGCCGAGCCGGGCCAGTCCGTTGATGACGCGGTAGACGGCGTTCTCGTTGCCGGGGATCAGGCTGGAGGCCAGCACGACGGTGTCGCCGGGCTCGATGTGCACGAAGTGGTGGTTGCGCTGCGCGATCCGGCTCAGCGCGCTCAGGGGCTCGCCCTGGCTGCCGGTGGAGATCAGCACCTGCTTCTCGGGGGGCAACCCGGCCAGCTCCTTGGCCTCGACCACGACGCCCGCCGGGACGTCGAGGTAGCCCAGGTCGCGGGCGATCGCCATGTTGCGGACCATCGACCGGCCCACGTAGCCCACCTTGCGGCCGTGGACGACCGCGGCGTCGAGCACCTGCTGGACGCGGTGCACGTGGGAGGCGAAGCAGGCCACGATCAGCCGCTGCTCGCTCTCGTGGAACACCCGCTCGAGCACCGGCGCGATGTCCTGCTCGGAGGTGGTGAAGCCGGGCACCTCGGCGTTGGTGGAGTCGACCATGAAGAGGTCGACGCCCTCCTCACCGAGCCGCGCGAAGGCGCGCAGGTCGGTGATCCGGCCGTCCAGCGGCAGCTGGTCCATCTTGAAGTCACCGGTGTGGAGCACCAGCCCGGCGCCGGTCCGGATCGCGACCGCCAGGGCGTCGGGGATCGAGTGGTTGACCGCGACGAACTCGAGCTCGAACGGGCCGAAGGTGAGGGTGTCGCCCTCGCGCACCTTGTGGTGGACGGTCTCGCGCAGCCGGTGCTCGCGCAGCTTGCTGTCGAGGAGGGCCAGGGTCAGCTCGGAGCCGACCAGCGGGATGTCGCCCCGCTCGCGCAGCAGGAACGGCGTCGCGCCGATGTGGTCCTCGTGACCGTGGGTCAGCACCAGGGCCTCGACGTCGTCGAGCCGGTCCCGGATCGGCTCGAAGTCCGGGAGGATCAGGTCGACGCCGGGGTGGTTCTCCTCGGGGAACAGCACGCCGCAGTCGACGATGAGCAGCCGCCCGTCGTACTCGAAGACGGTCATGTTGCGGCCGACCTCGCCGAGTCCCCCGAGGGGGATGATCCGCAGGCCTCCCTCGGGGAGGTCGCCGGGCGCGGTCAGTTCGGGATGGGGGTGGGACATCAACATCGCTTTCGTCGGGTGGGGGCGTGCGGGGGTGGGTCACAGGAGGCCGGAGGCCACCAGACCCTCCCGCAGCGCCGCGACTTCGTGGTCGGTGAGCGGCACCAGCGGTGGGCGGACCCGCCGGTTGTCGAGGACTCCGAGCAGCTCGAGCGCCGCCTTGGAGGTGGTGGCGCCGTAGTTCTCGACCTTCATCATGGCGTCCATGGTGGGCAGCAGGCGTCGGTAGAGCGCGAGGGCGTGGGCGTGGTCGCCGGAGAAGTGGGCGCCCGGCCATCGCGGCGAGCATCTGTCCACCGGCGTGGCCGACGACCGAGACGAAGCCGCACGCACCGTGGGCCAGCCAGCCGAGGTTGGCGTGGTCGTCGCCGGAGTAGATGGCGTACCCGAGGTCGAGGAGGCGTACGCCGCGGGGGTAGTCGCCCACCGCGTCCTTGACCGCGACCACCGGGCCGGCCTCGCGGACGGCCGCGAAGGTGTCGAGCGAGATCGTGGTGCCGGTGCGGCCGGGGACGTCGTAGAGCATCACCGGCACGTCGGTGGCCCGCACGACCTCGGTGAAGTGGTGGAGCACGCCGGCCTGGCCGGGACGGTTGTAGTAGGGCGTGACCAGCAGCAGGCCGTCGGCGCCGAGCTTCTCGGCCTGGCGGGCGAGGTCGACCGAGTGGGACGTGGCGTTGCTGCCGACGCCGGCCACGACCTTGGCGCGGTGGCCGACCGCGTCCTTGACGACGCGCAGGATCTCGCCGACCTCGGCGTCGCCGGTGGTCGGTGACTCACCGGTGGTGCCGCTGACCACGACACCGTCGTGGCCGTTGTCGACGAGGTGGGACGCGATCGCCGCGGTCTGGTCCAGGTCGACCGAGCCGTCCGCCGCGAAGGCGGTGGCCATCGCCGTCATCATCCGGCCGAACGGGGCCTCGGGAGCGGTCGCGGGGGTCATGGCCTCAGGGTATCGGCATCCCTACCCCAGATCCTGCGGCGGCGGGCGGGTTTGCGGGTTTTGCTCCGCGCTCCCGGACACCTCGCAGACCATGGTTCCAGCGCCCACCCCGAGGGCGCAGCACCACGTTCCTGGAGGCACCGTGTCCAGCCCGTCCACCCCCGTCGCGCTCCGTCGCGCACTCGTCGCCCTGCTCGCCCTGGTGGCGCTCGTCGTCCTGCCGGCAGCGCCCGGCAGCGCGGCCCCCGGCACCTCCCGGCGGCACGCCCGGTGCCAACCCGGGCGCCGGCGCGCCGGCCAACCCCGACCAGGCTCCGCCGGTGTGGACCGGCGTGCCCGGCACGAACGTGGCCCACGACACCTACGGCTACCCGTGGCCGGCGGCTCCCGACTGCGACGAGTCCAACGTGGGCACCGGCGGCTGCGTCAACGACGGGCTCGGATTCTTCCAGGGCCAGTGCACCTCCTGGGTCGCCTTCCGGCTCGGGCAACGCAACGGCCTCGCGTTCAGCAACTGGTTCGCCGGCGTCCACTGGGGAGACGCCGCCGACTGGGCGAAGGGCGCGAAGTCGATCGGCATGAAGCCGAACGAGGTGCCGGCGGTCGGCGCGGTCGGGTGGTACGCCCGTGGCCACGTCTCCTACGTCGAGTCGGTCAACACCGACGGCAGCATCGTGATCTCGGAGATGAACACCGACGGCCACAACGCCTTCCACCTCGTCACGGTCTACCCGGGCGGCGTGGGCTGGCCCGACAAGTTCATCCACCTCGCCGACGTGGTCCCGGTCGACTACACCGCCCCGGAGCAGCCCGGCTCGCCCGCGGCGGTCACGATCCGCGGCGGCGTCAGGGTCAGCTGGAAGCAGCCCGCCGACGACATGGGCGTCACCGGCTACACCGTGCGCCGTGACGGCGTCGAGGTCGCCCGCACCGCCACCCCGGCGTACGTCGACCGCCAGGCCTCGCCCGGTCAGGCCTACAGCTACACCGTGACCGCGGCCGACGCGGCGGGCAACGTCTCCTCCGCCGCGACCGCGCGGCTGGAGCTCGGCACCGCCGCTCCCGCCCGGCTCGCGAAGCCGTACCTGCCGGGCACCGCCCGGATGGTCACCTTCGAGGACGCCGACCTCGCCTGCGGCCTGCTCGGCAAGCAGCGCGACCAGCGCATCGGCTGCACCCGTCGTACGAGGTCGGGACCGGAGCTGGTCCGGACCGGTCGCGAGGTCGGCTGGGGCGCTCCGGGCTCCCGATCCTTCCTCGCCGGCGATGACGGCCGGGTGTGGTTCTGCCGCGACCTGGTCGACCGCGCCGGCATCGCGCACGCCTGTGTCCCGTTCGACCGCACCTCGCGCAGCTGGGGCTTCGACCGCGTGGACGCCCGTCGTCCGGTGCTGGCCCAGCAGAGCTGGTTCGTGTCGCCGTTCGGCCCGGCCGCCTGCGGCATGGTCGCCGACCGGGCGACCTGCTCGGTCGTCTCCGCCGACGGCTGGGAGGCACCGAGCCGCGCCGCCCGTGACGCTGCCCGGCGACCCGCTCTCGCGGGCGTTCGTGCCGACCTCGCGCGGGGTCTCGTTCTGCCGCGTGGTGGAGGGACGGGCGACCTGCACCGAGCTCGGCGGGCGTGGCGTGTGGCGCCGCGAGTCGGTCAACAAGCACACCGTCGGCCACGGCCGCTGGCTCCCGGGCACCCTCGCCCCCGAGCTGTGCTCGGTCGACGGCCGCACCTGCCGGACGGTGTCCGCACCGCGTCGGTGACAATCGCCGGGTGCTCCCCGACGACCAGCAGGACCTCCTCGACCGGTGGCTGCCCGGGGCCGAGGTCGTCCGCGACCACAACTGGGGCCTGGTCGACCGGCAGGTGCTCGAGCTGCGGCACGAGGGGCAGCGCTACGCGCTGAAGGCCGGCGGGCCGGACGACGGCCACATGGCCCGCGAGATCCGGGCCCACGACGAGTGGCTCGAGCCGTGGACCTCGCGCGGGCTGGCGCCGGTCCGGGTCGCGAGCGACGTACGCCTGAGGATGCTGCTGACCCGGTGGCTGCCCGGTGAGCTGGTGCAGGACTCCCCCGCCGCCGTCGATCCCGACACCTACCGGCAGGCGGGAGCGCTGCTCGCGCTGCTGCACGGTCAGACCGTCGACCATCGATCCCGACCTAGGCCCGGCGCGAGGCGGCCGAGTCGCTCGCCTGGCTGGACCGCGAGCACCGGATCGACCCCGCCACCGAGGCCCGGCTCCGCGAGCTGATCGGGTCCTGGGACACCACGGGTCCCGACGACCGTCGTCCCCACCCACGGCGACTGGCAGCCGCGCAACTGGCTCCTCGACGACCGGGCACCGTCCGCGTGATCGACCTCGGCCGCGCCGACCTGCGCCCGGCCGCCACCGACCTGGCCCGGCTCGCGGGCCGCCAGTTCCGCGACTCCCCCGCCCTCGAGGCGGCGTTCCTGGAGGGCTACGGCCGGGACCCCCGCGACCCCGAGCCCTGGCTCCGGACCCGGGTCCGCGAGGCCGTCGGCACGGCCGTCTGGGCCCACCTCGTCGGTGACGAACCCTTCGAGCAGCACGGTCACGCGATGATCGCGGCCGTCCTGGCCGACTGCTGACCTCAGGCGGATCAGGGGGCGACGCGCTCCCACCACACCCAGTCGAGGTCCGGGCGGGAGACGCGGCGGGTCTCGACCCACTCCTCGCGTGAGAAGTCGGGGTAGTGGGCGTCCCCGTCGGGCGAGAGGTGGACCTCGGTCAGCACCTGGTGGGTGAGCAGCGGCATCGCCTGCTCGTAGATCTGGGTGCCGCCCGCGACGACCGTGTCCCCGTCGTACGACGCCGCCAGGTCGAGGGCCCCGGGGAGGTCGTGCACGACCTCGACGCCGTCGTGGGTCCAGGAGCGGTTGCGGGTGACCACGACGGTGCGGCGGCCGGGCAGCGGCCGGCCGATGGAGTCGAAGGTCAGCCGCCCCATCACCAGCGTGTGCCCGAGCGTCTCGGCCTTGAAGTGCGCGAAGTCGTCGGGGAGGTGCCACGGGATCCGGCCGTGGTCGCCGATGACACCGTTGTCGGCGTACGCCGCGACGGCGACGACCCGACGCGGGCGGGCCGGCCGCTCAGACGGCAATGGGGGCCTTGATGCCCGGGTGGGGGTCGTAGCCCTCGACGGAGATGTGCTCGAGGTCGAAGCCGTCGATCTCGGTGATCGTGGGGTCCAGCCGCAGCGTCGGCAGCGCCCGCGGCTCGCGGGTGAGCTGGAGCCGGGCCTGCTCGAGGTGGTTGGAGTAGAGGTGCGCGTCGCCGAGGGTGTGCACGAAGTCGCCGACCTCCAGGCCGGTCACCTGCGCGACCATGTGGGTCAGCAGGGCGTACGACGCGATGTTGAACGGCACGCCGAGGAACACGTCGGCGGAGCGTTGGTAGAGCTGGCACGAGAGCCGGCCGCCGGCGACGTAGAACTGGAAGAACGCGTGGCACGGCGCCAGCGCCATCTGCGGGATGTCCGCGACGTTCCAGGCGCTCACGATGTGGCGGCGGCTGTCGGGGTCGCGGCGGAGGTTCTCGACGAGCTGGGCGACCTGGTCGACGTGGCTGCCGTCGGGCGCCGGCCACGACCGCCACTGGTAGCCGTAGACGGGGCCGAGGTCGCCGTCGGTGTCGGCCCACTCGTCCCAGATCGTGACGCCGCGGTCCTGGAGCCACTTCACGTTGGTGTCGCCGCGCAGGAACCACAGCAGCTCGGCGAACACCGAGCGGGTGTGGACCTTCTTGGTCGTCACGAGCGGGAAGCCCTCGGCGAGGTCGAAGCGCATCTGGTGGCCGAAGACCGAGAGCGTCCCGGTACCGGTGCGGTCGCCCTTGTCGACGCCCTCGTCGAGGATCCGCTGGAGGAGGTCGAGGTAGGCCCGCACGTCGCCGACCCTACTCCGGGAGGTCGGCCTCTCCGAGGAGGACGGTCGTGGCGTCGCCGCCCACCCAGACGGTGTCGCCGTCCCGCTCGACGTGGACCCGCCCGGCCCGCCCGATCGCAGTCCCCTGCGCCGCGACGTACGACGCGGGCAGCACCGTGCCGGCGAGCCACTGGGCGAGGCCGGCGTTGAGGCTGCCGGTGACCGGGTCCTCGGTGATGCCCGAGCCCGCGGGGCAGAACGCCCGGACCTCGCACGCCGTGTCCCCCGTGCTGCGCGGCCCGATCACGCCGACGTCCTCGCCGAGGGCGGAGAAGTCGGGCGCCAGCGCCAGCACACGCTCGGCGTCGCGGACCAGCACGCCCATCCAGCCCGGTCCGTTGTCGACCCACTGGGCGTCGACGACCTCGTCGGCGGCCAGTCCGACGGCGGCCAGCACCGGGCCGAGATCGGCGGGGTCGACCGGTCCCGACCGCACCAGCGGCGGGGCCGCGAACGCGAGCCGCCCCTCGCTCCGCAGCGTGACCAGCCCGGCGCCGCACTCCTGCACCAGCCGTCCCTCGGAGGCGGGCACACCGCCGCCCTCCAGCCAGGCGTGCGCCGAACCGATCGTGGGGTGGCCGGCGAACGGGAGCTCGCCGCTCGGCGTGAAGATCCGGAGCCGGTAGTCGGCCGCGGGGTCGGTGGGCGTCAGCAGGAACGTGGTCTCGCTGAGGTTGGTCCACCGCGCGAAGTCCTGCATCCGCGCGTCGGTCAGCCCGTCGGCGCCGTGCACGACGGCGACCGGGTTGCCCCGGAGCGGCTCGGTGGAGAAGACGTCGACCTGGCGGAAGGAGCGCACCGCTCCACGCTAGCGGGCCAGGACCGGGGCGTCGGCGACGTCCTCGGGCACCTCGGCCCGGTCGATGCAGACGTCCGCGCGCCCGGGCACGCACTCGAAGATCCGGTAGTTGCCCTCCGACGGCATCTGGAGCATGTCCTGGTACTGCTTGTCCTGCAGCTTGTGCTGGACCGCGATCCAGAACGTCTCCTCGGTGTAGGTCCACGACTCGGCCTGGTCGCTCGGGGAGTACATCCGCTCGATCGGGTCGCCGGTGGCGACGTCGAAGACCACGAGCTCGTCGTCCTGGACGATGAAGGCGTAGCGGCCGTCGGGGGTCAGCCGGCCCTCGGTGCCCTCGATCAGCTTGCCGCTGCGGAACGGTCCGGCCTGGAGCAGGTAGCCGCCCGACGCGTGGTTGAGGCGCGCGCCGGCAGCCGTGTCGGCCAGCTTGCCCGACAGCGCGAACGCGCCGCCGAGGATCGGCTCCCAGACGAAGTCGCTGCCGCGGGTGGAGTAGAAGACGCGTTCCCCGTCGATGGCGATCGGGCCGGTGCTGCCGACGGGCTGCCCACCCTCACCCCCGGGCTCGGCGAGTGACCGACGGCCGACCTCGTCCCCCAGGCGGGTGTCGTGCACGACCAGCTCCGGCTCGCCGTCGCCGGGGTCGGCCCACGCGACCCAGCCGTTGTCCGGCTCGACCACGAGGCCGTTGCCGGGCACGGTCTCGCCGAGCGTCGTGAGCGACCCGTCCTGCTCGGCCATGACGACCTCGCCGTCCTCGGTCGTCATCACCACGCCGTCGGGCACGGTCACCAGGTCGACCACGGGCCGCACCCCGACCACGACGTCATCGCAGGTGGAGCCGGCCGTCGGCGACCCACGCCATCGGCAGCGGGTTGTCGGCCGTCGTCACGTCGCCGACGTCGTCCGACGCGCTGCCACAGCCAGCTGCCGGCGGCGACGACGACGAGCACGGCAGCCACCGCGGCCGTCGTACGACGGAGCAGCCGGCTGCGCCGGCGACGGTGCTCCTCGGCGACGTGCTCGGTGAGCACGGGATCCACCTCGAGCGCCTCCAGCGCCAGGCGCAGGTCGGGGTCGGCCAGCACGGGCGCGGGGCCCACGGGCCGCTCGAGGACGTCGGCCACCTGGTCCTCGGACAGCTCGGCGACCTGCCGGAGCACGACGACGAGACGCTCGTCGGGCGGCATCGCGTCGAGGGCGGCGAGCACCTCGTCGAGACGCTCGGCCTGCTCGGTCATCCCGGGCGGCACCGGAGGCGGCTCGCGCGCCGGCGGCAGCGGGGTCTGCCGGAGGTCCCGCGCACGGGCGTCGAGGAGCTCGCGGTGGACGGCGACCTCGACGTCCTCCTCCCGGTGGATCCGGCGCCAGTCCGGATGGATGCGCACGAGGGCGTCGAAGGCGATCCGGCGTGCGTCGTCGTCGGCGTGGCCCAGCAGCACGATCACCCGCACGAGGGCGGGCCAGCGTGCCGCGAGGTAGGCGGTGAACTCCGTGTCGTCCCGGCGCATGTCGTCTCGTGTTCGGAGCGGGCCGGTGATCCGATGGGGCCCCGGGTCAGGCGTGCAGCGACATCGGGCCGTAGACGACCCGCTCGTGCTCCAGCAGCGACACCTGGTCGACGCCTTCGCGCGCCAGGTCGGACCAGGTCTCGCCGACCCACGACTCCGCGTCGGCCTGGCTGGTGAAGCGCTGTCCGGCGAGCTCTCCGGCGACGGTCACCTCCGCTCCCGTCTTGTCCTCCATCCGCCACCACCACGGGCGATCGGCGGCCGAGGGCTTGCGGAAGGTGGAGGGCTGGTCGGGCAGGTTCATCTCAGGACTCCCGCACGCTGGTGTCGACGAACGGCGGACGCACGAGCTGGAAGATCTCGCGGCGACCCCGGACGTCGACGCCGACCTCGGCGTCGGCGGCCACCAGCGTCGGCACCAGCGCCAGGCCGATGCCCTTGCGCAGCGTGGGGCTGAAGGTCCCCGAGGTGATCTGGCACAGGGGGACGTCGTGCGTGAGCGACACGCTCATCCCGGGTCGCGGGATGCCGCGACCGGTGGCGACCAGGCCACGGAGGAGGCGCTGCGGGCCCTCCTCCTTCTCCTTGCGCAGCACCGCGTCGCCCCAGAACCGCTCCTTGGACCACCCCACGGCCCAGCCGAGGCGAGCCTGGTTGGGGGTGGTGTCCATCGAGATGTCCTGGCCGTGGAGCGGGTAGCCCATCTCGGTGCGCAGCGTGTCGCGGGCGCCGAGGCCGCACGCGTGGAGCCCGTGCGGCTCGCCGGCGGCGACGATCGCGTCCCACAGGGAGCCGGCGCCCTCGTTGCGCACGATCAGCTCGTACCCGCGCTCACCGGTGTAGCCGGTGCGGCACACGACGACCGCGGCGCCGTCGTGCTCGGCCTCCACGAACGACATGTAGTCGTGCCCGGTCGGCAGCCCCACCGTCTCGAGCACCTCGTCGGAGCGGCTGCCCTGGACCGCCAGCACGGCGTACTGGTCGTGGTGGTCGAGGACCTTCACCCCGTCCGGCGCGCCGGCCCGCAGCCGGCGGACGACCTCGGCGGTGTTGGCGGCGTTCGGGACGAGCAGCACGTGCTCGTCGTCCTGGTAGTAGGCGATGAGGTCGTCGACGATGCCGCCGGTCTCGTCGTCGAGGCAGAGGGTGTACTGCGCCTGCCCGGGAGCGATCTTCCCGAGGTCGTTGCTCAGCGTCGCGTTGACGTACGCCGCGGCCCCCGGCCCCACCACCAGCGCCTTGCCGAGATGGCTGACGTCGAAGACGCCGACCCCGGTCCGGACCGCGGTGTGCTCGGCCACCGTGCCGGCGGGGTACTCCAGCGGCATCGACCAGCCACCGAACTCCGCCAGCTTCGCACCCAGCGCGACGTGGCGGTCGTGAAGCGGCGACTGGCGCAGGGCGGGCTCGCTCATGCGGCGAACCTACCGCAGCGGGTGGCCGTCACGAGGGGCCCGTATCCTGCCCCGGTGACGACTTACCAGCTCCGTGCCGCGAACCCTGCGAAGACCCGAGCCGACGTGGTCGTGGTGGGGGTGGTGCAGCAGCGCAAGGGCTCCTCGACGCAGCCGCAGGTCGCGGCCGGCGGCGAGGACGTCGCCCAGGCCTGGGGCCGCAAGTTCCGCCCGCTGCTGGCCAGCCTGGGCGTCACCGGCAAGGCCGGCGAGGTCCACCGGATCCCCACCGCCGGCACCCTCTCCTCCCCCGTGCTCGTGCTCGTCGGGCTCGGCGCCGACCCCGACCAGGTGGCCGTACGACGCGCCGCCGGTGCGGCCGCTCGCGCCATCACCAACGCCACGTCCGTGGCCCTCGCGCTGCCCGCCGACACCGGCGAGCTGGTGCGCGCCGTGACCGAGGGGTTCCACCTCGGCGGCTACACGTTCACGACGTACAAGAAGCCCACCGACAGCACCGCCCCCGCGACCGTCACCGTCCTGTCCCCGGCCGCCCGCAAGAAGGAGATCACCGAGGCCTTCGAGACCGGCCAGGTCATCGCGGCGGCCGTGGCCACCACCCGGGACTGGGTGAACACGCCCCCGGGCGACCTGCGCCCGCCGGGGTTCGCCGACGCCGTCAGCGCCGCGGCCGCGGAGGTCGGCAAGGGTCGCGGGAAGACCAAGGTCAAGGCGGTCGTCCACGACGAGAGCGTCCCTCGCCGAGCTCGGCTGCGGCGGCATCCTCGGCGTGGGTGCGGGCTCCGACGCCCCGCCGCGCCTGGTCGAGCTGACCTACGCGCCCAAGGGCGCGAAGGCCCACCTCGCCCTGGTCGGCAAGGGCATCACCTTCGACTCCGGCGGCCTGTCCATCAAGCCCGCCCAGAGCATGCACGAGATGAAGTCCGACATGGGCGGCGCGGCCGCCGTCGTCCAGGCCACGCTGGCGATCGCCGAGCTGGGGCTGCCGATCAAGGTCTCCACGTTCGTGCCGATGGCGGAGAACATGGTGTCCGGGTCGGCGACCCGCCCCGGCGACGTGCTGAGCATGTACGGCGGCAAGACCGTCGAGGTCCTCAACACCGACGCCGAGGGCCGGCTGATCCTCGCCGACGGCCTCGGTCGGGCGACCGAGGTCAAGCCCGACGTCGTCATCGACGTCGCCACCCTCACCGGCCACATGGTGCTCGCCCTCGGCGACCGGGTCGGCGGGGTGATGGGCAGCGAGGACGTCGTCGACGACGTGCTCGCCGCCGGGACCACCGCCGGCGAGGCGCACTGGCCGATGCCGCTGCCCGAGCAGATGACCGAGCGGGTGCGCGCCAGCAAGATCGCCGACCTCCTCCAGCACGACTGGAACCGGATGGGCGGCGGCCTCTACGCCGGCGCCTTCCTGCGCGAGTTCACCGGCGGCATGCCGTGGGCGCACCTCGACATCGCGGGTCCGTCGTACCACTCCGGCAGTGCGTACGGCCACGTCACGTCGGGTGGCACCGGCTTCGCGGTCTCCACCCTCGTGGAGTTCGCCCGGGCGCTGACCGAGCAGAAGTCCTAGACCCCGCCGTTCTTCTTCCGGGCTGTTGTAGTCGCGCATCCGCTGCGGGATGCCGACGACGGCGGCGTCGTAGGACGGCACCTGGTGCTTGTTGCAGAACTGGTGCGCCCACTGCACCGACGGCACCCGGCGTCGCGTCCACTCCCCGTCGTGGGCGACGAGCAGCAGCGTCACGTCGCTGACGGCGGTCCGCGGCTCGACGAATCCCTCGACGCCGCGGCGGTCCGCCACCCACGTCCGGAGGTGCTGCTCGTCGGTGCGGTCGGACGCGCGCACGGTGGTGGAGCCGGTGCGCGCAGCGTCACGGGCCGGGCGGCGCACCTTCGCGCGGGTGCGGAAGCGGTCGAACATCCCCATGGGTACCAGTGTGCCGGGTTGGCCCACGGGGTGGTGTCGACACGTTCGGAAAGAGTGCAAAGATGGTGCCGCGGGCTGCGAGGGGAGCCCGATCGACCGAAGGGAGCATGGTGGCCGACGCCGAGTTCGACGTACTGATCCTCGGGGCCGGGTCGGGCGGTTACGCCTGTGCCCTGCGGGCCGCGCAGCTCGGGCTGAGCGTGGGGCTGGTCGAGAAGGGCAACCTCGGCGGCACCTGCCTCCACGTCGGTTGCATCCCCACCAAGGCGCTCCTCCACGCTGCCGAGATCGCCGACGGTGCCCGCGACGCGGCGAAGTTCGGCGTGCAGGCCAGCCTCGACGGCATCGACATGGTGGGCGTGAACTCCTACAAGGACGGGGTCGTCACCCGGCTGTTCAAGGGCCTCGCCGGCCTGGTGAAGAGCCGCGGCATCACCGTCATCGAGGGCTCCGGCCGGCTCACCGGACCCCGTGAGGTCACGGTCGGCGACACGGCGTACTCCGGCCGCCACGTCGTGCTGGCCTCGGGCTCCTACAGCCGCTCGCTCCCCGGCCTCGACGTCGACGGCGACCGCATCCTCACCAGCGAGCACGCGCTGCGCCTGGACCGGGTCCCGGCCTCGGTGATCGTGCTCGGCGGTGGCGTGATCGGCTGCGAGTTCGCCAGCGTCTGGAAGAGCTTCGGCGCGGACGTGACGATCGTCGAGGCGCTGCCCCGACTGGTCGCCGTCGAGGACGAGGCGTCCTCCAAGGCGCTCGAGCGCGCGTTCCGCAAGCGCGGCATCGCCTTCCGCACGAGCACCCCCTTCCAGAGCGTGAAGACCACCGACGACGGCGTCGCGATGACGGTCGAGGGCGGCGACGTGATCGAGGCGGAGCTGCTGCTCGTCGCCGTCGGCCGAGGTCCCGTCACCGACGGGCTCGGCTACGACGAGCAGGGCATCGCCATGGACCGCGGGTTCGTCCTCACCGACGACCGCTGCCGCACCAACGTCGAGGGCGTCTACGCCGTCGGCGACATCGTGCCCGGCCTCCAGCTGGCCCACCGCGGGTTCCAGCAGGGCATCTTCGTGGCCGAGGAGATCGCCGGGCTCGCGCCCGCGACCATCGACGAGACCGGCATCCCGCGGGTCACCTACTCCCACCCCGAGATCGCGTCGGTCGGCCTCAACGAGTCCGATGCCGTCGAGCAGTACGGCGCCGACCAGGTCGAGTCGCTGACCTACGACCTCGGCGGCAACGGCAAGAGCCAGATCCTGCAGACCCAGGGCTTCGTCAAGCTGGTCCGCCGCAAGGACGGCCCCGTGATCGGTGTCCACCTCGTGGGCGACCGCGTCGGCGAGCTGATCGGCGAGGCCCAGCTGATCTACGGCTGGGAGGCCCACGCCGAGGACGTCGCCCCGCTGGTGCACGCCCACCCCACCCAGAACGAGGCGATCGGCGAGGCGCACCTCGCGCTCGCCGGCAAGCCGCTCCACGCACACTCCTGAACAACCCCGCCGCAACCGAAGGAAGAGCCTTGGCCACCGAAGTCACCCTCCCCGCACTCGGCGAGTCCGTCACCGAAGGCACCGTCACCCGCTGGCTGAAGCAGGTCGGCGACACGGTGGCCGTCGACGAGCCCCTGCTCGAGGTCTCGACCGACAAGGTCGACACCGAGATCCCCTCCCCCGTGGCCGGCACCCTGGTCGAGATCAAGGCCAACGAGGACGACACCGTCGAGGTCGGCGCCGTGCTGGCCATGATCGGCGAGGAGGGTGAGGCCTCCGGCGACTCCTCCGAGGACTCCTCCGACAGCGATGACTCCGGCGACGACTCCGGCGCATCGGAGTCGATCCGGCGACGACGGCGAGGCCGGAGGCGGCGAGGACGTCGAGCAGGAGCAGGCCGAGGAACAGGCGGCCGAGGCAGAGTCCGAGGAGCCCCCTCCGAGCGAGTCCGAGGAGTCCGAGCCCGAGCAGCCCGCGGCCGAGGAGAAGCCGAGCGGCGGCGGCGGTGGCGGCGGCGGTACGTCGGTCACCCTGCCCGCGCTGGGCGAGTCCGTGACCGAGGGCACCGTGACCCGCTGGCTGAAGAAGGTCGGCGACGACGTCGCGGTCGACGAGCCGCTGCTCGAGGTCTCGACCGACAAGGTCGACACCGAGATCCCCTCCCCGGTCGCCGGCACGCTGCTGGAGATCAAGGTCGACGAGGACGAGACCGTCGAGGTCGGCGCCGAGCTGGCCGTGGTCGGGTCCGGCGACGACGCACCCGCCCAGGCCGAGCCCGAGGCCCAGCCCGCCGACGAGCAGGAGGCGGAGAAGAAGGCCGAGCAGGAGGAGGAGATCGCCGAGGAGGAGGGCGACCTCCCCGCCGGGGACGAGACCCCCGAGGCCGAGAAGGAGCCCGAGAAGGAGAAGGAGCCCGAGCCCGAGCCCGAGAAGGAGCCCGAGCCCGCCGCGCAGGCCGAGGAGAAGCCTGCCGCCGCCCCGGCCAAGGACCGCGAGGAGCCCTCGACGTACGTCACGCCCCTCGTCCGCAAGATGGCCGCCCAGCAGGGCGTCGACCTGGCGAGCGTGACCGGCACCGGTGTCGGTGGCCGGATCCGCAAGCAGGACGTGCTCGAGGCTGCCGCCGCGGCGAAGCAGGCGGCCGCACCCGCCGAGGCTCCGGCCGCCGCGGCGTCGTCCACCCCGTCCGCCCCGTCCTCGCCGGCGCCGTCCCCGCTGCGGGGCACGACCGAGCCGATGACGCGGCTGCGCAAGATCATCGCGAAGCGGATGGTCGAGTCGTTGCAGACCTCGGCACAGCTGACGCAGGTCGTCGAGATCGACGTCACCAACATCGCGCGGATGCGCGACGCGGTGAAGGCGGACTTCCTGGCCCGCGAGGGCGTGAAGCTCTCGTACCTGCCGTTCTTCGCCAAGGCGGCGATCGACTCGCTCAAGGCGCACCCGTCGCTCAACGCGACGATCGACACCGACGCCGGTGAGGTGACCTACTTCGACCGCGAGCACGTCGCGTTCGCGGTCGACACCGAGAAGGGGCTGCTCACGCCGGTCGTCAAGGACGCCGGTGACCTGTCGGTCGCCGGCCTGGCCAAGAAGATCGCCGACATCGCCGAGCGCACCCGCACCAACAAGATCGGCCCGGACGAGCTGTCCGGCGGCACCTTCACGATCACCAACCTCGGCAGCGTCGGCGCCCTCTGGGACACCCCGATCATCAACAAGCCGCAGGTGGCGATCCTCGGCCCGGGTGCGGTCGTGAAGCGCCCGGTCGTGATCGACGACCCGAACCTCGGCGAGACGATCGCCATCCGCTACATGGTCTACGTCGCCCTCACCTACGACCACCAGCTGGTCGACGGTGCGGACGCCGGTCGCTTCCTGCAGGAGGTCAAGCAGCGCCTGGAGGCCGGCCAGTTCGAGGTCTGAGCGCAGCCGGCGCCGAAGGCGACGGCGTGGCGCGAGGAGGTTGAGCCCACCTTCGCCGCGTGTGCCTGAGAGTGCGCTCCTGCGCACTCTCAGGCACACGCCGCGTCAGGGGGCGCGCTGCTTAGATGGTGAGCATGCGCGTCGTCCTCGCCGGCGGGTCCGGCTTCCTCGGGTCCCACCTGATCAGCCACCTCCGCGGGGAGGGTCACGAGGTGACCCAGCTCGTGAGGAGCACGCCGAGCACGCCGGAGCAGTCGGAGTGGCAGCCGGCCGAGGGCCGGATCGACGCCGACGTCGTCGCGGCCGCGGACGTCGTGGTCAACCTGGCCGGCTCCCCCACGGTCGGCAACCCCCACTCGACGACGTGGGCGCGTGAGCTCCGCGACAGCCGAGTCAGCACGACCTCGCTGCTGGCCCGGACGATCGCCGAGGTCGGCGGCGGTCCTGCGTTCCTCGCGGGCAACGGGATCGGCTACTACGGCGACCACGGCACCGAGCCGGTGACCGAGGAGTCCGACAGCCGGGGCAACTCGCTGCTCACGCAGGTGACGCGGGAGTGGCAGGCGGTGACCGAGCCGGCGGCGGCCGCGGGCTCGCGGGTCTGCATCCTGCGCACCGCCCCGGTGATGGACCGGCACGCACCCCCGCTCAAGCAGCTGCGGCTGCTCTTCAGGCTCGGTCTCGGCGCCCGTCTCGGCGACGGCCGGCAGTACTTCCCGATGGTGAGCCTGCGCGACTGGCTGGGAGCGGTCTCGGCCCTCGCCGTCGACGACCAGGCGGCGGGGCCGTTCAACCTGTGCTGCCCCGAGACGCCGACCAACGCGGAGTTCACGCAGGCGCTCGCGCGTCTCGTGAGCCGACCGGCGTTCCTGGTCGCGCCCTCCAAGGTGCTCGAGGTGGCCGTGGGCAAGGCCTCGCCGGAGCTGCTGAACTCCGTCGACGCCCGGCCACAGGCGCTGCTCGACCGTGGCTACCAGTTCTCCGACCGGGACGTCACCGCGGTCCTGGCCGCCGGGCTGCGCTGACCCCTCACCTCGGCGGCCTGCCAGCCCCCGCTCCCGCGGACCAGCACCACGGTCCGGGTCGACCACGCGTCACGGGGCAGGGACACCGTCCCCCGCGGGCCGACGGCCCTCGCCGCGACGACCCGGTCGGTGACGACCAGCACCAGCCGGTCCTCGGCCGCAGCCCGCACCTCCACGGCCGCCCGCTGCATCCGCAACCCGGTCACGCGCAGCCCCCGCCCGGCGTACGCCGCCAGCAGCGCGCGGTCGGCGCGCCCGGCCGCCGAGTCCACCGTGTAGAGCGCGGCGAGGTCGTCGGCGTCACCCCGCTGCCAGGCGGCGGCCCGACGGGCGTCCCACGCGCGCAGCACGGTCAGCGGCTCCACCCGGGTCTCCCCCGGTGCGACGGGAGGCTCCGGGTCGACCCGCGAGCGGGCCGTCACCCCGGCCACCACCCCGGCCGCGAGCACGCACCCGAGCACGCCGACCAGCACCGCGGTGAGGACGCGCGAGGTGGTCACCGACCCAACCTAGGTCGCGTCCGGCGCCCGGCGTCGGCGCTCCTCCACAGGGGTAGGGTGAGCGGGTGCTGGACTACCGGATCGCGGGTCTCGGACCCGATGCCGTCGACTACCTCGCGGCGTGGGACCTGCAGCGAGGAGTCCACGCCTCCGTCGTGGACGGGACCTCCCCCGACACCGTGCTCCTGCTCGAGCACCCGCCGGTGTTCACCTGCGGCAAGCGGACCGACGAGCACGAGAAGCCGCTCGACCCCGGCGGCGCCCCGGTCATCGACGTCGACCGCGGTGGCAAGATCACCTTCCACGGACCCGGTCAGCTGGTCGGCTACCCGATCGTCACGCTGCCCGACCACGTCAAGGTCGTCGACTACGTCCGCCGGGTCGAGGAGGCACTGATCGCCACCTGCCGCGAGCTCGGCGTCACCACGGCGCGCATCCCGGGCCGCAGCGGCGTGTGGCTGCGCGCGGACGACCGGGGTCCGGAGCGCAAGGTCGCCGCCATCGGCATCCGGGTCAGCCGTGGCGTCACGATGCACGGCTTCTCGCTCAACTGCGACGTCGACCTGGCCTGGTACGACCGCTTCGTCCCGTGCGGCATCGCCGACGCGGGCGTCACCTCCCTCTCGCGCGAGCTCAGCCGCGACGTGACCGTGCGCGACGTGATCCCCGTCGTCGAGCGGCACCTGTCCGCCTACCTCACCTGGCAGCCGTACGCCGCCACGCCCGACTACGAGCCCCGCCCCGAGCCCGGCCGCGTGTCGCGCATCGAGCTGGTCACCCCGTAGTACATACTCCGTATCCATGACGGGGGAGCTGGTCATCGAGACCGCGGGGCTGCGCAAGGAGTTCCGCACCAGACGAGGCAGGCGGGTCGCGGTCGACTCGCTCGACCTGGCCGTGCCGGCCGGCGGCGTGCACGGCTTCCTCGGCCCGAACGGGTCGGGGAAGACCACCACGATCCGGATGCTGCTCGGGCTGGCGAGCGCGAGCAAGGGGCAGATGAGCCTGTTCGGCACCACCGTGCCGCGCGGGCTCCCCCAGGTCATCGACCGGGTGGGCGCGGTCGTGGAGATGCCGAAGTTCTCCCCCAACTTCTCCGGTCGCAAGAACCTCCAGCTGCTGGCCCGCACCCGCGGCATCCGCTCCGACCGGATCGACGCGGCCGTCGAGACCGTCGGCCTGACCGGCCGCGACAAGGACCGCTACCGGTCCTACTCCCTCGGCATGAAGCAGCGGCTGGCGATCGCCGCGACCCTGCTCAAGGACCCGCAGCTGCTGATCCTCGACGAGCCGACCAACGGCCTCGACCCGGCCGGGATCCGCGAGATCCGCGACACCATCCGCAGCCTCGGGGAGTCCGGGGTCACCGTCTTGCTGAGCTCGCACATCCTCGCCGAGGTGCAGTCGGTCTGCACCTCGGTCACGATCATCGGCAACGGCCGGATGCTCGCCTCCGGCAAGGTCGACGACCTGATCGGCCAGAGCACGTCGTACCGCCTCGGCGTGCCCGACCCCAAGGACGCCGGCCGCCGGCTCTCCGCGCTCGGCTTCGTCGTCCACGCCGACGGTCCGACCGGCCTGCGCGTCGAGACCGACCGTCCGCCGGCCGACCTGACCCGGGCCCTGGCCGAGTACGGCGTGTGGCTCGAGGAGCTGACCCCGCTCCGTCCTGACCTCGAGACCGTCTTCCTCGAGCTCACCGCCGACGACACCCTCGGTGCGACGGAGGCCGGCCAGTGATCCGGCTGTTCTTCCTCGAGCTCACCCGGCTGCGCTGGCGCCGGGCCGTGCTGCTGCTGCTGGCCGTGTGCGTCCTGGTCCCCCTCGTCGTCCTCGGCACGCACGCCTGGAGCACCCGACCCGTCTCGGACGCCGATCTGGCGGACGCGCAGTCCCAGCTCGACCGCGACCTCCAGGACCCCGGCTACCAGCGCCAGATCGAGCGCTGCGAGCGCAACCCCGAGCGGTACGGCGCGGGCGAGGCCACCGAGTGCGCGGAGATGATGGGCCCACAGCTGGACTGGTACCTCTACCGGCCCGAGCTCGACGTCGCGGACACCCGCAACCAGCAGGGGCTCGCGGTGTTCGTCCTGGTCGCCGGCCTGCTGATGCTCGCGGCCACGACGTACGTCGGCGCCGACTGGAACTCCGGCTCGATGAGCAACCAGCTGCTGTTCGAGCCGCGGCGTACCCGGATCTGGCTGGCCAAGGGCGGCGCGGTCGCGGTCCTCGCGGCGCTCTCGATGGCGCTGGCCCTCGCCCTCTTCTGGGGCGGGGTCTCCGTGCTCGTGACCATGCGCGACCTCGCAGCCCCTCCCGAGGTGGTGCGCGACATCGAGTGGACGTCGCTGCGAGCGGTCGGCCTGGCCGCCGCCGCGGCCCTCGGGGCCTACGCCGTCACCATGCTGTTCCGCAGCACGGTGTTCACCCTCGGGGCGCTGTTCGCGGTCGTCGCCGGCTCGACGGTGGTGCTCGCCGGCCTGGGCGTGAGCGAGCGCTGGATGCCCCACACCAACCTGGTCGCGATCCTCAACGACGGCGCGCGCTACTACCGCGAGGTGTCGCAGTCCTGCTACACGCGGCGACCACCCGAGGACCTGAACTGCCAGCAGTTCGCCACCCTCCCGCTCGCCGACGGGGTGCTCTACCTCGGCATCGCCCTGGCCCTCGCCCTGGCCCTCTCGATCTGGTCCTTCCGCCGCCGCGACGTCCCCTGACGTCGAGTCAGCCGCAGGGGCGCCCACGGACTCCCGGGTTGTCGTTCTGGTCACCAACGACAGGATCCAGCCGACTTGCCCTGCAGTTCCTGACCAATCGACGTCCTCCCGAAGGTCGACGCCCGCCCACGGACTCCCGGCCTGTCGTTGGTCACCAACGACAGAACCCAGCCGACTTCCCTGCAGTTCCTGACCAATCGACGTCCTCCCCAAGGTCGGCGCCCGCCCACGGACTCCCGGCCTGTCGTTTGGTCACCAACGACAGAACCCAGTCGACTTTCTTGCAGTTCGTGACCAATCGACGAGCATGTCGCGGCGCCCGCTCTCCCGGCCGCGCACCCGCCGTCCCGAGCCGCGCCACCGAATTCACCGCGCTGGGTCACCCACGTAGAGTGGGGCGAGTGACGCAAGCACCTGCCCCTGAAGGTCGCAAGCTGCTCCGGCTCGAGGTCCGCAACGCGGAGACGCCGATCGAGCGCAAGCCTGAGTGGATCAAGACCCGCGCGAAGATGGGGCCGGCCTACACCGAGCTCCAGAACCTGGTGAAGGGCGAGGGCCTCCACACGGTCTGCCAGGAAGCCGGCTGTCCCAACATCTTCGAGTGCTGGGAGGACCGCGAGGCGACCTTCCTCATCGGCGGTGACCAGTGCACCCGCCGCTGCGACTTCTGCCAGATCGACACCGGCAAGCCGGAGCCCCTGGACCGCGACGAGCCGCGCCGGGTGGCGGAGTCGGTGCAGAAGATGCAGCTGCGCTACGCCACCATCACCGGCGTCGCCCGCGACGACCTGCCCGACGGCGGTGCGTGGCTGTACGCCGAGACGGTGCGCGTCATCCACGAGCTCAACCCGGACACCGGTGTGGAGAACCTGATCCCGGACTTCAACGGCAAGCCCGAGCTGCTGGCCGAGGTCTTCGAGTCGCGGCCCGAGGTGCTGGCCCACAACGTCGAGACGGTCCCGCGGATCTTCAAGCGGATCCGCCCGGCCTTCCGCTACGACCGCTCGCTCGACGTGATCACCCAGGCCCGTGACTTCGGGCTGGTCACCAAGTCCAACCTGATCCTCGGCATGGGCGAGACCCGCGCGGAGGTCAGCCAGGCCCTGCGCGACCTGCACGGCGCGGGCTGCGAGCTGATCACGATCACGCAGTACCTCCGCCCCTCCGTGCGTCACCACCCGGTCGAGCGCTGGGTGAAGCCGGAGGAGTTCGTCGAGCTCAAGGACGAGGCCGACGAGATCGGGTTCTCCGGCGTCATGTCGGGTCCGCTGGTCCGTTCGTCGTACCGGGCCGGGCGGTTGTACGGTCAGGCCATGGACGCCCGCGCGTCCGCCCACTGATCCGCCCCACAGGTCCACCCGCGCCAGGAAGCAGACGCCGCCGCATGTCCAACCTCGACCCGTCAGAGATGAGCCGTCGTCAGCAGATGATGGCCACGTTCCGGATGGCCAAGCCGGTCTACCCGCACCTCGGGCTGACCCTCCTCGGGACCTTCCTGGTGGCCGGTGCCCTCGGCTTCGCGCTGTTCTTCCTCGTGCTGCCCGGCTCCGGCACGCTCAGCCTGGTGCTGGCGATCATCGGCGCCCTGATGATCGGCATCCTGGCGACGCTGATCCTGTTCGGCCGCCTCGCGCAGTCCGCGGCGTACAAGCAGATGGAGGGCACGCCGGGCGCTGGCGCCCGCGCCCTCTCGACCCTGCGGCGCGGCTGGAAGACCGACCAGATGGTGGCCTTCAACAAGCAGCAGGACATGGTCCACCGGGTCGTCGGCCCTCCGGGCATCGTCCTGGTCGGCGAGGGCAACTCCTCCCGGCTCAAGGGGCTGCTCGTCACCGAGGAGCGCCGGCACGCCCGGGTCGCCTCCGAGGTCCCGATCCACCAGGTCGTGGTCGGCGACGGCGAGGGCCAGGTCCCGCTGCCCAAGCTGGTCAAGCACGTCAACAAGCTCGGCCGCTCGGTGAAGGGTGCCGAGCTCACCGACCTGCTGAGCCGGCTCCGCGCGATCGACGCCAACCGCCCCAACCTGCCGATCCCCAAGGGCCCGATGCCGACCAGCATGAAGGGCATGCGCGGCCAGATGCGCGGCCGCTGACCCTCAGACGAAGCGCGCGACCAAGGCGCTCCGGGTCCCCGGGTCGAGGTCCAGATCGTCGAGGCCGGCCGGGCGACCGGTCGAGAGCAGCAGCAGCGACCCGACCGGACCGTGGATCTCCGTCCCGCTCCCCCGCGCCCAGTCCGCGTCGTCGGCCACCAGCCGGAAGCCGCGCAGCCGTCGCCCGGGGAAGAACGGGAACCGACGCCGCCACGTCCACTCGGCGGCCTCGCACCTCCGCCTCGACCGGACCGGTGACCCGCAGCCCGAGCGGGCGGGAGAGGTCCTGCGCGTGGACGAGCACGTCGAGCAGGGGGTCGCGCCAGAGCGTCCCGGGCGCGAGCCGCCGGGAGCCGACGATGCCGCGCAGGTCGGCCACGATCGCGGCGTACGGCCGGGAGGCGCGGGCGATCGAGGCGTCGCGGATCATCCGGTCGAAGCTGCCCCGGGCCGCGACCACGGCGCGCACCACCTCCGCGTTCCCCGCCGTCGCGGCCAGGGACAGGTGCGCGCCGACGTCGCGGACCCGCCAGCCGGCGCAGAGGGACGGCTGCTCCCACTGGTCGTCGGTGAGACCGGCGAGGAGGTCGGCGACGCTCGTCCGGTGGCGGTCGATGACCTGCCAGCTCTCGTCGCGGTCCACGTCCCCTCCCCGGGTCAACTCGTCAGTTTCTCTGACCATTATGGTCAGATACGCTGACTACATGTCAACGCCCCCGGCTCCCCATGTCGCGGTGCTGTTCTTCGTCGCCCACCGCGCGATCGAGCAGCGCGTGCTGGAGGCGGCACACGCCGCCGGACACACCGTCACGCAGGCCCAGGGCCGGGTCGCCGCCCGGATCGGCCCCGACGGGACCCGGCTGACCGAGCTGGCCGCGGCGGCGCAGGTCACCAAGCAGACCGCCGGCTTCCTCATCGACCAGCTCGAGAAGGCGGCCTACGTCGAACGCGTGCCGGACACCACGGACGCCCGTGCCCGGTTGGTGCGACTCGCCCCCCGCGGACTCGAGCTCGCCGCCGTCGCCGGGCAGGTGGAGGCCGAGGTCCGCGCGGAGTGGGAGGCCCACCTCGGCGCGGACGACTACGCGCGGCTCGAGGCCCTGATGGGCCGGCTGCGCGAGATCACCGACCCGTACGCGCCAGGTGCTCCTGGAGCGTGACGGTCGCCGATCCGGCGACGATGTCGTGCAGGCCGCGGCCGTCGGGGCGGAACACCAGCGGCGGGACGACCAGGCAGATCAGCACACTGCGTGCGAGCGCCCGGAGCAGGTCGATCGGGCGCGGGTCGCCGTCGACCCGGACCACACGCAGCCGGGTGACGAGCTGGCCGAAGGAGCCGCCGGCGAACGCGGTCAGCAGGGTGTTCTCCAGCGCGTAGACACCGAGCGTGTAGAAGCCGGAGGCCGGGTCCTCACTCCAGCCGCCGGGGCCGATGACCCCGATCACGACCAGGATGCACGCCACCCAGTCCACGACGAGTGCCGCCGCGCGTCGTACCCAGGAGGCGGTCTCGATCACCGCGTCAGCCTAGCCAGCGTTGCCGGCGCTCCCCCACCCGGACATCTGTTACACGGCCGAAACAAACGGGATACGGTCGAGAAACTGCCCTTGCCTACGGTCGGGGGCACTGGTGCAGCGCCGCACCACCACGATCCACGATCTTGCGGTCGACCACGTGGCCGGCCAAGGAGGACGCATGTTCGAGAACAGCGACGAGCTGCTGAAGTACATCAAGGACGAAGGCGTCGAGATGGTCGACGTCCGGTTCTGTGACCTGCCGGGCATCATGCAGCACTTCACGGTCCCGGTGTCGTCCTTCGACCAGTCGGTCTTCGACGACGGTCTCAACTTCGACGGCTCCTCGATCCGCGGCTTCCAGGCCATCAACGAGTCGGACATGTCGCTGTTCCCCGACGTGACCACGGCCTACATCGACCCGTTCCGCAAGTCGAAGACGCTCAACGTGAACTTCTTCATCCACGACCCGATCACGGGCGAGGCCTACTCGCGCGACCCGCGCAACATCGCGCGCAAGGCGTTGGCCTACCTGGAGTCGACCGGCGTCGCCGACACCGCGTTCTTCGCCCCCGAGGCGGAGTTCTACATCTTCGACAACGTCCGCTACTCGACGTCGGAGAACGAGGGCTTCTACCACATCGACTCCGTCGAGGGCTGGTGGAACTCCGGCGCCGAGGGCGACACCAGCTCCCCCAACCTGGGCTACAAGACCCGGCTCAAGGGCGGCTACTTCCCGGTCGAGCCGTACGACCACTACAGCGACCTGCGCGCCGACATGGTCAAGAACCTCGAGGCCAGCGGGCTGCTCGTCGAGCGCGCCCACCACGAGGTCGGCACCGCCGGCCAGGCCGAGATCAACTACCGCTTCGACACCCTGCTCAAGGCTGCCGACGACGTGATGAAGTTCAAGTACCTCATCAAGAACACCGCCTGGGAGCAGGGCAAGTCGGTCACCTTCATGCCGAAGCCGATCTTCGGTGACAACGGGTCGGGCATGCACGTCCACCAGTCGCTCTGGAAGGACGGCGACCCGCTGTTCTACGACGAGACCGGGTACGCCGGCCTCTCGGACATGGCGCGCCACTACATCGGCGGCATCCTCAAGCACGCCCCGGCGGTGCTGGCGTTCACCAACCCGACGGTGAACTCCTACCACCGGCTGGTGCCGGGCTTCGAGGCGCCGATCTCGCTCGTCTACTCCTCGCGCAACCGCTCCGCCTCGGTCCGGATCCCGATCACCGGCTCCAACCCGAAGGCCAAGCGGATCGAGACCCGCTTCCCCGACCCGTCGGCGAACCCCTACCTCGCCTTCTCCGCGCTGATGCTCGCCGGCCTGGACGGCATCAAGAACAAGATCGAGCCGGCCGAGCCGATCGACAAGGACATCTACGAGCTCCCGCCGGACGAGATGGCCGAGATCGACCAGGTGCCGACCAGCCTCGGTGCCGTGCTCGACGCGCTGGAGGACGACCACGAGTTCCTCACCGAGGGCAACGTGTTCACCCCCGACCTGATCGAGACCTGGGTCGACTTCAAGCGCACCGCCGAGATCGCCCCCGTGCAGCTGCGCCCGCACCCGCACGAGTTCGAGCTCTACTACGACATTTAAGTCGGGGGTCTCGCTGACCTGCGGCTAGATGCCTGAAACGGCGTCTGACCTGCGAAAACGTCTCTCAACGTCTTCCAGCGTCAGGCGCCGTTTCTCATCCTTGTGCGTACCCAGTGCACCCCACGGCGGGGAGCATCAGGGCGAGCACCCGGGTTCCACACGGACGAGCGCGGCACACTCAACGTGGTGCGTCATCGGGAACAAGTCGATGGGCCTGAGCGTGAGTGCGATCCTTTGCGACTCGCTGCACCCATGGGCGAAACTGCCCTCTGACCTGCAGCGATGCCGCCCGAAAGATCTGAGGTCGTCAGCACGCCACTGAGGGCGTTTGCGAATCAAAGCGAGCCCATTCCGAGCCCTCGTGTCAGCGGGCACCGACGGTCGCAAACAACTGCATCTTCAGGTATCGCCGCAAGCGCGGGCTTCGATGTACTGATCCATCACCGCCATAGGGATCCGGCCGCGGTCGGAGACGACGATGTCGTGCGCGGACGCCCAGCGACGTACGTCCGCCGAGGTCGGCGGTGCGGGCGCGAGCGGCGGTGCCGCTTCGAGGGCTCGTACGGCGTTGGCGCCGACCATCTCCTCGGCGAGTCCTACGCGCGCAGCTGCGAGGAAGCGGTAGGTCCACTCCTGGGCGAGCTTGCGGGTCTCGCAGAAGACGATCGGCACTCTCGGGAACCGGATCTGGCATTCGGCGATGCCATCTGCCACGACGCTGGGTCGGACGTGGTCGAGCTTGAAGACCCGCGAGTAGCCCTCTTCGACGACGACCGCAGCACGCGGGATTGCGGCCAACTCGGTGAGCTGGAACTTGAGCTTGCCGGTCGTCAACGACGTGACGAGATCGGCCAACGACTTGCGCTCCACCGTGGCCTGCAACATCCCGTCGACGAGGAGTCCGTAGTCACCGGCCTTGAGCGGCTCGCGGCGGGTCGTCGCCTGCCGATCGGC
>CAWGVI010000010.1:0-122969 GCA_963826015.1 uncultured Actinomycetota bacterium | reverse complement strand
CGACGATCTCGTCGTCGACGATCAGCCACCCCTCGTCGCCGCGCTCCAGGTAGATCCGACGCACCTCCTCGTTCGCTCCGTCGTAGAGGAGGGTCACGTCGACGGCGTCCGTGCCCGCCGGGGCGGTGTCCTCGACGACGACATCGTCGATCCCGGACCAGAATCCGTCGTAGTCGGCATAGCTGGTCTCGTCCTGGTAGGACGGGGCCAGCAGGGCGTACCCGCTCTCGGTGTCGTCGGGGAGAACGGCGTAGTAGTCCTCGACGAAGGCGGCCCTGCTGCCGCCGCCCCTCGGGGGCCGGGCTCTCGGTGGGCGCGGGCGTGTCCGCCGACGACTCCGGCGCGTCCGGGCTCCTGCCCGGGGTAGACCCGGTGGACGAGGAGTCGCCGGTGGGCTCCTCGTTCGCCGTCGGAGGGTCGTCGCCGTCGGGCAGCAGCACCAGCGCGGCGATCGCGACGACGAGGAGCAGGACCAGTCCGACCACGAGAAGAGGCCCACGGCCTCGCCGGCGCGAGGACTCCTCGACCGGTCCGGCGGTGGGCACGGGCGTCGGTGTGGGGGTCGGCTCGGGCGTCGGTGCCGGTACGGCGGGTTCCTCGGGCGCCACCGCGCCGGTCAGGGCCAGGGTCTCGTCGGGAGCGTCCGCCGAGGCAGCGTGCTGGTCGTGCAGCTGGTGCAGGGCGTGTGCCGCGTCCGCCATGGACCAGCGGGAGTCGGGGTCGCGGTCGAGCATCCTGCGGATCGGCTCGGTGAGCGGACCCGCACGCTCCGTCTCCGGCGGCGCCTCCGCGGCGATGGTCGCGAGGACCGCCAGCGCGTTCGGGTTGCTGTCGTACGGCGCGCGGCCCTCGACAGCTGCGTAGAGCGTGGCACCCAGGGCCCACACGTCGGACGCCTGGCGCGGCTCGCCACCGCGGGCCACCTCCGGTGCGAAGTAGGTCGGGGTCCCGGTGACCATGCCGGACTGGGTCAGGGTGTCGTCCCCCGCGGTCCGGGCGATGCCGAAGTCGGAGATCCTGGCGCGGTCGTCGTCCGTGACGAGGACGTTGCCGGGCTTGACGTCGCGGTGGATGGTGCCGCGTGCGTGGGCGGCGGCGAGCCCGTCGGCGACCTGGGCGCCGAGCCAGGCCACGCGGGCCGGAGGGAGGGCGCCCTCCTCACGGATGATCTGCGCGAGGGTGCGGCCCCGGACGTACTCCATGACCAGCCAGACGTGCTCGTCCTCCGCGACGGCGTCGAAGACCGAGACGACGTTGGGATGGTTGAGCGCCGCGGACGAGCGAGCCTCCCGCAGCGCCCGGGCCCGGTGGGTGACCGACTCCCCCGGCATCCGGCCGACCTGCTTGACCGCGACCTCGCGGCCGAGCCGTCTCGTCGACGCAGCGCCAGACGCTTCCCATGCCGCCGCGTCCGGCCTCCTCGAGGACGCGGTAGCGGCCGGCGATCATCCGCGGAGGAGAGGGCATGGCCTCGAACGTACCCAGCGGGGAGGGCGGGATACCACCCCGCCCCGTCCCCCTGGCGCGAGCCGGGCCCCGTGCCCGCGGCTACTGCTCCCCGACCTGGGTGAAGGAGGTCGTGGTGTAGAGCGCGCGGACGAGCGCCTCGTCCGACAGCCCGTCGGTGGCTCCGCGTGGGGCCCCCACGAGCGTGAAGGCGAGCGACGGACCCTCGGTCATCCGCTCCTCGAGGACCGTGTCGTCGGACCAGTCCGACGACGTCAGCGAGACCGTCCCGGTGCCCAAGGTGTAGGTGGCGGTTCCGACCTCCTGCCCGCCGATCCTGATGACCTCGTCCCCGTCGACCATGACGAGGGTGAGCCGAGCCCGGCCGACGTCACCGAGCGCCGTACGGAGGGCGGGGACCTCGGACGCGAGCCCGCTCTCTCGCAGGGTGGTCGCCAGGTCCGCGAAGGTGACCGGCTCGGACCGCCACTCACCTTCGATCGGCGACGCGGGCGCCTCGGCCTGGACGGTCGGAGCGGTGGTGGGTGGGTCCGCCGGGGCCGGCGTCGACGTCGGGTCCCCGGAGCTCAGGGCAACGGCGGCGGCGACCGCGGCGGCGGCAGCCGCCACCGAGCCGGCGACCACGAGGCGCCGGGTCATCGTCTGGCGGTCGGCGGTGCGGGTGACGCTCTCGAACGCCACATCGGCGTCCGGCGTGCGCAGGTGCTGCTCGGTCATGGTCAGGCCCTCTCGAATGCGATCGTCAACCGACATCTCCATCCACCTCCTCGGACAACAGCTCGGCCAGGCGGTGGCGCGCCCGGTGCAGATGGACGAAGCCGGTCGAGGCGGAACAGCCGACGAGGTCGGCCACCTCGGCCATCGGGAGGTCCTCCAGGTAGAACAGGACGACCACGGCGCGCTGCTGTGCCGGCAAGGTGCGGATCGCCGCCATCAGCTCCGCGTCCGGCTGCCTCGCGGTGTCGTCGATCCCCTCGGGTCGTGCCGCTGCGCGCTCGGTCCCGATCCGGCGTACCGCCCTGCTCGCCTCGCGCTGCGCCTTTCGGATGGCGACCCGACGGACCCAGAGGTCGGGGCGCTCGTAGCTCCGGATCTCCGACCAGGCACGGTAGAGCTCGACGAACGCGTCCTGGGCGATCTCCTCGGCCACGGACTCGTCGTGGACGATGAAGTAGACCGTGCGGACGACGCGGGGGAACACCGCGACGAACACACCGCGGAACTCCTCGCGCGCGGCGTCCTTCGACGCACGCGGCCCGACGACCACGTCGTCCATGATCCGTTCGGCAACGGTGTCGTCCATGCTGAGCACCTCCACCCGTGAACAGTCTCGCGGGCCGTGGAACCTTTACTCCAGGCCCGGACGCACGAGAGCCGCCCCGACGGAGGTCGGAGCGGCTCAGGTGTTCAGAGGGCTGGCCCGCGGTGGGCGACGGTGGTGTGGTGGTGGAGCTGGCGGGAATCGAACCCGCGTCCTCGAGCACCGAACCAGGTCTTCTCCGGGTGCAGTCCGTCAGATCGCTTTTCTCGGCCCCGGGGCTCGGACGGACACGTCCCCGACAGGCTCAGTCAGGAAAAAGTCCCGCTCAACCCTCCTGACAGGAGTTGAACAGCAAGTCTCCTAGTCGACGCCCAGATCCAGGCCGGAGACGGATACCTGGGTGGACGCTTCGATCACCGCTCAGGCGGCGAGAGCGAAGGAACTGCGCTTAGCGTTGGCAGTTGTAGTTTTCCAGCGACTTTTACGAGATGGCGCTGGCTTCTCGACCCGCTTCCCCTGGAACTAGCGTCCCAAGTCGAAACCGATCAGCCCCTCTGGAGTTGTCAAGCGTCCGGTTGCCCGGACGTCCTCAGTGTACGGCCCCACGCCGTCAGGCCCCAGCCGATTCCCCGACCGGGGCCTGCGGCGCCCCTCTCAGAGGGTGTCGACGAACTGCGACAGCCACTGCTGCGCGATGCCGATGTCGACGCGCTGGTAGCCGTCGATGTAGCGGCAGTTGCTGGTGTAGCCGTAGCTGGTCACGCCGACGATCTCGCCGCGGTACAACAGCGGACCGCCGGAATCACCGAAGCAGGTTCCACCGGTGCCGGCGGGGTCCTTCTCGTTGCCGTTGGTCTGCAGGATCTGCGGGGTGAGCTTCTGACCGGGCATGTCGACGTAGCGGCGCAGGATCGGGTAGCTCTGCGGCGTGGGCTTGCGCGGGCCGTCGGCCGCCTGGCGGACCTCGGTGCCGTAACCGACCCCGCGGAACAGCGTCTTGCGCAGGCGTGGCTTCGGGATCGTGTTCAAGGTCCCCTGGTCGGCGATGGTGGCCGGTGCGATGCCGGTGATCGGCTCGTCGAGCTCGATCACGCCGTAGTCGTTCCAGTTGGCGGTGTCGGTGAAGTCGGAGTACGACTCCGGCGTGTACGCCGTCCCGGCCAGGAACCCGGCCGAGGTGATCTCGGTGGCGGTGTAGCCCGCGGCCGGGTCGGCCGCGACCGGCAGGTTCGCCGGCTGGGCGTCGTCGACGAACCACTCGAAGGTGACGGCCGTCTTGCCCTCGACGCCGAACGTGCAGTGGGCCGCGGTGAGCAGCGTGTCCGCGTCCACCAACGTGGCCGAGCAGCGGTAGCGGCCGCCCTCGTCGTAGAAGGCGATCAGGCCGACGTTGGAGTACTGGTTGGCGGAGTCGACGGTGCCTCCGGTGCTGGCGGCGGCCGGAGCGGCGGCGGCGCCGACGACCAGGGTGGCGGCAGCGGCGGCTGCGGAGATCATGCGGGTGCGCACGTGGGTGTTCCTCTCGGGTGTGGGCTGGAACCGCGACAGTCCACCAGCCGGCCCCGACTGCCGCAAGACCCATTCAGGGGAAGACGAGGCCCGCCGCGTTGTCCCACAGCACCGCGTCGACCCAGTCGTCGCCGAGGCCGAGCCGCTCGACCGCCTCGAGCTGGCGCTCCCAGGGGTAGGGGATGTTCGGGAAGTCGCTGCCGAAGAACACCCGGCCGGCGAGGCCGAGGTCGCGCAGGCGTGGCAGGAGGTGGTCGGGGTACGGCGCCCCCAGCCGCGCGAAGAAGTCGGTGAACGCCATCGTGGTGTCGAGGCCGACCCGCTCGTGCCGCTCGGCGAGCTCGAGGAACTCGGCGTACTCCGGAGCGCCGGCGTGGGCGATCACCAACCGCAGCCGCGGGTGCCGCCGCAGCAGCTCCGCGACCGGGGCGGGACCGGTGAAGGGGGTGCCGACCGGGCCACTGCCCGCATGGATCACCACGGGTGAGCCGGCCTCGGCCAGCAGCCCCCAGGAGTCGTCGAGCAGCGGGTCGCGGACGTCGAAGCCGCCGACCTGGACGTGCAGCTTCCACACCCGGGTACCGGCCGCGATCCGGCGCGCGACGTACGACGCAGCATCCGGCTCGGGGAAGAACGTCGCGCACCGCAGCGCCTCGGGCACGCGGTCCGCGAAGTCCCTGGTCCAGTCGTTGAGGAACTCGGCCATGCCGGGCCGGTGGGCGTAGGCCAGCGCCGTGAAGTGTCGTACGCCGAGCCCGCGCAGCACCTCGACCAGCGCCTCGTCGGAGTCGCGGTAGTGCAACGGCCACGCGCGACCGATCAGCGGCCCGGCCTCGTCGAACTGGGCCCGGACCTTCGACATCACCCGCGGCGGCAGGAAGTGGGTGTGCAGGTCGATGACCGGCCGGCCGCCGGGAGCGTCAGTCACGCATGCCCTTCAGGTGGCGGCCCAGCGCCTGCTCCTGCTCGCGGTCGGCGGTCCGGGCGGCGATGCTGTGCCGCTTGTCGTACTCCTTCTTGCCGCGCGCGACCGCGATCTCGACCTTGGCCCGACCGTCCTTGAAGTACAGCGCCAGCGGCACCAGCGTGAACCCCTTCTCCGACGTCTTGCGCTGGATCTTGTCGATCTCGCTGCGGTTGAGCAGCAGCTTGCGGCGGCGGCGGGCCGCGTGGTTGGTCCAGGTGCCCTGGGAGTACTCGGGGATGTGGACGTTGTGGAGCCACGCCTCGCCGTTGTCGATCTCGGCGAACCCGTCGACGAGGGACGCGCGACCCTGCCGCAGCGACTTCACCTCGGTGCCGACCAGGACCAGTCCGGCCTCGTAGGTGTCGTCGATGTGGTAGTCGTGGCGCGCCTTCTTGTTCTGCGCCACGACCTTGCGTCCCTGCTCCCTGGCCATCCCCCCATCCTCTCAGGAGGGTCCAGCGAATTGCCCCGTCGGTGGGTGGCCCCCGGCCTCGAAACCCCCGGAGAAACCCCCGGACCACCACGACGGCGAGCGGTCACATGAAGTTCATCGGGTTGACCGGCGTCCCGCCGGACATGGTGATGAAGTGGAGGTGGCAGGCGGTGGACCAGCCGGTGGAGCCGGAGTAGCCCAGGGTCTGGCCGCGGCCGACGGTGTCGCCGATGTCCACGTTGTAGCTGGTCGCGTGGTTGTAGACCAGCGTGAGCGGCTTGCCGTTGACGATGCCGACGCTGACGTAGAGCCGGTTGCCGTAGACCGAGTCGTAGTACTTCGCGATCACCTTGCCGCCGGCGGCCGCGAGCAGCGGGGTGCCGCAGTAGGCACGGAAGTCGGTCCCGTTGTGGAGGCTGTAGTAGCCGTAGATCGGGTGCACACGGTAGCCGAACGGCGAGGTGATCACCGGGCTGCTGGTCGGGTAGGAGAGGAAGCCGTTCGTGCGCCCGCTGAACCCGCCGCCGGAGGCCCGGGCCGCGGCCCGCGCGATCCGTTCCTTGATGTCCTGCTCGCGCTGCTTGAGCCGGCGCAGCGCGGCGAGGTCCTTCGCCCGCGCCTGGGCGGCGGCGGCCTTGGCGTTGCGCCGGTCGGCGACGACGTCGCGGACGCGGGCCCGGGCCGTCCGGGCCTGGGCGGTGAGGTCGCGCATGAGCACGAGGTGGTCGGCGGCCTCCTCGCGCTTGACGGCCACGTCGGCCTCGGCGTCGGCCATCTGGTCCTGACGGACCGTCAGCAGCACCTCGGCCGCGCGGAGCTCGTCGTAGGCCCGGGTCTCCCGGCCGACCATCACGCTCTGGCCCTCCTGGGTCCAGGTGAGGTCGGCCTGGTCCTGCGCCTGCAGCAGCGAGGAGAACGCCTGGAGCTGTGGGTCGCCCTCCTGGTAGATCGTGGTGATCATGTCGGTGACCTCGGCACGCTGGGTCTCCAGGTCTGCCTGCCCCTGGTCGAGGTCGCTCTGCGCCTGCTCGAGCCGCGCCTGCGCGACCTCGAGCGCCTCCTGCATCTCCTGGTCGCGCACTCGCGCCGCGCCCAGCTTCGTCTGGGCGGTCGCGAGCTCGTCGCGGGCCTGGGTCAGCTGCGCCTGGGCGGCCTGGAGGGCGCCGTACGCGCGGCGGTAGCGAGCGCTGGAGTCCTCGAGCGCGTGGTCGGCACCCTCGATCCGCTTCTCGACCTGGTCCTGCCGGTCCTTGAGGTCGTCGGCGTGAGCAAGAGGGACACTCACCGCTCCGAGCGCCAGCGTGACCGCGATTCCTGCCGCGGCCATGCGGCGACGGGCGGTACGGGGGAAGAGACGCACCGGGTCTGCCTTCGGTCTTCGGGGAAGTCGAACGCCTCGACGGTAGACCAGCCCGGTCAGACTTTGAGGTATTTGCGGGTCAGCACGAGTGTCGGAAGCAGGGTGAGCACCGGGCCGAGGACCGCCACCACCACCAGAGCGTTCATGAACTCCGGCAGACCGACCCACGGGATGAAGCCCACGAAGTCCTCGAGTCGTCGATGCACCCCGAACCACATGAACGCCGCCATCGCTCCGCCGGACAGCGCCACGCCGATCAGCGCGGTGACGATCGCCTCGAGCAGGAAGGGCAGGGCGATGTAGAGCGTCGAGGCGCCCACCAGCCGCATGATGCCGATCTCCTTGCGTCGGGCGAGGGCCGCCAGCCGGATGGTGTTGGCCACCAGCAGCAGGGCCGCGACGACGAGGAACGCCGCGATCGCGAGCGCGCCCCACTGCATCGCCTCGATGCCGCGCAGGATCGGGCCGACCACCGCGCGCTGGTCGCGGACCGAGCCGACGCCGTCGAGTCCCTGGACCGCGCTGAGGATGCCGTCGTACTCGTCGGGGTCCTCGAGCGTGATCCAGACCGACTTCGCCATGTCGTCGGCCGACGCCGCGGCGTTGGCGCCCTCGAACTTCTCCGGACCGAAGAGCTCCTTCACCTTCTCGAACGCCTCGGCCTTGGACTCGACGTAGTAGTCGGAGACCTCGGGGTTGTCGTCGACGACCTTCTCGATCGCGTCCTGCTGCGCGCTCGTGACCTCGGTGGGGCAGGCGGGGTTCTCGTCGCCGTCGCGGCACAGGAACACCGTGATCTGGAGCTCGTTGCCCCACTGCTCACCGGCCCGGATGGCCTGCTGGTTCAGCAGGACGCCGAGGCCGACGAGGGTGAGGGAGACGAACAGCGTCAGGATCACGGCCAGGTGCATCGACAGGTTGCGTCGGAGGCCCTGGCCGAGCTCGGAGAAGACGTAGCGCAGCTGCATGGTGGGGGAATTCGCTCCTGTACGGGGGTGAGGTCGGTGCGGGTCAGTGCTGGAAGCCGTAGACGCCCTGCGCCTGGTCGCGGACGACGCGGCCGCCCTCGAGCTCGATGACACGCTTGCGCATCTGGTCGACGACCCCGGAGTCGTGGGTCGCCATGACCACGGTGGTGCCGGTCCGGTTGATCCGGTCGAGCAGCTTCATGATGCCGACCGAGGTGGCGGGGTCGAGGTTTCCGGTCGGCTCGTCGGCGATCAGGATCATCGGCCGGTTGACGAACGCGCGGGCCACGGCGACCCGCTGCTGCTCACCACCGGAGAGCTCGTCGGGCATCCGCTCGCCCTTGCCGTCGAGGCCGACCATCTCCAGGGTCTCGGGCACGAGCTGCTTGATCTCCGCAGAGCCCTTGCCGATGACCTGCAGGGCGAACGCGACGTTCTCCGAGACCGTCTTGTTCGGGAGCAGCCGGAAGTCCTGGAAGACCGTGCCGATCTGGCGCCGCAGCCGCGGCACCTTCCAGCCGGCGAGCCGGTTGATCTCCTTGCCCGCGACGTAGACGCGGCCCGACGAGGGGCGCGACTCGCGCAGCACCAGCCGGAGGAAGGTGGACTTGCCCGAGCCCGAGGCGCCGACGAGGAAGACGAACTCGCCCTTCTCGACGTCGACCGTGACGTTGTCGAGGGCGGGAGCGCCCTGACCGGGGTAGGTCTTGAGGACCTTCTCGAAGCGAATCACCGGATCGAGGGTAGTCCAGCGGTCCCCGGGCCTCCGAAACGCGGGAGTCGGGCGTTGCGGGCGCCGCCCGGGCGCGGCTCGCGGCCTCTGGCACAGTGGCGCCATGCGTGGGCGGACGGCACTGGCGGCCTCCGTCGTCGTGACCGGACTGGTCGTGGGCGCGGTCGTGGGCGCCCGCACCTGGACGCCGGGCGAGGCACCGACCGCACCCCGGCCCGCGGCCGACGCCGATCCGACCACGCTCGCGGCGTACGACACGACGGGGGTCGCGATCGTGCGCGGACCGTTCTGCGAACGGGTCTCCCCCACCGGCATCGAGCACGCGCTGGAGGGCGTCCCGGCCGACAGCGAGGCGTGGGACAACGGCGACCTGGACCGGCTCCCGGACGGCACGCGCGACCGGGTCCAGGAGTTCGGCTGCCGCTGGACTGCGGCCGACGGCACCCGCGCGTCGGCGTGGGTCTTCGTCCCCCCGGTGACGCGTGGCCAGGCTCGCGACCTCCGGAAGGAGCCACCCGCGGAGGGCTGCTCGAGCTATCGCGGCGACGACTTCGGGCGCTCGTCGGCCGCGTGGCGGTGCGGCGGGTCGGAGGGCAGCAGCGAGGAGCGGTACGCCGGACTGTTCGGCGACGCCTGGCTCACCTGCAGCCTGACCGCGTCCGGACCGGCCGACCCGGAGCTGGACGTCCGGACCAGCGCGTGGTGCGTCAGCGTGCTCGAGGCCGCCCGGGGCTGAGCCCGGTCAGGTCGGCGACCACTCCCGCCGGAGCAGCCCGAAGACCCACGAGTCGGAGACGTCCCCGGCCACCACGCAGTCCTCGCGCAGCGTGCCCTCGAGGAGGAACCCGAGCTTCTCCAGCACCCGGGCGGAGGCGAGGTTGCGGGTGTCGGTCTCGGCCTGGACCCGGTTGAGGTCGAGCAGGTCGAAGGCCCACGTCAGCAGTGCGCGCGCGGCCTCCGTCGCGTAGCCCTGGCCCCACGCCGCCTCGCCGTAGCAGTAGCCCAGCGACGCGGTGCGGAAGTCGGGATTCCACTCGCTCAGGCTGCACCAGCCGAGGAACGCCCCGTCGGAGCGCCGCTCCACGACCAGCCGCGCGCCGCTGCCGTCCTCCTCCAGCTTCCGCGACCACGAGAGGAACTGCTCGACGCGGCCCGGGTCGGTCCAGGGCGGTGAGTCCCAGTAGCGCAGCACGTGCGCGTTGCTGTGCAGCGCGACGAGGTCCTCGGCGTCCGCGTCCTCGACCGGCCGCAGCCGTAGCCGCTCGGTGTCCAGCGTCGGGGTCGGCAGCAGCCCCAGCCCTGCCAGCACCTTCCGGGCCAGCACGTCAGGAGCCTCGGCGACGTCGAGCACGATCCCGCGCTCGTCCTCGCGCAGCGGCTCGAGGGTGGCGAGCTGCGACTCCAGCAGCGAGGGCGGCATGAAGTGCTCGCGCTCCCCCATCCGCTCGAGCAGCGTCCCCTTGTCGCCGACGAGGTGGACGAACACCACCTCGTCGGCGCCGCTGCGCAGCACCTCGCGGTAGGTCCACCGCAGGGCCGAGCAGCTCATCAGGCTCGGCCGACCCTCGGCGTCGCGCTCCCGGATCCACGCCGCCAGCGACCCGAGCCACGGGAAGCGGTCGGCATCGGTGAGCGGGTGGCCCGCCTGCATCTTCGTGACGTTCTCCGGCGGGTGGAACTCGTCGCCCTCGGCGAAGTCCCACCCGAGCCGGTCGCGCACGGCGCGCGCGACCGTCGACTTGCCCGATCCGGACACGCCCATGAAGACGAGGTGGAGCGTCACGGCACGACGTACCACAGCCCGAGGGCCAGCACGAAGATCGAGAGGCCCAGCGTGGTCTCCATGACCGTCCACGTGCGCAGCGTGGTCTTCACGTCCATCCCGAAGAAGCGGCTGACCAGCCAGAAGCCCGAGTCGTTGACGTGGGAGAGCACGGTCGCACCGGCGGCGATCGCGAGCACCATCGCGACCAGGTCGGTCGAGGACAGGTCGCTGGAGGCCGCCGCGGAGGCGAGCAGCCCGGCCGTGGTCGTGAGCGCGACGGTGGCCGAGCCCTGGGCGACCCGGAGCAGGGTGGCGATGACGAACGCCGAGACGACCAGGGGCAGGCCGAGGTCGGCCAGGGAGTCCGACAGCGCCTCGCCGATACCGCTGTGACGGAGCACGCCACCGAACATCCCGCCGGCACCGGTGATCAGGATGATCGCGCAGATCGGGACCGAGGGCGTCGTTGAGGATCGTCTCCACGTCTGCCGAGGAGCGGCCACGCGTGCCGAGGGTGTACGTCGCGAGCAGCAGCGTGAGCAGCAGCGCCACCGGCGTCTGGCCGATGAAGATCAGCGCGTCGGTCACCGCCGACTCCGAGAGGCTGCCCGCGGTGACGAGCGTGCTCGCGATCGTGTTCAGTGCGATCAGGAGCAGCGGGAGCAGCAGCAGCGAGAGCACGAGGCCGAAGCCCGGCGGGGTGGCGTCGTGCGCAGCCTCGCTCTCGGCGCCCGCCTTGCGGCCCGTGAGCAGACGGTCGTCGACCGGGACGAACACCTTGCCGCCGTAGTAGCGGGTGAAGAGGTAGACCCCGACGTACCAGGCGAGCACCGCGACCGGCGCGCCGATCAGCAGGGTGAGGCCGATGCTCGCGCCCAGCAGGTCCGCGGCCGTGACCGGGCCGGGGTGCGGCGGGACGATCGCGTGCATCGCGGCGAACGCGCCCGCAGCGGGCAGCGCGTAGATCAGCACCGAGCCGCCGAACCGCTTGGCCACCGAGAAGATGATCGGCAGGAAGACCACGAGGCCGGCATCGAAGAAGATCGGGAAGCCGAACAGCAGGGCTGCGACGCCGAGCGCGAGGGGAGCACGCTTCTCGCCGAATTTGTTGATCAGGGTGTCGGCGAGCACCTGCGCCCCACCGGTCACCTCCAGGAGCCGGCCGATCATCGCGCCGAGGCCGACCAGGAGCGCCACCGTCCCGAGCGTCTTGCCGAAGAAGTACGTCGTCACGAACGCGACGTCCGCCAAGGGGATCTGGGTCGCGATCGCGGTGAGGAAGCTGACCAGGACGAGTGCGACGAACGCGTGCATCCGGAGCTTGATGATGAGGACGAGCAGCACCGCGACGGCCGCGGCGGCGATGAGGAGCAGGACCCCGGCGGAGTACGCCGGAGCAATGGGTGTGGGATCCACAGGACCTCCCGAGTCGATGTGCTCCTGACCCTAGAGGAATCGGCGGATCAGTTCTCCCCGGCCTTCTCGGCCCCACGGCGCCAGCGGATGCCGGCCTCCATGAAGGCGTCGAGGTCGCCGTCGAACACCGCCGACGGGTTGCCGGACTCGTAGCCGGTCCGCAGGTCCTTCACGATCTGGTACGGATTCAGCACGTAGTTGCGCATCTGGTCGCCCCAGCTCGCGGCGACGTCGCCCTTGAGGTCCTTCTTGAGGGCGGCCTCCTCGGCCTTCTTCAGCGCCAGGAGCTTGGCCTTGAGCACGACCATGGCGGAGGCCTTGTTCTGCAGCTGCGACTTCTCGTTCTGGCAGGAGACGACCGTGCCGGTCGGGAGGTGGGTCAGCCGGACCGCCGAGTCGGTGGTGTTGACCGACTGGCCGCCGGGACCGCCGGAGCGGTAGACGTCGACCCGGATCTCGTTCTCGTCGATCTCGATCTCGTCGGTCTGCTCCAGCACGGGGATGACCTCGACCGCGGCGAAGGACGTCTGGCGTCGACCCTGGTTGTCGAACGGACTGATCCGCACCAGGCGGTGGGTCCCCGACTCGACCGACAGCGTCCCGTAGGCGTAGGGCGCGCGGATCGCGAACTCGGCGGACTTGATGCCCGCCTCCTCTGCGTAGGAGACGTCGTAGACCTCGACGCCGTAGTGGTGCTGCTCGGCCCAGCGCGTGTACATCCGCATCAACATGTCGGCGAAGTCGGCGGCGTCCACGCCCCCGGCGCCGGAGCGGATCGTCACGATCGCGTCGCGCTCGTCGTACTCACCGGAGAGCAGGGTGCGGACCTCGAGCGACTCCACGGACTTCGCGATCCGGCCCAGCTCGCGCTCGGCGTCCGCGAGGGTCTCGGCGTCATCCTCCTCGGTGCCGAGCTGGACCATGAGCGCGACGTCGTCGATCCGGCCGGCCAGCTCGGTGAAACGGTCCAGGGACCCCTGGATCTGCGAGAGCCGCCCGGTGATCCGGGTGGCGGCCTCCACGTCGTCCCAGAGGTCGGGGGCGGCGACCTGCTCGCCGAGGTCGGCGATCTCGGAGCGCATGGAGTCGAGGTCCAGCACCTGGCCGATGGTCTTCATCGTCGCCTGGAGCTGCTTGATCTCGGAGTCGAAGTCGCGGCCTGCCACAAGGAGGCACGTTACCGGGGCGGCACGAGCGTCGTCCCATCGGCGAGCACGGGCACCCGGATCGGGAGATCACCCCCACGCCGTGGCCGGGTGGGGGAGGATGAGGGCCCCAGGTTGTCTGTCGCAGTGAGGTCGAGTCTCGTGGTGCGTGGTCGGTTGGCGTCGTACGCCGTTGCCGCGCTCGCCTGCTCCCTGCTGTCCGTCGCGGCCCCGGCCCGGGCGAACCCCGAGTGGAGCGAGGTGCCGCCCCCGCAGGAGGTCGTGCCCGGCCTTCGGGTCGAGCGGGTCATGGCGCCGGACGTGGTCGACGTGTCCCCGCGGGCGCTGGCCCGGCTGCGCCACCGGGTGGCCCTGCCGACCTCGCTCGACGTGACGATGGTGCAGGCGAACATCCTCAGCCGGATGGCCGACTCCACCTTCAGCGCCGACCTGGCGCGCGCAACGGTCAGCCAGCCCGACTTCGTGACCCTCAACGAGGCGGTCCGACCCGACCCGCTGCTCGAGATCGACGGCTACGACCACTACCGCGGCTACGACAGCCGCTGGACGATGGAGACCACCGTCATGTGGCGGACCGACCGGTGGTCACCGGTCTCCACCGGCACCCGCTACCTCCACCGGCGTGGGGGGCTCTGGGGCACGCGCGCGGTCAACTGGGTGGTGCTCGAGGAGGAGCAGACCGGCCGGACCGTGTCCGTGGTCTCGGCACACCCCTCCCCCGACGGCCCGAGCAGCCACGGCCTGCTGCCGGTCTACATGGCCGGGCTGTCCGCGCTGGTGCGCGAGCTGTCGGTCAACGGGCCGGTCTTCGTCGGCGGCGACCTCAACGCCCACTACACCTCGGGCCGCTTCCCGCGGCCGGCCCTGACGGCGGCCGGGCTGACGCCGACGTACGACGTCTACGGCATGCCGATCGGCGGCACGGGCGACCACGGCGGCGCGACCATCGACTACCTGCTCTACCAACCGGCGGCCGGGGTCACGGCGACCGGCCAGAGCAAGGTCGAGCTGGCCTCCGACCACGATGCCGTCGTCGGGACGTTCACCTGGTCCTGGTGAGGGTCGGCCCCGCGGGGCCCAGGCTCACTTGCGGCCGAAGACCTGCGCGGCGTACGGCGTGCCGTCGTCGGCGCGGCGCACGGCGAGCCCGAGGACGCGGTAGCTCGGCTCGAGCAGGTTCTCGCGGTGGTACTGCGAGTGCATCCAGGCCTTGACCGCCTCGCGGCCGGTCGAGTAGCCGGCGGCGACGTTCTCGGCCACCCCGGACAGGTTGCACGTGCGCAGCACGGTGCCGAGGTCCTGGTGGAACATCTGGTCCCGGTTCGCCATCTTCCGTGCCTGGCATGCGGGCGAACTTCTGGACGCACGCGCCACGGGACAGCTTGCCGAGGTCGTGGTTGTCGCGCTTGTTGTTGGTGGCTGATCGCGCCTGCGACTCGTACTTGTCCGTGGTCTGCGCCGAGGCCGGACCGGGGACCAGTGTCACCAGGAACGCGAGCACGACCGCGACGATCGCGGTCCGTGACAGGGGGGCTCTCACGGCTGGGCTCCTTTTCGGGGGGAAAAAGGCGTGAGGTCGGAGGCTACCCCCGGTTCGGAGCCCGCGGGAAGGGTTCGCCCTGCCGTCTAGGCCGGGGAGACCGCCTCGGCGATCTGGTCCCGCTCGTCGTCCTCATCAGGTACACGCGCCGGCAGGAGCAGGGTCAGGCCGACCACCACGAGGCCGATCAGGCCGGCCGCGCCGAACGCCCAGCCCAGCCCGCCGACGAATGCGTCGGCCGGGGCGGCGCCGTCCTCGAGCAGCGAGGTCGAGCGCGAGGAGAGCACGGTGACGGCCACCGCGGTGCCGATCGCGGCCGACACCTGCTGGCTGGTGCCGAGCAGGCTCGACCCGTGGGAGTAGAGGTGGTGCGGGAGCGCGCCGAGGCTCAGGGTGAAGACCGGGGTGAACAGCGCGGACAGGCTCACCATCAGCAGCACGTGGGCGGCCAGCACCAGGGCGTACGGCGTCTCGGTGCCGACCCGGCTGAGCAGCAGCAGCCCGGCGACGACGCCGACCGAGCCGGGGACGACCAGCGGGCGGGCGCCGACCCGGTCGAACGCGCGGCCGACCCGGGGGCCGAGCAGACCCATGGCGATCCCGCCGGGGGCGACCAGCAGGCCGGTCTCGAGAGGGCTGAGGCCGCGCAGGTCCTGGAGGTAGAGCGGGAGCAGGATCATCGCGCCCATCATCGAGAGGAACGAGACCGACTGGACGGTGACGCCCACGGCGTAGGTCCGGTGCCTCAGCACGCGGAGGTCGAGCAGCGGCGACTCGGCTCTTCTGCAGCGAGAGCTGGCGCAGCACGAAGACCGCGACCAGGGCGAGGCCGGCGGCGACCAGCGCCGGGGCGGGCAGGCCGGAGGCGGCGTCGGCGCCGATCCGGCTGAGGCCGTAGACGAGGGTGCCGAAGCCGAGCGCGGCGAGCACGACGCTCGGGCACGTCGAGGCGGGCCTCGCGGGTCTCGCCGACGTCGGTGAGCTTGCGCAGCGAGAGCCAGGTGATCACCAGGGCGACCGGCAGCACCAGCCCGAAGAGCCAGCGCCACGAGGCGAGCTGGAGGACGACGCCGGACACGGCCGGGCCGAGCGCCGGGGCGACCGAGATCGCGAGCGATGACGTTGCCCATCACCCGGCCGCGGTCGCGGGCGGGCACGATCGTCATCAGCGTCGTCATCAGCAGCGGCAGCATCACCGCGGTGCCGGCCGCCTGGATGACGCGGCCGACGACCAGCACCTCGAAGACCGGGGCGAGCGCGGAGAGCGCCGTACCGACGAGGAAGACCGACATCGCGGTCGTGAAGGCCTGGCGGGTGGTCACGCGCTGGAGGAACCAGCCGGTCACCGGGATGACCACGGCCATGGTCAGCATGAACGCGGTGGAGAGCCACTGCGCGCTGCGGGCGGTGACGTCGAGCTCGACCATCAGCCGCGGGATCGCGTTCACCATGATCGTCTCGTTGAGGATCACCACGAACGTGGCGAGCACGAGCCAGCGCAGCACCGCGTACGGCTGGGCGGGCTGGGTCCTGCGCGGTCACGGGGTCTCCCTGCGCGGTGGGTGGTCATGCCCGTGAAGACCGGGCACGCGAGCAGAACTCATCGGAGGTCGGCGACATTCCTTGTTGCCGTTCCGGCAACAGGGTTTGCTCATCCGTGCGGACGTCGCCGAGACTTGCCCCATGAGCGACGACGTCGAAGCCTTCTGGGACAACCTCTACCTCTCACGCTCCAGCGGGGAGAACATCTGGTCGGGGCAGGTCAACGCCCAGCTCGCGACCGAGGTCGACGGGCTCGCTCCCGGCCGCGCGCTCGACCTCGGCTGCGGTGAGGGCGGGGACGCCGTCCACCTCGCTCGGCTGGGCTGGCAGGTGACCGCCGTCGACGTGTCGCGCACCGCCCTGTCGCGCGCCGCGGCGGCCGCGGCTGCTGCCGGCCTGGACTCCCGGATCGACTTCGAGCGCCACGACCTCACCGCCTCGTTCCCCGACGGCCCTTCGACCTGGTCGTCGCGATGTTCTTCCAGTCACCGCTGGAGCTGCGGAGCGACCACGTGCTGCACCGGGCGGCCTCGGCCCTGAGCGTCGGCGGCCGGCTGGTGCTGGTCCAGCACGGCGCCGCCCCCGCCTGGTCCGAGCACCAGCACGACGTCGTGTTCCCCACCCCCGACGAGGTCCTCGCCTCCCTCGACCTGCCTCGCGACTCCTTCCGCCCCCTCACCGTCGAGTCCCGCTCCCGCGACGCCGTCGGCCCTCACCACGAGCACGGCACCCTCCTCGACACCGTCGTGGTGGTGGATCGGGTGGCGTGAGCGCGTGCGTGAACCCCCGGTCGACCGGGGGTTCAGTCGGTTGTCGGGGGATGCATCGCCTGACAACCGTGAGAAGAGCCTGACAACCCCGGCGTGTCAGTCGAGCTGGACGACTGCGGCGGCGCGGGCGGAGACGACCGCACGCTCCGGCGAGCCCGGGACGGTGAGCGGGAGGTCGAGGGGCGCCCGGACCTGGACGACGACGCTGTCGCGCGCCGGGTCGAGGGACACGGTGACGGTGAGGCCGGGGTACTCGGCGTGCGCGCCGGTCGCCCGGAGGTAGTCGGCGACGGCGGCCTGGGCGACCGCCCGCTGCTGCTCGAGCCGGGTGGCCGCACCGAGGCCCTCGCCGTACAGCGCCGCCTCGTTGCGCGAGCCGGCGTCGGCACCGGCGAGCGCGGCGCCGTCGGCGACGTTGGTGAGCCCCTGCCGGTGGAGGTACGCCGCGGTCGCGTCGACCACGACCCCGGTCAGCATCAGCAGCACCACCGCGAGCCCGACGATCAGGACGGTCGTCTGGCCGGACTCGTCGCGCCTCATCCGACGTCCCGGAACTGTCCGAGGGGCACCGTGTGGGTGGAGTCGAGCCGGAAGCTCGGCGCACCACCGCCGAGCACCGACGGCAGCAGCGGGAGTCGTACGCCGGACCAGACCCGCACCGTGATCACCGCGCCCGGCGCGTGGCAGTCGGCGCCCGCCGCAGGACACGTCGAAGGTGAACGACTGGTCGTCCCCGCCCTGGTCGTCGAGCGCCTGCCGGATGGCGGCCCGCGCCTGGTCGCGACCCGCGGCGTCGCTGTCGGCGAGCGCGAAGGCCCGCGCGGCCGAGCGGGCCGCGCTGGTGACCGCGAACGCCCCACGCTGCACCTCGAACACCGACAGCACGATCCAGAGCAGCGGCACCAGCAGCAGGATGCCGAGCCACACGATCTCGACGATCGCGCTGCCGTCGTCCGGCGGCCTCCTCACGGCGCCTCCTCGACGGCGTGCCCGACCACCTCGACCCGCACCGACGGCCCACCGAGGCCCAGCGCGGGCACCTCGGCCACGACGACCACCTCCACCGTGGGACGTCCGCCGATGCTGACGATCCGCGCGTCGACGTTGCGCGCGAACCGGGAGGAGATCGCACCGCTGACCTGCTCCCGGGTGCGCTGCTCACCAGCGGCGAGGTCGCGGTCGAGCGACGCGGCGTACCGCGCACCCTCGGCGGCGGCGTTGGCCAGGGTGTTCCTGACCAGCAGCACCAGCCCCACCTGGAGGATCCCGAGGAACAGCGGGATCAGGACGGCGAGCACCAGCACGAAGTCGACGACCGCCGACCCGCGCTGGCGGCGCCGCCGAACGGCCACGACTCAGCTCACCTTGTTGAGCGCGGCGCGCAGCATCTCTCGCAGCTCGTCGCGCGCGATGCCGTAGATGACGGCGACCAGCCCCGCGGTCATCACCGTGATCAGCACCCAGCCGGGAACATCGCCCCGGTCATCGCGCTCGCGCGGCAGCGTGAGCTGCACGAACATTCGCACCATCAGCTCGGACATGTCTCTCTCCTCTACTACTTCTCGGTCAGGGGGTGGTGAGCGAGAGCCCGACGACGCCGGGCCAGAACGCGAAGAACACGGTCACCGGGAGCACGAGGAACACGACGGGAACCATCATGAAGACCTCCTTGCGCGCGGCGGTCTCGATGAGCTCCCGGCGGCCGGCCTCGCGGACGTCGGCGGCCTGGGCGTGGAGGACGTCGGCGAGCGGGGTGCCGCGCTCGACGGCCACGGCGATGCCTTGCGCGAAGCGCGCGACCAGGGGTTGGCCGGACCGCGCCGCCCACTGGTCGAAGGCGTCCCCGACGGGGGTGCCGGTGCGCACGTCGGCGAGCACGTGGGAGAGCTCGCGGGACAGCTCGCCACCACTGCGTCGTACGACGCGGTCGAGTGCGGCGACCGGCGCCTCGCCGGCCGCGACGGCCAGGGCGAGCAGCTCGGCGACGGCGGGGAACTCGAGCAGGATCCGCCGCTCCCGGTCACGCACCTGTCCGCTGAGGTGGTAGTCGCGGCCGATGACCCCGAGGGCCAGACCGACCAGGCAGAGCAGCGTCGCCGAGACCGGGTCGCCGCCCCCGGACAGCGCCTGCAGCACGCCGTACGCCGCGCTGGCCCCGAACCCGACCAGGCCCCAGACGACCTGCTCGACGCGGAAGTCGTGGACGGTGCGGTCGAGGCCGGCGCGCTCCAGCCGTCGACGGACCGACGTGGCGCCGCCGAGCAGGCGCTCGACGAGGTCGGCGGGCAGGCGCAGCGGACCGCGGCCGACCGGTGCCCCGACCGGCGAGGCGAACTGCGGCAGGTCGCGCAGGTAGGGCAGCACCCGCAGCGCCAGCTGAGGTCGGCGGATCGCGGCGACCCGCGACCAGACGAGCAGCGCGCCGCACCCGGCCGTCAGCCCGAGCAGTGCCCCCCACGCGGCCAGAGTCACGAGAGGATCCGCCGCTCGGTCGGGAGCCGGCCGATCCACATCATCAGCCGGTAGGCGACCACGCAGGCCGCGGCGCCGCCCACGAGGACGCCGACGCCGCCGGGCGAGGCGTAGCGCCGGATCACGTCGGACTGGAACGTCATGAGGAGCAGCACCACCCAGGGAGCGGCGACCGCGAGTCGCGCGCCGTTGATGCTCCACGCCTGCCGCGACTCCATCTCCGAGCGGGTGCGGGCCTCGTCGCGGAGGTAGCCGGACAGGTTGCGCAGCAGCCGACCGAGCTCACCCCCACCGACCTCGCGCGCGATCCGCAGTCCTTCGACGACGCGATCACCGACCGGGTCGGCGAGCCGGACCTTGAGCCGGTCGAGCGACTCCCCGAACCGCCCGGAGAGCTGGTAGTCGGTGCCGAACGCGACGAACGCCGGGCGCAGCTGCTCGGGACCGCGGTCGCCGAGGTTGGTGAGGGCGTCGGCCAGCGACATCCCCGCACGGACCGCGGAGGCGAGGTTGTCGACGGCCTCCGGCCACACCTGCGCGAGCTCCCGCGTACGACGCCGCGCGCGGGCGCGGACCAGCGCCGACCGGCGCCCAGCCGGCCATCGCGGCGAAGCACAGCGCCACCGGCGGAGTGCCCGACACCAGCTGCACGACCAGCCCGGCCGCCACGGCCAGCACCAGGCACATGCCGACCACGCTGGCCGGGCTGACGTGGCCGATCCCGGCCTCGGCGAGGGTACGACGGAGCCGGCCCGGCCCCCGGGTCGTCCGGGTCGTCGGCGGCAGCGCGAAGGCCGACCACACGAGGAGCAGCCCGATGCCCATGCCCAGGCCGACGAGGGCGCCCATCAGCGATCGCCCCCGAGCAGTGACACGACGTCGATGCCGAGCCGATCGAAGCGCTCCCGCCGGGGCGGCATCCCGCTCCCACGCCGCAGCTCGCCGCCGACCAGCTCGAAGACGGTCTCCGTCTCGATCACGTCTCCCTCGACCCGGCCCGGGACCGCCACGACCTCCTGCACGCGTCGTACGCCGCGGGGGTCGAGGCCCAGGTGCACGACGAGGTCGACGCTGGCAGCCACGGTGGGGACGACGAAGCGCGCCGAGATGTTCTCACCGGCCAGCAGCGGCAGGGTGCACATCTTCACCAGCGCCTCGCGGGCGGAGTTGGCGTGGAGGGTGCACATGCCGGGCAGCCCGGCATTGAGCGCGAGCAGCAGGTCCAGGCACTCCTCCGCCCGCACCTCCCCCACGACCAGCCGGCTCGGTCGCATCCGCAGGCTCTCCTTCACCAGGTCGCGCAGCGTGATCTCGCCGGTCCCCTCCAACCCCGACTGACGGGTCTGCATGGGCACCCAGTCCGGGTGCGGAAATCTCAGCTCGAAGACCTCCTCCACGCTGACCACCCGCTCACCCCCGGGGATCGCGGCGGCCAACCCGTTGAGGAACGTCGTCTTGCCCGCTTGCGTCCCGCCGGCGACGAGGACGTTGAGGCCGGCCCGGACGGAGGCGTCGAGGAAGGCCGCCGCCTGCGAGCTCAGGCTGCCGAGCTCGACCAGGCCGGCGAGGCTCGTCGCGCGGAGCACGAACTTGCGGATGTTGACCGCCGAGAAGCCGCGACTGATGCCCTCGAGGACGACGTGGAGCCGGTGCCCCTCGGGAAGCATCGCGTCGACGAACGGGCGGCTGATGTCGACCCGGCGACCGCTCGACTTCAGCATCCGCTCCACCAGCTCCTGCACCTGGGCGGTGCTGAGCATCAGGTTGGTCAGCTCGTGGCGGCCGTGACGGGCCACGAAGACCCGGCTCGGGTCGTTGATCCACACCTCCTCCACCGTCGGGTCGTCGAGGAACGGCTGGAGCGGCCCGAACCCGGAGACCCGGGCCACCAGCTCCCCCACGACCGAGTCGACGTCGGGGACCGGGGCGACGAGGCCGGAGAGCGAGCGCTGGTCGTGGTCGCGGACGATGCTCTCGGCGATCCGGCGCACGACGCCGGCGTCGCGCTGCGGGTCGACACCCTCGCGGCGCACGTGGTCACGCACCTGCGCGTCCAGTGTCTCCACCAGCGCCGCGTGCGCGTCCGTCATCGCCATGACCGGGTCCCCCGTCCCGAGTGAGGTCCTGTCAGGGAACCTAGACCGCTTTACCTTCCGCTGCCAGCGCCGATCCGGCCGGCTGTGGAGAACGAGTGGGCAAGTTGTGGACCTCGTGGGCCGCTGGGGGCGCGACGTACCCAGCGTTGGGGATGATCCAGCTGTCCGCCCTCCCTACCGTCGTGGGAGCGACCCGGCCGTGGGGGCCCGGCGCGCACCCCGGGGGGAAATTTCATGACCACGTCGACCCGACGCATCAGGAGCCTGGCGGCGGCAGCCCTACTGCTGCCCATGCTCGCCGCCGCGCCTGTGCAGGCCACCAACACCGACCTGGGTGACCAGGTCGTGTCGGAGATGCCCAAGCTCGGCACGCCGCACGTGATGGACGGCACGGTCACCGGCATCACCCAGCTCGGCTCCCGCATCATCGTGGTGGGGACGTTCACCAAGGTCAGCCCGAGCGCCACGTTCGCGGACACCTCCGACGACCTCGTGCGCAACCGGATCTTCGCGTTCGACGCGGCGACCGGCGCCATCGACACCTCGTTCAACCCCAACCTCGGCGGCGCCGCCAACTCCATCGACACCGACGGCACGTACCTCTACGTCGCGGGCGCCTTCGGGTCGGTCGGCGGCAAGACCGCCTACAAGAAGATCGTGAAGCTCGACGCGGCCGGCAACCCCGTGACCGAGTTCAAGGCGACCCCTGCCGCCGTCGTGAACGAGGTCGTCGTGCGGAACGGCGTCGTCTACATCGGTGGCGCCTTCAAGTCCATCAAGTCGCGCTCCGTCGCCTACCCCGTGGGCCACCTCGCCGTCCTCGACACGGTCCGCGGCACACCGTCGTCCTCCTTCGGCTTCACCTTCGCCGGCGTCTACAACTCCGCCAAGACCAACCCCGGCAACACCAACGTCAAGCGCTTCGACGTGAGCAACGACGGCTCCCGCCTGGTCGCGATCGGCAACTTCGCCACGGTCAACGGGCTGGCGCGCAACCAGGTCGTCGTGATCGACACCAGCGGCGCCACCGCGACCCTCACCCCGTGGGCCACCAACCGCTACGACCGCAGCCACAGCGTCTGCTCGGGCGCCTTCGACACCTTCACCCGCGACATCGACATCTCCCCCAACGGCAGCTTCTTCGTGCTGAGCACCACCGGCGCCTTCGGCGGCGGCGGCAACGGCGGCGGCCTGTGCGACACCACCGCCCGGTGGGAGATGGGGAGCACCGGCAACGACCCGACGTGGATCGGCTACACCGGCGGCGACACCTCCTACGGCGTCGCGGTGACCGGCGGCGTGGTCTACATCGGCGGCCACATGCGGTGGCAGAACAACCCCTTCCAGGGCGACCAGGCCGGCCCCGGAGCAGTCGCCCGCGAGGGCATCGCCGCGCTCGACGTGAAGAACGGGCTCCCGCTCACCTGGAACCCCGGTCGCGACCGGGGCGTCGGCGCCCAGGCCCTGTACGCCTCCAGCGCCGGGCTCTGGGTCGGCAGCGACACCACCATCTTCAACAGCCAGCGCCGCGGCCGGATCGCCTTCCTGCCCCTGGCCGGCGGCACCTCGCTGCCCGCCGACCCGGTGACCGGGCTCCCCGGTGACCTCTACGGCGCCCAGGCAGGCACCGCCCCGCAGAACGTGCTGTGGCGGATCAACGCCGGCAGCTCGAGCTCGATCACCGCGCTCGACGGCGGCACCGCGTGGGGCAGCCAGAACGGCCGGGTGAACGGCGGCGGCAGCTCGACGTACACGACCAACGTCGCCGCCCACGCCTCGCTGCCCGTGACCACCCCGCTCGACATCTTCAAGAGCGAGCGGTACGGCCAGCAGGACTGGAACTTCCAGGTGACGAGCGGCCGCAGCATCACGGTGCGGCTCTACTTCGCCAACCAGTACGACCCCACGTCCCAGCCCGGCCAGCGCGTCTTCGACGTCCTGCTCGACAACGTCAACGTGCTCAACGACTTCGACATCGCGGCGGCGGTGGGCCACCGGATCGGCACGATGCGCTCCTTCACGATCGTCAGCGACGGCAACGTCGACATCGACCTGCGCAACGTCGTCGACAACGCGCTGGTCAACGGCATCGAGATCCTCGACAACAACCAGCCGGCGGGTTCGCCCGGTGGCCTGGTGCGGCGCCCGCTCGACGGCACCGGGGCCCCGTCCGGCCCGGCCTCGACGCTGGACGCCACCGAGGACTGGTCGACCCTGCGCGGAGCCTTCCTGCTCGGCAACCAGATGTACTACGGCCGCTCCAACAACAACCTGTACCGGCGCACGTTCGACTCCGGCACCGGCGCCCTCGGCACGCCCGAGCTGGTCGACCTGCACGACGACCCCGACAACGGCACCCGGATCCCGTTCGCGATCTCGACCATGAGCGGCATGTTCTTCGACGCCAGCAACCACCGGATCTACTACACGATCGCGGGTGACGCCCGGCTGTTCTACCGGTACTTCACTCCCGAGAGCCAGGTCGTCGGCGCCCAGACGTTCGTGGCCGACTCGAACGGTGTGAGCTTCGCGAGCACCTCGGGCCTGACCATGGCCAGTGGGAAGATCCTCTACGGCTCCAGCGACGGCGCGCTGCGCTCCGTGCCGTTCTCCGGCGGTCGGGTCAGCGGGACGCCCACGGTCCTCAGCAGCGACGGGACGTGGAAGTTCCGCGGCATGTTCGTCGCCAACCCGTGACCCCGGAGGCTCAGCGCAGGTAGGAGTGGTTCCGGATCCGGTGCGGACGCGCCGGTGCGAGCACCGGCTCGATCCCGGTGCCGGACAGTTCGGAGGTGGCCGTTCCGAGCTGGCCCGCGAAGGTCACGACGGTGCTGAAGTCGCCGGGGCCGGGCGGCAGGAACGCGACGCTGAAGGTGCACGATCCGTTCGCCGGGATGACGAAGTCGAGGCAGGAGTTCTGGCCCTCCGCGTAGTCGAACCCGAATGCGTCAGACGAGGACAGGTTTCCGTCGATCAGGGTGTCGTCGGCATCGGTGTGGTTGACCAGGTCGAAGGTGAACGAGGCGGGGTTGCCCACGGGCACCTGGCCGTAGTCGTGGGTGGCGGGCTCGATGGTGAGGCCGCTCGCCGGCACGACGGTGCCGACGAGGCTCGCCGCGACCTGGCCGCCCCGGCCGTGACCGCCGACCAGCAGCCAGGAGTTGCGGATGCCGGCCGCGTCGGCCGGAGGCGCGAACGTCGCTGCGGCCGTGCAGGACTCCCCTGGTGCGAGCCAGGTCGTGCAGGTGCCGGGGTCGACGCTGAAGTCGCCCGGGTGGTCACCACCGGTGACGGCCAGCCGGATCCGGTTGGTCCGCGACTGGCCCGCGTTCGTGACCACCACGTCCACCGCCGGGGACTCGGCGCCGGGCGCGGTGTCGTCGAAGCCGATGTCGCTCTGGTCGAGCACGAGGTCAGCCGGACCGACGCGCACGGAGGGCCGCGGCGACAGGGTGCAGGTCCCGGCGCCGGCACGCGGCGTCGTACAGACCCGGACGTGGTAGCGGCGCTCGACCGTGGCGCGGGGTGCGACCGCCTCCATCGCGACGGACACGCTGTGGCCGGGGGCGAGGGCGGGGATGCGGACGGAACGGAGCCGGTAGGCAAACTGCGGCCCGGGGTCATGATCGACGGCGACCAGGGACACGTACGCCGTGCGGGCGGTCGTGCGGTGGCCGCTGACGTTGCGTGCCCGGAAGCTCGTGGTGACCGCGGTCCCGTCGGGCGTGGACTCGGAGGTCGCGGACACGTCGTCGAACCTCACGGCCGGGCCGTCGGCCGCGGAGGCGGGCGAGGCGGCCAGCGGGCCGAGGGTGGCGATCGTCGCGAGGGCGACGAGGACTGAGGAGAGCCGGCGGGGGGAGGTCACCGGCACATCCGAACACGAGGTCCCGCCCTGCGTCCGGCGAACCGGAGAAACGGGTGTGACAGGAGTGACGAGCCCGGATCGCCCCCTGCCGCTCGTGGTGGCAGGCTGGGCGCATGGACGATCTGCGATTCCCGTTCCGCTTCGCGTCGGCGTACCGGCTGCCGGCGCTGGCCTTCGGCATCACCCCGCTGACGGCCCGGGTGGACCTCGACGACACCGACCTCCGGGTGCGCTTCGGGCCCTGGTCGCTGCGCACGCCACGGTCGAACGTGGCCGGCGTCCAGCGGACCGGCGGCTTCGGCTACCTCAAGACCGCCGGGCCCGCGCACCTGTCGTTCTCCGACCACGGGGTCAGCTTCTGCACCAACGGCGACGACGCCGTGTGCGTGCGGTTCCACGAGCCGGTCCGGGCGCTGGATCCCACCGGGAGGCTGCGGCACCCGGGAGCGACCCTGACCGTCGAGGACGTGCCCGGGTTGATCGCTGCGCTGGGCGGCTGAGCGGAAGGTGCGGGCCAGGCCCGGGCCGCGTACGGCGGGGCCGGTGATCGGGGCGTAGGAGTTGCCGGTGATCGAGGCCTGCTCCTCGCAGAACTCGCCCATCAGGGTGATCATCGCCCGGGACTCGCGCTCCGCGACCGTGGGGCGAACGTGATCGTGACGGTGCACGACCCGCCCGCCGGCAGCGCGGGGTCGAGGCAGGTGAACGGGCCGGAGAAGTCGTAGAAGTAGTCGTCCCACGGGTCGATCGACCCGTTCATGATCGTCGAGTCGACGCGGGCGCCCTGTCCGGCGAACCGGCGAGCGCCATCCGAAGGGATGGGGATCGGGGGTCGCGGGGTCAGCGGCGGGGCAGGAGGAGGTCGAGGCCGACGTCGTGCAGGTCACCGGTCAGCCGACCGCCCTGCGACTCGGCGAGCTCGCGGGCCTCGGTGAGGCCGGGGTGCGGGAGGGGGCCGGCGATGCCGGCCGGGACCTCGACCCGGACGTGCGAGTCGCCGCCGACGAAGCGCAGCCGCACCGGCCCCTCGCCCCCGACGACCTCGCCGAGCACGAGCTCCAGCACGTGCTCGACCGGGCCCGGGGTGAAGACGGCGTCGAGGTCGCCGTCCGCTCGCGCGGTGACGGTACGCCGCGCCGGCTCGAGCCGGTCGGACCACGCCTGGGTGATGGTGGTGGCCAGCGTGCTCAGCGGGAGCTGACCGCCTTCCACGAGTGCCCCCTGCCGGGTGATCGAGACCAGGTGGCCAGCCGCGTGGTTGAGGTCGTCGACCCGCTGGATGCAGCGGCGGGCCGAGGTCCTCACGTCGTCGGGCACGTCGTCGCGGAGGGTGAGGTCCTCCAGCTCGAGCTGGAGGGCGGTCAGCGGGGTGCGCAGCTCGTGGGAGGCGTACTCGGCGAAGTCGCGATCGCGCGCCAGCCGGGCCGCCAGCTGGGCGGCACTGACCTTGAGCGCCTGCCCGATCGCCTGCGCCTCGGGGATCCGGGTCTGCGGCACCTCGACGTCGAAGCGGCCGCGGCCCAGGGCGGCGGCCGCGGCGCCGAGCGCGGTGAAGGGGCGGGTGAGCCGGGCGGCCAGCCACCACCCGGTCAGTCCCGCGAGGATGACCACCAGCAGCGCGAGCATCAGCAGCGAGCTGGCCTGGCGGGCGGAGAGGTCGACCAGCTCGCGCCGGCCCGTCGTCAGGGTCACGGTGCCGTCACCGGCGTCGGCGACCGACTCGAGCACGCCCGCACCGGTCTCGAAGCCGCTCCCCGCCGCGGCGACGGTCTCGCCGTCCACGGAGTACTCGAGCCGGGACTCGACGCCGACCAGCTCGGCGAGGAGCGACCGGTCGACCGGCTCCCCCGCCTCGACCCGGTCGGTGAGCACCGTCGCGATCAGCGCCGCCTGCTCGCGCTGCTGCGCGATCTTCTGGTCGGCCAGGAAGTCCTGGAGCGTGTAGGCCCGGATCGACGCCACGAGCGTGATCAGGACCAGCGCCATCAGGACGAAGGCGCCCGCGATCCGTTCACGCATCGGGCGGGCCCTCGAGGCGGAAACCCACCCCGCGAACCGCGACGATCCTCTCGGCTACCTCAGAACCCTCGAGCTTGGCGCGCAGCCGCCCGATGGTGACGTCGAGGGTCTTGGTCGAGCCGTACCAGTTCTCGTCCCACACCTCGGCCATCAGCCGGTCGCGCGACACGACCTTGCCGCGCTGGGCGACCAGGATGTCGAGGACGTCGTACTCCTTGCCGGTGAGCATGACCTCGGTGTCGCCGTAGAACACCCGGCGCGCGGCCTGGTCGATCTGGATCTGGTCGACCCGGCGCTCCGGCTCGACGGCGGCCGCCTTCTGACCGGTACGCCGCAGCAGGGCGCGCACCCGCGCCTGGAGCTCGGCGAGGCCGAAGGGCTTGGAGAGGTAGTCGTCGGCACCGTAGTCGAGGCCGACGACGCGGTCGAGCTCGCCGGCCCGGGCGGTGACGATGAGGATCGCGCCGCCGTATCCCTGGGCGCGCGCCTTCTGGCACACCTCGAGGCCGTCCATGCCGGGCAGGCCGAGGTCGAGGATCATCACGTCGGTGTCGTTGCCCTCGATGTAGTCGAGCGCGACCTCGCCGTTCTCCACCCGGATCACGTCGTAGCCCTCACGTTCGAGCGTGCGTACGAGCGGGAAGGCGATGTCCTCCTCGTCCTCGACCACCAGTACACGCGTCATGGTGGAGAGCATAGGGGGAGATACGTACCCGTCTGGTGCAGTTCCGCGACGTCATGTCACAACTCTCAGACCGATGGGGTCGTGGGCGTGGGCCGCACACGCTCGGGAATCCCCGCCTCGACGGGAGCCGCGTCGACCGCGCGCGCCGTACGACGCAGCAGCACCAGCAGGGCGGCGAGCCCCAGCACGAGCACCGCCGGCGCCCACGGCGGGACCGACATCGCGTCGACCGCCAGCAGGGGGTAGCCCAGGAACGGCAGCGAGAAGACGACCCGCTCGGCGTCCATCGGGTCGACGAGCCACGGGTCGGCCGCACCGGTGGCGTCCCCGCGGGTGTGCAGGCCCTCGTCGGAGATCGACACGACCCGGCGCGTCAGGAGCTCCCCGCCGCCCTCCGGCGAGGGGAAGGTCACCACGTCGCCGACCACGAGCTGGCCCAGCGTGACGCGTTCGCCGAAGACCAGGGAACCCCGCGAGTGGGTGCCGGCCATGGCCTCGTCACCCACGACGTGGGTCTGCAGCCCGATCGCGGCCGGGACCAGCAGGGCGACGCACAGCAGCGCGACCACGACGAGGACCCCACGCAGTGCACGCCAGAATCCGCGTCGCCGCGGTCGGGCCGTGATCTCCATGATGTCCTTCCCGGCCTGTGCCCCGTGACGACGTCGGGTGGCCCGCGCCGGTCCCTCCCCGGGTCAGAGCGGGCCACCCATGTCGGTGCCCCCCGAGGGCGTTCCAACCGCTTGGTGCGCCGTGTGGAGGACAGCTCGAAGGCTACGGACCGGACCGCCACAGAGGAGGTTCTGACCGGGCACGTGGCCGCCACAGTTGGGTAACGCAGACTCAGGCGAGTCCGGCGAGCAGGTCGCCGTTGCGGGCCACCCGCTCGAGCACCTCCTCGAAGCGCAGCTGCTCCAGCGCGACCGGGTCCTCGGCCCCGGCCTCGACCTCTTCCCACGAGAGCGGCGCCGCGACGTACGGCTTGTCCTTGCCGCGCAGTGAGTACGGCGACAGCGTGGTCTTCGAGCCGGCGTTCTGCGACCAGTCGAGGAACACCTTCCCGGAGCGGCGCGACTTGGTCATCGTGGCCGTGACCTGCGAGGGGTGGGACTTCTGGAGCGTCTCGGCGACCTCCTTGGCCAGGCCCGTGGTGCCCTCGGAGTTCAGCCGCCCCGGCAGCGCGGCGTACAGGTGCAGGCCCTTGCTGCCACTGGTCACCGCGAACGTCTCGAGGTCCTTGTCCTCGAGCCGCTCGCGCACCAGCAGCGCGACGGCGGCGCACTCGTGGAGCCCGGCCCCCTCGCCCGGGTCGAGGTCGATGACCAGTCGGTTCGGGTTGCGGGGCTGGCCGTTCCGGCCGACCGTCCACTGGTGCACGTGGAGCTCGAGCGCGGCCAGGTTGGCCAGCCAGGTGAGGGTGGCGAGGTCGTCGCAGACCGGGAAGTCGAGGTGGTCGCCGTGCCGGGACTCCCCCCGCGAGCCGGTGGTCGACACCCGCGCCGTCCGCACCCACGACGGGGTGCCCTGGGGCGCGTTCTTCTCGAAGAAGCTGTTCCCGGCCACCCCGTGCGGCCAGCGGACGCGGGTCACCGCCCGGTTCGTGAGGTGCGGCAGCATCACCGGCGCGACCTGGGCGTAGTAGTTGATGACCTCGCCCTTGGTGGTGCCGGTCTGGGGGTAGAGGACCTTGCCGAGGTTGCTCAGGCCCAGCGTCCGCCCCTCGACGTCGACCCGGATCTCCTCGCCGGCCACGTCAGCGACCGATCGCGATCATCGGCACCCGGTCCTGGTCGAGCCGGTTCATGGTGCGCCGCAGGAACCACCGGGGCGCACTCGCGCAGCCGGCGGTCGCCCCGTCGCCGTTGACGTGGAAGAAGATCGCGCCGCCCCGGTGCTTGACCTGCTTGCTGTTGAAGCTGGTCGTGACCGCCCACTCGTACTGCCGCGGGTAGTCCGCGAGCCGCTCCGACCCGTTCGCGTGGGAGGCCGGGAGCCGCCAGCGGAAGCCGCCCTGGCTCTTGTTCCGGTAGCGGTTGTAGTGGTCGGACCGGTTGTCGAGCACCCAGTAGTCGCCCTGGCGGACCTTGCGGTACGACGGGTCCCACGCGTCGCGCTGCCGGTGCATGCCGAAGGCCCACGGCAGCCGGAACGTGCCGAGCGGGGTCCTGCCCGACCCCTGCACGCGCTGCCGGGCGGGGACGAGGCCGCTGTAGCCGATCCGGCCGTCACCCGCCCGGAACCGCTCGGTCCACCCGTCGTCGGTGCGCGACCAGAACGTGACGCGGGCGTGCCAACCGGACGTGCGGTTGACGGTGACCACCTGCTCGGTGCCGGTGCGGAGCCGGACCGTGACGCCGTCGAGGGTGACGGTGTCGGCGGTCGCCGGCGGCGTGCGCCGGGGCGGGAGCCAGGACCAGCAGCCCGGCGAGCAGCAGCAGGGGGAGGATCGGCTTCACAGGTCCTCCGGGGAGAGGTCGGAGCGGACGCCCTGGAACGACGGCTGGCGCAGGCGATCGTATCCGAGCCCGTGGGTGTCGATGTCGACCACGACGACCGGCTCGACCCACGTCGTACCGCTGGCGTCGACGCGCGGGACCTCGTCGTCGAAGGGGCTGCTGGTCGTGTGCAGCGGCGCCAGCATCTCCTGCAACCGGCGGGCCGTCGCGCCGCTCAGGCCGCTGCCCACCCGGCCGCGGTAGAGCAGTCCGTCGGGGGTCTGCTCCCCCACCAGCACCGCCGCCAGCCGGTCGGACGTGCCGACCTGGGGTCGCCACCCACCGACCACGAAGGAGCCGCGGTGGCGGTGGGCACGCTTGAGCCAGTCCTTGCTGCGGGTGTCGAAGCGGTAGCGCGAGGTCACCCGCTTGCTGACGACCCCCTCGAGGCCCTGCTGCCCGGTCGCCTCCCACAACATCGCGCCGTCGTCGTACGACGCGGGCACCTGCCAGGCCGACTGCTCCAGCCCCAGCCCGGTGAGGCGCTCGCGGCGCTCGGCCAGGGGGCGGCCGGTCAGGTCCTCACCGTCCAGGCGGAGCAGGTCGAAGACCATCAGGGTGGCCGGGATCTCCCCGGCCAGCCGGGCGGCGTCGGTCGCGCGCCGGACGTGCATGCGGTGCTGGAGCACGCGGAAGTCGGGCAGCCCCCGCTCGTTGAGCGCGATCACCTCGCCGTCGACCAGGACGTCGCGGTCCCCCATCGGCGGGACGCTCAGGTCGGGCCAGGCGGGCGTCACGAGGTTGCCGTTGCGGCTCAGCATCCGCGCCGCCGGGGCACCGTCCGCGACGTCGACGAGCACGCGCACGCCGTCCCACTTCACCTCGTGGATCCAGCCGTCACCGGTGGGGAGGTGCTCGGTGGCGGAGGCGAGCATCGGGCGCATGGCCGACATCATGCCGGTCAGTCGCGGGCGGGCAGCAGGCAGAACTCGTTGCCGGAACCGTCGACGAAGACGCGCCACGGCAGGTCGCCCCAGTCGTGGAAGACCTCGCGGCCACCCCGCTCGTCGATGCCGCGGACGATCTCGTCGGTGTCGTCGCCGGCCTCGAGCCGGATGTCGAGGTGGATCCGGTTCTTGCCGTCGCCCTTCGGCACCTCCTCGGGGCACAGCTCCAGCAGCGGACCACGACGCGAGGGGTGGCGGAGGCTGTGCGGGGCGGCGCCCGGGGCGGCGGTCCACCCGGTCAGCCACGCCCACAGCACCACGTCACGATCGGGATCGGCCGAGTCGAGCGGCAGCGCGGCGATCGGGCCGGTGTCGACGTACACGGCGCGGTCCTCCATCACGCAGAACGGGTTGGACTCGGGGTCGCCGAGCACGACCCACGGCACGTCGCGCTGGCCGATGTCGAGGTGACGCGCACCGAGACCGAGCAGCCGGTCGACGGTCGGGCGCTGCTCGGCGCCGCCCCGCAGGTCGAGGTGGAGGCGCAGCGGCTCGGCGGGCACCTCGGGCACCTGCTGGAAGCACAGGTCGAGCTCCGGGCCACCGTCGAGCGAGAGCCGGGTCTCGTAGATGCCCGGCTCGTCGGTGAGCCGCTCCGTGGCGAGCGCGGCCTCCCAGAAGCGGCCGAGCGTGCGCGCGTCGAGGGCGTCGACCACGATGTTCTCCCAGTACATGGCTCCACCGTAGGCATCACCACTGTCAGTGGGCCGTGCTGGGCTGGCCCCGTGACCGAGACCGCCACCGCCGACCTGCTCCGCCGCCACGTCGAGACGCTCGAGGCGCGCGACTGGGACGCCTTCGCCGCCACGCTCCACCCCGACGTGGTCTACGAGGCCCACCAGACCGGCGAGCGGGTGGCCGGGCGCGCGGCGTACCTGCTGTTCAACCAGGAGTTCCCCGGCGACTGGCACCTCGCGATCCGGCGGTTGGTCGCCGACGAGACCGGAGGCGTGGTGTGGACCGACGCGCTGATGGGCGAGGAGCCGATGACCGGCATCCACGTCCTGACCGTGACCGACGGCCTGGTCAGCCGCGTCGACGACTTCTGGCCCGCGCCGTACGAGCCGCCACCGGGCCGCGAGGGTCTCGCCGCACGCCCCTGAGCTGTGGTGCGATCGGGGCATGGACCGCTCCGAGCTCCGCGCCCTGCAGGCCCCCCTGCGCGAGAGGTACGCCGCCGACCCGTCGTCGGCCGACACCCCGCTGCAGGCGCGTGCCGACCTCCGCGACCCCGGCGTCACCGCGACCGTCGAGGGCTGGGCCGGGCCGGTGCGCGCCGGGCTGCACCGCGCCACCGGCGGCGACGGCGCCGACGCCTGCTCCGGCGACATGCTGCTCGAGGCGCTGGTCGCGTGTGCCGGGGTGACGCTGCGCAGCGTCGCCACCTCGATGGGGCTGGACCTGGGCGCGGCCTCGCTCACCGCCGAGAGCAGCTTCGACGCCCGGGGCACGCTCGGGCTCGATCGCGGCGTCCCGGTCGGGATCGGGCAGACGACGGTGACCGTCGTGGTCGAGGCCGACGCCGACGCCGACGACGCCACGCTCGCACGGCTGGCCGCCACCACCGAGCGCTACTGCGTCGTCGGGCAGAGCCTGGCCACTCCCCCGCGGGTCGTCGTGCGCCGCGCGTAGGAGGGTGCCGGCGGCTACCCTCGATCCATGCGTGCGATCTGGAAGGGCTCGGTCAGCTTCGGGCTGGTCAACGTGCCCGTGAAGCTCTACTCCGCGACCGAGTCGCACGACGTCTCCTTCCGCCAGGTGCATGCCAAGGACGGCGGCCGGATCAAGTACCAGCGGGTCTGCTCGATCGACGGCGAGGAGATCGCCTACGCCGACATCGCCAAGGGCTATGAGACCGAGGACGGCGAGATGGTCATCCTCACCGACGACGACATGGCCGACCTGCCGGTCACCGCGTCGCGGGAGATCGCGGTCGAGAAGTTCGTGCCGACCGACCAGATCGACCCGATGCTGCTCGAGAAGTCCTACTACCTCGAGCCCGAGAAGACCGGCGCCAAGCCCTACGCCCTGCTCCGCCAGGCGCTCCTGGACGCCGACCGGATGGCGGTCGTGACGGTCGCGCTGCGGCAGCGCACGACGATCGCGGTGCTGCGTGTGAAGGACGACGTGATCGTGCTCCAGACGATGATGTGGCCCGACGAGATCCGCACCCCCGACTTCAACGTCGAGCCGGGCGAGGTCAAGGACTCCGAGGTCAAGATGGCCACCATGCTGGTCGAGACGCTGGCCGGTGACTTCGACGTCTCCGACTTCGAGGACGACTACGCCGGGGCGGTGCAGGAGCTGGTCCGGGCGAAGATCGAGGGCGGCGAGATCAAGCGCACCCCGACCTCCACCAAGTCCTCCGGCGAGGTCGTCGACCTGCTGGCCGCGCTGCAGAAGTCGGTCGAGGCCGCCAAGACGGCGCGCGGCGAGCGCGGCTCCGACACCGCCGAGGAGAAGCCGAAGAAGAAGGCCGCGGCGAAGAAGCCGGCCAAGAAGGCCGCCAAGAAGAAGGCGTCCTAGCGGGGACGCGCCAGCGGACCCGCTGATGGTGGTCGAGCGAGGCGCGCGACCGAGGGACGAGGTCGCGACCGCCGTGTCGAGACCCAGGGACGCGCCAGCGGACCCGCTGATGGTGGTCGAGCGAGGCGCGCGACCGAGGGACGAGGTCGCGGCCGCCGTGTCGAGACCCAGGGACGCGCCAGCGGACCCGCTGATGGTGGTCGAGCGAGGCGCGCGACCGAGGGACGAGGTCGCGACCGCCGTGTCGAGACCCGGGGACCCGTCAGGGCGCCGCCCGACCGAGGCCGGCCAGACCGCACAGGTCGACCAGGATGTCGTCCATCCGGGCCGCCAGTGAGAGGTGGCCCTCGTCGTCGAAGAGGCGGGCGCGGGCTCCGGGGATCGCGTCCGCGAGCCAGCGGCCGTGGCCGATCGGCACCATCTTGTCGTGGGCGCCCTGCCAGACCCCGACCGGAATCGTGATCGAGGCAGGGTCGAAGCCCCACGCACGGGTCTCCTGCTGGTTGTCCTCCAGGTAGCCCTCGACCCCCTGCCGGAACGCGTGCCGGGTCGCCGCGGCCAGCATCTCGGCGAACTCCCCCGTCAGGGCGGCAGCGTCGACCTCGTCGATGATCCCCGACAGCGCTCCCAGCAGCTCGTCGCCGCTGACCTCCCCGAGCACGGCCGCCTCCGCCTCGGCGAACGCCCGGTGCTCCTCCTTGTCCCGGGCAGCGGCCTGCCAGTCGGCGACGCTGTCCGGCGGCATCCCGGCGAACCAGTCGAGCCCGGGGCCGTCGAAGGGAGCGACACCGGCCAGGGTGACCGCGGCCCGGCAGCGCGGCGCGTGCAGGGCCGCACAGGCGAGGGCCCGCGGGCCTCCCCCGGACCAGCCCATGGTCACGTAGTCGCCGAGCCCGAGGGCATCGAGCACCACGAGGCTGTCGGCGGCGTCGTCGGTCATGTCCGGGTGGCTGCCGAGGGGACGCGGGGTCGAGTAGCCGTAACCGGGTCGCGAGTAGGTCACCAGGCGCAGGCCCGCGCGCTCGGCGGCCCCCGACATCGACGGGTACTCGACGGCGGCCGTCGGCGTACCGAAGTGGAACAGGAACGGGAAGCCGTCCGGGTCACCGCCGGTGAGCACCTCGAGGTCCCGACCGTCCGGGGTGGGGATGATGCGGGTCACCCTGCCGATGCTGCCAGCCGGGTGGCCCAGTCCGACAGTGCTGCGCGCAGCTCTTCGGGGGCGTCGAGCAGCCGGGTCGGGGCGTCGAGGTAGCCGATCCCGAAGACGGCCCAGCGCACGTCGTTCGCATCGAAGGCGACCACCACGGTGTCACCCTCGACCTCGACGACCCGTGCCCACGGGCCGATCCGTCCGCGTACGTGCTCCTCGGTGGCGGTGACCGCGACGGTGAACCGGAGCTCGCGGTCGCGACGGGAGACGCCGTTGCGCACGTACTCGGCGGCGTCCCCGCCGGGGATCTCGCGCGGTCGGAAGATCGCCTTGGTCCCGCCGGGCTCCTGCAGCCGGTCGAGCCGGAACGAGCGCCAGTCCTGCCGGTCGAGGTCGTAGCCGAGCAGGTACCAGCGGCGGCCGACCGTGACCAGCTGGTGCGGCTCGACGTGGCGGCGCAGCTCCTCGCCGGGAGCGCTGCCGCCCTTCGCGGTGTAGCCGAAGCGGACCCGCTCGCGGTCCCGGATCGCCTGCGCGACCGTGGCGAGCACGCCCGCCTCGACCTCGGGGGCCTGGGAGAACGGGGAGTCGACGGTCGCCGCTCGCAGCGACTCGGCGCGGCGCCGGAGCCGGCTCGGCAGCACCTGCACCACCTTGGCCAGCGCCGAGAGCGACGCCTCGGACAGGGTGCCGGCGTACACGCTCGCGGCGGAGCCGAGCGCCACCACCATCGCGATCGCCTCGTCCTCGTCGACGACCAGCGGCGGCATCGAGCCGCCGGGGGCCAGCTGGTAGCCGCCCTCGACGCCGCGGTTGGAGTGGACGGGGTAGCCGAGGTCGCGCAGTCGCTCGATGTCGCGGCGCAGCGTCCGCTCGGACACCTCGAGCCGGTCGGCCAGCTCGGTGCCGGCCCAGAAGCGGTGGGTCTGGAGCAGCGACAGCAGCCGCAGCGTCCGGGAGCTCGTGTTCGCCATGTCCTCAGGATGCCTCAGATTCCGGTCAGGAAGTGACCGGAAGGATCACTAGCGTCGGAGACATGGCACTCACACTCGAGACAACGACCCCGACCACGACCGTGACCGGCTCCGCCCGGACCGCGGCCCTGATCAGCCTGCTGCTCGCCTCGACCATGGAGCTGATCGACGTCAGCATCGTGAACGTCGCGCTCCCGACGATCGAGGCCGACCTCGGCGCGAGCGCGTCGCAGCTCCAGTGGATGATCGCGGCGTACCCGCTGGCCTTCGCGGTCGCGCTCGTCACCGGCTCGCGGCTCGGTGACGCGTTCGGCCGCAAGCGGCTGTTCGTGCTCGGCCTGATCGGCTTCACCGCCATGTCGGCCGCCTGCGGGCTGGCCCCCGACGCCGGCTCCCTGGTCGCGTTCCGCGCACTGCAGGGCTTCGCCGCAGCCGCGATGATCCCCCAGGTCATGTCGAGCATCCAGGTGCTCTACGCACCCGCGGAGCGGGCGAAGGCGATGGGCGCGTTCAGCGGCCTGGCCGGCCTCGCGACCGTGCTCGGTCCGGTGCTCGGCGCGATCCTCACCAACGCCGACATCGCCGGTACGGCGTGGCGCCCGGTCTTCCTCGTCAACGTCCCGGTCGGCGTGCTCGCACTGGTGGCCGCCCTGCGATACATCCCCGAGTCCCGCTCGCACCGTCGACCCCACCTCGACATCGTCGGCGTGCTCACGCTCGGCGGTGGCCTGCTCGCCGTGCTCTACCCGCTGACGATGGGCCGCGAGCAGGGCTGGCCCGCGTGGGGCTTCGCGCTGATGGTCGTCGGCCTGGCCGTGCTGGTGCGGTTCGGCCGCTCGCAGCACCGGGCCGAGCGCTCGGGACGCGAGCCCCTGGTCGTGCTCAGCCTCTACCGCGGCCGCGCCTTCGCCGGCGGCAGCACCGTGCTGATGGTGCTGTTCGTGTCCATGTCGGCGTACTTCCTGGCGCAGACGGTCTACCTCCAGGCCGGTCTCGGCTGGTCGGTGCTCAAGGCCGGGCTGGTCGGCGTGCCGTTCGCCGTCACGACCGCCGTCTGCGCCGGGGTCGGCGTCACCGTCCTCGCGCCGAAGATCGGCCGCACCGTCCTCCAGTACGGCGCCGTCGTGCTCGCGCTGGGCGCGGCGCTCCAGGCCGTGGTCGTCCACGGCGCGACCGCCGACACCTCGTTCTGGCTGTTCGTGCCCGGGCTGGTCGTGACCGGTGCCGGCTTCGGCCTGATGGTCGCCCCGATCGGGATGTTCACCATCGCCGAGGTGCCGGTGGAGCAGGCGGGATCGGCGTCCGGGCTCTTCAACACCACCACCCAGCTCGCCAACGCGATCGGCATCGCCCTGCTCGGCACGCTCTTCTTCGAGGTCGTGTCGCGGCAGACGCTCGACCGTCCCGTCCGAGCTGTTCGGGCCGGCCTTCCAGGTCGTCCTGGTCGCCGTCGCCGCGCTGATGGCGCTGGCCTGGGTCGCCGCCCGGGCGCTGCCCGAGACCGCGCCCGGAGGAGGTGCCCGAGGTCGTGCTGAGTCGTCTGACCAGGTCTGTCAGCCGCCGCGTCCGGGCCTCGGCCCGGGCGCGGCGGCGCTCACCACCGCACCAGCTTCCAGATCTCCGGCTGCGGCTCCGCCTCGGCCCCGACGGCGGCGAAGATCTCGACCGCCGCCTTGAGGTGGGACATCGCCTCCTCCCCCCGACCGGTCGCGTGCATCAGGTCAGCGAGGTTGTTGTGCAGGGCGGCCTCACGGTGCCGGTCGCCCGTCACGGCGCAGAGGGCGAGGGCGGCCCGGGCCGGCTCGATCGCCTGCTCGTGCTCCCCCGCCGCCGACAGCGCGAGCGCCAGGTTGTTGAGCGCGGCCACCCGCAGCTCGGCGTCGTCGGCCTGCTCGGCGAGCACCAGCCCGCGGTGGAGCGAGTCGAGCGCCGCCGTGGTGTCGCCGCGCGAGGTCGCCAGGATCCCGAGCAGGTTGTGTGCCTGGCACTGCGAGCGGACGTCGTCGGCCCGCCCGGCCAGCAATGCGGCGTCGGAGGCCAGCGACTGCGCCCGGTCCGGCTCGCCCAGGGAGTACGCCGCGAGCGCGAGGTCGGCCGTCACGGCGGCGCGGGCCGCGACGCCGTCGTCGGGGAGACCGGCCAGGGCCGCCTCCAGCTGGGCCCGGGCCAGCGCGTACTCGCCGCGCCGGTGCTGGAGCCGACCCAGCCGGTGCTGGACCCCGGGCAGGTCGTCGGGCGTCGACGCGGCGGCGGCCGCCTCGAGGCTGACGAGCGCGTCGGCGTACTCGCCGAGCACGGTCTGCACCTCGCCGAGCGCGAGCAGCACCGGCGTGCGGTCGGGGTGGCCCAGCGCGAGAGCCGCGCGCAGGTGCTCGGCGGCCTCGGCGTGGGCGAACACGGCGGACGCGTCGTCGGCGGCACGGAGCCGTGCCTGCGCTGCCGCGCGGTCCTGCCCGGCCTGCTGGAGGTGGCGGGCCACCACCGCGGGCGGGCTGCCCGGCACCGCGGCGGCACGAGCGTGCAGGAGCCGTCGTCGGGCGAGGCCGGTCTCGTCGAGCACCACGCCGCGGACCAGGTCGTGGGCGAAGTCGTAGTCGGTCTCGCGCTCGCGCATGAGACCCTGCCGCACCAGCTCCTCGAGTGCGCCGACCGTCTCCTCGTCGGTGCGCCCGCTGACCTCGCGCACGGTGTCGACGTCGAAGGAGCGCCCCAGCACGGCGGCCGCGGACAGCACCTGACGACCGGTCTCGCTGACCGGGTCGAGGCGGGCGCTGAGCATGGCGCGTGCCCCGGCGGGCACCGCCCCCTCGACGTACGGCGAGCGGAGGTACTCCACCAGCAGCAGCGGGACGCCCTCGGTCGTCTCCCAGAGCCGGCGCACGTCCGGCGCGTCCGCCGGCTGGAGCTGCCCGACGAGCACCGCGACGTCGTCCTCGCCGAGCCGGTCGAGCACGAGCGGGACGCCACCGACGGCCCGCGCCGCCGCCACGACCGGCCGGAGGGCCGCGACCTCGGGCGGGGTGCGCCGCACGACGAGCACGAGGACGCCGTGCCCGGGTAGACGCCGCAGCCCGTAGGCGAGCAGGCTCCGGGTCGCCTCGTCGGCCCACTGCAGGTCGTCCACGACCCACACGCCCGGACGCGTCCCGCCGAGCGCGGCGAGCAGCGCGTCCCACACCGCCGCGAGGAACCGTGACTCCGCCGCAGGGCCCGAGGCCGACGACGGTAGGTCTGCGAGGCCGGAGCCGAGCTCGGGGACCAGCCGTGCGACCTCGGCGACCGTCTCCGGTCCGAGCGCGTCGACCCAGTCGGCGTCGCGGCGGAGCCGGGCCCGCAGCGTCTCGATCACCGGCCCGTAGGCGAATCCCTCCTCACCCTCGTAGGCGCCGGTGACGAGCACCGGCGCGTCGCCCGGCAGCCCCGCCAACAGCTCCTCGACCAACCGGGTCTTGCCGATGCCTGCCTCGCCCTCGACCAGCACCACGCGAGGATCCGACCCCACGGCGTCGTAGGTCTCCCGGAGCTGTCGGAGCTCGTCGGCCCGCCCGACCAGGGTCGGCGCGGGCAGTGAGTCCTCGGGCACCTCGTCGGCGGGGCCGGGTGCAGGTGCCGGGGGCGTGGCCGCCACGAAGGTGCCACGGTTGACCTCGTCGTAGAGGCGCGTCGTCTCACTCAGCGGGTCCACGCCGAGCTCGCGGGCGAGCGTGCGCGCGCACTCGCGGTACTGGACCAGCGCGCCCGCCCGGTCACCTCCGGTGGCGAGCAACCGGATCAGCGCCTGGTGCGCCGGCTCGTGGAGCGGGTCGAGGTCGAGCCAGCGACGGACCGACGTCACCGCGCCGGTCAGGTCGCCCGCGCCCTCCTGCCGGACGGCGAGCGCCGCCAGGGTCGCCATCAGCTCCCGTCGCAGTGCCTCGGCCTCGACGGCGCACCAGTCCTCGAACCCGGGAGAGTCGCGCACGACGAAGCCCTCCAGCAGGTCGCCGCGGTACTGCGCCACCGCAAGGGCCGGGTCGCCGGCCTCGCGGAGCCGTCGGAACTCGTCCACATCGACCTGCAGCGCGTCGCCGCGGACCAGCCGGACGTGGTCACGGGTCGCCTCGAGGTGTTCGGCGCCGATGCCCGAGCGGAGCGTCGAGAGGGTCCGGCGGAGCGCGCCGCGCGCCCGCTCCAGGTCGGCGTCGGGCCAGAGCAGGTCGGCCAGCGCGTCGCGCGGTCGTGGCCGTCGGCTGACCGCCAGATGAGCCAGCAGCGCGGTCGCCTTCCGGGTGTCGAACCCGACCAGCTCACCGTCGCGCAGCACGTGGGGCGGACCAAGCAGCCGCACCTCCACCCGCTGGACCATTGGTCACCACCCCACCCTCGCCCGGCGATCGTAACGATTCGCGGACGCGGCGCGCCCAGGCTGCGGTAGACACTGTGCCGGGAAGGGGACAAGTCCGCATGACGCCGCGCAGCAGCCGCACGACCTGGGCGCTGCTGGCCGCCATCGCCGGGGTGTACGTCGTCGGCGAGGTGTTGCTGGCCGCGGCCGCTGCGGCGCCCGACGAGTCGCCCCTGATGCGGCTGTGCGGGGCCGAGCGATGAGCGGGTGGTCGGACCGGGCGCTGCGCCGGCTCGCCTGGGCGGGCTGGTGGGTCACCCTGGTCTCGTCGGTGGGCGGACGCTTCGTCGCGTCGCTCGGGAGCGCCGAGGAACCGGTGTCGTGGGGCAACAGCAGCCTCGGGGAGTACGGGTTCGTCCTGGTCGTGTTGTCCTTCCCCCTGATCGGCGTGATCGTCCTGGCCCGCCAGCCCCGCAACCGGGTCGGATGGCTCCTCATGCTCGTCGGGATGGCCTGGGCGTTGCCGGGACTGCTCGAGAGCTACGCCCGCTGGGGTCTGGTGGTCGACCCGGGCTCGGTGCCCGGACCGGTCATCGCGTCCGCCGTCATCGAGGGCACGTGGGTCTGGGGCATTGTGGCGATGGGTGTCTTCCTCGTCCTGCTCTTCCCCGACGGTCACCTTCCGTCACCCCGGTGGAGGTGGGTCGCCTGGACGGCCGGGGCCGCGGCGCTGCTGGGCCCGATCGGGATCGCGCTGACCCCGGGTGACCTGGAGGAGGCTCCGATCGTCGGGTTGACGAGCCCGTTGGCGACCGAGGCACTCTCGCCCTACGGGAGCGCGCTGACCGTGGTCAGCCTGCCGCTGGTCCCGTTGTGCGTCGTGGCGGCCGCGCTGTCGCTGGCGCTGCGGTTCCGCCGGTCCTCGGGTCTCGAGCGTGAGCAGATCACGTGGCTGGCCACCGCGGGAGCGCTGGTCGCGGTCCTCTTCGCACTCACCCTGGGCACCACCCTGGCCGCCGAGATCGTGAGCGCCGACGGCTCGGAACCGCACTGGGTCGGGGCGATGCAGGAGGCCTCGATCCTGTCGTTCATCCTGCCCTCGCTCGCGATCGGAGCCGCCATCCTGCGCCACCGGCTCTTCGACCTCGACCTGGTGATCAACCGGGCACTGGTCTACGGCACGCTGACGGCCACGCTCGCCGGCTCCTACCTCGGGTCGGTGCTGCTGCTGCAGCGAGTCCTGCAACCGCTGACCAACGAGTCCGACCTGGCCGTCGCCGGCTCCACCCTGGTGGTGGCGGCGGCGTTCCGGCCCGCACGCCGGAGGATCCAGGCGACGGTGGACCGGCGCTTCTACCGGCGCCGGTACGACGCCGGCCTCACGCTCGCCTCGTTCAGCGGCCGCCTGCGCCACCAGGTCGACCTGGACGCGGTGGGGGCCGAGCTGCTCGCGGCGGTGCGCGAGACGGTGGAGCCCACGCACGTCTCCGTGTGGCTCCCGAGCTCCAGGAGGCGGTCGTGACCCACGTCCCGGACCGTCATCTCGTGCGGTTGAGCCGGGTTCTCTGGTGGCTCGTGGTCGCCTCGTTGCTGGGCGTGATGGGACTCGCCGCCGCCGAACCCGGACCGATCGAGCCCGCAGCCGTCGCCACGGGTGGCGGCTTCCTGCTGGTCCTGCTCCCGTTCCCGATCTCGGGTCTGCTGATCCTGCGGCGGCAGCCGCGGAACAGCGTCGGGTGGCTTCTCTCGGCCATCGGGGCCGTCTGGGCCATCGGCGGCCTCGCGGACAGCTACACCCGCCTGGAACGGATCGTCGCTCCCGGGTCCCTGCCCGACGCCACGGTCGCCGCGGTGCTCCCCGTCTCCAGCCTGGTCTGGGCCCCGGCGCTCGGACTCACCGGCACCTTCCTCCTCCTGCTCTTCCCCGACGGCCACCTGCCCAGCGCCCGGTGGCGACCGCTGGCACTCCTGTCCGGAGCGGTTCTGGTCGTGCTCACCCTCGTCCTCTACGTCGCGCCCGGACCCCTCGTTGCCGGCGCCGGGCAGGGACGGCCCAATCCGATGGGTGTCGAGGCACTGCGCCCCGTCGCCGACGCCGCCCTGGGCGCGCTGATCCTCCTCCTCGCGTTGTGCATCCTGGCCTCGGCCGTGGCACTCGTCCTGCGGTTCCGCCGCGCGGTGGGCATCGAACGACAACAGCTGAAGTGGCTGGCCGCCGCGGCCGCGATCGTCGGGACGGCCTTCGTCGTCGGGATCGTCACCTCGATGCTGGTGCCGGACGACCAGCCGGAGCCCACTTGGCAGCTCGTCCTCGACCAGCTCAACCTGTTGCTCTTCGCCCTGCTCCCGATCGCGATCGGCGTGGCCGTGCTGCGCTACCGGCTCTACGACATCGACACGGTGGTCAACCGCGCGCTGGTCTACGGCACGCTGACCGCCACCCTGGTCGCGACCTACCTGGGCTCGGTGCTGCTCCTCCAGCTGGTGCTGCGTCCGCTCACCCGCGAGTCAGACCTGGCCGTGGCCGGGTCCACGCTCGCGGTGGCGGCGCTCTTCGGGCCCGCGCGCGGGCGGATCCAGGCCCTGGTGGACCGCCGCTTCTACCGCAGGCGGTACGACGCTGCCCTGACCGTCACGGCCTTCACCGGCCGGCTCCGGCAGCAGGTGGACCTCGACGCCGTCGGAGCCGAGCTGGTCGCCGCCGTCCGTGAGACCGTCGAGCCCGCGACCGCCTCGATCTGGCTGCCGCCCCGCGGGAGGCCGTCATGAGCCGGGTCTCCGACCGCACCCTGCGCCGCACGGCCTGGGCGGTGTGGTGGCTCTTCGTCGCCGTCCTGGCGCTGAGCGGCCTGTTGGAGCTGGCCCAGGACGTGACGGTCACCGCGCTCAGCGTCGCCCGAGCTCTCATCTTCGCGGTCGTCATCGGCACCTTCCCGATCTCCGGCCTGCTCGTGCTGCGACGCCAGCCCCGCAACAGCGTGGGGTGGCTGCTGCTCGCGGTCGGCGGCGTGTGGACCGTCGGAGGCATCGGGTACGCCTACTCGACGTACGGCCTCGTCATCGAGCCAGGCTCGCTGCCGCTGGCCGCGGTCGGTGCGGTGGTCGACAACGCGATCTGGGCGCCGGCCCTGGGCGTGATGTCGACCTTCCTGCTGCAACGCTTCCCCGACGGAGGGCTGCTTCCGGGAACTGGGTGGCAGGTCCTGAGCCGGCTCAGCGCCGCCGTGATCGTGATGCTCACGGCGCTGCTGCTCGTGTCGCCCGGAGACCTCCAGCAGGGAGCGCTGTCCGGGCAGCAGAACCCGGTCGCCCTCCAGGCCCTCGCCCCGGTCGCCGACCAGGTCCTCGCCACCCTCCTGCTGTGCCTCACGCTGTGCGTGGCGGGCAGCGCCGGCTCCCTGGTCGTGCGGTTCCGCCGCTCGCGCGGGGTCGAACGCCAGCAGCTGAAGTGGATGACCACCGCGGCGGCGGTGATGGCACTGGCGTTCCTGACCAACATCCTCGTGTCGTCGTCGTACGGCGAGGGGCCCGAGCCGCTGTGGCTGGTGGTCTTCAACAACCTGGTCTTCGCGACCTGGGCGCTCCTGCCCGCCGCGGTCGCGACCGCGGTGCTGAAGCACGGCCTCTACGACCTCGACGTCGTCGTCAACCGGGCGCTGGTCTACGCCGCGCTCACCGCCTGCCTCGCCGGCATCTATCTCGGCTCGGTGCTGCTCCTCCAGCTGGTGATGCGCCCGCTCACCGAGCGGTCGGACCTGGCGGTGGCCGCCTCCACGCTGGCGGTCGCGGGGTTGTTCGGCCCGGTCCGGAGCAGGATCCAGCTGTCCGTCGACCGCCGCTTCTACCGCCGCAAGTACGACGCCGCGCGCACCCTCGCCGACTTCTCGGGGCGACTGCGGCAGGAGATCGATCTCGACGCGATCGGCATCGACCTGGTCCGGCTCGCCGACGACGCCGTCCAGCCGATCGCCGTGCACCTCTGGCTCGACCCCCGCCGTAACGGTTTCCGGACGGCCCGGCCCTAGGAAGGACACACCATGACGACCACCACCGCCTCCCTCCGCCGTCGGCTCCTCCGCCGCCCGGTCGGACAGGACCGCCCGGAGGTCGACGGCCTCGACCTCGAGGCGGCCCGTGCCGAGGACGTCGTCGCCGGTCGACATCGCCCCCAACGACCCGCTGCTCGCCTACCTGCAGAGCGCGGCCGGCGCGGTCGACGTCACGACCCTCGAGCTCGACTCACCGGCCCTGGTCGCGCTGCGGGAGGCCGGCGTGAAGCTGGCCGTGCCGCTGGTCAGCCAGGGCGAGCTGATCGGCGTCCTCAACCTCGGTCCGCGACGCTCCGAGCAGGAGTACTCCACCGACGACCGCAAGCTGCTGGAGAACCTCGCCGCCCAGGCCGCGCCGGCGCTCCGGGTCGGCCAGCTCGTGCGCGAGCAGCAGGCGGAGGCCGCCACCCGTCAGCGCTTCGAGCAGGAGCTCGAGGTCGCGCGGCTGATCCAGCAGAACTTCCTTCCCAAGCAGCTGCCCGACCTGCCGGGCTGGCAGGTGTCGGCGTACTACCGCCCGGCGCGCGAGGTGGGTGGCGACTTCTACGACGTGATCCCGCTCCCCGGCGACCGGGTCGGCTTCGTGGTCGGCGACGTCACCGACAAGGGCGTCCCTGCGGCGCTGGTGATGGCCGCGACCCGCAGCCTGCTGCGCGCGTCGGCCCAGCGGCTGGTCGAGCCGGGTGCCGTGCTCGAGGCGGTCAACGAGCACCTGGTGCCCGACATGCCCGAGAAGATGTTCGTCACCTGCCTCTACGGCGTGCTCGAGCCGGCGACCGGCCGGTTCGTGTTCGCGAACGCCGGCCACGACCTGCCGTACGTCAAGACCGCCGACGGCTCCCTGGAGCTGCGGGCCCGCGGGATGCCGCTCGGGCTGATGACCGGCATGGACTACGAGGAGAACGAGACGGTGCTCCTCCCCGGCCAGTCGATGCTGCTCCACTCCGACGGCGTGGTCGAGGCGCACAGCCCGGCCGGGGCGATGTTCGGCTTCCCGCGGCTGAAGGAGGCCGTGGCGACCTACCCCGGCGGCGGGGAGCTGATCGACCGCGTCCTGACCGACCTCCGGGAGCACACCGGCCCGGACGCCGACCAGGAGGACGACATCACGATGGTGACGGTGGCCCGCGCCGCACGCGGTACGGCGGGCGCCCCGGGTGGCTCGACGGCCCAGCAGGTCGAGTTCGAGGTGCCGAGCGCCGAGGGGAACGAGCGGATCGCGCTCGCCCGGGTCAGCGCCGTCGTCGCCGACCTCGGCCTGGAGCCCGAGCGGCTGCGCCGGCTGGAGACCGCCGTCGGCGAGGCGACCATGAACGCGATGGAGCACGGCAACAAGTACGACGCCGACCGGCCGGTCACCGTGCGCGTCCTCACCCACCACGACCGGGTCGTCGTCCAGATCGTCGACCAGGGCGGCGGGCGCCCGGCGCGGGTGGCGGAGCAGCCCGACCTCGACGCCAAGCTCGCCGGCCTCCAGACGCCGCGCGGCTGGGGCCTCTTCCTGATCAAGAACATGGTCGACGACGCCGAGGAGCACGTCGACGGCGCCGACCACACGCTGGAGCTCGTCATGTTCCTCGAACGAGCCGACCGAGGCCGAGACCACTGCCCGAGGAGGGAGCCGACCATGACGACCGGTGAGCTGACCAGTGCCCTGCGCCGACGCGGCGAGGCCGTCGTCGTCGACCTGACGGGCGACGTGAACCGCGGCGCGGAGACCGCGCTCAACCAGGCCTGGGAGACGGCCGTGCGGGAGCACCCCGCCGCCGTCGTCCTGAACTTCTCCGGTGCCGGCTACATCAACTCGACCGGCATCGCCCTGATCGTGGGCGTGCTGGCCAGGGCACGGGCGGCCGGGATCCCGCTCCGGGCCTACGGGCTCACGCAGCACTACCAGGAGATCTTCGAGATCACCCGGCTGGCGGACTACGTCGCCATCACCACCGATGAGGACAGCGCTGTCGGGGGCGCGGAAGGGAACACCGCATGACCGAGGCAACAGCCACCTTCGACGTACGCCGACACGGGCGCGCGAGCGTGGTGGACATCAGAGGAGACGTCACGGCCGCGTCCGAGGACGTGCTGATGGCGGCGTACCACGACGTCGGGGACGTGTCGGCCATCGTGCTGAACTTCGCCGGGCTCGAGTACATGAACAGTGGGGGGATCGGGTTGCTGGTGACGCTGCTGGTGCGCGCCAACCGGCACTCGCAGCAGCTGCTGGCCTACGGGCTCTCCGACCACTACCGCCAGATCTTCGAGCTGACCCGTCTCGACGAGGCCGTCAGCATCCACGACTCCGAGCCGGCCGCCCTCAGCGCGGCGGGCGCGGACTAGCACGACCAGGAGGGGAGCACGATGAGTGAGCTCAACGAGGAGCGGGCCGCGGCCCGCGACGCCACGAACTGGGCGAAGACGGTGTCCCGGCTCGACGTCTCGGAGATGCCGGACGGCGCGGTGAACCTGGTGAGCGGCAAGCGGCTCGCCGGGCCCATCCAGGGCTTCGGCAAGATGTGGCAGAAGACCTACCAGGCGGCGCTCCCGGGGGAGACCGTGAGCACTGAGGAGCTGATCGGCACGTGGAAGCAGCACTTCGAGTCCTTCTGGCCCGACGGCAACCGGTTCTACGCCCCGCTGACCGGCATCGAGCCCGGCGAGGTGGCGTTGATCAACGCCCGGGTTCCGGGCAGCCCGATGACGCTGTCGACGGGGGTGATGGTGCTGTACGCCGACGAGGAGTCCTTCACCCTGATGACCCCGCAGGGTCACATGTTCGCGGGGTGGATCACGTTCAGCGCCACCGAGCGCGAGGGCGAGACGATCGCGCAGGCGCAGGTGCTGATGCGCGCCTCCGACCCGATCTTCGAGCTGGGGCTGATGCTGGGCGGACACGCCCAGGAGGACCAGATGTGGCACACGACGCTCACCCGGCTCGGTCAGCACTTCGGTGTCGAGGTGGAGGTCGACACCGTGGTGGTGTGCGTGGACAAGAAGCGGCAGTGGTCGCGCTGGACCAACATCGCGCAGTCCACGGCGATCTGGTCGACCGTCTACACGCTCGGGGCGCCGTTCCGCGCTGTCCGGGGCTGGGCACGGCGGGTGCGCCACGGGTGAGCCGATGAGCGGGTACGACGCGGTCGTCGTCGGCGCCGGGGTCAACGGGCTGGTCGCGGCCAACCTCGTCGCCGACGCCGGCTGGTCGGTGGTCGTGCTGGAGCAGCAGCCGACGCCGGGCGGCGCGGTGCACACCGACCAGGAGGTGGCCGACGGCTTCCGCCACGACACGTTCAGCGCGTTCTACCCGTTCGCGGCCGCCTCGCCCGCGCTGCAGTCGCTCGACCTCGAGCGGCACGGACTGCGGTGGCGGCACGCGCCGGCGGTGCTCGGCAACCCGATGCCCGACGGTTCCTGGGCGTTGCTGACCCGCGACCGCGACGCCACCGCCGCCGGCTTCGACCGGGCCCACCCCGGCGACGGCGCCGCGTGGCTGGACCTGGTGCGCCACTGGGACGACGTCGGCCCGCACCTGATGGGGTCGCTGCTGTCCCCCTTCCCACCCGTCCGGCACGGCGTCCCGCTGCTGGCCCGGCTGGCCCGTGAGCCGGGCCTGGCCACCGCCCGGGCGCTGCTGTCCGGCGTGCGCGGGCTCGGCGAGGAGCGCTTCGGTGGCGAGGGCCCCCGGCTGCTGCTGGCCGGCAACGCCGGGCACGCGGACTTCTCGCCGGAGGGCGCCGGGTCGGGCATCTTCGGCCTGATCATGACGATGCTCGCCCAGACCGTCGGCTTCCCCGCGCCCGAGGGCGGGGCCGGGGCCCTGGTCGACGCCCTGCTGCAGCGGCTCGAGCAGCGCGGCGGCGAGGTCCGGCTCGGGGTCGAGGTGACCGCCGTGGACGTCGAGTCCGGGCGGGCGGTCGCCGTCCGGACGGCCGAGGGTGAGCGGGTCGCGGCCGGCCGCGCGGTGCTGGCCGACGTCGCCGCCCCCCGGCTGTACGGCGGGCTGGTCGACGCCCGGCACCTGCCCACCCGCACCCGCCGCGGCATCGAGCACTTCACGTGGGACCCGGGGACGGTCAAGGTCGACTGGGCCCTGTCCGGACCCGTGCCGTGGGATCCCGCACCCGCGGTCGCCCCCGGCTGCGTCCACGTCTGCGACTCCGTCGACGAGCTCAGCATCACCTCCGCCCAGATCTCGGCGGGCCGGATCCCCTCGCACCCCTTCCTGCTGGCCGGGCAGATGACGACCACCGACCCGACCCGGTCGCCGGCCGGCACCGAGTCGATGTGGGCCTACACCCACGTCCCGCAGCAGGTACGCGGCGACGCCGGACCCGACGGCCTCACCGGCGACTGGGAGGGCGGCGACGCCGAGCGGTTCGCGGACCGGATGCAGGCCCGGATCGAGCGCTACGCCCCCGGCTTCGGGTCGCGGGTGACGGCCCGGCGGGTGCTCTCGCCGGTCGAGCTCGAGCGGCGCAACGCCAACCTCGTCGGCGGCGCGGTCAACGCCGGCACCGCCCAGCTGCAGCAGGCCCTGGTCTTCCGGCCGGTGCCCGGTCTCGGTCGCGCCGGCACACCGGTCCGCGGCCTCTTCCTCGCCGGCGCCTCGGCCCACCCGGGCGGGGGCGTGCACGGTGCCCCCGGCGCGAACGCCGCCCGGGCCGCGCTGGCGGCCGACTGCCGCGACGCCGTCCTCAGGCGCCGTCGCCGGTGAGCCGGCGCAGCTGCGCCCCGCACTCGGCCGCGACGGCCACGGCCAGGTCCCGCGCCGACTCGCCCTCGACCTCGGGGACGACGTGGTGGACCACGCCGTCGGCGAGGAGGTCGGCGGCCCGGACCCGCTGCTGGCCGGCCATCTCCTCGGCGTGCGTGGTGTCGCCGTGGACGATGACGCTCGCGCCCTCGGGCGGCAGCGGCGCGAGCCAGGCGTGCTCGGTGGCGATCACGGTCCGGGCCGGGAGCAGCGCCAGCGCTCCTCCCCCGCAGCCCTGACCCAGGATCACCGAGACGCTCGGCACCCGCATCGTGGTGAGGGTCGCGATGCACCGGGCGATCTCGCCTGCGATCGCGCGCTCCTCGGCCCGCGGCGACAGCTCGGCGCCCGGGGTGTCGATGACCGTGACCAGGGGGAGCCCGAGCTCCTCGGCCAGCCGCATCCCGCGCCGCGCCTCGCGCAGGGCACCCGGGCCCAGGGCGTGGCCCGGCGCCTGCCGGGACCGGTCCTGGCCCACGACGACGCACGGCTGGTCGTCGAGCCGGGTCAGCGCCACCATCACGGTCGAGTCGCGCTCGCCCTCGTCGGTGCCGCGGAGCTGGACCGTCCCGCTCGCGCCGTGGGCCAGCAGCTCGCGGACGCCGGCCCGCTCGGGCAGCCGGGTCCGCCGCACGCTCTCCCACGCGGAGAGGTCGCCGACCGGACGCGCCTCGCGCACCGGCAGGGTGCCGGGGCCGGGCGGGTCGACGAGGACGGCGAGCGCCAGGTCGACCATCGCCGGCAGGTCCTCGGCCGCGACGACGCCGTCGATCACGCCGGCGGCCGCGAGGTTCTCCGCGACCTGCACGCCGGGCCGGAACGGCCGGTGGTGCAGGCCCTCGTAGACCTTCGGCCCGAGGAAGCCGACGAGCGCCCCCGGCTCCGCCACGGTCACGTGGCCCAGCGAGCCCCACGAGGCGTAGACGCCGCCGGTCGTGGGGTGGCGCAGGTGCACGAGGTACGGCAGTCCGGCCCTGCGGTGGTCCATCAGCGCACGGGAGATCTCGACCATCCGGACGAACGCCGGCGTGCCCTCCTGCATCCGGGTACCGCCGGAGGCGGTGCTGGCGAGGACCGGGAGGTTCTCGGCGGTGGCGCGTCGTACGGCGGCGGCGATCCGGTCGGCGGCGGCCCGGCCGATCGAGCCGGCCAGGAAGCCGAACTCGTTCACGACCACCGCGACCGGCCGGCCGCGCACCTCGCCCCGGCCGGTCAGCACCGACTCGTCGGTGCCGGCCTTCGCGGCCGCGGCCTCGAGCACGACGCGGTAGTCGGCGTCGTACGTCGAGAGGTCGACGGGCTCGTCCCACGACTCGAAGGTGCCCTCGTCGAGCACCAGGTCGAGCAGCTCGTGGGCGGTCCAGCGTCGGGTCACGCGTCAGCCTCCGGCCCGGCCCCGAGCCAGGCCCGGATGGTGTCGGAGTGCTGGTCGAGCAACGGCGGGGAGCCGTGCTCGCGGCGCGTGACCTCGGCCCCGTCGGCGTCGAAGAAGCGCAGCGGCGGACCCGGCAGCGTCACCGACCCGAGCGTCGGGTGGTCGACGTCGACCAGCAGGCCCTGGCTCGCGACCTGGTCCCACGCATAGACCTCGTCGAGGGTCCGCACCTTGCCGGCGGGGACGCCGACCTCCGCCAGCCGGGCCAGCAGCGGCTCGGCGTCCCAGTCGGCGAAGGCACCCTCGACGACCTCGATCACCTGCTGGCGGGACGCGACCCGCTCCTGGTTGGTGGCCATCCCGTCGGCGGCGGCGTCGAGCCCGAAGCCCTCGCAGAACCGGCGCCACAGCCCCTCGCTGCCGAGCGCGATCTGGACCGCGCCGTCGCGGCAGTGGAAGAGCCCGTAGGGGACGATCGAGGGGTGGTGGTTGCCCTGCGCGCGGCCGACCTCGCCGGCGACGGTCCACCGGGTGCCCTGGAACGCGTGGACGCCGATCACCGACGCCAGCAGCGACGTGCGCACGACCGTCCCGCGACCCGTCCGGGACCGCTCGTGGAGCGCGGCGAGCACGCCGTACGCGCCGTACATCCCGGACAGCAGGTCGGCGATCGGCACCCCGACCCGCTGCGGGTCGTCGGGTCCCGCGCCGGTCAGCGACATCAGCCCGGCCTCACCCTGCGCGATCTGGTCGTAGCCGGCCCGGCCGCCCTCCGGCCCGTCGTGCCCGAAGCCGGTGATGGAGAGCACCACGAGCTGCGGGTTGCGGGCCTGGAGGTCGGCGATGCCGAGGCCGAGCCGCTCCAGGACGCCGGTGCGGAAGTTCTCCACCAGCACGTCGGCGCGGTCGACCAGGGCCAGCAGCAGGTCGCGGTCGGCCTCGGTCTTGAGGTCGAGCGCGATCGACTCCTTGTTGCGGTTGGTGCACAGGAAGTACGTCGACTGCCGCTCGTCGGCGTCGCCCACGAAGGGCGGACCCCAGCCGCGGGTGTCGTCGCCACTGCCGGGCGCCTCGACCTTGATCACGCGGGCGCCGAGGTCACCCAGCATCTGCGTCGCGTGCGGCCCGGCGAGGGCCCGCGTGAGGTCGACGACGAGGACGTCGTCCAGGGGTCCGGTCATGCGGTCACCATCCCGGGAGGACGAGGGCGGCCCACACCAGCAGCGGACCGACCAGGGTCACGATCGTGGCGTAGACCAGGATCTGCTTGTAGTAGACGCCCTCCTCGATCGACTCGGGCCGGTTGGCCAGCATCAGCGCACCGTTGGTGGAGAACGGGCTGACGTCGACGATCGTCGAGCTGACGGCCAGCGCCGCGACGAACAGCCCGGCCGAGATGCCGCCCTCGGACACCAGCGGGATGGCGATCGGGATGATCACCGGCAGCAGGGCGGTGGACGAGGCGAAGGCCGAGACGACTCCGCCGACGTAGCAGAGGATCAGCGCGCCGATCGCGACCGCTCCCAGGGTGGCGGCCCACGTGCCGACGAACTCCGGGCTGCCCGCGGTCGTGAGGATGGTGGCGTAGGTGCTCACGCCGGCGACGAGCAGGACGGTCGGCCAGGCGATGTCCTTGACGGTGTCCTTGTACGCCTTGGGCGACAGGATCGAGAGCAGCACGGCCGCGGTGATGGCGGCGAAGCCGATGTTCTTGTCGAACGCGAGCGCGATCGCGGCGACGGCGACGAACGCGAGCAGCGTCAGCACGTGCTCGCGGGTGCTGCCGGCGTGCTCCGGGTCGGCCGGAGTGGTGCCGGTGCTCGGGGTCGCGCCGGTGCCGGACGCGGCCGAGGACCGGTCGCGCCGCGTCGTACCGCCCGCGGTTGCGGCACCTCCCACGCCCACCAGCTCGCCCTGGCTGTCGAGCCGGACCGACATCAGCTTGCGACCGCCGAGCGCGAGGAAGAGGACCAGGGCGAGCACGGTGTTGACCGCGAGGCTGGAGAAGAAGATCGTCAGCGGCGTCGTACCGAGTCCGGCGTCCTCCATCACCGAGTTGGTGATGGTGCCGTAGATCGAGATCGGTGAGAAGCCACCCGCCTGGGCACCGTGGACGACGAGCATGCCCATCATCAGCGGGCTGATGCCGTAGCGGCCGGCGAAGCCCAGCGCGATCGGGCCGATGATGGCGCAGGCAGCCGGGCTCGCGGCGCCGATGGCGGTGATCGCCGCCGTGACGGCGAACATGACCCACGGGATGAGCCACACCCGCCCGCGGGCCAGGCGCACGGCGGTGCGGACGATCAGGTCGACCGTGCCGTTCTGCCGGGCGATCGCGAACAGGTAGGTGACGCCGATCAGGGTGAGCACCAGGTCGGCACTGATGCCGGCCAGGATCTCCTTCTCGTCCAGCCCGAGGGAGTACATCCCCACCAGCCAGGCGGCGACGTACGCCAGTGCCCCCATGTTGATCGGCAACACCGTGCCGACGACGAACAGCGCGACGAGCGCGATGATCGCAATCCATTCCGGACCCATGTCTGAACCTCTCCGAGTAGCGCCGCACGGGTGGTCTGGGTGACCGACGTCACCGTGCTGGCTCAGTGGACTAGCCAATAGGACAATGGGCCAACAGTCAATAGGATGGGTCCATGTCCGACTCCTTCCCGCCGCGGTTGCTGCGCACCCGGCTCTACGAGCAGGTGGCCGGACAGATCTCCGCGTGGATCACCGACAACGGCCTCAAGCCCGGCGACCGGCTGCCCGCCGAGCGCGAGCTCGCGCAGCGGCTCGGCGTCAGCCGGGCCACGCTCAGCCAGGCCCTGGTGGCGCTCGAGGTGATCGGCGTCGTGGCGGTCCGGCACGGCGACGGGACCGTGGTGACCGGCCACCGGCAGGCGGGTCGGATCGTCGAGGCGATCCGCCACCACGCCGACCGGCTGCCCGAGATCATCGAGACCCGGGACGCGCTCGAGACCAAGATCGCCGCCCTCGCCGCCCGGCGGCGTAGCGACGACGACCTGGCGCGCATCGACGACGCCCTCGCGTCCATGGAGTCCGACATCGAGGCCGGCGGCCGGGGCGTCGAGGGTGACGAGCGGTTCCACGGCGCGGTGACGGCGGCGGCACACTCGCTCCTGCTCGCCCGGCTGATGGACGAGATCGGCGACCTGATCAAGGAGACCCGGCTGGAGTCCCTCGGCCAGCCCGGCCGTCCGCAGGACTCCCTCGTCGGCCACCGCGCGATCGCCGAGGCGATCCGCGCCGGCGACGCCGAGGCGGCCGCCGACGCGATGCACGCCCACGTCGAGATGGTCAGCGACGTCGCCCTGCTGCGCGACGCCACGTGACGGAGACCGAGACGATCCTGGTCCTCGCGGCGGGACTGGGCGCCGGGGTCCTCTCCTCCACCGTGGGCGTCGCCTCGTTGCTCAGCTTCCCGACCTGGTGGCCCTCGGGCTGCCACCCGTGGTGGCGAACGTGTCGAACACCCTCGGCCTGATCCCGGCCGGGGTCGGCGGCGTCGCGGGCTACCGCGAGGAGCTGCGCGAGGCGCCCCGGCTCGCGGCGGTCATCCTCCTGGTCTGCTCGGTCGGTGCGGTCGGCGGCGCGGCCCTGCTGATCGGGCTCCCTCCCGGGGTCTTCGAGGCCGTCGTCCCGTGGCTGATCCTGTTCACCTGCCTGCTGGTCGGTGTCCAGCCCCGGATCGCCCGGTGGCTGCGCGGTCGGCACGAGAGCGAGCGCGCGGAGCGGCTCCACATGGGGCCGGTCACCACGGGATTCGCCACCCTCACCGGCGTCTACGGCGGCTACTTCGGCGCCGGGGCCGGCGTGATGATGGTCGCCGTCCTCGGGCTCGGCACCGACCTCGAGCTCCGGGTGGTCAACGGCCTCAAGACCGTCGCCCTCTTCGCCGGCAACGTCGTCGCGGGGCTGATCTTCGTCTTCGTCGCCGAGCCCCGCTGGGACGTCGTGGTCCTGCTCGCGGCCGCCTCGCTCGTCGGCGGGTACGTCGGCGCCCGGATCGGCCGCCGACTCCCCGACTCGGTGTTCCGCGTCGCCGTGGTGATCGCCGGCGTCGTCGCCGCCGTGGCCATGCTGTAGCGCGTTGAGTTGGGGGTTTTCGTCCCTTCAATGGGGTGCTTCGGCCCCGGTACCGGGGCCGAAGCACCCCACTCGTAGGGCGAAAACCCCCAACTCAACCCTGTCCGCGGTGGATGAGGCTAGTGGGTCTCCCACCGGAAGAGCCGGGCGGAGAGCAGGGTCAGCGCGGCCGCGAAGCCGGCGAGCACGAGCATCGGCACCAGGACCGCGCCCGGGCCCTGCCCACGCACCAGCACGTCGAGCATCCCCTCGTTGAGCCAGCGCAGCGGGAGCACCTTCGCGAAGGCCTGGAGCCAGCCGGGGGCACCGTCGAGCGGGAAGAACGAGCCACCGAGGAACGCCATCGGCAGCACCAGGAAGTTGGCCATGTTGACCGCGCCCTCGACGGTGCGGGTCGTCGCACCCGCGAACAGCCCGACCGCCATGAAGCAGAGCGTGCCGACCACCAGCAACGGGATCGACGCCCACCACGACCCGGTCAGCGTCAGCCCGAACGCCGCGGCCCCCAGGCCGACGAAGACCGCCATCTGCACCAGCGCGATGGCGATGGTGACCGCGACCCGGGCCGCGACGACGGTCCGCGTGGAGACGGGCGCGAGCTGGAGCCGCCGCAGCAGCTTGCTCTGGCGCCAACCCTGCAGCGTCGCCGCCGCGCCGAACGCGGCGCTCATCGCCACCGCCCAGCCGAGCAGGCCGGGGGTGATGAACTGGATCGTGGAGAGGCTGTCGTCCTCGACCCGCTCGGTGGTGAGGGTGTACGCCGGTGGCTCCCCGGTGGCGGCGACGTTCGCGCCGTCGACGAACGCGCGCAGCGCCCCCTGGGTGATCGCCGCCTTGGTCTGGTCGGTCTGCGTGTAGTGCGCGATGATCTCGCCACCCTGCTCCTCGACCGCCACGTCGGCGTCGCCGTCGCGCACCCGGGCGATCGCCGCGTCGAGGTCGTCCTCGTGCTCGACCTCGAAGGTCGCCTCGAACGCCTCGCGGGCCGGTCCCGGGAGGCTCGTCGAGCACCGCGACGTCCCCGACCTGCACCAGCTCGACCTTCGACTGGCCCTGGTCGCCCAGCAGCCCGCCGAACAGGACCAGGAACATCAGCGGGAAGACCAGGGCGAAGAACACCGACGCCTTGTCCCGCAGGAAGCCCTTGAGGATCGCCGCGGACAACGAGGTGAACGCCGACCTCCGCCCGCTCATGCGCGGTACTCCCGTCCGGTGACCTCGAGGAAGACGTCCTCGAGCGTGCCGCGCGACTCCACGACCTTCACCGGGGCGTCGAGCGCGTCGACCAGCGCGGCCGGGGTGTCCAGGCGCAGCACCTGACCCCGGTCCATGATCGCGACCCGGTCACACAGCACCTCGGCCTCGTCCATGTAGTGCGTGGTGAGGACGACGGTGCGGCCGGCCTCGTTGATCCCGCGGAGCAGGTCCCACAGGTTGCGGCGCGCCTGCGGGTCCAGGGACGCGGTCGGCTCGTCGAGGAAGACCAGCTCCGGGTCGTGCACCAGGGCGCAGGCGATGGAGAGTCGCTGGTGCTGGCCGCCGGAGAGGTCCTCGACCCGGGTGTCGGCCTTCTCGACCAGCCCGACCCGCTCCAGCCACTCGTCGCCGTGGGCCGGGCTGACGCCGTACAGCGAGGCGAAGGTGTGGATCTGCTCGCGCGCGGTGAGCCGCTCGAAGAACGAGGAGGCCTGGAGCTGCACCCCGATCCGTGGCAGCAGCCCGGCGTTGCGCGGCCACACCGGCTCGCCCAGCACGGTGATGGTGCCCTCGTCCGGCTTCCGGAGGCCCTCGATCATCTCCAGCGTGGTCGTCTTGCCGGCGCCGTTGGGGCCGAGGATGCCGAAGAACTCGCCCTCGGCCACCTCGAACCCCACGCCGTCGACCGCCCGGAGGTCCCCGTACGTCATGACGAGGTCCCTGACCTCGATCGCTCCCATGCCACCACCCTCGCCGGGGTGACGGGCCGGCTCAACCGACTTTGGTCGCGATGTGCGGCCACGGGTCGGCCGTCTCGAGCTGGGCGGCGAGGCTCAGCAGCGTCTCCTCGCCGTCGGTCCGGCCGACCAGCTGGACGGCGACCGGCAGCCCGTCGGCGGCGATCCCCGCGCGGCACCGAGGCCGCGGGGTTGCCCGCGACGTTCCACAGCGCGGCGTACGCGATCGCGGGCATGGAGCGCAGCGACGCGCGCAGCGGGCCGATCCCGTCGAGGACGGTCATGATCAGGTCACCCCTGCAGCAGGCCGCGGACGACGCGCAGGCCGACCGAGAGCCGGGCGAGGTCGGCCGCCTCGTCGCGGCAGATCTCCTCCAGCGTCGCGCCGGCACGGGAGACCGTGATCTGGTCGGACTCCTCCCACAGCGCGATCCGCGCCGCGGCCGGCTCGTCGTCGGGGGTGGAGTCGAGGACCTGGGCGGTGAGCTGGCTGTGCACGCCGTAGAGGTCGTCGCGCAGCGCACCGCGGGCCATCGTCTGCCACCGGTCCTCGCGCGGCAGGGCGAAGATCCGGCGCACCAGCATCGGCAGCCCGAGTCGCTCGCCGAGGGCGAAGTGGACCCGGGCGACCACGGCAGGATCGAGCCCGCCACGAGTGGCGACGTCCACGACGCCGAGCAGCGTGTACGCCGGGTCGAGGACCGCGACGCGGGTGGCGAGGTCCTCGGCGACGCCCTGCTCGACCCAGGCGTCGCGGCGGGCGTCGAGGTCGTCGCGCTCGCGGCCGGTCATCAGCTCGGGCAGGACCGCCATCAGCGCCTGGACGGGCTCGCGGAAGTGGTCGACGGTCCCCTGGCTGTCCAGGGGCGGCCGGCGGTTGGTGACCAGCCAGCGCGACGCGCGCTCGACGAGGGTGCGCATCTGGATCCGCATCCGGGTCTGGACGCCCGCGTCGATCCGGTTGTCCCAGCTCTCGAGCTCCTTGCGCAGCGGCAGCGACCCGAAGATCTCGCGAGCCACGAAGTTGGCGCGGGTGAGCTCGGCGGCGTTCGAGCCGGTCTCGCCGGCCAGCCGCGGCACGAACGTCATGCCGGCGCCGTTCACGAGGTCGTTGACCACCTGGGTCACGATGATCTCGCGCCGCAGCGGGTGCTCGCGCACCTGCTGGAGGAACTCGCGCTGCACCGGCTCGGGGAAGTAGCCCTTGAGGTCGACGTCGCAGTACGGGTCGTCGGGCAGGTCGCTGGCCAGCAGCTCGTCGGCCAGGACGATCTTGGTCCACGACATCAGCACCGACAGCTCCGGCACCGTCAGCGCACCGCCCCGCTCGAGCCGGCGGCGGACCTGGCGCGAGCTCGGCAGGCCCTCGAGCTCACGGTTGAGGACGCCCTGCCGCTCGAGCTGCTTCATCCAGTCCTCGTGGACGTGCAGCAGCGAGTCGGAGTGCTGCACGGCGTTGGCGAGCGCGACGTTCTGCTCGTAGTTGTCGCGCAGGACGAGGTGTGCGACCTCGTCGGTCATCTCGGCCAGCAACGAGTTGCGGCGGTCGCCGGTCAGGTCACCCGCCGCGACGACGCGGTCGAGCAGGATCTTGATGTTGACCTCGTGGTCGGAGGTGTCCACGCCGGCGGAGTTGTCGATGAAGTCGGTGTTGATCCGGCCCTCGCGCGCGGCGTACTCGATCCGCCCGAGCTGGGTGAGGCCGAGGTTGCCGCCCTCGCCGACGCAGCCGGCGCGCAGGTCGCGACCGTTGACGCGGATCGCGTCGTTGGCCTTGTCGCCGGCGTCGGCGTGGGTCTCCTCGGCGGCCTTGACGTAGGTGCCGATGCCGCCGTTCCACAGCAGGTCGACCGGCGCCTGGAGGATCGCCTTCATCAGCTCGGCCGGGGTCACCGCGGTCACCGACTCGTCGAGGGCGAGCGCCTTCCGGACGGCGGGGTGGACCGGGATCGACTTCATCGAGCGGGGGTAGACGCCGCCGCCCTCGGAGATCAGGTCCTTGTCGTAGTCCTGCCAGCTCGAGCGCGGCAGTGCGAAGAGCCGCTGCCGCTCGGCGTACGACGACGCGGCGTCCGGCTCGGGGTCGAGGAAGATGTCGCGGTGGTCGAAGGCGGCGACCAGCCGGATGTGCTCGGAGCAGAGCATCCCGTTGCCGAAGACGTCACCGGACATGTCGCCGATGCCGACAGCCGTGAAGTCCTCGGCCTGGCAGTCGATCCCGCGCTCGCGGAAGTGTCGCTGCACCGAGACCCAGGCGCCGCGGGCGGTGATCCCCATCGCCTTGTGGTCGTAGCCGACCGAGCCGCCGGAGGCGAACGCGTCGCCGAGCCAGAAGCCGTAGTCGTGGGCGACGCCGTTGGCGATGTCGGAGAAGGTCGCCGTGCCCTTGTCGGCCGCGACCACGAGATAGCTGTCGTCCCCGTCGTGGCGCACCACGTCGCGCGGAGGCACGGTCTCGCCGTCCACGAGGTTGTCGGTGATGTCGAGCAGCCCGGAGATGAAGGACTTGTAGCAGGCGACGCCCTCGGCCAGCCACGCATCGCGGTCGCCGGGGTCGGGCAGCTGCTTGCAGAAGAATCCGCCCTTCGCGCCCACCGGCACGATCACGGTGTTCTTGACCATCTGCGCCTTGACCAGGCCGAGGACCTCGGTCCGGAAGTCGTCGCGTCGGTCGGACCAGCGCAGGCCACCGCGGGCGACCGGCCCGAAGCGCAGGTGCACGCCCTCGACCCGTGGCGAGTACACGAAGATCTCGTACGACGGCCGCGGCTCGGGCAGGTCGGGGATCGCCGACGGCTCGAGCTTGAACGAGAGGTAGCGGTGCGGCCCGCCGTCGGGGCCCTGCTGGAAGTAGCTGGTGCGCAGGGTCGCGCGGACGTGGGTCAGGTAGGACCGCAGGATCCGGTCGTGGTCGAGGCTCGCGACGTCGTCGAGCGCCGTGCGCACCTTCGCCTCGAGCGCAGCCGTGCGCTCGTCCCGGTCGTCGTCCTTGCCGGCGGGGTCGAAGCGGGTCTCGAACAGGTTCACCAGCAGCCGCGTGATGTCGACGTTGCCCGACAGCGCGTCCTCGATGTAGTCCTGCGCGAAGGGGCTGTTGCCCTGCCGCATGTACTTCGCGTAGGCACGCAGGACCGTCGCCTGCCGCCAGGTCAGCCCCGCGTCGAGCACCAGTCGGTTGAAGCCGTCGATCTCGTTGTAGCCGTCCCAGATCGCGCGCAGCGCGTCCTGGAAGCGGTCGGGCGAGTCGGGGGCGACGCGCTTGTCGTAGCGCAGCCCGAACTCGTAGATGAACGTCGGCCGGTCGAGGCCGGACAGGGCGTACGGGCGCTCGTCGACCACCTCGAGGCCCATCGAGCTGAGCATCGGCAGCACGCCGGAGAGGGAGAGCGGGGCGCCGGTGCGGAAGACCTTGAGCCGACCGTCGGTCTCGTCGTCGTCGGAGCGGTACAGCCGGATGTCGATGCCCTCCTCGCCCAGGCCGTCGAGCAGGCCGAGGTCGGCAGCGCCGATCGCCGCCGGGAAGTCCTCCTTGTAGGCCTCCGGGAAGGAGTCGCCGTAGGTCCGCGCGAGCGCGGCCCCGCGGTCCTCGCCGAGCTCGGCCATCGCGGCGACCACGAAGTCGTCGCGCCACGAGCGCGACGCCTCGGCCAGCAGCCGCTCGAGCTCGGCCGGGTCGACCTCGCGGATGTCCTGGCCCTGGGGCGGGTGCACCACGAAGTGGACGGCCGCGGTCGCGGACTCCCCGAGCCGCACGGAGAACTCGACGTGCTCACCGCCGAGCTGCTCCTGGAGGATCCGGGAGAACCGCTCGCGGACGCTGGTGTTGTAGCGGTCTCGCGGGAGGTAGACCAGCGCGGTCACGTAGCGCCCGTAGGTGTCCTGCCGGATGAAGATCTTGACCTGGCGTCGCTCCCGCGCCTGCATGACCTGCACCGCGGTCGAGGCCAGCTCGTCGATCGGGGTGTGGAAGAGCTCGTCGCGCGGGAAGTTCTCCAGCGTGTCCATCAGCGCCTTGCCGGCGTGGCTGCGCGGGTCGAAGCCGGCCCGCTTCAGGACCTCCTTGGACTTCTCGCGCACCAGCGGGATCCGCAGCACCGACTCGGTGTAGGCGGCACTGGAGAACAGACCGAGGAACCGGCGCTCGCCGACGACGTCGCCAGCGGCGTCGAACGTCTTGACGCCGACGTAGTCGAGGTACGCCGGACGGTGGACCGTGGCCCGGGAGTTGGCCTTGGCGAGCACCAGCAGCGTCTTCTCGCGGGCACGCGCCCGGACGGCTGCGGGGAGCTTGCCGAAGGAGGCCGACATGTCCTGGTCGAACCGCAGGATGCCCAGGCCGGTGCCGGGCAGGGCCCGCAGCACCTCGTCACCGTCGACGGTCTCGAGGCGGTACTCGCGGTAGCCGAGGAAGGTGAAGTGGTCATCGGCGAGCCAGCGCAGCAGGTCCTGGCCCTGCGCGACCTCGGCCGCCGGCAGCGGCAGCGTGTCGGTGTCGAGCTCGGAGACCACCTCCCGCACCTGGGTCTGCATCCTGGGCCAGTCCTCGACGGTCACCCGTACGTCGCCGAGGATCCGCTGCAGGGCTTCCTCCAGCTCGGCGGCGTCCTCCTCGTCGCTGACGCGCGAGACCGCGATCTGCATCCACGACTCGCGCTCGGACCCCTCGCGGACGGCGACCGAGCCGTCCTCGACGCCGTGGACCTCCGACAGCGCACCGGTGATGTCGCGGACGACGTCCATCTGCGGGTGGATGACCAGCCGGACGTCACGGTCGCGGGCGGAGAGCTCCATCGTGAGGGAGTCGACGAGGAACGGCATGTCGTCGGTGACGACCTGCACCACGCTGTGGCCGCCGACCGACCAGCCGTCGTCGGTCCCGGGCGTCAGCACCCGCACGCGGGCGGTGCCCTGGGGGCGGACGCGGGCCAGCTCGAGGTGCGAGGCGAGAGCGCCGGCCAGGTCCTGGGCGGTGAACTCGCAGACGTCCTCGGCGGCGAGGTTGCGGTAGTAGGCCCGGACCAGCGGCCCCACCTCGGGGGCACCGCGATCGCCCTCGGCGACGGTGCTCCCCGCCGCGGCTTCGTCCAGGAGTGCGGACTTCTCGTCATCGAGCGTGGTCGCCACGACCCGACACTATGACCCTCCAGCGGCGCCCACAACACGGGGTGCGGTGCCGGGTCCGGGCACGCACCCGGACGCCGATCGGCCATGATGAGCCCCATGTCCAAGCGCATCACGCACGACCTGACCTACGACGCCCCGCTGGCCGACGTCGCCGCGATGCTGGCCGACCCGGCGTTCCGCCAGGAGGTGTGCGACCACCAGCGCGTGCTGCGCTCCTCCATCGAGGTCGAGCCCGAGGGCCAGGGCATGCGGGTCCGGATCGACCAGGTCCAGGCGGCGACCGGGATCCCGTCGTTCGCGACGAAGTTCGTGGGCCAGGAGATCCAGATCGTGCAGACCGAGACCTGGACCTCCGCCGACCGCGGCGACATCTCGTGGAGATCCCCGGCAAGCCCGGCGACATGCGCGGCACGGTCGCCCTCCGCGAGTCCGGCGGCACCACGACCGAGACGGTCGACCTCACCGTCAAGGTCGGGATCCCCCTGGTCGGCGGCAAGCTCGAGGGCCTGATCGCCGATCTCCTCCTCAAGGCGCTCCGGGCGGAGAACACCGTCGGCCGGGCGTGGCTGGCCCGCTGATGCGGCGCCCTCTCGGGATCATCGCCGCCGTCCTGCTGCTCACCGGCTGCGCCGGCGACCCCGAGGTCCGGCCGGAGTCGGGGGACTCGTCCTCCCCGACCACCTCCACGTCGCCCACCGTCGTCGCCGATCCGCTGACCAGGGCCGACGTCAACGGCGCGATCCGGGCCTTCAGCAAGGCCGGGACCGGGTCCTACTACGTCCGCGGCACCCTGGTCGCCGAGGCGCCGGCGGTCACGCACACCGGCCGCTACGACCTCGGCACCGGGTACGCCGACGAGTTCGTGACCCCCGCCGGCATCGACGGCCCGTCGTCGAAGGTCCGCACGATCGCGATCGAGAGCGACTCCTGGATCGCGGTCGAGGTCGACATCGAGACCTGCTGGATGCACTTCACCCCCGACGACGCGGAGACCTTCGGTGTCGACCTCGGGGCCGGCTCGCTCGGGATCCCGCCGGTCGGCTACGTCGTCTCGACGCTGAGGGCGGAGGAGGACGGCAGCGTCACCAGCGACCTCTACTCCGTGCTGCTGATGTTCAGCGGCAAGACCCCGCGTGCCCTGGGCATCGCGCCCGACAGCCCCGACCGCGTCCCGGTGACCCTCGACCTGCGGGACGACGGCACCCTCGACCGGATCAGCGCCTCACCGGGGCAGCTCGTCGCCGGGATCGAGGGCGCCGGCCTCGACCTCGGTCCGCTGGAGGACGTGCGGGACGACCTGTCCGTCACCGTCCAGCTCAAGGACGTCGGCGAGCGGGTCGACGTCGTGCCCGCCGCCGGAGGAGTTCACGGTCGAGGTGGACGACCAGGAGCAGTTCGAGCAGGACCGCGCCGAGTGCGATCAGCGGCTGGCGGACTCGTCCTGACCCTGGCCGACCGTCCTCGACGGCGTCCTGCCGTCGGCGGACGACGATCACGAGGCCGAGCAGCACGAAGGGCCCGAAGGCGAGCAGCAGCGTCAGGGCCTGCTCGACCGGGTGCAGCGGGCCGAGGTGCAGCGGGGTCATCGCCCCCAGTGTCTCATTCGGGGCAGGCGGAGGTCGGTCACCCCATGAACGGGTAGCGGTAGTCCTTCGGCGGGTCGAAGGTCTCCTTGATCGACCGCTGGCTGGTCCACCGCATCAGGTTCTGCGGCGCACCGGCCTTGTCGTTGGTGCCCGAGGCGCGCGCGCCACCGAACGGCTGCTGGCCGACCACGGCGCCGGTCGGCTTGTCGTTGATGTAGAAGTTGCCGGCCGCGAAGCGCAGCTCCTTACGGGTCCACGCGATCGCCTGCCGGTCCTGCGCGATGACCGCACCGGTCAGGGCGTACGGCGCGAACGACTCCATCTGGCGCACGACGTTCTCGTAGCGGCTGTCGTCGTAGACGTGGACGGCCAGGATCGGGCCGAAGTACTCGTCCTTGAACATCTGGTCGGTCGGGTCGGTCGACTGCACGACCGTGGGCCGCACGAAGTAGCCCACCGAGTCGTCGAGCTGGCCGCCGGCGATCGTCGTGAGGTGCTTGTTGGCGCGGACCCGGCCGAGCGCCCTCTTGTGCTTGGCGAACGCCCGGTCGTCGATCACCGCGCCCATGAAGTTGTGGAAGTCGGTGACGTCACCCATCGGGATCGCCTCGGTCTCGGCGACCAGCGAGTCCTTCATCTTCGCCCACACCGACTTCGCGACGTAGGCGCGCGAGGCGGCCGAGCACTTCTGGCCCTGGAACTCGAAGGCGCCGCGGATCATCGCGGTGCGGAGCACGTCGGGGTCGGCGCTGGGGTGGGCGACGATGAAGTCCTTGCCACCGGTCTCGCCGACGATCCGTGGGTAGGAGCGGTAGCCGGCGATGTTCTCCCCGACCGTCTGCCACAGGTGCTGGAAGGTCGGGGTGGAGCCGGTGAAGTGGATGCCCGCGAGGTCGCGGTGGGTCAGCGCGACCTTCGAGACGTCCAGGCCGTCGCCGGGGAGCATGTTGATCACGCCCGGGGGCATGCCGGCCTCCTCGAGCAGCTCCATCAGCAGCGACGCGGCCAGCTGCTGGGTGGGCGAGGGCTTCCAGACGACGGTGTTGCCCATCAGCGCGGGGGCGGTCGGCAGGTTGCCGGCGATCGCGGTGAAGTTGAACGGCGTGATCGCGTAGACGAAGCCCTCGAGGGGGCGGTGGTCGGTGCGGTTCCAGATGCCCCGGCTGTTCGCGATCGGCTGCTCTGTGAGGATCTGCTTGGCGTAGTGGACGTTGAACCGCCAGAAGTCGATCAGCTCGCAGGCCGAGTCGATCTCGGCCTGGAAGGCGGTCTTGGACTGGCCGAGCATGGTCGCGGCGTTGATCACCTGGCGCCACGGTCCGGCCAGCAGGTCGGCGGCCTTGAGGAGGATCGCGCACCGCTCGTCGACCGGCATCGCGCGCCACATCGGGGCCGCGTCGAGGGCGGCCTTCACGGCCGCCTCCGCGTCCTTGGTCGTGGAGTTCTTGAACGTCCCCAGCACGTGCTGGTGGTCGTGGGGCTGCACGACCTTCATCTCCGCGCCACCGCCGCTGCGACGACGCCCGTTCACGACCGCTCGCAACGTGGGCTGGCGGCGCTCCTGACGGTCGAGCTCGGCGACCAGGGCGTCCCGCTCGGGGCTGCCCGGCGCGTAGGTCAGGTTGGGCTCGTTGATCGGTGCCGGTGGGGTGGTGATCGCGTCCATACGGCCGACCCTAGCGACCCGCCGCGCTCAGAGCAGGCCCGGGATCTCCTGCACCCCGAACCACGCGAGGTCCTCGTCCGGGTCGGCGTCCGGGGCACGGTCGGCGGCGTCGGCGTGCACGGCCGCCCAGGTCCGCAACGGGAGCTCGCCCCCCGCGTCACCGGCGGCCTCGGCGACCACCACGACGCGGCGACCGGACGTCGCCAGCGCCGCCGCGGTCATCAGCGCGTCGTACTCGGACTCCTCGTCGTCGGCCGCCGCGAGCACCCGGTCGGCACCGGCGGGCACCCGACCGGCGGCGTACCACTCGGCGAGCTCGGCCGGGGTCGCGGGGACGTAGGCGCGGGTCACTTCTTCCTCCCGGTACGTCGACCACGCGGCAGCGTCGGTCGCGCGCCGGAAGCGGTGTCGAGCAGCTCGTCGAGCGCCTCGGTCACACACTGGCCGAGCACGTCGGCGTCGGGCAGCAGGTCGCGGTCGGCGGTGAGGCCGTAGAACACGTGCCCGTCGTACGACGTGACGCCGATCGCGAGCGCGTGCCCGGGCAGCAGCGGGTGGACGGGGTAGGTCTCGACCATCCGGGCGCCGGCGGCGTGCAGCGGCTCCTGCGGGCCGGGCACGTTGGTGACGACGAGCTGGAAGCCGCGGCGCAGCTCGTCGACCGCGACCCGTGACCCGAGGGCGTGGAAGGTGGCCGGCGCGAAGCCGGCGATCCCGGCGAGCCGGTCGGCAGCCACGCCGCGGCCGGTCTCCTGGTGGACCTTGAAGGAGTAGGAGACCTGGTGCAGCCGGACGACCGCGCTCGGCTCACCCACGGGCAGGGAGACCCGGTGGGCGGCGATCTGGCTGCCCAGCGCGGTCGGCTCGAGCTCGTCGTCGATGACCGAGACCGGCGCGACGGCGCGGATCCGGCGCAGCCCGCCGAGCGACTCGGCGCGGGTCATCAGCCACGCGCGCAGGGCACCGGCGACCGTCGCGAGCACGACGTCGTTGACGGTGCCGCCGTGGGCGTCGCGGATCGCGCGGTGGTCGGCCAGCGAGGTGCGGACCGTGACCAGGCGGCGCTGCTGGGAGAGCTCTCCGGTGATCGGCGACTCCGGGGCCGGGCGCCGGTTGGTGAGCGCATCGGCCACACGACCGACCCGGTCGCGGGCGGCTCCGGCGTTGCGGAGGGCGGCCGTGGCGTTGCTGCGCACGGTGTCGAGCACGAGGCGCGGGTCGTGGGCGGAGTCGCCCAGCGCCTCGGCGACCAGGCCGAACGGGCTGGGCCGCCGCTCGGGCCGCCACTCGTCGCCGCCGAGGGACTTGGGCTCGGCGGTGACGTCGAGCAGCACCTGGCCCAGGTCGACGGTGTCGACACCGTCGACCAGCGCGAGGTGGGACTTGGTGAGCACCGCGACCCGACCGTCGGCCAGCCCCTCCACGAAGTAGACCTCCCACAGCGGCCGGCTGCGGTCGAGCGGACGGGAGACGATGCGGGCCACCAGCTCGCGCAGCTGGTCCATGCTCCCCGGTCGGGGCAACGCGGAGCGGCGTACGTGGTAGCCGAGGTCGAAGTCGGGGTCGTCGTGCCAGACCGGGTTCGCCAGCCGCCCGGGGACCGGCTGCAGCCGCTGCCGGTAGCGCGGGGCGAAGGAGATCCGGTCGGCGATCAGCTCGACGAGCCGGTCGTGGTCGAAGCCGGAGTCGCCCGGCTCGAAGATCTCCACCGCCGCCTGGTGCATCGGGGACGTCGGCGACTCCAGCGCGAGCAGCGCGAGGTCGCGCGGTCGCAGTCGGTGGCCCATGGATCCCCTTCCCGGGTGACGGTCGGCTTGCTCAACGTGCGATTCTGGCAGAGGTGACGCGGGCCCCCGGTGCCCGTCCCGGGACGAGAGGACCTCACGTGCGACGAGTGGTGCTGGTGGCGACCGTGCTCACGACGCTGCTGACGCTGGCCGGCTGTGGCTCGGACGAGCCGGAGACCGATCCCGGCGACGGTGCCTCACCCACCCGGATCGAGCTCACCTTCGAGGGCGAGGACGCCCCCGCCACCGAACGGGTCCCGGTCGAGGTCGGCCAGCCGGTCGAGCTGGTCGTCAAGTCCGACCAGGCCGGCGAGCTGCACGTGCACTCCGATCCGGAGCAGACCCTGGAGTACGCCGCGGGCACCACGACCGTGAGGATCACCATCGACAGCCCCGGCGTGGTCGACGTCGAGCGCCACGAGCCCGAGGCGCTCGTGCTCCAGCTCGAAGTCAGCTGACGTGGACGGCGGTACGACGCTCGCCCACGGCCTGGGCGGGCCCGCCGACCTGCCGATCCCGCCGGAGCTCGCCATCGCGGGCGCGGTGGCGGCGCTGGTCGTCTCGTTCACGGTCCTCGCCCTCGCCTGGCGCCACCCCCGGTACGACGCCGCCACCAGCGGCCGCCCGGCACCCGCCGCGCTGGCCCGGGTGGTCGACCACCCGGCGTACGGCATCGCGCTCCGCGCGCTCGGTCTGCTCGGCCTGGCCTGGTTCCTGCTGGCCGGGGTCCTGGGTCGCGACCTGCTCACCAACCCGATCTTCGGCATGTTCTACGTGTGGTGGTGGGTCGGGCTGGTGCCGGCCTCGGTGCTGCTCGGCCCGGTGTGGCGGGCGATCAGCCCGGTCCGCTCCATCAACGCCGGCTTCGCCCGGCTCTCCGGGAGCGACCCGGACCGCGGCCTGTTCGAGTACCCGACGTGGCTGGGCCACTGGCCGGCCGCGTTCGGCCTCTACGCGTTCGTGTGGATGGAGCTGGTCTACCCGTTCTCGACCGAGCTCGGCCCGGTGCGGCTGTGGTGCGCGGTCTACCTCGCCACGATGCTGCTCGGCGGCGCCCTCTTCGGGTCGACGTTCTACGAGAAGGCCGACCCGTTCGAGGTCTACTCCTCGCTCTGCGCGAAGCTGTCGGTCTTCGGCCGCCGCGACGGGCTGCTCGTGCTGCGCAGCCCGCTGGCCAACCTCGACACCGTGGTCCCGACGGCCGGGCTGGTCGCCGTCGTCGGCGTCCTGTTCGGCAGCACGGCCTTCGACTCCTTCCGCGACAGCCTCGAGTGGATCCGTTTCACCCAGACCTCCGACATCTCGACCGTGGTGCTGAACAACCTGGCCCTGTTCGCCTTCTGCGCCGGCGTCGCGACGCTGCTCGCGGTCGGCAGCGCGGCCACCGGCGTGGAGAAGGGCACCAGCCGCCGTGCCCTGCCCGCGCTGTTCGCCCACTCGGTGGTCCCGATCATCGTCGGCTACATCGTGGCCCACTACGTGAACTACCTCGTCGAGGTCGGCTGGGACACCCTCGTGCTGGCCAGCGACCCCCTCAGCAACGGCAGCAACTGGCTCGGCACGGGCAACCTCGACCGGATCACCTGGCTCTCCACCCACCCGACGTTCCTCGCCTCGCTCAAGGTCGTCTCGGTCGTGGTGGGCCACGTCGTCGCGGTCGTCGCCGCGCACGACCGCGCCGTCAAGGTCCTCCCCCGCCGCCACCAGGTCACCGGACAGCTCCCGATGCTGATGGTGATGGTGTCGTTCACCGTCGGCGGGCTCTACCTGCTGTTCGCCGCCTGAGCCGGGACGCCGACCGGCAGCAGGGCGGCGGCGACGGTCGCCAGGGCGCGGCCGACCGCGGAGTCGCCGACCTCGGCGAGCGACCGGCCCGCCACCAGCGCCCGGTCGACGCTGGCCCGGTCGTCGGGGAGGAAGTGCAGCCGCCCGGGCGGTGCCAGCGAGCCCAGCATCCCGGCGATGTCCTGCTCGGCCCACCCCAGCGTGGGGCGCATCCGGTTGACCACGACGCGGTACGGCGGCAGCCCACCGCCGAGGGCCTCCCGCAGCTCGACCAGTCCCCGGGCCAGCCGGGAGAGCCCGACCGGGTCGGCGGCACCGACCACGACCACCTCGTCGGAGGCCTCCAGCGCCTCCAGGGTCATCGTGTTGCGGCCCGCGCGGCCGGCACCGGCGGCGGCGTCGCACTCGAGGCTGGCGCCGGTGTCGACGACCGCCCAGCCGTGCCCGCGCGCGACGTCGAGCAGGTGGTCGACCACGCCGGCCCGGACCTCGACCCACCGGTCGGCGCGCGGCAGCCCGGTCACGACGGTGAGCCGGTGGTCGAGCGAGCGCTGCACCGAGCCGAACCGCTCGGGCAGCTGGCCGGTGGCGACCAGCCGGGTGGCGGCGAGCACGCCGGAGACCTCGTCGACGATGCCGAGCTGCTGGGCGACCGTGCCGCCCCACGGGTCGGCGTCGACCAGCACGGTGCGCCGCTGACGGGCCAGGTCGGCGGCCAGGCCGACCGCGAGCGTCGTACGACCCGGGGCGCCGCCGGGTCCCCACACCGCGACCACGCTGCCGGGCGTCCGGACCGGCGCCGGCTCGTCCCCTGACCGGTCGGGCGACGGTGTCGTCGGGCTCCTCGCCCGCGGCCACGAGGGCACCCAGCGCCGCCAGCTCGTCATCGGCGACCAGCGCCCGGACCCCGATCCGGGTCGCCCGCATCGCGGCGGCGTCGACGTCGGAACGGGTCAGCACCGACACCGGCCGGACACCGTGGGCGCGCAGGTGGTCGACGGCCGCGCGGTCCAGGCCCGGCGCATCGATCGCCACGATCGCGACCTCGGCCTGGCCGGACGCGGCCGTGGCGAGCAGGTCGGGGACGTCGACGCAGCGCTTGAGGACCACCACGTCACCGCGCTCGGCGAGCAGCGTCAGCGCCGGGGACTCCCAGTCGGCACCGGCGGCGAGGACGAGGACGACGACCACCGGGCTCAGCTCCCGAGCACCGTGACGACGGGGGCCTCGAGGTCCGCCAGCAGCGCGAACCACCGGTCGGCCTCCTCCTGCTCGACCGCGAGCACGAGCTGGCGCGCACCGGTGAGGTCGTCGGCGGAGCGCGCCTCGACGACCGTGACCCCCTCGAGCGCCGGGCCCGCGCACTCCACGCAGCGGCCGGCGCCGCGGACGTAGACGCTCACCACCGAGCCCGGCGAGACGCTGCCCGGCACCAGGGCGGGGTCCACCGCGACCGGGAGGTGGAGCAGGCCGGTGTCCTCGGCGGCGCCGATGGCCGCCCGCGGCACCAGCTCGCCCGCGCCGACGCCGCGCAGCAGTCTCGCGTCGGACGGCAGCGGCTCGTCGGCGGGCAGGTAGTGGTCGAGATCGGTGTCGTCGACGAACCTGACGCGCCGCGGCTCGAGGTCGTCTCCGGCCAGCTCGTCGCCGGCGGCGAGGTCGGACCCGGCCACCCAGACCGTGACCGACTCGTCGGCGCCGGCCAGGAGGCGGGCACCCACGACGACCGACACGGCCACGATCGCCACGCCGATCCACAGCCGTGGATCTCGCCAGCCCGGTCGGGTGGCCCGCGTGGCCGCGGGCACGGACAGCTCCTGAACTCCCCCGAGAGTGCTCACGCGGGCCATCATGGAACGCGGAGCCGCCGCTGACCAGCCCGTCCTCCACAGGCAGCGGGTCGGCGTACCCCCGGCGACGCCGCGGATGGGACGATGGCCCCATGCCCGGAACGCCCCGCTTCCTGACCCTCGCCGACGTCGCGGAGGTCCTCAACACCTCCAGCGCGCAGGTCTACGCCCTGGTGCGGCGGGGCGAGCTGGTGGCGATCAAGATCGGCGGCCGCGGCCAGTGGCGGGTCGAGGCGGCCCAGCTCGAGGGCTACATCGAGCGGATGTACGCCGAGACCCGCGAGTTCGTCGACCGCCACCCCTTCGTCGAGGCCGAGGCCGACTCCGACGACCCCCGCTGACGTCGACCCGTCACGTGTGCACGTGTGGATCCCGTCGAGCCGGCGTGGGTCAGCCGACCTCGGAGTCGAGGGTGATCTGGACGGTGCTGACCTCGCCGTCGCGGCGGACCGTGAACTCGATGGTCGCGCCGGGCTGGTAGGTCCGGATCGCGACGATCAGCCCGATGCCGTCGGTGACGCGCAGGTCGTTGACGGCCGTGACGATGTCGCCCTCGACCAGCCCGGCACCCTCGGCCGGGGAGTCGGCCACGATCTCGTCGATCCGGGCGCCGGTGCCGTCCTCGTCGCCGCCGGTCTGCACCTTGGCGCCGATCACGGGGTAGCGGGCCTCGCCGGTCCTGAGGATCTGGTCGGCGGTGATCCTGACCTGCTCGATCGGGATCGCGAAGCCGACCCCGATGTTGCCGGACTCGCCGCCGCCGAAGCCGCCGCCGGTGGTCGCGATCGCGCTGTTGACGCCGACGACCTGGCCGCGCAGGTTGACCAGCGGGCCGCCGGAGTTGCCGGGGTTGATCGCGGCGTCGGTCTGGACGGCGTTGATGTAGGACAGGTCGTCGCCCGAGTCACCCGTGGTGACCGGACGGTTGAGCGCGCTCACGATGCCGGAGGTGACGGTCGAGCTCAGCCCCAGCGGGGAGCCGAAGGCGACCACGGGCTCACCGATGCTGAGCCGGCGCGAGGCCCCGAGCGACGCGGGACGCAGCCCCGAGACGTCCTCGGAGTAGAGCACCGCGAGGTCGTAGACGGCGCTCCGGCCGACCACGGTGGCGTCGTAGCGCTCGCCGTCCTGGTCGACGATCTCGATCACGCCGTCGTCCTCGGCGGCCGAGGCGACGACATGGTTGTTGGTGACGATGTGACCCTGCCGGTCGAGCACGAAGCCGGAGCCGGTGGCGCCGCCCTCCTGGCCGTCGTACTCGGCGACGATCTGCACGGTGCTCGGGAGCAGCTGGTCGGCGACCCGGACCACGGACCGGTTGCTGGTCTGCAGCGGCGGCGCGTTGTCGGTGTCGACGCCGGCGAGACCGTCGGACACCGAGCCCGGACTGTTGGCCCGGTCGACCGAGTCGAGCAGGACGCCCCCGACGGCTCCACCGACGATGCCGAGCACCAGCGCCAGGGCGGCGACCGCCGGCCAGACCCAGCCCGACACGCGCCCGCGCGGGGTGGTGTCGGTGGGGTGGGCCACTGGGTAGCCCGTGGGGTACGACGGGGCGCCGTACGGTGTCGGGTGGGCCGCCGGGTACGGCGGGAGCGGACGCGTGACCGGGGGCGGCTGCCACGAGCCACCGGGCGGCGGGCCGGCCGGCCGGATCGGCTGGGTGGGCTCGGTGCCGTCGTCGGCGCCCTCGTGGTCGGTCACCGCCCCATTGTCACCCGAGGGTGGTGACACACCTAGCGGTGGTCAGCGTGACGGGGACGGCGAGGAGCGCAGCAGCTGCCCCGGGACCCGGACCGGCACCGGCCGGTTGGAGTCGGTCCCGCCGATGTTCGTGACCGGAGCCTGCCGCTCGGGCGTGGTGCCCGGCCCCATCCCCAGGGCGAGCACGCCGAGCACGGCGACGCCGGCGGCGGAACCGCCCAGGAGCACCACGGCGGCCCGGCGCGGCCGGTCGTCGACCAGCGTGCGGCCGACGGGGATCGGGGCGCCGCAGCGCAGCGACCCCTTGAGGTGGTCGGGAGCGCTGCCGGCGCCGTCGGACAGCCCGGAGAGCCGGGTCTTGAGCCAGCCCTCGCGCTCGACGAGGTCACGGCAGAGGTGGCAGGCGTGGACGTGGGCCCAGAGCCGGTCGGCCTCGGCCTGCGGGAGCTGGCCGTCGAGCAGGGCGCTGACGCGGTTGCCGAGGTGACCGATCACGGGGCACCCTCCGGTGCCATCACCGGCCCGGAGTAGCGGACCCGTCCGGTCGCGGGCGCGCGGTGGGCCAGCGCCCGGCGCAGCATCGCCCGGCCGCGGTGGATGCGCGACCGCACCGTGCCGAGCTTGGCGTCGAGGATGTCGGCGATCTCGTCGTACGACAGGCCCTCCACGTCGCACAGCACGACCGCCGCGCGGAAGTCCGGCGGCAGCGAGGCCAGGGCCGCCTCCACGTCGTCGTCGAAGAGCTGGTCGTCGAGGGCGACGTCAGGCGCGGGACCGTGGCTGCGGAGCAGGCCGGCGCGCTCGTCGGAGAGCGCGTCGAAACGGATCCGCTGCTTGCGGCGGGCCTGGTCGAGGAACAGGTTGGTCGTGATCCGGTGGAGCCAGCCCTCGAACGTGCCGGGGGTGTAGGTGTCGAGCCGGCGGAACACCCGGACGAACACCTCCTGCGTGAGGTCCTCGGCGTCGTGGCGGTTGCCGGTGAGGCGGTAGGCGAGCCGGTAGACCCGGTCGGAGTGCTGCTCCACGATCTCCTCCCACGACGGGACGGCCGACGCGAGCTGGTCGTCGCTCATCGTGGGCTCCTGACGGTGGGTCGTGGTGAACAGCGGGGACCTTCCTCGGCTCGATCTCCACGCTAGGGCTCCGGTCTGAGAGGAACCTGTGAGCGTGCTTCGACCTTGCCAACGAGTGGCCGGGGCACCGTGTTCCCCGCTGGCGGTCCCGTCCCCACGCGATAGGGTCGGAGCGCTCGCCGGCGCCGCCCCGGCGTCCGGATCCAGGAGGCCATCATCAGCACCCCGCCCAAGCCCGCCAGCTGGTCCCACGCCGAGTCGTTCGTGGCCGAGGACGAGGTCCTCGCGGCCGCGCGTGCCCGGGCCGAGGAGGTCGGCGTGGTGCCGATCGGCTCCGGCGGCGGCGCCGCGCTGCAGTTCCTCGCCTCGATCCTCGAGGCCCGTGCCGTGGTCGAGATCGGCACCGGTACCGGCGTCTCCGGGCTGTGGCTGCTGCGGGGCATGCGCAGCGACGGGATCCTCACCACCGTCGACATCGAGGCCGAGCACCAGCGGCTGGCCAAGCAGTCCTTCGTCGAGGCGGGCATCGCCTCCCAGCGCGCCCGGACCATCCCCGGTGCCGCGCTCGACGTCCTCCCCCGGCTCACCGACGGCCACTACGACCTGGTGTTCTGCGACGGCGACAAGCGCGAGTACGACGCCTACCTGACCGAGGCCCTGCGGCTGCTGCGCCCCGGCGGCATCGTCGTGTTCGACAACGCGCTCTGGCACGACCGGGTCGCCGATCCCGCGCAGCGCGACGAGGAGACGGTCACCATCCGCGATCTCGGCAAGCGGGTCGCGGCCGACGAGGACCTGGTCGCGGTGCTGCTGCCGGTGGGTGACGGCCTGCTGGCCGCCAAGAAGCTCTGGTCCCCCCAGGCGGGCGACTGAGGGTCAGTCGGAGCCGTAGCGCGCGGCGGACTGGAAGCCGTCGCGGCCCTCGGCGATCGCGACCACCTGGCACTCCTCGATGAGGATCGGCGCGCTGCCGATGATCCGGGAACCCGCGGCCTCGGCCGCGCCCTGGCTGAACGTGCGCTGGAAGTCCTCGCGGTCCTGCTCGCTGGCGAAGACGTAGCAGCCCTCGAACCACTGCCCGGGCCGCATCCGCCACGTCTTGAAGCGCAGCCCCGGCATGTCGTTGAAGCGGGCGTGCGAGCTCTCCTCGACGTACGTCGCGAGCTCCTCGGCCACCCCGTCGGGCGCGTCCTCGAGCGACCAGCGCACCGTCAGTCCACGCATCAGGCGATCCCGTCCAGCGGCACCGGTCCGGTGAGCCACCGCAGCAGCAGCCGGACGCCGAACCCGGTCGGTCCCTTCGTCCACTCGTGATGGTCCTCGGGGGCGTCGCCGACCGAGGCGATGTCGAGGTGGGCCCAGGGCCGACCGTCGACGAAGTGCTGCAGGAACAGGGCCGCCGAGATCGCACCGGCGTGACGCGGGGCGTTGTCGGCGTCGGCCACGGTGGAGGCCAGGTGGTGCTCGTAGTCGGCGACCAGCGGCATCCGCCACAGCACCTCGTCGGCCGCGTCGCCGGACTCGCGCAGGACCGTGGCGAGGGCATCGTGGTTGGCGAAGTAGCCGCCGGTGTGCTGGCCCAGCGCGACCTTCATCGCCCCGGTCAGGGTCGCGATGTCGACGACCACGGCCGGATCGAGCTCGTCCACGGCGTAGGCGAGGGCGTCGGCCAGGACCAGCCGGCCCTCGGCGTCGGTGTTGGTGACCTCCGACGTCCGGCCACCGTAGTGGCGCAGCACGTCGCCGGGGCGCAGGGAGTTGCCCCCGACGGCGTTCTCGGCAGCGGGGACCAGGCCGGTCACCCGGACCCGGCAGTCGAGGTCGCGGAGCGCGGCGAGGACCGACATCACGACGGCGCCACCGGACATGTCGCGCTTCATGGTCGTCATCGCCTCGGCGGGCTTGATCGAGAGCCCGCCGGTGTCGAAGGTGATGCCCTTGCCCACCAGCACCACGAGTGGCGCCTTGCGGCCACCCTTCGGGACGTAGTCGAGCCGGATCAGCCGCGGCGGGGTGGCGCTGGCCTGACCCACGCCGACGATGCCGCCGAATCCGTCGCGGGCCAGCCGCTTCTCGTCCCAGACGGTGACGTCGAGGCCGGCGTCCCCCGCGAGCTGCTCGGCCTGCTCGGCCAGCCACTGCGGGTTCTTGATGTTGGAGGGGACGGTCGCCAGCATCCGCGCCCGCCAGCTCGCCCCACCGAGGACCACACCGCGGCGCAGCGCGGCGCCGGCCTCGGTGTCGTCGGCTGTCGCGGCCATCACCACGCGCTCCACCGGCCACTGCTCGGGTCCTTCGCTGCGCAGCGTGAACGAGAAGGAGCCCAGCGTCATCCCCACGATGAACGTGGTCAGGCCCTCGAGGTCGCCGCCGGCAGCCACCGCCGAGGCGACCGTCCGACGGTCACGGGTGGCCCGGGCCAGGGCCGCGCCGGCCCGGCGGAGGTCCCGCGCGGTCTGCTCACCGACCCCGACCAGCACCACCAGCCGCAGCGTGGCGTTGCCGTCGGTGCCGAGCGGCACCGGGACCAGGGTCGTCTCGCCGGTGCGGCCGGTCGCCCCCTGGGTCTCGAGGACGTCGAGCAGGTCGATCCCGAGCGCGTCGGAGAGCTCGGCGGCACCGGGGCCGAGGGTGAGACCCTCCGCGTCGGTCGCCGGCAGGACCGCGAGAGCGACCACCTCGACGCCGTCGACGGCGTGGGGCTTGTCGGGACTGATCGCGAACTGGGGAGGGGTGACCTGAAAGGGCATCGGGTCCGGCGTCGTGGTCACGAGGTCAGCTGGTGACGCCCTCGAGCGCCTGCCGCAGCTCCTTGGCCTCGTCGGCGTTGAGTTCCACGACCAGCCGTCCGCCACCCTCGAGCGGGACGCGCATCACCAGGCCGCGACCCTCCTTGGTGACCTCGAGCGGACCGTCGCCCGTCCGGGGCTTCATCGCCGCCATCCGCGCACCTCTTCCTGTTGCTGTCCATGACCTGACTACCGCGGTGACGATCGCGCAGCGTCGCGTGCTCGACCATTATCCCCCATCCTCGGCGTGATGCCGACCACAGGTCCCCCATCGCGTGGTGGCAGACTCGCCGCATGCACGCCCGGTCAGCGCTGTTCGACGTGTACGGCGACCACCTCCGCGGCAGGGGCAGCCAGGCCCCGGTCGCCGGACTGGTGCGGCTGCTCGACCCCGTCGGCATCCAGGCCCCGGCCGTGCGCACCGCGATCTCGCGGATGGTGGCGGAGGGGTGGCTGGAGCCGGTGCGGGTCCGGGCCGGTCGTGGCTACCGCGCCACCACCCGCACGATCCGCTGGCTCGACGACGTCTCCGCCCGCGTCTACCGCTCCGCCGAGGACGCCTGGGACGGGCACTGGCACCTCGCCCTGGTCGAGCAGCCGGCCGCTCGCCCCGATCGCAACCGGCTGCGGGCCGACCTGTCGTTCGTCGGGTACGCCGAGCTGACCCCCGGCACGTGGGTGAGCCCGTTCCCGCGGGCCGAGCTGACCGAGGTGCTGGGCCGCGCCGGGACGACCGCGCGGCTGGTCCGCGCCGACCTGGTGGAGCCGAGCCCGATCGGTGCCTGGGACCTGCCGGGCCTGGCCGCGGCGTACCGGACCTTCGTGACGGAGGCCGACGCCGTGCTCGCGGGGGTCGGCGACACCGGGAGCGGCGAGGGTGACGAGGCGGCCTTTGCCGCGCGCTTCCGGCTGGTCCACGAGTGGCGCAAGTTCCTCTTCACCGACCCGGGCCTGCCCGGCGAGCTCCTGCCCGCCGACTGGCCGGGACGCGACGCGGCCGAGCTGTTCGCGAGCGAGGCGCGGCGGCTCAAGCCGGCGGCCGACCGCTACGTCGCCGCCTGCCTCGACGACTGACCCTCGTCTGACGCGCGCGCCTGACAGGATGCGGCCATGAGCTCACCCGTGCTGCTGGACCTGACCGAGGGCGTCGCGACGATCACGCTGAACCGCCCCGAGGCGATGAACAGCCTGGACGTGGCCACCAAGGTCGCGCTGCTCGAGACCGTCCGGGCCGTGGCCGAGGACCCCGCCGCGCGCGCCGTCGTGCTGACCGGCTCCGGCCGCGCGTTCTGCGTGGGCCAGGACCTCAAGGAGCACGTGGAGCTGCTCCACTCCCGCTCCAGCGACCGGCTCTTCTCGACCGTCGACGACCACTACAACCCGACCGTGACCGCGTTGGCGACCATGGCCAAGCCGGTGCTCGCGGCCGTGAACGGTGTCGCGGCCGGCGCAGGGGCCAGCCTCGCCTTCGCCAGCGACCTGCGCTACGTCGCCGACACGGCCGGCTACAACCTCGCCTTCGCGGGCGTCGCCCTGTCCTGCGACACCGGCGCCAGCTACCACCTCCAGCGGTTGGTCGGCCGGGCCCGGGCGATCGAGCTCCTCTACTTCCCGCGCACAGTCCCCGCCGCCGAGGCCCTCGAGCTGGGCCTCGCCACCGAGGTCGTCCCCGCCGACGAGCTGGCCGGCCGGGTCGGCGAGATCGCCGCCCGCCTCGCCGCAGGACCCACCGTCGCGTTCGGCGCGATGCGCCGCTCCGTCGCCTACTCCGCCGGCCACTCCTTCGAGGACTCCCTGGAGTTCGAGAGCTCGATGATGACCCTCACCGGCGGCACCGCCGACCACGCCGCCGCCGTCGCCGCCTTCCTCGCCAAGGAGAAGGCGGCGTTCGAGGGGCGTTGAGGGGCCCAGTTTCCCCGCCTGGGCGGGGAAACTGGGACTTCGTGGGGTAAACAACCCGCACAAACCCGTGGTTTCCCCGCCTGGGCGGGGAAACCAACGACGCCCTACTCCAGCTCGGACACCAGCGTGGTCCGGCGGGCGCCGAAGACGGCGAGGACCTTGGGCGGGACGGTCTTGCGCATCGTGCGGCGGGAGGGGGAGGCGCCGTACTCGACGGTGACGGCGGAGCCGGCGAAGCGGTGGTTGTACCAGGACGTCATGGTCCCGTGGCAGACGCCGCCGCAGTCGAAGGTCTTGCGGGGGAGGTCGAGCTTGCGGGAGACCTTGCGGGCGAACTTCTTGTTCTTGGTGTCGGTGTCCACGCCGTACAGCGGCTGGTGGAAGCTGAGGATCCGCCGCGGCTTCACGTCCTTGAGGAAGCGGATCATCGCGCGGGTCTCGGGCTCGGACTTCGCCTTCGGCCCCGACTCGTAGTTCCCGTCGAGGTCGACCCACTCGTAGGGGTAGTTGCGGTTGAGGTCGACGCCGTTCGCGTTCTTGCGGGTGCCGGCGGCCAGGCCGTCGGGGTTGTACGTCGGCACCACCCACAGGTCGATCCCCACGATCCGGCGGCCGTCGCGCAGCGAGGAGAGGATGCGCCGGGTGTCGGACTCGTCCCCGTGCATGGTCGAGATCAGCACCACCGGCTTGCCGGAGCCGTCACCGAGCCGGTAGGCCATGATCGCCCGCCCCCGGACCGACTCCCCCAGCTTGCGCCGGGCGACGACCGCGTCCCGCTGCGCCACGGCCGCCACCGACGTGGGGCGCGGAGGCGGCGGCAGAGGAGGCGGCGGAGCCGCCCGGTGGGGCTGACACCAGCACACCGAGCACGACCGCGAGCAGCGCGGCACCGGAGGTGGATCGCACGGTCACCCGGTCGGGGGGAAGGCGTACACGTAGGTGAACACGACCACCCCGACGAGCATCCCGACGTGGGCCAGGACCGAGAGGCCCGGGCCCTCGGACCAGGTGTCCTCGGTGGCGCTGGTGGCGTGCTTGCCGCGGGTGGGCAGCCAGCGGACCAGGATCAGCAGCCCGGCCGCGGTGACGACCCACCAGAGTGCGACGCCGATGATGCCCACCAGCTCGCCGCCCGCCGCGGAGTTCTCGGGGGCGAACAGGTACACGAGCCAGACCCCGAGGGCCAGGACCCCCGCGATCGTGTGGACGTTGAGCAGGCCCGAGCCCACGCTGACGCGCCCGGCACCGCCCTCCTGCTTGCCGAGGCGGAGTCGTGTGAGCACGACGACGACGGCGGCCAAGGCAGTGAGGACGTAGACGATCACCTCGATGGACACGCTGGAAGTGTGCCCTAGTGCGACTCGGTGTCGCCACGACCTCCGTCGCGTGGCGGCGGGGTGTCGCGCGGGTGTTCATGCGGGGGAACGTCGTCCTCCTCGCGCTCCCGGGCCAGCCGGTCGAGCAACGCGTCGACCTCCGACATCCGGTAGCCCCGGAACGCCAGCGAGAACCGGACCCGGCGCAGGTCGTCGCCGGTCAGGCGGCCGGACTCCGGTACGACGGCGTCGGGCCGGTCGTCGTAGCCCTCCTCGAGCGGCTCACCGCGGCCCGCGGCGACCACGGCGACCCCGCCGAGTGAGAGGACCAGGAGCACCGTGAACACCCAGACCACGACGTCACTCCGCCCGGTGCGGGGGCGGGTCGGACAGCTCGCCCTGGCGGGCCCGCACCATCAGCGCGACCGCCTCGTCCACGTCGTCGGTGACGACCAGCATGTCGAGGTCGCGCTGGGCGATGTTGCCCTCCGCGAGGACCGTCTCGCGCAGCCAGTCCAGCAGGCCGCTCCAGTACGCCGTGCCCATCAGGACGACCGGGAAGGAGGTGACCTTCTGGGTCTGCACGAGCGTCAGCGCCTCGAAGAGCTCGTCGAAGGTGCCCAGGCCGCCGGGGAGGACGACGAAGCCCTGGCTGTACTTCACGAACATCGTCTTGCGCGCGAAGAAGTAGCGGAAGTTGATGCCGAGGTCGACGTAGGGGTTGAGGCCCGCCTCGAAGGGCAGCTCGATGCCGAGGCCGACCGAGGTCCCCCCGGCCTCCCGGGCGCCGCGGTTGGCCGCCTCCATGGCTCCCGGCCCGCCCCCGGTGATGACCGCGAACCCCTCCTCGGCGAGCCGGCGACCGACCTGGACGCCGGTCTCGAAGAACGGGTTCTCCGGCTTGGTCCGGGCCGAGCCGAACACCGCGATCGCGGGGCCGAGGTCGGCCAGCGAGCCGAAGCCCTCGACGAACTCGGCCTGGATGCGCAGCACCCTCCAGTAGTCGTGGTGGGTGTCGAGCCGGGTGCCCCGGTCGAGCAGTCGCTGGTCTGCGGTGCTGCCCTCGTCCACCGCGTCCCCCCGCAAGGTGACGCGCCCCTTGTTGCGCACCCGTTCCACCCCCGGGCCCGATGCCGTGCCGGCTGGCTGGTCGTCCACGCTGGCACCCTACTGGGCGGCGCAGACGTGCTCGCCTATCCCTCGTACTCGACGAACCCGGCGGTCTCGGCCATGTGCACGAGGTCGGCGGCGTGGACGGTGTGGTCGGGGACCACCTTGACCGTGATCACGACCCGCTGGCCGTCGACGTCGACGATCCAGAAACGCAGGACGCTGCCCGGCCCGGCCGAGTACCAGAACTGGTCCGACTGGTCGACCGTGAACACCGTGAAGCCACCGGGGTCACACTCGGTCAGGTGCCGCGGCACCGTCGCCTCGACGTACAGCCCGCGGTGGCCGCCGACGGTGACCGGCGTGGGGGCCGTGGCCCGACGGGAGACCTGGCCGGTCTGGGCACCGGCCAGGGCATCGGCCAGGGCATCGGCCAAGGCACGGACCGTCGGTCCGGGCTCGACGCGCCGGCCGGCTCCGCAGGGGTCGGTGTCGAGCAGGTCCACGTCGCCCCAGAACATGAGGTCGCCGTACGCCGCCCCGCTCTCGTTGTTCTCGATGACCCAGCCACCGGGGGTGATGAACCCCTCGGGTACCTCGACCACCGCATCGACCGGGTAGGTCCGGTTCCAGCTGATCAGCGGGACCCGGTGCCGCCCCGGGGTGATCGAGCCCTCGTACTCCCTCAGCGACAGGGGGCTGGAGGCGGTCGTCTCGGACGAGGTGGGTTCCGTGGCGGTCGGCTGACCGGCTGAGGTGGTGGTCGTGGTCGGCCCCGCGGTGCCGGGCGAGTCGTCGCTGCATCCCGTGAGCTGGAGCGACAGGGCCGCGACCAGGACGAGCAGGCATCGGGTGGGCTGTCTGGTCACGTCGATCTCCTCGGGAAGTCGGGGCATCCTCATGAGGACGATGCCCGAGCCACCCCTCCGGTTCCCGACGTGCCCGTCTCAGTGAGCGTCGGCCCCGAGCCAGGCCCGCAGCTGGCGCTCGCAGCGCTCGATGTGCTCGACCGGCACGTGCTCCTCCTGCTTGTGGGCCAGCATCGGGTCACCGGGGCCGAAGTTGACGGCTGGTACGCCGAGGGCGCTGAAGCGGGACACGTCGGTCCAGCCGAACTTCGGCTTCACCTCGCCGCCGACGGCGTCGAGGAACTCCTGGGCGGCCGGCAGCCCGAGGCCGGGGACGGCGCCGGGGGCGCTGTCCATCACCGTGACCTCGAAGCCGTCGAAGAACTCGCGCAGGAAGGCCTCCGCCTCCTCCACCGAGCGGTCGGGGGCGAAGCGGTGGTTGACCGAGACGACGCACTCGTCGGGCAGCACGTTGCCGGCGACCCCGCCGCTGATCCACACGGCGTTGAGGCCCTCGTGGTACTCCAGCCCGTCGATCACCGGCTTCCGCGGCTCGAACGCGTTCAGCCTGGCCAGCACCTCGTGCGCGCCGTGGATGGCGTTGACGCCCTTCCAGCTGCGGGCGGCGTGGGCCCGCTCCCCCGTCGTCCGGACGTCGACCCGCATCGTGCCCTGGCAGCCCGCTTCGACGATCGCACCGGACGGCTCCATCAGGATCGCGAAGTCGGCCTCCATCAGCTCGGGGTCGCTCCGGCTGAGGAGGTTGAGCCCGTTGAACTCGTCCTCGATCTCCTCGGCCTCGTACAGGATGAACGTGAGGTCGCGGTTGGGCTCGGTCAGCGTGGCCGCCAGCCGCAGCAGCACCGCGTCGCCGCTCTTCATGTCACAGCTGCCGAGGCCGTGGAGGATGCCGTCCTCGAGCCGCGAGGGCAGGTTGTCGTTGAGCGGCACGGTGTCGATGTGCCCGGCCATGACAACGCGCTCGTCACGACCGAGGTCGGTCCGGGCGACGATCGTGTGGCCGCGCCGGGTGACGGTGAGGTGGTCGAGGGAGCGCAGCGCCTGCTCGATCGCGTCCGCGATGGCCTGTTCGTCGAGGCTGACCGACTCGATGTCGACCAGCGCCGCCGTCAGCGACACGGCGTCGGCGGTGAGGTCCAGGAGGGGTGCGTCGGTCATGGACCCATCCAACCAGCCACGGCACAGCGGCGCCCACGAGGTTCGTCCCGCCCCCGAACTGGCCGCCGAGCCCGGGGTGGGAGCCCTGGAAGGACGACACGCGCCCGTCGGTGTGGACGACCCTGGGCCTTGCGCTCGGGACCGCACTGGTCCTCGGCGCCGCCCTCGGGATCGCCGCCAGGCGACGGGGACGACCTCGGCTACGCGATGGGCCACGGCTGCGGGCGCTTCCTCTTCCCCGCCCTGCTCGTCGGCGGCGTCCTGGTCGTGGCCGGCACGGCCGCCTCGGGCGGCACCCTCTACATCTAGGAGGCGGACGGTTCCGGGAACACGCAGAACTCGTTGCCCTCGGGGTCGGCCAGGACGGTCCAGCGCGGCATCTCCCACCGCACGGTCGCGCCGGCCGCGAGGAACGCGTCGACGTCGCCGACCAGGTCCCAGTGGATCCGGTTCTTCACCGTCTTGGGCTCCGGCACTGCCCCGAAGACGACGCACTCGAACGGCATGCCGGGGACGCCCTCGATCCACCACTCGGATCCGCCCTGGTCGCCGGCCTCGACCCCGAACCGCTCGGCCCACCACCGGGCCATCCGGCCCGGGTCGACGGAGTCGACGACGACCTCGTAGACCTTGTACGCCGGCACCTCGTCGCGGACGAACGCGCAGAGCTCGCCGCGCTCGGGGTCCCGCATCTGGGTCCAGCGCTGGCGGTCGTCGAACGCGGTCGCCCCGATCGCCTCCAGGTCGGAGACCGCGCCGACGTGGAGGTCCAGGTGCACCCGCTGCTTGACCGTCACCGGCTCCTCGACGCGGCAGAGCTCGATCAGCGAGCCCTCCGGTCCGCCGTCGAGGTGGCCGGGGTCGTCGTCCCGCGGGTGGTGCTCCAGCCCGGTCGCGGCGGCCCAGAACGCCCCCATCCGCTCGCCGTCGACGACGTCGATGCAGAGGGCGAGCCAGCGGGCGGTCACGCGCGGGCCACCTCGACAGCGGTCTCGGCGGCGTCGGCGAACGACACGGAGTCCGCGAGCGTCTCGCCGGCCAGCAGCGACTCGTGAGTGCGGGCCGCGGCCAGCATGTCGGCCGGACCGGCCACGGTGAGCCGGATCCGGTCGGACACGTCGAGACCGGCGTCCCGCCGGGCCTGCTGCACGCTGCGGACGAGGTCGCGGGCGACGCCCTCCGCCTCGAGCTCGGGCGTGGTGGCGGTGTCGAGGACGACGAAGCCACCGCGGGGCAGGACCGCGGTCGCGGCGCCGCCGGTGTCGGCGCCGGCCACGGTCTCCAGGGTGAACTCGCCCTCCTGCAGCTCCACCCCGGCGCAGGTGACGGTGCCGTCGGGCGCCACCGACCAGTCGCCGGACTTCGAGCCCTTGATGACGGTTTGCACGTCCCGGCCCAGCCGCGGGCCGGCGGCCCGGGCGTGGACGGTCAGCCGCTGCTCGACGGCGTACGCCGACGCCTCGTCCGACCCGGCCTCGACCAACCGGACCGCCTTCACGTTCAGCTCCTCGGCCAGGATCGCCTCGAAGCCGGCCAGCGCCTCGGCGTCGTCGACGACCAGCGTCAGCGAGGCCAGCGGCAGCCGGGTCCGGAGCCCGTGCGCCTTGCGCAGCGCGAGGCCGGCCGAGGCGACGTCGCGGACCTCGTCCATGGCGGAGACGAGGGCGTCGTCGGCCGGCAGCGACTCGGCGACCGGCCAGTCCGTGAGGTGCACCGAACGGTCACCGGTCAACCCCCGCCAGACCTCCTCGGTGGTGAGCGGCAGCAGCGGAGCCGCCACCCGGCAGACCGTCTCGAGCACCGTGTAGAGCGTGTCGAAGGCCTCCTCGCTCTCGCCCCAGAAGCGCTCGCGCGAGCGGCGGACGTACCAGTTCGTCAGCACCTCGAGGAAGGTCCGCGTGGAGTCGCACGCGTTGGCCACCTCGTAGTTGTCGAGCTGGTGGGTCATGTCCGCGACGTACTGGCGCAGCTTGGCGAGCACGTAGCGGTCCATCACGTGCGACGAGGTCGTCCGTGCCGCGGCGTCGTGTCCCGCCCCGTCCTGCGCCGCGTTGGCGTAGAGCGCGAAGAAGTACCACGTGTTCCAGAGCGGGATCAGCACCTGCCGCACCGACTCGCGGATGCCGCGCTCGGTGACGACGAGGTTGCCGCCGCGCAGGATCGGGCTCGACATCAGGAACCAGCGCATCGCGTCGGCGCCGTCGCGGTCGAAGACCTCGTAGACGTTGGGGTAGTTCCGCAGGCTCTTCGACATCTTGTTGCCGTCGGAGCCGAGCACGATGCCGTGGCTGACGCAGGTGTCGAACGCGGGCTTGTCGAACAGTGCCGAGGCCAGCACGTGCATCGTGTAGAACCAGCCGCGGGTCTGGCCGATGTACTCGACGATGAAGTCACCCGGGTAGTGGTCCTCGAACCAGTCGGCGTTCTCGAACGGGTAGTGCACCTGGGCGAAGGGCATCGACCCGGACTCGAACCAGCAGTCGAAGACGTCGGTCACGCGCCGCATCGTCGACGCACCGGTCGGGTCGTCGGGGTTGGGCCGGGTCAGCTCGTCGATGAAGGGCCGGTGCAGGTCGTCGGGTCGTACGCCGAAGTCGCGCTCGATCTCGTCGAGCGAGCCGTAGACGTCGATCCGGGGGTGCTCGGGGTCGTCGGAGCGCCACACCGGGATCGGGCTGCCCCAGAACCGGTTGCGGGAGATCGACCAGGGCCGGGTGTTCTCGAGCCACTTGCCGAACTGGCCGTCCTTGACGTGCTCCGGGACCCAGCGGATCTCCTGGTTCAGCTCGAGCATCCGGTCCCGGATCTTGCGGGTGTCGACGAACCAGGACGACACCGCCATGTAGATCAGCGGCTGCCGGCAGCGCCAGCAGTGCGGGTAGGAGTGCTCGTAGGTCTCGCGGCGCAGCAGCACCGTGCCGGGCACGACCGAGCCGGTCTCTCCCTGCCCGGTGGTGGCGTTCCGGAGGTGCTCGATGATCGGCAGGTTGGCGTCGAAGACGTGCATCCCGACGTAGTCGGTGACCGGGAACGTGAACCGGCCGTCCTTGGCGACCGCCACGGTGAGCTCGATGCCCTCGCGGTCGGTGATCACCTTGTCCTCCTCACCGTAGGCGCCCGCGCTGTGCACGAGCCCGGTGCCGTCGGCGGTGGTGACGAAGTCGGCCCCGACCACGCGGTGGGCGTGCTCGGTGCCCTCGAAGTAGGTGAACGGCGGCGTGTAGGAGCGACCGACGAGGTCCCGACCGGCCAGCCGCTCGACGACGACCGGGTCCTCGCCGAGCTCGCGGGCGTACGCCGCCAGCCGCGCAGCCCCGAGCAGGTACCGCTCGGTGGTGCCGGTGGGGAGGTCGGACTCCACCACGACGTACTCGATGTCCTCGCCGACCATGATCAGCAGGTTGGACGGCATCGTCCACGGGGTCGTCGTCCACACCAGGGCGATCTCGCCGGTCTCCAGCCGCATGCCGACGGTGACCGCGGGGTCCTGCCGGTTCTGGTAGACGTCCTCGTCCATCCGCAGCTCGTGGTTGGACAGCGGCGTCTCGTCGTTCCAGCAGTAGGGCAGCACCCGGAAGTCCTCGTAGACGAGGCCCTTCTCGTAGAGGTTCTTGAACGCCCAGAGCACCGACTCCATGAAGTCGAGGTCGAGGGTCTTGTAGTCGTGGTCGAAGTCGACCCAGCGCGCCTGGCGGGTGACGTAGTCGCGCCACTCGTCGGTGTAGGCGAGCACCGACCGGCGGCACTCCGCGTTGAAGCCCTCGATGCCGAGGTCGAGGATCTCCTGGGTGGTCTTCATGCCGAGCTGGCTCATCGCCTCGAGCTCGGCGGGCAGGCCGTGGGTGTCCCAGCCGAAGCGGCGCTCGACCCGGTGCCCGCGCATCGTGCGGTAGCGCGGGATCAGGTCCTTGACGTAGCCGGTGAGCAGGTGGCCGTAGTGGGGCAGCCCGTTGGCGAAGGGCGGGCCGTCGTAGAAGACGAACTCGTTGGCGCCGTCGGCGCCGGCCTCGCGCTGGTCGACGCTGGCCTCGAACGTCCCGTCGGCCTGCCAGTAGGCCAGCACCCGGTCCTCGATCGCCGGGAACGCCGGCGTCGCCGGCACCGTGGTGGCGTCGGTGTGGCTGACCTTCGGGTACCTGCGGTGGCTCATCGTGGTCCTTCTGCTCGTCCTCGGATCTCCTCCACGAGGACGACCTGTGCGGGCCGCGGTACCACCTCGCTTGTCCCGCTCGCGCGGGACCGCTCCGTGACGGCTGTGACGGGCCTACCCGTCCGGGTCTAGTGGGCGGGCCGCGTGGCTCGCGGTCGCCGTTCTTCCGGAGGCTCGCCGCTGATGACGGCTCGAACGCCTGTGGTCCCAGCGTACGGCGCGGGCGGTCCACGCTGCCACTCGGTTGGGGGTGGGGTCGAGGTAGTCCAGTGGATATGGGCCCCGGAAACGGGTTCGCAGGGGCCGAAATCCACTGGACTACCGCCGGTGAGGGCAGAGATCAGGCAGCGCGGCGGTGGCGCAGCAGCCGATCGCGGGCGAGCGGGTCGAGGGCACGGCGGGCGGCCACGGTCGAGGTGTCGGTCCACCAGGCCGGTGGGACGACCGTCCACAGGCGCTCCCCCGGCGCGGCTGCGGCCCGTGCGTGGGCGGCCGCCAGCCGCGCGAGCAAGGGCTGCGGTTCGTCGGCGCGGTCGGCTCCGACCATCGTGACGACTTCCAGGCCGTGGTCGCGTAGCAGTGCCTCCCGGCGTACGTCGGCAGAACGCCGGTGGGGAGCCAGGTGGACCGCCCCCTCGTACTCGCCGACCACCCCCGTCTCCGGATCGAGCAGGTCGGGCGTGGCCAGGTGCCGACCGGCGAGGTCGAAGACCGGGCGGTTGCACAACAGCCGACTCTCGGGTCGCCAGGCCTTCCACACCAGACGCATCACGGTCTCCTGCGGCGACCAGCTGTTCTCGTTGGCCAGGGCCACGGCACGGCGTGCCTGCTCGATGCCGGTGGGCGCCGTCCGCGAGTGGACGTACGGCGCGAGCTCGGCGATCGAGATGAGGTCGGAGTACGCGGCCATGTCGACGGCGATCACGGCAGAGACGAGGTCCGGTGCCCAGCGCGCCTCGAAGCAGACCGCGCAGCGCACGCTCGACACCGCGAGCCCGTCGACCTGCTCCAGGTCGTGGGGGGAGAGGAATTCCTGGCTGAGCCGGTACGACGAGTGCTTCCCCAGGTGTCGATGGACGAGCAGGGGCACGGGGAGGTGTCGGCCCGCGCCGACCGTGCCGTCGAACCAGCGCGTCCGCCGCCACCGCAGCGATGCCCACCCGGTCACCGCCTCACCGGGCTCGAGCACGGCGGCCGCCGCGACGATCCGCTGATCGACGTCCTCCCTGTCGGCCGTCACCGGCAGGTGGAGCCCGGGCGACGTCCGCACCCAGTGCGGTCCCCGCGCCTGCTTCGGGGTGGGTCCCCTCAACCCCGCCGGATCCACCCGCACGCACCCCACCACACCCGGTCGGCGTGGGTGGAAGGGCTGGGCCTGGAACACCCCGAGATCGTGGCCCACATCGAGGATGCGCGGGTGGGCTCCTCCACAGGCGCGCCTGGGGGTGCGGGTAGTCCAGTGGATATGGGCCCCAGAAACGGTCTCCGAGGGGCCCAAATCCACTGGACTACCGCAGCACCGATGAGTTCACCTGTCGGCGGCGGTCACTACCGTGCGGACGATCGCGGCGAGGGGAGAACGATGTCGGACATGATCACGGCCACCGGCCTGCGCAAGGAGTACAAGGAGGTGGTGGCCCTCGCGGGCCTCGACCTCACGGTGCCCGAGGGCAAGGTGCTGGCGCTGCTCGGGCCCAACGGAGCGGGCAAGACCACCGCGGTGCGGTGCCTGGCGACGCTGATCGTCCCCGACGCGGGCAGTGCGGAGGTCGCGGGCGTCGACGTGCTGGAGGACCCGGCCGGCGTCCGGGCGCGGATCGGCCTGTCGGGGCAGTACGCCGCGGTCGACGAGCACCTCACCGGCCACGAGAACCTCGAGATGGTCGGCCGTCTCTACGGCTTCAGCAAGGCGCGGGCGCGCGAGCGCTCCCGCGAGCTGCTCGAGCGGTTCGACCTCGTCGACGCCGCCGACCGGCCGTCCAAGACCTACTCCGGTGGCATGCGGCGCCGGCTCGACCTCGCGGGCGCGCTGGTCGCCGCGCCACCCGTGCTGATCCTCGACGAGCCCACGACCGGCCTCGACGTCCGCAGCCGCCAGCAGATGTGGGACGTCATCCGGGAGCTGGTCGCCGGTGGCGCGACGCTGCTGCTGACGACCCAGTACCTCGAGGAGGCCGACCGGCTGGCCGACGACATCGTGGTCATCGACCACGGTCAGGAGATCGCCCGCGGCACCGCCGACGACCTCAAGTCCCAGACCGGCGGCGAGCGGGTCGAGGTCGTGCTCCGCGACGTCGGCCAGCGCGAGACGGCCAGCCGGGTGCTGGCAGGCGTCTCGGGCGGACAGGTGCAGGACGACGGCGACGCCAGCGGCCGCACCCTCGTCGTCGGCGTCAACGGCGGCCAGCAGGCGCTGATGCGCGTGCTCGAGGCGTTCGAGGCCGAGCGGGTCGAGGTGCTCGACATCGGGCTCCGTCGACCCACCCTCGACGACGTGTTCCTCAGCCTGACCGGCCACGCGGCCGAGGAGAACGCCACCACCGGGCAGGAGGTCCCCGCATGAGCACCACGCAGGTCACCCGCGGTCGGGGTCGCGCGCTGGTCGACGGCTGGGTCGTCGCCAAGCGCAACCTGATCAAGATCAAGCGCGTCCCCGACATCCTGGTCTTCGTCCTGATCTCGCCGATCATGTTCGTGCTGCTGTTCGCCTACGTGTTCGGCGGCGCGATCGACGTCCCGGGGGACGTCGACTACAAGGAGTTCCTGGTCCCCGGCATCTTCGCCCAGACCGTGGTCTTCGGCGCCACCTTCACCGGCTACGGCCTGGCCGACGACATGCAGAAGGGGATCATCGACCGGTTCCGGTCGCTGCCGATGTCACCGTCGGCGGTGCTGGTCGGGCGGACCACGTCCGACGTCGCCTACAACGTCATCTCGCTGGTGATCATGGCGCTCACCGGGCTGCTCGTCGGCTGGCGGATCCGCGAGGGCTTCCTCGACGCGGCCGTCGGGTTCCTGGTGCTGCTGGTCTTCGCCTACGCGATCAGCTGGGTGATGGCGTGGGTCGGTCTGCTGGTGCCGTCGGTGGAGGTCGTCAACAACGCCTCGTTCATCGTGATCATGCCGTTGACCTTCGTCTCCAACGCGTTCGTGCCGCAGGAGTCGTTCTCCGGGGTGCTGCAGACCTTCGTCGAGTGGAACCCCGTCTCGACCCTGACCCAGGCCTGCCGCGAGCTGTTCGGCAACATCGCCGTCGGCGCGCCGGTCCCCGACTCCTGGGCGATGCAGAACCCCGCGGTCTACACGCTGCTCTGGTCGGCGGCGATCGTGGCGATCTTCGCCCCCCTGTCCGTGCGCCAGTACCGACGGTCCACCCGCAAGTAGCCGCGAACGGCGTGCGAGGCTGCCCGGGTGACGGCTCGGGCGGACTCGTTCCCGTGGGTGCCCGCGGGCGCCTTCGTGCTCGTGTGGTCCTCCGGCTACATCGCCGGTCCCGCCGGCGTGGAGGCCGTCGAACCGTTCAGCCTGCTGGCGATGCGGTTCGTGCTGGCCACCGCGATCCTGGTCCCGCTCACGCGCTGGCGCCGCGGTCCGTTGCGGATCGACCGGCGCACGCTGGGCAAGGTGCTGCTGGTGGGGCTGGTCATGAACGCGGTCCAGTTCGGCTTCATGTACCTCGCCTTCGAGGCCGGCCTCGGCGCGACGCTCGGCGCCCTGCTCCACTCCCTGTCCCCGGTGCTCACGGTGGTGCTGGCCGGCGTCCTGCTCGGTGAGCGGGTACGCCGGGTCCAGGTGCTGGGCCTGGCGATCGGGGTGATCGGCGTGGTGGTCGTGCTCGGCCCGGACATCGACCAGGCCGGCGGCACGTTCGGGCTCGGGTGCGGGCTGCTCGGCATGCTCTCCCTGAGCCTGGGCACCATGGGCCAGCGCTGGATCCCGCCGACGACCGACCCGTGGTGGTCGGCCAGCCTCCAGTTCGCCGTCTCGATCCCGGTGACGCTCGTCCTCGCCCTCACCTTCGAGGGCACCAGCCCGGTCCACGACCCTGTCGACGCCGCGATCGTGATCGCGTTCCTGGCGATCGTCAACTCGATCGTCGGCCTGATCCTGCTCGGCGCCGTGGTCCGCGGCGGCGGGGCCGGGGCGGCGTCCAGCGTGTTCTTCCTCGCCCCGCCGGTGACCGCGCTGATGGCGTGGGCCGTCCTCGGCGAGACGCTCGACCTGCGCGAGCTGGTCGGCCTGGTGGTCGCGGTGCTCGGGGTCGGGATCGCGGTGGGACGACGGCGGGAAACCCGCTTGCCCGCACCCGCCCGGTCCGGTGAGGTGGAGGCATGAGCGACGGCATGTGGGTCGACGCCCCGGACGACCCGCGCAACGCAGGCCTTCACCCACGGGGAGCGCGAGACGCTGCTGGCCTACCTCGACTTCTACCGCACAGACGCTGGTCATGAAGTGCGAGGGCCTCACGCCCGAGCAGCTCGCGACCCGTTCGGTCCCGCCGTCCACCCTGAGCCTGCTCGGCCTGGTCCGTCACATGGCGGCGGTCGAGCAGAGCTGGTTCCGCCGGGTGATGGGCCGCGACCTCGCCCTGCCCCGGCTCTACGACAAGCTCGACCGACCGCGACGCCGACTTCGACGGGCCGAGCCGACCCAGGCTGCGTCGACGAGGCGTTCGCGTCGCTGCGGCGCGAGGTGGCGTACGCCGAGGAGTACGTCGCCGGCCAGCCCGACCTCGGCGTCCTCGGCGAGCATCGACGACGGCGACATCGAGCTGCGCGAGGTGCTCGTGCACATGGTCGAGGAGTACGCCCGCCACTGCGGTCACGCCGACCTGCTCCGCGAGTGTCATCGACGGCCGCACCGGATCCTGAGCCGCTCCGGCCGATCCGGTCGTACCCTCGTCGCGTGATCACGCGCCGCGGCCTGTTGACGGGAACGGCCGCGGCCGGGGCCGTGGGCGTGGCCGGCGTCGCCGGGTGGCAGCTGGCACCCGCACCGCTGACCTGGCGGGTGCGCGAGACGTTCGGTCTCAACCCCGACCCGTTCGTGCCCGACGCCCCCGAGGGCCAGGTCCGGGTCGAGCCGGTGACCTCGCGCTTCATGGGTGACCTCGACCTGTTCACCGCCGTCCCGGCCGGCCACGGCGACGGCGCAGGACTGCCCGTCGTGGTGGTGCTCCACGGCTCGTCGGCCACCGCGGCCGCGCTTCCCGGCTTCGGCCTCGGTCGCTTCGTCACCGCGGCCGTCGAGGCCGGCGCCCCGCCCTTCGTGCTCGCCGGCACCGACGACGGCCCCGCGGGCTGGCTCCCGAGCGGGTCGACCGACCCGCAGGCGATGCTGCGCGAGGAGCTCCCGCGCTGGCTCACCGAGCGGGGGTACGCCGGGTCCCGCGCCCTCTGGGGCTGGTCGCGCGGCGGGTACGGCGCCCTCCGCTTCGTCGAGGCCGAGCCGGACTGGGCGACCGGGCTGGCGCTGTTCAGTCCCGCGCTGCAGCCGGGAGATTCCGCGCTGGACGACCTCTCGGCCCTCGAGCAGGTGCCGTGGCGGATCTGGTGCGGTGAGTCCGACCCGTTCCACGACGGCGCCGTGGCGCTGGTGGACTCGGCCCCGCCCCCGGAAGGGTTCGTGGAGGGTCCCGGCGGCCACACCCGCGTCTACTGGAACGACCACACCATCGACATGCTGCGCTGGCTGTCGGGCACGCTCGGAGCGCCGGGGGCGACTCCGTAGGCTGGGTGCGTGACCGAGACTGCGACTTCTGCCTGGGGCCACGCCCTCGCCACCGTCGTGACGAGCGGTGCCTCCGAGGGCACGGTGCTCGACGCGTGGTTCCCGAGCCCGGCGCTCGGGCCACGTCCGGACGGCGACGAGCCGCCCGCCGCCCTCGTCGACGCCGCGCGCGAACACCCCGCCCGCCGGGTCCGCACCGAGGTCGTGACGGTCGAGATCGACCTGGCGGAGCCGCCGAAGGACGCCGCCGACGCCTACCTCCGGCTCCACCTGCTCTCCACGCGGCTGGTGGCCCCCCACGGCCAGAACGTCGACGGCATCTTCGGCGTCCTGTCCAACGTCGTGTGGACCAGCGCCGGCCCCTGCCCCGTGGACGACTTCGAGGCCACCCGGCTGCGGCTGCGGGCCGACGGCCCGGTCCAGGTCTTCGGCGTCGACAAGTTCCCGCGGATGACCGACTACGTCGTCCCGACCGGGGTCCGCGTGGCCGACGCCGACCGGGTGCGGCTCGGCGCCCACCTCGCGGACGGCACGACCGTCATGCACGAGGGCTTCGTGAACTACAACGCCGGCACGCTCGGCACCTCCATGGTCGAGGGCCGGATCTCGGCCGGCGTCGTCGTCGGCGACGGCTCGGACGTGGGCGGCGGCGCCTCGATCATGGGCACCCTGTCCGGCGGCGGCAAGGAGACCATCTCCGTCGGTGAGCGCTGCCTGCTCGGCGCCAACTCCGGCATCGGCATCTCCCTCGGGGACGACTGCGTCGTCGAGGCCGGCTGCTACGTCACGGCAGGCACCAAGGTCACCATCTCCGACATCGACAACAAGCCGAAGCTCGTCAAGGCCGCCACCCTCTCGGGCGCGAGCAACGTGCTGTTCCGCCGCAACTCGGTCAGCGGCGCCATCGAGGCTGTTCCGTGGCAGGGCGAGGGCATCACCCTCAACGCCGCGCTGCACACCAACTAGCGGGCCGCGTGAGACGGGTCTGGGCGGTCGGGACCGCCATCGGCGTCGGCGCCGTCGGCGTGCTCGTGTGGCAGCTGAGCGGGGGTGAGGTCCTGCCGATCCTGCGCGCCGACGACTGCGAGGCGACCGTGCAGGGCAGCACCGTCGTGCTGGCGCCGGAGCAGGCCGAGAACGCCGCCCTGATCTCGGCGATCTCCGTGCAGCGCGGGCTGCCCGCGCGGGCGGCGACGATCGCGCTCGCCACGGCCTACCAGGAGTCCAAGCTCCACAACATCGAGTTCGGCGACCGCGACTCGCTCGGGCTCTTCCAGCAGCGGCCCTCGCAGGGCTGGGGCACCCCGAAGGAGCTGATGGACCCCGTCTTCGCCACGAATGCCTTCTACGACGCGCTGGTCGAGGTCGACGGCTACGAGGGGATGCGGGTCACGGTCGCGGCGCAGACGGTGCAGCGCTCGGCGTACCCCGAGGCGTACGCCGACCACGAGGCCGACGCCCGGGTGCTGGCCAGCGCCTTCACCGGCGAGTCCTGGCGCTCGTTCCACTGCACCGTCACCGACGAACCGGCCGAGACCTCCACGGACCTCGACGACGCCGGGCTCACCCAGCGCGCCGCGCGGGTACGCCGCGACCTGGAGTCGGTCTTCGGGCCGCAGTCCACCGGCGGCTTCGCCGCGGGCGGCGTGACCGACGGCCACATGCCCGGCTCGGCGCACTACGAGGGCCGCGCCGTGGACGTGTTCGTGCGCCCGATCTCGGAGGCGAACAAGGACCGGGGCTGGGCGATGGCGCAGTACCTCGTCGCCCAGGCCGCCCGCCTCGACATCCGCACGGTCATCTTCGACGGCCGGATCTGGACCTCCGGGTGGCGTTCGGACGACGGCTGGCGCGCCTACGAGCCGGACACCTCGGGCCGCGACGCGGGGGCGGCGGCGATCCTGGAGCACCGCGACCACGTCCACGTCGACGTCTTCCCCTGACCCGTTCGGGCCATGCCCGCGACGACGTCCGGCCACACTTCGTCGAAGTGCTGGCGCACCCGACTCACCGCGCCGTACCTTCCTGATGGAGGACGGCGGTGTGGGACCGCCGACCGAGAGAGGAACCCCCCATGTCGTCGACGCTCTACACCATCGGCACCGCCCTCGGCCGTGCCCGCGACCACCGCGTGGTCGTGCGCGTGCTCGTCTCCGGTCACTGGATCGAGGGCCTCGTCAACGACGTCGACGGCCATGGCGTGGTCCTCAGCGGGGCCGGCACCGACCACCACGTGGTCCGGATCGAGGACATCGCCGCCGTGCGGGTGCACGCGGAGGATCCGCTGGTCGACTCCGAGCCCGAGCCGTGGGCCCAGGGCCAGAGCCAGAGCCCCGGCCAGAGCCAGGATCACACGACCGCCGAGGTCCTCCCGCTCATCAGCATCAGCTGAGCCTGGCGACCGCCGCTGCGACGCGCTCGTCGGTCGCGGTGAACGCCACCCGCACGTGCCGCTGGCCGGCCGTGCCGTAGAACGAGCCGGGCGCCACCAGGATGCCGCGCTCGGCGAGCCAGGCCACGGTCGCCCAGCAGTCCTCGGGGCCCGTGTCCGTCCGGCGCTGCGCCCAGAGGTAGAGCGAGGCCTCGGAGTGGTCGATCCGGAAGCCCGCCTGCTGGAGCGCCTCCTTGAGCACCGCCCGGCGTGCGGCGTACGTCGCGTGCTGGGCGATGACGTGCTCGTCGTCGTCCAGCGCCGCGATCATCGCCCGCTGCTGCGGCGCGGGCATCTGCAGCCCGAGGTTCTTGCGGACGGCGAGCAGCTCGCCGACGACGGCCGGGTCACCGGCCACGAACGCGCAGCGGTAGCCCGCGAGGTTGGAGCGCTTCGAGAGCGAGTGCACCGCGAGGATCCCCTCGTGGCTGCCGCCGCAGATGTCGGGGTGGAGCACCGAGACCGGCTCCGTCTCCCACGCGCACTCGAGGTAGCACTCGTCGGAGACCAGCAACGTGCCCCGGTCGCGACACCACTCCACGACCTTGCGCAGGTGGTCGGGCGGGAGCACCCGGCCGGTCGGGTTGGACGGCGAGTTGAGCCACAGGAGCGCCGGGACCTCGGGGCCGAACGCCGTGAGCGAGTCGGTCGCCAGGGAGCGTGCACCGCAGAGGGCCGCGCCGACCTCGTAGGTCGGGTAGGCGACCTCGGGTAGGCCGATCAGGTCACCGGCGCCCAGCCCGAGGTGACCAGGCAGGGAGGCGATCACCTCCTTGGAACCGATCACGGGTAGCACGCCGTCGAGCCCGAGCCCGGTCACGCCGTGCCGGCGGGACAGCCAGTCGACGGCCGCCTGGCGGGCCTCGGGCAGGCCGATGGTCGTCGGGTAGCCCGGCGCGTCAGCGGCCGCCCGCAGCGCGGCCTGGACGACGTCGGGCGTGGGGTCGACCGGGGTGCCGACCGAGAGGTCGACGATCCCGTCGGGGTGCGCCCGGGCCGCGTCGGCGTACGACGCCAGCTGGTCCCAGGGAAAGTCCGGGAGCCGGTGGGAGACCGGCTCGGTCACTCGTCGTGCTCTTGCGGCGGCAGCGCCGCGACGAGCTGGTGGTCGTGGTCGATCTCGCCCATCTTGGCGGCACCCCCCGGGGACCCGAGGTCGTCGAAGAAGTGGACGTTGGCGTCGTAGTAGCCCTTCCACTCCTCCGGGGTGTCGTCCTCGTAGAAGATCGCCTCGACCGGGCAGACCGGCTCGCAGGCACCACAGTCGACGCACTCGTCGGGGTGGATGTAGAGCATCCGCTTGCCTTCGTAGATGCAGTCCACGGGACACTCGTCGACGCAGGCACGGTCCTTGAGGTCGACGCACGGCTGGGCGATGACGTAGGTCACCAGATCCTCCTCGGGACAACGGCAGAACTGAGCGGGCAACAGCCTAGTATCCCCGCGTGGTCGATGACTCGAAGGCCCACCGGCTGGGCCCGCACGTGGTCGGGCAGCGGGTCGTCGTCCGACGGCTGCTCCCCGGCCGGCGGGGACCCAGCGGTGGCCCCGCGATGACCGACCTGCTGGGCACCTGCGTGCGGTGGTCCGACGGCGACTGCGTGGTGCAGCCCGAGTCCGGCCCGGCCGTGACGATCCCGCTCGCCGAGATCGTCTCGGGCAAGCCGGTGCCACCGCGACCGTCACCCCGATTCCGGGTGCAGCCGCTGGAGTGCCAGTCGCGCGCCCTCGCGCTGTGGCCCGACATCGTGACCGAGCCCGTCGGCGCGTGGCTGCTGCGCGACTCCGCGACCTCGACTGCCCGCCGGGCCAACTCGGTGATGGCCTTCGGGCCGGCGGGGGTGCCCGACGCGTACGAGCGCGTGGTGGCGCACTACGAGCGGCCGATCGCCAACGTGCTGCCGGACTCCGCGGAGGACGCACTGTTCCGTGGCCACGGGTGGGTCACCGAGGGGCACGAGGCCGACACCGTCTTCATGCTCGCCTCGGTCGCCCGGGTGGTGCGCTCCCTGCCGGCGGACCTGCCGCCAGCGTTGCTCGAGCACGAGGGCCCGGGGCTGGTCCGGGCCGAGGTCGACGGGGTCGCGAGCGGGATCGCGGCGTACGCCGACGACTGGGTCGGCTTCCGCGGCCTCCGGGTCGACCCCGACCATCGCGGTCGTGGCCTCGCTCTGGCCGTGATGGCAGCGCTCGTGGAGTGGGGCGCCTCGCAGGGCGCCACCACGGCCTACCTCCAGATGCTGGGTGACAACGCCCCGGCACGGAGGCTGTACGAGCCGATGGGCTTCGCGACCCACCACTCCTACCGCTACCTGGCCCCCGGGCGCTGAGGAAGCAACCGCTCCGACAGCTCCATCACGCCTCCCCAGCACAGCTTCACGAAGAGCAGCAGCAGGGTGCCGGAGATGACCATGCCGCTGATGTTGGCGCCGAGCTGGGCGAGCGAGCCGAGGATCTCGCCGCCGTCCCAGACCGCCACGCCGAGCGCGAGGTTGCCGGCCGCCGGCACGGTCGTGACGCTGATGAAGACGCCGACCATGGTGGCCGACTTCTCGATCGCCAGCGCCAGCGCGCCGGCGGCGCCGGCGACGAGCGCCACGATGAAGGACCAGGCGTCAGGGTGCCAGATGAAGCCCGTGTTGGGGCGGGGCGCGGTCACGAGGTCGGCGGTGAGAAGCCCGGTCGCGCGGGCGACGAGGGCGAGCACGACCACGACCGCCACGGCGAACGCGAACGAGAGCGCCAGCAGGGCCAGGCTGCGCCCGACCATCGCCCACCGACCGAGCACCAGCCCGGCCGCCGCCGCGGCCACGGCGGAGAACTCGGGGCCGACCACCATCGCGCCGATGACCAGGATCGCGGAGTCGGTGATCACCGCGATCGCGGCCAGCACGACGGCGAGCACGAGGAAGACCAGGTAGGACACGGTCGGCACGCTGCCGTCGTCGGCGGCGGCCGCCACCGACTCCCAGATCACGGCGTCATCGGGGTGACCGGGGGCTGCCGCCTCCATCCGCTCGGCGGCGGCGAAGGACGCGCTGGTGGGAGTCAGCACCACGACCCCTCCCCGCTCCTCGAGGCCGAGGTCCCGCAGCGCGCTGAGCACGATCGCGATGTGCTCGCGGGCGACGTCCGCCTCGACCAGGTCGCCCTCCGGGTCGAGCACGACCCCCTCGTGCAGCACCACGTTGGTGGCGCACTCGTCATCGAGCAGGAGGCGACGCACGTCGTCGGTGAGGTCGTCGGGGACGGTGAGGCGCAGGTGCACGAGCATGGGCCGACAGTAGGACCCCGGACGGCGTGCGCGCGCCGGCTGGCCGGATAGTCCACCGGTTCAGTAGGATTCGGGCATGTTGCGCGACGCCCTGACCCGGGAACCCCTCACCGAGGGCTTCGCCGTGCACGGCCACGACGTCGAGACGGTCTGGGACGGCGAGGTGCCGGCGGTCACGCCGGTCGACCGGTTCTTCGTGCGCAACCACACCGAGCCCCCGGTGATCGACCCCGGGCTCTACCGCCTGCTGCTGACCGGCGACGGCCTCCACCAGCAGACGACGTACTCCCTGGCGCAGCTGCGCGACTTCACGACCGTCACCGAGGAGCTCGCCCTCGAGTGCACCGGCAACGGTCGCGTGTTCTTCGACCGCCAGCAGGGCACCCCGCGACCGGGTACCCCGTGGGAGACCGGCGCGATCGGCGTCGCCCGCTGGACCGGCGTCCCGCTCTCGCTGCTGCTCCAGCACGCGGGCGTCCGCCCGGACGCGGTCTCGGTGATGGCGGTCGGCCTCGACGACCCGTACGTCGAGGACGGCGTCGACCACGGCCGGGTGCGCCGGCCGATCCCGGTCGAGAAGGCGCTCGACGACGCGCTCGTCGTCTGGGAGATGAACGGCGAGCCGCTGGCCGTCGACCACGGCTACCCCGTCCGGCTGATCGTTCCCGGCTGGGTCGGGATCGCCAGCATCAAGTGGCTCGGCGAGCTGCGCGTGACCATCCGACCGGAGACGTCGCCGTGGAACACGCTCTGGTACCGGATGCAGGGCGAGGGCTGGAGCGGCGAGCGCGCGACCCTGGACCGGATGCCGGTCAAGAGCCTGGTCGACACCACCGGCCCGTTCCGGACGGGCGAGCCCGTGACGCTGCGCGGCCGCGCGTGGTCGGGCGAGGCGAGCATCGACCGGGTCGGCCTCAGCACGGACGGCGGCGAGACCTGGCAGGACGCGACGCTGACCGGTCGCAACGCGGCGTCGTGCTGGACGGCGTGGGAGCACCCGATCGTCTTCGACCGGCCCGGCGAGCACTGCCTGGTCACCCGGGCCGTGGACAGCACCGGACGCACGCAGCCCGACGTCTCACCCGACAACGAGCAGGGCTACCTGTTCTCCGCGTCGATCCGGCAGCCGGTCACCGTCACCGGCTGACGCCGGGTCGCTCAGCCCTCGGCGCGGGGATTGGTGCAGATGACGGAGTCGCTCGGGGTGTAGGAGGTGTGGAACTTCTCCTGCTTCACCAGCGCGGAGGAGCCCGGCTCCCGGAAGTAGCGCCACACGTCGATGTCGAAGCCGCCGTAGCCCTCGTTGGCATGGCAGTCGACGGTGTCGATCTGACGGGTCTCCGGCTGGGTGAAGTTGTAGCGGTCGCCGGTCCGGGTCGTGATGTCCCAGGTCTTGGTCGACCACATGCTCACCGTCACCACCCCGGAGGTGGTGGGGGTGCTCGGGGTGACGTTCGCGGTCACCAGCACGCCGTACGGGGTGTCGTTCCTGAACCGCAGGTCGACCGAGCCCCACGCCACGGTCGCCTCCCGGCCGACGGGGTAGCGGTCGATGTAGAACGAGTGCGGCTTGTGCTCGACGTCCTCGAGGCCGGCGAAGAAGGCCGCGTTGAAGCTGGTCGTCGCCATCTGGGAGACACCGCCGCCGAGATCCTCGACCAGGATGCCGTCCTGGATGATGAACCCCTCGGTGAAACCGTTCTCGACGGTCCGCTCCCCCACGATCCCGTTGAGCGAGAAGACCTCGTCGGGCTCGAGGATGGTGCCGTCGACCAGCTCGGCGGCCCGCCCGATGTTGGTGTTGCGGTAGTCGGCGTGCGGGTAGTACGTCGTGAACGTCGAGACCCGCTCGCGGATCTTGAGCGCCCGGGCGTCGGCCGTGGTCATCTCCGGCTGGGCGGCGACCGAGGCGATCCGGGCCTCGCGCTCGCCGGAGGGCCGCGTCACGAGGTCGAGGAACTGCTCCTCGACCTCGGCCGGGTCGTAGGTGATGCCGGGCCTGGCGGGGACCACCCGCGGCGTCCCGTCGACCACCCGGACGGTGGCGTCGACCGGCTCCCCCGAGCTGATCCTGGTGTCGAGCAGCGCGGTGAGACGCCCGCGGTCGAGCGCCGGCTCGAGCGCGCCGTCGCGGGGCCGCAGCGCCAGGGCCGGGACGAAGTCGCGCGGCGACAGCCGGATCTGCGCGTCGTCGAAGAGCAGGGTGACCGGGCCGGAGACGGCCGGGTTGGCGAAGTCGTCGACCGCCCGACGGACGTCCTCGGACGAGATCTCGGGCGCCGAGGTCGCCAGCGACAGGGCGATCGGGGTGTCGTCCTGGTCGAGCCAGCCGGACTCGATCGCCGTCCGCGCGGCGTCGGCGTCGAGCTGCTGGCCGTCGCGGGGGTCACGGACCACGACCCGCTCCCCCTCGAAGGTGACCTGCCCGTTGCGGGCGGGGGTGCCGATCTCGGTGGCGAGGGTGTCGAGGGCCGCGGTCATGGTGGCGTCCTCGACGTCGAGCACGACCGAGAGCTCGTCGCCACCGGTGTAGTAGTCCCACAGCCGGGACGGGTCCCACGAGCGACCGCCGCCGGCTCTCGCCACCGACTCCTCGAGGTCGACCGCGAGACCGAGCTCGTCGGGGCGGAGCCGGATCGTCTCGCCCTCCGCGCTGACCCGGAGCGGCGCGTCGGTGAGCGAGGCGAGCTCGTCGTCGAGGGTGGCGACCGCCTCGTCGGGGGTCAGGCCGCCGACCTCGATCCCGGCCACGGTCGTGCCGCGCGGGACACGGTCCCCCGCGACGAGGTAGGCGGCGGCGTAGGCCCCGCCGGCGAGCAGCGCCAGCCCCGCCAGCGTCAGCAGGACGACGCGGCCGCCCTCCTTCTCGCGCCCGGAGTCAGTCACGCGAAGCATGGTAGGTGTCGCCGCCCACCGCCGCGGCACCCGGACGCGCGATGTGGACGGCGATGTGGACGGGGCAGCGTGACCAGGGCGACGACGAGCGCGACCAGGGTGAGCCCGAGCAGCAGGTAGCCCCGGGTGCTGGAGAGGACGAGGTAGTCGCCCTCGGGACGGGGCTGCAGCGCGATGCCCACGACGGCGGTGCAGCCGAGCGCGATCGGCAGCCGGGTCAGCCAGCCGGGTCCCACGGCGACGTACGACGCGGCCAGGCCGGCGGTGGCCAGCGGCAGCGACCACCACAGCTCGTGGGACACGACGGTGGCGGCGGCGGTCAGCGCCCCGACGAGCAGCAGCGCTCCCGCGGCCGCCCACCGCAGCACCCTCACGGACCTCCGACGAGACCTGCGAAGAGGTCGGTCTCCTGACCGTCGGGTCCGGGGGCGGCCGTGCCCTTGGCGAGCCGGTAGAACTCCTCGCCCCAGAACGCGTGTCCGCTCTCGCCGCCGCGGAAGAAGGGACCGTCGGCCTCGACCTGGGTGCGGTGCTCGGCCAGCGCCGCCATCTTCTGGCCGACGAAGGCGCTGCCGTCGACGTGGGCGCTGATCAGGTCGTCGGCGACGACGAACGGGGGCAGCTGGCCGTCGGGGTCCAGGCCCTCGAAGGTCTTCTCGTCCCCCTCGGCGCGCATCTGGCGGATGCTGTCGCGGAAGCGGCTCTCCGACATCGCCGTCCAGTAGATCTTCGCGATGTCCCAGGGCTCGCCGAGGTCGAGCCGGTACGACGGCACGGCGGCCAGCTGCGCGGCGTACATCGCGACCCGGTGGGCCTGGATGTGGTCGGGGTGGCCGTAGCCACCGAACTGGTCGTAGGTCACCAGGACCTGCGGCCGGACCTCGCGGACCACCTGCACCAGGTGGTCGGCGGCCGCCGCCAGGTCGGCGTGCCAGAACGCGTTGTGGTGGGTGTCGTCGGCGGGGATGGCGTAGCCCTCGTCGTGCCACTGCATCCCGGAGTCGCGGTAGGTGCCGAAGCCGCCGAGGAAGCGGTGGTCGGTCACGCCGAGCACCGACATCGCGCTCTCCAGCTCGCCGCGACGGTGCGGGCCGAGGGCGTCGTCATGGTGCGCCGCGAGATGTCCCAGCCCGGGGACCAGCACCTCGCCCATCTCGCCGGCGGTGCAGGTCACGAGCGTGACGCCGCGCCCCTCTGACACGTAGCGCGCCATGGTGGCGCCGTTGCTGATCGTCTCGTCGTCGGGGTGGGCGTGGACGAGCAGGATGCGGTGATCGGGCACCGCGCCAGCCTACGACTCCCGGTGAAGCCGCCGGGGTGCGGAGGGCAGGTCCAGCGGCTCGGGGGTCGGGCCGGGCTCGTCGGCGTCCAACCAGCCGTCGTAGGCCTCGACCAGCAGGTCGAGCGCCACCTCGGTCGCGTCGGTCACCACCGCCCACGGGTGGTCCTCGTCGTCGTCCTCGCCGGAGTACCGCTCGCGGGAGACGGTGGCGTCGAAGCCGTCCGCGCGGAGCCGGGCCGCCGCCGCCCTGGCGTGCTGCTCGTCGAAGAAGATGCCCCTCACGGCTCCATCCTCCGGGATCGGAGGAAGTCGAGGAACGGCCGGTCCGGCTCGAGCCAGTCGACCTCGTCGAGCGCGTCCGCGGTGAGCCAGCGGACGGCGTCGTGCTCGGTCGGGGCGGGCTCGCCGTCGACCAGGCGGGCCACGGCCACGCGCAGCAGCTGCCGCTCGCCGATCGGGACCTCGCCCGGCAGCCACGCGACGACCTCGATCGCGCAGCCGAGCTCCTCGTGGACCTCGCGGACCAGCGCGTCCTCCGGTCGCTCCCCCGGCTCGACCTTGCCGCCCGGGAGCTCCCAGCGACCGGCCGCCTCCGGCGGTGCCGTACGGCGCGCGGCCAGGACGGTCCGGTCGCGCAGGACGGCCGCCCCCACCACGACGCTCCGCGACACCTGTCCCGACACCTGTCCCGCCACGCCGGCGAGCCTACGGCGACCCGGTAGCGTCAGCGTCATGGCCGGGGTGCATCTCACACGCACCGACGAGAACGTTCGTGAGATCGACGCCCTCGCCGCACTGCTGGGCGGCCGCGTGGGGCTCGAGGGCGTGCTCGGCGACCAGGACCGGCAGGCGCGGCGGTCGCTCGCCGGGCGGATCGCCGGTCGGGCCGTCGACGCGGCGTACGCCTGGGACCGTCGCGACGCGCGCGACCCGCAGTGGTGGCCGCAGGGCATCTCCAGCTCCGCCGACGCCGACGAGAGCGAGCAGGTGCTCGGCCGACGACTGCTGCTCGTCAGCTGGTACTCCCATCCGGTCGAGGGCGTCTCGCACGGCTCGCGGCTGACCTTCCTCGACCTGGACACGCTCCGCTACCGGCACGTGCTGCTGGTGGTCCCCGGCATCGACGAGGACGGCTCGCTCGACGTCCAGCCGCTCAAGGTCCACGCCGGCGGCATCGTGTGGTGCGGGCCGTACGTGCACATCGCGGCGACCTCGCGGGGCTTCGTGACGGTGCGGCTCGACGACATCATGCGGGCCGGGGAGGGCGTGCCGTCGTACGGCCACGACTACGTGCTGCCGGTCCGCTTCACCTACCGCGCCCGCGCCGACGAGGGCCACCAGAAGCTGCGCTACTCGTTCCTGTCCCTCGACCGGACCTCCGCCCCCACCCTCGTCGTCGGCGAGTACGGCCGCGGCAAGGAGTCGACCCGGCTCGCGCAGTTCGAGATGGACGCCACGACGGCCCTGCTGCAGGCGGGCGACGACGGTGCCTCACGACCCAGCGCCCTCGACGAGGGCGGGCTGGTGCAGATGCAGGGCGCCGTGGTCGCGCACGGCCGCTACCACGTGACCGTCTCCCACGGGCCGTGGCGGCCGGGCTCGGTCTTCACCGGGCGCCCCGGGGAGTTCCGGGCGCACCGGTTCGCGGTGCCGATGGGACCCGAGGACCTCACCTACTGGCCCTCCACGGACCGGCTCTGGTCGGTCTCGGAGCATCCTCGTCGCCGGTGGGTCTTCTCGGTCCCGAGACCACGGCTGGACTGAACGCGGAACAAGCCGGTAACAAAACCTTCAAAGGCGCATCAATCGGGGCCCCGCGGCAGCAGAATCGAGCTCTCGGGACAGAAAGGGAGCCCCCCATGACCGCCCCGCCCCCCGCGGAGGTCCCGGTGCGTGTACGCCACCGGGGACTGTGGGCTGCCGCCGTGGTGACGGTCTGGGTCGTGGCCGTGGGCATCCACGTGGTCCGCCCCTCCGACCTCTGGGTCGCGATCGCGTTCGTCGGGGTCCAGGCCGGGTCGGCCGTGCTCGCCTGGCGGGGCAGCCTGACCGCCACCCCCGAGCGACGCCTCCCGGCGCAGCTGGTCGCCCTCGGGCTCGCCAGCAACGCCTTCGGCGAGCTGTCCTGGTACCTCTTCGTCATCGGTGGTGAATCCACCGACGTCTCCCTGGCCGACGTCGGGTGGCTGGTCGCCTACGTCTTCCTCATCGCCGCCCTGGTCGTGGCGCTCAGACGCTCCCGCGCCGGAAAGCCGCGCGACGTCGACTCCCTCATCGACGCCGCGACGATCGTCGTGGTCAGCGTGATGGTGCTCTGGAGCATCTCCGTCGCCGAGATCGCCGGCGACCCGTCGTTGACGCCCTACATCAAGCTCGTCTGGTCCTCCTACCCGATTGCCGACGCGATCCTGCTCGCGCTGGTGCTCCGGATCGCGACCGACCGGTACGCCCGCCAGTGGGTGGACCCGTGGTTCGGCGTCGGCATCGTCGCGTGGCTGGTCGCCGACCTGGGCTTCCTCACGCTGGAGCTGAGCGACTTCAACGAGAACTGGGAGAACGCCGGCTGGATGCTCGGCGCGATCCTGATGGCGCGCTTCCACCGCGGCGGCGCGGGGCACCGGAAGCCGTCCGCGGACGCCCAGCACACGCTGCTCACCCTGGCCATCTCGATCGGGCCGCTCTTCATCGTCCCGGGCCTCGCGATCGCCGACCTGGCTCTGGGTCGTCCCCTCGACGTCTGGCCCCTGATCATCGGCGCTCTCGCGCTGCTGCTCCTCTCGCTGGCCCGGACCGCGAGGTTGTTGAACACGCAGGAGCGTGTCCAGCAGGAGCTGAAGGCCGCCCGCGACGAGGCGCTGCAGGCCTCGCAGGCCAAGTCGGAGTTCCTGGCGACGATGAGCCACGAGATCCGGACCCCCATGAACGGCGTCATCGGCCTCTCCGAGCTGATCATGCAGACCGACCTCGACGAGCGGCAGCGGCAGTACGCCGAGGGCGTGCGCGGTGCCGGCGGCATGCTGCTCAAGCTGATCGACGACATCCTCGACTTCTCCAAGGTCGAGGGCGACCGGGTCGAGCTCGACCTCGGTGAGGTCGAGCTGGTCGACGTGGTCGAGGAGACCGCCGACCTGGTGGCACCGTCGGCCCACTCCCGGCGGCTCGAGGTCGTGACCGAGTGCGACCCGCGGATCCCGGCCCTGGTCCGCGGCGACGGCGCCCGGCTGCGCCAGATCCTGTTCAACCTGGCCGACAACGCGGTCAAGTTCACCCCGGCCGGCGAGCTGGCCATCCGGGCCCGGTTGCTCGGCCTGGACGGCGATGTCGCGACCGTGCGGCTGGAGGTCAGCGACACCGGCATCGGCATCGACGACGCCCTGCGCGAGCGCCTGTTCGACGCCTTCTCCCAGGGCGACTCCTCGAACACGCGCCTGTACGACGGCACGGGGCTCGGCCTGGCGACCGCGAGCCACCTCGTCGAGCTGATGGGCGGCGAGATCGCCGTCGACACCCGCATCGGCGAGGGCAGCACCTTCCGCTTCGACCTGCGCCTGGAGGTCGTGCACGGCAGTGAGCCCGCGGTCGAGCAGCGGCTCGACGGCCTGCGCGTCCTCGCGGTGGACGACAACGCCACGAACCGCCTGGTCCTGGGCGATCTGCTCCGCGGGTGGGGCGCCGAGGTCGACGCCGTCGACGGCGGCACGTCCGCCCTCGCGATGCTCGCAGGCAATGCCCAGTACGACCTCTGCGTGCTGGACATGATGATGCCGGTGATGAACGGCCTCGAGCTCGCCACCCGCATCCAGCGGACCGCCGGCAACGGCGGCCCGCGACTGGTCCTGCTGACCTCGGACCCGGCGGTCGACCAGGCCCGCGCCCTCCACTCCGGCTTCGCCGCCACACTGACCAAGCCGGTCCACTCCGGCCAGCTGCTCGAGGCCCTGCACGAGCTGGTGGCGCCCGAGCCGCAGGCGCCCGAGTCGGTCACCGGCCGGGTGCTCGTCATCGACGAGAACCCCACCAACCAGCTGATCACCTCCGGCATGGTCGAGTACCTCGGCTACCGCGCGTCGGTTGCCGCCGACGAGGTCGAGGCCCTCATCGCGCTGGCGCGCGACCGTTACGACGCGGTGCTGGTCGACTGCCGGCTGCCGCTGGGCGACGAGCTGCGCACCGTGCGCGAGATCCGTCGCTTCCACGGGCCCGACTCGCAGGTGCCGGTGATCGCCATGACCACGGCCGACGTCAACGGCCAGCTCGCGGACCTGCACGACGCCGGGATCGACGACCACCTCGCCCGCCCGATCGCCCTCGAGGCACTCTCCGCCGTGCTGGCGCGCCACGTCGCCGCAGGCGCCCGGGCCTGAGCCCCAGCAGGCGCTCAGCCCGCGAGGGTCTGGGCCGCCACGGCGAGGTCGTCCACTCCCCGCGCCAGCTCCTCGGGCCGGTCGGTGGTGAGGTCGAGGTGGAAGCCGTACAGCGCCGAGTCGACGAGCGTGACGATCCGCGCGACCCGTCGTACCGGGGCGCCGCTGCGCACGAGGTAGTCGCGCAGCGAGGCCGCCCACCGCCCGTTGCTCGCGCGGGCGTCGGACAGGTAGGGCTCCTGGCCGATCAGCCCACTCGCGGCGGCCTGGCAGTAGAGCGTGAGGCACCCGGCCAGCGGTTCCTCGCGATAGGCGAGCCACAGGCGGTTGACCGCCGAGCGCACCGAGGGTGCCGCAGGTAGCGCCGCGACCGCCTCGGTGGCGCGCGCCGTCGCGTGCGCGACCACCTCGGAGACCAGGGCGTCGCGGCTCGCGAAGTGGTAGATCAGCATCCGGTCGCTCGTCCCGATGTCGGCGGCCAGCGGACGCAGGGTCAGGCCGATCAGGCCGTGCGCCACCACGTGGTCGGTGACCCGCTCGAGCAGGTCCTCACGGCGATTCATGGACCCATTGTAGCGAGTGCTACATTAGGGAAGTGTGTAGCGACCGCTACGCCGGAGAGGAAGAGATGTTCGCAGCAGTCGTGCTGCTCGTGGTGGCCATCGGCATCGAGGTCGTCGCCACCGCCCTGCTCCCCCGCACCGACGGGTTCCACGACCCGTTCTGGTCGGTCCTGGTCGTCGGCGGCTACGCCGTCTCGATCTGGCTGCTCGCCCTCGTCGTGCGCACCCTCCCCGTCTCCACGGCGTACGCCGTCTGGTCGGGCCTGGGCACCGCCGTCGTGGCCGTCATCGGCTACCTGTGGCTCGGCGAGCAGATGAACCTGCTCAAGGCCGCCTCGCTCGCGATGATCGTGGCCGGCGTCATCGGCCTCAACCTCTCCGGCACCCACTGACCCCTCCCCGCATGGCGAGGTGTTCTGGCGATTGTTGGTCATCGCTGACTGAGGAGCCTCCCTGGGCTTGCGCGTGGTCCGGGACCACGTCGTCGGTAGGATCTCCCCGCTCTGTCATCGGTTCCTGAGAGATTCTCGGGGAGAGTTGCTCCTACGGCGCCCGGTCTCTGGCGCGGCCAGGGCTCTCCCGCTTCGGTTCGTGCGGCGATATGGAGTTGTGCAAGGCCCGGGCTCGGGCCGGCGGGTGTCGTCACACAGCGGTCGTCGCGGGTGCGGGCGAGCTGCTGACATCGGTCTTGGTCATCAGCGTGACCAGGTCGAACGCCACCGTGGCAGCGGCTACGCAGGTGATCTCGGCGTGGTCGTAGGCGGGTGCGACCTCGACCACGTCGCCGCCGACGATGTTGAGGCCGTCGAGCCGGCGCAGCAGGTGGAGCAGCTCACGACTGTTGAACCCGCCCATCTCAGGGGTGCCTGTGCCCGGGGCGAACGCCGGGTCGAGGACATCGATGTCGACCGAGACGTAGACCGGGGTATCCCCGACGCGCTGACGGACCACGTCGACGGCACCGTCGATGCCGAGAACGTCGAGGTCACCGGCCCGGATGATCCGGAAGCCGAAGTTGTGGTCGTCCACCAGGTCGAGCTTGTCGTAGATGGGCCCGCGGATCCCGAGGTGGATCGACTTGTCCTCCGCCAGCAATCCCTCTTCGGACGCCCGCCGGAAGACGGTGCCGTGAGTGAACGGGGCGTTGAAGTAGGTGTCCCACGTGTCCAGGTGCGCGTCGAAGTGGATCAGCGCGACGGGACCGTGCTTCTCACGGGCCGCTCGGAGCATCGGAAGCGCGACCGTGTGATCACCACCCAGGGTGACGATGCGGCGGTCCCCGTGGCCGACCACCTCGCGGGCGAAATCCTCGATCTGCCTGACGGCCTCATCAATGGAGTACGGCGTGCACGGCACGTCGCCCGCGTCCACCACCTGGAGCTGCTCCAGGGGCGCCGTGTCGAGCTCCACGTGGAACTTCGGGCGGAGATGACGTGAGGCTTGGCGGATGCCCATGGGCCCGAACCGGGCGCCCGGGCGGTACGACGTACCGCCGTCAAATGGCACGCCCAGGACGGCAATGTCGTAGTCCGCGACGCTGCCGATGTCGGGGATGCGGGCAAAGGTGCCCAACCCGGCGAAGCGGGGGATCTGGGTGGCGTCGACAGCGCCGACCGGCTCATCTCATACGGAGACCTCCGGCTCCGGGGCGAGGACGGGGACCGACTGCCGACGCCAGATCCGGAGCAGACCGAGGTAGATGAAGGCGGTGGCGATGCTCCCCACGACCCAGGAGGTGTCGACGGCTGAGGTCTGCTCCGCGATCGGCCCGATGTAGAGCGTGGTCGACATGAACGGGATCTGCACGAGGCACCCGAGGACATAGCTGAGGAGGGCGGGGACGTTGAAGGCGCCGTAGCCGCTCGTCGGGTCGCTGAACGACCCCGGGTCGTAGCTGCCCTTGTGCACCAAGTAGTAGTCGACGAGGTTGATGATGCTCCACGGCACCAGGAGGTAGGCGAGGACCAGGATGAAGTTGGTGTAGTCGGTCACGAAGTTGTCCGAGACTGTGGTGGACACGATGAACACCGCGATCGCGATCAGGCCCGCCGTACGGTGGCGAGCCGAGGCGCGCGGCGCCCAGGACAGCCTGAAGGTCTGGATGGAGGTCAGAACGCACAGGGACGAGCCATACATGTTGATGACACCCGCGTCGATCGCTCCCAAGAAGAACATTAGCATCACGAAGACGAACACGGCGTGCGGCATGATGCCGTCCAGGTCCCCCAGCCCGCCGTCCAGACCCAGGCCAGCGACCAAGAAGGCGCCGACGGACATCGCTCCGATGACGCCCAGCACGGTGCCGGCGTAGGTGTACCAGAACGCCGCCCGGGTCGAGGTGGACGAAGGCAGGTAGCGCGAGTAGTCCGAGACGTACGGCGCGTAGGAGAGCTGCCAGACGCCGACCACCGAGGCCATGCCGAGGAACCCCGCCCAGTTGAAGGAACCGCCGGCGCCGGCCAGGTGCGCCGCGCCGCCCACGTTCACGGCATGGATGCCCGTGTAGACGAGCGTGGTCACCAGGGCCAGGCCCGAGAGCCAGACCATCACCCGGTTGAAGCGGAGGATGAGCTGGTAGCCGAACACGACCGCGGTCAGGGTTAGTGAGGTGCTGAGCAGCAGACCGGCCGTGGTGCCCAGGCCGGTCCACACGGCCCCCAGCATCTGCTCGGCCAGCACCATCAGGGCCACGATCCAGCCGACGTAGATCAGGACCACGATCACGGTGATCGGGACCGATCCGTACATCCCGAACTGCGCCCGGGCCTGGATCATCTGCGGTACGCCGAGCTTCGACCCCTGTGCCGAGTGCAGCGCCATGAACACGGCGCCGACCAAGCTGCCGACGACGATCGCGAGGATCGTCGACACCACGTCGAGTCCGAAGACGGTCGGCCCGAGGAGGCCGGTGACCACGGCCAAGGGGATGATCTGGACGGTGAACCAGAAGGAGAAGAGGTGCCGGACGTTCCCGGTCCGCCGCGACTCCGGCACTGGTTGGATCGTCAGCTCTTCGAGAAGACTGCTTTCCTGCGACATGGCGGTTTCCTTCGTTGCTGAGGGTCAGGCGCGGTGCTTGACCATGACGTGCTTGGTGCGGGAGTAGTCGTCGAGCGCGTACGCCGACAGGTCGCGCCCGTAGCCGGAGGCCTTGAAGCCGCCCCACGGCATCTCGGTCGCGAACGCGAGGTGGTCGTTGACCCAGACCGTCCCGAAGTCCAGCCTGCGCGGAAGGCTCGCGGCCCTGCGCGCGTTCTCGGTCCACACCGAGGCCGAGAGGCCGTAGGGCGTGGCGTTCGCCGCAAGAACGGCGGCGTCCTCGTCGGCGAAGATCTCCACAGTCACGACCGGGCCGAAGATCTCCTCGGTCGTGCAGGCCGCGCCGGCCGGGATGTCGACGAGAACCGTCGGGTCGATGAAGTAGCCCGGGCGGTCCGGGACCCCGCCGCCGACAGCGACGCGGGCACCGTCGGCGCGAATCCTGATTCAGGGCGGCGACCACACGGGCGTGGTGCTCGCGGGAGACCAGCGGTCCCATGTCGACATCCTCGCCGTCGCTGGGATCGCCGACGACCATGTCCTCGACCCGCCTGACAAGGCGGTCGACCAGGTCGTCGTGCACGGCGGCATCGACGAGGACCCGGCAGGCGGCTCCGCAGTCCTGACCGGAGTTGCCGAAGCCGGCGAAGACGATGCCGGCGGCGACGGCGTCGAGGTCCGCGTCGGCGAAGACGAGGACCGCCGCCTTGCCACCGAGCTCGAGGTGCACCCGTTTGAGCGTCGCCACCGCGGCGGCCGCCACCGCCTGCCCGGCGCGCACGCTGCCGGTGACCGCCACCAGGTCGATGTCGGGGTGGGCGGCGATCGCGGAGCCGACGACGGCACCGTCACCGGTCACAACATTCAGAACGCCTGCCGGGAGGATGTCGGTCACGAGCTCGGCGAGACGAAGCGTGGTCAACGGAGTCTGCTCGGACGGCTTGAGGACACAGGTGTTACCGGCCGCGAGGATCGGCCCGAGCTTCCAGGCCGCCATCAGGAGCGGGTAGTTCCACGGCGTGATCGCGCCGACAACACCGACCGGCTCACGCACGACGGTCGAGGTGCTCCCCTCGACGTACTCCCCCGCTGCGAGGGCGGTCTGCGCGCGGACGGCACCTGCCATGAACCGGAAGGTGTCGACGGTGGCAGCGATGTCGTCGGCCGCGAGCCCGCTCGGCTTGCCCGCGTTGCGGGACTCGAGCTCGGCGAGCTCGGCCGCGTGCTCCTCGACGACACCGGCGATCGCGAGGAGAGCGTCGGCCCGGTCCTTGGGGGTACGCCTGCCCCAGTCGGCGGCAGCGCGCCGTGCCGCGGCGACTGCACGGTCGACGTCGGCGGGGGTGCCCCGGCGAGCACGCGCAATCAGCTGCTCGGTCGAGGGGTCGACGATGTCCTGCGTGGCGGGCCCGTCGCCCTCCCATGCCTCGCCGTCGATGACGTGCGCCAGCGCCGTCGTCACGACGGGTCCGCCCCGTGAATGTCGAAGCCGCGCTCGACCACGATCTCGAGCAGGTCGACGTAGGAGTCGACGTCGTCGTTGGCCCGTCGCGGGGCCGGGCGGTGGTTGAGGGCCTTCTGCACCTGCGGGCTCTGCAGGTAGGCGCCGGAGACCAGCGTGGAGAGGGCCTCGAACTCCGCACTGTTGGCGGTGGAGAGCAGGTCGAGCGCGGCCTCGGCGTCGAGGCCGTCGGCGACCTCAAGGGCCCGGTCCAGGGAAGGGACCAGGTCGGGTCGGAAGCCGAGGGCGTGGTCGATCAGGTCGGTGGGTACGCCGGCGGCCGAGGCCGACGGGAACTCACCCGAGCCGGGGATGAGGGCGTCGGCCAGAAGGCGAGGCGTGTGCGGGCGGTGGGGTCCAGCATCATGGATGTCCTTGGGCGCTCAGGAGGCGGAGATCTGGTGGTGGCGGTTCTCGGCGAGATGACGGGCGGCCCGGAGGGCGATTGCCATGATCGTCGCGGTCGGGTTCACACCGGTCGACGTCACGAAGTTGCTGCCGTCGAAGACGAAGAGGTTGGGGATGTCGTGCGAGCGGCCCCACTGGTCGACGACCGACTCCGACCGGTTCTCGCCCATCCGGGCACTGCCCAACAGGTGCCAGCCGCTGTCGCGGACCACCGGAACGACCTCAGTGCTCAGCGCGCCTGCGGCCTCGTGCGCCTCGACGGCCCGCGCGATGTGGAAGTCGAGCAGCTTCTGGTTGTTCTCGCCGATCTTGTAGTTGAGCTTGGCAGCCGGGATCCCGTCGGAGTCGGTGAGCTCGGGGTCCAACACGATTTCGTTGTTCTCGTCGGGCAGGTCCTCGGTGGTGATGCCCCATTCCAGGGTGCGACCGAAGGTGCCGCTGAGCCTGTCGTGGAAGCGGCTGCCGAAGGCGTCGCGCCAGTCGGTGCCGGGCTCCCAGAGCACCCGGTTGAGCGCGCCGGGCGTCGGCATCAGGTTCCACTTGCCGCCCCGTACGAAGCCCCGGGACTCGTCGGTCTCGTAGAACTCGAGGGACTGCAGTGCCTGCCCGGCCGGTCCGAGGTGACTCTCCAGGTCCTCGTCGTAGGTGCCGTAGACGGACGCGTAGGGGTGGATCATGAGCCGCTTGCCGACCAGGCCCGAGGAATTGGCGAGACCGTCGGGGTGGCTGGAGGTCGCGGAGTTGAGCAAGATCCGCGGCGTACCCAGACCGTTGGCGGCCAGGATCGTGAGGCCTGCTCGCTGGTGGTGCCAGCGACCGTCGCGGTCGACGAAGTCGGCGCCGGCGACCAGGCCCGTCTCGTCGACGGCCAGCGACCGGACCCGGGCGCCGGTGATCGAGCACCGCACCGGCCGCGATCGCATCCGGCCAGTAGGTCAGGTCAGCACTGGCCTTGGCACCCGCGGGGCAGCCCGACTCGCAGGCGCCGTACCGCTGACAGGCGGGCCGGTTGCGGAAGGTGCGCGATGCGATGGCGTTCGGGGCCGGCCACCAGTGCCAGCCGAGCTTGTCCATGCCGCGCGCCGCCCGCAGGCCTGCCTTGCCGATGGGTAGCGGCGGAAGCGGGAAGGTGTGGGCGTCGGGGTAGGACGGGTCGCCCTCCAGGCCCGAGACGCCGATGTGGTGGGTGACCTCGTCGTAGAAGGGGCGGAGGTCCTCGTAGGTGAACGGCCAGTCCTCGGCCACTCCATCGAGGGTCCTGACTCGGAAGTCGGACGGGAGGGCGCGGACCCAGTGCCCGGAGTACAGGATGCTGCTGCCGCCTACGCCGTTGAACATCAGCGGCTCGAGCGGGCTGTTCGCGGCGTTGATCGGGTAGTCAGCCTCGTTGTTGCGGGTGTTGGGACTGGGGTGCCACTGCTTGAGGCGGGCCAGCTCCCACTGTGGCTTGTCGCCCGTGAAGTCGTCGGGGAGGTTCCAGTCGCCCTGCTCGAGGCACACCACCGTGAAGCCCTTCCGCGCCAGCTCGAAGGCCGCGACTGCGCCCGAGGGGCCGGCACCGACGATCAGGACGTCGGCGTCTTCGACTGTTGCCTTCTCGTTCATGCTGCCTCTCGTCGGATCGGTGATCGTCCCCTCCCCGGGAACCAGAGTGCCTGCGACGCTGTCCCTCCGTCGGGTCATCCATGTGTAGGCGAGGTCAGCGCGCCGCGCCCAGTCGGCGGCTGCTCAAACAGTTCGCCTCCATTTGTGCGATCGCACAATGAAAGTGTGCATCGTCTACGATGCCGGGATGCCGATCACGGTGGGTGAGCTGCTCGAGATGCCACACCTGCGGCTCTCCTTGCACTCCGGCGAGTCCGGCCTTGACCGCACCGTGTCATGGACCCACACCACCGATCTGCCCGAACCCTGGCGCTGGGTCGCCGGTGGCGAGTTGTTGATGACCAACGGGATGTCGATGCCGCGCACCGCGTCCGGCCAGGAGGAGCTGCTCCGGCAGCTGGCCGACCACGGAGCCGCGGCGTTGGCGATCGGCGCCGAGATGTATGCACCGCCGATCACGAAGCGGCTCCGCTCGGTGAGCGACGAGCTCTCGTTCCCAGTGCTGTGGGTGGCGTTCCCCTTGCCGTTCGTGTCGATCTCGAGAACCGTGGCCGAAGCCACTCTCCTGGAGCAGTCACAGCGACTGATCCGAACGGAGCGCATCTACCGAGCGCTACAGCTGGTCTCCGCCGACAAGGAGGGGCTGCGTGTCCTGACGGGGGCGCTGACGCGCGAGCTCAACTGTCCCGTGATGATCTGCGATCGCCGGTCCGGGGGCCTGTGGACCGGAGACGACACCCTTGAGTCAGACGTGCGCGACGCGGTCAGGGAGCAACGTGGAAGACCTCGAGCAGGGGTGATGGCCAGCAACCTCGGTGAGAACCGGCGCGTCTTGATGACCACACTGCCAACACACGCCGACGCCATGCTCGTCTGCTTGCCCCGCATCGACAGCGAGCCCGACACCATCCTGCTCCAGCACGCCGCCACAGTCTGTGCTCTTGGGATCTCGCAGGCCCTGCTCACGATCGAGCACGAACGTCGAGGCGGCGCCGAACTGCTCGCCCAGATCCTGGACGGGTATTTCTCGCCCGCGACGACCGAAGAGCGCTTCGCCGAGCGAGGCATCGACGACGTGACGGCGGTAGTGGTCGCGGCACGCGGCACGGATGCGGACGCTCTTCGCGATATGCACCTTCAACTCTGGCGCAGCGACACTCCGCACCTCACGGTGCACCGCACTGGGTTGGCTCTCTCCGTTGTCAAGGATGAGTCCCTCGACAGGTACGTCGAGGCCGTCGGCGATGAGACGCGCATCGGGGTTTCCGAGCCGCTGGGCGGCGCCGCGCGAATCGGCGAGGCCGAGAAGGAGGCGCGCTGGGCGCAGGACGCCGCGGAAGAGCGATCCGTCGCTCGAGTTCGATACGCCGAAGCTGCGCCGACTCTCGGTCCTCGGACACCCGACGAAGCCGAGGCATTCGTGCGCCGCGTGCTGCAAGGGGTGCTCGACCGCCCCGGGCCCGAGAGCGACGAACTCATGTCCACGCTCTCCAGCTTTCTCGAACATGACCGTTCCTGGCAGCGCACGGCCCAGGCCTTGCAGGTCCATCGACAGACGGTGCTCTACAGGATTCGCAAGGTGGAGCAGCTCACCGGACTCAACGCCACTCGAACAGCTGACATTGCCACGTTGTGGGTCGCCCTGCGGTCCTGGCAGCGACGCGGCCGATGACTCCGAAACAACGTGCGCCGCGAGCAGGGGCCGTAGACGACGCCCCAGCTGACGCGCTCGATCGCGATCGGGTCCAAATCCCTGATCTCGACGGATGCTCACCTGACCAGTCACGCCTCGCCCGCTGTCGCTGGTTCACCCACGACCGTTGACGCGATGCTTCTGACCTCGCAAACGCGCCGCCTCAGACGTTGAAGCGGAACCTGTCTCGCCTGAACGGCAGTCGACGGGCAGAGACGGCAAGTGATCTCTGACCTGCGGAAACACACGATTCACCATTCCGCGATCACCGGCTGCCGACGACTCTCCTGCGGACTCGTTGCGGACTGGAGCCCTCGGGACGGCATCATGCGGGTCGACGAGGCGCAGGACCGGGAGCGGCGGCACCTGGCCCAACCGGTGTGGAACCCCATCACCGCCTGCATCTTCGAATGGGGCATCGCCATGTACGACCTGGACCTCGGCGAGCACCTGCGAGGCAAGCGAACGATGTCGCCGGAGAAGAAGGACGACGCGAGACGGACGTTGAAGAACGTCGGGCAGCAAGTCGTCAAGGACTACGTGATCTGGCCCGCCCTCTCGTTACGAGGGTGGCGTTCGAGGCTGGCTGCGAACGTCACCGCGAACCTGGCTCGCAAGCTGTGGTCGCACTCAATGATCATGTGCGGCCACTTCCCGGAGGGTGTCGAGGTGTTCGAGCTCGACGAGCTGGACCGGGGCGAGTCCCGTGGTGACTGGTACCTGCGCCAGATGCTCGGTTCGGCCACCATCTCCGGGTCCAAAGCGATGCACCTGATGTCAGGCAACCTCTCCCACCAGATCGAGCACCACCTGTTCCCGGACCTGCCCAGCAACCGATATTCGGAGATCGCGCCGCAGGTGCGCGCCCTCTTCGCGAAGTACGGCCTCACGTACTGTTCTCGCCCCCTGCTCCCGCAGGTCTACTCGGCGCGTCCGGGCGACCTGCTCGGCCTTCTCGGTCGCCGCAGCACCCACCGGCTTCGGCTCGTACCGGTCCTGGTTGCGAGCGCGTCGCAAGCGGTCGAACACCCGCGCCCCGTCCGCTGGCGCCTCGTCTCAGGCGGCTCGCAGGTGGCGGCCGAGCGCCTCGTGCTGGCCGGGCCCGCACCTCGGTCGCTCTGGATCCCACCATGAACAACAAGCATGCTGGGTGGGACGCGTCAGGTGATCGACCACGCTCCTACCGGAGCCGGTGGCGCCCTGCTACGCTCTGGCGTTGATGGCGTGACGCGTCACGTGGCGCAGGTCTCCGGCGGCTATCACCGCTGCAACGGAGGAACTGGCATGCGCCGCTCTACCCGCTACCTCACCGTCCTAGGAGCAGCCGTCGCTGCTCTCGCGTTCGTGGCCCCCGCCGGCGCCGGCTCGCCTCCTGTCGTGCACTTCGAGGCGAGCCCGTCCCCTTCGTACGGCAGTGTTGCTGTCGGAATGTCGCTGGAGCGGACCTACACCTTGCGCAACACGGGCGGCACCGCCAGTGCTTCACTGAAGGCCAGCGTCACGCCCAGCACCGCGTTCACCATCCCGGCCGGGGGCGACCGCTGCTCGGCCACCTCCCTGGGGCCGAGGAAGGCGTGCACCGTCACGGTGCGCTACACCCCGGCGGCCGAAGGGGCCAGCGACACCGCCCTGCTGAGAGTCGTGGCCAAGAGAGGAGCCATTGACGCCCGGCTGACCCTGACCGGGAGCAGCATGATTTCTCCGCTTGCCGCGTGCCAGCAGGAGCTGGCTGCTGCGGGATACGCCGCCCCCGAGAATCCCAACTACGTCTTGGGCACCGCCGGCGACGACGATCTGCGCAGCCAGATGACGGCCGGCAACGACGTCGTCTGCGGCTTCGCCGGGCGAGACACCATCGGGCAGGGAAGTGCCAGCACCGTCGACCCTTCAGGCGGAGACATCGTCCTCGGCGGCGAGGGAGCGGACCACGTCTTCTACATGCGAGCCGTCTTTGAGGGAGGCCCGGGCAACGACTCGGTCGACTACCTAGGGCTCGGGACGTTCAACGGCGGCGACGGCGACGATTTCACCCTCATCACCCTCGGCGGGACGTTCAACGGCGGCGCAGGCGACGACTCCACCAGCACTCACTACGACGGGACGTTCAACGGCGGCGCAGACGACGACACCACGGCGGAGCTGTTCGGCGGGACGTTCAACGGCGGCGACGGCGACGACTACGTGGGCGTGCTTGCGGGCAACTTCGTTCCCGCAACCTTCAACGGCGAAGCCGGCTGCGACGCCTACGGCACCATCGGAACTGCCGGGACGTTCAACCCTGGCGACCAGTCCAGCTGCTAGGCCTGACCCTGGCTCGACCACCGTGGGCTGCATGGACGACGAGGCCGTCGCCGTCACCGGGGCATCGGAGGGCTCGGGTGGCGGCGTTGATGGCGTTGTATCGAGCGACATGAGTTGATAGCCATTGAATGGGTGTCCACTGAGCCCCCGGATCTTACTCCGCGCATGGGTGGTCTGCCTCACGTCGCGCCCGGGCCCAGATGCGTGATTCTGCCGATTCCCTCACGGGTCCGGGCTCCTACGGCGACCCGGCGGGACGAGCCGAGCGGCCCATGCGGTGGTGCGTGGCCGACGGTGCGGACCCGAGGTTCTTGACCCCGTGCACCTGCCCGGCCTTGCGGTAGTGATCCAGCGGGTCGTCGCTCCGGCTGTGCTGTCGGCGGGACGCGGCGACCCCGGCGACCACGAACGCGAGCACGAGCGCCGTCAGCCAGAAGACGCCCCAGAACGTGCCCTCGCCCCGAGGCTACGCCTGGTCACGCACACCTGTCAGGCTCCACCTGCGGACCCACGCCCGGTCAGCGCCGGCGGGACCGCGGCGGTCATCCGGATCGAGACGGGGATGCCGGGAAGCTCGACACCGAGCTTCCCGTCGTACCGGGCCGGCGGGTCGACGCCGAACCAGTGCGACCACTCCTCGTTGCACGCGGCGAAGTCGGCCGAAGCAGGCAGGAGTACGCCGATCCCGACGACATCGTCCTTGCTCGCACCGCAGGAGTCCGCGACGGCCGGGCCGTGGGCGAGGGCCTGCTTGGCCTGGTTCCGGATCGTCGGGTCCGCGAGCGCGCCGGCGCCAGGGTCGCCTCCACCATGCCGGAGACGTGCAGCAGGCCCCGGCGGCCACGCCTTGGCTGTAGTAGGACGGGGAGTCATCCCAGGTCGAGCCCGTACTCGTAGGCGTAGATGACCGCGTGGACGCGGTCACGGACGCCGAGCTTCATGAGGACCCGGCTCACGTGGGTCTTGACCGTCGTCTCGGACACGACGAAGGCGGCGGCGATCTCGGTGTTGGTCAGCCCGCGGGCGATCAGGACGAGGGTTTCCCGCTCGCGTTGAGTGAGGCTCGCCAAGCCGGTGTCGTCGGTCCGACCGCTGGCGGGGCGGTGGCTGAGGAACGACTCGATCATCCGCTGCGTGATGGTGGGTGCCAGGAGCGACTCGCCCGCGTGGACCGACTGGATCCCGGACACGAGCAGCTCGGGCCGGATGTCCTTGAGGAGGAAGCCGCTCGCGCCGGCCCGGAGGGCGTCGTAGACGTAGTCGTCCATGTCGAACGTCGTCAGCATGATCACCCGGGCGTGGCACCGCGCGTCCACCGTGAGTCGACGGGTGGCCTCGACGCCGTCGACGTTCGGCATGCGAACGTCCATGAGCACCACGTCGGGTGCGAGGCCGCGGGTGAGGGCCACCGCCTCCAGCCCGTCCGCGGCCTCGCCGACGACTTCGAGGTCGGGCTCGATCTCAAGGACCATTCGGAACCCGCGGCGCACCAGCGCCTGGTCGTCGGCGATCAGCACCCGGATAGGCCCGCCTGGCGTGTCCGCGGTCATGCCGGCACCAGGGGCAGGACGGCGATGAGCTCGAACCCGCCGCCCGGCCGCGGTCGGGCGACCAGGTCGCCGCCGTAGACCGAGACCCGCTCGCGGAGCCCAAGGAGGCCGTGGCCCGCCTCGGCGCCGCCCGAGACCGGGCGTCCGTCGTCGCGGATCGCGAGCTGCAGGCGCTCGTCGTCGTAACCGATCGTGACCTCGGCGCGGGTCGGCGAATCAGCGTGCCTCAGGGCGTTGGTCAGCGCCTCCTGGACCAGGCGGTAGGCGGTGAGGTCGAGGCCGGGCGCGAGAGGCTGCACCTGGCCGGTGACCACCAGGTCGACCGGCAGACCGGCGCTGCGGAACTGCTCGACCAGTCGGGGCAGCTGGCCGAGCCCGGGCGCCGGCTCCCGGTCGGCCTCCTGGCCGCTGTGGCGCAGCACCCCGACCATGCGACGCATCTCCGACAGCGCCTGGCGCCCGGTGGTCTCCACGATCTCCAGTGCCTCCCGCTCGGAGGCCTGGTCCGCGCTGAGCCTGCGACGTACGGCGGAGGCCTGGACCGTCATGAGGCTGACACTGTGACCGATCACGTCGTGCAGCTCCCGGGCGATGCGGTTGCGTTCCTCGGTGACCGCCTGCAACGCGAGGTCCTGGCGTCGCAGCCGTCGCTGCTCGGAGTTCAGGACGCGGCTGCGCACGAGGGCACCGACGAGCCAGGCGATCACCCAGGGCGACCACCACAGCGTCTGGCGGATCCGGCCGATGGGTGTCGTCTGCACGGGGTCGAAGGCGATCCAGGCGAGGCCGAGGATCAGGAGGAGCACGAGACCCCACCACGCCGGTCTGCGCCGCTCCCACCGGGCGACGCTGTACGCCGCCACCATCGGCGGGACGGCGATGCCGAACCCCTCCGGTGCCCCCACCGCGGCGAACTCCGCGACGTAGACGGCCACCAGGCCGGCGAGGACTCCGACCGGCTCGACCCGTCGGCCCAGCAGCAGCAGAGCCCCCAGACCGTAGCCGAGTGCCTCCACCCACGGGGGGCCTTGACGGTGGGTGGCGCCCGCCCCGGTCCACGCCTCGAGCTGCCCGAGCGCCAGCGTGGCGCCGACCACCAGGAGATCGAACAGCACCTGGCGCCTGGTCACTGCTCGACGCTACCGCCGGAGCGGCTGCGGCAAGTCCTCCATAAGGAGGATTCCGGCCTCCGACTCCGGGACGAGCAGACCTCGCCCCATGGCGCCGCGATCTCGTGCGCGGGGCCGACGCGAGACAGGGATGGGCAGACCTAGCGTCGCAGTGCGGACCGCCAGCCGCGACCGGCGCCGGCGGCCGAAACCTGTGAGGAGCACACCATGACCACTCGACGTACGGCAGGGTTCGCCCTGCTGCTCTACGGTGTGGCGACGTTCGTCGCCACCGCACTGATCGGCGCACCCGGAGGTCAGTACGAGCCCGCGAAAGTGACCGCATTCGTCGACTCAGGGCACTTCGCCCTCGCCTTCGCCGCGGCGTACGTCGGCTGCCTGGGCGCCGTGGCCGTCCTGCCGTTCGTGCTGGGGATCCGCAGCGAGCTCGGGTCGCGCGGCGACCTCGCGTGGGGTTTGGGTGTCGCGGCCGCCACCACCGGCGTCGTCGGATGGTTCATCAGCGCCGGCGTGGACGTGGCCATGGCCGAAGGCGGCACCGTCGTGCCGGCAGGGGTCCCCCACCCGGTGGTCTACACGATCACCGAGATCGGCAACCTGGTGAGCTGGTGCGCGCCTGCTCTCTTCGTCGGCATCGTCGCGATCCTGTTGTCCCGCGTGCCGACGCTGCCGCGCTGGCTCCGGATCTTCTCGGTCGTGGCCGGGGTGTGCGGCATCCTCGCGCCGCTCTTCTTCACGTTCTTCCTCTACCTCGTGTGGGTCCTGGTCCTCGGAGCCGTCCTGGCGACGAAAAGCACTCCCGTCGCGAGCGAGCCCCACGGCTCCCTCGTCTGAAGCACCGCCTCGCGGCCGCGGTCTCGGCTCTCGGCGGCGAGGCGGTGACGAGCGGACTCAGACGTTGAAGCGGAACTCGACGACGTCGCCGTCCTGCATGACGTAGTCCTTGCCCTCCATCCGGACCCGGCCGGCCTCCTTGGCCTTGAGCATGGAGCCGGCGGAGAGGAGGTCGGCGAAGCCGACGACCTCGGCCTTGATGAAGCCGCGCTGGAAGTCGGTGTGGATGACGCCGGCGGCCTCGGGGGCGGTGGCGCCCTTCGGGATCGTCCAGGCGCGCGACTCCTTGGGGCCGGCGGTGAGGTAGGTCTGCAGGCCGAGGGTGTCGAAGCCGACCCGGGCGAGCTGGTCCAGGCCGGACTCCTCGATGCCCATCTCGGCGAGCATCTCGCGGGCCTCGTCGTCGTCGCCCAGCTCGACCAGCTCGGACTCGAACTTGGCGTCGAGGAAGATCGCCTCGGCGGGGGCGACCAGGTCGCGCATCTGCTGCTTGAGGGGCTCGTCGCCGAGCTCGTCGCCGTCGCAGTTGAAGACGTAGATGTAGGGCTTGGCCGTCAGCAGCGACAGCTCACGGAGCAGGTCGCGGTCGATCGAGGTGGCGATGATCGGCGTACCGCCCTCGAGGGCCGTCTGCGCCTCCTTGGCGGCCGCCAGCACCGGGGCCAGGTCCTTGCGGTTCCGCGCCTCCTTCTCCAGCCGCGGCACGGCCTTCTCGACCGTCTGGAGGTCGGCCAGGATCATCTCGGTCTGGATCGTGGAGATGTCGCTGGCGGGGTCGACCTTGCCGTCGACGTGGGTGACGTCCTCGTCCCGGAAGACCCGCGTGACCTGGCAGATCGCGGCGGACTCGCGGATGTGGGAGAGGAACTTGTTGCCCAGGCCCTCCCCCTCGGAGGCGCCGCGCACGATCCCGGCGATGTCGACGAACTCGACGGTGGCCGGCAGCACCTTCGCGCTGCTGAACACCTCGGCCAGCTGCGGGAGCCGGTCGTCGGGGACCCCGACGACGCCGACGTTGGGCTCGATCGTCGCGAACGGGTAGTTCGCCGCGAGCACGTCGTTCTTGGTCAGGGCGTTGAAGAGGGTGGACTTGCCCGCGTTGGGGAGTCCGACGATGCCGATGGTGAGGGCCACGGGCGGCGAGTCTAGGCGCGCCGCCCGTGGCCCAGCGAATCAGAGACCCGCGGTCAGCTGCCGTACAGGGCCCGGATGCCGGCCCGGTCCTGGTCGGTCATGCTGAGGTCGGACGACGAGCCGTTGCACTGGGGGTCGACCCCCATGCAACGGCTGATCATGCAACCTATATGGCCGACCGGGACCAGGGCCGCGTTAGGGCCCTGTACGGCAGCTGACCGCGGGTCTGTGATTCGCTGGGCCACGGGCGGCGCGCCTTTTTGCGCAGCCCGTGAGCCCTCGCCGTCGGCATCGTCGGACTCCCCAACGCGGGCAAGTCCACCCTCTTCAACGCCCTGACCAAGAACGACGTGCTCGCGGCGAACTACCCCGTTGCGCGACGGATCCGAGCCCAACGTCCGGCGTCGTCGGGGTCCCCGACGACCGGCTCCCGCAGCTGGCCGAGGTGATGAGCGGCGCAAAGGTGCTGCCCGCAGCCCCGTCGAGTTCGTCGACGGTGCCCGCCGGGATGGTGCGCGAGGGATCCGAGGGGGAGGGCCTGGGCAACAAGTTCCTCTCCGGCATCCGCGAGTCCGCCGCGATCTACCAGGTCACGCGGGTCTTCCGGGACGAGGACGTCAGCCCGGTCGACGGCAAGGTCGACCCCGCCAGCGACATCTCCACGATCCAGACCGAGATGATCCTGGCCGACCTCCAGA
>CAWGVI010000009.1:0-162465 GCA_963826015.1 uncultured Actinomycetota bacterium | reverse complement strand
CGGCGCAGGACCCCGTCCGTGCGTCCGCCGTCGAGCCGGTGCACCACGCACGGCTCCCCCGCGTCGCTGAGCCGGCGCAGCGCCGAGCCCAGGCGGAGCCGGGTGAGGGGTGACCAGGCGACCTCGGGGACCGCGCGGGACGACGCCGCCGCGACCGACGTGACGGCGGCGAGCGGGACGACCCACTCCGAGCCGCCGGCGCCGAGCAGCAGCCACTCCGCGGAGACCCGGCTCAGCGTCCCGGTCAGCCGGCCCACGCCGTGGACGTCGAGGGCGATCTCGGAGTCGACCGAGGCCATCAGCCGGCTGGCGAGGGTGACCGCGCCGTACTCGGCCCGGCTGCGGTCGGCCACCTCGGCGTCGCGGTCGACGTCGTAGAGCGCCTCGGCCTGCTGCTCGAGGTCGTCGAGCACCGCGAACAGCTCCTCGTCCCAGCTCATCGCCGCGAGCCTGCCACACCGACCGCTGTGGAGGAACGCTTGCCAAACCCGTTCAACAGGCGTTTGCTGACGTAAACAGACGTAAACGAAGGGTTTGAGCGGTGCAACACTCGGGACGCATCCTGTCGGTGTGGCTGGCGGCCACCGCCGTCGCCGCCCTGATCGCGTTCGCCCTGCTCCCCGCCGCTCGACCCCCGGGGTCCGGGTTCGCCGACTGGCTGGTCGCCGGGTGCGCCGTCACCGGCACCGCCGCCACCGGGTGGCTCTGGGTCCTGGTCACGCTGGTCGTGGCCGACGCGCTGCGCGGGCGGCCGGTCCGGCCGACCGTCCCCGCCGTCGTACGACGCGTGGTGCTCGGGGCCTGTGGACTCACCCTCGCCGGCGGGCTCACCGCACTCGCGGTGCCCGCCCACGCAGACCGGCCCGCTCCCCCGGCGTCCGGGAGCGGGCACGGCACCTCGGCCCTCCTCGTGGGGCTGCCGCTGCCGGACCGCACGACCGGCAGCACCCAGTGGATCGCGACGGTGGCCACCGCGGAGGAGGCCGCGCGGCCGGCGCGGCCCGCCGGCCCGGCGGCCGGCGCCCGACCGGGTCACCGTCGCGCCCGGGGACACCCTGTGGTCCCTCGCCGAGCAGTCCCTCCCCGCGGCCGCGACCGCGGACGAGGTCGAGCGCCGCTGGCGCCAGATCTACGCCGCCAACCGCGAGGTCGTCGGCGCCGACCCCGACCTGATCCGCCCGGGGCAGCGACTGCTGCTCCCCGGCCCCGCCGCCGACCGGCCCGCAGACCAGCCCCGATGAGAGGAGCCGCCATGTCGCCGTACCACCCGAAGGTCGTCCCGCTGCGGGCCACCGCACCGCTCGCCTCGGTCCAGGGCACGCTGGCCCTCGACCTCGGCCACGGGATCGAGGACTCCCACGACCCGCCGCCGCTGGCCGTCGTCGCGCCCGCCGGGGGCGAGCGCGAGCGGCTGGAGGCGTGGGCGCACCGCTACACCCAGGCCGCCGTGGAGATCGCCGGCGGCGACCGACCCGTCTCCCAGCTGCTGCGCTGGACCGTCCCGACCGTCTACGAGGACCTCGCCCGCCGCGCCCAGCTGGTGCGGGCGGCGGCGCTCCGCGAGCGCTCGCCGGCGCGGGTCCAGCAGGTGCGGCCGCAGGTCGAGAGCGTCCGCACCTGCTGGCTCGACGACGAGGTCGCCGAGGTCAGTGCCCGGGTCCGCTACGGACGGCGCTCGCGCGCGGTCGCCGTCCGGTTCGAGAAGCGGGCCCAGCGGTGGCAGGCCACCGCCATCGAGTTTGCCTGAGCAGCCGGCCGCGCGGGCGCGGACGGCGTCGCTCAGGCAGGTCGAGCTCGTCCCGCGACCGAGGGACGAGGTCGCGACGGACGTGTCGAGACCACGGCACCGCTGACGTGAGGCTCGGCTCCCGGGGGTTTCGAGGCTCAGGCGCCGGGGCGCCGACCTCAACCACCGGAGGCGGCGCAACCACCGGAGGCCGCTTGACGTCGCGCGGAGGCGTCAGCCGTTGGCGCGGGCGGTGAGGCCGGTGGGGCCACCCGGTGCGCCGTGGCACTTCTTGAACTTCTTGCCAGAACCGCAGGGGCACTCGGCGTTGCGGCCGACCTGCGAGTACGGGTCGTCGGCGTTCGAGGCCGGGGTGGAGACCGCGGCGTTGTCGTCGCCGACGTCGCCCACGCCCTCCTCCGGGCCGGAGTAGGTCAGCCGCTGCGGCTTCTTCAACGGCTCGAGCCCCCTGGCGTGGATGTGCGGCGTCTCGCGGGACGCGGCGGTCGGCGCGACCGGGGCGTCGGCGGCCGGGAAGTCCGGCACCTCCTGGCGCATCGGCTCGAAGGCCTCCTCCTCGTCACCCGCGTCGTCGTCCTCGTCCTCGACGGAGACCTCGAGGTTGAAGAGGAAGCCGACCGACTCCTCCTTGATGCCGTTCATCATCGCGGCGAACATGTCGTAGCCCTCGCGCTGGTACTCGACCAGAGGGTCGCGCTGGGAGTACGCGCGGAGGTAGATGCCCTCGCGCAGGTAGTCCATCTCGTAGAGGTGCTCACGCCACTTGCGGTCGAGCACGGAGAGGACCACGCGCCGCTCGAGCTCGCGCATGACCTCGGCGCCGACGGCCTCGACCCGGCGGTCGTACGCCGCCTGGGCGTCGGCCTGCAGGTCGGCGACGAGCTGCTCGCGGGACAGGCCCGCGCGGCCGCCGTGCTCCTCGACGTAGGACGCCTGGTCGACACCGACGTCGTAGAGCTGGCGGAGCGCGCTCCACAGTGCGTCGAGGTCCCAGTCCTCGGCGAGGTCCTCGGTGGTCGTGGCGACGTAGCCCTCGATCACGTCGTTGAGGAACTCGCGGGTCTGCGACTCCAGGTCGGCGCCCTCGAGCACCTCGCGGCGCTCGCCGTAGATGACCTCGCGCTGCCGGCTCATCACGTCGTCGTACTTGAGGACGTTCTTGCGCGACTCGAAGTTCTGCGACTCGACCTGGCCCTGCGCGTTGGCGATGGCGCCGGTGACGCGCTTGTTCTCGATCGGGACGTCGTCGGGGATCTTCATGACCTGGAGGATCCGGTCGACCCACTCGGACTTGAAGAGCCGCATCAGCTCGTCCTGGAGCGAGAGGTAGAACCGGGACTCACCCGGGTCGCCCTGACGGCCGGAGCGGCCGCGCAGCTGGTTGTCGATGCGCCGGGACTCGTGACGCTCGGTGCCGACGACGTAGAGGCCGCCGAGGTCCTTGACCTCGTCGTGCTCGGCCTGCACCTGCGCCTTGATCCGCTCGACCATCGCGGGCCAGGCGGCGTCGTACTCCTCCGGGTTCTCGACCGGGTCGAGGCCCTGCTTGCGCAGCTCGGCGTCGGCGAGGAAGTCCACCGACCCGCCGAGCATGATGTCGGTACCGCGGCCGGCCATGTTGGTGGCGACCGTGACCGAGCCCTTGTGGCCGGCCAGGGCGACGACCTTCGCCTCGTCGGCGTGCTGCTTGGCGTTGAGGACGGTGTGCGGGATGCCCTTCTGCCTCAGCTTCGTCGAGAGGTGCTCGGACTTCTCGACCGAGACCGTGCCGACCAGGATCGGCTGCCCCTTCTCATGACGGGTGGCGATGTCCTCGACGACGGCGTCGTACTTCGCCTCCTCGGTCCGGTAGACGAGGTCGGACTGGTCGGAGCGGGCCATCGGCTTGTTGGTCGGGATCTGGACCACGCCGAGGCTGTAGATCTTGTCGAACTCGCTCGCCTCGGTCATCGCCGTACCGGTCATGCCGGACAGCTTCTTGTACAGGCGGAAGTAGTTCTGGAGCGTGATCGTGGCGAGGGTCTGGTACTCCTCGCGGACCTCCACACCCTCCTTCGCCTCGATCGCCTGGTGCAGGCCGTCGTTGTAGCGGCGCCCGGCCAGGATCCGGCCGGTGTGCTCGTCGACGATGAGCACCTCGCCGTTCATGACGACGTACTCCTTGTCGTTGTGGAACAGCTCCTTGGCCTTGATGGAGTTGTGCATGAACGAGATCAGCGGCGTGTTCACCGACTCGTAGAGGTTCACGATGCCGAGGTGGTCCTCCACCTTGGTGATGCCCGGCTCGAGCACCGAGATGGTCCGCTTCTTCTCGTCGACCTCGTAGTCGACGTCGATGGTCAGCTTCGCGGCGATGGTCGAGAACTCGCCGTACCAGCGGACCTCGTCCTGGGTCGGGCCGCTGATGATGAGCGGGGTCCGGGCCTCGTCGATGAGGATCGAGTCGACCTCGTCGACGATGGCGAAGTTGTGGCCGCGCTGGACGCAGTCCTCGAGCGCGCCGGCCATGTTGTCGCGGAGGTAGTCGAAGCCGAGCTCGTTGTTGGTGCCGTAGGTGATGTCGCAGGCGTAGGCCTCGCGACGCTCGGCCGGGCGCATCGACGGCAGGATCACGCCGACGGTCAGGCCGAGGAAGTGGTGGACGCGGCCCATCTGCTCGGACTGGAACTTCGCGAGGTAGTCGTTGACCGTGACGATGTGGACGCCCTTGCCCTCGAGGGCGTTGAGGTACGACGGCAGCACGGCGACGAGGGTCTTGCCCTCACCGGTCTTCATCTCGGAGATGTTGCCGAGGTGCAGGGCCGCGGCGCCCATCACCTGGACGTCGAAGGGACGCAGGCCGAGCACGCGCTTGGAGGCCTCGCGCACGGTGGCGAAGGCCTCCGGCATCACGTCGTCCAGGGACTCGCCGTCGGCCAGCCGCTTGCGGAACTCCAGGTCATGCCGCGCAGCTCGTCGTCGCTCATCGCGACGAAGTCGTCCTCGACGGCGTTGACGGCCTGGGAGATCGACTCGAGCTGGCGGAGGATCTTGCCCTCGCCGATGCGGAGGATCTTGTCGATGATGGCAGGCACTGGGGACTGACTCCTGGAGTTGACGTCTCGGCGACCCGTACCGACCGGCAGCGGGCCACCGGCCATGCTACCCAGCAGTCGAAGCGGGACCCGAACCCGCGGCGCGTCAGTCGGCCGTCACCCTCGTCCAGCCGGCCACGGTGTACAGCGTGCGTTGGTACGCCACGTTCGGGAGCTCGTCGGCGCGGCCCTCGGAGCTGCTCAGGAACGTCAGCGCGAGCCGACCGTCCACCAGGTCCCAGCGGTACCGGGGGCCCGCGTCGCAGTGCCCGTGGTCTGGTCCGCCGGGGTACGTCGCGCCGGGCCAGCTCGTCAGGCCAGCTCGGCCCCGAGCGGGCCGGCCAGGTCGCCGCGCGGACCGACCACGATGTCGTCGAGACCGAGCCACCCGGCCAGTCGCCGGAGCTCGACCGCCAGCTCGGCGGCGGTGTCGGCCGGGGCGTCGTCCTCGGCGTACGACGCCAGGGCGAGGAGTCGCCCGCCGGCCCGGTCGGCCTTGAGGTCCACCCGGGCGGCGATCCGGTCACCGAGCAGGAAGGGCAGCACGTAGTAGCCGTAGCGCCGCTGCGGCGCGGGGACGTAGATCTCGATCCGGTAGTGGAAGTCGAACAGCGCCTCGGTGCGGGCGCGCTCCCACACGAGCGGGTCGAACGGGCTGAGCAGGGTGCGCGCCCGGACCGCGCGCGGGCGGCGGGCGGAGGTGTCGAGGTAGGCCGGCTTGCGCCACCCCTCGATCCGCACCTCCTCGAGCTCACCGGACGAGACGAGATCGGCGATCGCGTCCTTGGCGTTGGGCTGGCCGGCGGTCGGTCCGGTCCCGGGGATCGCGCGCATCCGGTAGTAGTCGGCCAGGCAGGTGGCGGTGCCGACGCCGTGCGAGCGGGCGGCCCGCCGGATCAGCTCGCGACCCGCCTCCTCGGAGGTCGGGGTCGGCGCGTCGAGCACGGCACGGGGCAGCACCTGCTCGGGCACGTCGTACAGGACCTCGAACTGCGAGCTGCGGCCGGCGATGGCGACGTCGCCGACGAGGAAGAGGTAGTCGAGCACCTTGCGTGCGTCCGACCAGTTCCACCCCCAGTGCTGCGTGGTGCGCGGCCCGCTGAACTCCTCGTCGAGCTGGCGCGCCGTCACCGGCCCCCGCTCGCGCACCGCCGCCAGGATCGACGGCTCGAGCGTGGCGTCGGCCGAGAACCCCCACTTGCCGCGCTGGGCGCGGTAGGAGTCCATCCGCCACTGCATCGCCGGCCACAGGTCGACCGGCATGTAGGCCTGGACGTGCGCCCAGTACTCCAGCACCGTGCGGGTCTCGCGCCCCGAGCCGGCTCGCGCCAGCAGCGTCTGGTCGTAGGGACCCATCCGGGAGTAGAGCGGCATCAGGTGCGCCCGCGCCAGCACGTTGACCGAGTCGACCTGGAGCACGCCGGTCCGGGCGAGCGTCCGCTTGAACGTCCGCAGCGTCGGCGGCTCGTGGGGCGGGTCGAGGAACCCCTGCGCCGCGAGCGCGACCCGGCGTGCCTGGGCGCGCGAGAGCGTCTGCGTCGTCACGGGAGGAACTCAACCAGAGAGGGGTGACACGTGCGGCTCGCTCGACCGCCACGGACCTCCCGTCGCGGCTCCGCCGCTACGGGAGGTCGAGCAGCTTCTCCTTGACCGCGTACATCACGGCCTCCATCCGGGAGTGGAGCTGGAGCTTCTCCAGGATGTTGCGGACGTGGTTCTTCACCGTGTTCTCGCTGATGACGAGCTGCTTGGCGATCTCGCGGTTGTTCATGCCGGTGGCGACGAGCCGCAGCACCTCGAGCTCGCGCTCGGTGAGGCGGAGCCCCGGGCCCTGGCCCTTCTCGGGACGCGACATCTGCTTGAACTCGTCGATCAGCTTGACCGCCATCGACGGGCTGATCAGCGACTGGCCGTCGGAGACGACCCGCACCGCCTGCGCGACCTCCTCGATGGAGGAGTCCTTGAGCAGGTAGCCGGAGGCGCCGCTCTTGACCGCTTCGTAGAGGTCGGCCTCCTCGTCGGAGACCGTCAGCATGATGATCTTGGCCGACGGGACGCTCTCCTTGATGGCCAGGCAGGCCTCGATGCCCGAGCGCTTCGGCATCCGGACGTCGAGCAGCACCACGTCGGGCGCGACGGTCTCGGCGAGCGTGGTGCCCTCGATGCCGTCACCGGCCTCGCCGACGACCTCGATGCCGTCCTCGCTGGCGAGCAACATCGTCAGCCCGCGTCGGAACAGCTCCTGGTCGTCGACCACCAGCACCCGGATCGGCTCGCCGGTGTCGTCCTCGTCGGTCGTCACGCGTGCATCATGGCACGCCGCACCGGCTCAGGCGGTGCGGTTCGAGCGGTGTGCCGGGTCAGGCTTCGCCGAGGTCCAGGGAGATCACGCCGTAGTCGTATCCCCGACGCCGGTAGACCACCGCGGGCCGCTCGCTCTCCTTGTCGACGAACAGGTAGAAGTCGTGGCCGACCAGCTCCATCTCGTAGAGGGCCTGGTCCAGGGTCATCGGGGTGGCGGCGTGGCTCTTCTCGCGCACGACCAGGGGGCCGTCGCCGGTGACCGCGATCGGTCCGACGCGGCGCTCGACGACGGTCTCCTCGTCGGCGGCCGGCGGCACGGTCTCCATGCCGGCCAGCGTCTCGCCGACCGAGGCCGGCGTCCGGGACTTGTGGATGCGTCGGCGGTCGGCGGCCTTGCGCATCTGGGACGCCATCTTGTCCAGGGCCAGGTCGAGCGCGCTCATCTTGTCCTCGGCCGCAGCCTCGGCCCGGATCACCGGCCCCTTCGAGAACGCGGTGAGCTCCACCTTGATCGCCCGGTCGTGCTGCCGCGGGTTGCGTTCGCTCTCCACCTCGACCTGGACCCGCATGATGCGGTGGTCGTGCTTCTCGAGCCGGGAGAGCTTCTCGGTCACGTGGGAGCGAAAGCGCTCCGACAGCTCGATGTGGCGACCCGTGACGACGACATCCATGTCAACCTCCAGTACCTAGGGGAGAACACCGGCTGGTCAGCAGTGCTCACGTCGAGGCGGCACCGGCGTGGGCACCGACGTGGGAGGAGTCCGTCCGGCCGACCTGGTCTTCGACCCCACAACCGCCTGCTGAGGCTTCCGCAGCTCATCTGCCATCTCTGGCGCCACTACCGGCCTTCTCCCGCGCCGGTCCGCGTCTGGCGGACCGGTCGAGGCAGGACTTACCTCTAAGCCGCACCGTGATCCCCCTGCCCCCTCCGAGGAGGGAGTGGGGTTACGTGGGCCGTTTCGCCTGCGACTGGCATCGGCTTGTCGGCAGGACACGCGAGGCACCCTCTCGGGCACCCGTGGCGTCCCGACGACGCAACCACGGACCCGGACGGACTCCATGGAGCGACGCTACGCGACCGGTGGTCCGGACGAAAGGCGTGGACCTGACAATTCGCTGTGCTCACGGCGGGTACGACGGGTGGCGGCCACCGTGGCGATCCCGCAGGCGTCCAGACCGGCGGCCGCGAGCGCCCGCTGCGCCTCGCGGACGGTGGACCCGGTGGTCAGCACGTCGTCGCCGACCACGATCCGGACCCGCTGCCCGGCGAACCGGCCGGCGAAGCGGCGCAGGCCGCGGCTCGGGCACCACATCGAGCCCGCGAGGTTGGCCGCGCGCTCGTGCGCCGGGAGCCCGGCCTGGTCGACGACCCCGCCGCGCGAGCGCAGCACCGGCGCGAGCGTGGCGTCCGGGAGCAGGGCGACCGCCCGTCGGCAGACCTCGAGCAGCGGCTCGTGACCACGGGCGCGCGCCGCACCCGGACGGCTCGGGACGGGGACCAGCAGCACCGGCCCGCGGCCGGGTGCCGCCGCGCCGACCGACGCCGCCAGCAGGTCGGCCAGGGGCGCCGCCAGCCCCGCGACGTGGCGCTCCTTGTGGGCCAGCAGTGCGTCCCGCACCACCCCGTCGTACGCCGCGGCGGCCCACGGCGTCGCCAGCCCGGCGGGAACCGGGTCGGGCCAGGCGGGCCACGGCACGCGCGGCCAGGACGCGCGGCACTCCTCGCACAGTGCCCGGCCGTCGCGGGCGCAGCCGACGCAGGCGCCCCCGAGCAGCAGGTCGAGGGCGGCGTCGCGCAGGCTCATCCCGCGATCGTTCCCCGCCCCTCCCGGTCCGGCAAGGGGGTCGGCGCGGGCTGGGGAGAACTCAGCCGCCGACGTAGGTGAGGAGACGCAGCGACGGGTCGGGCTCGACCAGGCGGGTGCCACTGAGGACGTCGATGAGACCGGTGCGGGTGACGACGTAGACCGGGTCGGTGGCGCGCGGTGAGGTCACCAGGGCGCGGGGACGCTCCTGCACGGTCGCGGCCAGGCCGGAGATGCCGGCCGGGGCACCGTCCACCGACATGGTGCGGACCTGGTACAGGTCGCCGCTGATCCGGTGGGCGACCGCCAGCGCGGTGGAGGAGGTCCAGCCGACGTCGAGGACGGAGAGCTGCGGCTGGTCGTCCCACGAGATCTCGCGGGCGCGGGTGCCGCCGAGCGCGCGGCCGCGGCCGTCGTACTGCAACCGGCTGACCACGACCCGGTCGCCACCGCGACGGTCGACCACGGCGGCCAGCCGCGAGCCGTCGCGGGACACGAGCACGTGGGAGACGTTGCGGCCGGTGACGCCGCGGACGTCGACCTCCCGGAGCCGGCCGTCGTCGTAGACCGACACCTCGGCGCCGTCCACGGTCCGGTCGACGAGCCACAGCCGGTCCGCGAAGTCGTAGACCGGTGGCAGCAGGTCGCTGGACCCTGGCACCACCGTGAGGACGTCGGCGTCGGCGTTGCGCACGTCGGTCACCAGCACCCGGTCGCCGCTGGTACTGACCCCGGCGACCTGGGCCCCGGTGAGGTTGACCGCGATCGAGCGGACCCCGAGGTCGTCGGCTCCCATCGGGCCGCCGGCGACCTCGGTGTTCCCCGGGGCGCCGAGCACCAGCCGGCCGTCGGTGAGCCCGAAGAGCAACGAGGTGGCCTGGATGCCGGCCGGGTCGTACGACGCGCCCTCGTCCATCGCGAAGGTCGTGAGGCCGCCGGGCAGCGTCACCGGCTCGCCGTCGAGGGTGACCCGGAAGCCGGCGAGCGTGGAGTCCTGGGACAGGGTGCGCGCGAGCTGCGCGACCAGCAGCGCCGCGTCACGCTCCGAGGGCATCGCCGCACCGCCGACCAGAGGGACGTCGGCGATCCCCTCCTCGTCGGCCGTCACCGACAGGTCGACGTCGAGCCCGGCCGGGATGGCGCTGCGCTCGACGCCGCTGAGCCGGTCGAGCGGGCCCTGGAGCAGGGCCTCGACGAGCGAGGTGGCGAGCGGGTCGCCGCGAGGCACGAACACCGGCTCGGGGACCAGGATCCGGACTGTCGGATCGAGGTAGTAGAGAGACACCCGCCGGTAGGCCTGGCCGAACCACGTCTCCGGGACGACGAGCGCGTCAGGGGCGTCGTCGATCCTCCACTCGCCGTCCACACGGCTCATCCGGAACGACAGCGACTGGCCGTCGCGCGGCAGCGAGCCGAGCCACGATCCGCGCGGGTCGATCTGGTGGGCACCGTCGAGCTCCACCACGACCTGGTTGCTGCCCTCGGGCGGCGACGCGGCGGTGTAGGTCACCGTCCTGCTGTGCCGCCACCGCCCCGCCTCGGCCTCGGTCAGGAACTGCTCGGCGGTGTTGGTCTGGAGCGGGATCGCCGCCTGGGCGTCGAGGAAGCCCCGCACGATGTCGGTCGGCGAGGCGCCGGGGGTCGGCGGGCGGGGGTCGTTGTAGTAGCCGAGCTGCTCCCCCGGCTCGACCCCGGACTGAGCCTCCTCGACCGGACCGGAGTCGGGGATCCCGACGCAGCCGGTGGTGAGCACCGCGAGGCAGCCGAGGACGACCGCGAGCAGCCGCGCCCTCATCGGACCGGCTCCACGGAGTCCTCGGGCACCAACGGCAGCGGGCTCTGCCGCAGCACGCCGCCGACCCGGCGCGGCAGCGTCAGCCGGAACTGGGCGCCCTCACCGGGGCGGCCCCACGCCTGCAACCAACCGCCGTGGAGGTGGGTGTCCTCGAGTGAGATCGAGAGCCCGAGGCCGGTGCCCCCGCTGGTCCGGGCGCGGGCCGGGTCGGCCCGCCAGAACCGGTTGAACACCATCGCGGACTCCCCGACGCCGAGGCCGATGCCGTGGTCGCGCACCGCGATCGCCGCGGCGTGCTCGTCGCCGGCGACGCGGATCGTGATGTCGCTGCTCTCCGCGTGGTCGATGGCGTTGGTCACCAGGTTGCGCACGATCCGCTCCAGCCGGCGTACGTCGGCCTCGGCCAGGCACGGGTGGCCGGGGACCTCGACGAGCACGCGGCAGCCGTTCTGCTGGGCGAGCGCGGAGGTGGCCGAGACGATCCGGTGGGCGACGTCGACCAGGTTGACGTCGTCGATCTCGAGCACGGCCGCCCCGGCGTCGAAGCGGCTGATCTCGAGCAGGTCCACGAGCAGCCCCTCGAACCGGTCGAGCTCGGTCTGCAGCAGCTCGGCCGCGCGGGCGGTGGTCGGGTCGAAGTCGGCCCGGGCGTCGTGCAGCACGTCACCGGCCATCCGCACCGTGGTGAGCGGCGTCCGGAGCTCGTGCGACACGTCCGCGACGAAGCGTCGCTGCACGCGGGAGAGCTCTTCGAGCTGACGGATCTGGCGCTGGAGGTTGGTGGCCATCTGGTTGAACGACGTGGCCAGCCGGGCGAGGTCGTCCTCGCCGGAGACCCGCAGCCGCTCCTGGAGCTGCCCGGCCGCGAGCCGCTCGGCCACCCGGCGCGCCATCCGCACCGGGGTCACGACCTGGCGGGTGACCAGCCAGGTGATCCCGGCGACCAGCAGGAGCAGCAGGCTCGCGGCGGTGATCATCGCGCTGCGGAGCAGGTTGAGGGTGCCCGCCTCGTCGCTGAGCGGGAAGAGGTAGTACAGCGTGTAGGTCCTGGAGTCGGCTGGGCAGCCGGACCTGCGAGCCGACCACGATCGCCGGCTCGCTGGACACGACGCCGCGGGCGTCGGTGGTGCGCAGCTGGGTGTAGGTGAAGGCGGTGCTGGTGCCCAGCGGCGCGTCGAAGTGGTCCTCCAGCGAGGCGGGCACGCTCGTCTTGTCGAGCCGGGGCGTGTACTGGACACCGGCGTCCGCGATCCGCGACTCCCCCGCCGGTCCGCTGAGCACGACCGCGAAGTCGCGGGTGTCGCCGAGCTCGATGATCGGCCGGACCAGCTCGGTGAGCTGCTGGGTCACGTCGGTCTCGGTCGGCGGTACGCCGCGCAGCCGATCGGCGGCCTCGGCCGTGACCTGCGACGCCTCGCTGACGGCGGCCTCCTCGCGCTGCTCCAGCAATCCGTCCCGCGTCTGCTGGACGAGGAACCAGCCCACGATCCCGATCACCAGCGCCGAGAGCAGCACCACGCTGACCACGACCCGGGCCTGGATGGACCGGCGCCAGAAGGTGAGGGCGCGCTTCACGACCTCGGCGGCGTGCTGGCGCCCCAGCTGCCTCCGGGCGCGGCCTGTCGACACGTCGTGAGCCACCCAGGACCGCCTAGGACGCGCCGGCCTTGTACCCCACGCCGCGGACGGTGACCACGATCTCGGGATTCTCCGGATCGTGCTCCACCTTCGACCGCAGCCGCTGCACGTGCACGTTCACCAGCCGGGTGTCGGCGGCGTGCCGGTAGCCCCAGACCTGCTCGAGCAGGACCTCCCGGGTGAACACCTGCCAGGGCTTGCGGGCCAGGCAGACCAGGAGGTCGAACTCGAGCGGCGTCAGGTTGATCGGAGTGTCGGCCCGGGTCACCGAGTGGCCGGCCACGTCGATCTCGAGGTCGCCGATCGTGAGCGCCTCGGGCGCCGGCGTGTCGAAGCGGCGTACGCGCGCCCGGATCCGCGCGATCAGCTCCTTGGGCTTGAACGGCTTGACGATGTAGTCGTCGGCCCCGGACTCGAGCCCGAGGACGACGTCGATGGTGTCGCCCTTGGCGGTCAGCATCACGATCGGCACGCCGGACTCGCCACGGATCTCCCGACACACGTCGATGCCGTCCTTGCCCGGGAGCATCAGGTCGAGCAGCACCAGGTCGGGCTTGTAGGACCGGAAGGTGTCCATGGCGAGGTCGCCGCGGAAGCACATCTGGCTCTCGAAGCCCTCCTGCCGGAGGACGATCGTGAGCATCTCCGCGAGGGAGGCGTCGTCGTCGACGACCAGGATGCGCCCGCGCGCGGCGAACTCTGCTGCCTGGCTCATGTGCTCAATACTGCCCCACCGGGGGTGGCCGGGGGTCAGTACCGGTAGTGCTCGGACTTGTACGGGCCCTCCGCGGGGATGCCGAGGTAGCCGGCCTGCTGCTCGGTGAGGGTCGTCAGCTTCACCCCGAGCGAGCCGAGGTGCAGGCGGGCGACCTCCTCGTCGAGGTGCTTGGGCAGCACGTAGACGCCGACCGGATACTCCTCGGGCTTGGTGAAGAGCTCCACCTGGGCCAGCACCTGGTTGGTGAAGGAGTTCGACATCACGAAGCTCGGGTGGCCGGTGGCGTTGCCGAGGTTCATCAACCGTCCCTCGGAGAGCACGATGATCGACCGACCGGACGGGAAGGTCCACACGTCGACCTGCGGCTTGACCGTGTTGCGCTCGACGCCGTCGTAGCTCTCGAGTCCGGCCATGTCGATCTCGTTGTCGAAGTGGCCGATGTTGCCCAGGATCGCCTGGTGCTTCATCCGCGCCATCTGCTCGACGGTGACGACGTCCTTGTTGCCGGTCGCGGTGATGATGATGTCGGCGACCTCGAGGGCGTCGTCCAGGGTCGTGACCTGGTAGCCGTCCATGGCGGCCTGCAGCGCGCAGATCGGGTCGATCTCGGTGACGATGACGCGGGCGCCCTGGCCGCGCAGCGACTCCGCGCAGCCCTTGCCGACGTCGCCGTAGCCGCACACGACCGCGACCTTGCCGCCGATGAGGACGTCGGTGGCGCGGTTGATGCCGTCGATCAGGGAGTGTCGACAGCCGTACTTGTTGTCGAACTTCGACTTGGTGACCGAGTCGTTGACGTTGATCGCCGGGAAGAGGAGCGAGCCCTCCTTGAGCATCTCGTACAGACGGTGGACACCGGTGGTGGTCTCCTCGGTCACGCCCATCAGCTCGTTGGCGATCTTGGTCCAGCGGTCGTCGCTCTGGGCGAGCGAGGCCTGGAGGACCTCGAAGACGATCCGCTGCTCGGTGGAGTGGGCGGTCGCCGGGTCGGGCGCCTCGCCCTTCTTCTCCGCCTCGACGCCGAGGTGGACCAGCATCGTGGCGTCACCGCCGTCGTCCAGGATCATGTTGGCGAACGCGTCGGCGGGCCACTGCAGGATCTGCTGGGTGCACCACCAGTACTCCTCCAGGGACTCGCCCTTCCAGGCGAAGACCGGGACGCCGGCGGGGGCGTCGACGCTGCCCTCCGGGCCGACGACGACGGCCGCGGCCGCGTGGTCCTGGGTGGAGAAGATGTTGCAGGAGGCCCAGCGCACGTCGGCGCCGAGGGCGACCAGGGTCTCGATCAGGACGGCGGTCTGCACGGTCATGTGCAGCGACCCCGCGACCCGGGCGCCGGCGAGCGGCTTGTCCACGCCGTAGCGCTCGCGCATCGCCATCAGGCCGGGCATCTCGTGCTCGGCGAGCGTGATCTCCTTGCGTCCGTACTCAGCAAGGGAAAGGTCAGCGACCTTGAAGTCCATCAGTGTCTCCTCGGCAGTTGGAGCCAGGTCTGCGTCGCGCATCTGCGCGTCTTGGGATCTCCCACGCGGACCTGCCAAGGGTAGGTCCCCGGCCGCCGGATTCAGGAATTGCCGTGAGCGCCCCTGCGGGGCACCAGGTGCATCACCGCGACGACGACGGCGCCGACCACCAGCCCGATCGCGGCCGAGGCGACGGTGTTGACCAGCCACGCGAGCGCGCTGCCGACCGGGCCGTGCACCGCCTCGTGGACGGCCTCCTCCCAGTGGTGCACGAGGTCGTACAGCGGGTGGAAGCCCAGCTCGTCGAGGCTGACCATCAGGATGTGGCCGCCGACCCACACCATGGCGACGGTGCCCACGAGCGAGATCGCCGCGAGCAGGCGGGGCATCGCGGCGACCAGCGCGTGGCCGACGCGCCGCGCCCCGGCCGAGCTCCGCCGGGCCAGCCCGAGCCCGATGTCGTCCATCTTCACGATCAGCGCGACCACGCCGTACACGAGCAGGGTGATGAACACGGCCACCACCGCGAGGATGACCGCGCGCTCCACGAGGCCGGCGTCCGGGCTGGAGTCGAGCACCTCGTTGAGGGCGATCACCATGATCTCGGCGGAGAGGATGAAGTCGGTCCTGATCGCGCCCGCGATCGTCGCCTTCTCGTGCTCGGGGGTGAACTCCGCCTGCTCCGCGTCCCCGCCGGCCTCGTGGTGGCCGTTGACCCGTTCCCAGACCTTCTCCGCACCCTCGTAGGCGAGATAGGTACCGCCGCAGATCAGCAGCACCGGCAGCGCCTGCGGGAGGAGCTGGCTCAGCAGGAGGGCCGCCGGGAGGATGAACAGCAGCTTGTTGCGCAGCGAGCCGACCGTGATCTGCTTGATGATCGGAAGCTCGCGCTCCGCGGCCGAGCCCTGGAGGTACTGCGGCGTCACCGCCGTGTCGTCGACCACCACGCCCGCGGCCTTGGCGCTCGCGCGCCCGGCCGCCGCCCCCACGTCGTCCACCGACGCCGCCGCGAGCTTGGCCAGCGTGGCCACGTCGTCGAGCAGGGCGAACAGTCCGCCGGCCATGTCCCTCCCTCTCCTCTGGTGCTCGTCAGCCTAGTGGGGGGTGCGCGAACCCCCGGTCGACCGGGGGTTCGCACCCTTGTCCGCCATGGCAACACCGGACAACCGTGCGAAGTGCCCGACAACCCCAGGGGGTCAGGCGGGGTCGGTGCGGTCGAGGCGCCGCCGGCGCCAGCGCAGCACGGACCCGTACGGGTCGACGACGTAGTTGAGGCGGCGGGCGAGGGGAGCCCAGGAGAGCAGGACGGCGACGGTGACCGCGAGGACGGTGGTGCCGATCAGGGCGAGGACGGCGTGGCCGTCGCTCCAGTCGCCGAGGCCGGAGTAGCCCAGTCCCTTCACGAAGAAGCCGTGGAAGAGGTAGACGACGATCGTCCACGTGCCTGCCTCGGCCCACCACGAGGCGCGGCGGGGGACGACGGTGAGGAAGGCGAGGGTGCCGATCAGCCCGGCGCCGAGGAAGCCGGCCCGGATCGCCATGCCGGTCGGGTCGGAGACGTCGAGGTCGGTGTAGCGGGCGCGGTAGTAGACCCACTCGGTCCCGGCCAGGGCGTCCACCAGGCCGGCCGAGGCGAGCACGGCGAGCAGCACCACGACGCCGACGACACGGGCCCGCGCGGTGCGGAGCACAGCCAGCCGGGCGGGGGTGGCGTGGAGGCCGAGCACGAAGAACGGGAGGAAGCCGACCACCCGGGCGAGGTCGAACTGCTCGCCGGCGTAGGCACCGCCGACGATGCTCGCACCGAACGCCAGCGGCACGAACACCCAGTGCCGCTTCAGCACGGGCGTCGCGAGGCGCCAGACGAACAGGGCGGTGAGGTACCAGAGCGGCCAGTGGGGGTCGAGGAACAGGTCGTCGAGGCGCTCGTCACCGACCCGGAGCCGGAACAGCGCGTAGAGCGCCTCGAACACGACGTACGGGACGGCCACGGTCGTGACCAGTCCCAGCAGCCGGGGACGGGTCCACTCGAAGGAGCGGGAGAGGTAGCCGGTCACGAGGACGAACGCCGGGATGTGCCAGGTGTAGAGGAAGTCGTAGAGGTGGTCGCTCACCCCGGTGTCGGGGAGGACCGCCCAGAAGTGGCCGATGACGACGAGCGTCACCAGCGTCATCTTGGCGTTGTCCAGCCACGGGTCGCGCGCCACGGGTCCTGCGTCTCCTCCGGTCTCGGCCTCAGTCCTCGACGAGCCCGAGCCCGAGGTACTCCGCCACGTAGCCGCCCTGGAGGAACAACGACGCGTAGCGGGCGACCTCGGTCGGCGCGTCGGTGGTCAATGTCTCGACCCGGATGCCGCGGCTGGCCGCTGCCGCCTGCAGCCGACCCCGCGACTCGCGGACGAGCGGCTCCTCGTTGCCGTCGTCCAGCACCAGCAGCATCGGCCGCAGGTCGCGCGGCTCGTCGGCGAAGGGGTCGTCGAACACGTCGCGCTGTCGGGTCGCCTCCAGGACGGGGAGCAGGTGCTCGGCGTCGCCGGCCAGGGCGCTGCGGCCGCTCACCCGGCGCAGCGACTCCGCCATCCGGCGCGCCGCACGCGCCGCCAGCACGCTGCCGCCCCAGACCACAGGGAGCGTGTCGGCCAGGGCGATCGCCAGCATCTTGGCGGGGTTGACCGCGAGGTCGCGGTGGGGCGAGCAGGAGATGGCGACGTCGTCGAGGGCGGTCGCCACCCGCTCGGCGTCCACGCGCGGGCCGAGCTGGACCCGCTCGAGGTACTCCAGCATCACCACCGCGGTCGCGAGCTGGTCGCGGCCGGGCGTCGGGAGGATCGCGCTCCAGCGGCCGGCCGCGTGGTCGGCGACGGTCGAGCCGGGCGGGCAGGCGACCACGACCTGGCAGCCGCGGCGCACCCCCTCGGCGACCGCCGCGGCCGAGCCGGCGCCGCCGTCGGGTGCCAGGACCACCACGAGGTCGAGCCCACCGGCCCAACCGGGGAGCGAGGGGTTGGGCCACGCCACGAACGGCACCGGGCACCACGGCTCGAGCACCGCCCGCAGCAGCCGCGAGTCGGGTCCGGCCGCGACCACCGCCCGGGGACGCTGCTGCTCCGCCGCGCGGGCCACCGCCTCCTCGGTCGCCGGCTCGGCCTCGGCCGCCTCGCGTCGTACGCGCGCGCCGGACTCGGCCAGGGCGCGCAGCCGTGCGTCAGCGCGCTGCCAGACGGCCTCGTCGTCGAGGCGGGACTCGTCGAACCACGTCGCCATCGTCGTCGGCCTCAGTCGGGCCGGCGTGCCTCGTCGACGAGGAGCACGGGGATGTCGTCGCGGACGGGGTAGGCCAGGCCGCAGGACTGGCAGACCAGCTCCTCACCGGTGACGGCGAGGTCGCCGCGGCAGTCCGGGCAGACGATGAGGTCCAGCAGGGCGGGGTCGAGCTTCATCGGTGGCTCCTGATCTGGCGGAGGACGGAGTCGCGGACCCCGGCCATGGTGGCGAGGTCCTTCCCCTCGGCGTTGAGCCGGAGGAGGGGTTCGGTGTTGGACGGGCGGACGTTGAACCACCAGTCCTCGTGGGAGACGGTGAGCCCGTCGAGGTCGTCGAGGGACACGTCGCCGCGATCGTCGTACGACGCGCGCAGGGCTTGGATCACGTGCTGCGGGTCCTCGACGCTGGAGTTGAGCTCACCGCTGACGGAGTAGCGCTCGTGCTCGGCGAGCAGTCCGGACAGGGTGCCCGCGGACCCCGCCAGCGCGCCCAGCACGTGCAGTGCCGCGAGCATGCCGGAGTCGGCGAACCAGAAGTCCCGGAAGTAGAAGTGCCCGCTGTGCTCACCGCCGAAGACCGCGTCGGTCTCGGCCATGGTCGCCTTGATGAAGCTGTGGCCGACCCGGGTGCGGACCGGCGTGCCACCGAGCTCGGTGACCAGCTCGGGGACGGCGCGGCTCGTGATCAGGTTGTGGATCACGACCGAGCCGGGGTGCCGGGCCAGCTCGCGGCCGGCGATCAACGAGGTGAGCGTCGACGGGGAGACCGCGACGCCGCGCTCGTCCACGAGGAAGCAGCGGTCGGCGTCGCCGTCGAAGGCCAGCCCGAGGTCGGCGCCCTCCTCGACCACCCGGGCCTGGAGGTCGACCAGCGTGGCCGGGTCGATCGGGTTGGCCTCGTGGTGGGGGAAGCTGCCGTCCAGCTCGAAGTACAGCGGCACCAGCTCGATCCGGTCGGGTCCGAGCTGCTCGGCCACGGCGGGCATCGTCAGCCCGGCCATCCCGTTGCCGGCGTCCACCACCACCTTGAGCCGGCGGCCGGTGACCGGCGCGAGAGCGACCAGGTGGGCGGCGTACGCGGTCAGCAGGTCCTCGCGACGGACGGTCCCCCGCTCCGGGGCCGGGGCCTGTCCCCCGTCGGCGACCAGGTCGCGGATCTCGTCGAGCCCGGTGTCGCGACCGACCGGAACGGCGCCGGCCCGGCAGAGCTTGATCCCGTTGTAGCCGGCCGGGTTGTGGCTCGCGGTGACCATCGCACCGGGGAGGTCGAGCGTGCCCGAGGCGAAGTAGAGCTGGTCGGTCGCGCACAGGCCGATGACGACCACGTCGGCACCGGCGGAGGTGGCTCCCTCGGCGAACGCCTCGACCAGCTCCGGCGAGCTGCGTCGCATGTCGTGGCCGATCACGATCGACGACGCCGCGGTGACCGCGACGAAGGCCGCGCCGACCGAGCGCGCCAGGTCGGCGTCGAGCTGCTCGGGGACCAGACCGCGGACGTCGTACGCCTTGAAGAGGGCGTCGAGATCGGCGGCGGTGGGCATGGCCGGGAGCCTAGCCCCGAGGCCGGTGGGGATCCTCAGTCGGTCGTGAGCATCCGGAGGTGTCCGCGGCGATGGGTCTCGCGGGCGCCCTCCTCGGCCAGGGAGGGGACGGTCGCGGCCGGCGGCTGCGGGCGGCCCGCCTCGCGGACGGCGTCGGCGAGGGCGAGCAGGTCGTCCTGGGTCGGACCGACGTCGACGTTGCCGCGGGCCAGGCGCAGCACCTCCCACCCGCGCGGGGCGGAGAGCCGCTCGCTGTGGAGGTCGCACAGGTCGTAGGCGTGCGGCTCGGCGTAGGTCGCCAGCGGGCCGAGCACGGCGGTCTGGTCGGCGTAGACGTAGGTGAGCGTGTTGACCGCGCGACGACCACACGCGGTGCGCGAACAGCGACGGGATCCACTCACGCGCCCGACGCTACCCGCGGATCCCGGGGTTCCCGATTAGGCTCGCGGTCGTGGACCTCGACGTGGCGCCCGGCCCGGCCCGCAGGCACCGCCGCGACCGACGTGGCCGGGGCGTGCGCGGCCCCGCTGTCGTGCCGACCGATCCGGGCGTCCCGATGACGCGGACCACGGGCGAGCGCTTCGACACCCTGGTCCTCGACATCGTCACCGAGCTCGACGAGCGGTGGTCCGACCGGCTCGGGCTGCTGGAGTACGCCGTGGAGGACGCGCCCCAGATCCCCGACGACTGGCACCCCGACACGGTCCCGCTGTCGTCCCTCGTCCGTGGGACGCGGGGCGCACCGACCCGGCTCGTCGTCTTCCGTCGCCCGATCGAGCACCGGGCCGAGTCGCGCTCGGAGCTCGAGGCGCTCGTGCTGACGGTCGTGGTGGAACAGGTCGCCGAGCTGCTCGGCGTCGACGCGGAGCTGGTCGACCCGCGCTACAAGCCGCGGGAGGACTGAGCCCGGTCAGCCCAGGCCGGGTCGGACGTCGGGGATCAGCGCGTAGCGCACCAGGTCGCGCAACGGCACCACCGTGGTGCCCCGGTCCGACACCACCACGGACGCGGCGACCTCGGTCCGCTTCGGCGTGACCCGGACCAGCCGGGTCCCGCGGGGCAGGTCGAGGGTGGCACCGCTGCCGTCGGTGAGCTCGATCCGCTTGTCGAGCAGCTGCCTGCCGTCGGCGTCGTACGCCGTGACGTCCGCGGCGCCGGCGCCACCGGCACGCCCGAGCACCAGGGTGGCCTCGCCCGCCGGGACCAGCGCCGTCGTGGCGGCGTCGGTGGGAGTGACGACCGGGGCGTGCACGAGGTCGTCGTCGACCACCGAGCGCAGGGAGGCCGTGACCGGTGCGGACGAGGTGACCTGGAGCCCGAGGGCGCCGTCCTCGACCTGCTGCCGGACGGTCTCGGTCAGCGTGACCGTCTCGACCGAACCGGCCGCGACCCGGACCTCCTCCTGCTCCTCGGGCACGAAGGACGCGTCCTCGGTCACCACCCGGATCTCGACGCGCGCCTCGTCGGTGCCCGGGTTGCCGAGCACGAGGGTGTCGGTCCCGTCGCCGGCGGCCAGCCCGAGCAGCAGCTGGTCGGTGGTCGGCTCGGCCACCGGCGGCAGCCAGTCGGCGAGCCGCTCGATCCGGCCGATCGCGGGGATCTCGTCGACGACGCTCGCGCCCAGCCGGCCGCGTGAGACCTCGACCCGCACCGCGAGCTCGCTGCGGCGCGGCACGACCTCGGACAGGTCGAGCTGCTCGGACTCCCCACCCGGCACGGTCACACCGCGCAGCGCGGGCACGTCGAGCTCGCCGGAGCGGCCCCACACGGTGACGTCGGCGACGGCCGGCCCCTGGTCGGGGTTGGCGAGCTCGAGCACCGAGGAGTGCTCGGCGCCGGCGCCCAGGCCGGTGAACCAGTACGTCGGACGCGGCAGCAGGCACTCGGAGGTGGCCAGGCCGTCCTCGCGGAGCCGGGCGCCGATGAGCTCGGCGGCGATCGGGCCCGTGCCGCGCGCGAAGACGGCGTCGAGCTCGTCGAGGTCGGTCACCGAGCCCGGCTCGAGGGCCACGTCGGACGGCTCGCCGCCGGGGACGGTGGTGGTGACGTCGCCACCGGTCTCGCCGGCCGTGGCCAGCGCGACGGTGTCCTCGCCCTCACCGGCGGGGCAGACCAGGTCGGCGCGCGTCGGCGCGACCTGCTCGGCCGCGCGGTCGGGCGTCGTCACCTCGTCCGGGCGGACGAGGAACAGGGCGCCGACCGTCAGCAGCGGCAGGAGCACCGCGATCACGGCGGTCGGGCTCACCATCCGTCGTACGGCGGACCGGCGGCCGGGCGTCGGCTCGTCGTGGCTCATGAGCGGTCCTCCCGTCGCCGGCTGGGGACGCAGAGCACCGCGACCACCACGATCCCGAGCGCCTGGAGCACGACCAGCAGCGGTGCGCCACCACGCCGTCTCGGCGGTGACGGCGTCCTGCTCGACATCGGCGGCCACCCGCCAGGCGCGGGTCGCGCGGTCCTCGGCACTGGCCTGCTCGAGACCGTTGGTGGCGTCGAGCACGGCCGCGACGCTGCCGTCGGCGGGTGCGGGCAGCACGACGTACTCGATCCCGTGGCCCGGCAGCCTCGCCGCGACGTCCTGCTCGGGCGCCGACACCAGGGTGCGGACGTCGTCGCCCAGCCCGGCGTCGGCCTGCATCAGGCCCACGATCTCGTCCTCGCCGAGGGTGAGGCCGTCCTCGCGCTCCACCGACCAGGTGAGCCCGGTGTCGACGTCGCCCTCGACCACGAGGATGCCGTGGGAGGGGCCGAGCTCGGAGCTCTGCATCATGTACGCCGGGATGCCGGTGTCGGCGGTGTCCTCGAGGTCACCGGGACCGTTGACGACGAACCAGCCGAGCCCGACGACCGGGACCACGGCCGCGACGACGACGACCGCCAGCACACCGCGGCGCCACCAGCCGGGCCGCGCGCGGTGGAGCGAGCCCTGGGCGGCGACCACGGCCGCGACCACGAAGCCGGCCTGGATCACGAGCACCAGGAAGCCGAGGCCGGCCTTGGTGGTGACCGAGTCCTGCACGAAGGTCAGCAGGCCGAGCGCGACGGCGACCAGCGACGCGGCCAGCGCGACGATCCAGCACACCAGGACCGGGATCCGGGTGGCGGCCGGGACGAGCGCGAGCACGGCCATCGCGAGCAGCAGCAGCCCGAGGTAGGCCGGGGCGCCGGCGTCCCCGAGGTGGCCGGTGACCAGGTCCTCGAAGCCGACGGTCGCCATCGGTAGCCGCCCGCTGTCGAGCGCCAGCGCGGCGCTCGCACCGGTCAGCAGGGCCGGGACCCACCAGGGCGACAGCAGCAGCACCGGGCAGCCGAGCGCGACGGCGGGCGGACCCCAGACCGAGCGGTCGCGCATGCCACGGGCGCTGATCCAGAAGCCGGCGCCGACGACCAGGACGGCGAGCACGAGGGAGAACCAGAAGGCCAGCGGGGCGAAGGCCGCCGCGAGCGTGAGCAGGAGGCCGGTCCGCCAGGCGGCGCGCCACCGGCGGTCGGGCTCGGGGTCGGCGAAGCCGAGCGCGGCGTGCGCGAGCCACGGCAGCACGGTCGCCGCGACGACCACGCCGAGCCGGCCCAGGCCCCAGGCGCCGCTCGCGGCGGGGATCAGGGACCAGGTCGTGGCGCCGAGGAACAGCAGCCAGGCGGGCGGGCCGACCGGGTCGAGCAGCCGTCCGACGACCCGCAGGAATCGCCACGAGCCCCAGAAGGTCAGTGGCACGGCCAGCACCAGCAACAGGCTGACCGTGGCCGTGGTCCCGACCAGCGAGCCGAGCACCGCCAGCGGGAGGACGTACGCCGGGGCCGGTACGCCGGTCCCCTGACCGAGCGGGTGCCGCGACTCCAGCAGCAGCTGCCACCACGTGCTCGCCGACTCGGGCACCGGCGAGAGGGCGCCGCCCGCGACCGTGCCGAACGCCTCGCGGGCGCCGACCATCGCGAGCACCAGGAAGAGCACGCTGCCGACGGCGACGGGACTGGTGAGGAAGCGCGCGACCCAGCCCTGCTCCTCGGCCCAGGGGTCCTCCTCGTCGACGACCCGCGCCGGGGTGCCGCTGGCCATCCGGCGGCGCTCGGCCACGTCCGCGGCCTGGTTGGTCGCAGCGGCCGCGAGGTCGCTGACGACGTCGAGGCCGTGCCGGTAGGGCAACCACCACGGCGACAGCAGGGGTCGTACGTCGGAGGTGCCGGCGCCTCGTCGCCGGCGCTCGCGCCGGGCGCGGAGCAGCAGGCGCGGGCTGCCGTAGAGCGAGACCAGGGCCGCGAGCTCGTCGAGCGCCTGCCCGACCTGGCGGACCAGCAGCAGCCCGACCATCCGGACCAGGGTGCCGATCCCGAGCCGCAGCACCCGCCACGGGAGCGATCGGGTGCTGGCGTTGACCAGCAGCGTGTAGAGCGCGGCCCGGCGCTCCTGGTAGTGGATGTGGCGGCCGGTCAGCGGCGTGCGTCGTACGCCGCGGTGCGCCGCCTCGGCGTGGAACACGACGGCCTGCGGCACCACGAGGGTGCGGTGCCCGGCGGCCGCCGCGCGCCAGCCGAAGTCGATGTCGTTGCCGAAGATCGGCATCTGCTCGTCGAAGCCGCCGAGCTCCTCGAGCACCGAGCGGCGGACCAGCATCCCGGCGGTGTTGACCGCGAGCGCCGGCGCGACGTCGTCGTGCTGGCCCTGGTCGTACTCGCCGCGCTCGAGGCCCGTCTCGCGCCGGCCGGTGCCGGAGATGGTGATGCCGAGCTCGAGGAGCCGGCGCAGCGAGGGCCACTCGCGCAGCTTCGGGCCGAGGATGTCGGCGGCGGGGTCCGCCTCGGCGGCGGCCAGCAGCTCCTCGAGCGCGCCGGGATCGGGCGTCGAGTCGTCGTGCAGCAGCCAGACCCAGTCGGCGCCGCCGGTGCGGTCCACCTGCTCGAGGCCGAGCCGGACCGCGACGGGGGTAGCCGGTGCCGCCGGGAGCGGTCTGGACCTCCCCGAACGCCTCGGCCAGCAGGGCCGGGCTCGCGTCCCGGCTGGTGGTGTCGACGGCGACGACGCGGTCGACGGGCCGGCGCTGGGCGGCCAGGCCCTCGATGACCGTCGGCAGCCACCGGGCACCGTCATGGCTGACGAGGAGGGCGACGACGGTGGCAGACACGTCCGAGGACACTAACGGCCACCCCGTGGAGCCGCCCAATGCTCGGGCACTCGGGCTCTGTCACGGCCGCTCCCCCGGCGCCACGCACGGGGCGGTGGCGCCGCGGGGGCACGATCCCTAGACGGCCCGCTTCTTCAGCTTGCGCCGCTCACGCTCGGACAGACCGCCCCAGATCCCGAAGCGCTCGTCGTTCATCAGTGCGTACTCGAGGCAGTCGTTGCGCACCTCGCACGTCAGGCAGACCTTCTTGGCCTCCCTGGTCGATCCACCCTTCTCGGGGAAGAACGCCTCAGGATCGGTCTGCGCACAGAGCGCGCGCTCCTGCCAGCCAGCTTCCTCGGCGTCCCCGTCGAGGAGAAGAAGTTCTCTCACGGCACTCGCCCTTTCGACCCGGCCCCCACGGTCTCCCCCGAGGGCCACGGATTGCGTCCTCCCAACCAGAAGAACACTGTGGGAATTACACGCCTGTCGTACACCAGAAGTCAAGCGGAACTCTGGTATACGCCAAAACCCGCCACACCACGCGAATTCGTGGTACGGCAGGCTGGCCCCATGGTTCAGACCACCCGGATCACCGTGCTGTCCGGCGGCGTCGGCGGCGCCCGCTTCGTACGCGGGCTGCGCCACGGCATCGCCGCCGGAACCCTACCCGGCGTCGCGCGGGACGCGACGGTCACGGTGGTCGCCAACACCGCCGACGACTGGTGGCTCCACGGGCTCAAGATCTGCCCCGACCTGGACACCCTGATGTACACCCTCGGCGACGGCATCGACCTCGAGCGCGGGTGGGGTCGACGCGACGAGACCTGGCACGCCATGGCGGAGCTGGCGGCGTACGGCGTGGAGCGCGCGTGGTTCGGCCTCGGCGACCGCGACCTGGCCACCCACCTGGTCCGGACCCAGATGCTCGACGCCGGCTATCCCCTGTCCCAGGTCACCGAGGCGCTCTGCCGCCGGTGGCTGCCCGACGGCGACGTCCGGCTGATCCCGATGACCGATGACCGGGTGGAGACCCACGTCGCGATCGCGGACGAGGAGTCCCCGAGCGGTCGACGGGTCGTGCACTTCCAGGAGTACTGGGTGCGCCTGCATGCCGAGGTCCCCGCCGAGGCGGTCGTGGTCGTCGGCCAGGACGACTGCTCCCCCGCCCCGGGCGTCATCGATGCCCTCGTCGACGCCGACCTCGTGGTCGTGCCACCGTCCAACCCGGTCGTCTCGGTGGGCACGATCCTCGGCGTCCCCCGCGTCCGCGAGGCGCTCGCCGCCACCCAGGCCCCGGTGGTCGGCCTCTCCCCCATCATCGGCGGCCGTCACGTGCACGGCATGGCCCAACAGATGCTGACGTCGATCGGCGTCGAGGTGAGCGCCGGTGCGGTCGGTCTCCACTACGGGAGCCGGGCCGGCGACGGCGTCCTCGACGGCTGGCTGGTCGACGAGTCCGACGCCGACCAGCTCGACGCCCTCCGCGCCGGCGGCCTGGTCGCGGCCGCCGTCCCGCTGCTGATGACCGACGACGCCGCGACCGCGGCGATGGCCGCGGCCGCGATCGAGCTGGTCACCCGGTGACCGAGCTGCCGGTGACCGAGCTGCGGGTGTTCGCGCCCGACGGCGTGGGCGAGGTACGCCGCGGCGACGACCTGGCGGCCCTCCTCGCCGACCGGGTCCAGCTCGAGCACGGCGACGTGGTCCTGGTGACCAGCAAGGTCGTGAGCAAGGCCGAGGGCCGGGTCGTCACGGGGAGCCGCGAGGACGCGCTGCCCGGCGAGACCGCGCGGGTCGTCGCCCGACGTGGGCCCACCAGGATCGTGCGCACGCACCACGGGCTGACCCTCGCGGCCGCAGGCATCGACGCCTCGAACGTCGCGCCGGGCCAGGTGCTGCTGCTCCCGGTCGATCCCGATGCCTCGGCGGCCGCGATCCGCGAGCGGCTCCTCGAGCTCACCGGCCGGACCGTGGGCGTCGTCGTCACCGACACCGCCGGCCGGCCGTGGCGCGAGGGGCAGACCGACATCGCGGTCGGCACCGCCGGGCTGCGCGTGCTCGAGGACTTCGCCGGCCGCCGCGACGACTACGGCAACGAGCTGGTCGTCACGGCCCCCGCCGTCGCCGACGAGCTGGCCGGAGCCGCCGAGCTCGTCCAGGGCAAGCTCGGCGGCCGACCGTTCGCCGTCGTCCGCGGCCGGGGTGACCTGGTCCTCGACGACGGCGACCACGGCCCCGGGGCGGCGGCCCTGGTGCGCGCCGAGGGCACCGACCTCTTCGGCTGGGGTGCCCGGGAGGCGGTGCTGCGCGCGCTCCGGGGCAACCCGGCCGACGCCGCACCCTTCGGCGCCCCGGCGTCGGTGGCCGAGCTCGCGGAGGCGCTGACCGACCTGCTCGGCTCGCCGCCGGAGGTCGACGGTGACGCGCTCGTCGTACCCGGCGGCGACGTACCGCCCGAGGCGGTCGCCGCCCTCGCCTTCGCCCACGGGTGGTCACGGGACGGGCACGAAGCCGACGGCCTGACCAGGCTGCGACCGCGGCACCCGTAGACTCCGCGTGCACCGCCCCGACCACATGACGCCCAGATGACGACGAGGACACGACCGTGGCCAAGGCCAAGCCCCAGAACGCTCGCCAGGCGAAGATCGACGCCATCCGTGGTCAGCAGCAGAGCTCCGAGCGCCGCCGCGGCCTGATGATCGTCGGCGTCTGCGTGGTGCTGGCGCTGCTGATCATCGCCTACCCCGTCTACAACATCATCAGCGAGCGTCGCGAGCTCGGTCAGTTCAACGACCTCGGTCTCGCCGACATCGGCGGCCCGGCCTCGGCCTGCCAGGACGTGGAGAAGAAGGACGCGACCGGCAACTCCGAGCACGTGCCCTCGAGCCAGCAGGTCACCTACGACACCGCCCCGCCGGCCTACGGTGCTCACTGGAACGAGGTGGGCCTCGCGCCCGCGCCGTTCGACCGGAAGTTCTACACCGCCGAGGACCGCCCCGAGCTGGAGTCGCTTGGTCCACAACCTCGAGCACGGCTACACGATCCTCTGGTACGACGACTCCGTCGCCGCCGACGAGGACGCGTTGCTGGAGATCCGCGGCCTGGCCCGCAAGTTCGCCGACACCGACAACCAGCGCGCGAAGTTCATCGCCGCCCCCTGGACCGGCGACGACGGCGACGCGTTCCCCGACGGCCAGCACGTGGCCTTCACCCACTGGTCGGTCGGGGGCGACAACGACCCGAGCGGTGACCAGGACGGCGTCTTCCAGTACTGCTCCGAGGTCAGCGGCGCGGCGCTGGACACCTTCATGACCGACTACCCCTACCTCGACTCCCCGGAGCCGAACGCGGGCTGAGCCCCCGTCAGACCCGCACCGTCAGGTCAGACCAGGTCTCCGTGCCCGGCCTTCTCGAGGCCGGCCACGATCTGCTTGACGCGCTGGGCGCGGGCCCGACTGGTGACCAGCACCGCGTCGGGGGTGTCGACGACGACCACGTCGTCGAGACCCACGACGGCCACGACCCGCCCCGAGCCGGGCACGACCAGTCCGCTGGCGTCCACGGACGCGACCAGCGAGGCGTCGCCCAGCACGCGGACGCCGCCCTCGTCGGCGCCGTGGAGGGCCGCGAGCGCGTCGAAGTCGCCGACGTCGTCCCAGCCGGGGTCGACGGGGACGACGGCCACCCGGCCCACGGCGGCGGCCGGCTCGGCCACGGCGTGGTCGACCGCGATCCGCGGCAGACCGACCCAGTGCTCCTCCAGCCGCCACGGCTCCGCCGCGATCCCGCGCAGCCGGGCGGCGAAGACCGGGTCCCGGTCGGCGAGCAGGTCGAGGATCACTCCGGGGCGGGCGACGAACATGCCGGCGTTCCACCGGTGCCGACCACCGGCGACGTACTCCTCGGCGCGGGCGGCCGAGGGCTTCTCCACGAACGCCTGCACGACGTGCGCGCCGGGATGGCCCTCCAGCGCCGGCCCGAGGTGGACGTAGCCGAAGCCGGTGGCGGGGTGGGTGGGCGTGATCCCGAGGGTGACCAGCCAGTCGTCCCGGGCGACCTCGACGGCGATCCGGACGGCGCCCTCGAAGGCCGGCCGGTCGGTGACCACGTGGTCGGCGGCGAAGGAGCCCATCACGGCGTCGGGGTCGCTGCGCTCGAGCATGGCGGCGGCCAGCCCGATCGCCGCCATCGAGTCGCGCGGCGAGGGCTCGGCGACCACGGCCTCCTCATCGACGTCCGGCAGCTCGGCCAGGACCGCCTCGCGGTGGGCGGCACCGGTGACGACGAGCAGCCGGTCACCGGCCAGGGGTCGGAGGCGGTCGACGGTCTCCTGGAGCAGGGAGCGGCCGGAGCCGGTGAGGTCGTGGAGGAACTTCGGTGCCGCCGCACGGGACGCGGGCCACAGGCGGGTGCCGGCGCCACCGGCGGGCACGACGGCCCAGAAGTGCTCGAGCTGGCTCATGGTGGAACCCTAGGGCGTCATGAGCACCACGTTCGGCGTCCTCCTGTCCGATCTCCTCCGCCGCGACCCCGGGCGACCGCTGGTGACCTTCTACGACCACGCGAGCGGCGAGCGCACCGAGCTGTCGGTGGCGACGTACGCGAACTGGGTGGCGAAGACCTCGTCGCTGCTGGTGGAGGAGCTCGACCTCGAGCGCGGGCAGACCGTGCGGCTGGACCTGCCCGTCCACTGGCTCGGCCCGGTGCTGCTGGGCGCGGCGTGGACGGTCGGGCTCGCGGTCACCACGGCCGACGACGCCGACCTGGTCGTCTGCGGTCCCGACACGGTCGCCGCCTGGGGAGCGCGGACCGGTGACCGGGTGGTGCTGGCGACGGCGCTGCACCCGCTGGGGCGACCCTTCGACCAGCCGCTCCCGGCCGGCGTGCACGACCTCGGGCTGGAGGTGTGGTCGCAGCCCGACTCGTTCGTGGCGTACGACCCGCCGGGGCCCGACGACGCCGCCACCGACGAGCTCAGCCAGGCCGAGCTGTGGGAGGCGGCCACCGCCGGGAGCTTGCTCACCGACGGCGGCCGCCTCTTCAGCGAGGCGAATCCGGCTTCCCCTTCCGGTCTCGCCCGCTTCACCGAGCCGCTCGTCCGCGGCGGCTCGGTGGTCCTGCTGGCCCATCCCGACCCCGCCCGCGTCGTCTCGACCTATGACGCGGAGCGGGCCACGGCCCGGGCCTGATCTGCTGCCGGCTGCTCCCTCCCCATGAGGGCTCAGCCGGCGAGGTCGTAGATCCCCATCCCCTCTCCCAGGAGGCGCCGCGAGGTGATGCCCTTCTTCGCGGAGCCCTGCAGCGCGAAGAGCAGGCCGGTGGCCTTCTCCCGCACGATGACGTCGGAGTGGCCGGTGAGCCGGAGGTCGCTGACCCCGATCACCCAGTCGTAGGCCGCCACGTCGACGCCCAGTGCCGTCCGGCCGGTGAGCCCGCCCGGCCCGTTGCCCGGATAGACCGCCAGGCTGTCGCCGGTCCGCAGCAGGCTGTCGGGCGCACCGTCGGCGTCCCAGCGGCCGACGCCCACCTGGCGAGCCGCGTCGATGCCGCTGTGCGCGACGTAGCTGGACCGCAGCCCGGCGAGGCCGTTGCCGGGGTAGATCCGCATCGAGGAGCCGCGCGGCTGGCCCATGAGGTCGGGCAGCCCGTCGCCGGTCATGTCGCCGACGGCGGCGAGCAGCCGCACGTCCTCGAAGCCGCTGGCGATCCGGACCCGGTCGCCGAACCGACCGGTGCCGTCGCCGGGGCGCAGGACCAGGGCGCCGCCGGTGGTCCGGTAGAGGACGTCGCCGTCGCCGTCGCGGTCCCAGTCGCCGACGTTGAGGACCGCGGTCGCGTGGCCGAGGTTGAAGCCGGCGGGGACCGGCGGCAGCAGCTCGACGGTCCCGAGGTTCGGGTAGGTACGGACGTCGTCGCCGCGGCGGGTGACGGCGTCCGGCAGTCCCTCGGCCGTGAGCTGGGCGGCACCGACGACGGTGCCGGACCCCTGCAGCCGGCCGACGGGTCCGAGCTGACGGCCGAAGGTCAGGTCGCCGCGCGAGGGCAGCACCCACGCCGGCTTCCCGGCGCCGGCGCGGACCAGGAGGTCGGCCCGACCGTCACGCGTGTAGTCGCCGAAGCCCGAGATGCTGGTCCAGCGATCCCACGAGCCGGGCACCTGCGTCGCGGTACCGAAGCCGCTGCCGGTCCCGGGGAACGCCCAGAGTGATCCGGCGCCGTCGCGGGCCAGGAGGTCGGCCCGGCCGTCGCCGTCGAGGTCACCGGACGCGGCGAGCAGGGTGTAGTCGCCCCACGTCCCGGTGAGCTGCTGCTGGGTGAAGCGGCCGGCACCGGTGCCGAGGTAGGCGTGCAGCCGGCCGTCCGTGCTGCGGGCGACCAGGTCGTTCGAGCCGTTGCCGTCGAGGTCGCCGACCGCGGTGAGCAGGTCGCGCCCGGCGAAGGTGGTGGCGTAGGTGCGGACGGCCGCGCCGTACCCGCCGGCTCCGTCGCCGGGGAGCAGCTCGGCGCTGCCGTCGGTACGCCGGACGAGGAGGTCGCCGACCGCGTCGCCGGTCAGGTCGGGGCTCGGCACGACGGCGTCGGCGTCCGCGGCCAGGCCGGTGCTGACGACCGGCTTGTCGAAGCCGGTCAGTCCGCCGGTCGGGAGCACGAAGGCCTTGCCGTCACTGGCGCGCCGGACGACGAGGTCGGGGTGGTCGGTGGCGGCGAGGTCGGAGCGGAGGTCGCGGCCCGACCAGTCCTGCTGGACGTCGGAGGCGAGCTCGGTGATCCGGTCGATCTTCGCGTAGAGGTAGCGCCCCGGGCACGCGGTCTGGCCGGCGTCGCGGTGGCCGTTGATCGCCTCGAAGGCGTCCGGGCCGACCTGCTGGTGGGTCGAGGTGGCGTCGACGCCGTGCAGCGACAGCTTCCACGCGAACAGGGCGCCGTAGGCCTGGACCATCGCGCTGCTGGGCTGGGCGATGTCGTAGTTGCCGATCGCCGACATCGCGAAGGAGTAGTCGTTGTAACCGAGGGTGTGGGCGCCGACGACGGGACGGTCGACCCCGCCGTACCGGCCCTCCCAGATCCGGCCGAACCGGTCGACCAGGAAGTTGTAGCCCACGTCGCTCCAGCCGCGGGACTGGGTGTGGTAGGCGTAGATGCTGCGCAGCAGCGCGGGCACCTCGTCGCGGCTGTAGTCGTTGGCGTTGACCGTGTGGTGGACGAAGCCGGCGTGGACCTCGAAGTAGCGCAGCGAGCCCTTGTCGCGCATCGACTCGTCGGCCCCCCACTGCTCGCGGGAGTAGATCTTGGGGCGGGGGGTGACGGCCGGCAACGACGACGCCTCGGCGCCCGCGGTGCTGGTACGGGCGCTCGGCAGGGTCGCGGTGTCGATCGCGGGTGCCTCACGGTCGGTGGCGGGAGCCGCTCCGGGCTCGACCACCGTCATCGACATCCCCGACGGCGGGAGGATGCCCTCGGCGTCCGCACGGACCTGCACCTCGTCGACGTGGCCGACGAACGTGATGTCGGTGCCGGGCCTCGCGTGCCGTCCCTCGCGGGAGTCGGGCTCCGGGGCATGGTCGTCGTGGTACTCGAGGTCGGCCCAGTCCGACCAGTCACCGTCGGTCCTGGTCCGCACCGAGAACGACAGGTCCTCGTCGTCGGCGGCCTGGCCGGGGGCCCAGGTGACGCCGACGCCGCCGTACCCGCGGACCGGGGCGGGGCGGCTGAGGACCGAGGTCCCGCCGGCGCGCACGCCGCTGATGGTCCGGGAGGGTCCGGCGTCGAGGAGTGGGTAGTCCGTCAGGTCGGCGTCCGCCGGAGCGGTGGGCACCCGGGAGGTGTGCCCCGTCTCGCGCGTGTACGCCGACAGCTCGGCCGCGTGGCCCGAGCCACCGGTCGACCCGGCGCCGGCGACGTCGGGCTGGGGGGTGTGCACGACGTCGAGGCTGACCACCGAGGCGGCCGGGGTGAGCACGGCCAGCACCGCACCCAGGGCCAGCAGCTGCTGGCACGAGGTGACGAAATGGGCCTGGCTCGGACGCATCGGGGACTGCTCCTGTGTGCGGGGGAAGGTCACACGAGTAGCAAGATTCACACCCGTCACACGAGTGCGTCCAGCGGTTCTGAGTAACTACAAACCTGTAATTTCCAGTCGACACGCCGGAAGGCCGCGAATTTCCGGGCCACTGCGGCAACGCGGGGACAGGGGCGGGAGCTCCACCGCCTGGATCAGCTGGAAGCGCTGAGAGCGCTCCTCGCCCACGCAGTTGACGTGCGGCGGGCGGCACTCACGTCGCGTCCTCGGATCTCGGCTGACCGAGCGCGTCGAGGGCGGCCAGGTCGTCGTCGCCGAGCCTGAAGCCGGCGACCTGCGCGTTGGAGCGGATCCGCTCCGGGTTCACGGACTTGGGGATGACCACGAAGCCGTGCTGGAGATGCCAACGGATGATCACCTGGGCGGCAGTGCGACCCTCGCGTTCGGCGATCTCCCGGATCGTCGGGTGCTCGAGCGCGCCGCCGCGCAGGGCGCTGTAACCCTCGAGCACGATGCCGCGGTCGCGGTGGTCGGCCACGGCGGCGGCGTCGTACAGCAGGGGGCTCCACTCGATCTGGTTGACCGCCGGGGTGAGCCCGGTCGCCTCGGTGACCTCGTCGAGGAGGGCCGCGTCGAAGTTGCTGACCCCGATCTCCCGGGCCAGGCCCGCCTCGCGTGCCTCGCCGAAAGCACGCCAGATGTCGGCGTTGGAGGACCCGTCGCCCGGCCAATGGATCAGCCACAGGTCGACGTGGCCGGTCTGCAGCAGCTCGAGGCTCTCCTTGAGCGTGTCGAGCTCGTGGCCAGCCTTGCTCGGCGGGCACTTGGTGGTCACGAAGACCTCTTCGCGCGGCACACCGCTCTCGGCCAGAGCGCGTCCGACCTCACCCTCGTTGCCGTAGACCGTCGCTGTGTCGAGGTGCCGGTAGCCGGCCTCGAGGGCCGCCGAGGTGGCCCGGACGGCATCGTCGCCCTTGATCTGCCAGGTCCCGAAGCCGAGCAGCGGCATGGCCGAGCCGGCGGTCAGGGTCACGGTGTCGTCGGGCAGGTCCATCGAGTCCATCATGCCTCCACCCTAGGCAGACGTCGATGCAGGTCGACGCCCGCGCTCATAGCGAGCATGAACGAGCGGCCTCGGAGCGGGTCGTCGTACAGCGAGTGGTCGGGAAACGCGTTGCTGTGCTGCTCTGCCTGCGGTCTAGTGGCCAGATGACCATGCAGACAGTGGGCGGGCGAGTGGGTTCTGGGTGGGTGCTCCTCGTGGTGTTCCTTCTAGGCTCGTGTGCGGATGACCCCGCGACGCCCACCGCTGTCCGAAGCGAAGGGTCCTCGTTGACCGCTGATGCACCTTCAGGCTCCCCCGAGCCCTCCGCCAGAGGCGGTTCTCTGGGCGGCACCTTCACCGTCGACGGACGCGATGTGCTGCTCGACTGTGCGGGTGAGGGCGACACCACGATGGTCCTGGAGGTGGGCGAAGGTGCCCCCTACCAAGCGCTCTCCGGCATCGGAGATGCCTACGAATCTCACATGAGGGTGTGTTCTTACCAGCGCGTCAGCACCGACAGGGACATTGCCTCCGACCTGCACGGGCTGCTCGAGGTCGCTCAGGTACCCGGTCCCTACCTGCTCGTCGGACACTCGGCCGGAGGTCTCCTGGTCCAGGCATACGCAGCCGCCTACCCCGACGAGACTGCTGGCGTCGTCGCCATCAATCCCGTGCCTCCCTGGCAGGCGTGGTCAACTCTCGGGTTCAAGGCGATGACCCGCCACGAGCGCCAGGGGGAGACCGACTACTACGCGGGGGCGAACGGGGAGTCGCTGGACTACCGAGACGTCAGTCAGTTCATGGATGAGTCTCCCGTGCCGCGTGACGTCCCGCTGGGTCTCCTCATCTCGACCGTCGCCCAGTGCGACAGTCCCCAAGACATCTGCGGACGCACCTACCCTGCCTACGAGCAGATCACGAAGGGCATCGCTCGGCGATGGGGCGAGGGGCGCTTCAGCCAGGTCGAGGCCCCGCACGACATCCCGACGGCAGACGTGCGGTCCGCCATCGACGACGTGATATCGCGCTCCCGGCAGTGAACAACTCCTGTCCGCTCTCGGTGTTCGCTGAACGGCATGAACGTGCTGCAGGAGAGCCGAACGGGGTGCCGGACTCACCTGTGGAGGAGTGGGGCTGGCGGTCGGAGGTTGTCAGTGGTGGCGGCTTGAATGGGGTATGGCCATCGCACCGTTCCCGTACCCGACACCGGCGGGTGCCGTGGCGGGGGCGTGCGAGGAGCTGGCCGTGCTGGACGGCGTGCTGTGGGCCGCTCGGCCCTCGGGGGAGCTGGTGGACGGGGTCGAGGAGCTCCAGCGACTCAAGGCCCGCGCCGCGGCGCTGGAGGCCGAGCTGCTGGCCGAGGTCGATGCGCGTGAGGTGGCGAAGAGGGAGCTGGCGTGGTCCTCGACCGCGGACTGGTTCACCCATCTCGCCGGCACGACCCGCCGGCAGGGGAAGCGTGCCGTGGGCAACGCTCGACGGCTGGTCGCCGCACGTGGAGCGACGCTGGCGGCCATGCGCGAGGGCGCCTGCTCCCCCGACCAGGCCGACCTCATCCTCGACGCCGTGGAGCAGCTCCCCCTCACCGGCGACCTCCGCACCCGGGGCGAGGCGGCGCTGCTCGACAGCGCCACCCGGCTCGACGCCAGCGACCTGACCCGTGCCTCCCGCCACCTCATCGAGGTCATCGACCCCGACCGAACCGACCGCGGAGCCGAGGCCGCCCTGGCCCGCGAAGAACGCGCCGCTCACCTCGGTCGGCGGCTCACCATCACCGAGGACGGCGCCGGCGGCGTCCGGGTTCGCGGCCGCGGCACCATCGAGGACGCCGCCAGCCTCCGCGCCGCCCTCCTGCCCCTCACCAAGCCCACCCCCACGGGTCACGCCGCGTGTGGTGAGGACGAGGATCCGCGCGATCACGGCACGCGGACGTGGGACGCCCTCGTCGCCCTGGCTCAGCACGCCCTGCACACCGACGCCGTCCCCGACTCCCACGGCACCCGACCCACCGTCGTGGTCACCCTCGACGCACGCGACCTCGCGGAGGCGGCAGGTGCGGGCAGGGTCGACGACGGCTCGGAGATCCCCGGGGTGGCCGTGAGTCGGATGGCCTGTGATGCCGACCTGGTCCGGGTGCTCCTCGACGCCGACGGGTGCGTGCTCGACGTCGGCCGGCGACACCGCCTCGTCACCCCCGCGATCTGGACCGCACTCGTGGCCAGGGACTCCCACTGTGCATTCCCGGGCTGCACCCGGCCGCCGGTGATGTGCCACGCCCACCACATCCGCCACTGGACCCATGGTGGCCCGACGGCACTGGGCAACATGGTCGTTCTGTGCGGTCACCACCACCGCACCGTGCACCACACCCCGTGGCAAGTCCGGCTGGGACTCGACGGCAGGCCGGAGTTCCTTCCACCAGCGCGACACGGTCGACCCGCCGGGGGCTGGATCCGGCACCGACCACGGCGCGAGTGAGGAACGCCCCGCCGCCCGCGGCATCAGTGCCGAGACCGGCGACGCTCAGTCGTCCTTGCCGAAGCCCTCGTCGTCGTCGCCGTCGTCACCCTCGTCGTACTTGAGGTAGTGGATGCCCTCCTGCACGTCGCCGTCGAAGCCGAGCTTGCCCTTCTCGAGGACGAGCACGCGGTCGCAGAGCTGCTTGACGGCTCCGGGGCTGTGGCTGACGAAGAAGATGGTGGTGCCGTTCTCGCGGATCTCGCGCATCTTCTGCTTGCACTTGCGCTTGAACGGCCGGTCACCGACCGCCAGCGCCTCGTCGGCGATGAAGACGTCCGCCTCGACGTTGATCGCGACGGCGAAGCCGAGTCGCGCCTTCATGCCGGAGCTGTAGTAGGTCACCGGGGTGTCGATGAACTTGCCGAGGTCGGCGAAGTCGATGATCTCGTCGAGCTTGCTGCGGGTCTCCGCCTCGCTCATCCCCAGGATGGCGGCGTTGAGCCAGAGGTTGTCGCGGCCGCTGAGCTGGCCCTGGAAGCCGGCACCGGTCGCGATCAGGCCCGCGACCCGGCCCCGGGTGAGGACCTGGCCCTGGTCGGGCTGCATGACGCCGCTGATCGTCTTGAGCAGGGTCGACTTGCCCGAGCCGTTGAGGCCCATCACGCCGACCGACTCCCCCGCCTCGACCGTGAAGGACACGTCGTCGACGGCGTTGAAGTACTCGTGCGTCTTCTGACCACGCGCCTTCGCCAGCACGATCTGCTTGAGGGAGCGGTGGTACTGCATGGTGAACGACTTGGTGACGTTCTCGGCGCGGATCGCGGTCGGCATGTCAGAGCCGCTCCGGGACGCGGCGCTCGAGCTTGCTGAACCACAGCTGGGCCAGCACCAGGACGCCGAGGGAGATCACGAGCATGATCACTCCCCGCGACCACAGGTCGTCGGGGAGGTGCTCGGCCGCGGCCGCCTCGGGATCGGCGTTGGTACCGATCCAGAAGCCGCGCTGGGTCAGCAGCACCGCCTCGGCGACCGGGTTCAGCAGGTAGACGTCGGCGACCCAGGGGATCTTGTCGAACCGGTCGGCCACCATCGAGTAGGGGTAGATCATCGGGACGCTGAACGTCGTGAACTGGGTCAGCGTCTGGGTGACCTTGCCGAAGTCGCGGAAGAAGACGTTGGCGACGCTGAAGATCAGCCCGAGCGCGAGGCCGAGGACGGCGATGATCGCGAAGCCGAGCAGCGCCGCGAGGAGCCCGGCGGCGTCCGGGACCCAGCCGAGCACGGTCGCGGAGACGATCATGATCACGATCATCGGGACCGAGTGGTAGAGCGCGACCAGCATGGTCGCCACCGGGAACAGCTCACGCGGCACCGGCAGCTTGATGATCAGGCCGCGGTTGCTCACCAGGGACTTGGTGCCGCCGTTGAACGTCTCGGTGAAGAAGTGGACGATCACCAGGCCGGCGACGAGGTGGATCGCGAAGTTCTCCATGTTGCCGCCGCGCCCGATCAGCACCTGGAACACGAAGTAGAACATCAAGAAGCGGACGAACGGCTGGAGGTAGCTCCAGAACCAGCCCAGGAACGTGCCCTGGTAGCGCGCCTGCACCGTGCTCTTCACGAGCAGCTTGAGCAGGTAGCGACGCCGGAAGACCTCGAGCAGACCGCTGTTGGCGCTCGCCGGCTGCAACGGGGGCAGCTGGTCCTCGGGGGTGTCGGGGCCGAAGGACCGCTGGACGTCAGCGCTCATCGGCACTCGAGTCCGGCGGCCCGTCCAGCCACGGCGAGAACGTCTCCTCCCACGCCTCGGGCGAGGTGATGTGAGGGAGGGCGTCGCGGTAGCGCTGGGCGAGGTCGTCCCACTCGGCGGCGAGCTGGCGGTGGATCGCCACCGTCCGCTTCATCTGGTCGACGAACCGGTCGCGGTCGCGGCGGTAGAACGCGGCCGAGGTCTGGTCGGGAAGCGAGACGATCGCGGAGTCGTAGCGGGCGATCTTGTGCCACCGGGAGTCCTGGGCCATGATCTCGGCCTCCGGGTTGGTCTGCGACATCTCGCGCGGCTTGCGGAGCTGCCGCAGTGGCTGGAGCAGAGCCTGCACGGTGGCGGCCTTGCCGGAGATGACCGGCGAGGCCTCCTTGCCCTTGCGCGGCAGCTTGTGGCGCTTCACCTCGGGGAACGCGCTGGGGTCCGAGACCAGGGTCGCGTCGTCGTACCCCGTGACCATCGCCCGGATCTCCGGGAGCGTGGTCGCCAGCGACGCGTGCAGCACGTCCGGCCCGGCCAGCACGTCCTCGAGCGCCTTGTGGCGCAGCTCCACGGTGGAGTACTGCATCGACACCATGTGCTTGATCTGGTGGTTGAAGCTCTCGCGCACCAGCCGGCCGCCTCGCGGGTACGGCGAGTGCAGCAACGCGGCGATGAAGCGGTTGCGGACGTGGAAGTAGGACTGCCAGTCCAGCGCGTCGTTCTTGTCGGTCCACGGCACGTGCCAGACGGCCGCACCGGGGAAGCTCACCGTGGGATAGCCCGCCGCCTTGGCCCGCAGGCCGTACTCGGAGTCGTCCCACTTGATGAAGATCGGCAACGAGAGCCCGATGTCCTCGAGCACCTTCGCCGGGATCAGGCACATGAACCAGCCGTTGTAGTCCACGTCGACCCGGGCGTGCAGCCAGCGCGAGGAGCGCAGGTTGCGGTCGGCGAAGTCCCAGGCGCCGAAGACGCCGGGGGCCGAGCCCCACCAGAAGGTGTAGGGCGAGACCCGCTCGCCGAACGAGTGCAGCTGGGTCTTCTGGAAGATGCTGAACATGTGGCCACCGACGATGGTCGTCTTGTGGCACAGGTCGCCGAAGGTGACCGCGCGCAGGATGCCCTCGGTCTCGCACTCGACGTCGTCGTCGAGCATCATCACGTAGGTCGAGCGGCCGGCCTTGAGACCTTCGTACTGCGCCCGGGCGAAGCCGCCGGAGCCGCCGATGTTGCCCTGCTCGATGATCCGGAGCCGGTCGCCGAGCGCCTTCGCGGCGTCCGGGAAGAACTCGGAGTCGACGACCTTGTCCTTGCCCTGCTCCATGACCACGACCTCGTCGAGGATGTCCTCGATCTGGTCGCTGTCACCGAGCTGACCGAGCAGCTTGGCGCAGAAGTCCTGGCGGTTCATGGTCGTGATGCCGATGGTGACGGTGCCGCGCGCGGCCCGGTCGTGGGGCACCTCGGCGGTCCACTCGGCTCCGTCGACGACCGCGTCGGTGTCGGCGGCGATGACGTCGTACCAGTACCAGCCACCGTCCACGAAGGGCTTGAGCGGCAGGTCGAAGGAGAACTCGCCCGAGCCGCCGTCGGCGGAGGCGGAGTCGACGCGCTGGGAGCGGCCGTTGGCCATCGAGCGGTAGACGGTGACGGTCGCACCCTCGCCGCGGACCCGGACGGTGAGCCGGACCTCGTCGACGATCGTGTGCCGCCGCCAGTACGACGCGGGGAAGGCGTTGAAGTAGGTGCCGAACGAGACGCTCGCACCCTGCACGACGCGGTAGGCGGTGCGGGACTCGATCTGGTCCGGGTGGATCGCGGAGACACCGCGAGCGGCGTTCTGGATCCGCTGCGCGATCGCGTTGGCCTCCTGGGCCGCGCGGGTGTGGCCGATGTCGAACTTGTCGGCGTCGAGCGCGGCCGGGTCGGGGTCGACGTACAGCTTGATCACGTCGGTGTCGCGACCCGCAGGCATGATCTGGCGCTGCAGCAGGACCCGCGCCATGCCCGGCGACGTGGAGTCGGGGGCCTCGGTGGTCTGGGTGTGGGTGACGGTCATTCGTCGACTCCTCCGCTCGTGAGCTCCGCGCCCTCGGCGAAGTGGGGCTTGAGCTTGTTGTCGTACATGGAGAGGGCCGAGCCGATCGCCATGTGCATGTCGAGGTACTTGTAGGTGCCCAGCCGGCCGCCGAAGAGCACCATCGGCTCCTTCGCGGCGAGGTCGCGGTACTTCTTCAGCTTCTCGCGGTCCTCGGCGGTGTTGATCGGGTAGTACGGCTCGTCGCCCTCCTCGGCGAAGCGGCTGTACTCGTGCACGATCACGGTCTTGCCGGGCAGGTGCGTCTTCACCCGCTCGGGGTGGAAGTGCTTGAACTCGATGATCCGGGTGAACGGCACGTCGCCGTCGTTGTAGTTGACGACGCCGGTGCCCTGGAAGTCGTCGACGTCCTCGACGCTGGCCTCGAGGTCGACGGTGCGCCAGGAGAGGCGGCCCTCGGAGTTGCCGAAGTACTCGTCGACCGGACCGGTGTAGACGATCGGGACCTTGCCCTTGATCTCCTCGGCGCTGTACTCATGACCAGGGGCGAAGAAGTCGGTCTCGAGCCGGACCTCGATGTTGGGGTGGTCGGCCATCTTCGTCAGCCAGGCGGTGTAGCCGTCGACCGGCAGCCCTTCGTGGGTGTCGTTGAACCAGCCGTTCTCGTAGGTGTAGCGCACCGGCAGCCGGGTGATGATGTCGGCGCTGAGCTTGGTCGGGTCGGTCTGCCACTGCTTGGCGGTGTAGCCCTTGATGAACGCCTCGTAGAGGGGGCGGCCGATCAGGCTGATCCCCTTCTCCTCGAGGTTGGTGGCGTCCTCGGTGGCGATCTCGCTCGACTGCTCCTTGATCAGCGCCCGGGCCTCGTCGGGGGTGTGCGCCTTGCCGAAGAACTGGTTGATCAGCCCGAGGTTCATCGGCAGGGAGTAGACCTGCCCCTGGTACTTGCCGAAGACCCGGTGCTTGTAGTCGGTGAACGACGTGAACCGGTTGACGTACTCCCAGACCCGCTCGTTCGACGTGTGGAACAGGTGCGCGCCGTACTTGTGCACCTCGACCCCGGTGGTCTCCTCGCGCTCGGAGTAGGCGTTGCCACCGAGGTGGTGGCGGCGCTCGATCACGAGCACGTTCAACCCGAGCTCGTTGGCGCAACGCTCCGCGACGGTGAGTCCGAAGAAGCCGGAGCCGACGACGACGAGGTCAGGATGGGACACGTGATCTCCTTCTCGGGGCCGTGCACGGGGGTGGCACGCAGTGGGTCAGTCTACGGATGTGGGCGGCCGCCGCCGCATTCCCCGGGCGGCGCGTAGGGCGTGGATCACGTTGCGTGCCTCACCCCGACCGCCGCGCAGCGGGCTGAGCAGCACCACCACGACGGTGACGAGGTAGGGCTTGAGCCGCACCAGCACGTTCTCGCCGTACCGGAAGTGGACGACGAACAGGTTGCGGTACATGTAGAGGCCCTTCCAGGACCCCAGGTCGTGCTGCTGGTCGAAGTCGAGCTGCCGGACCAGCACGGCGTCCCGGATCGCCCAGAGGTGGAACCCGGCCCGCCGGGCGCGGACGGCGAAGTCCACGTCGTCGTAGAAGATGAAGTACGTCGGGTCGGGCAGCCCGATCCGCTCCACGACCGAGCGGTGGACCATGAAGCCCTCGAAGGCGACGTTCTCGAGCTCCACCTGCTCGGGCATCGCGTCCCGGCTGCCGTAGGTCGTCTCGACCATCGCGGTCTTCGGCTTGATCGCCAGCGGGTTGGTGAGGTCGAAGCGGAGCGCGGCCTTCTCCACCAACCGGCCGGAGGTGTCCTCGCGCACCGCCATCAGGCACTCCTCCGGGCGCGCCATCAGGACCGCCAGGCAGTCCGGCGCGGGCACCACGTCGTCGTCCATCAGCCAGATCCGGTCGAAGCCGTCGAGGTAGGCCTGACGCAGGCCGAGGTGGAAGCCGCCGGCGCCGCCCAGGTTGTCGGGGCTGTGGGTGAGGCGCAGCGGCAGGTCCCCGACCTCGGCCCGGGCCTCCAGGAGCGCCCTGGTGTGGTCGGTGCTGGCGTTGTCGACGACGTACACGGCGTCCGGCGGGTGGGTCTGCGCCGCGAGCCCGTCGAGCATGCCGGCCAGCAGGTGCGCGCGGTTGAAGGTCACCACGACGACCGCGACGGTCTGCCCGGGACTCACTGCAGGAACCTCTGGTGGCCGGTGAAGTCCCCGCGCAGCGCGGCCACGAAGCCGCGGGCGCTGAGCAGCAGGCGCCGCGGGTCGGGGCGGGTCAGCGTGTAGAACCACAGGGTCTTCACCCAGAACATCAGGACGTGGGGCCAGCCGCGGTAGTCGCGCAGGTTGACGGTGTTGTTGCGGGCCATGCAGTAGTGCTTGAGGTCGCTGGGGCTGTGGTTGTACGTCGTCCGGCCGAACATCAGCGGCGTGCCGAGCTCACCGACCGACGGGTGGCGGACCCGCGCCGCGGTGACCGTCGCGATCCGGGCTCCGGCCCGCTCGGCGCGCAACCGGTACTCGTGGTCGTCGCCCCAGATGAAGAACTCCTCGCGCGGGTAGCCGATCTCCCGGGCCAGCCGCCGGGTCACCAGCACGCCGTTGAAGGGGATCACCACGTCCCGCAGCAGGCCGTCGATCGGCGGCTCGCGCGACCGAGGCCGTGTCGTGGACGACCCGGGTGCCGCCGGGGACCCGGATCGGGAAGACCAGCCGCTCGGGGTCGGCCTCGTCCACGACGACCGGACCCCAGAAGTCGAGCTCGCCGTCGTGGGCCAGCAGCAGGTCGAGGCAGTCGGGGTCGGGCAGGCCGTCGTCGTCCATCAGCCAGACCAGGTCGGCGCCGCACTCCTCGAGGGCCTGCCGCATCCCTTCGTGGAAGCCACCGGCACCGCCCCGGTTGCGATCGAGGGTCACGGCGTTGATCCGGCCCTCGGCGACCTGCTCGCGCAGCCACTCCCCCGTGCCGTCGGTGGAGGCGTTGTCCACCACGACGACCTCGTCGACGCGCGGGATCTCCAGCAGCCGCTGCACCAGCCGCTGCACCAGTCCCAGCCGGTTGAACGTGACCACCGCCGCCACGACGCGGGGGTGGCCCCCGGGGCCTGTGCTGGTCACGCGTACACCTTAGGGAAGCCCTTCCCGGCGAGACGCAGCACCGTCGGCAGTCGCCTCACCGGGTCTCGACACGCTCCGTCACGCCTTCGTGCCGCAGGCGTGGTCGCTGCTCGACCACCATCGATCGCACCCGCTACGCGTGCGCGATCAACACGACGCCCCGAGGTCGGCGGACTGGTTGGCGGCGTACCCGTCGGCCATGCTGCCGACCGAGCCGCCGGTGGTGGAGGTGGAGGGCTGCTTGCGCTTCTTGCCGGTCTTCTCCGGTGCGGGGGCGTCGCCCTCGGAGCGATCGATGCCCAGCGCCACCATGTCCTGGATCTCGGAGATGTCGGGGTCGGCGGTGTTCACCAGCGGCGGGACCAGCGACACCGTGGAGATCTTCTGCGACTTGGCCTTCAGGGCCAGGTCGAGGAACCGGCCGACCTCGGAGTGCGGGATGTTCGTGGAGACCATCTGGGAGCTCGCCTGGGCGATGTCCTGGAAGTTGCGCAGGGCCGCCTGCGGGCTCACCTGGTTCAGCATCGCGGCCATCACGCACTTCTGCCGCGCCATCCGGGAGTAGTCGTCGGAGCCGTAGCGGGCCCGGGCGAACCACAGCGTCTCCTGCCCGTCGAGCTCCTGCACCCCGGGCTGGATGTAGCGGAAGTAGTCGTCGGTGGGCAGGCCGACCGGGATCTGGTCGCGGACGTTGAGCGTCACGCCGCCGAAGGCGTCGACGAGGTCCTTGAACCCCTCGAGGTTGACCATCGCCCAGTAGCTGATGTCGAGGTCGGTGATCCCCTCGACGGCCATGATCGTGGCGTCGAGCCCGGGGTGGTGCGAGTGCGGGAACAGCTCGGGCCGGTCGGTCGCCCAGGTGCTCACCCCGTTGAGGTAGTCGGCGTCGAAGCCGTGGGGGAACTGCTCGTCCATCACCGAGCCCTCGGCGAAGGGGAAGTTCGTCATGTTGCGCGGCAGGCTGATCAGCACCGTCTTGCCGGTGACAGCGTCGATGCTGGCGACGGTGATCGAGTCCGGGCGCAGGCCGGTCCGCCCGGCGCCGGCGTCACCGCCGAAGAGCACCACGTTGTAGCGACCGTGGGTCGAGCCTGCTGCGGCTCCGTCGCCGAACATGGTGAGGATCAGGTCACGCTGGACCGCGACCAGGTGGGAGCCGAAGAGGAGCGCCCCGGCCACCCCGAAGCAGAGCAGCCCGTTGACCGAGACCACCGCGCGGCGGTGCTGCTGGCTCAGCGTGAGCGGCTGACCGATCCGCCAGGCGTCGACGATCAGGAAGGCCCAGCCGAGGGCGAGCGCGATGAGGGCGAACCGGAGCAGCCCGAGGATCAGGGGGTTCGAGGCGAGCTCGAAGGCGAAGCGGTGGTCGAGCACCGAGGTCGTCAGGGTCACCACTCCGGCCACGACCAGCCCGAACCAGACCCGCATCGCGACCCGGCCGACCTGGCGGTTGCCGGCGACCAGCTGGGCGGACCCGGGCAGCACCAGCGTCATCAGCATCAGCGCGATGGCGCGCCGGAAGCGGACGCGCGCGGCGCGCTCGGCGTGGTCGCGCCGCGGGACGGGCCCGGGAGAAGGAACGGGCATGCGGGTGGTGCCTCTCGGTGCTCGGGGAAGGAAGCAACGTGACGGCAAGTATCACCAGTCACACCCGTCACAGCCGGTACGACGCGCCGACCGCTCCGGCGGGTCAGTGCTGGGAGCGGTCCGACTCGATCTCGGCCCGGCGGGCGAGCCGGTGGGAACGGCGGATGCCGGCCTCGCGCTGACGACGCTCCTCCTCGGGGGTCTGCGGCTCGAGGTCGGGGACGGGACGCGGGTGACCCTCGGCATCGATCGCGACGAACACGACGTACGCCGAGGCGACGTGCAGCGGCTCGTCGGCCGCGCTCCCCCACGGCTGGGCCTCGACCCGGACGCCGATCTCCATCGACGACGTGCCGACCCAGTTCACCTGGGCGAGGGTGCGGATGATGTCTCCGACGTGCACCGGCGCCAGGAACGCCATCTCGTCCATGAACGCGGTGACGGCCGGCCCGCCGCTGTGACGCGCGGCGACCGCGCCGGCGGTGGAGTCGACCAGCTTCATGATCTCGCCACCGTGCACGTTGCCCAGCAGGTTCACGTGCGTGGAGCCGGTCAGCGTCGCCAGGGAGACCCGCGAGTGCGCGGGTGGGAGGGATCGGCGTTCCTCGCTCATGGGGGCACGGTAGTTTCTCCGCCATGGCTGACCGTCCGCAGGGTGGTGGACCCGAGAAGGGCACACCGGAGTACGACTGGCTCTACGGCGCGAAGGGCCAGCAGCCCCCAGGCGACGAGACCCGACAGATCCCGCAGCAGCCTCGCGGCGACGAGACCCGGGTGATGCCGGCCGCCGCGCGCGACGCCCGCGGCCAGCGCCAGGATGCAGCGCCCCCGACGTCCCCGCCGCCGCCCAAGAAGCGGGTGACCGGGCCGACCAACAACAAGCCCCGCCGCACCTTCGGGTGGAAGAAGGCGATCCTGGTCGTGCTCCTGGTGTGGGTGCTGTTCCTCGTCGCGATCCCGCTGTGGGCGTGGTCCAAGGTCGACAAGGTCGACGCCTTCCCGAGCAGCGGCCGCCCCGACGACCAGCCCGGCACGACCTACCTCATGGTCGGCTCGGACTCCCGGGACGACCTCACCGCTGCGGAGCGCAAGGAGTACGGCACCGGCGACGCGTCGGGCCAGCGCACCGACACGATCATGCTGCTGCACACGGGGGCCGGCCCCAACCTGCTGATGTCGATCCCGCGCGACTCCCTCGTCGAGGTGCCCGGCTACGGCACCACCAAGATCAACGCCGCCTACGCCTACGACGGCGCCAGGCTCCTGGTCAAGACGATCGAGAACGAGACCGGCATCCGGATCGACCACTTCGTCGAGATCGGCTTCGGGGGCTTCGTCGACCTGGTCGACGCCGTCGGCGGCGTCGAGGTGTGCCCGCCCTTCGACATGAACGACCCGCTCGCCAACATCAACCTGAAGAAGGGTTGCCAGGAGGTCGACGGACCGACCGCCCTGGGCTACGCCCGCTCCCGCCACACCGACGAGAAGTTCGGCGACCTCGGCCGGGCCCAGCGGCAGCGCGAGGTGGTCTCGGCGATCGGCAGCGAGGCACTCTCGCCGTGGTCGGTCCTCAACCCGGTCCGCTACTACAAGCTGAACATGGCCGGCGCCCGCGCCGTCCGGGTCAGCGAGGGGACCTCGCCCTTCGCGATGGCGCAGTGGGCGTTGGCGATGACGCGGGTGAACGGCGACAACGGCCTGACCTGCGGTGTCCCGGTGGCCGACTTCGCGGTCAACTGGGACGAGGAGCGCTCGCAGCAGATGTTCACCTTCATCACGGAGGACGACACCGAGAGCATCCCGAAGAGCCTCTGCACCCCCACCGGCTTCCCGAAGTAGCACCCGGTCCGTCAGCGCTCGTCGCTGATCCTCCGGGCCTTGCCCAGTGAGCGCTCCAGCGCTCCGGGCGGCAGCACCTCGACCCGCGCGGTCACGCCGATCCGGTGCTTGACGCGCTCGGCCAGCCGGACGCCGAGCGCGGGGTCCGGCTCCCCGGCCGCCTCGACCCGGACCGTCAGCTCGTCGAGCTGACCGGGTCGGGTGAGCACGCAGAGGTAGTGCGGGGTGAGCCCCTCGATCGCCAGGATCTGCTCCTCGACCTGGCTCGGGAACACGTTCACCCCGCGCACGATCATCAGGTCGTCGGTCCGGCCGGTCACCTTCGCCATCCGGCGGAACGCGGGGTACGCCGTGCCCGGCAGCAGCCGGGTCAGGTCGCGGGTCCGGTAGCGCACCACCGGCATCGCCTGCTTGGTGAGGCTGGTGAAGACCAGCTCGCCCTCCTCGCCGTCGGGCACCGGCTCGAGGGTCACCGGGTCGACGACCTCGGGCAGGAAGTGGTCCTCCCAGACGTGCAGCCCGTCCTGGGTCTCCCCCGCCTCCTGGCTCACGCCCGGGCCCATCACCTCGGAGAGGCCGTAGATGTCGACGGCGCGGATCCCCGACCGCGTCTCCACCGCCCGGCGCATCTCGTGGGTCCACGGCTCGGCGCCGAAGATCCCCACCTCCAGCCCGGTGGCGCGCGGGTCGACGCCCTGGGCGTCCATCTCGTCGAGCAGGGCCAGGAAGTACGACGGGGTCACCATGATCACGCGCGGCGCGAAGTCCACGATCAGCTGCACCTGGCGCTCGGTCATCCCGCCGCTGACGGGCACGACCGTGCAGCCCAGCCGCTCGGCGCCGTAGTGGGCGCCCAGCCCGCCGGTGAAGAGCCCGTAGCCGTAGGCGACGTGGACCAGGTCTCCGGGGCGGCCGCCCGCGGCGCGGATCGAGCGGGCCATCAGCTCGGCCCAGGTGTCGACGTCCTCGCGGGTGTAGCCGACGACCGTCGGCTTGCCCGTGGTCCCGCTGGACGCGTGCACGCGGGCCACCTGCTCGCGCGGCACCGCGAACATCCCGAAGGGGTAGTTCGCGCGGAGGTCGGCCTTGGTCGTGAACGGGAACCGGGCCAGGTCTGCGAGGGAGGTGACGTCGTCCGGGCTCACCCCGGCCGTGCGGAAGGCCGCGGCGTAGTGGGGGACGGCGGCCGCCCGGCGCAGCGAGTCACGCAGCCGCTCGAGCTGGAGGGCCTCGAGCGAGGCACGGTCCAGGTCGGGCACCGCACCGACCGTGCCGGTCACGACGACTCCTCCCAGAACGCGCCACCGATCTCGCGGGAGCGACCGACGAACTCCGCGACGACGGTGTCCCCGACGACCACGGCCACGTCGTACTCGCCGTCGCGCCCCTCCCGGGAGCGCTCGGTCGCGGTGGCGACCAGGTCGTCGCCGAGCCGGGTCGGCCGACGGAAGCGGATCTCCGCCCCGGCCGCGACGGTGGTGCGGTTGTAGGAGTTGCAGGCGAACGCGAACGCACTGTCGGCGAGGGCGAAGGTCAGCCCACCGTGGCCGATCGCGTGCCCGTTGACCATGTCGTCGCGCACCGTCATCGCGAGCACGGCCCGCCCCGGCCCCACCTCGACGATCCGCATCCCGAGCGCGCGGCTCGCGGCGTCGCCCGCCCACATCGCGTCCGCGCTGCCTCGCGCCACCTCGTCCGGAGTCACACCACCACTCAACGCGGTCGTGATCCCCCGCACAAGCACCACCCCCACGGGGGACCCGAGCGCCGCAGATCGCGTGTGAGGCTGGAGGACATGTCCCCCTCGGTGAAGCTCGCGATCGTCTACTACTCCAGCACCGGCACGGTCGATGCCATGGCACGACGGGCGGCGGCTGCCGGCGAGCGGGCCGGCGCCGAGGTACGGCTGCGGCACGTCGAGGAGACCGCCCCTGACGACGCGATCGACTCCCAGGACGAGTGGCGCGCGCACGTCGACGCGATCAGCGGCGACCCGAGGGCGACGCCCGACGACGTCGTGTGGGCCGACGCGGTCCTGCTCGGCTCGCCGACCCGGTTCGGCAACGTGGCCAGCCAGCTCCAGGCGTTCCTCGACACGCTCGGTCCGCAGTGGGCCGAGGGCCAGCTGGCCGACAAGACCTATGCCGGGTTCACCGCTGCGCAGACCGCCCACGGCGGGCACGAGGCCACCCTGCTCTCCCTCTACACGACCATCCAGCACTTCGGCGGCATCGTGGTCGCACCCGGGTACACCGACCAGCTGAAGTTCGTCGACGGCAACCCGTACGGCGTCTCGCACGCCACCGGCGGCGACAACGACGAGCCGCTGGGCGAGGCCGAGAAGGACGCGCTCGACCACCTGGTCCAGCGGGTCGTGACCGTCACCGGTGAGCTGCTGCGCGGCCGCGCGTCGTAGCGGTCACTCAGGTCGCGAGGCGCAGCACCGCGAGCAGGGTCCGGGCCGCCTCGCCACCGAGCTCCAGCGCGAGAGCGGACGCCGTCACCACGTCGAGGTCGTCCAGCAGTGCGGCGAGGACCTGCTCCCGTCCGGCGCGGTCGCCGTCGCGTCCGGCCGCGGCACGGAGCCGGGTGAGGAGGTCGGCGGCCTCGGCGAGCCCGGCGGCGTCGTACTCCCACGCCTCGGCCCAGGGCCGGTGCACCAGCAGGAGGCGGATCGCGGCGCCCTCGTGATCGCTGAGCAGGTCGCGGACCAGGACCAGGTTGCCCGTCGACTTCGCCATCTTCGCGCCGTGGTGGTGCACCGTCCCGACGTGCATCGACCGGCGTGCGAAGGGCCGCGCCCCGGACGCCGCCTCCACCATGGCGGCCTGGTACGCGTGGTGCGGAAAGACCAGGTCGGCTCCGCCGACCAGCACGTCGACGCCGGCCCCGAAGACCGTCATCGCCATGGCGGCGCACTCGACGTGCCAGGCCGGCCGGCCCCAGCCCCACGGGCTCGGCCAGGCCGGCTGGTCGTCGGCCGAGGGTCGCCAGAGGGGCACGTCCCACGCGGCCTCACGGCCGTCCTCCGCGCGGTCGCCGAACTCGGCGAACGCCGCGAGTGCCCGGTCCTCGGTCAGCCCGCCGCGGTCGAGGTCGAGGGGTGCCCGGAAGAACACGGTCCCGTCCTTCTCGTAGGCCCGGTCGAGCCGGAGCAGGGCGTCGGCCAGCTGTACGACCTGGGTGACGTGGGCCCTCGCTCGCGGGGTGGCGTCGGGCCGCGCGACGGCGAGGTCGTTCATGTCGCGGTCGAAGAGGAACTCCTGGGTGACCGCCACGTCGTCGTAGCGACGGTGCCGCGCCTCGGCGGCCGCGGTGAGGACGTCGTCGACGTCGGTGACGTTCCGCGAGGTCACCGTATGGACGTCGACCGCCCGCGCCAGGCTCGCGAGCACGTCGGACCACACGAAGGTGGCGGCGTGGCCGAGGTGCGTGACGTCGTACGGCGTGATGCCGCAGGTGTAGATGCGGGCGGTCCCGGTCAGCGGGAGCGCGACACCCTCGAGCACCAGGTCCGCCGCGCGCGGGCCTGCGGGGTGGAGCGGGTACCGACCGGACCCGGGCTGCTCCGGGGACGTGTCTGCCATCCCCCGATCATGCCGGACGTAGCAGCAACGCTCAGCGACCCACGGCCTTCTCGAGCTCCGCCTTGGTCATCGATGAGCGGCCCTTGACGTTCTTCTTGCGCGCCTCCTCGTACAGCTGGTCGCGGGTCCGGCCGCCGCTGCCGCGGTGGGATCGCAGGCCACCGCGTCGGGACGAGGAGAGGTCGGCGGTCGAGGTCCGGCTGGTCTGCTCGGCCTCCCCGCTGCGGGCCCGTTCCTTGTTGACGGTGCGGGCGGCGATCTCCTCCGCCTCGCCCTCGGAGCGGCCGCGCTCCTCCAGCCCCTCCTTGATGTGGTCGTACTGCCGTTCGCGCTTCTTGCTCCACGCCTGCTGGGGCATCCGGCCCACCTCCTCGATCTGCTCGGGCTGCTCGGGCTGCTCGGGCTGCTCGTACACGGTCGTACCCGCCGTTCTCCCTCGCATGCCTCGGCGCCCCGCGGGTACGAACCTCCACATGACGGACCACACCGCACGTGTCGACACGGTCGTCCTCGACATCGACGGCACCCTGCTCGACTCGGTCTACCACCACACGGTCGCCTGGGTGCGCGCGTGCGCGGCCCACGGTCGGCCGGTGCCGGCCCACCGGATCCATCGGCACATCGGGATGGGCGGCGACCGGCTGGTCCCCGCCGTGCTCGGGGAGGAGGCCGAACGCGACCTCGGTGACGCCATCCGGGCCTCGTGGGAGAAGGAGTACGACGCGATGCTGGAGGAACCCGCGCTCCTGCCGGGAGCCCGCGAGCTGCTGGACGACCTCCGCCGACGCGACCTCCAGGTCGTGGTCGCCAGCTCCTCGATCCCCCGCCACGCCCGGCGCGCGATGGACCTGCTCGGCGCCGACGACCGGGCACACGCGACCGCCACCGCCGAGGACGCCGGGGCGTCGAAGCCCGACCCCGAGCTGATCAACACCGTCATCGACCGGGTGGACGGCACGCGCAGCCTGCTCGTGGGCGACTCGGTCTGGGACGTGGAGGCCGCGTGCCGCGCCGGCATCCCGACGGTCGCCCTGCTGAGCGGTGGTTACGGCGAGGAGGAGCTCCGGACCGCCGGTGCCGCCTGGGTGTTCGACGACCCCCAGCACCTGCGCCGGGGGCTCGACCAGGTCATCGGCCCCTGATCACGCATGCGCGAGCCGGAGGTCGGGTACGTCCCCTCCCCCGAAGGAGGAGGAGATGACGGTGCCCAGCAAGAAGGCGAACGTGAAGAACGAGGACCAGTACGAAGCGCTCAAGGACAAGGGGATGTCGAAGCAGCGCGCTGCCAGGATCGCCAACTCCCCCGACGCCTCGAAGCACGGAGGGCAGCAGAGCGGCTCCGGTGGGGACAGCTCCCAGGGCGGCACGACAGCCCAGAAGAAGAAGGCAGGGCGCAAGGGTGGCCAGGCCTCCCACGACTCCTGAGCCGGCCGCGACCAACACCGTCGACGGCATCGCCGAGTCCCACCAGCCTGCGGACTCCGGCGCTCCGAGACCGGTGAGTAGCCGTCAGGCCGCCGACGCTGACGCCGAGCCGGTGAGCTCGGCCCGCAACCGTTCGAGCACGCCCGAGAGCAACCGGGACACCTGGGTCTGGGTCACCCCGAGCCGTTCACCGATCTCGGACTGTGTGGCGCCGCGGATGAAACGCATCTCCAGCAGGAGTCGCTCCCGCTCGTCGAGGTCACGCAGCAGCGGGCGCAGCGCCACCCGGGCCTCGGCCTGCGCGTAGCCCGGGTCCGCGGCACCGAGCCGGCCCACCAGCTCGTCGCCGTCCCCCTGCCCGCTCGGGGACGGGGCGTCGAGCGAGGTGGGGCTGAAACATCCGTTCGCCGCCATCGCCCGCCGTACGTCGTCGACGTCGACCTCGAGCGAGTCGGCGATCTCTCGGGTCGACGGGGGGTGCCCCAGGTCGACCGAGAGCTCGTCCTGGGCGCGGGTCACCCGGGCCTGCAGCTCCTGGACCGAGCGGGGCGGCCGCACCACCCAGCCGGCGTCCCGGAACCAACGGCGCAGCTCGCCCCGGATCGTCGGCACGGCGTAGCTGAGGAACTCGGTGGCCTTCTCGCCGTCGTAGTGCTGGACGGCCTTCACCAGACCCAGGTAGGCGACCTGCTCGAGATCGTCGGCGGCCAGCCCGCGGCCCGCGTAGCGCCGGGCGATCTCGCGCGCGACGACCATGTTGATCCGGACGAGCCGGTCCTGCAGCGCCCGGGGGTCCGGGCTGCTCGCGAGCTCGGCCAGCAGGTGGTCGGTCTCGGTGATGCGGTCAGGTCGGGAGAGGGCGATCTCGCCCGGGAACGCCCGCGGCAGGGCCACGGCCACCACCTCCGTCTGCAGAGGAAGGACGCGGCATGCTGCTCAGCCACTCCATGATGCAAGCACTGCGCCCGGGGTGGGGACAACCACCCGAAGTGGTGATCGCATGGCCGGGCCCGACAGGGGTACGACTGCGCCATGGTCGACCACATCGCCCCCCACCGTCCGGTCCGCATCACGCTCGCGCAGGAGTGCGAGCTGGTGGTCCGCGGTCTCACCGCGATGCTCGCCGCCTACTCCCACCGGGTGGAGGTGCTGGGCTCCGGCGATGACGGGGAGCCGGCCCCCGACGCCGACATCACGCTGCACGACTGCCTCTCGGGCGTCTTCCTGGTGCCGGGTCCCGGGGTGCTCCCGACTGTCCCGCACGTGGGGCGACTGGTCGCCTACACCTGGCTACCGCGACCCGACCTGGTCGACCGGGCGCTCGACGCGGGTGTGGCCGGTGTCCTGTGCAAGCGGCTCCCCGCCGCCCGGCTGGTCGCGGCCCTCGAGCAGGTCCACCGCGGCCAGGTGGTCGTGGAGTACGGCAGCCGGAGAGGTTTCTCCCCCGAGGTCGAGGGCCAGACGTCCCTCACCCCGCGGGAGGCCGAGATCGTCACGCTGATCACCCGGGGCCTGGACAACCTCAGCATCGCCCGCGAGGCGTCGCTGAGCATCAACTCCGTCAAGTCCCACATCCGTTCGGCCTACCGGAAGATGGGAGTCAGCTCCCGCGCCCAGGCGGTGCTCTGGGGCGTGCGCAACGGCTACCTGGAGCAGACGCCCGCCCCCACGGAATCCCCGGCGCTGACCGGCTGAGCGGACACGGACCTCAGCCGGGGAGCGTGCGGGTGGCGATCAGCCGCTCGGCGACATCGTGCAGCTTCAGGTTGTTGTCCTGCGAGTAGCGCCGCAGCACACCGAAGGCGTGCTCGGCATCCAGCCCGAACCGCTCCATCAGGATCCCCTGCGCCTGTCCGACACGGTTGCGGGCGTCGATCGCCCTCCACAGGTTCTCGGTACCGCGGGCGTTCTCGAGGGCGACCGCCGCATGCCGGGCCAGCAGGTGGGCGATGTCGGCATCGGCCTGGTCGAACCGGTCGGGCTCGGGATCGTAGGCATTCAGGCTGCCGACCACGGTCGTGCTGGTGTGGATCCGGGTCCCCAGCATGCTGCGGACGCCCGTGGCCGCCACCGCTGCCGCCCAGCGGGGCCAGCGTTCCTCGCGCGTCACGTCGGCGATCCGGACGGCGTGGCGGTCCGCGATGACCTCGAGGTCGGGTCCTTCCCCTGACTCGAGCTGGATCTGGTCAAGGTGCGCCACCACCGGGTCGGTCGCGGCGACCGTCTCCACCCGGGACCCGGCGTGGACCAGGATCACCCCGGCGTGGGCGCACCCGAGGGCCTCGAGGGTGAACTCGAGAACGCGCTCGACGGTCTGCTCGACGCTGGCGTCGTGCAGTGACAGCGCGAGCTGGGCGAACGTCTCGGCATCGGGTCGTACGGCCATGTCGGCGCTCCTCGCGCTGGGTCCGGGCGGGGTCTGGGCTCGGACATCCGATCATGGCACGACGGGTGGGACCGGCCGGATCGGGCACGGTGACGGTCAGGCCGGAGGGTTCAGCAGCGAGCCCTCCGGCCGCTCCGGTGCACACGCGCCCTGCACACGTGCCCACGCACGCTTCGGCCCTCTGGTTGAATGTGGGGGGACATCACCCCGAAGGGTGAGTCCGATCCCGGGGAGCCCGGGTCCTGACCGGGGGGAAAGGGACACACGAATTTGGACGACGACGTCGAGAAGCGCTTCTGCTCGTTCTGCGGGGAGCAGGGATCCGCGGAACGCCGGCTGGCGGGAGGGCTGGGCGCGATGATCTGCGTGGCGTGCGTGGAGGACATCCACGCGCTGGCGCACCCACCGGCGACACCGCTGCTGGACGAGCAACCCCCGTGGGAACGGATGTCGGACGCCGAGATGCTGGCGACCCTGCCCACGATCATGCGCAACGCCGACCAGGTCAGCGACTTCGCCGCCGACTGGGTCGGTCTGATCCGGGATCGCGGGATCTCCTGGGCGGCCATCGGGCAGGCGCTCGGCGTCTCCCGACAAGCCGCGTGGGAGCGCTTCGCCAAGCGGATCACCGCCCCGACCGAGACGTCCGGAGCCGCCGGCTGAGCCGACCGGGTCGGACCCTAGGCTGGGACCGATGAGCTCACCCGTCCTACCTCCGTCACCGCCGCGCCGGCGGCACCTGATGGACCCCGACGCGCCCCGCCGGAGCAGCCCCGCGGCCGATCGCAGCCTGACCCGGGTCCAGCGCTGGGTGATGTCGACGCTCGCGGTCACCACGATCCTGCACCTGTCCGCCGGGCTGGTGCTGGCGGCGTTGTTCCTGCGCGACCCGACGCTCAGCTCCCAGGTCGGGCTGAACGTGATCGCGGGCGCGTTCGGCGCGATGGCGGTGGCGGCCGGGCTGGCGATCCACGGCCGCTCGGTCCTCTCCCCGTGGCTCGCGCTCGGCGTCGTACCGACCCTGATCGGCCTGTGGCTGGTCCTGGGCTGACGCCCGCGGTCAGATCTTCGACTGGATCCCGGCGAGCAGCTGGCGGGCCATCACGATCCGCTGGACCTGGTTGGTGCCTTCGTAGATCTGGGTGATCTTGGCGTCGCGCATCATCCGCTCGACGGGGTAGTCGCGGGTGTAGCCGTAGCCGCCCAGGATCTGCACCGCGTTGGTGGTGACCTCCATGGCGGTGTCGGAGGCGAAGCACTTCGCCGCGGCGCCGAAGAAGGTGAGGTCGTGGTCGCCGCGCTCGGAGCGGCCGGCGGCGGCGTAGGTGATCTGGCGGGAGGCCTCCACCTTCATGCCCATGTCGGCGAGCATGAACTGGAGCCCCTGGAACTCCGCGATGTTCTTGCCGAACTGCTGGCGCTCCTGGGCGTAGTCCAGCGCGTGGTCGAGGGCGCCCTGGGCGACCCCCACGGCCTGCGCCGCGATCGTCACCCGGGTGTGGTCCAGGGTGCGCATGGCGATGGAGAAGCCCTCGCCCACCTCGCCGATGCGACGCGAGTCGGGGATCCGGACCCGGTCGAGGTAGACCTCCTTGGTCGGGCTGCCCTTGATGCCGAGCTTCTTCTCGGGCGCGCCGAAGGAGATCCCCTCGTCGGCCTTCTCGACGACGAAGGCGGTGATCCCGCCGCGGGTGCCCTGGTCGGGGTCGGTGACCGCGAGCACGGTGTAGTACTCCGACTCCTCGGCGTTGGTGATCCAGCGCTTGACGCCGTCGATGACCCAGTCGTCGCCGTCGCGGACGGCGCGGGTCTTCATGCCCCCGGCGTCGGAGCCGGCGTCGGGCTCGGACAGGCAGTAGGAGAAGCCGCCCTCCCCCGCCGCCAGCCTGGTCAGGTAGGTCTGCTTGAGCTCCTCCGACCCGGCGATCTGGACCGGGAGCGACCCGAGCTTGTTGACCGCGGGGATCAGGCTCGAGCTCACGCAGGCCCGCGCGACCTCCTCGATCACCAGGCAGGTGGCGAGCGCGTCGGCCCCGGCGCCGCCGTACTGCTCGGGCACGTGCGGGGCGTGGAAGTCGGACGCGAGCAGGGCCTCGGCCGCCTCACGCGGGTAGCGGGCCTCCTCGTCCACGGCCGCGGCGTACGGCGCGACCTTGGCGTCGCACACGGCCCGGACCGCCTCACGGACCGCCTGGTGCTCCTCGGACAGCGCGAACATCGGGAAGTCGTCCATGGCCCGGGATCCTACTTCTACCGGCGAGTAGCAACGGCCGGCACCCCCGTGGGGTGCCGGCCGTTGCCGGGAGGTCAGTGTCGGGTCAGCGGACGACCTTGACGGTCACCGCGTCCTTGCTGCCCTTGGTGTAGCTGTCGCCCTTGTAGACGACGGTCAGCTTGTTCCTGCCGACACCGAGGGCCTTGGTCGAGAGGACCGCGGCGCCCTTCTTCAGCTTGCCCTTGTCGAGGGTCCTGGAGCCCTTCTTGAGGATCACCTTGCCGCTCGGGGTCTTGTTCTCCGCGGAGACCTTCACCTTCACCTTGGCGGCAGTGCCCTTCGCGAACGACTTCTTCGTCGAGGTCGCCTTGGTGGTCGAGTCGTTCGCAGTGACGTCGACGGTCGTGAGGACCTGGGCGGCGTCGTTGCGGGCGCAGTCCACGTCGACGGGGTTGCCGCCGATGGTCGCGAGGATCGCGATCTTGGGCGGCGTGACCGCCTTCTGGTCCATGCCCGCGGAGGGAGCCTTGAACGCGATGACCGGCGAGGACACCGAGTCGCTCCAGGAGTCGTCGGGGTTCTGGGTCATGTCGGTGATGCTCGTCTCGAACGCGGCGAGCGGGACCTTGGAGTTGCCGAACTTGGCGGCGTAGGCGGGCACCTCGAGGTCGGTGACGCCCAGGCCGAGCAGGATGGCGTGGAAGTCGTCGGAGATCGTGAACGTCAGGTTCGCGGTGAACGCGCCCATCGGGTCGAGGCGCTGGCCCGCCATGAGCTGGGTGACCCCACCGATGCCGGGCACCTCGATGTCGACGGCGACCTGCTGGGGACCCGCGGAGGTGCCGCAGGTGTAGGTGTTGGACACCGGGACCGCGGTGGCGGTGGTGCCGGTCGTGGCGACCAGGGCGCCGGCCGCGAGGGCCGTCGCCGCACCGACCGCGGCGACGCGGCGGGTCAGGATGGTGGACTTCATGTGGGGTGCTCCCTCCGAGCAACGTACGGACTGGGTGACCGTCCCTCCGGGCGCGGTCGAGGGCAGGTTACCCGCCGGAAACATCCAGTGGGTGATCTTGGGACCATCAATTCGGCAACAAGCCAGAATGGACGCATGAGTAGCCCGTGGCGTGACCCCGACACCGTGCGGTTCCTCCTCGACGAGTCCACGACGTGGGCGGTCGTCGGGCTCTCCGGTCGTCCCGACCGGACGGCCTACCGGATCGCCGAGCTGCTCCAGCACCGCGGCAAGCGGATCGTGCCGGTCCACCCGGACGCGCCGACGGTGCTCGGCGAGCAGGGCTACCCCACCCTGGCCGACGTCCCGTTCGCCGTCGACGTCGTGGACGTGTTCCGTCGCTCCGACGCGGCCGGCGCCGTCGCCGACCAGGCGGTCTCGATCGGGGCGCGGGGCGTGTGGTTCCAGCTCGGGGTGGTCGACCACGACGCGTTCCGGCGTACGACGGAGGCCGGCGTCCCGATGGTCATGGACACCTGTCCCGCGATCGAGTGGGGTCGCGGGTGACCGACCTGAGGGTCCCGCCCGGTCCCGGGCTCCCCGAGGGCCTGCTCATCCCCGACGGCGAGCTGGTCGAGCGGTTCAGCCGCTCGTCGGGCCCTGGCGGCCAGCACGTCAACACCACCGACACCCGCGTGGAGCTGGTCTTCGACGGTCGGACGTCGAGCGTCCTCAGCGTGCCGGAGCGCGAGCGGGTCGGCACGATCCGGGTCGTGGTCGCCGACCACCGCTCCCAGCACCGGAACAGGGGGCTCGCCCGCGAGCGGCTCGCCCAGCTCATCCGGGAGGCTCTGGCACCGCCGCCGGCCGCGCGGGTCCCGACCAAGCCCTCCAAGGGCTCGCGCCGCCGGCGGATGGAGGTCAAGAGGCGCCGCGGGCAGACCAAGGCGCTCCGGGGCCGGGTGCGCGACTGAGGTCGCCTACTCGGCGGCGTACACCAACGTCGTGTCGCCACGCGTCAGCCGCAGCTCGTCGCCGGTCACCGACCACCTGACCGAGTCGGCCATGAGCACCGAGACGGAGAGGCGCTCGATCTCGGCCTCGACGCCCTGGCAGCCGACCAGCTCGATGGCGACCTCGCCCAGCTCGAGCCGGTCGTCGACGACCTCGGCAGGCCCGCCACCCGCGTTGCAACCGGCGCGGAAGCGGACCTGTCCACTGTCGATCTCCACCCAGGCCTCGACCTTGTTCGGGACCACCAGGATCCCGACCGAGTCACCGTCGGCCTCCTCGATCCCGGTGAGCGTCCAGTGGGCGCCCTCGAGGGCGACATCGGGCCCGGTGCCGCCGGGCGCGAGCTCGTCGGCCGGGACGAGCCAGATCTCGGTCCTGCCGGACGCGAGTCGCACGTCCGTGCCGTCCACGGTGACGGCGGGGCGGGACGTGAAGAAGTCGACCAGCCACTCGTCCTGCGCGAACCCGTCACCGGGGCACCCCATCTCGGTGCCGCCGACCGAGGAGACGTCGAGCGTGCCGGACCCCCAGCCGGCGGTGCCGGACATCTGGTTGCAGGTGGCGCTGAAGGAGACCTCGCCGTCGCCGAAGCCCACGCGCAGAACGTCTCCCTCGGAGAACGGCGCCGGGAGCCCGTCGGCGACGTACTCCCCCGACAGGGCGGTGTCGTCGCCGGAGCCGTCGTCTGCGGGTTGCGGCGCGCCCTGCGCGCCGCAGCCGGCGAGCAGCGGCAGGAGCGCCAGCGTGGCGGGGAAGGACCTCATGCCGATGCGACGTACGGCGCGGTCGACCGGTTCCGTCTCAGCAGCCGGCCGGGCAGCCCGACGAGCAGCTCCAGCGGTCCGCGCCAGTGCAGCGCCACGAACACCGCACCGATCGCGGCGAGCAGCAGGACATGCCGTTGGAACGCCCCCTCTGCCGGCGGCCAGTAGGTGTCGGTCCGCAGGACGGCGTGCAGCGTGTAGAGGGTGAGCGTCATGGTGCCGGCGCCGAACACCACCGCCATGAACCGGACGCCCAGCCCCGGTAGCACCCCGATCAGCAGGAGTGAGCCTCCGATCACGGCGAGCGCACTGCCGGTCGTCGCGGCCAGGTCGAACGGGGTGCCGGAGTGCGGCGCGTCCAGGAGCAGGTACGACCACCGGTCGGTCGGCGTCGTGCCGGGGAGACCGAGCGAGGCCTCCTCGAGCAACCGGGGGCCGAGCTCGCGTCCCGCCAGCACCCGAGAACCCACCCCCGCCACGGTGGCCAGGACCAGCCCGCCGACCAGCCACCCGGCCTGCACCCCGCGCCGGCCGAGGTCGCTCCGTCCCACCGCTGTCCCGGCCAGCAGGTAGGCCAGCCACGGCAGCGCCGGGTAGTAGCCGGTCAGCAGGAGCTCGCTGCCGAGCTGCACCGGGTCGCCGAGCCCGGCCCACGAGGGGTTGTCGTACGACGGCTCCGGGAGCCGGGGCCGGACCCACTGGGAGGCCAGCGGCACCGCCACCAGCCACACGACCGCGAGAGCCGCCAGCGACCGCACTCGGAGGCCTGTGAACGGCAGCCCGAGCAGGAACAGCACGGCGTAGTAGGTGAGGATCACCGCCAGCCCGGTGTCGAGCCCGCCGAGCCACAGTCCGACCACGCCGACCAGGACCGCCCGCAGCGCGACGCCGAGCGACGCGCGCCACCGGTCGCGCCCGCGCAGCGGGGTCCGGCCGCCCGTGAGCAGCGCCATCGTGATCCCGGCGAGCACGGCGAACAGGGCCGAGGCGCGACCGCCGGCGAGGTCGGTCGCCCACGTCTGCTGGCCGTCCGGGCCGATCTCGGGAAGCAGGTGGGTCGCCACCATCCCCAGCAGGGCGAGCGCGCGGGCGACGTCGAGGCCGACGAGGCGCGCGCCCGGCCGCATCGGCTAGAAGCCGACCCGACGCTGCTGGCCGCGGACCGCCGCGCCCTTGGCCCGGGCGGACTCGCGCAGCTCCTCCTGGAAGGCGGTCATCCGCTGCTGGAGGTCGGGGTCGGTGGCCGCGAGGATCCGGACCGCGAGCAGCCCTGCGTTGCGGGCGTTGCCGACCGCCACCGTCGCGACCGGGACGCCGGCCGGCATCTGCACGATCGAGAGCAGCGAGTCCATCCCGTCGAGGTGCTTGAGCGGGACCGGGACGCCGATCACCGGCAGCGGCGTCACGGCCGCGAGCATCCCGGGAAGGTGGGCCGCGCCACCGGCGCCGGCGATGATCACCTGCACGCCCCGGCCGGCGGCCTCGCGACCCCACGCGATCATCTCGTCGGGCATCCGGTGCGCGGAGACGACGTCGGCCTCGAAGGCGATGTCGAACTCCGCGAGGGCCGTGCCCGCGGCCTCCATCACCGGCCAGTCCGAGTCGGAGCCCATCACGATCCCGACGCGGGGGCTGCCGGAGGGGTTCTCGCTCATGCCACTCACTCGCTCTCGTTGCCGAGGTCTCCCCGGAACCAGGCCGCCGCGTGGCGGGCCCGCTCCAGGCAGTCGTCCAGGTCGTCACCGTAGGCGTTCACGTGGCCGACCTTGCGGCCCGGCCGCAGGTCCTTGCCGTAGAGGTGGACGCGCAGGTGGGGGTCGCGCGCGAAGGCGTGCGGGTAGCCGTCGTACAACCGGCCGACGCCCTGGGTGCCGCCCAGGATGTTCACCATCACCGTCCACCGCTCGCGGGGGGCGGGCGAACCGAGGGGGAGGTCGAGGACGGCGCGCAGGTGGTTCTCGAACTGCGAGGTGACCGCACCGTCCTGGGTCCAGTGCCCGGTGTTGTGGGGCCGCATCGCGAGCTCGTTGACCAGGACCCGGCCGTCGTCGGTCTCGAACAGCTCGACCGCGAGCACCCCGGTCACCTCGAGCTCGCGGGCGACGGTCAGCGCGATCCGTTGTGCCTCCAGCGCCAGCCCGTCGGCGAGATCGGGGGCCGGCGCGACGACCTCGTGGCAGATCCCGTCGCGCTGGGTGGAGGCGACCACGGGGTACGCCGCGGCCTGTCCGCTGGGCGAGCGGACGACGATCGCGGAGAGCTCGCGGCGGAAGTCGACCTGCTCCTCCGCGAGCAGGCGCACGCCGGCGGCGGCCGCCGTCGCGAACGGCTCGGCGCAGTCCTCCACGGAGCCGACGAACCAGACCCCCTTGCCGTCGTAGCCGCCGCGCGTGGTCTTCAGCACGCACGGGAAGCCGAACGCGGTGACCTCCCCGACGGAGCCGACGACCGCGTTGCGGGGGCAGGGCACCCCGAGCGCGCCGAGTCGCTCGCGCATCACGGCCTTGTCCTGGGCGTGCACCAGGGCGTCGGGCCCGGGGCGGACCGCGAGGCCGTCGGCGGCCAGGGCGTGGAGGTGCTCGGTGGGCACGTGCTCGTGGTCGAAGGTGACGACCGCGCAGCCCTCCGTGGCCGCGCGCAGGGTGGCGAGGTCGCGGTAGTCGCCCACCAGGTGGTCGGGGACGACCTGGGCCGCGGAGACCCCCTCGGCCTCGGCGAGCAGCCGGAGCGGAAGCCCGAGCGCGGCGGCGGGCTCGGCCATCATCCGGGCCAGCTGGCCTCCGCCGATGACCGCGACGCGGGGCGCTGGTGCGGGCACGCCAGAAGGTTAGCCGCGGTCGAGCGCCGTCGGTCCCCCGGTGGGGTCCTGGACCTCGAAGCGCAGGCCGCGCCCGCGCACGGTGGTGATCAGCCGGGGCCGTCGGCTGTCGTCGCCGAGCTTGCGGCGTACCCACCCGAGGTGGACGTCGATCGTCTTCGAGGAGGTCCAGAACGTCGTGTCCCACACGTCGCGCATCAGGTCGTCACGGGACACGAGCTCGCCCGCCCGCGCCATCAGCGCGTGCAGGAGGTCGAACTCCTTGCGTGACAGCGCGACGTCCGATCCGTCCTGCCACACCTGGCGGGACACGGGGTCGAGCCGCACGTCCTGGACGGTCAGCATCCGACAAACTGTAGGAATCCGTCGTGGGGGGCCGTGGGAGAAACCGGAAAGATCGTCCGATCGGCTACGAGGCCTTGCCTCACCTGGGCCAGTACCCGGCGTCAGTGCCTGGGTCAGTGACGGCGGGCCGTGAGCGGCTCGACGAGCCCGAATCCTCGCACCGGGCGAGCGGGGAGCCGCCGGGTCTCGAACTGGTCCCCCGGCAGGTGGTCGGCCGTCTCCTGGTCCACGATGATCCGGTTGCGCCGCGCGACGGCGGTCAGCCGGCTGGCCATGTTGACCGGGGGGCCGAACACGTCGCCCATCCGCATGATCACGGCGCCGCTGGCCAGGCCGACCCGCACCTCGGGCATCCGGGGGTCGCGGCCGAAGACGCTGATGATCCCGGCCGCGATGTCGTACGCCGCGACGGGGTCCTCGTGGACGAACAGCACCGAGTCGCCCAGGCTCTTGATCACCCGACCGCGCTGGGAGGCCACGACGTCGGAGCACCGGGACTCGAAGATCTCGACCAGCTCACCGATCCGGTCGCGGGAGACCTCGTTGGAGAGGGCGGTGAACGCGACGATGTCGGCGAACCCCACGGTCAGCTGCGTGGTGCGGAGGTCCTCGTCCTGGGCGCCCATCGCCTCGATCCGGGCCACGGCCGCGGCGAGGTGGCGGCGCCAGGCGTAGACGAGGAGCTGCTCGAAGGGCGGGTTGAGCTCGTCGACCAGCCGCCTCGCCGTCCCGGCGCGGGACCCGGTCGCGTCGTCCCCCGCCTCGAGCTCCTCCACGCGCTGGAGCAGGGTGGCGACCTCCCAGTCGGCGAGTCGGGCCATGGTCTGCCCGACCGCGCGGGTGAGCATGACCGCGACGTCGACGTCGATCGCACCGGAGTCGACCAGGGAGGACATGATCGACACCGCGCCCACGTCGGAGGGCGTGAAGGCCACCTCCGTGCCGTGCTCGGGGAATCCCAGCGCCCGCCAGAGCCGGCGGAGCTGGTCGATCGTCACCCCGGTCTCGGTCGCCACCTCCTGGGCGGTGTGGACCGGGTCCTCACCGAGGATCGCCCGCTCGAGCGACGGCGGCTCCGGGGTCTCGTCAGGAGCCATCATCCGAGCGGTGGCCGCCCGCGATCCGGTCCAGCTCGGCCGACACCGTCTTCTGGACCTCCTCGACCCGCGGGATGTCGTCGAGCAGGACGTGGCCGTGCTCGCTGGCGTCGGTCACCACGAGGGTGCCGCAGCCGAAGAGCCGGTCGATGACGCCGATCTCGAAGTCGACGCCGCTGATCCGGTTGAGGGGGATCGTGCGCCCCTCCTTGGCGATCAGGCCCGAGCGCTTCATGAAGCGCTTGTTGGTGAACGTGTACGTCGTGGTGGCCCACGCGATGCCCGGGCGCACGGCGAACCACAGGATGCCGACCGCGACCAGCACCCACACGACGATGTGGAGGATCTCGGCGGCGGTGCCCGAGCCGACCCGCTGGACGAAGGCGCCCACCGCGAGCAGCACGACCAGCACGATCAGCGGGACCAGGAGCGCCTTGGGGTGGGTGCGGGTGGAGACGACGACGTGCTCGCCGTCGTTCAGGAGCTTCGGGTTGATGGCCACGGGCCGATCATGTCACCGAGCGGGTCGCACGTGCAGCACGTCGCCCGCAGCGACCGGCGTGCCCGCGACGACCAGCCGGCCCGCGTCGTCCACGTCGTCCGCGGTGCCGGTGAGGGTGCCCCCGCCGGGCAGGCTGACCCGCACCTCGCGGCCGACCGTCACGCAGGCGGCCAGGTAGGTGGCGCGGATTGCGGCCCCGCCGCCGTCCGACCACGCGTCGTACGCCTCGTGGAGTCGGGTGAGCAGGGCCAGCAGCAGGTCGGTCCGGTCGGGTACGGCGCCGGTCGCGAGCTCGATCGAGGTCGCGGTCGCGACCGGCAGCTCCGCGCGCGTCTGGCTGACGTTGAGGCCGATGCCGATGACCGCGGCCGGGCCGGACGGCGTCTCCACCCGCTCGGCCAGGATGCCCGCCAACTTGCCGTCCTCGACCATCACGTCGTTGGGCCACTTGAGGCCGGCCGGGACCTCGTGGTCCCGCAGCGCCGCGACGACGGCGACCCCCGCGACCAGGGGCAGCCAGGGCCACTCGACGCCGGGCCTGGTCGGCCGCAGCAGCGTCGAGAACGTGAGGGCGGCGCGGTCGGGCGTCTCCCAGGTCCGGTCCAGACGACCCCGGCCGGCGACCTGGTGCTCGGTGACGACGACCAGACCGGCCGGCGCCCCGCCGCGTGCCCGGTCCGCGACGAGGGCGTTCGTGGAGCCCGCCTCCGGCACGACCTCGATCCCGGGCCCGGCCAGCCGGGCAGCGTCGAGGGGTGGTCGCACGGGCACTACATTGACACGGGTGAGCGCACAGGTGAGTCCCGGCGAGGGGACCGACGTCCCGACCGACATCGACACGCACACCACGGCCGGCAAGCTGGCCGACCTGGAGCGGAGGCTCGACGAGGCGGTGCACGCCGGCTCGGCGAAGGCGGTCGAGAAGCAGCACGCCAAGGGCCGCAAGACCGCCCGGGAGCGGATCGAGATCCTCTTCGACGAGGGCTCCTTCGTCGAGCTCGACGAGCTCGCCCGGCACCGGTCGACGGCCTTCGGACTGGAGAAGAACCGCCCCTACGGCGACGGCGTGGTGACCGGCTACGGCACCATCGACGGTCGACAGGTGTGCGTCTTCAGCCAGGACTTCACGATCTACGGCGGCTCGCTCGGCGAGGTCTACGGCGAGAAGATCACCAAGGTCATGGACCTCGCCATCAAGACCGGCTGCCCCATCATCGGCATCAACGAAGGTGCCGGCGCCCGGATCCAGGAGGGCGTGGTCTCCCTCGGTCTGTACGGCGAGATCTTCCGCCGCAACGTGCACGCCTCGGGCGTGATCCCCCAGATCAGCATGATCATGGGCAACTGCGCCGGCGGACACGTCTACTCCCCCGCCGTCACCGACTTCACGATCATGGTCGACCAGACCTCCGCGATGTTCATCACCGGTCCCGACGTCATCAAGACCGTCACCGGCGAGGACGTCACGATGGAGGAGCTCGGCGGCGCGCGCACCCACAACACCAAGTCCGGCAACGCCCACTACATGGGTTCGGACGAGGACGACGCGCTCGAGTACGTCAAGGCGCTGCTCTCCTTCCTCCCGCAGAACAACCTCGACCCGGCGCCGACCTACGACGAGCAGGCCGACCCCGACGTCAACGACAGCGACCGGGCCCTCGACACGCTCATCCCCGACGGTGCCAACCAGCCCTACGACATGCACGACGTGATCACCGCCGTCGTGGACGACGAGGAGTTCCTCGAGGTCCAGGAGCTCTTCGCCCCCAACATCCTGATCGGCTTCGGCCGGGTCGAGGGGCAGTCGGTCGGCATCGTGGCCAACCAGCCGATGCAGTACGCCGGCACCCTCGACATCGACGCCTCGGAGAAGGCCGCCCGGTTCGTGCGGTTCTGCGACGCCTTCAACATCCCGGTGCTGACCTTCGTCGACGTCCCGGGCTTCCTGCCCGGCACCGACCAGGAGTGGGACGGCATCATCCGGCGCGGCGCCAAGTTGATCTACGCCTACGCCGAGGCGACCGTCCCTCTCGTCACCGTGATCACCCGCAAGGCCTACGGCGGCGCCTACGACGTGATGGGCTCCAAGCACCTCGGCGCCGACATGAACGTCGCCTGGCCCACGGCCCAGATCGCGGTGATGGGTGCCCAGGGTGCGGTCAACATCCTCCACCGCAAGACGCTCGCGGCAGCCGCCGAGGCCGGCGAGGACGTCGAGGCCAGGCGCGCCGAGCTGATCGACGACTACGAGCAGACGCTGGCCAACCCTTACATCGCGGCCGAGCGCGGGTACGTCGACGCCGTGATCAGCCCCCACGAGACGCGGCTCGAGGTCGTGAAGTCGCTGCGTCTGCTGCGCACCAAGCGCGAGACACTGCCGCCCAAGAAGCACGGGAACATCCCCCTGTGATGAGCGAGCAGGAGGCCGCGAGGAACGAGCGGGCTCCGTCGCGTGGCCAGGTCGAGCTCGACGCGCGTCCGAGGGACGAGGACGCGACCGGCGTGTCGAGACCCGAGCAGGCACCGGTCCTGCGGATCGTCACGCCCGACACCACGCCCGAGGAGGTCGCGGCGATCGTCGCGGTGCTCTCCGCCCTCGGTGGTGGGGAGGCACCCGCCCCGCGTCGTACGCCGGAGTGGAACCGCCCCGCCCGCCTCACCCGCGCCACCCACCGGCACGGCGTCGGCGGCTGGCGCTCCAGCGCCCTCCCCCGCTGATCACAACCGGCTGATCACCCCGGCTGTCCACAGCCCGTGGCCGGACGCCCCCACGGGCGGCCCGTCGTGCCCAGACTGGAGGGCGTGGACGAGGTCGGGCTGGCGCGGCTGCTACGCACCCAGGACGGGGTCGTCTCGCGTGCCCAGGCACTCGCCCTCGGTGGCACGCCGGCCGAGATCCGGCGTCGTCGGCGCCGTCGGATGTGGGCGACCCTCCATCCGGGCGTCTACGTCGACCACACCGGCCCGCCGACCATCCGGCAGCGCCAGTGGGCGGCGGTGCTGGCGTGCGGTCCCGGGGCTGCGCTGCACCGGCAGTCCGCCCTCGAGGCCCACGGCCTGACCCGCGACCGGGCCCGCGACCGCGCCCAGCGGTCCGCCGCGATCCGGGTCGCCATCGATGCCTCGCGACGGGTCGAGCCACCCCCGGGCGTGCAGGTCGAGCGGGTGCTCGGCATCGGTGACTGGATCGTCGGGAGCCGCCGTCCACCGCGGGTGGCCGTGGAGCTCGCGGTCCTCAAGGTCGCCTCGGATCGCGAGGAGGCGGGGGCGATCGCGGACCTGGCCGACGTCTGCCGGCAGGGACTGACGACCCCCGATCGACTGGTGGCGGCGCTCGCACGCCTCCCCCGGCTGCCGGGACGCCGGGAGATGCTCCTGGTGCTCGACGACGTCGCCTCCGGAGCCCACTCCGTGCTCGAGCAGCGCTACCTCGACCTCGTCGAGCGCACTCACGAACTCCCTGCCGGCGACCGCCAGCGCCGGGAGGTGACGGCCGACGGCGTGGTGCTGCGCGACGTCCGCTACGCCGTCGCCCGCACCCTCGTCGAGCTGGACGGCCGGTTCGGCCACACCGACACCGACGACCGCTGGGACGACCTCGGTGGCGGCCGTCGCCGGCCAGGTCACGCTGCGGCTCGGGTGGCGGCAGGTGCTCCACCCGTGCCGCACGGCCGAGCGGGTGGCCGCGGTGCTCCGGGCGAGGGGATGGGACGGCGTCCCCCTGCCCTGCGGCCGTCCGGGGTGCGACGTCGGAGGATCCGGGCCCTCAGGCGACCCGGATCCTCCACGAACGTGGCTCAGCGCAGGGTCGGAGCCGGAATCGCAGCGTCGGTCGTGACCCGGGCGGTGCTCTCGGCCGCGGGCCGGGCCGTGAGGTGCTCATGACCTCGTACGTCAGGACGACGGAGACCTTCTCGAGGCCCGGCGATGCGCGACGATGGTGACCATGCAGAACTCGATCACCGACGTGCCCGGGATCCGGGTCGGACAGGCCGAGCGGGTCGGCGACGGCTGGCTCACCGGTGTGACCGTGGTGCTGTCGCCGGACGGCGGAGCGGTCGGCGGGGTGGACGTCCGGGGCGGCGGCCCGGGCACCCGTGAGACCGACCTCCTCGACCCGCGCAACCTGGTCGACCGGGTCGACGCCGTCGTGCTGACCGGCGGTTCCGCCCTCGGCCTGGCGGCGGTGGACGGCGTGGTGCAGCGGCTGCTGGCCGCCGGCACCGGCTACCCGGTGGGTGGGCCGGGCGAGGTCGTGCCGATCGTCCCGGCCGCCGTCATCTTCGACCTCGGCCGGGGTGGCGCCTTCGGCCGGCACCCGGACGCCGCCCTGGGAGCAGAGGCGTACGACGCGGCGTCGGCCGACGTGGCCGAGGGCTCGGTCGGGGCCGGGACCGGCGCCCGGGTCGGAGGCCTCAAGGGCGGGGTCGGCACCGCATCGACCACGCTGCCCGACGGCACCGTCGTCGGGGCGCTGGCGGTCGTCAACGCGGTCGGCTCGGCCGTCGACCCCGGCACCGGTGCGCTGTGGGCCGCGCCCCACCTGCTCGGGCCCGAGCGACCGGGCCGGCCGGACCCGGCCGACCTGGCGGCCGCCGAGGAACGCGCCGCCGCCCAGCCGGAGCCCCGGCCGCCGCTGGCCACCACCCTGGTCGTGCTGGCCACCGACGCGACGCTGACCAAGGCCCAGTGCCAGAAGGTCAGCGGGATCGGCCACGACGGGCTGGCCCGGGCGATCAACCCGGTCCACACGATGTTCGACGGCGACACCGTGTTCACGCTCTCGACCACCGCCCGACCGGCGCCGGACCCGGCGGGCTTCCACGCGCTGCTGACCGCGGCCGGCGACACGGTGACCCGCGCGGTCGCCCGCGGCGTCCTCACCGCAGCGTCGGTCGGCGGGATGCGCGGCTATCGCGAGGCGTTCCCCTCGGCGTTCAGCCCGTGACGGTCAGCCCGTGACCCGGAGCCGGGCCGCCTGTCGGGTCAGGTGCAGCCGTTCGGCCTCCGAGGTCGCCTGGGCGGCTGCCCGCGCGTAGAGCGTCGCGGCCTCGGCCCGCTCGCCGGCGTGCTCGTGCAGCCACGCGGCCGCCGCGTTCCAGCGCGGCACCGTGTCCGGCACCGCCGCCAGCGCGCGCAGGCCGGCCGGTGCTCCGTCCGCCTGGCCCACCGCGACCGCTCGGTTCAGCGCGACCACGGGACTGTCGGTGAGGGCCAGCAGCTCGTCGTACCAGGACACGACCTGCGGCCAGTCGGTCTCCTCGGCGGAGGTGGCGTCGCAGTGGAGTGCGGCGATCGCGGCCTGCGCCTGGTACTCCCCCAGCCGGTCCTGCGCCAAGGCGCGCTGCAGCAGCTCGACGGCGAGCGCGATGCCGACCGTGTCCCAACGGGAGCGGTCCTGCTCGGCCAGCGGCACGAGCGTGCCGTCGGCGGCCCAGCGAGCCTGGCGGCGGGCGTGGTGGAGCAGCATCAGCGCGAGCAGCCCCGCCACCTCGGGCTCGTCGGAGACGGCCTCCAGCTGGCGGGTGAGCCGGATCGCCTCGGCCGACAGGTCGACCTCGCCCGTGTAGCCCTCGTTGAACACGAGGTACAGCACCTTCAGCACGTCGCGCAGGTCGCCCTCGCCCACCAGGCCCTGCTCGGCGACCGTGCGCCTGGCGCGGCTGATCCGCTGCGCCATCGTCGCCTCCGGCACCAGGTACGCCGCCGCCACCTGCCGGGTCGTGAGGCCGCCGACCGCGCGCAGGGTCAGCGCGACCGCGGAGGCCGGGGTCAGCGTCGGGTGGCAGCAGAGGAAGAGCAGCAGCAGGGTGTCGTCACCCTGCTGGGTCGCCCCCGGTGCCGGCTCCTCGACGACCCGCTCCTCGCGCGCCCGGCGGGCGGAGTCGGAGCGGAACCCGTCGAGGTACTTGCGCCACGCGACCGTGACCAGCCACCCCTTCGGGTCCTCGGGTGCGGCCTCCGGCCAGCGCCGTACCGCCTCGACGAGGGCCTCCTGGACGGCGTCCTCGGCCGCCGCGAAGTCGGCTCCGCGGCGGACGAGGATCCCGAGCACCCGGGGAGCGAGGTCCCGGACGAGGCCGTCCAGCCCGGCCGGCGGGTCGACCACGGTCAGTCGGCGACGGTCGGGTGCGCCAGGAACGGGCGCACCTCGATCCACTCGTGGATCGGCTGCCCCGCGGGTCCGGGGGCCGAGGAGAGGAACGCCGCGGCCTCGTGCGCCCGCTCGACGGAGTCGACGTCGATCACCATCCAGCCGGCGATCAGGTCCTTGGTCTCCGCGAACGGGCCGTCGGTCACCGGCGGACGGCCCTCCCCGTCGGACCGCACGAACGTCCCCTCCGGCGACAGCGCCTGGCCCTCGACGTACTCCCCCCGCTCGCGGAGGGTGTCGGCGACGTGGTCCATGAACCCGATGTGCGCCGAGATCTCCTCGGGCGTCCACTGGTCCATGCTCGGGAACTCGTGGTGCCGGGTGGGGCCGCCGCGGTAGTGCTTGAGCAACAGGTACTTGGCCATGGTCGTCTCCTCGTGTCCGTCACCGACATCCTCGGTGATCATGCCGGGGACGGAGCCGCCCGGGCGTTCTCGACATCCGGCGGCGAGGGATTTCCGGTGTCGTCGGTGAACCCGTCCCCTCTAGGGTCGTCGGCGTGACCCACCCCCCTGCCGACGCCCCTGCCGACGCCCCAGCCGACCGCCGTGCCGACCGCCGTGCCGACCGCCGCGTGGACGCCATCTCGGAGCAGTACCTGGAGGACTACGCCGCCCACGACCCGATCGCCGCGACGTACCTCGGCCTGGTCGGGCACGACGCCGAGCTCACCGACCTCACGCCCGACGGGTTCGCCGCCCGCGAGGAGCTGACCCGGGCCGCGCTCGCCGAGGCGACGGCCGCGACCCCTGTCGACGAGCGCGAGGCGGTCGCCCGCGACTCCTTCCTCGAGCGGCTCGGCCTCGAGGTCGAGATCGCCGAGGCCGGCCAGAGCCGGGCGCAGGTGTCGGTGATCTTCAGCGACGTGCACGCGATCCGGCAGGTCTTCGACCTGATGCCGACCGACTCCGCGCAGGACTGGGCCAACATCGGCTCCCGACTGGCCGCGGTCCCGCGCACCCTCGACGGCTACCGCGCCACGCTGCTCGACGAGGCCGGCAAGGGCAACGTGGCGGCCGTGCGCCAGTACCGCTCGGTCATCGAGCAGATCGGCGCGTGGACGGGCCGGACCGGTCAGGGCGGCGACATGCTCGGCACCCTCGTCGGCCGCTGCGGGATCGACGCGATGCGTCCCGACCTCGAGCGGCACGCCACCGCGGCCAACGCGCGCGCTCGACGACGTCGCCACGTTCTTCGAGCGCGAGATCCTCCCGCGCGGCCGCGAGAAGGACGCGGTCGGCCGCGAGCACTACGCCCTCCAGTCGCGCGACTTCCTCGGCGCCACGGTCGACCTCGAGGAGACCTACGCGTGGGGCTGGGAGGAGCTCAAGCGGCTCTCCGACGACATGGCGGTCACCTCCGACCGGATCGTCCCCGGGGCGACGTACGCCGAGGCGGTCGTGCACCTCGAGGCCGACGAGTCACGCAAGATCCACGGCCGGGAGGCGTTCCGCGGCTGGATGCAGGAGCTGGCCGACCGGACCATCGAGGAGATGGCGGGGGTCCACTTCGACATCCCCGAGCCGATCCGCCGCATCGAGTGCATGCTCGCGCCGACCAACGACGGCGGCATCTACTACACGGGCCCCTCGGAGGACTTCTCCCGCCCGGGCCGGATGTGGTGGTCGGTGCCGGACGGCATCGAGGACTTCTCCCCCTGGCGCGAGGTCACGACCGTCTACCACGAGGGCGTCCCCGGCCATCACCTCCAGGTCGCGCAGACCGCCTACCGCAGCGAGGTGCTCAACCGCTGGCAGCGGCTGATGCTGTGGTGCAGCGGCCACGGCGAGGGCTGGGCGCTGTACGCCGAGCGGCTGATGGACGAGCTCGGCTACCTCGACGACCCGGCCGACCGGCTCGGCATGCTCGACGCGCAGAGCTTCCGGGCGGCGCGCGTGATCGTCGACATCGGGCTCCACCTCGAGCTGGAGATCCCCGCCGACAACCCGTTCGGCTTCCACCCCGGCGAGACGTGGAACGCCGAGCTGGCCTTCGAGTTCATGCGCGGCCACTGCGCGATGGAGGACGCGTTCCTCCGGTTCGAGGTCAACCGCTACCTCGGCTGGCCCGGCCAGGCGCCGTCGTACAAGGTCGGCGAGCGGATCTGGCTCGACGCCCGCGCGCAGGCGCAGGCGCGGGCCACCGCGGCCGGCCGCGACTTCGACCTCAAGGCCTTCCACCGGCAGGCGCTCGACCTCGGCGCCCTCGGCCTCGAGCCGCTCCAGCGGGCGCTGGCCCGGCTGTGACGGCTCCGACGACGCTCGTCCTGGCCTCCCAGTCCCCGGCCCGGCTCGCGACCCTGCGCTCGGCCGGGGTCGAGCCGGTCGTGGTGGTGTCCGGGGTGGACGAGTCGCAGCTCGGGGGCCTCCCCCCGGCCGAGCTGGCGCTCCAGCTGGCCGAGCTCAAGTGCGCCGCCGTGGTCGACCGCGACGAGGTGCCGGCGGGCGCGCTCGTGCTCGGCTGCGACTCGGTGCTCGAGCTCGACGGCGAGGCGCACGGGAAGCCCGCGGACGCCGACGAGGCGGTCCTTCGCTGGCAGGCCATGCGCGGCCGGACCGGGGTGCTCCACTCCGGCCACTGCCTGCGCGACACCGGATCCGGACACGTCGCGGCCGCCACGGCGTCCACCACCGTGCACTTCGCCGACGTCAGCGACGAGGAGATCGCGGCGTACGTCGCGACCGGCGAGCCGCTCCACGTCGCGGGTGCGTTCACCGTCGACGGGCTCGGTGGCGCCTTCGTCACCGGCATCGAGGGCGACCACCACAACGTCGTCGGGCTCAGCCTGCCGCTGCTGCGCGACCTGCTGATCGAGCTCGGCCGCGCGTGGCCCGACCTCTGGGACTTCCCCGCGACGTAGGCTCGCGCCGTGTCTCGCACCACCGATGTCGGCATCCACCGCGAGTGGCTGCTCACCCCGGCGACCGTCATCACGGCGGTCCGCACCGTCGCGTCCCTCGCCCTCGCGATGGCCGCCGCCGTCCAGGACGACCTGCGACTCCTCGTGGTCTCGCTGCTCGTCTACTGGGTCGGCGACATGCTCGACGGCGCAGTGGCGCGCTGGCGCGGCTGCGAGACCCGGATCGGCGCGGTCATCGACATCCTGTGCGACCGGCTGAACTGCGCCGGCTTCTACCTCGGTGTGTGCTGGCTGGAGCCGAGCGCGGTGGTGCCGGTGGCCATCTACCTCACCAGCTTCATGGTCATCGACACGTTCCTGTCGATCTCGTTCCTCGCGTGGCCGGTGCGCAGCCCCAACTACTTCTACGCCGTCGACGAGCGGATCTGGCGCTGGAACTGGTCCAAGCCCGCCAAGGCGGTCAACTCCGCCGTGTTCGCGGTCTTCCTGCTGGTCGACCAGCTCTGGTGGGTGGCGCTGGTCATGGCGCTGCTGCTGCTCGGACTCAAGATCGTCTCGCTGTCGTGGCTGATGAAGCTCGGCCTCCCGGTGCCCGGTGACCCTGCCCGCACCGACCAGGACGCGCTCGGCACCCGGTGAAGCTGCTCCTGGCGACCCTCGCGGTCGGCTTCGTCTCGGCGCTCTTCCCGCTGGTGAACGCGGAGGCGTACCTCGCCTGGGTCGCGACCCAGGGCCCCGGGTCGCTCGCGCTCGTCGCCGCCGCGGCCGCCGTGGGCCAGGTCGCGGGCAAGCTGATCTGGTACTACGCCGGGCTGCGCACCGTGGAGTCGGAGTGGATGCGCAAGAAGCTGGCGAAGAGCAGGCGGGACCAGACCCTCGCCACGTGGCAGGCCCGGACGAAGGACCGACCCTGGGCCGCCGGCGCCCTGAACTTCGCGGCCGCGTTCGTCGGGCTGCCGCCGTACCTCGCTGTCGCCGCGATCGCCGGCCTGCTCGGCGTGGGCGTGCGGCTGTTCATCGTCACCGGCCTGGTCGGGCGGTTCCTACGCTTCTGGCTGGTGCTCGAGCTCGCCTCGCTGAGCTGGCTGCTCGTCCTCTGACTCCTCGCGGTCCCGGAAGACGAAGACCCGGAACAACGCGAACCGGGTCACGAAGCCGAGGAAGAGCCCCACCACGTTCGCCGCGATGTTGTCGGCGGTGGCGGAGGTGAGCTCGAGGACGTTGCGGCTGAACCACAGGCAGGCCACCGGGATCACCAGGCTTCCGACGCTGATCGCGTAGAACACCAGCACCCCGCCGTACGGCCCGGACGCCTCGCGGTGCCGGAACGCCCACGCCCGGCTCAGCTGGTAGGTGAGCAGGATCGAGGCACCGTTGGCGATGACGAACGCGGTGATGGCGTGCGAGTTCAACCAGCCGCCCGCGCCGACCCCGAAGTCCCAGTGCACCAGCCAGTTGAACAGCGCGATGGCCACCAGCGACGAGATCGTGCCGATCGTCGCCGACCGACCGAACTCGGTCGCCAGCCGGCGCCGACCCCCCTGACCCATGCCGCCAAGGCTAGACCGACCCCCCACCCCGGGTCGCCAGGTTTGCCGCCCGCGCGCCGTGATCACCGGGCGCCGACCGAGCCCGGGCTACTCGACGGGGAGGCCGAGCCCGCGCGCGATGAGCATCCGCTGGACCTCGGAGGTGCCCTCACCGATCTCGAGCACCTTGGCGTCGCGGTAGAAGCGGACGACGGGGTACTCCTCCATGAAGCCGTAGCCGCCGAAGACCTGGGTGGCGATCCGGGTGGCGGTGACGGCGGACTCGGTGGCGTAGAGCTTGGCGACGGCGGCGGCCTGCTTGAAGTCCTTGGTCGAGACCTTCGTGCCGGCGTCCATCGCGTCCTTCATCGCGGCCGCCTTGTAGGTCAGCAGGCGCGAGGCGTCGAGCATCACCTGGAGGTCGGCGATCTGGAAGGCCAGACCCTGCTTGCGCCCGATCGGTCCGCCGAACGTCTGCCGCTCACCGGCGTACTGCACCGACGCATCGACGCACGCCTGGATGCAGCCGACCGCGAGGGCGGCGATCGCCACCCGGCCGTCGTCGAGGGTCGCGAGGAACTGGGCGTAGCCGCGGCCGCGATCGCCCGAGCAGGTGCGACTCAGGCACCCGGCAGTCCTCGAAGGACAGCGGGTGGGTGTCGGAGGCGTGCCAGCCGAGCTTGTCGTAGGCCTTCTCGGCGGTGAATCCGGTCGTGCCCGACGGGCACCAGGATCGCGGAGATCTCGGGGCGGCCGTCCTCTCGCTCGCCGGTCCGCGCGGTCACCGTCACGCACGAGGTGATCGAGGAGCCGGAGTTGGTGATGAACTGCTTGGCACCGTTGAGGACCCACTCGCCGTTCTCGAGCACCGCCTTCGTCCGCGTCGCGCCGGCGTCCGAGCCGGCGCCGGGCTCGGTGAGGCCGAAGCCGGCGAGCTTCTCACCGGAGACCAGGTCGGGCAGCCACTGCTGCTTCTGCTCGTCGGTGCCGTAGGTGAGGATCGGGTTGATGCCGAGCCCGACGGCCGCCTCGAGCGTGATCCCCATCGACTGGTCGACGCGGCCGATCTCCTCGATCGCCAGGCAGAGGCTGGTGAAGCCCCCGTCCTCCCCGGCCAGCCCCGCGCCGCCGTACTCCTCCGGCGCGGTGAGGCCCATCAGGCCGAGCTGACCCATCTTCTGCACGACGTCCACCGGGAAGTGGTGGTCGCGGTCCCACTGCGCGGCGTGGGGCGCGATCTCCTTCTCCGCGAAGTCGCGGACCGTACGCCGGAACTGCTCGTGCTCGGGGGACAACTCGAAGCTCATGGCCACAGGGTAGCGCCGGAGGTTAACGATCGCTAACCCCTGATCCGGAGCGGCCCCTCTCACCCCGCCGCGAGGTCCGGCGAGGGGGCGGTAGCCTGCCCACGTGCCTGAGACGACTCCCCTGACGAAGGTCCTCATCGCCAACCGGGGCGAGATCGCGGTCCGCGTGATCCGTGCCTGCAAGGACAGCGGCATCGCCTCGGTGGCGGTCTACGCCGACCCCGATCGCGACGCGATGCACGTCCGGATCGCCGACGAGGCCCACAGCCTGGGCGGGGCGACGCCGGCCGAGTCCTACCTCGACATCGAGAAGCTCATCGCTGTCGCGACGAAGGCCGGAGCCGACTCGGTCCACCCCGGCTACGGCTTCCTCGCCGAGAACGCCGACTTCGCGCAGGCGGTGCTCGACGCCGGCCTGATCTGGATCGGTCCGTCGCCGAGCGCGATCGAGGCGCTGGGCGACAAGGCCAAGGCCAAGCACATCGCCGACCGGGCCAACGCCCCGCTGGCGCCCGGCACCAAGGACCCGGTCGCGGACGCCGACGAGGTCGTCGCGTTCGCCGAGCAGAACGGCCTGCCGGTCGCGATCAAGGCCGTCTTCGGCGGTGGCGGCCGCGGCCTCAAGGTCGCCCGCACCCTCGAGGAGATCCCCGACGCCTACGAGTCGGCGGTGCGCGAGGCGGTCAGCGCGTTCGGTCGCGGCGAGTGCCTGGTCGAGAAGTTCCTCGACAAGCCCCGCCACGTCGAGACCCAGTGCCTGGCCGACCAGCACGGCAACGTCGTCGTCGTCTCCACCCGCGACTGCTCGCTGCAGCGCCGCAACCAGAAGCTGGTCGAGGAGGCGCCCGCGCCGTTCCTCACCGACGAGCAGGTGAGCGAGCTCTACGAGTCCTCGAAGCGGATCCTCACCGAGGCCGGCTACTACGGCGCCGGCACCTGCGAGTTCCTCGTCGCCCAGGACGGCACCATCTCCTTCCTCGAGGTCAACACCCGGCTCCAGGTCGAGCACTGCGTGTCCGAGGAGGTCACCGGCCTCGACCTGGTGCGCGAGATGTTCCGGATCGCCGCCGGCGAGGAGCTGGGGTACGGCGACCCCGAGATCCGCGGCCACTCGATCGAGTACCGGATCAACGCCGAGGACGGCGGCCGCAACTTCATGCCCGCCCCCGGCACCCTGTCCGCGTGGAGCCCGCCGCAAGGACCCGGCGTCCGGCTCGACGGCGGCTACGAGAACGGCGAGACCATCCCGGGCTCGTTCGACTCCCTCATCGCCAAGCTCATCGTCACCGGCCGCGACCGGACCCAGGCGCTGGAGCGCTCGCGTCGGGCCCTCGACGAGTTCGTGGTCGACGGCATGCCGACGGTCATCCCCTTCCACCAGGCGGTCGTGCGGGACCCGGCGTACGTCGGGCCCTCGACGCCGTCAGGCGAGGGCTCCTTCGACGTCTACACGCAGTGGATCGAGACCGAGTTCGACAACCAGATCGAGCCCTACGGCGGCGACATGGCCGAGGCCGACGAGCCTGCCGAGCGGCAGAAGGTCACCGTCGAGGTCGGCGGCAAGCGGATCGAGGTCGTGCTGCCGGGTGGCCTCGGCGGCCTCGCCTCCCCCGGCGGCGGTGCGAAGAAGCCGAAGCGCGCGGCCGGCAAGAAGGCCGGCGCCGGCGCCTCCGGCGACGCGGTCACCAGCCCGATGCAGGGCACGATCGTCAAGGTCGTCGTCGAGGAAGGCCAGGAGGTCGCCGAGGGTGAGACCGTGGTCGTGCTCGAGGCGATGAAGATGGAGCAGCCCCTCAAGGCCCACAAGGCCGGCACCGTCACCGGCCTCCAGGCCGAGGTCGGCGCCACCGTCACCAGCGGCGCCGTGATCTGCGAGCTCAAGGACTGAGCCCCTCTCGTGATCGCGGCGTGTGCCCAGGGGTGCGCCCCGCCGCACTCTCAGGCACACGCCGCGGTGGAACGGCCCCCTAGGCTCGGCGCGTGACCACCCTGCGCGAACCCCGCGAGCGGGTCAGCCCCCGCGCCAAGCTGATGTGGACCCTCGGCGCCCTCGGCAACAGCCTGTTCACCCTCGGCGTGCTGATCGTCGTCGCCTCCGTGTGGGCGCCGGTGGACGTGCCGTGGTGGGCGTTCGCGCTGCTGGCCACCGCGTTCGCGGCGTACACGTTCCTGATGCCGCGCTGGCGGTTCGCCGTGCACCGCTGGGAGGCGAGCGAGACGGCCGTCTACACACAGACCGGGTGGTGGAGCATCGAGCGCCGGATCGCGCCCATGTCGCGGATCCAGACCGTCGACTACGAGGAGGGCGCGTTCGCGCGGCTCTTCGGGCTGGCCTCGGTCACGGTGACCACGGCCTCGGCGGCCGGCGCACTGGCCATCGTCGGGCTCGACAAGGCGCTGGCGCGGGAGCTGGTCGACCAGCTGACCCGGCGGGCCGACGCCATCCCGGGTGACGCCACGTGACCCAGGCCCCGGCCCCGCCGGCGCAGGCAGAGTGGCAGCGCCTCGACCCGCGGATGCTGCTGGTCCACCCCGTCCGGGAGCTGATGCGCTTCCTGCCGGCGCTGCTCGGCCTGTTCGTGGCCGGCGCGGCCACCGGCGGCGGGAGCCGCTACCAGCTGATCGCCGTCCTGGCCCCGATCGCGCTCGGCCTCGCCCGCTACCTCACGACCCGCTACCGGATCGACGGCGACCGGGTGGAGCTCAAGCGCGGGCTGCTGAGCACCCACGTCCTGTCGACCCCCCTGGACCGGGTGCGCACCGTCGACATCACCGCCTCGCCGGTCCACCGGATCCTCGGTCTCGCGACGCTGCGGATCGGCACCGGGACCGGCGCGAAGCCCGGCGAGGACGGGCTCGACCTCGACGGACTCCCGGCCGACGGCGCCCGGGCGCTGCGCGGCCGGTTGCTGCGGTCGATCGCACCGCCCCCGACCGAGACCGACCCGGACGCTCCCCCGGTCGTCGGCGGCGAACGTCTGGTCGCCCGCTTCGCACCGGGCTGGCTGCGCTTCGCCCCCTTCACCTCCGCCGGGTTCGTGGCCCTCGCCGGCGTCGTCGGCGGTGGCTTCCAGCTGCTCGACGCGCTCGGCATGTTCGACGACCTCGAGGACGACCCCACCGCCGTCAGCCTCCGGGCGGGCAGCGCGCTGGCGGTGATGCTGCTCTTCCTGGCGGTGGCCACGCTGGTGGCGGTGTTCTCCGTGATCGGCTACCTCATCGCAAACGGCAACTTCGCCCTCAGCCACACCACCCCCGACGGCTCCTGGCACGTACGGCGCGGCCTGCTCACCACGCGTGAGACCAGCCTGGACGACGACCGGCTGCGGGGCGTGGCGATCGGCGAGCCGGCCGGGCTGCGCGCCGTACGGGGAGGCCGGCTGAGCGCGATCGTGACCGGCCTCGACCGCAGCGAGTCCGGCAGCTCGGCCCTGCTGCCGCCCACCCCGCGGGCGCTCGTCGACCAGGTGGCCGCCGAGGTGGTCGGCACGCCCGACCCGGTCCACGCGCCGCTCGTCGACCACGGCCCCCGTGCCCGCACCCGACGTTGGTCGCGGGCCCTGGTCCCGGCGGCCGTGCTCGCCCTGGTGCCCGTCGTGGTGGCCGTCGGCAGCGACCTGCGCTGGCCGGCGGTCCTGGCGGTGCTGCCGCTGGTGGCCGCTGCGGCGCTCGCCGCGGACCGGGCGCGCTCCCTGGGCCACGCCCTGGTCGGGAACTGGCTCGTCGCCCGCTCCGGCAGCCTCACGCGCAAGCGCGAGCTGCTCGCCACCGACGCCGTCATCGGCTGGAACCTGCGGAGCACCTGGTTCCAGCGCCGGGCCGGCCTGGTGACGCTGACCGCCACCACCGCCGGAGGCAACCAGCAGGTGACCGTCCTCGACGTTCCCGCCGGTGTCGCCACCGCCCTGGCCGCCCGCGCGATCCCCGGCCTCGTCGACCAGTTCGTCGACTGAGGTCGCTCAGCAGCGCCGACCGGTCGTCCGGGCCGTCGCCGCCGTGCCCGACAGTCGCCAGGTCACGCTGTCGCGGAAGCTGACGTCGAAGGCCTGACCCCTTGCGCCCGGGGCGAACGACGTCGGCTGGCCACGGTCTGCTGCGCCCGGGGACACCCGGTTCCGCTGGCCCACCGGCAGGGACAGGGCGAAAGTGTTGCGGTTGTCGTAGCCGAACGTGGCCCGCCACCACCCGCCGCCCACCCGCTCGACGCAAGTCACGCGAGGCGCCACGGCTCGTCGGCTGACCACCCGGTAGGACGCCGTGATGCTGGCCGTGTTGCCGGCGGCGTCCTCGGCCTTCACCGTGAACGTGGCGGGCCCCAGGTCGCCGGTCGGGAGCAGGGTGCCGTCCGCGCGCGGACCTTCGCACCACGAGACACCCGACCCCTCGTCGCTGCACGAATAGTCGACGGTCAGGGCCTGGTCGCGTCCGTACCTCGCCGCGTCGCGCGGCGATTCGAGGACGATGCCGGGCGCTGTCGTGTCGGGTGGCGCGTTGGCCACGCCCAGGTGCCACACGCTGGCCGCCGAGGTCAGCACCGTCAGGGTCAGGTCCCCGTCGGGCTCGATCACCGCAGCCGAGGTGCACGGGTCGGGATCGGCCTCGCCCGGAGGTCCGGTGCACCTGGCGACGGCCGCGCCGTTGCGGAACGCCACCGCGTCCCCGGGAGCCAGGCCGGCCGGGAGCGCCGAGGCGTCCACCCGGAACGACAGCACCAGCGGAGCGGCGGCCGTCGCGTGCGGCGCCGTGATCGTGACTTCCTGCCCGAAGAGCGCGTAGCCGTCGGGAGGCGTGCCGGTCACCGCTCCCTCACCGACGGTCACCGGACCGGCGCCGGGCGAGGTCACGGTCGTCTCGACCGGGTCGTCGGGGGTCGCACCGTCTCCCTCCGGGTCGGTACCGACGCTGCCACCGGCGTCCACCACGGTGTCGACGCCGTCCGGGGTCGCGGGAGGAGGGCCGGGGATCCACCCGCCGAGGTCGTAGCGCTGGGTCTCCGGGTCGATGGTGACGACCTGGGTCGTGGTGCCTGACCCCAGCTCGCGGACCCAGACGCCCGTCGGCACCTCCGACCCTTCGTCGCGGTCCAGGTCGGTCTGGTTCCAAGCGATCGCGGTGCCGTCCGGCGACCACATGGCACGGTCCTCCGAGCGGTTCGGCGTGTTGGTCAGGTTGACGGCGCTGCCGTCCGCGGGGTCGACCAGCACGACGTCCCCCGCATAGTCGGTGAGCTCCACGACGAGGATCGCCGAGCCGTCCGGGGACCACTGCACCAGCAGGGGAGGCATCTCGGCACCGAGGGTGGCGGTGTAGAGCAGCTGCGGTTCCGGCACGGTCAGGTCCACCGTGTACAGCGCATTGAAGTCCGCCGCCAGGAGGGTCTGCCCGTCCGGAGACCAGTCGAGTCCGAGAACGCGCGGCACGTCGCTGGGCCAGGTCAGCAGCAGTCTCTCGTTGCCGCCGTCGGCATCCACCAGCCAGACGTCGTTGCGCAGCGTGTTGGCGTTGGAGCGCAGGAACGCGATCGTCTCCCCGTCCGGTGACCACGTCGGCGCCGAGTCCACGGCCGCTCCGTGCGTGACCTGCTGCAGGTCCTCGCCGGCAGGCCCGAAGGTCCAGACGTGGGACTCGAAGGGTGCGTTCGTCCACCCTTGGACCGCGATGCGCGACCCGTCGGTGGCCGGGTCGAAGCTCTGGACGCCCTCGACCTGTCCCCCAGGGACGGGGTCGATGAGCGGCGACTCGTCCGCCCCGGTCGGAGCGGTGGTCACCCACTCGTCCTCGATCGTGTCCGGGTTGATGGTCGCCTTCCACAGGATGAACCGGCCCGGCAGGTCCTCCTGCGCCGCCTGCGCGGTGGGCAACGAGACCGCCAGCAGTCCCGCCGTCAACAGCACGAGCGTGGCGCCCACGGCCCGGATCGGCACGGTCATGGGGTCCCCTCTCGGCCAGCGAGATCGTCGCCAGTCTTACGACGGTGGGGAAGGGCGTCATGACCGAAATCGATGAGATCGGCGGCCTAGCAGTCCCCCCGCTCGACGCTGGTGCAGGTGTCCTTGCCGCCGCCGCGGTAGCCCGTGTCGGTCCCCGGTCCGCCGTCGATCACGTCGTCGCGCGGCGAGCCGGTGGCGGAGTCGTTGCCCTTGCCCATCAACGCGCGCAGGGGTCCGCCCTCGATCGCCCACACCCGCTCGGGCAGTGCGACGCCGAAGAACTGCCACCGCAGTGCGCCCACGAACCGGTGCCCCTCGAAGCCGTCGATCGCGCCCGTGGCGGCGACGTCACCCGACGCCCTGGTCCGACCGGTGCGGTAGTCGACGGTGAAGCGCGCGGTCGGCGCCTGGCCGGCGAGCAGCCGGCCGTAGAACACGACGACGTCGTCACCCGGCCCGCCCCGGGAGGCGGCCCGGCGACCGGGGGTCACGTTCTGCCCGACGTAGTCGTCGCCGCTCCCCGCATCCACGGTGGTCGGCGTCTGGCTGAACGCCTCGACGAAGTCGGCCCCGTCGCCGGTGGCGATGGAGTCGCGCCCGGACAGGCTCGACACGAAGTCGGCGCCGGGCCCGGTCAGGACGGTGTCGTCACCGTCCGCGGCGCCCTCCCCGTCGGGGTAGACCGTGTCGCGGCCACGCCCGGTCGCGATGGTGTCGTTGCCCGGCCCGGCGTCGACCGTGTCCGGACCCGAGGAGCCCGAGATCGTGTCGCCGTACGCCGATCCGACGACCCGGCTCGCGGGCCCGAGCACGATCCGGTCGGTGCCCTCGCCGCTGGCCTGCCCGGCCTTGCCGGAGAGGTCGACCCGGACCGGGGAGGCCGACTCGGCCCAGGAGTAGGTGTCGGGGCGACGGCGCTGGTCGGCCCGGCGCCGGTCACCGCCCCCATGGAGCAGGTCGTCGCCCGGTCCGCCCGCCAGCACGTCGCCGGCGAGGTAGCTCCCACCCGGACCCTCGTCGAGCTTGTCGGCCCCGCCGAACAGGCGGTCGTCGCCCGGTCCGCCGACGAGGCGGTCGGCGCCGGGACCGCCACACAGCAGGTCGTCGCCTCCGAGGCCCTCGACCACGTCGTCCCCGCCGAGCCCGACGACCACGTCCCGCTTCGCCGTCCCGGTGAGCCGGTCACCCCGGCTCGTGCCGACGATCGTCGCCGCGACGCCGTCGCACCGGGGGACGCCGGCAGCGGTGCTGACGGGCAGCGCGTGCAGCGCCAACGGCGCGACGCACGCGAGGACCAGGGCCGGGGGGACCCAGCGGTGGCGACGCATGGAGTGCTCCAGGGAAGGTTGCGGGTGACCACCTCCATGATCGCCGACGGGAGCCGCCCATCCCGGCCACTGAGCGGACGCGGCGAGTCGGGGCGGCCACGCTCGATAGCGTGCGGTCATGTTCTCCAAGGTGCTCGTCGCCAATCGTGGCGAGATCGCGATCCGCGCCTTCCGCGCCGCCTACGAGGTCGGCGCGCGGACGGTCGCGGTGTTCCCGTACGAGGACCGGGGCTCCGAGCACCGGCTCAAGGCCGACGAGGCCTACGAGATCGGAGAGCGCGGCCACCCGGTCCGGGCCTACCTGGACCCGCAGGCCATCGTCGACGTCGCGGTGCGTTCGGGGGCCGACGCGGTCTACCCGGGCTACGGCTTCCTCTCGGAGAACCCGGCGCTGGCCGAGGCCTGCACCAACGCCGGCATCACCTTCATCGGCCCCACCTCCGAGGTCCTCACGCTCACCGGCAACAAGGCCCGGGCGATCGCGGCGGCCAAGGCGGCCGGGGTCCCGACGCTCGACAGCGTCGATCCCTCCACCGACGTCGACGCGCTCGTCGCCGCCGCAGAAGCCATCCCGACGCCGCTGTTCGTGAAGGCCGTCGCCGGCGGCGGTGGCCGTGGCATGCGCCGGGTCGACGACCGCGCCCAGCTGCGCGAGGCCGTCGAGACCTGCATGCGCGAGGCGGACGGCGCGTTCGGCGACCCGACCGTCTTCATCGAGCAGGCCGTGGTCGACCCGCGCCACATCGAGGTGCAGATCCTCGCCGACGGGGAGGGCAACGTGATCCACCTCTTCGAGCGCGACTGCTCGGTGCAGCGGCGCCACCAGAAGGTCATCGAGATCGCCCCCGCCCCCAACCTCGACCCCGCGCTGCGGGACCGGATGTGCGCCGATGCCGTCCGGTTCGCCACCGAGATCGGCTACCGCAACGCCGGCACCGTGGAGTTCCTGCTGGACCCCGAGGGCGCCTACGTCTTCATCGAGATGAACCCGCGGATCCAGGTCGAGCACACCGTGACCGAGGAGGTCACCGACGTCGACCTGGTCCAGTCCCAGCTGCGGATCGCCTCCGGCGAGACCCTCGACGACCTCGGGTTGTCCCAGGAGACCGTGCAGCTGCGGGGTGCCGCGCTCCAGTGCCGGATCACCACCGAGGACCCGGCGAACAACTTCCGACCCGACACGGGCCGGATCACGACGTACCGCTCCCCCGGCGGCGCCGGCGTCCGCCTCGACGGCGGTACGACGTACACCGGGGCCGAGGTGTCCGCGCACTTCGACTCGATGCTCGCCAAGCTCACCTGCCGCGCCCGGACCTTCGACAAGGCCGTCGAGCGGGCGCGGCGCGCGCTGGCGGAGTTCCGGATCCGCGGCGTCTCCACCAACATCCCGTTCGTGCAGGCCGTCCTGGACGACCCCGACTTCGCGGCCGGGCGGGTGACCACGTCCTTCATCGAGACCCACCCGCACCTGCTCACCGCCCGTGGCCAGGGCGACCGCGGCACCAAGCTGCTCACCTATCTCGCCGACGTCACCGTCAACCAGCCGTACGGCGCCGCACCCGTCGGGCTCGACCCCACGACCAAGCTCCCGGCGCTCGACCTGCGGGTGCCCGCACCCGACGGGTCCCGGCAGCTGCTGCTCGACGTCGGGCCCGAGGAGTTCGCCCGACGGTTGCGCGCGCAGGACCGGGTCGCGGTCACCGAGACGACCTACCGCGACGCCCACCAGTCGCTGCTGGCGACCCGGGTCCGCACCCGCGACCTCACCGCCGTCGCCGGCCACGCCGCGCGGATGACCCCGGAGCTGTGGTCGCTGGAGGCGTGGGGCGGGGCGACCTACGACGTCGCGCTGCGCTTCCTCGCCGAGGACCCCTGGGAGCGGCTGGCCGCGCTGCGCCAGGCCGCGCCGAACCTCTGCCTCCAGATGCTGCTCCGCGGCCGCAACACGGTGGGCTACACGCCGTACCCGACCGAGGTCACCGAGGCGTTCGTCCAGGAGGCCGCGGAGACCGGGATCGACGTGTTCCGGATCTTCGACGCGCTCAACGACGTCGAGCAGATGCGCCCGGCGATCGAGGCGGTCCGCGCGACCGGCTCGACCGTGGCGGAGGTCGCGCTCTGCTACACCGGCGACCTCTCCGACCCGGACGAGACGCTCTACACGCTCGACTACTACCTCGCCCTCGCCGACCGGATCGTCGACGCCGGCGCCCACGTGCTGGCGATCAAGGACATGGCCGGGCTGCTGCGGGCTCCCGCGGCCAGGCGGTTGGTGACGGCGCTGCGCGACCGCTTCGACCTGCCGGTCCACCTCCACACCCACGACACCCCCGGCGGCCAGCTCGCGACCCTGCTCGCGGCGATCGACGCCGGGGTCGACGCGGTCGACGCCGCCAGCGCGCCGATGGCCGGGACGACCTCCCAGCCGTCGCTCTCCGCGCTGGTGGCCGCGACCGACCACTCCGACCGCGAGACCGGACTGTCGCTGCAGGCGCTGTTCGAGCTCGAGCCCTACTGGGAGGCGACGCGGCGGGTCTACGCCCCGTTCGAGTCCGGCCTCCCGTCACCGACCGGGAGGGTCTACACGCACGAGATCCCGGGCGGCCAGCTCTCCAACCTGCGCCAGCAGGCGATCGCGCTGGGGCTGGGTGAGAAGTTCGAGCAGATCGAGGACATGTACGCCGCGGCCAACGACATCCTCGGCAACGTGGTGAAGGTGACCCCGTCGTCGAAGGTCGTCGGTGACCTGGCCCTCCACCTCGTGGCGGTCGGTGCCGACCCGTCCGAGTTCGCCGAGGACCCCGGCTCCTTCGACATCCCGGACTCGGTCATCGGCTTCCTCAACGGCGAGCTCGGCGACCCCCCGGGTGGCTGGCCGGAGCCGTTCCGCACCAAGGCGCTGCGGGGCCGCACCTGGCAGGCGGCCGACCCGGACCTCGCCGACGAGGACCGCGAGGCGCTCGCGGGCGGACCGGTCTCGCGTCGTCGTACGCTCAACCGGCTGCTCTTCCCCGGCCCCACGAAGGACTTCGAGGAGGCACGGGAGACCTACGGCGACGTCTCGGTCCTCTCCACCCTCGACTACCTCTACGGGCTGCAGGTCGGCGACGAGCACGCGGTGACGATCGAGGAGGGCAAGACCGTCCTCTACCGCCTCGAGGCGATCTCGGCGCCCGACGAGCGCGGCTACCGGACCGTGATGGCCACGATCAACGGGCACATGCGCCCGGTCTCCGTCCGGGACGCCTCCGTCTCCGCCGAGGTCGCCGCGGCCGAGAAGGCCGACGCCTCCCAGCCCGGCCAGGTCGCCGCACCGTTCCAGGGCGCCGTGACCCTCGTCGTGGGCGAGGGCGACCAGGTCTCCGCCGGCGACACCGTGGCCACGATCGAGGCGATGAAGATGGAGGCCGCGATCACCACCGCCGTGACCGGCACCGTGCAGCGGCTCGCCATCGCCGGCACCCAGCAGGTCGACGGTGGGGACCTGATCCTCGTCGTCGGCTGACACCCGCGATCGCCACCGCCCCCCAAGCCGCGGGCCACCACCGACCCACAGACCCGCCGAGGGCTCCACATCTCCCCCACACCTTGGTGAGGACCCTTGTCCTGACGCGACCGACTGCGCATGGTGGACGGCAGACACACAGTCCGGGGGGATTCCATGTCGACGCAGTACACGTTCACACGCGGGCGGCTGACGCTCAAGCACAGCCGCGGCAAGCATCTCGTCGCCTTCCTGGCGGCGCCGATCGCGGTGTTCTCGGTGGCCCTCGCGATCTGGAGCCAGCTCAAGCAGCAGTGCGCCCCGTTGTCGGCGTTCGACTGCGTCGCGATGGGCGGCTACGAGCTCGGCGGGAGCGACATCGCGCTGCTCGCCACGTTCCTCGCGGCCGGCCTCGCGGCCATCGTCGAGATCGGCGTCGACTGACGCACTGGCGGGTCCGCTGCCACGTCACGGGCCGGACCCCGTAGACTGCCCTCGTCCCGTCGCGTGCCGGCGGTTACCGAGGCCAGGGTTTTCTCGCCCCGATCAGTGATGGCAGCTGGTCTCGACGATCCGCGGGCGGCACGCTCCCGCCGGGACACCTGTGCGAGGAAGAGAGCTGTCGGTTGGCCAGCAGGCGTGGTGACAATCGGTCCGGCGGAGGCCGGCGATCCCGGCAGGCCCCTGCCCGGAAGCGGGACGACGAGGGTCTGATGCCCGTCCTGGCGAAGGCGGTCCGGGAGATCGAGAACGCCGTCGCGCGCGGCCAGGTGACGACCAGCCACCACTCGCGCTACCAGGCGATCGCGCTGCTCGCGCGCCAGGAGCGAGCGCGGGTCAAGGGCGACTCGGAGATGAGCGACGGCCAGCGCGACAACCTGATGCGCCGGCTCGACGGCGTCGCGACGATCCTGGCCCAGATCGCGGCCCGGCACCCCTCCTTCTTCAACCTCCTCCAGGAGGACGCCGAGGTCGGCGACGGCACCCGTCGCTGGCAGCGCGAGATGCAGGAGGCCGCCGGCCTCGAGGCCCCCGAGGAGGAGGCCGCGACGTCGGAGCCGGAGCCCGGCCAGCGTGCGGAGCGCCGAGTCATCCCGCAGTCGGTCATGGCCGCTCAGCTCGCCAACCCGTTCCTGGTCCCCGACTACTCCGCCGCCCGACCCAAGCCGGTCGGCCGGCTGGCCGGGTGGGACCTGATCGGGCCCGTCCTCAACGCCTTCGAGCACCCCGCCCCCGGCGCCCCGGCCTGCATGGAGCTCCCCGAGCCGCGGCCGGTCATGCTGCCGCCCGGCATGGAGCTGATGGCCCACCAGTCGCGGGTCCTCGCGGCCGTCGCCGAGGGCCACCGCACCTTCCTGCTGGCCGACGAGCCCGGCCTCGGCAAGACCGCGCAGGCGCTGCTCGCGGCGCAGGCCGCCCAGGCCTACCCGCTGCTCTGCGTCGTCCCGAACGTCGTGAAGACCAACTGGGCCCGCGAGGTCAGCCTCTGGACGCCCAACCGGTCGGTCTCGGTCATCCACGGTGACGGCGCCAGCATCGACGGCTTCGCCGACATCCACGTCGTCAACTACGAGGTGCTCGACCGCCACGTCGGCTGGATCGGCGAGCACGGCTTCCGCGGCGTGGTCGTCGACGAGGCGCACTACATCAAGAACAAGAAGTCGCAGCGCTCCCAGCAGGTCATCGAGGTCTCCCAGCGCGTACGCCGGCGGATGTCGCGACCGCTGCTCATGGCGCTGACCGGCACCCCGCTGATCAACGACATCGACGACTTCCGCGCGATCTGGGAGTTCTTGGGCTGGATCGAGGAGAAGCGGGTCGGCGACGACCTGATGGCCTCCCTCGAGGAGACCGACCGCACCCCCGCCGACCACTCGTTCTACCCCCTGGCCCGGCAGGCCGTGATCGACCTCGGCATCGTCCGGCGCAAGAAGGTCGACGTCGCCGCCGACATCCCGGCCCGCCGGGTGGCAGACCTGCCCGTCGAGCTCGAGGGCGCCGTCGGGCGCTCGATCGCCGAGGCGGAGAAGCAGCTGGCGCAACGGCTGGTCGGCCGCTACCGGGCGGCGCTGGAGCACCGTCGTACCCGCTCCGACAGCGTCGGTGAGGACGGTATCGACCACGACCTCGTCCACCGCGTCGCCGAGCGCGAGGTTGCCGAGTCCGACGAGAACACCACCGGAGACAACGTCTTCACGATGGTCCGCAAGATCGGGCAGGCCAAGACCGAGCTGGCGGCCGACTACGCCGCCCAGCTGGCCCGCAGCGCCGGCAAGGTCGTGTTCTTCGCCAAGCACCTCGACGTGATGGACGCCGCCGAGCAGGTCTTCGCCCAGCGCGGGCTGAGGTACACCTCCATCCGCGGCGGCCAGGCCACCAAGGCCAGGACCGAGGCGATCGACTCGTTCGTCAACGACCCCGAGGTCTCGATCATCGTCTGCTCGCTCACCGCGGCCGGCGTCGGCATCAACCTCCAGGTCTCCTCCAACGTCGTCCTCGCCGAGCTCTCCTGGACCAACGCCGAGCAGACCCAGGCCATCGACCGCGTCCACCGGATCGGCCAGACCGAGCCGGTCACCGCGTGGCGGATCATCGCCGCGCAGACCATCGACGCCCGGATCGCCGAGCTGATCGACGCCAAGGCCGGCCTCGCCGCCCGCGCCCTGGACGGCGCGTCCGAGGAGGACACCGCCACCGTCGACGTGCAGGTCGAGACCCTGGCCTCGATCCTCACCGAGGCGCTCGAGGCCGAGGTCGCTTCCGCGTAGCGGCTCAGAGCCGCAGGATCGACGCCGCGATCAGGCAGGACCGGGCCACCGCGTCCGGCTCGTGCAGGTCACCGGGCGCCTCGACGACCGTCCGTGAACGCGTGCGGACCGCCGCCTCCGGGTCCACCGCGACCAGGTCCAGGCACAAGAACCCGACCACGGCGTCGGTGTCGTGCTCGTCGAGGCCGTCGAACGCCAGGCCGTCGTGGAGCATGACCGCCGCCTCGGCGAGCAGCTCGCGAGCGATCTCGACGTCCACCTCGGGACGCGCACGCGCCACCGACTCCGCGGCGGCCAGGAACTGGTCGAGGAACGGCGGAGGCGGGCCGGTGGACGACGACATGCGCTCAGCCTCACGGGTCGCCTGCAACTCGGCAACCGGAATCGTGCGCCGGCCGTGGCCCCGTACGCAGGTCTAGAGTGCTCAACGGACTGGGAGGTGCCCATGGACGGGTACGACGAGCAGGTCACCGCGTTCCGCGAGCTCCACTCCTCGGGCTGCTTCGTGATGCCCAACCCGTGGGACGTCGGCAGCTCCCGGGCGCTCGAGCAGCTCGGCTTCCCGGCGCTGGCCACGACCAGCGCCGGCCTCGCCTGGACGCTCGGCCGCGCCGACGGCCATCTCACGCTGCCGGAGACCCTGGAGCACCTCCGGGAGGTGGCCGCCGCGGTGACCGTGCCGGTCAACGCGGACTTCGAGGGCGCCTACGCCGTGGACGCCGACCAGGTGGGCGACCACGTCGCGCAAGCGGCGACGACCGGCATCGCGGGACTCTCCGTCGAGGACGCCTCCGGTGACCCCGGCGCCCCGCTGCTCGACCTCGACCTGGCGGTCGCCCGGATCGCCGCCGCCCGGCAGGCCATCGACGCCAGCGGCACCGGCGTCGTCCTCACCGGACGGTCCGAGGGCTTCGTGGTGGGCGCCCCCGACCTCGACGAGACCATCCGCCGCCTGGTCGCGTACGCCGAGGCCGGCGCCGACTGCCTCTACGCCCCCCGGATCGACCGGGCCGAGCAGGTCCGCGCCATCGTCGACGCGGTCGCCCCGCTGCCCGTCAACCTGCTCCTGAACTCCCCCTTCACCACGGTCGCCGAGGCGGCCGCGCTGGGGGTCCGACGGATCAGCGTCGGCGGCACGCTGGCGCGCACCGCCTGGGGCGGCTTCCTGGCCGCGGCCCACGAGATCGCCGAGCACGGCACCGTCGGCTGCTTCACCGACCTCCCGAACGTCGACGGCCTGCTGGCCGACTGAGGGATCGAGGCTCGCCCACACCGCTCGATCCGCACTCATCTAGACCATGCAGTGCCGAAATCGTTGTGAAACTGCATCCTTGCGGCGCATATCGGAGACCGAGAGTCGCTACCTTGCCCTCATGTCGACGGCGATCTCCGTGCGGGGTCTCAGCAAGCAGTTCGGCGACGTCCGCGCGGTCGATGACCTCGACCTGGACATCGAGGACGGCGAGTTCTTCTCCATGCTCGGGCCCTCGGGCTCCGGCAAGACCACGGTGCTGCGCCTGATCGCGGGCTTCGAGCAGCCCACGTCGGGCACGGTCTCCCTGGGCGGGGTGGACGTCACCGGCCGGCCGCCCTTCGCCCGCGACGTGAACACCGTCTTCCAGGACTACGCGATCTTCCCCCACATGAGCGTGCGGGAGAACGTCGAGTACGGGCTCCGGGTGAAGCGGGTACCGCGGGCCGAGCGTGCCCAGCAGTCGGAGCAGGCCCTGGCCACCGTCCGCCTGGAGGGGTACGGCGATCGGCGGCCCCACCAGCTCTCGGGCGGCCAGCGGCAGCGCGTGGCGCTCGCCCGCGCCCTGGTCAACCGGCCGCGGGTGCTGCTCCTCGACGAGCCGCTCGGCGCGCTGGACCTCAAGCTGCGGCGCGAGATGCAGGTCGAGCTGAAGCAGATCCAGCGCGAGGTCGGCATCACCTTCGTGTTCGTGACCCACGACCAGGAGGAGGCGTTGACGATGAGCGACCGGATCGCCGTCTTCAACGAGGGCCGGATCGAGCAGCTCGCCACGCCGGTCGAGCTCTACGAGCGCCCGCGCAGCGCCTTCGTGGCCGGCTTCGTCGGTACCTCCAACCTGCTCCAGGGCGACGTCGCCGCCGCCCTGCTGGGTGGGCCGGGCACGTTCGTCGTCCGCCCGGAGAAGGTCCAGATGGTGGCGCCGGCCGATGCACCGGCCGCGGACTCCGCCACGTGCGTGGCGCCGGGGGTCGTCCGGGAGGTCGTCTACCTCGGCGCCTCCACCCACTCGGTCGTCGAGCTCGATGCGGGGGCGGTGCTCACCGTCGCCCACCAGAACACCGACAGCAGTCTCGACGCCGCTCTCGAGCGGCGGCAGCAACGCGTCGTCCTCACCTGGCGACGCGACCACCTGGTGTCCCTGGGCGGGCCAGACCCCGAACCGGTGACGTCCCCTGAGGAGGAGACACGATGAACAACACTCACAGGCAGCGCTGGACGGCCGTGGCCGCCGCCGTCCTGCTCGCAACGGTTGCGGGATGCGGGACCAGCTCCGACGGTGGCGACGGGCCCGACACCCCCGGCGCCGGCGGCTTCGAGCCACCGGACGTGCCGATGCTCGAGGAGCTGGGGGACACCGAGGGCCAGGTCAACATCCTGGCGTGGCCCGGTTACGCCGAGGACGGGTCCACCTACAAGGCGTACGACTGGGTGACGCCGTTCGAGGAGGAGACGGGGTGCGAGACCAACGTCAAGTACTTCGGCACCTCCGACGAGGCGGTGCAGCTGATGAAGACCGGCGAGTACGACGTCGTCTCGGCGTCGGGCGATGCGTCCCTGCGGTTGGTGGCCGGCGGTGACGTGGCCCCGGTCAACACCGACCTGCTGGAGAACTACGGCGACATCGAGGAGTTCCTCAAGGACCGCGCCTGGAACTCCGTCGACGGACAGAGCTACGGCATCCCGCACGGCTGGGGCGCCAACCTGCTGATGTACCGCACCGACAAGGTCGATCCCGCACCGACGAGCTGGGGCGCGATCTTCGACGAGGCGGGTGAGTACGGCAAGACCATCAGCGCCTACGACTCACCGATCTACATCGCCGACGCGGCGCTCTACCTCATGAAGCACCAGCCGGACCTGGGGATCGAGAACCCCTACGCGCTCGACGAGGACCAGCTCGCCGCCGCGGTCGACCTGCTGAAGTCGCAGAACGAGTACGTCTCGGAGTACTGGTCGGACTACCTCAAGCAGGTCCAGGCCTTCGGCACGGGTGACTCGCTGATCGGCACGACCTGGCAGGTGAACGCCTCCCTGGCGCAGTCGGAGGACACGCCGGTCGAGGTGGTCTTCCCCGAGGAGGGCTCGACCGGTTGGTCGGACACCTGGATGATCGGCACCGAGGCTGCGAACCCGAACTGTGCGTACGCCTGGATGAACTACATCACCAGCCCGGACGCGCAGGCGGCCGTCGCCGAGTACTTCGGTGAGGCGCCGGCGAACACGCAGGCGTGCGCGCTCACGACGAAGGGGTTCTGCGACACCTACCACGCCGAGGACGCCGACTTCGCCGACCAGATCTGGTACTGGACCACGCCGATCGAGCAGTGCCTGGACGGCCGCGAGGACGTCACGTGCACCGACTACGGCGACTGGACCCAGGCCTGGACCGAGGTGAAGGGCTGACCGGGTGACCGTGCCGGACACGGCGGAGCGCGAGACCCCCGAGGTCCCGCGCTCCGCCACCCGATCGGAGCGCGGCCCGGGGCGCCGGGCCGCGCTGCTCCTCGTGCCACCGATGTTGTGGCTGGGGGTGTTCTACCTCGCCGCGCTGGCGGCCCTGCTGGTGACCTCGCTGTGGTCCCAGGACGACTTCACGGGCGACATCGTGCGGGCCTGGACGCTGGACAACTTCCGGGACCTGCTCACGATCGAGGTCTATCGCACGATCACCCTGCGGACGTTGCTCATCGCCGCCGTGGTCACCGTCCTCGATGCCCTGCTCGCGTTCCCGATCGCGCTCTACATGGCCAAGGTCGCCTCCCCACGCGCGCAGCGACTCCTCGTGATCGCCGTCCTGATGCCCCTGTGGGCGTCGTACCTGGTCAAGGCGTACGCGTGGCGCGGCATGCTCTCCGAGGGCGGGCTCGTGTCGTGGCTGGCCGCGCCGTTCGGCCTCGGCTCGCCGGGCTACGGCCTGGTCGCGACCACCATCACGCTGGCCTACCTGTGGCTGCCCTACATGATCCTGCCTCTCTACGCCGGCCTGGAGCGACTGCCCGACAGCCTCTTCGAGGCCTCCGCCGACCTGGGGGCGGGGTCGTGGACGACCCTGCGCCGGGTGGTGCTGCCGATGGCGTTCCCGGCCCTGGTGGCCGGCTCGATCTTCACCTTCTCCCTGTCCATGGGTGACTACATCGCGGTGCGGATCGTGGGCGGGACCGGCCAGCTGCTGGGCAACGTGGTCTACGACAACCAGGGTGCGGCCAACAACCTGCCGTTCGCCGCGGCCGTCGCGACCATCCCGATCCTGGTCATGCTCGGCTACCTCGCCGCCGCGCGGCGTACCGGCGCCCTGGAGAACCTGTGAGGCTCCCGCGGGCGCTGCGCGCCTCCCTCCTCGTGATCACGGTGCTGGTCCTCGTCGTGGTCTACACGCCGCTGCTGATGGTCGTGCTCAACTCCTTCAACAGCGCCCGCTCGTTCTCCTGGCCGCCGTCCGACCTGACCCTGGACTGGTGGAAGCTGGCGGCGCACAGCGAGGGGGCGCGGGCGGCGCTGTGGACCAGCGTGAAGGTGGCGCTGATGGCGACGCTGATCTCGCTGGTGCTGGGCACCCTCGCCGCCCTGGCCCTGCGCCGGACCCGGTTCTTCGGCCGCAACGTGGTGTCCCTCCTGATCATCCTGCCGATCGCGTTGCCGGGCATCGTGACCGGGCTCGCGCTCAGCAACATGTTCACGACCGTCCTCGGGGTGAGCCTGAGCCTGTTCACCATCGTGGTGGCGCACGCGACCTTCTGCATCGTCACGGTCTTCAACAACGTCCAGGCCCGGCTCCAGCGGCTCGGCGGCAACTTCGAGCAGGCGTCGATGGACCTCGGCGCAGGACGCTTCACGACCTTCCGGCTGGTGACCTTCCCGATGCTGCGCTCGGCGTTGCTGGCCGGGGCGCTGTTGTCCTTCGGGCTCTCCTTCGACGAGATCGTGGTGACCACGTTCACCGCGAGCCCCCAGGACCAGACGCTGCCGATCTGGATCTTCCAGAACCTCTTCCGCCCCAACCAGGCGCCCATCGTCAACGTGGTCGCCGCCGTGCTCGTGCTGCTGTCGGCGATCCCGATCTACCTCGCCCAGCGGCTCTCCGGCGGCCAGACCGCCGGAGCGACCGGCGGTCGCTGACCTCAGCTGTCGCCGGTGAGGCGCAGCGTCTGCAGCCGACGACCGGCGTACGCCGTGGCGCCGACGGTGACGAGCAGGAGCAGCACGACCCCGGTCGTGGTGGAGACGGCGGCCTCGACGCCGAGCAGCGAGGCCTTGTCGCCGAGGAGCTGGACCACGAGCGCGGTGCCCCACTGCTGGATCGAGAGGGTCTGCGCGCCGGGGGCGAGACCGCCGAGGAGCGACTCCCAGACCAGGGCGTAGATCAGGCCGAGCACCACCGCGTTGCGGGTGAGGACGGCCAGGCAGAGGAAGAACGCGGAGTAGGCGACGCCGGCCACGAGCGCGCCGACGGCGTACGACGCCGTGACCCCGCCCAGGGAGCCGGTGAGGACGAGTCCGGCCACCACCATCGGGACCGCTCCGAACGCGGTGACCACGCCGACGGCGATGAGCAGCTTGGAGAGGATGATCGAGTAGCGATTGAGGGGTTTGGAGAGCAGGTAGACGATCGAGCCCTCGTCGATCTCCGGGCCGATGGCGCCGGTGCCGGCGATCAGGCCGAGCAGCGGCATCAGCACCCCGATGCCGAACGAGCCGAGCAGGTCGGTGGCGAAGCCGGAGTCGAGCTCCTCGCGGAGCCCGTCGTCGAAGCCGGCCAGCACCCGCGCCAGCACGCACAACCCGAGCAGGGCCAGCGGGAGCAGCATCAGCAGCAGCGTGCGGCGCCGGCCGAGCAGGCTGCGCGCCGTCAGCCGGGCGACGGTGCGGTAGGGCAGCAGGTCGGTCATGGGCGGGCCACCAGGTAGGAGAAGACGGACTCGAGGGACTCGTCGGCGGGCTGGACCTCGAGCAACCGGATGCCGTGGCGCGAGGCGAGCTGCGGCAGGGCCCGGACGAAGGCCGAGAAGTCGGTGGCCTGCACGTGCACGGACGTCCCGCCGTCCGCGGCGGCGACCAGCTCGACGCCGGAGGTGCTGCCGTCGGCGATCACCGCCGCCGCGAGGGCGCGGTCGTCGGAGGAGCGGATCGTGTACTGGTGGGGCCGCTGCGTCATCAGCCGCCGGATCTCGCGGAAGTCGCCGGAGGCCGCGTGCCGGCCCGCGACCATGACCTCGATCCGGGCCGCGATCTGTTCGACCTCCTCGAGGATGTGGGAGCTGAACAGGATGGTCCGGCCCTCGTCGCCGAGCCGGTGCAACAGGTCCATGAGGTGCAGCCGCTGCCGGGGGTCCATCCCGTTGAAGGGCTCGTCGAGCAGGAGCACGGTCGGGTCGTGGACGAGGGCGGTGGCCATCTTGATCCGCTGCTTCATGCCCTTGGAGTAGCCGCGGATGTCGCGCTCCTGGGCGTCGGCCATCTCGACCGTCGCGATCGCCCGACGGGCGGCCGCCTCGGGGTCGGCGAGCCGGTGCAGCCGGGCGTTGGCGAGCACGAACGTCCAGCCGGTGACGGCGTCGTACATCTCCTCGCGCTCGGGGACCAGCCCGATGTCTCGGTAGATCTCCGGGTCGCGGTGGAGCGGCCGGCCGTCGAGCGTGACGCTGCCCGCGGACGGCGGCAGGAAGCCGGCCATCATCGTGATCAGCGTCGACTTGCCGGCGCCGTTGGGGCCGAGCAGCCCGGTGACCCCGGGGCCGAGCCGCATCGTCACGTCGTTGACCGCGACGACGTTGCCGTACCAGCGCGACACCTGGGCCAGGTCGATGGTGCTCATGCAACTGCCCTCCGGAAGCGCAGGAGAACGATGGCGTAGCAGCCCACGACGACCAGGAGCGCGGCCAGGCTGAAGACGGCCCCCATCAGCGCGCCGTCGGGGGCGGTCGCCAGCACCGAGTCGGCGCCGAAGGGCCCGGACGTCACGCCGTCGACGAGCGTGAACGGGTTGAGCAGGCCGGCGTAGCCGGCCATGGTGTCGCTGCGGAACTCCTCGGCGAGGGAGCGGACGATGCCCTGGATGCCGGCGGAGACCAGCAGCACCCCGACGATGGCGGCGACGCCGAGACCGCGGCGCGGCGTGAGGGCAGCGATGACCAGCCCGATGCCGGCGAGCACGAGCGCGAGGACGGCCGCACCGATGATCGCGCGGAGGTAGTCGCGGACCTGGTCCTCCACCGGCAGCTCGGCCAGCAGCGCACCGATCAGCAGCATCGTCAGCGGCACCGCCATCAGCACGAACAGCGCCGTCGCGAGCCCGGCGTACTTCGCCTGGACGTACTGGGCCCGGCTGATCGGCCGCGAGAAGTACAGCGGCGCCACCCGGAAGCGCAGGTCGCGCGAGATGGTGGCGGGCGACTGCGAGCCGACGAAGATGACGACCGCGACCTGGAGCGCGAAGACGTACTCGGTGTAGCCCAGCGGCAGCGACGGCAGCCCGAAGTAGCCGGTCACGATGCCCATCACGATCGCCGGGACCGACAGCACGGCCAGCAGGATGAACGGCGTCACCTTCGAGCGCGCCGAGCGCCCCAGCCCGAAGGCGCCGCGGAGCGTGTCGACGTAGAGCGACCTGCGGACGTAGGCCGCTCCCAGCCGCGGGCCGTCGTAGTGGCGGTAGCCGATGTCGTGGATCTCGCTCACGAGAACACCTCCACCATCCGGTGCCGCTGCCGCTCCATGCGGACCAGGCCGAGCCCGAGCCCGGCGCACGCGTCGCGCACCAGGTCGTACGTCGCGTCGTCGGTCACCTCGACCAGCAGCAACCGTCCCTCGCGCGCGACGGTCGCCCCTGCCTCGGTCAGCCGGGCCAGCAGCGCGGCTGGGTCGTCGTCGACCTCGACGGCGACGACCGCGGTCTGGGCCGTCACGACGGCGGTCGAGGAGTGCCGCAGCAGCCGGCCGCCGTCGATCACCACGATCCCGTCGCTGGTCCGCTCGAGCTCGCCGAGCAGGTGGGAGGTGACCAGGACCGAGATGCCGAAGTCGCTGCCGATCCGTCGGATCAGGTCGAGCATGTCGTCGCGGCCGGCGGGGTCGAGACCGTTGGTGGGCTCGTCGAGGAGCACCAGCTCGGGGTCGTGGACCAGCGCCTGCGCGAGCTTGACCCGCTGCTTCATGCCGGTGGAGTAGCCGCCCATCGGCCGGTAGCGCTCCTCGTAGAGCCCGACGTGGCGCAGGATGTCGGCGGTCCGCTCGCGGGCGGCGGTGGTCGGCAGCCCCGACATCCGGGCCATGTGGACGCAGAACTCGGTCGCGGTCACGTCCGGCGGCAGGCAGTCGTGCTCGGGCATGTAGCCGACCCGCTCCCGGATCGCCGGGCCCTCGGTGCGCACGTCGAGGCCGAGCACGTGGGCGGTCCCCTCGGTCGCGGTCAGCAGCCCCAGCAGGATCTTGAGCAGGGTCGACTTGCCGGCACCGTTCGCGCCGACGAGCCCGGTGACGCCGGGTCCCACGTCGACCGTGAGGTCGGCCAGGGCGGTCACGCCCCCGGCGTACCGCTGGGTGAGAGAGGTCGTCGTGATCATTCCGGCACCCACTCCAGCAGGTCGCCGGGCTGGCAGTCCAGCACGTCGCACATTGCCTCGAGGGTACTGAACCGGCCCGGCCTCGGCCCGACCGTTCCTGAGCACCGCCACGTTCGCCGGCGTGAGAGCGACCCGGGCGGCGAACTCGGTGCGCAGCACCGTCGCCTGCCGGAGCAGCGCGCGCACCACGACCATCAGCAGGCCGACCACGGTGATCGCGAGGCCGAGGACGGCCACGGCGATCGGGGTGCCCGGGTCGTCGGAAGCGGCGAGCACGGCGACGCCGAAGCCGAGCCACACCAGCCAGCAGACGCCGATCGCCCCGAGGTTCCGGCACACTGGGCTCATCAGCGCTCCGAGTTCCGGACGTGGACCGTCCGGAACCCGTCGTACCGTCACAGGATGGACGTCACACCGAAGCTGGACCTGGTCATCCTCGACTGCCCGGACGCACTGGTGCTCGGGCAGTTCTACGCCGACGTGCTCGGCTGGGGCCTGGAGGACGGCGCGAGCGAGCGCTGGAGCGTACTGGTGCCGCCGGGCGGGGGGATCACTCCCGACAACCCCGACGGCCGGACGACGCTGGCGTTCCAGCGGATCGACGACTGGGTCGAGCCGACCTGGCCGGGAGGCGCGCACCCGCAGCAGTTCCACCTCGACCTCGCGACACCCGACATGGACGCCGTCGAGGCGCGGGTGCTGGAGCTCGGCGCCCGCAAGCACGAGCACCAGCCGTCGACCGACGGCGGCTTTCGGGTCTTCCTCGACCTCGCCGGGCACCCCTTCTGCCTCATCGGCTGAGGGTCGGTCGCTAGCGTCGAGGGCATGGAACTCGTCGAGATCCCTGTCCCCGACGGCGCCGCCGAGGCGTACGTCGCCCGACCCGACTCCGGCAGCGGCCCGGGCGTGCTGTTCTTCATGGACGCGATCGGGGTACGCCCCCAGGTCGCCGCGATGTGCGACCGGATCGCCTCGTGGGGCTACGTCGTGGTCGCGCCCAACGTCTTCCACCGTGCCGGCAGAGTCGACCAGGTGCGTCCGCAGGTCGACCTGCGCGTGCCCGGCGCCCGCGAGGCGTTCTTCGAGTCCGCGATGCCGAGGGTCGGCGCGCTGACGCCCGACCTGGCCGTGCCCGACATCGCGGCGTACACCAAGTACCTGCGCGACCTCGACGGCGTGACCGAAGGGCCGATGGGTACGACCGGCTACTGCATGGGCGCCCGGCTCGCGGTCCGTGCCGCGGGCGCACACTCCGAGGAGTACGCCGCGTGCGGCGGCTTCCACGGCGGCGGTCTGGTCACCGACGACCCCGACAGCCCGCACCTCGCCCTCTCCCACGCCCGCGCGGCGTTCGTCTTCGGCCACGCCGACCAGGACCGCTCGATGCCGCCCGAGGCGATCGCCACCCTGGGCGCCACCCTCGCCTCCCGCGACCTGACCTTCACCAACGACGTCTACCCCGACGCCACCCACGGCTACACGATGGCCGACACCGCGATGTACCAGGAGGCCGGCGCCGAGCGTCACTTCACCGCGCTCCGGACCCTCTTCGCCCGCACCCTCTGACCACCCGGGGTGTTCTCTGAGGCGATCGCGTCCGCTCGGTGCCTCAAGGTGCCACCGGACGCCTCTTGCCGACGTGGTGGTCGCGCCCAACGTCTTCCACCGTGACGGCAGCGTCGACCAGGTGCATCCGGTGGTCGACCTGCGCGAGCCCGGCGCCCGCGAGGCGTTCTTCGAGGTCGCGATGCCGAGGGTCAGCGCGCTGACGCCCGACCTGGCCGTGCCCGACATCGCGGCGTACACGAGTACCTGCGCGACCTCGACGGCGCCTCCGAGGGGCCGATGGGTACGACCGGCACTGCATGGGCGCCCGGCTCGCGGTCCGCGCCGAGGGCGGACACTGCGAGGAGACGCCAGCATCCGGTGGCTTGCAGGTGCGGCGCCCTGGTCACCGACGACCCCGCCAGTCCGCACCTCGCCCTCTCCCACGCCCGCGCGTCGTTGGTCTTCGGCCAGGCCGACCAGGACCGCTCGTTGCCGTCCGAGGCGATCGCCACCCTCGGCGCCAGCCTCGCCTCCCGCGCCTGACCTTCACGAACGACGCACCCCGGCGCCGCCAGGACCCCGGTGGTGGAGGTCGCGATGTAGGAGCCCGGCGCCGAGCGCTCGAAACCCCCGGCCCCGACAGGACCCCGGTGGTTGAGGTGCGAAGGCGCCCTGGCGCCTGAGCCTCGAAACCCCCGGCGCCGCCAGGACCCCGGTGGTTGAGGTGCGAGGAGCGCCAGCGACGAGCCTCGACACCCCCGGTGCGGTCAGGAGACGCGGAAGGTGAGGTAGGTGGACTTCAGGCCAAGGGCCGAGCGGAGGGTGTCGCCGGAGACGGTCACGGTATGGGCGGAGCCGACGAGACGGAGGGTGCGGACCCGACCGCCCCAGTCCCCACCGCCCTCGCGGGAGGCGACCACGATCCGGCGCAGGTTGCCCAGGGAGGGCCAGGCGGACTCGAGGCGGTCGTCGGAGACCTTCACCGACCAGTCGTGGTTCGGGTTGCCCGACCAGTCGTCGTACGGGTCCTTCTGGGCGACGAGGTAGGGCACCGAGCCGGCCGAGGTCCAGCCGCCGCTGGAGGAGCTGAACTGCGTGAACGCCGGCTCCCCGCCGTACTTCAGGATCCGTCGCCGCGAGGCGCTGACCGCGTCGTCGGAGGCCGGGTGCTCGGCGGGGACGCCGCCGTAGACCTGGCAGGACCAGGTGTCGCAGAGGTCGAAGATCGAGGCCCGCGGGTGCGCCCGGCCGTACGCCGCGTACGTGCGCGCGGCCACCGCCTGGGCGCGGACCGCGGCGGGGGTCCAGAGTGCGGGGACCTCCAGCGGCACCACGCCGCGGAGGTACTGCTCCAGCCGCAGGGTGTTCACCGTGACCCGCGACGCCGGGGCGTCGGCGGGGGCGAGCGCGGCGAGGCGTCCGCGGTAGGCGGTGGTGCCGGACGGGGTGACGAGGGTGACCGGGTCGGTAGCCGGCGCTGAACTCCCCCGGCCCGTCCAGCGTCCGCCAGCGGTGCCAGCTGCCGTTGCGGGAGAAGCTGACCCGGTTGCGACCGTCGGCGATCCGGGCGACCCGCCAGCGGGTGGCGTCGTTGTCGGGCAGCACCCACGACTCCCGCGAGTCCAGGTCGCGCACGGCCAGGCCCTTCCGGGCCACCACGACCAGGTCGTCGGTGGTGTCACCGGTGATCTGCACCCGGATCCGGCCCTTGGCGCGGCCCCAGCCGGTCTTCGGGTAGTAGAACTCCGCGATCTCCGTGTAGGTGAGGCCCTCGCGGGCCGCCCCCTCGGCGCCGTACTGCGACATCCCGTGGCCGTGGCCGTAGCCATGGCCCTTGATCGTGATCGTCGCGTCGCGCGGCACGTCCCACGCGTCCGCGGCTCGGGCCGGGGCGGCCGTCAGCGCCAGGGCGCCGGCCAGCAGGCAGGCGGGAGCGGTGTGACGGAAGGGACGCACGCGACCGATGGTAGGCGCTAGGAGACCTTCGTGATCGTGAACAGCGTCGAGGGCAGACCCCAGTCGGCCCGGAAGTCGTTGCCGGTGATGGTGTCGGTGAAGCCCGAACCCGCGATCACCCGGACCCGCTCGACGCGGCCGCCACGGGACCCCTTCCCGTCGCGCTCGACGATCCGGATGCGATCGAGGTCGTCGTAGTTGTACTCCTCCTCCATCTCGGCCGCGGTGACCAACACCCTCCACCCGTAGTAGTCGGACGAGGTGCCTTCGAAGCGGTCGCGCTTGGACGGGAGGTACGGCTTGTCGCCGGCCACGGTCCACCCGCCGTTGCTGGCGGAGAACTCGGCGAAGATCGGGTTCCGGCGGTAGGTCAGCACCTGCTTCGCCGTCGCCCGCACGGCCTTGTTCGTCGACGCGGCCTCGGCCGAGGCCCCGCCGTAGACCTGGCAGAGGGTGGTGTCGCAGATGTCGTAGGCGACGTCGAGCGGGTGGTCCCGCCGCCAGTCGGCGTACGTGCGCGAGGCGACCGCCTGGGACCGCAGTGCCTGCTGGGGCCATCCGGCCTGCATCTCCACGGGCGTCACGCCGCGGGTGTACTGGTCGAGCGACACGACGTTGACGGTCACCCGGTCCCCGAAGTCGTCGACCGCGGACCGCAGCGCGCCGCGGTAGTCGACGTCACCGTCGGGCGTGGTGAGCGTGAGGCGCTTCGACCCCGCCGTGAACTCCACGTCGCCCGGGTAGGTGTCCCACACCGTCCAGGTGCCGTCGAAGGACGAGACCTCGCTGTCGCCGGCGTCGTCCTCACGGATCCGCCAGCGGCTCGCGGAGACGTCGACCGCGTGGGTCTGCCCGGAGCCGACCTCCCGGACCTTCAGCCCGTCGACGTCGTCCACCACCACGTCGCCGTCGTCGTCGTCGCTGACCAGCACCTCGATCGATCCGCCGACCTGGGCCCAGCGCGTGCGCGGGTAGTAGAACCCGAGGATCGCGCGGTAGCCCACCCCCTTGCGGGCCGCCGAGTAGGCGCCGTACTGGGACAGGCCGCGACCGTGGCCGCTCCCGTCGCCCTTGATCGTGACCACCGCGTTGTTCGGGACGTCGAAGCCCGGATCGGCCGACGCCGGCGCGGCGGTCAGGGCCGCGACGGTGGCGGCGGCAGCGGTCAGTGCAGTGAGTCGAATCCCCCGAGACATGCGGGACATCCTCACACGTGGTGCAAACGCCGCGCTGCCTCGGCGATGGAGCCGCTCATCGACGGGTAGACGGTGAACGCGTGAGCCAGCTGGTCGGCGGTGAGCGAGCAGGCGACCGCGATCGAGACCGGGTGGATCAGCTCGCTGGCGCGGGGGCCGACCACGACGCCGCCGACGACGATGCCGGTGCCGGGACGGCAGAACAGCTTCACGAAGCCGTCACGGACGCCCTGCATCTTCGCGCGGGCGTTGCCACTGAGCGGCAGGGTCACGACCTCGGCCTGCATGTCGCCCTCGTCGACCGCCTTCTGGGTGCAGCCGACGGTGGCGATCTCGGGCGCGGTGAAGACGTTGGACGACACCTGGGCGAGGTCGAGCGGGGTGACGGCGTCGCCCAGGAAGTGCCACATCGCGATCCGGCCCTGCATCGCCGCCACGGAGGCGAGCATCAGGACGCCGGTGCAGTCGCCGGCGGCGTACACCCCGCGGGCGGTGGTGCGGGACACGCGGTCCACGACGATGAAGCCGTGGTCGTCGAGGTGGACCCCGGACTCCTCGAGCCCGAGGTCGGAGGTCTTGGGCACCGAGCCCAGGGCGAGGATGCAGTGCGACCCGGTGACGGTGCGCCCGTCGGTGAGGGTGACCGTGACCGTGTCGCCGTCCCGGGTCACCGACTCCATCCGCGACTTCGCCAGCACGTTCATGCCGCGGCGGGTGAGCACGTCCTCGAGCACGAGGGCCGCATCGGCGTCCTCGCCGGGGAGCACCCGGTCGCGCGAGGAGACGAGGGAGACCTCGATGCCGAGGGCGAGGTACGCCGAGGCGAACTCGGCGCCGGTGACGCCGGAGCCCACCACGATCAGGTGCTCGGGGACGTCGGTGAGGTCGTAGACCTGCTCCCACGTGAGGATCCGCTCGCCGTCGGGCTGCGCGCTCGGCAGGGTCCGCGGCGCGGCGCCGGTCGCCACCAGGACCGCGTCGGCCCGGAGCATCTTCTCCCCGCCGGAGGCGAGGTCGACCGAGACCCGGTCCGGGCCGGCGAGCGCGGCGCGGCCCTCCAGCACGGTCACGCCGTCGCGCGCCAGCCGCTGACCGATGTCGGCGGACTGGTCGGCCGCGAGCTGCTTGACCCGCGCGTTGACGCGGGCCAGGTCGACGGTCACCGACGTCGCGAGGTCGCCCTCGTGGTCGCGCACCTCGACCCCGAGCTCGGAGGCGCCGCCCATGTCGCTCATGAACTCAGCGGTCGCGATCAGCGTCTTGCTCGGCACGCAGTCGGTCACGACGGCCGAGCCGCCGAGCCCGTCGGAGTCGACGATCGTGACGTCGGCGCCGAGCTGCGCGGCCACGTGGGCGGCCTCGTACCCGCCGGGGCCACCGCCGATGATGACGACGCGGTCGGGTCCCATCGGCTCCCGACTCACAGGTTGATCATGTGGCCGGCGATGCCCTCGACGGCTTCCTTGACCGCCTCGGACAGCGTCGGGTGGGCGAAGACGTTGCGCGAGATCTCGTCGGCCGTGAGGTCCCACTTCTGGGCGAGCGTGAGCGCCGGCAGCAGCTCGGTCACGTCGGGGCCGATCATGTGGGCGCCGAGGATCTCGTTGTACTGGGCGTCCGCGACGACCTTGACGAAGCCGACCGCGTGGCCCAGGCCCATGGCCTTGCCGTTGGCGCTGAAGGGGAACGTCGCGGTCTTCACGTCGTAGCCCTTCTCCTTGGCCTGCGCCTCGGAGTAGCCGAAGGAGCCGATCTGCGGCTGGCAGTACGTCGCCCGCGGGATGAAGTCGATCTCGACCGGCATCGTCTCCTCGCCGGCGATGACCTCGGCGACGACGATCCCCTGCGCCTCGGCGACGTGGGCGAGCATCATCTTCCCGGTGACGTCACCGATGGCGTAGACGTTCTCCACGTTGGTGCGGCCGTACTCGTCGGCCTCGATCGCACCGCGGTCGGTCGTCCTCACGCCGGTCGCCTCGAGGCCGTAGCCCTCCAGCCGGGGCGCGAAGCCGAAGGCGGCGAGCATCTTGTCGGCCTCGAGGACCTCGCTCTCGCCGTTGCCGTCGGCCGGGGCGACGGTCACCTTGACGCCGGAGCCGGTGTCCTCGACGTTCTCGACCTTGGTCGAGAGGAGGACCTTCACGCCGAGCTTCTTGTAGTGCTTGAGGAGCTCCTTGGACACGTCGGCGTCCTCGGTGGGCACCATCCGGTCGAGGAACTCCACGATGGTCACGTCCACGCCGAAGTTCTTCATCACGTAGGCGAACTCGACGCCGATCGCGCCGGAGCCGCCGATGATGATGCTGGAGGGCAGCTCGCTGTCGAGGATCTGCTCCTCGTAGGTGACGACGTTGTCGCTGGTCTGCATCCCGGGCAGCATCCGGACCTTCGCACCGGTCGCGAGGATCAGGCTGTCGCAGGTGTAGGTCGTGCCGTCGACGTCGATCTCGGTGGCGGACTTCAGCGTCCCCCAGCCGTTGATCTCGGTGATCTTGTTCTTCTTCATCAGGTAGTGGACGCCCTTGACGATGCCGTCGCTCACCTTGCGGGAGCGGGCGTGCGTCGGGCCGTACGACATGGTCGCGTCGCCCTCGATGCCGAAGAGGTCCTTCTCGTGGGTGAGGGTGTGCGCCAGCTCGGCGTTCTTGAGCAGCGCCTTCGACGGGATGCACCCGACGTTGAGGCAGACCCCGCCCCAGTACTTCTCCTCGACCACGCCGACCTTCTTGCCGAGCTGAGAGGCTCGGATGGCGGCGACGTAGCCGCCGGGGCCGGCGCCGAGGACCAGGACATCGAAGTGGTTGTCGCTCACGGGCCCAGCCTAGTGACCGGTGTCGCGGGCCGCGAACGCGGCGTCGCCACCGCTAGCCTGCTGCCCGTGACGCTGTACGCCGCCTACGGGACCAACCTGGATCCCGCACGCATGGGCGAGCGCTGCCCCCACTCCCCGCTGCGCACCACCGGATGGCTCACCGGCTGGCGGCTCACGTTCGGCGGCGAGGAGCACGGCTGGGACGGCTCGCTGTCCACGATCGTGGAGGACCCGATCGAGCAGGTCTTCGTCGGCGTCTACGACATCACCCGCGAGGACGAGCTCGCCCTCGACGGCTGGGAGGGCGCCGACCTCGGGCTCTACCGCAAGACCAAGGTGCGGGTCTCCACGATGAACGGCGAGCTCGTCGTGTGGACCTACGTGCTGGACGCCTACGAGGGCGGCCTGCCCTCCGCGTCGTACCTCGGGGTCCTGGCCGAGGCCGCCGAGGCCGCCGACGCCCCCGCCGACTACGTCGCCGCCCTCCGCCGTCGTCCCTGCCGGTCGACGGGGCTGTAGGCGGGGCTGTAGGCTGGGGGGCTGGGGGTTTCCCCGCCCGGGCGGGGAAACCGTGACTTCGCACGCGAACCATCCGTCACGAAGTCATCGACTCGCGCACGAGGTCCGGCCTCCGGGGCGACGCGATCACCCCCGCAGGGCACCTCCTAGGGTCGTGGAGGTGACCTACTTCGAGCGCCGGGGCGAGCACACCTACCTCCCCACCGACCACGTCCGCGGGGCGTGGCGGGAGGACGAGCAGCACATCGCGCCGGCGCTCGGGCTGCTCACCCACGCCGTCGAGGCCGACCACGCCGCCCGGCGTCACGACGGACCGGCTCGCGGTGTCCCGCCTCTCCTTCGACATCCTCGGCACGCTCCCGGTCGAGGAGGTCGAGATCGAGGTGGCCGTACGCCGACCCGGCCGCACCGTCGAGCTCGTCGAGGCGACGCTCGCGCACGCCGGCCGGCCCGCCGTCGTGCTGCGCGCCTGGCTGCTCCAGCGGCTCGACACGGCGTCGATCGAGGGCACGCCGACCGCCTCGCTCCCCCACCCCGACGAGGTGCGGACCTGGGACGCGACGGACGTGTGGCCGGGTGGCTTCATCACCTCCGTCGACGTACGACGCGTGCAGGACCGCCCGGGCCGCGCCCAGTTCTGGGTCCGACCGGCGGTGCCGCTGCTCGACGAGCCGGTCAGCCCGCTGGCCCGCTACGCCGGGGTGCTCGACATCGCCAACGGCATGACCGTGCGCGAGGACCCGCGCCGGGTCGCGTTCCCCAACCTCGACCTCACCGCCCACGTGGTGCGCGATCCGGTCGGCGAGTGGGTCGGGTTCGACACCAGCGTGTCCTTCGGACCCGACGGTCGCGGCCTGACCAGCAGCGTGCTGCACGACGTCGCCGGCCCGGTCGGGTCCCTGGCCCAGAGCCTCACCGTGAGGCCGCACGGCCCGCGCAACGCATAGGGTTCGACCGTGACCGAGACCCAGCAGCTCGCCCAGGACGCGGCCGACTCCCTCGCCCGCCTCACCGGCGTCGCCCAGCACGACATCGCCCTCGTCCTCGGCTCCGGCTGGCTGCCCGCGGTCGACGCGCTCGGCGAGGCCACGGCGGAGATCAGCACCACCGACCTCCCCGGCTTCCACGCGGCGGGCGTCGCCGGTCACAGCGGCAAGATCCGCAGCATCCGCGCCGGTGACAAGAACCTGCTGGTCTTCCTCTCGCGCACCCACTTCTACGAGGGCAAGGGCGTGCGCGCCGTCGTCCACCCGATCCGCACGGCCGCGGCCGCCGGCTGCCGCTCGATCGTGCTGACCAACGGCTGCGGCGGGCTCAAGGAGACGTGGTCGCCCGGCACCCCGGTGCTGATCAGCGACCACATCAACCTGACCGCGACCTCGCCGATCGAGGGCGCGAACTTCGTCGACCTCACCGATCTCTACTCCTCACGGCTGCGGGCGCTGTGCCGCGAGGTCGACCCCGGCCTCGACGAGGGCATCTACGTCCAGTTCCCCGGACCTCACTACGAGACCCCGGCCGAGATCGCGATGGTCCGCGCCATCGGCGGCCACCTGGTCGGCATGAGCACCACGCTGGAGGCGATCGCGGCCCGCGAGGCCGGGCTGGAGGTCCTCGGCATCAGCCTGGTCACCAACCTCGCCGCCGGCATCTCCGGTGAGCCGCTCAACCACGAGGAGGTCCTCGAGGCCGGCCGCACCGCCGCGGCCCGGATGGGCGGTCTGCTGGCGGACATCGTGGGCAGGATGTGACCGTGCCCCTCACCTCTCGGGTGGTCCTGGGGATCGGCGCGCTCCTGCTCGCCGGCTGCTCCTCCGACCAGGACCCCGGCCTCCAGCCCGCCGACCCCACGCCCAGCGAGAACACACCGAGCGAGGGACACCTAGCGAGGACGTTGGTGCCTCCGGCGACCCGCTCACGTTCACGTCCCACGGTGGCCGCGTGGTCGTCAGCTGCTTCCCCGATGGCGCACGGCGGCTGGCGATCTTCGACGAGGTCTCCGCCGACCGCGAGGTCACCCTGGAGTCGATCACGTCGGGTGGCGACGCCCTGCAGGTCGGGAAGACGTTCCTCGCGCCACTCCCGCGCAAGGCGATCGCCGACGGCGGGATGATCGACGTCGACGCCGGTGGCACCTCCCTCGACGACCTGGAGGTCTGGGCCGGCCGGGAGCCACTGCCCGGGGCCGTCATGCAGCCCGGCCGGCGCTACACGTTCTTCGCCCTGACGGCGATGCGCCCCGACCGCACCCTCGACGACCTCGAGCTCGCCTGGGACGACGGCACCACGACCGGCACGTCCTCCTACGACTTCGACGGCAGGACGAGGTCCGGGGGCTGCTGAGTGCGCCGGCTCGCCGCGGCCGCGGTCCTCGTCCTGCTCCTCACGGGATGCAGCGCCTCCGACGACCCGCCGTCGGTGATCACCACGGACCGGCCCGACCCCTCCGAGAGTGCCAGGACGCCCGTGCCCGGCCTGGCGTTCGGCGGTGGCACCGGCGGGACCGTCCCCGGCTGCCGGCCCGACCGCACCTACCTGGCGGCCTACCAGTCCGTCGAGGTGACCCGCGAGGTGCGCCTCGGCGAGGTGACGGTGGTCGGCGGCGGTCGGCTGGTGGGCGAGGTCTGGCTGCTGCCGGCGCCACGCCGGGGTGCGAGCAGCCAGGGCGTCACCAGCATCGGCAACCGGCCGAGCCTCGACCTGGCCCGCGCCAGGGAGGGCTGGGCGCGGCGGGTGCCGGTCCGCGGCCGGCTCGTCCGGCCCGGTGACTACGCCGTGGTCCTCCAGCTCGAGGCGCGGCCCGGGCGTGACATCGACGGCGTCGCATTCGCGTGGTCCGCCGGCGCTGCGACTGGTTCGGACCAGTTGGACCTCAGCCTGCGTTACGCGCGCCGGTGCGCCCGATGACGCCCTGATCTCGGGCACGATGGGCCCGTGAGGATCCTCGTCACCGGCGCAGCCGGCAGCATCGGCCGGGTCGTGACCACCGGCCTCATCGACCACGGGTACGACGTCGTCGGCGTCGACCTGCTCCCGGCCCCCGACGGCTGGGACCGGCCCTGGCACACCCTCGACTGCTCCGACCCGGAGGCGGTCGAGGCCGTCGTGTCGTCGTACCGCCTCGATGCGGTCGTGCACCTCGCCGGCATCCCCGACGAGCGCGGCCTCACGCAGTCCCTCGTCTCCCACGTCGTCACCACCGGCGCCCTGCTGGAGGCGATGGTCACCTACGAGGTGCCGCGCTTCGTCTACGCCTCCTCCAACCACGCGGTCGGCCGCACCCCGCGCACCGACCTGCTCACCACCGACGTCCGGCCGCGGCCCGACACCTTCTACGGCGTCGGCAAGGTCGCCGCCGAGGCGCTGATGTCGCTCTACGCCGACCGGTACGGCCGTCGACGCGGTGTCGTGCCGGATCGGCTCCTTCCTCGAGCACCCCGAGTCGGTCCGCGGCCTCGCGACCTGGTTGTCGCACGACGACGCCGTCCGGATGGTCGTGGCCGCCCTGACCGCGCCGGCGCCCGGCTTCGCCGTGCTCTACGGCATCAGCGCCAACACCCGGGCCTGGTGGGACCTCGAGCCCGGTCGGGCGCTGGGCTACGAGCCGCTCGACGACGCCGAGGAGTACGCCGACCTCGTCGAGCCGCGTCCCGAGGACGAGGCCGAGGCGGCGGCCGTCGGCGGCCCCTTCGCGACCGACCGCTTCCAGCGACCTGCGTTCCCGACGGTGCGATGAGCTCGCCGCGATGAGTTCGGAGCACGGCGGCGGTCAACCTCGCATGCGCACCAGCCACACCCTCGACCTCGGCGACGCCGTCCTCGCCTACGACCGCCACGAGCCCACCACGCCGGGCGACCACCGGCCGCTGCTGATGATCGGCGCACCGATGACGGCGGAGGGCTTCGGGACCCTCGCCGGCTTCTTCACCGACCGACTCGTCGTCACCTACGACCCGCGCGGGCTCGGCCGGAGCACCCGCACCGACGGCAGCCTGCTCCAGGAGCCGGCGGTCAGCGCGGCCGACCTCGCCGCCCTCGTCGCGAGCCTCGAGCGCCGGCCCGCTCGACGTCTTCGCGAGCAGCGGCGGGGCGGTCAACGCTCTCGCGTGGATGGCGGCCGGCGGTGAGGGCGTCGCCACCCTCGTCGCGCACGAGCCGCCGCTCCTGACCGTGCTGCCGGACGCCGAGCTGGCGCTCGCCGCCGAGGCCGCCACGCAGGCGGCGTACGCCGCGGACGGCTGGGGCCACGGCATGGCCGCGTTCATCGGGCTCACGATGTGGCAGGACGAGTTCACCGACGAGTACCTCACCCGCCCGCTGCCCGACCCCGCCGCCTTCGGCATGCCGACCGACGACGACGGCACGCGCACGGACCCGTTGCTCTCGGGCATCTCCAACGGCGTCACCTCCTACGTCATGGACGGGGCCGCCGTGTCGGCGGCGCCCGCCCGCCTGGTGCTGGCCGTCGGCATCGAGTCCCGCGGCACGGTCACGTGGCGCACCACCGAGGCCGTGGCCGCCGCCCTCGGCGTACCGGTCACCGAGTTCCCGAGCCACCACGGTGGCTTCCTGGGCGGGGAGTTCGGCCAGGCCGGGCAGCCCGAGGCGTTCGCCGTCCGGCTCCGCGAGACGCTGGAGGGGACGGCACCGCCAGTCCTGTAGGAATGGGGCATGGCTACCTCTGCACTCGGCGGCGCCCCCGCCCACACCGTCGGCGAGCTCCCGGCCGTCGGCTCCCCCGCCCCGGCGTTCACGCTCTCCGCCCCGGACCTCAGCGACGTCACCTCCGACCAGTTCGCCGGTCGCAAGCTGCTGCTCAACATCTTCCCGAGCGTCGGCACCGGCGTCTGCGCCGCGAGCGTCCGTCGCGTTCAACGAGCTCGCCGCCGGGCTGAGGGCACCACTGTGCTGTGCGTCTCCCACGACCTGCCCTTCGCGCTCGCGCGGGTTCTGCGCCGCCGAGGGCATCGAGAACGTCGGCATCGCCTCGGCCTTCAAGAGCAGCTTCGGTGACGACTACGGCGTGCGCCTGACCGACAGCAAGTTCGAGGGACTGCTCGCGCGGTCGATCGTGGTGGTCGACGAGCAGGGCACCGTCACCTACACCCAGCTGGTCGACGACATCGGCACCGAGCCCGACTACGACGCGCGCGCTGGCCGCGCTCGGCTGACCTCGGCGACGAGCCCGACCTGGGCTCACACCAGGTCCAGCCGTGCCCTGAGCCGCTCGAGGCTGCGTGCCGCCGCCCGTCGTACGGCGTCGTCGGGGTCGTCGAGCAGGTCGGTGACCACGTCCACGTGCTCGGTGTCGCCGGCGACCGCGAGCGCCCGGACGGCGGCGGCCCGCACCCGCGGCAGCCCGTGGTCGGTGAGCGCGGCAGCCCCGTCACCGGCACCGGCCACGTCGTGGGCGGCCACGACCTTGAGGCACATCTCCGCCGGTCGCCAGTGCTCGTCGGCCAGTCCGGCCACCACGGCGTCGGTCGCGCTGTCGTGCCAGACGTGGAGCAGCCCCCGGGCGCCCCAGGTGCGCACCCAGTAGTCGAGCCACGTCGACGGGTCGCGGACGGGCGCGCCCTCCGACCAGTCGTGACCGGTCAGCCACGGCATCACGTCGAGGTGCTCCTCGCGGTCGCCGCCGCGCAGCAGGGCGACGCACTCGGCGGCGAGCTCCTCGCGGCCGAGGCGCTCCGCGAGCTCCTCGATCAGCTCGGCCACGGGTCGCTCCCCCATGGCCCCATCATGATGGTTCGAGGTCTACGGTTCCGCACATGAGCACCGCTGACCTCCTCGACCGGGCACGTGCCTGGGCCGCCGACGACCCCGACCAGGAGACCCGGGCCGAGCTGCAGCGCGTCGTCGCCGAGGTCGAGGCGGGCGCCGACCCGACCGACCTCGCGGACCGGTTCGACGGCACCCTCGAGTTCGGGACCGCGGGGCTGCGCGGCGCGCTCGGCGCCGGGCCCAACCGGATGAACCGGGTCGTCGTGCTGCGGGCCGCGGCCGGCCTGGCGGCGTACCTCAAGGCGGAGGGCGCGCGGCCGCACAGCCGGGTCGTGATCGGGTACGACGCCCGCTTCAACTCCGACGTCTTCGCCCGGGACACGGCCGAGGTGATGAGTGGCGCCGGCTTCCGGCCGCTGGTGCTGCCGCGCCCGCTGCCGACGCCGCTGCTCGCCTTCGCCATCCGCGAGCTCGGCTGCGTGGCCGGCGTGATGGTGACCGCGAGCCACAACCCGCCGCAGGACAACGGCTACAAGGTCTACCTCGGCGACGGCAGCCAGATCGTGCCGCCGGCCGACGCCCGGATCGCCGAGCAGATCGCCGCCGTCGGCGCGGTCGCCGACATCCCGCGCGGGGAGGCCGGCAAGCCGCTCGAGGACGAGATCGTCGACCGCTACCTCGACACGATCGCCGGGCTCGCCGGAGACGGGCCGCGCGACCTGCGCACCGTCTACACGCCGCTCCACGGCGTCGGCGGCACCTCGGTCCTCCAGGTGCTCGAGACCGCTGGGTTCGACGCCCCGAGCGTCGTGGAGCAGCAGGAGCATCCCGACCCGCTCTTCCCGACCGTGGCGTTCCCCAACCCGGAGGAGCCGGGCGCGATGGACCTGGCGATGGAGCTGGCCGAGCGCACCGACGCCGACCTGGTCGTCGCCAACGACCCCGACGCCGACCGCTGCGCTGCCGCCGTCCCGGGCCCGCACGGCTGGCGGATGCTGCGGGGCGACGAGGTCGGCGCCCTCCTGGGCCACCACCTGCTCGCGACCGGCAAGCAGGGCACCTACGCCTGCTCGATCGTGTCGTCCTCGCTGCTCGGCAAGATGGCGGCCGCCCACGGCCAGCCGTACGCCGAGACGCTGACCGGCTTCAAGTGGATCGCGCGCGCCGAGGGGCTGGTGTTCGGCTACGAGGAGGCGCTGGGCTACTGCGTCGACCCCGAGCACGTGCGGGACAAGGACGGTGTCTCCGCGCTGCTGCTGCTCTGCGAGATCGCGGCGGCGGCCAAGGCCGAGGGACGCGGACTGGTCGACCTGCTCGACGACATCGCCCGCGAGCACGGCCTGCACGCGACCGACCAGCTCTCGGTGCGGGTCGCCGACGTGGCCGAGATCGCGGCCGCGATGGACACCCTGCGCCGTACGCCCCCGACCACGCTCGGTGGCCTCGCCGTCGAGGCCGTCGACGACCTCTCCCTCGGCTCCGCCGACCTGCCGCCGACCGACGGCCTGCGCTACCGCCTCGCCGACGGCGCCCGGGTGATCGTCCGCCCGAGCGGCACCGAGCCCAAGCTCAAGTGCTACCTCGAGGTCGTGGTCCCGGTCGGCCCCGAGGAGGACGGCGTCGAGGCCGCCCGGATCTCCGCCGCCGGCCGTCTCGACGCCCTCAAGTCCGACATCAAGGCCGCCGCCGGCATCTGATCCGGTATCGGGCGCTGGGGCCGGTCAGCGATAGTCCGTGACGGAAATGTCGTGGCCGGCGCCGCCGGACGACATTTCCGTCACGGACTATCGAGGCCTCTCGACCCACCCCCGCCCACCCCTGCTGATTGTCCCGGCACCCGCTCGCCCGGACCTATGCTGGGTCGGATGACGGCAACCACTGCTCGACCCGACTCGCTCGCCCCCGGCGACGTCGCCGAGATCACCCGGAACGACGCCTCACTGCGTCGCTTCCTGCACGGTCTCCCGGGCGTCGACCAGGTGGGCGCCGAGGCTCGCGCAGCCGGTCTCGGCACGCGTTCGATCAAGACCACGGCCAAGGAGTACGCCCTCGACCTGGCGATCCGGATGGTCGACCTGACCACGCTCGAGGGGCAGGACACCCCCGGCAAGGTGCGCGCCCTCGCGAGCAAGGCGATGCGGCCCGACCCGGCCGACCCGACGACCCCCCAGGTCGCCGCGGTCTGCGTCTACGCCGACATGGTCGGCATCGCCAAGGAGACGCTCGGCGACTCCGGCGTGAACGTCGCCGCCGTCGCCACCGCCTTCCCGAGCGGCCGCGCCGCGATGGACATCAAGCTGGCCGACACCCGCGACGCCGTCGAGGCAGGTGCCGACGAGATCGACATGGTGATCGACCGGGGCGCCTTCCTGGCCGGTCGCTACCAGCAGGTCTTCGAGGAGATCGTGCAGGTCCGTGAGGCCTGTGCCAGGCCGGATGGGCAGAGCGCCCACCTGAAGGTGATCTTCGAGACCGGCGAGCTCCAGACCTACGACAACGTACGGCGCGTCAGCTGGCTCGGCATGATGGCCGGCGCCCACTTCATCAAGACCTCCACCGGCAAGGTCCAGCCCGCCGCGACCCTGCCGGTCACCATGATCATGCTCGAGGCGGTCCGCGACTGGCGCGAGGCGACCGGGCAGATGGTCGGCGTGAAGCCGGCCGGCGGCATCCGGCACGCCAAGGACGCGATCAAGTACCTCGTGACCGTCAACGAGGTGGCGGGCCCCGACTGGCTCGACCCGGACTGGTTCCGCTTCGGCGCCTCCACGCTGCTCAACGACCTGCTGATGCAGCGGACCAAGATGCGCACCGGCCGGTACTCCGGCCCCGACTACTTCACGTTGGACTGATGACGATGGCTGAGAAGACCACTGGGAAGAGCACTGGGAAGAGCACTGTGTTCGAGTACGCCCCCGCCCCCGAGTCGCGAGCGATCGTCGACATCAAGCCGTCCTACGGGCTGTTCGTGAACGGCGAGTTCGTCGACGGCCACGGGACCAGCTTCAAGACGATCAGCCCGGCCACCGAGGAGGTGCTGGCCGAGGTCGCCGAGGCCGACGCCGCCGACATCGACCTGGCGGTCAGGGCCGCCCGCCGTGCCTACACCCGCACCTGGTCGAAGCTCTCGGGCAGCGAGCGTGCCAAGTACCTCTACCGGATCGCCCGGATCATCCAGGAGCGCGGCCGCGAGCTCGCCGTCCTGGAGTCGATCGACAACGGCAAGCCGATCAAGGAGACCCGCGACGTCGACGTCCCGGTCGCCGCGGCGCACTTCTTCTACTACGCCGGTTGGGCCGACAAGCTGGAGTACTCCGGCTACGGCTCCACCCCGCTCGGGGTCGCCGGTCAGATCATCCCGTGGAACTTCCCGCTGCTGATGCTCGCGTGGAAGATCGCCCCGGCGCTGGCGTGCGGCAACACCGTCGTCCTCAAGCCGGCCGAGACCACGCCGCTCACGGCGCTGCTCTTCGCCGAGATCTGCCAGCAGGCCGACCTGCCCCCGGGCGTGGTCAACATCGTCACCGGCGCCGGTGCCACCGGCTCCGCGCTCGTCGAGCACCCGGACATCGACAAGGTGGCCTTCACCGGCTCCACCGGCGTGGGCAAGGCGATCGCCCGCGCGGTCGCGGGGAGCGACAAGAAGGTGACCCTCGAGCTCGGCGGCAAGGCCGCCAACATCGTCTTCGACGACGCCCCGCTCGACCAGGCGATCGAGGGCATCGTCAACGGCATCTTCTTCAACCAGGGCCACGTCTGCTGCGCGGGCTCCCGGCTGCTGGTGCAGGAGTCGGTGGCCGACGAGGTGCTCGAGCGCCTCAAGCGCCGGGTGTCCACGTTGCGCGTGGGTGACCCGCTGGACAAGAACACCGACATCGGTGCGATCAACTCCGCCGAGCAGCTCGAGCGCATCCGCACCCTCTCCGACATCGGTGAGGCCGAGGGCGCCGGCCGCTGGTCGCCCGCCTGCGAGCTGCCGAGCCAGGGCTTCTGGTTCCCGCCGACGATCTTCACCGGCGTCTCCCAGGCCCACCGGATCGCCCGCGAGGAGATCTTCGGCCCGGTGCTGTCGGTGCTGACCTTCCGGACGCCGAGCGAGGCGGTCGAGAAGGCCAACAACACCCCGTTCGGCCTCTCGGCCGGCATCTGGACCGACAAGGGCTCGCGGATCCTCAAGATCGCCGCCGAGCTCCGCGCCGGCGTGGTCTGGGCCAACACGTTCAACAAGTTCGACCCGACGTCCCCGTTCGGCGGGTACAAGGAGTCCGGCTACGGCCGCGAGGGTGGCCGGCACGGGCTCGCCGCGTACCTGAAGGGAGCCGAGGCCTGATGGCATCGCCGCGGATCGACGTGAGAAAGACCTACAAGCTCTACATCGGCGGGGCCTTCCCCCGGTCGGAGTCGGGCCACTCCTACGTCGTGAACGACTCGAAGGGACGCTTCGTGGCCAACGCCGCCAAGGCCTCGCGCAAGGACGCCCGCGACGCGGTGCAGGCCGCCCGCTCGGCCTTCAAGGGCTGGTCCGGCCGGACCGCGTACAACCGGGCGCAGGTGCTCTACCGCGTCGCGGAGGTCATGGAGGACCGGCGTCCGCAGTTCATCGAGGCGCTGCGCCAGTCCGAGGGCCTCACCGCCGCCCGGGCCGCCACGGCGCTCGACGAGTCGATCGACCGGCTGGTCTGGTACGCCGGCTGGGCCGACAAGCTGACCCAGGTCGTCGGCAACGCCAACCCGGTGGCCGGCCCGTTCTTCAACCTCTCGACCCCCGAGCCGACCGGCGTCGTCGCCGTCGTCGCGCCCGAGGAGTCCAGCCTGCTCGGCCTGATCTCGGTCATCGCGCCGGTCGTCGTCAGCGGCAACACCGCCGTGGTGATGTCGTCGTACACCCGGCCGCTGCCGGCGATCACCTTCTCCGAGGTGCTCGCCACCAGCGACGTCCCCGGCGGCGTGGTCAACATCCTCACCGGCAATCCCGGCGACACCGCCCCGTGGCTGGCCGCACACATGGACGTCAACGCGATCGACCTCACCGGTGTGGCCGGTGACGCCGACCTCGCCACCTCCCTGGAGGTCGCGGCCGCCGACAACCTCAAGCGGGTACGACGCGCGCCGGCCGCCGAGCCGGACTGGTCGGCCGACCCGGGCATCGAGGCGATGACCGCCTTCCTGGAGACCAAGACCGTCTGGCACCCGATCGGCGTCTGAGCCCGGGTTTCGACCCCCGCCGCGGGGGCATAGTGCTGACATGCACCTCGACCCCGCGGCCGTCCGTCGTGGCTGGCAGCACGCCACGAATGCCGACGCCGAGATCGTCGACGCCCGTGGCCGGATCGGCGACGCCGCCGGCTCCGGCATGGCCGACCTCGCCGACACGCTGTCCGACGCCGCCTCCGACCTGAGGGGCGTGCTCGAGGTCGTCTCCGCCGTGATCGCCGAGCACGGCACCAACGTCGAGGCGTGCATCGCCGACTTCCAGGCGACCGACGGTCGACGCGCGGGAGAGTTCCATGAGCTGGCTCGATGACCGGGTGACCGACCTGCGCGGGGTCCTCGCCGACCTTCAGGACCTCGACTTCTGGCCGCCCTGGGACGCCGCGCAGACGATCGTCGGTCTGGTCGCCCGCGCCGTCGAGATCGCCACCCGGCCCCCCGACCCGGACCCCGAGGACGTGCGGGACGCCGCTGCCGCGTGGCGGATGATCGGCAGCGACGCCGACGCTGCGGTCGCCGACCTCGAGCGGGTGCCCACCGCCGTCACCGACGAGGTGTGGAGCGGCGAGACCGGCACCGCGATGCGCAGCTCCACCGCCCGGCTCGCCACCCGCACCGACACCGTCGGTCCCGCGGCCCGGGGCGTCGAGCAGGCGCTCACCACGCTGGCGAGCGCCATGGGTGCGGCCCGCACCCGCCACCAGCAGGCCGACGACCTGCTCCGCGACAACCTCGAGCTCAGCTGGGGCGACCTCTGGCCGTGGGAGCTGGTCGACTGGCTCAAGGGCGTGGTCGAGGGGATCATCCACGCGGTGGAGGAGGCGATCGGCGCCTACCAGGACGCCGGCGACGCCGTCCGGGCCTGCGAGCGCGCCATCGTCACGGCGATGGACGAGATCGACCTCCCCGACCACCTCCCGACCGCCCCGGGCGTCAGCGCCACCTCGGTCGTCAACGGCTGGGACGACGACCACGGCCCCCTCGAGGGCGGCGCGCTCGACCGCTACGACGACGCCTACGACGACCTCCCTCCCGCCGAGCAGCAGGCGGTGCGCGACGCGCTGGCCGCCGCTGGCAGCGACGAGGAGCGCGCCTGGATCATGGCCGGCGTCGCCTCCGGTCTCACCGGGGCGGCGCTCACCCGCTACGTCGACCGGCTGGGCGACCTGACGCCCCGGCAGCTGCGCGACCTCGACCCCACCAGGGCCGACGACGGGACCTTCAAGCAGCCCGACCAGACGACCTGCGGCTCCTCGACGCTGGTGATGTCGCGGATGCGCAACGACCCGGCGTACGCCCTGTGGATCCTCACCGGCTACCACCCCGAGACCGGCGAGACGGCCCCGGCCGACGAGACACCGGAGGACCGGTTCAAGGACGAGGCGCTCGCGATGCACGAGCGCACCAACGGGATCACCGACCGCGACGGGGACCTCCAGTTCCCGTGGCCCTCCGCGATCGGCACCCAGCCGTGGGCGGTGGCCGCGGAGATGTCGGCCGAGGGTGGGTCCGGGGTCCCCGGCACCGAGTACGACGTCTCGATGACCGACCCCGACAACCGCGGCGGCGCGTTCGACGAGGTCGCGGCGGCCAGCGAGGACGGCCACACCGTGCCGCTCTACATCGGCGACGGCACGATCCCGCGCCACGTCGTGCTGGTGACCGGGAGCAGCGGCGACACGCTCACCCTCTACGAACCGTCGAGCGGCGACACGGTCACCGTCTCCCGCGACGACTTCGTCGACGGCGATCTCGGCGTGGCCGGGTGGGACGAGCCGTGGTTCGCGATCACACCACGATGAAGCCGGTCCTGCCGGCGGTCCTCGCGGCGGCGCTGCTCCTCGGCGGCTGCTCCCAGGACGCGCGCGGCCTGCCCACCGTGGCCGACTACGACCGGGCCGAGCGGGCCTGGTCCGACCCGTGGCTGGCCCCCTCCCGCGCCTCGGTCCCCGAGGCCGCGTGGGGCTCCCCCGACGGTCACGTCCGCCGCGAGGCCGGGTCGCGGACCACGACGTACACCTCGGGGACCCCCCAGCAGGCGCTCGACCGCGAGGTCGAGGCCGCCGAAGCCGGCGGCTGGCGGCTGACCGGCCTGGTCTGCGGCGCCGAGCCGACCGCGGCGCTCGCCCTCGGTGAGGGGCTCGAGGACGGCATGGCCGCCACCCTGGTCGCCCGCCGCGAGGGGCGCACCACCGTCGAGGTCACGGTCACCGGCTACGTCCCCCACCACCTCGACCGCTCCTGGCCGGCGCCGGAGGCCGCGGACCTGACCTGCCCCGCCGACGGCGGCGATGCGTCCCCCCAGGGCATCGAGGACACCGAGGACCTCGTCCTCGGCGGACCCCTGGACGGCGCCGACGACGTCCCGGAGCCCGACGTGACCGCCTGGCAGCAGGACGACCTGTCCAGCACCGAGAAGGCGCTGGCCGAGGCGGTCAACGGCGACCCGTGGGTCCGTCGGCTGGAGCTGGTGCTGGGCGGCGACTACGCCGCGGACGACGCCCGCCGGTCGGCACCGTCCGCCTCGACCAGCACCCCGGCCCCGCTGGCGGAGGTGGTCGAGGACATGGCCGACTGGGACCTCACCTGGATCACCTGCAGCCGCGGCCGCGACACCGAGGCCACCGCGCGGCTGGTGACCGACGACGGGGTGGCGGTCGCCCGCCTGACCGGCCTCCGGCGCCGGACGGAGGTCACCGTCCGGCTGCCGCTGCCCGAGGCGCCACCGCCGGCCTGGGTCGCCGACGTGCCCGTGCTCGACGATCCGCCCTGCCTCGACGACCCCGTGCCGGGCCCCGCGATCACGGTCGCCGGTGTCCCGGTGACCAGCGTCGCGGAGTCCCAACCGGTGTCTGACTGACCGGTGTCTGACTGACCGTCAGCCGTTGCCGCCCGCACGGAAGGCCACCCAGGCGTCGCTGATCCGCTCCGACTGCCCCTCGGTGAACTCGTACATGCAGTTGTCGTAGCCGTAGTCCATGAAGTTGTGGATCGGGTCGAGGCCCGGCTGCCGGCAGGTGTCGTAGGCCTCGTCGGCCTGGTCGCACTCGAACTGGGGGACCGCCTCACGCGGGGTGTCGGCGACGCCGTCGCCGGAGGCCGAGCAGGCGCCGGCGAAGGTGTGCTCGAGCATCAGCCAGTGGCCGACCTCGTGGGTGAGGGTGTCGCCCTGGCTGTAGGAGTCGACCACGTCGCCCTCGTCGCGCGGGTAGTTCAGGCTGCCGCCGGGCATCGACTCGTCGAGGATCACGACGCCGTCACGCCAGGCGTGGCCCTTGTTGTAGTCCTTCGGGAAGTAGGCCCAACCGAGCAGTCCCCCGCCGATGTCGGCGGTGTAGACGTTCAGTGTCTCGGAGTCGCCCTCGTGGAGCGCCTTCTTGGGGGCGACCTCGCCCTTGCCCGGGGTCAGGTGCGCCCACGCGGCGTTCGTCGTCCACGTGGTGTCGACCAGGTCGAAGCGGAACGGGGTGTCCGCGCCGCCGGTGGCGCCGGAGTAGGAGTCGTTGAGCACCTGCACCTGATCCGCGATCCGGCCCTCCAGCTCGTCCTGCTCGGCATCGCTCAGGTCCTCCTCGGTGATCACGTGGAAGACGGTGTCGATGGTCACCGCACCGTCGCCGAGGTAGGGGACGTCCTTGATGACACCGTACTTCTTGGCGTCCTTCGCGGCGTAGAGCGCGGGCTCCTCGGCCTTCTTGGCGCCCTTCTTGACCCGGGCGGCCGGACGACGCGTGGGCGCCGTCCTCGCAGGCGACGACCCCCGGCGAGGCCCCCGCCTGCGCCAGGAGGGTGGTCGGTGCGGCCGCGGCCACGAGACCGGTGGTGGACAGGGCGGCTACCGACAGGGCGGCAGCGGTACGGCGCAGGGTCATGAGGTGGTCCTCCGGGAGCGGTGCGCGACGAGTCGCGGACGACCAGGCGGTTCCCCGGGTCGCCGCGTGCAACCTAACCCGAACCCGGGCCGGGCGGAAGCCTCGATCCTTGCCGCCCCCGACCGTGACAGCGATACTGTCACGATGACCTCCAGCCGGACCCGGATCCCCCGCGACCACTGGCTCCGCCGGATCGAGCAGCTCGACCCTGTGGTCGACCACGCGCAGATCTACGGCATCACTGCACGTCACGAGTTCCGTGGGACATGGGTCAGGCACTCTCCTTCGCCCTGTTCCGCACCTACGCCGTCCCGAGCATCGGCGGCTGCTGCACGACACCGGCGAGTTCACCGAGTCGCACCCAGAAGCGCTACGACGACACCGCGCTGATCCTCGACCACATCGGCGAGCACGGGCTCGAGTCGAGCGAGGGTCAGACGGGCGCTGCGCCGGATGAACCAGATGCACGCGATGTACGAGATCAGCAACGACGACCTGCGCTACGTCCTCAGCACCTTCGTCGGCGGTCCCGATCCGGTGGCTCGACGAGCACGGCTGGCGGCCGATGTGCGAGCGCGAGAAGGTCGCCTCGGCCCACTACTACCGCGATCTCGCCCGCCACATGGGGATCCGCGACGTTCCGGAGACCTGGCAGGACCTCACCGCCCACATGGACGACTACGAGGCCGAGCACTTCGCCTTCGACCCGCGCTCCCGAGCGGTCGCCGACGCGACGCTGGCCCTGATGGCCACCTTCCCGCCGAACGACCGTGCACCGGCTCCCGCGGTGGTCCGGTTCAGCCGCGCGTACATGGACGAACCGTTGCTCGACGCCCTCGGCTACCCCCACCCCACCGCAGCCGAGCGACGGCTGGCGCGGGCGGCGCTGCGGGCGCGGGGGGCGTGGCTGCGGCGTCAGCCACCCCGGCTGCTCCCCCAGCACGCCCGCGACGTCGGCAACATCCGGTCCTACGCCCGACGGGTACGACGTGGGCGAGCTCGGCGCCTTCGAGCCCTACGGCACAATGACCCGGTGCCCTCACGCGTGATCGTCCTCGCCGGGCCCTCCGGGGCCGGCAAGTCGCGCCTCGCCGAACGGCTCGGCCTCCCGGTGCTGCGGCTCGACGACTTCTACAAGGACGGTGCCGATCCCACGCTTCCGGTGATCGGCACCGGTGCGAACGCCGGGCTGACCGACTGGGACCACCCCGACTCGTGGCTCCCCGAGGACGCGCTCGCGGCGCTACGGCAGCTGTGCACGCAGGGCCACGCCCGGGTGCCGGTCTACGAGATCGCCCGCAGCGGCCGTTGCGGTGAGCAGGAGCTCGACCTGGGCGGCAGCCCGCTCTTCGTGGCCGAGGGGATCTTCGCCGACGACATCGTCCCCGCCGCCCGGGACGAGGGGCTGCTGGCCGCGGCCTTCTGCGTCACCCAGCACCCACTGGTGACCTTCTGGCGGCGCCTCACCCGCGACCTGCGCGAGCACCGCAAGCCGCCGCTGATGCTGGTCCGCCGCGGCTGGGCACTGCTGCGTGACCAGCGCCGGGTCGTCGCCCGCGCCGTCGACCGCGGCTGCCGCCGCGTGAGCCCCGACCAGGCCCACGCCGAGGCCCACCTGATCCTGACTCGCGTGACCCGCTGACTCGTGTCTCCCACGACCGAACGGCTGCGGACGGCCGCCGACCTGGCGATCGTGCTGCTCGGCGCCGTGCTGATCGTCCTCACGGTGCTCCAGCAGCCGTTCAACCAGAACGAGTACGTGCAGCTCGCGCCGTACGGCGATGCCGACCTCGGGACGGCCGTCACGGGCACCCGGCAGCCGCCGCTCGACCCCTTCCTCGGCGTCCTCGTGCAGCGACTCCTCGGCGAGGGGCAGCTCCAGCAGCGGCTGGTGCCGGTGGCGGCCGGCGTCGCGACGCTCGCCCTGACGGCGGTGCTGATGCGCCGCTACGGGTGGCGCTGGGCCGGCACCTGGGGGCTGCTGTTCCTGGCCACCGCCCCACTCTTCGTGCGCTACTCCGCCTACACGCGCCCCTACGCCGTGCCGATGGCCCTGATGCTGCTCGCCGCGGTGGTCGGCGCCCTGTGGCTGGACACCGGCCGGCGGCGCTGGCTGCTGCTCGCCTTCGTGGCCGCGCTGCTGCTGCCGCTCTCCCGGGTGCCCGAGCCGTCGGTGTTCCTCGGCACGGCCGCGCTGCTCCTGGTGCTGGCCGGCCTCCGCGGCGGCCGGCCCCGGCGACGTCCGTGGGCACTCGCCGGCGTCCTGCTGCTCGGACTCACCACCGTCGGGACCGCGATGCTGCTCCGGCTGCTCGCGCAGGACTCGACGACCAAGGGCACGTCCTTGATCGAGCTCGACCCGTCAGCGGTGACCGGCCGGCTGGCCCCCGCCGCCGACGCGCTGCGCGACCTGGTGCTCCCCCTGCTCGCCCAGTGGTTGCCGTGGTGGCCGCTCACCCTCCTCGTCGTCGTGCTCGCGCTCGCCCTCCCCGCGGCCCGGCGTCCGCTCCTCGGCAGCTGGTCCTGGCTCCCGCTGGTCCTGGGCACCCTCGTCTTCCTCGCCGTGTTCCTCCTCCTGGTGCCGGTCGGTCTGCGGGACTACCGGATCCGCTACGCCTACTTCCTGGTGCCGCCACTCGCCATCGCGCTGGCCGCCGTGGTGCACGCGCTGGCCGCGCGGCCACGTGCGCTCCGGTGGCTCGGGCCGGCGCTCGCCGCCGCACTCGTGGTCACCCAGCTGCCGACCACCTGGCAGGTGCTCACGCGCGACGACGCGGTCGACCTCGACGCCGCCGGGGCGATGGTGGCCGCTCACGTCCCCGACGACGCACTCGTCGTCCTCGACGGGCCCGGCGAGGCCGGCCGGTGGCGGCAGGCCTTCTTCGGTGACGAGCGGTTCCTCCCGGAGGGCCGCACGGTCGTGACGGTGCGGGCGCTGACCCGCGACGGACTGGCCGTCAGCGTCCACGACGGCCCGACCTACCTGCTGGTCATGGATGCTGCCTGCGTGAGCAACGTCGACTGCTCCGACCAGCCGGCCGACGTGTGGGACGGGCAGCTGCCCGGCTACGAGGAGGTGGCGCGCGACCAGTACGTCGTGCTCTACCGGCCCACCGAGGAGCGCACCGGGGTCACCGGTCTCCTGCACGCGATGATCGCCCTGGTCGACGGCTACGGCGCGGCACGGGCGGTCCCGGACGCGATCGTCGCCGCGCGGGTGATGGTGCGGCGCGGCCAGGACGAGGAGGCCGCCGCCCTGCTCGGCCGGGTGTGCGATGCCCAGCCGACCGACGCCGACCTGGACGCGTGCGAGACCGCGATCGAGAAGCGCGGTCTCGGCGAGTACCTCCGGTAGCTCAGCCGGACGCGAGTGCGGCGTACCCGGGCTTGACGACGTCGTCGATGATCGCGAGCCGCTCGTCGAAGGGCAGGAAGGCCGACTTCATCGCGTTGATGGTGAACCAGCGCAGGTCGTCCAGGTCGTGGTCGAAGGCCTCGACGAGTGACCACATCTCCTCCGTCATCGACGTCTGGCTCATCAACCGGTTGTCGGTGTTGACGGTGACCCGGAACCGCAGCCGGGTCAGCAGCCCGATCGGGTGGTCGGCCACGCTGTCGGCCGCCCCGGTCTGCACGTTGGACGCCGGGCACATCTCCAGCGGGATCCGCTTGTCCCGGACGTACGCCGCCAGCCGGCCCAGCCGGACCTCGCCGTCGTCGTCCACCGTGATGTCGTCGATGATCCGGACGCCGTGGCCCAGCCGGTCGGCGCCGCACCACTGGATGGCCTGCCAGATCGACGGCAGCCCGAACGCCTCGCCGGCGTGGATCGTGAAGTGCGCGTTCTCGCGCTGGAGGTACTCGAACGCGTCGAGGTGGCGGGTCGGCGGGTGCCCGGCCTCGGCGCCGGCGATGTCGAAGCCGGCGACGCCCCGGTCGCGCCACGACACCGCCAGCTCGGCGATCTCCTGGGAGCGGGCCTGGTGGCGCATGGCGGTCAGCAGCTGCCGGACCACGATCGGGCGCCCCTCGGAGCCCGCGTCGAAGCCGGCCTGCACCGCGGCGACCACGTCGTCGAGGGAGAGGCCGGACTCGACGTGCTGCTCGGGGGCGTAGCGGACCTCGGCGTACACGACGCCGTCGTCGGCGAGGTCCTCGACGCACTCGCGAGCGACCCGGGTCAGCGCCTCGGCGGTCTGCATCACGCCGACGGTGTGGTCGAAGGTCTCGAGGTAGCGCACCAACGACCCGGAGTCCGCCGAGTCGGCGAACCAGCGCCCGAGCTCGTCGGCGTCCCCGATGCCGTCCGGCAGCGCGTGCCCGCACTGCGCCGCGAGCTCCAGCACGGTCGCCGGTCGCAGCCCGCCGTCGAGGTGGTCGTGGAGCAGCACCTTGGGCGCGCGGCGTACCTGGTCACGGGTCGGACGGCTCGTCATCCGACCATCCTCCCAGCCTTCCCCCGCCCGCCACGCCCTGCCTCCATGAACACGTCGCCGGTGGCGCGTCCGACCGCCACTCGGGTCCGGTTCGATGACCGGAGGCCCCCTGTCCAACCACGAGTCAGCCATCCGTGAGGGCCCGGCGCCCCACCTCGGAGGCGAACAGGTCCTGGCCGCGATCGTCGCCTCGCCGCGCGGGAGCCAGACCGCCCAGACGGGCGGCGCGGCCGGGATGATCGACCGCAGCTCCGGCGTGGTGCGATGGGCGCCGCGGGCGTGATCACGGTCTCTGCCAACGGGGCCGAGTCACGCTCGAGAGCAAGGCCGGTCCCGCCCAGGACCTCGCCGAGGCCTTCCGGCAGGTCCGGCCCGGCGGCTGAGCCACGACCCGACCTCCTAGGCTGGCGTTCATGCGGACCTTCACCAGCTTCGACGAGCTCACGGACGCGATCGGCGAGGACCTCGGCACCAGCGAGTGGCTCACCATCGAGCAGGACCGGGTCGACCAGTTCGCCGACGCGACCGGCGACCACCAGTGGATCCACGTCGACGTGGAGCGCTCGGCGTCCGGACCGTTCGGCGGCACCATCGCCCACGGCTACCTCACGCTCTCGCTGATCCCGTACCTCGGCGCACAGGTCTTCGCGCTCGACACCCCCGGCGCCAAGCTCAACTACGGCGTCAACAAGGTCCGCTTCCCCACCCCGGTACTGGTCGGTTCGCGGGTCCGCGACACGGTGTCGGTCAAGGAGGTCACCGACCTCCCCTCCGGCAAGCAGCTCGTGCTCGGCCACGTGATCGAGATCGAGGGCCGCGATGGTCAGGTGCTGCCCAAGCCCGCCTGCGTCGCCGAGACCGTCGTCCTCCTCCTCCCCTGAGGTTGAGTTGCCAGTCCGGCGGGTTGAGTTGCCACTCGGCCGGCGGCCGAGTGGCAACTCAACCCGCCGGACTGGCAACTCAACGGCGGACGGGGATGGACCAGCAGCGCTGTTCGCCGTAGGGCTGGAAGCCGAGCCGCTTGAGGATCGGGGCGGAGGTGTCGTCGACGGCCTTGACGAGAGCGAAGTCGGCGGTGGTGGTGCGGGCATCCCGCAGCCGCGCGGCGACCAGGGCGCGATAGGCACCACGGCCCCGGTACGCCGGCTGCACCGACCCGTCCCAGAACCGCAGCGCGTCCCCGTCGACCGTGCTCCCCGCGGCCGCGGCCGGCTCCCCGTCGACGTACGCGACGTAGCAGCGGATCAGCCGCTCGGCCTCGGGCAGCGTCACCGACCGAGTCAGGTCGTCGACCTGCGCGCGGCTCATCGGTGACAGGTCGAAGACCTCGGCCTGGATCCGGGCGGCCAGCTCGACCCCCGCCCGGTCGGTCACCGGCACCACGGTCACGTCCTCGGGCACCGGCACCTCGGCGTCGACGGCCAGCGCGAGCACCTCGAGCCGCTCGACCAGCCTCATCCCGAGCCCGGCCAGCTGGGCCTCGGTGTCGACCGGCGACGTGCGCTGGTCGACCCACCACCGAAGGATCGGCCGGCCCTGGGCCCGGGCGAGGTCGAGCGCCTCGGCCAGCACCTCGCCGAGCGGTCGTGCGGTGCGCGACCACTGCACGCTCGTGTAGTCGGTGTAGTGGGTCAGCCGGTAGTCGTCGGTCTCGACGTCGATCGCGTCCACGGGGACGTAGACCCAGCGCGCGGCACCGGCCCGCACCCGCGCCGCGTCGAGCGCCGAGACGTCGCCGGTCATGTCAGGGAGCGACCCGGCCGAGCACCAGCTCCGTCGGCTCGTACGACGCGGCGTCGCCGATCTCCCAGCCGCCCTCGAGCGAGGCGAGCGCCCGCTCGAAGCGCCGCTCGTCATCGGTGTGGAGGGTCAGCAGCGGCTGTCCCTCGGTGACCGCGTCGCCGGGGCGCGCGTGCCACACGACGCCGGCACCGGCCTGCACCGGGTCCTCCTTGCGGGCCCGACCGGCCCCGAGCCGCCAGGCGGCCATGCCGACCGCCATCGCGTCGAGCCGGGTGAGCGTGCCGGAGGCCGGTGCGACCACGTCGTGGGTGTGCGTCGCGGTCGGCAGCGGGGCGTCGGGGTCGCCGTCCTGGGCGCGGATCATGTCCTTCCAGGCATCCATCGCCCGGCCGGAGGCCAGCACCTCCGCCGGGTCGACGTCGTCGCGGCCGGCACCGGCGAGCATCTCCCGGGCCAGCGCCACGGTCAGCTCCACCACGTCGGCCGGGCCGCCGCCGGCGAGCACCTCGACGGACTCGGCGACCTCGACCGCGTTGCCGGCGGTGAGGCCGAGCGGCGTGCTCATGTCGGTGAGCAGCGCGACGGTGTGGACGCCGGCGTCGGTGCCGAGCGCCACCATCGTCTCCGCCAGCTCCTGCGCCTTCTCCAGGTCCTTCATGAAGGCGCCGGAGCCGACCTTCACGTCGAGCACCAGAGCACCGGTGCCCTCGGCGATCTTCTTGGACATGATCGAGGACGCGATGAGCGGGATCGCCTCGACGGTGCCGGTGACGTCGCGGAGCGCGTAGAGCTTCTTGTCCGCGGGTGCCAGGCCGTCACCGGCCGCGCAGATCACCGCGCCGACCGACTCGAGCTGGGCGACCATCTCGTCGTTGGACAGCGCTGCGCGCCAGCCCGGGATCGACTCCAGCTTGTCGAGCGTGCCGCCGGTGTGGCCGAGCCCGCGGCCGGACAGCTGCGGCACCGCGACGCCGCACGCCGCGACCAGCGGGGCGAGCGGGAGGGTGATCTTGTCGCCGACACCGCCGGTGGAGTGCTTGTCGGCGGTCGGTCGCGAGAGGCCGGCGAAGTCCATCCGCTCCCCCGAGGCGATCATCGCGTTCGTCCAGCGGCTGATCTCGCGTCGGTCCATGCCGTTGAGCAGGATCGCCATCGCGAGCGAGGACATCTGCTCGTCGGCCACCTCACCCCGGGTGTAGGCGTCGATCACCCAGTCGATCTGGCTGTCGGACAGCTCCCCGCCGTCCCGCTTGGCGATGATGACCTCGACCGCGTCGTGCATGTGGCTAGCTCCTCTGTCCCGACCGACTGCTGTGCACCGGCACCCTACGGAACCCGCGCAGCACGAACGTCCCCCGGCTCTCCGGCTCGCCCGCGAGCGCCAGCGCCGGGAACCGGTCGAACAGTGCCGAGACCGACTCCACCAGCTCCATCCGCGCCAGCGGCGCGCCGAGGCAGAAGTGGACGCCGACCCCGAACGCGAGGTGCGGGTTCTGCTCACGGGCGACGTCGAACTCGTCGGGCCGCTCGAAGACGGCCGGGTCGCGGTTGGCCGCGCCGAGCAGGGCCGCGACCCGCTGGCCGGGCTCGAGCAGGACGTCGCCGACCTGCACCGGCTCGGTCGCGGTGCGGTCGAAGAGCTGGAGGGCGGAGTCGAAGCGCAGCATCTCCTCCACCGTGAGCGCCACGTCGGCGCCCGGGACCAGTCCGCGCCGGAGCATCGCCACCAGGCCGTTGCCGAACACGTTGACCGACGCCTCGTGGCCGGCGTTCAGCAGCAGCACGACGGCCGCGACCTGCTCGTCCTCGGTGAGGTCGGTGGCCGCGAGGTCGCTGATCAGGTCGTCCCGGGGCCGGGACCGGCGCTCGCCGATCAGCTCGCGCACCAGCCCGGCGAAGTCGGTGGCGGCCCGGACCGCCGTCTCGACCACGGCCGGCGGCGGGGACGGCTCGTACATCCGGACGATCGCCTGCGACCAGTCCCGCAGGTCCGGCGCGTACGACGCGGGCACGCCGAGCAGCTCCGCGATGACCAGCACCGGCAGCGGCTCGGCGTACGCCTCGACGACGTCGAAGCCCTCGGGGTCGACCTCGTCGAGCAACCCGGCCGCCAGGTCGCGGACCCGCGGACGCAACCGCTCGACGTGACCGCGCGCGAAGGCCTTGGCGACCGGCCGCCGCAGCCGGGTGTGGTCGGGCGGCTCGTTCTCCATCATCTGGTTGCGGTGGAGCAGGTTGAAGGGCTCCATCGCCTCCAGCGGCTGCTTGTCGGTCCAGAGCCGACCCAGGGTGCGGGTGCGCTGGACCGTCGACACGGTGGCGTGGGTGAAGGTGAGGAACGACTGCGACGGCTCGTGCCACGCGACCGCGTGCTGCTCCCGCTCCCGGGCGAAGAACGGGTAGGGGTCGGCGACGACCTCCGCCGCGGTCAGGTCAAGCGAGGTTGTCGGGACCGAAGGCATCGGGGAGCACCTCGTCCATCCGCCGGATCCCCGACACCGTCATCAGCAGCAGGGTGGGACCACCGTTCTCGAACAACAGCTGGCGGCAGCGACCGCACGGCATGATCACCGCGCCCTGGCCGTCGACGCAGATCGCGTGGGTCAGCCGACCTCCGCCCGAGGCGTGCAGCGAGGACACCATGCCGCACTCGGCGCAGAGGGCGACGCCGTACGCCGCGTTCTCGACGTTGCAGCCGACCACGACCCGGCCGTCCTCGACCCGGGCGGCCGCACCGACCGGGTAGTGGGAGTACGGCGCGTAGGCGCGGCCCATGACCTCGACCGCGGCCTCACGCAGCGTCTCCCAGTCCGCCTCGGCGAAGTCCGCCGGAAGAGTCACCCGGCCGACCCCTTGCGGTAGATCTGTCCGTCCGCCTTGGGCATGCGTAGTCGTTGGGCGGCGAAGGCGAGCACCAGCATCGTGGCGAGGTAGGGCGTCATGCCGGTGAACTCCCGCGGCACCTCGTCGGTGAGCAGGAACCACAGCAGGAACAGCACGCCGGCGACCGCGAAGACGATGCCCTGGGTGGGCGACGTCCCGGCACGACGGCTCTTCAGCAGCCGCCACACGGCCAGCGCGATCAGGCCGATCGCGACCAGCAGCAGCAGCGCGTGCACCGCGCTGGTCGACCGCAGCCGGAGGCTGTCGGTGTAGCCGAACATCAGCGACCCGGTGAGGATGCCGCCGGGTCGCCAGTTGCCGAAGATCATCGCGGCCAGGCCGATGTAGCCGCGGCCGTTGGTCTGGCCGGTCACGAAGCCGCTGGAGGCGACCAGCGCGAGGAACCCGCCGCCGATGCCGGCCATGGCGCCGGAGATGACGACCGCGACCCACTTGTGGAGGATCACGTTGACGCCGAGGCTCTCCGCGGCCTGCGGGTTCTCACCGCAGGAGCGCAGCCGGAGGCCGAACGAGGTCTTCCAGAGCACCCAGGCGCTGCCCCCGACGAGCACGAAGACCAGCATCGTCATCACGTTGACGCTGAGTCGTCGCCGCCGCCACGAGGGAGGCGACGTCGGAGACCACGAACCAGTGCTTGTCCGCGAGCGCCAGGGAGCCGTCCGAGAGTCCCGGCACCGTGAAGCTCGGTGGTTGGTCGAGACCCGTCAGCTGCTTCACGCCGCCACCGTCGAGGTTGGCGAAGTAGGCCTCCGCCAGGAACTTCGCGGCGCCGAGGCCGATGATGTTGATGGCGACACCGGAGACGATGTGGTCCACGCCGAAGGTCACCGTCGCCAGCGCGTGCAGCGCACCGCCGATCGCGCCGAGCAGCGCGGCTCCGAGGATGCCGACCCAGGGGCCGTAGTAGTAGGTGAAGTACGCCGCACCCCACGTGCCGAGGATCATCTGGCCCTCGAGGCCGATGTTGACGACGCCGGCCCGCTCGGCCCAGAGACCGCCGAGGGCGGCCATCAGGATCGGGCAGGTGGCGATGAGGGCAGCCCGCAGGCTGCCCGGGGTGTCGATCTCGTGCTCGCCGGTGATCACGCGGACGGCGGAGACCACCACCAGGACACCGAGGGCGACCAGCACCCAGGCCCAGAGGTTGCGGCCGGTACGGCTCGCCGCCTCCGCGGTCGGCTCGCTCAGCAGGGTGCTCATGCCGTGACCGCCTTGTCGTCGGAGGGACCGCCGGCCTTGCCGACGTCGAGCTGCCTCGTGACCGCCTGCTGCTCCGCAGCGAGCTGCCGGCGACGGACGACCTCGTAGGCCACGACCACGGCCAGCACGATCACGCCCTGGGTGATCTGGACGACGTTCGGAGGAGATGTCGGTGTTGAGGGTGAGCCGGTTGGACTGCTCGTTGAGGAAGGCGAACAGCAGCGCGCCGAAGACGATGCCGAGCGGCCGGTTGCGGCCCAGCAGGGCGACGGCGATGCCGGTGAAGCCGAGCCGGAACTGGAAGGTCGAGCCGTAGGTGTGGGCGGAGCCGAAGAAGGCCGGCATCCAGATCAGTCCGGCGATCGCGCCCGACATCATCATCGAGATGATGACCATCCGGTTGACCTTGACGCCGGAAGCGACCGCGGCCGACTCCGACATGCCCGTGGCTCGCAGGTCGAAGCCGAAGCTGGTGCGGTTGAGCAGGAAGGAGAACGCGATGCCGGCGACGACGGCGACCACGCACAGCGTCCAGACCGCTCCGTCCCGGTCGAGGAACGGCACGAACCCGGCGAGCTGGCTGCTCTCGGGGATCTCGGTCGTGCGCCGGGAGTTGCCCGAGCGCAGGCCGTAGGTGTTGAGGAGGTAGCCGACCAGGGTCACCGCGATCGCGTTGAGCATGATCGTCGAGATCACCTCGCTGACGCCCCGGGTCACCTTGAGGACACCGGCGATGCCCGCCCAGGCGGCGCCGACGACCATCGCGACCAGCAGCCCGAGCACGACGTTGAGCAGGCCGGGCACGAGCGCGGCGCCGACGGTGATCGCGGCGGCGTACGACGCGACCTGGTACTGCCCCTCGACCCCGATGTTGAACAGGTTCATCCGGAACCCGATCGCCGCGGCCAGCGCGGACAGGAAGATCATCGAGGACTGGTTGACGATGTTGACCATCGCCCGGTTGGCCGGCGGCTCGAGCATGACGGACCAGAAGTCACCCGGGCTGCTGCCCGAGGCCATGATCACCAGGCTGGTGATCGCCATCGCGGCCACCACGGCCACCAGCGGCGCGATCAGCGCGCCGAGGACTCGGCGGAGGATCGTCATGCGGTGGCCTCCTCGTCCTGGCCGCCGGTCATGGCGGCGCCCAGGTCCTGCGGGGTGACGTCCTGCGGGTCGAACTCGCCGACCAGCCGGCCGCGGAGGATGACCTCGATCCGGTCGGACAGGCCGATCAGCTCGTCGAGGTCGGCGGAGATCAGCAGCACCGCCAGGCCCTTCTCGCGGGCCCGCTTGATGTGCTCCCAGATCGCGGCCTGGGCGCCGACGTCGACGCCGCGGGTCGGGTGGGCGGCCAGCACGAGCACGGGCTCGTTGCTCATCTCGCGACCGACGATCAGCTTCTGCTGGTTGCCGCCCGAGAGGGCGCGGGAGTTGGTGTCGATGCCGGGCGTGCGGACGTCGTACTCCTCGACGATCCGCTGGGTGTCCTCGCGGGACGCCGCGCGGTCGATGAGGAAGCCGTTGGAGGCGGGGCGGCGGTTCTGCGAGCCCAGGATCCGGTTCTCCCAGAGCGGGGCGTCGAGCAGCAGGCCGTGGCGGTGCCGGTCCTCGGGGATGTAGCCGATGCCGGCTTCGCGCCGCTCGCGGGTGTCCCAGTCGGTGATGTCCTGCCCCTCGATCGAGATGGTGCCGGCGGTCGGCTTGCGCATGCCCATGATGGTCTCGACCAGCTCGGCCTGGCCGTTGCCCTCGACGCCGGCGATGCCGAGCACCTCGCCCCGGTGGATGGTCAGGTCGATGTCGGAGAGCAGGTCGCGGCCGAAGGAGTCGGTGAGGGTCAGGTCGGAGACCTCGAGCAGCACGTCGTCGGTCACCGTCGAGACGGCGGTCTGGGGGCTCGGCAGCTCCGAGCCGACCATCAGCTCGGCCAGCTGGCGCTTGGTGGTGTCGCCCGGTCGGGCCTCGCCGACGGTGGTCCCGCGCCGCATGACCGTGATGTCGTCGGCGATCGCGAGGACCTCGTCGAGCTTGTGGGAGATGAAGAGGATCGTGTGGCCCTCGGCCTTGAGCTCGCGCAGGTTGCCGAACAGCGCGTCGACCTCCTGGGGCACCAGCACCGCGGTGGGCTCGTCGAGGATGATGATCTTGGCGCCGCGGTAGAGGACCTTGAGGATCTCGACCCGCTGCCGCTCGCCGACACCGAGGTCCTCGACCAGCTCGTCGGGGTCGAGGCCGAAGCCGTAGGCCTCGGAGATCTCCTGGATCTTGGTCCGGGCGGCGTCGCCGATGCCGTGCATCTTCTCGGCGCCGAGGACGACGTTCTCCAGGACGGTGAAGTTGTCGGCCAGCATGAAGTGCTGGAAGACCATGCCGATGCCGGCGGCGATGGCGTCGGTCGGTGAGGAGAAGGAGACCTCCTCGCCGTCGACCACCAGCGTGCCGTCGTCGGGCTTCTGGACGCCGTAGAGGATCTTCATCAGCGTCGACTTGCCGGCGCCGTTCTCGCCGATCAACGCGTGGACGGTGCCCGTGCGGATGGTGATGTCGACGTCGTGGTTGGCGATGACACCGGGGAACCGCTTCCCGATGCCGCGGACCTGCACGGCGTCCGTGGGGCTGGCGTTCATCGTCCTCCCTCGAACGGTGGAACATGAGTGGGGCCGGTCGCGGGGAGGACCCCCGACGGCACGGACCCGGGGTCACGCTACCGCGTGTCCCCGGGTCCGAGTGGTCGCACCCTGAGTGATCAGGGGGTGTCGGGAACCTCGATCTCGCCGCCCTTGATCTGCTCGGCGAAGTCGTCGATCTGACCGATGGTGTCCTCGTCGAGGAAGTCACCCGACGTGGCGTAGCCGACGCCGTCGGCGGCCAGGTCGTAGGTCTGGTAGCTGACGAGCGGCTCGCCGTCAGAGACCGACTGGACCATGTTGAGGGTCGCCGTGTCGACGCGCTTCAGCATGGACGTGAGGATGTGCGGCTGCGCGTCGTCCGAGGCAGTGAGGTACTGGTCGGAGTCGACACCGATCGCCCACATGCCGTCGCCGGCCTCGACCGCGGCGTCGAAGACGCCGGCACCCGAGCCGCCCGAGGCGTGGTAGACGACGTCCGCGCCGTCGTCGTACATCGCCGTGGCGGCAGCCTTGCCGCCCGCGGGGTCGTTGAACCCGGAGAGCTCGCTCTCCTCGATGTACTGGACGTCGACCTGGATGTTCTTGTCGACCGCGGCGACACCGGCGACGTAGCCGGCCTCGAACTTCTGGATGAGCGGGGTGTTCACGCCACCGACGAAGCCGACGTGGTCGGCCTCGGTGGTGAGGGCCGCCGCGACGCCGACGAGGAACGAGCCCTCGTTCTCGGCGAAGCCGAGGTAGGCGACGTTGTCGTTGGGCTCGTCATCGGGGTCGAAACCGTCGATGACCGCGAAGTTCACCTCCGGGTAGTCCGGGGCGACCGCGTTGGCGGCGTCGCTGTAGGCGAAGCCGACACCGACGATGGGGTTGTGGCCCTCGTCGGCGAGGGTGCGCAGGCGGTCCTCGCGAGCCGACTCGGCCTCGCCGTCCTGGGCCTCCGCCTCGGTGCAGGTGGCGTCGAGCTCGTCGACGGCCTCCTGCATGCCGGCTGCGGCCGCGTCGTTGAACGACTGGTCACCCCGGCCACCGACGTCATAGGCCAGACCGACCTTGGGGCCGTCTCCGCCCCCGCCACACAGGTCCTCCGGCGCTTCGCCGGCGGTCCCGCCCTCCTCCTTGGCGCAGCCGGCAAGTGCCAGAACCAGCACTGCCGAGACCGCTCCGATCTTGGTCAGACGACGCAAGATGCCCTCCTCGCATAAGTCCACGCCGCTGAACAGGCGCGGGAAACACGCACACCCTAGTGTCGAGGCCGGGGTCCGCAAGGGTGCCCCGGTGATATTGGCGGGGTTGTTACAGAGTGGTGACCAAGCCGGACATCAGTGTGGTGACCGCGGCCTGGGCCAGGACCCGCGCCGCGATGGGGGTCGCCCGCTCGTCGACGGTGAGGTTGCCCTGGTGCAGGTCGTAGGTCGGTCCGCCGGGGGTCCGGGTGCCGAGGCGTCCCATCGCGCCGGGGATGCGCTCGACGAACCAGCCGAAGTCCTCCCCGCCCAGGCTCTGGGTCGTGGGCACGTGACCCGCGTCGCCCAGCACGTGTCGTACGGCGGCGCCGAGCAGGCGGGTCGAGCCCTGGTCGTTGACGACGGGAGGCACGCCCCGCTTGTAGTCGACCTCCGCGGTCACGCCGTACGGCGCGACGATCTCGTCGATCAGGACCCGCACCAGCGACTCGGCGTCGGCCCACGCCACGGCGTCGAGCATCCGGATCGTGCCGGCGGCGTAGCCGCCACCGGGGATGACGTTGTGGGCGGAGCCGGCGCGCACCACGCCCCAGACCACGCTGGCACCCGCACGCGGGTCGAGCCGGCGGGACAGGATCGCGGGCAGCTCCACGACCAGCTTGCCGAGCGCGAAGGTGAGGTCCTCGGTGAGGTGCGGCCGTGAGGTGTGCCCGCCGCGACCGGTCAGCCGCACCGACAGCGCGTCCGCGGCACCCGTGAGGGCGCCGTCGCGCAGGCCGACCAGGCCGACGTCGAGGCTGGGGTCGCAGTGGAGCATGAAGATCCGGTCGACGCCGTCGAGCGCGCCCTGGTCGATCAGCTTGAGGGCACCACCGGGCATGACCTCCTCGGCGGGCTGGAAGACCAGTCGCACCCGGCCGGGGAGCTGGCCCCGGTGGTGGGCCTCGGCCAGCGCCAGACCCGCTCCGACCAGGCCGGCGGTGTGGACGTCATGACCACAGGCGTGGGCCACCCCGGGCGTGGTGCTGGTCCACGGCGAGGCCCGTGGTGTCGTCGACCGGGAGGGCGTCGAGGTCCGCGCGCAGGCCCACGAGCGGGCCGGAGTCGCCGATCTCGGCCAGCAGGCCGGTGTCGCGGAGCCGGTTGACCGTGACCCCGGCTGCCTCCAGGCGCTCGGCCACGAGGTCGGTGGTGCGGTGTCTCGGCCCACGACAGCTCGGGGTGGGCGTGCAGGTCACGGCGCAGCTCCACCAGGTCGTCGGTGTACTTCTCGACGATCGCGTCGATGGTGCTGGAGGTGTCGGTGAGAGGGGTCGGCATCGCCCTTGGAGGTTAGTCCACCGGGCGACGCCGACCCCAATCATTCCGTCTGCTGACAGCGGGCGGCCACGTCAACCTAGGGAGAGACGTCCCAGCTCAGGACCTTGCCGTCCGGCGTGCTGCCGTCGTTGTCGAGGTCGGTCTCGGTTGCGTAGAGGACTCCGTCCTCGATCTCGACGTCGCCCGGGAGGTGGACCGAGGCGAACGGCTCCGGGCTGCCTCCGAAGGGCACCTTCAGGATCGTGCTGGCGAACAGCATCGAGATGTAGGCGTCACCTGTGGGCGAGATCGCCAGGCCGACCGGGCTGACCAGCCCGCCCGTCTCCTTCTGGACGGCACCCGAGGACGGCTGGACCTTGTAGATCCTCCCGTTGGCACCCAGGGACGGGTCCTCCGGTCCGCCGGGCAGCGAGGTGACGTAGAGGTTGCCGTCGGGACCCATCTCGACGTCGGTCGGGACAGGCTCGAGACGCACCACCTTGCCGACGACGCACGCCGGCAGGCCGAGCTTCCGCTTGATCTTGCGCGTGATCTTGACCTTGGTGGCCGGGAGCGCCGCGACGGTGCTGACCCGGCCGGCCGCGTTGACCTTGAGGATCGAGTTGCCGGCCGCGTCGGCCACGTAGGTGATGCCACCGTCGAGTGCCGTGGCGTAGGGGTGCGACTCGACGATGCCGGAGTACGGCGCGGCACCGCGGGGCAGCTTCTTCGCGCACGACGGCCCGATCTTGCCGATGCCGTAGTGGTTGTCGGCGTCGGGGTTGTGCCGCTTCTCGTAGCGGAACAGGTTGGCCAGCTTGACGGGGTCGTCGGTCCCCGAGATCCGCCACAGATCGGCGGTGGGGTGCTTGCGGCTGCCGCCGGTGGTGGCGAAGGTGACGTCGTCACCGTCCGCGGAGACCGCGCCGACCTCGCTGTGGGCCGGGTCGGTGTAGATGTCGGTCTCCGCTCCACCGGGGGCGACCTTGGTCAGGATGCCGGCGAAGTTCTGGGAGACGTAGACGGTGCCGTCTCCGGCGACCGCGACGCTCAGGGGCGCGATGAGGCCGTCGACGACGGTCGTCGGCCCCACCCCTCCGGCCTGGGCGGGGGCAACGGTGGTGCCGAGCAGCGTGAAGGCTGCGGCGGCCACCGTGAGCGTGGTGGTGCGTCCTCGCATGTGGGTTTCCCTCCGTGGTGATGGCGCCGATCGCGTCGGCGGTTCACGGAGACTCCCCTGGGTGCGTCCCGGACGGCAGGGACCGGAGTCCCGTTCGTGCGGGACCGCGGCGAACGGCCCCCGCAACCCGGCCAGTCTGGTCAGACCTGGCCGGGTGTGACGTGGATCACGTCGCAGATTTACCCGGATTCGGTGATTCGGACGGTCGGTCGTACGCCGCCAGCACCTCGTCGGCCGCCACCGGCGCGGTCAGCTCTCCGGCCAGCACCCGGCGTCGTACCTCCTCGCGGACGGCCGCGACGCCCGGCGAGCGACGCAGCCGGTCGGCGAGCTCGTCGCGCACCAGGGTCCAGGTGAGCTCCAGCTGCTGCTCGGCCCGCTTGGCAGCGAGACCGACCTCGCCCAGGTGCTCCCGGTGGGCCAGCACCCGGGCCCACACGTCGTCGACGCCGTCGCCGGTCAGGCCCGAGCAGGTGATGACCGGCGGTGCCCACTCGTCGTGGCCGCGGACCAGCCGCAGCGCGGCCGCCAGGTCGCGGGCGGCCGTCCGGGCCTCCCCGGTGCGGTCGCCGTCTGCCTTGTTGACCGCGATCACGTCGGCGATCTCGAGGATTCCCTTCTTCATGCCCTGGAGCTGGTCGCCGGTCCGGGCGAGGGTGAGGAACAGGAACGTGTCGACCATGCCGGCCACGGTGACCTCGGACTGGCCGACCCCCACGGTCTCCACCAGCACCACGTCGTACGCCGCAGCCTCGAGGACCGTCATCGCCTGCGTGGTCGCGCGGGCGACGCCGCCCAGCGTGCCGGCCGCGGGCGAGGGGCGGATGAACGCGTCGGGGTCGTTGGCCAGCCGGCCCATCCGGGTCTTGTCGCCGAGCACGGAGCCGCCGGTCCGGAGGCTGGAGGGATCGACGGCGAGCACGCCCACGCGGTGGCCCGCGGCGGTCAGCCGCGTGCCGAGCTGCTCGATGAAGGTCGACTTCCCGACGCCCGGGACGCCGGAGATGCCCACCCGGACCGCCTCGCCCGGTTCGAGCCGCGCGAGCAGCTCCCGGGCCGCCTCGCGGTGGGCGGGCCGCGACGACTCGACGAGGGTGATCCCCCGGGAGACCGCGGCCCGCTGCTGCTGCGCGATCCCGGTCGCGAGCGCGTCGACGTCCATCACTCGTGGCCCAGCTGCTCCGACAGCTGCTCGAGGAGCCCGAGTGCGGACTCGGCGATGACGGTGCCGGGCAGGAACACCGCGGCCGCGCCCATCTCGCGCAGGGTCGGCACGTCGTCGGGCGGGATCACGCCGCCGATGACGACCATGATGTCCTCGCGGCCGAGCTCGGCGAGGGCCGAGCGGAGCTGGGGCAGCAGCGTCAGGTGCCCCGCCGCCAGCGAGGAGACGCCGACCACGTGGACGTCGGCGTCCACCGCCTGCTGGGCGACCTCGTCCGGGGTGGAGAACAGTGGGCCCACGTCGACGTCGAAGCCCATGTCGGCGAAGGCGCTCACCACGACCTTCTGGCCGCGGTCGTGACCGTCCTGGCCCATCTTGGCGACCAGGATCCGGGGCCGTCGCCCCTCCTGCTCCTCGAACGCGTCGGCGGCGGCGATCACCTGCTGCACGGGGCCGTCGCTGCCCGACTCGTCGCGGTACACGCCGGAGATCGTACGGATCACGGCCTGGTGGCGGCCGTACACCTTCTCCATGGCACTGGAGATCTCGCCGACCGTGGCCCGGGACCGGGCGGCGGCGATGCTCAGCTCGAGCAGGTTGCCGTCGCCGTCCTCGGCGCTGCGGGTCAGCGCGTGGAGCGCATCCTCGACCTCGCGGTCGTCCCGCTCGGCGCGGAGCCGCTCGAGCCTGGCCATCTGCTGGCGGTAGACGTCGTCGTTGTCGACCTTGAGGACGTCGAGCTTGTCCTCGGCCGCGAGCCGGAACGTGTTCACGCCGATGACCTGCTGCTGGCCGGAGTCGATCCGGGCCTGGGTGCGGGCCGCGGCCTCCTCGATGCGCATCTTGGGGATGCCCTGCTCGATGGCGGCCGCCATCCCGCCCGCCTCCTCGGCCTCGCGGATGTGGCCCCACGCCCGCTCGGCGAGGTCGTGGGTGAGCCGCTCGACGTAGTAGGAGCCGGCCCACGGGTCGATGCTGTGCGTCGTCCCGCTCTCCTGCTGGAGGACCAGCTGGGTGTTGCGGGCGATCCGGGCGGAGAAGTCCGTCGGCAGCGCGATCGCCTCGTCCAACGCGTTCGTGTGCAGCGACTGGGTGTGGCCCTGGGTCGCGGCCATCGCCTCGATGCAGGTCCGGCCCACGTTGTTGAAGACGTCCTGGGCGGTGAGCGACCAGCCGCTGGTCTGGCAGTGCGTGCGCAGGCTGAGCGACTTGGGGTTCTGCGGGTCGAACTGGCGCACCAGACGGGCCCAGATCGCCCGGGCCGCACGCATCTTGGCGACCTCCATGAAGAAGTTCATGCCGATCGCCCAGAAGAAGGACAGCCGCGGCGCGAAGTGGTCGATGTCGAGACCCGCGTCGAGGCCGGCGCGGAGGTACTCCACGCCGTCGGCCAACGTGTAGGCGAGCTCGAGGTCGGCGGTCGCCCCGGCCTCCTGCATGTGGTAGCCGGAGATCGAGATCGAGTTGAAGCGTGGCATCCGCTCGGCGGTGAACGCGAAGATGTCGGAGATGATCCGCATGCTCGGCGCCGGGGGGTAGATGTAGGTGTTGCGGACCATGAACTCCTTGAGGATGTCGTTCTGGATCGTGCCCTGGAGCTGCTCCGGCTTCACCCCCTGCTCCTCGGCCGCCGCGATGTAGAGCGCCAGGACCGGCAGGACCGCGCCGTTCATCGTCATCGAGACCGACATCTCGTCCAGCGGGATGCCCTCGAACAGGGTGCGGGCGTCGAGGATCGAGTCGATCGCGACTCCGGCCATGCCCACGTCGCCGCGCACCCGCGGGTGGTCGGAGTCGTACCCCCGGTGGGTCGCCAGGTCGAAGGCGACGCTGAGTCCCTTCTGGCCGGCCGCGAGGTTGCGCCGGTAGAACGCGTTGGACTCCTCCGCGGTCGAGAAGCCGGCGTACTGCCGGACCGTCCACGGCTGGGTCGTGTACATGGTCGGGTAGGGGCCGCGCAGGAACGGGCTCAGCCCCGGCCAGGTGTCGAGCGCATCGAGGCCGGCCAGGTGCTCCGGGCCGTACGACGGCAGCACGTCGATCCCCTCGGGGGACGCCCACGGCTCGCCGGTCACGGGCGGCGTGGCGACCTCGCCACCGGCCAGGTCGAGCCCGGCGAAGCTCTCCGGGACACTCATTTTCGGGGTCCCTGTTCGAAGCGGAGCGAAGCGAGCATTCGAATGGGGTGGATCATGTCAGGTGCTCCCTCGTGCGGGTCAGGAAGGCGAGGGCGTCATCACCCGCGGCACACGCGTCGTCGGCCCAGTCGCGCGGCCCGCCCGCGACGATCACCCACGTCGCTCCGGCCTCGCGGAGCGCGGAGGCGCGCTCGGCGCCCTCCTCGTCGTAGGCGGCGTCGGTGCCGACGACGCAGGCGACGCGGGCGCCGGTCGGGTCGGTGGCCGGGTCGGTGGTCACCGCGATCCCGCCCGCGGCGAACAGGTTGGTGGCGAACGTGGCGCGCGCCGTGTGGGCCGCGACGCTGCCCAGCGCCACGAGGACGACGGGCGCGCCCGCGGGAGCCGACCGGAGCTCCTCGAAGGACGCTCCCCAGCGACGGACGTCGTCGCCCGGACCGGACCGCTCCGGGAGCGTCTCGGCCAGGTGGGGGAACTCGGTGAGGCCCGTGAGTGGCTGCTTCCTGGTCGCGATGGCCGTCTCACGTGCCGCGACGACCTCGGCCACCCGGTCCTCGAAGGCCTCGAGACCCTCGGCCTCGATCCGGCCCAGCTCCTCCCACGCGGCGCGGGCGAGGTCGTCGGTCAGCTTCTCGACGGCGTAGGACCCGCCGGCGGGGTCGGCGACCCGGCCGAGGTGGGCCTCCGCCAGCAGCAGCGGGGAGGTGTTGCGGGCGATCCGCCGGCCGAGGGCGTCGGGCTCGCCGAGCGGGCTGTCGAACGGCACCACGGTCACGGAGTCGGCGCCACCGACGCCCGCGGCGAAGGCCGCGATCGTCGTCCTCAGCATGTTCACCCACGGGTCGTGCACGCTCATCATCGGCCGGCTGGTCACCGCGTGGATCCGCATCGGGACCGGCTCGGACCCGCTCAGCTCCTGCATCCGCGCCCAGAGCCGTCGGGCGGCCCTCAGCTTGGCGATGGTGGGGAACTGGTGGTCGGTCACGGCCAGCCGGAACTCGACGAGCCCCGCCGCCTGCGCCACCGGGAAGCCGGCGCCCGTGAGCGTCCGGAGGTACGACGCGGCGTCGGCCAGCGCCCGGCCGAGCTCCTGCACGTCCGAGGCACCCCGCTCGTGGGTCGTCGTCCCGTCGACGACCGCGGCCAGGACACCGGCGTCGCGGGCGATCCCGGCGATCTCCACCACGTGCTCGCCGGTCGCGTCGGCGCCGAGGTTCGTCCCGTCGGCGGGGTCGCTGCCGGTCAGCAGGTCGACCAGCGCCCGTGCCTGACCGGGGGTCGTGCCGTCGAGCACGACGGGCGCCAGGTCGAGCAGCACGCCCTCGAGCAGGGCCGGCAGGTCGGCGGCCGCGTCGACCCAGAGCGAGGTCGCCCCCGTGTCGAGGTCGGCGAGCGCCTGCTCGTGGTCGGCCGGGCGGGTGCGCACGCCCCAGCCGCCGACCCGGGTGGGGCGGCCGGCGGTCTGCAGGCCGTCGAGGAGGTCGGGGGTGCCCAGCGGCGGGACCGCGAGGCCGTCGAGGGTCGTGCGGGTCAGCCGCTGCCAGACGAGCTCGTCGGGGTCGTCCTCGCCCAGCCGGCCGGCCCTGCGGAGGACGGCGGCGGCGGCCGCCTCCCAGTCGGCGCGGGTGTGGTCGTCGGACGGGTCGGCGAGCGCGAGCGTGCCCTGGTCGGGCTCGAGCTCGGCGGGCTCGTCCAGCCCACCCTCGACGGACTGGTCTGAGGTCATGGGTCGAACCCTAGGAGGGCCGCCCCGCTGGAGCCACCCAGTGTGACCTATCGCAAGCCGCTCTAGCCTGCCGTCATGGACACCGCGAACGACGCCGGCATCGACGAAGGGCTCCCGGTCCGGCTGCGCCCCGCGCTCGACGCCGACACCCGGCGCTGGCTGGAGACCTGCGCCGACCCCGACTACCGGCGCTTCGGCGCGCCGTCCTTCGTCACGGTGCCGACCGAGCCGTCGCAGGCGGCGGAGAAGTTCGCAGGATCCATCGAGGCGTGGGCCGGGCGCGCTCCCGGCACACTGGCCATCGCCGACGCCGTGGACGACCGGTTCCTCGGGGACATCTCGTGGCGGTGGGCGACCGGCGAGAAGCTCGCGATCGCCGACCTGGGGTACGTCGTCCACCCCGATGCCCGGGGTCGCGGTGTCGGTCGCCACGCGATCACGCTGCTCACCCGCTGGCTGCTCGACCCCGACGGGCGGGGCCTGGCCCGGGTCCAGCTCGACCACAGCACCGAGAACGTCGCGTCGTGCCGGGTCGCGCTGGCCGCCGGCTTCGCGCAGGAGGGTCTGCGGCCGGGGTTCCTGCCCCTGCGGGGCGAGGACGGCACCGTCCGGCGCCACGCCGTCTGCCTGCACGGGACGGTCACCGCCCCGACGCTGCCGGGCTGACCCGACCAGACCAGCGGCGACCGAGCCTTGCGGGACGCGTGCGCCGGCCTCACCCTGACGCCATGAAGTCCCTGCTCGGGGGTGGTGCTCTCGTGCTGGTCATGGCGGCCGGCGCGTGGTCGAGCGACGTCGTCTCCGGCCCCGTGGATCCGGACCGTCCCGGTCACCACCAGAAGCAGTCCGACGACGGCGACGACGCCGGCCGGGCCGGCGAGGACAAGAAGACCGAGAAGTCGGACAAGTCCGAGAAGGCCGAGAAGGCCGAGAAGGCCACGCCACCGGGCCAGGCCAAGGCGAAGCCGGACCACCCGCTCGGCGGACCGCCGGGCCAGGCCCAGCGCGACCGGGGCGAGCCGCCGCCCTGGTCCGGGGGTCCGAAGGATCGCTCCGAGGAGCCACCGGGCCTCGCGAAAAAGGGTCCCCGCGACTGACGCGGGCGCGCGATACTCACGGCATGCCCAGCACCACCCAGTGGATCACCTTCCTCGTGGCCTCGCTCCTCTTCATCCAGGTCCCCGGCCCGAGCCTGCTGTTCACGCTCGGCCGCGCCCTGACGGTGAGCCTGCACGACGCACTGCTCTCGGTCGTCGGCAACGCGATCGGTCTGCTCGTGCAGGTGGTCCTGGTCGCCGTCGGCCTCGGTGCGGTGGTCGCCGCCAGCGCGACGGCGTACACCGTGCTCAAGATCGCGGGCGCGGCCTACGTCGTCTGGCTGGGCATCCAGGCCATCCGGCACCGTGCGGACGCCCGGGCAGCACTGCTCGTGGGTGAGCGTCCCCCGGAGCGGCCCGGACAGGCGTTGCGCACGGGCATCGTGGTCGGGGTGAGCAACCCCAAGACCATCGTGTTCTTCGTGGCGTTCCTGCCCCAGTTCACCGACCCGGCCGCCGCCGCGCTCCCGCAGGTCCTCACCCTCGGGCTGGCGTTCGCGGCCCTGGCCGTGGTGTCCGACAGCCTCTGGGCCACCGTCGCCGGCTCGGCACGCCGCTGGTTCGCGCGGGAGCCGCGTCGGCTCGACGCGATGGGCGCCGCCGGCGGCGTGATGATGATCGGCCTCGGCGCGACCCTGGCCGCGACCGACTGACCCGGAGTCGGATCAGGCCCGACGGTGTACCCGGACCTCCCACGGGCCGAGCACGATCCGCCCCTGCTCCTCCGGCGTGCCCGCGTTGGACAGCACCAGCTCGCTGGCCGCCCAGCCCGCAGCGTCCGGGACGTCGGCGACGACGTCCCCCTCCCCCGACAGGTTGGCCACCACGAGCAGCTCGCGGCCGTCGAGGCGGCGCAGGAAGGCGTACACCTGCTCGTGCTCGCGCAGCAGCAGCGTGAAGTCGCCGTGGGCCACCACCGGCTCCTCGTGGCGCAGCGCCACCAGCCGTCGGTGGTGGGCGAAGACCGAGTCGGGGTCATCGACCTGCGCGGCCGCGTTGACCTCGACGTGGTCGGGGTTCACGTCGAGCCACGGCGTCCCGGTGGTGAAGCCCGCGTGCTCCGTCGCGTCCCACTGGACGGGCGTCCGCGCGTTGTCGCGGCCCTTGTACCGGATCCAGCCCATCGCCTCCTCGGGATCGACGCCGCGCGCGAGCGCCGCCCGGTAGGCGTTGCGGGACTCGATGTCCCGGGTGTCGTCGATGTCGCGGAAGGGCACGTTGGCCATCCCGAGCTCGTCGCCCTGGTAGATGTACGGCGTCCCGCGGTGCAGGTGCAGCACGGTGGCCAGGGCCGTCGCCGAGCGCACCCGGTGGGCGGGTGAGTCGTCGCCGAACCGGGACACGCAGCGCGGCTGGTCGTGGTTGCCGAGGTAGAGGCTGTTCCAGCCGACGTCGGCCAATCCCTCCTGCCAGCGGGAGAGCGACTCCTTGAGGTCGCGGGTCGTCATCGGGACGATGTCCCACTTGCCGTGCGGCCCGGAGTCGAGGTCGACGTGCTCGAACTGGAACACCATGTCGAGCTCGTGGCGATCGGCGTCGGTGTAGAGCCGGGCCTGCTCCACCGTGGTCGAGGGGGTCTCCCCGACGTTGAGGAGCCCGGCCGGGCGGCCGGCGAAGACCTCCCGGTGCATCTCCTGGAGGAACTCGTGGACCCGCGGGCCGTTGAGGACCGACGGGCCGGGGTCGCCGTACAGGGTCACGTCCACGGGTCCGCCGTCACCGCCGAGGGCGCCGTCGCGGAGCCCGGGCGGCTCCTCGACCACCACCTTGGAGATCAGGTTGATGACGTCCATCCGGAAGCCGTCGACACCGCGGTCGAGCCACCAGTTCATCATCTCGTAGACCGCCGCCCGGACCTCCGGGTTCTCCCAGTTGAGGTCGGGCTGGCTCTCCGCGAACAGGTGCAGGAAGTACTCCCCCGTCGTCGGGTCGTAGGCCCAGGCCGGGCCGGAGAACACCGAGCCCCAGTTGGTCGGCTCTGCACCGGGCTCGCCACCGGTACGGCCGGGCCGCGGCGGACGCCACCAGTACCAGTCCCGCTTGGGGTTGTCGCGGCTCGACCGCGACTCCTGGAACCACGCGTGGGCGCTGCTCGTGTGGTTGACGACGAGGTCCATGACCAGCTTCATGCCCCGCTCGTGGAGGTCGGCGATCAGCCCGTCGAGGTCCTCGAGGGTGCCGAAGAGCGGGTCGACGTCGCGGTAGTCGCTGATGTCGTAGCCGTTGTCGTCCATCGGCGACCGGTACACCGGGCTGAGCCAGACCACGTCCACCCCGAGCCGCTCGAGGTGGTCCAGCCGCTGCCGGATGCCGGGGATGTCGCCGACCCCGTCACCGTTCCCGTCAGCGAAGCTGCGCGGGTAGACCTGGTAGGCGACGGCGGACTTCCACCAGTCGACGGCCACGACGTCGGGTTCGGCTGTCATGGGGCATCACCCTAGTACTGCTGACGAGCCGGCGGATCTGGGGCAGCATCGCGCCTCGTGTCCCTCACCCCCGGTTGGTACGACGATCCCGCCACTCCCTCCCGCTGGCGCTGGTTCGACGGGGCGCAGTGGACCACCTGGGTGCGGATCGACCAGCCGCCGTACCCGGAGACGACCCGCTTCCGGCGCCCGCAGCTCGGGACGGGCTGGTTCGCGCTCGCCGCGGCCCTCCAGCTGGCCCTCACCGTCTACCTCGTGATCGCGGTGTTCGCCCTCGTGCTGGGCTACCAGCTCTGGGAGCAGCTGGGGGTCGGCCAGGACCGACCTCGCGAGATGGACTACGACGCCATCGACCAGGTCGTCCGGATCGCCGACCCGCTGAGCACCGTCTCGATCGTGCTCTACCTGGTGATCGCCGCCCTGTTCATCACCTGGCTGTTCCGCGCGCACCGCAGCGACCGGATGCACGCGGGCTCGCTGCAGCGCGGCTCCGGCTGGGCGATCGGCTCGTGGTTCGTCCCCCTGGCGAACCTGGTGCTCCCGCTGCTGTCCGTCCGCGACGTCGAGCGCGCCTCCCGTCACTGGGAGGACCCGCCGAAGCCCTGGCTGGTCACCACCTGGTGGATCGTCTTCGTCGAGCTCGACGGTGCTCAGCCGGATCAGCGGCCGCGAGCCCGACGAGGACCTCCCGCTGCGCGAGTACTTCGGGGAGCTGCGCGACACCGTCGCCCTGTCGCTGGTCGGCGAGGCGCTCGGCGTGGTCGCGGCGGTCCTCGGGATCGCCGTGGTCCGCTCGATCACGAGCCAGGTGCGGACCTCGCCGTACGGACCGCGCGTCGAGGAGGGCTGACGCACCTGTGGGTCTCGGCGGGCGCGGCCGCCTCGGGGTGCTCGACCGCACCCCGCAGCGCACGCGCCGCGCCTCGACCCCGAGCTCTGGGAACAGCGCGAGCGGGTCCGTGCCCACCATCATCCGCAGGCACTGCAACCGGATTCTGGTCAGACGGTGCGGGCCAGCCACGCTTCGAGCGCGTCCGCCACGACGTCGTCGCGGGACCGCCCCGACTCGGCACAGGCGGCGGCCAGCGGAGCCTCCAGCCTCACCGGGATCCGGATGGCCGCCCCGGGCTCGTCGGGTCGGCGGTTCCCGAAGATGGCCAGGGCCAGGGTCACCACGGTGCCCAGCACGTCGAGGATCGCCATCACGCCGAGCAGCCGGGCGACGTCGTCACCACCCGACTCGGTCACGATCATCGAGCAGACGACCCCGGCCACGCCGATCGCCATCGCCACGGTCGCCCACAGCACCGGCGCGAGCCGGCGACGGTCGCCGGCCACGCCGAGCAGGAGCGCCAGCTGGGCCAGTGTCGCCGCCACCGTCGCGCCGATGCCGAACAGCTTGAAGAAGATCTCGGCGTCCCAGGCGTCGCTGTTCCAGATCAGCATGAGGGCCTGCGCCGCGGGCAGCAGCACGACCACGCCACCGACGGCGCCGACGGCCTGGAATCGGGTCCCACTGGTCGCGAGGTAGCAGAGCATCGCGACGCTGGTCACGCCGACGACCAGGGTCGTGAGCAGCACCTGGCCCTCGCGCTCCCCGAAGGCGCCGCCGCTGAGGAGCGCGATGATGCCCATGAGCGCGGCGACGCTGAAGGAACCGATGGTGAGCGCCACGACGAGGCGGCGGACGGGTGCCGTCGAGGACGACTGGTCAGGAGTTGTCATGGCGCCAGTGTCGACCCCGCACACCCCCACCGCGATGAGTCCCCGGGCTCAGGGTCGGAGGTCTCGACAACCGCTCGCTGGCGCTCGCTGCTCGACCACCTCCCAGGCGAGGCGCAGTGTCGAGACCTCCGGTCGTCGATCGAGTCGCAGGTCTCGACAAGCCACCCGACCAGTCGTCTTAGAGCTCGACGTCAGCCGTGGTCGCAGCCGCCCGAGCCACCTGGGAGATGTGGTGGACCGTCATCGACGGGACGAGGTCGTCATCGTCGCCGGTCGACCACTCGGGGAAGTCGAACACGGCGACCATCAGCTGCAACGGGTACGTCGGGGGCCGCGGGCACCGGCGTACCTCCTGACCGTCCACGGAGAACACCGCGACCTCGGCGTCCCAGTCGACGGCGTAGGTGTGGGGCCGCGCCACGTCGATCGGCAGGCGCGGGGCGCCGAAGTCCTGGGTGAGCGCGGGGTCGCGGAACGCCTTGATCCCGACCCCGACCTCGGCGGAGCCGTCGCGCACGGAGCGTCCGAAGACCTCCACCACGCACAGCTCGCCGCACCGGACCTGCTCCGGGTCGTCCTCGAACCCGGACATCCAGAGGGCGGCCATCGAGCGGGCGGAGATCGTCATCGAGCAGCGGACCTCGACGTGACCCGAGGCCGGCAGCCAGCCCTCGAACCGCGGTTGCTCCTCGCGCACGACCTGCCCCTCGCGGAAGCGCTGCTGGCCGCGCGTGCTGCCGACCGGACCCGACCAGCTGCCCGATTGGATGCCGGAGACCCGTAGCGGCGGCTCGTGCTCGCCGGGGCACCAGAGGGGGTGGTCGACCGGGATGTCGAGCACGAGCCGGCCGTCGTCGTCGACGGGTGGCTCGCCCTGGTCGCGGCGCGCGACCTCCACGCGGGCAGGTAGTACGGCAGCCACGCCGACCGGCCCAGACCCTCCACGTCAGACCTCGGTGCGGCCGTCGGCGTCCTTGTGGCGCATCCCGATCTTGTTGCCGAGCCAGACCAGCGGGTCGTACTTGCGGTCCACGACGCGCTCCTTCATCGGGATGATCGCGTTGTCGGTGATCTTGATGCCCTCGGGGCACACCTCGGTGCAGCACTTGGTGATGTTGCACATCCCGAGCCCGGCCTGCTCCTGGGCGAGGTTGCGTCGGTCCTGGGTGTCCAGCGGGTGCATGTCGAGCTCGGCGTAGCGGATGAAGAAGCGCGGGCCGGCGAAGGCCGGCTTGTTCTCCTCGTGGTCACGCACGACGTGGCAGACGTCCTGGCACAGGAAGCACTCGATGCACTTGCGGAACTCCTGCCCGCGCTCGACGTCCTCCTGCATCATCCGGCGCTTGCCGTCCGCGTCGCGCGGCCCCAGCTCGACGCCGGGCAGCTGACGGGCCTTCTTGTAGTTGAAGGACACGTCGGTCACCAGGTCGCGGATCACCGGGAAGGCCCGCAGCGGGGTCACCGTGATGACCTCGGACTCCTCGAAGTCGGAGAGCCGGGTCATGCACAGCAACCGCGGCCGACCGTTGATCTCGGCGCTGCACGAGCCGCACTTGCCCGCCTTGCAGTTCCAGCGGATCGCCAGGTCACCGCTCTGGGTGGCCTGCAGCCGGTGGAGCGCGTCGAGGACGACCTCGCCCTCCGACACCCTCACCGTGTAGTCGCCGAGCTCGCCGCCGTCGGCGTCGCCGCGCCACACGCGCAGCTTCAGGTCGTAACCCTCGGAATCGCTCATCTCACTTCTCCTCGAAGAACGTCTTGAGCTCGTCGGGCATGACCGGGAGCGGTTGCTCCGTCAGCGTGATCCCGGTGCCGGTCCCGTCGAGGCGCACCACCAGGTTCTTGGTCCCCCAGTCCGGACTCGGCGTGGGGAAGTCGTCGCGGGTGTGACCACCGCGGGACTCCTCCCGCGCCAGCGCCGCCTTCGCGATCGACTCCGAGACGAGCAGCATGTTGCGCAGGTCGAGGGACAGGTGCCAGCCGGGGTTGTACTGCCGGTGGCCCCCGACCGTCATCGCGTTCGCGCGCACCTTGAGCGCCTCGATGGCCGCCATCGCGTCCTCGAGCTCCGCCGCGGTCCGGATGATGCCGACCAGGTCGTTCATCGACTGCTGGAGGTCGGACTGGATCGTGTACGGGTTGTCGCCGCCCTCGACGTTGAACGGGGAGACGGCACTCCACTCGGCCGCCCGCACGTGCTCGTCGTGGACCGTGGGTCGGGTCGCCAGACCCGAGGCGTACGCCGCGGCGGCCTCGCCGGCGCGGCGGCCGAAGACCAGCAGGTCGGACAGGCTGTTGCCGCCGAGCCGGTTGGAGCCGTGCATGCCGCCCGAGCACTCGCCGACGGCGTAGAGCCCGGTGACCGCGGTGAGCTCGGTGTCCGGATCGACCTCGACCCCGCCCATCACGTAGTGGCAGGTCGGGCCGATCTCCATCGGCTCGGCGGTGATGTCGACGTCGGCCAGCTCCTTGAACTGGTGGTACATCGAGGGCAGCCGCTTGCGGATGAACTCCGGCGTACGGCGCGACGCGATGTCGAGGAAGATGCCGCCGTGCGGTGACCCGCGGCCCGCCTTGATCTCGGAGTTGATGGCCCGGGCCACCTCGTCACGCGGCAGCAGCTCGGGTGGCCGGCGGTTGTTCTTCTTGTCCTCGTACCAGCGGTCGGCCTCCTCCTCGGTGTCGGCCGTCTCCGCCTTGAAGAAGTCGGGGATGTAGTCGAACATGAACCGCTTGCCCTCGGAGTTCTTCAGGATGCCGCCGTCGCCGCGCACCGACTCCGTGACCAGCAACCCCTTCACCGACGGCGGCCACACCATGCCGGTCGGGTGGAACTGCACGAACTCCATGTTGATGAGCGACGCGCCGGCACGCAGCGCGAGCGCGTGACCGTCGCCGGTGTACTCCCAGGAGTTCGACGTGACCTTGAAGGACTTGCCGATGCCGCCGGTGGCGAGGATCACCGAGGGCGCGTCGATGGTGACGAACCGGCCGGTCTCGCGCCAGTAGCCGAACACCCCGGCGATCCTGGACTCGCCGTCCGACTCGTCGCGGAGCAGCTCGGTGACCGTGCACTCCATGAAGACGTCGATGCCGATCTGGACCGCCCGCTGCTGGAGGGTGCGGATCATCTCGAGGCCGGTGCGGTCACCGACGTGGGCGAGCCGCGCGTACTTGTGGCCGCCGAAGTCGCGCTGGCTGATCAGGCCGTCCTCGGTGCGGTCGAAGAGCGCACCCCAGTCCTCGAGCTCCATGACCCGCTCGGGGGCCTCCTGCGCGTGCAGCTGCGCCATCCGCCAGTTGTTGAGCATCTTGCCGCCGCGCATGGTGTCGCGGAAGTGGACCTCCCAGTTGTCCTCGGGCCACCGGTTGCCCATGGCGGCGGCGATCCCGCCCTCCGCCATCACGGTGTGGGCCTTGCCCAGCAGGGACTTGCAGACGATCGCGGTCTCGGCGCCCGCCTCGTGGGCGGCGATCGCGGCCCGGAGCCCGGCCCCACCGGCACCCACCACGACCACGTCGTAGGAGTGGCGCTCCATGCCGCCCTCGGAGTAGTACGACATCTCGTTCCCGGTCATCGGGTGCCGGTCGCTGGTCGTGTCGCTCATCTAGAAGAACCTCAGGTCGTCGATGCGGCCGGTGGCGAGGAGGTAGACGTAGAGGTCCACCAGCGCCACGGAGAAGAGGGAGACCCACGCGTAGCGCGCGTGGTTGGCGTTGAGCTTGGACACGAACGTCCAGGCCTTGTAGCGGACCGGGTGCTTGCTGAAGTGACGCAGCCGGCCGCCCACCACGTGCCGGCAGGAGTGGCACGAGAGCGTGTAGAGCCAGATGTAGGTCACGTTGATGAGCATCAGGAGCGTGCCGAGGCCCATGTGGCCCCACTCCTTGTCCTCGTTGCGGAAGGCCAGCACCACGTCGAAGGAGAGGATCAGCCCGACCAGCACCGCGGCGTACCAGAAGTAGCGGTGGATGTTGTTGAGGATCAGCGGCAACCGGGTCTCGCCGGAGTAGCGCTGGTGCGGCTCCGCGACGCCGCACGCCGGCGGGCTCATCCAGAAGCCGCGGTAGTAGGCCTTGCGGTAGTAGTAGCAGGTCATCCGGAACCCGAGCGGGAAGATCAGGATGATCAGCGCCGCCGAGAGCGGGAACCACTGGAAGGGCTGCCCGAAGTCGGACGCGCCCTCGACACAGTCACCCAGGCACGGCGAGTAGAACGGCGAGAGGTACGGCGAGGCGTAGTAGTTGGCGCCGGAGAAGGCCCGCCAGGTGGCGTAGACGACGAACGAGGTGAACACGACGAACGTCGTGAGGGGGGCCAGCCACCACCGGTCCTGCCTGAGGGTCTTCTCCTCGATGCTGGCCCGGCCCGGGCCGGTCACTCCGGTCGTCATGTGTGCCTCTCGGTCGGTTCCCGATGTACAGCCGGGGGTGCAACGGGTTGCAGTCTGGCCGCTCGAGGCCCACATGTGAAGCAGCCCACTCCGCGGGAGGTGATCTGCCGACGTTCATCTCGTGGTCGTCCCGGGGACGGCACGGGTTCGTCCGGCGGCGGGACCCTCGCGACATGAGGATCGCCCTGGTCTCGGAGTCCTTCTACCCCGCCGTCGACGGCACGACGACCACGGTCCGCGCCGTCGCGGACCGGCTCGTCGACACCGGCCACCAGGTGCTCGTGGTGGCTCCCGGCCCCGGGCTCGCGTCGTACCGCGGCTGCCGGGTGGCCCGGATCCAGCGTCCCGGCCGGAGCGAGCAGGTGCGACAGGCGCTGGCCGGCTTCGCCCCCGATCTGGTCCACGTCGCCTCCCCCGGCGCCGTCGGCCGACGCGCCCTGAAGCACGCGAACGCCCTCCACGTCCCGTCCGTGCTCGTGCAGCAGTCGCCGGTCGCCGACCTCGGTGCGGACTACTGGCGCACCAGCACCGCGGCCCGCGCCGACCGGGTGATCGTGACCGCCCGGTGGATGCGGTCACGGCTCGCGGGCCTCGGCATGCCGACCCGGCTGTGGATGCCCGGCGTCGACACCCGGACCTTCGACCCGGCCCTGCGCGACCACGCGGTCCGCGACAACTGGGCGCGGCACGGCGAGGTGCTGGTCGGGTACGTCGGCGCCCTGCGCAACCGCCACGACGTCCGTCGCCTGGCCGAGCTGGGACAGGTGACCGGCACCCGGCTGGTCGTGGTGGGGGACGGACCGCAGAAGGCGTGGCTGCGCTCGGAGCTGCCGACCGCGAAGCTGCTGGGCCCGCAGGCGACCGGCGCCCTCGCCGCGACGATGGCCACGCTCGACGTGCTCGTGCACCCCGGCGTCCGGGAGACCTGCTGCCACCCGCTGCGCGAGGCCGCGGCGAGCGGCGTACCCGTGGTCGCGCCGGCCGCGGGCGGAGCCACCGACGTCGTGCGGCCGCGCGAGACCGGGCTGCTGTACGACCCCGACGACGCGCACGGCCTGGTCCGGGCCGTCGACGCCGTCGCCGCGGACCGGCACCGCGACCTGCTCGGCCGCCACGCACGCACCCTCGCCGAACAGCGCAGCTGGGCCGATGCCGTCGACGAGCTCGTCGAGGTCCACTACCTCCCGCTCGTGAACGCTCCCCACCCCACCGGGCCGTCCCTCGTGCAGGTCTGAGCGACCGCTGACCCGCGGCGGCGCGAGGTAGGGTCGCGCCAGTCAGCAGGCGGGCTCGGGCCCACGTGCCGGGGAGGGCGCACGCACATGAGCAGACCGAGCATCGTGGTCACCGACGACGACCCGTTGGTCGCCGAGGCGATCACCCGCGACCTGCGGCAGCGCTTCGGTGCCGAGCACCGCGTCGTCCGGACCACGTCCGGTGCCGAGGCCCTCGACGTGCTGGCCAGGCTGGCGCTGCGGGACGAGCCGGTCGCGCTGCTGGTCACCGACCAACGGATGCCGCAGATGACCGGCACCGAGATGCTCTCCCGCGCCCGCGAGCACGCTCCCGACGCGCGGATGCTGCTGCTCACGGCGTACGCCGACACGGACGCGGCGATCACGGCGATCAACGACATCGGGCTGGACTACTACCTGCTCAAGCCGTGGGACCCGCCGGAGGAGCGGCTCTACCCCGTGGTCGAGGACCTGCTCGACGGCTGGCACCGCGACCACCCGGAGCACGCGTCGGTGGTCCGGGTCGTGGGGCACCGCTGGTCCGACCGCAGCCACGACGTGAAGACCTTCCTGGCCCGCAACCACGTCCCCTACCTCTGGTTCGACGTGGAGGAGCCGGACGGCGAGCGGCTGGCGGGCCTCGCCGGGGCGACGCTCACCGACCTGCCCCTGGTGCTGGTGCCCGACGCGAAGCCGCTGCTGGCGCCCACCATGCTGCAGGTCGCCGAGGGGCTCGGGCTCCGGACCACGGCCGAGCAGCCGCTCTACGACGTCGCGATCGTCGGCGGTGGACCGGCCGGCCTCGCGGCCGCGGTGTACGCCGCCTCCGAGGGTCTGCGCACCATCGTGCTCGAGCGGGAGGCGCCGGGCGGCCAGGCCGGCCAGAGCGCGGCGATCGAGAACTACCTCGGCTTCCCCCGCGGGCTCAGCGGCTCCGACCTCGCCCAGCGCGCGATCGCCCAGGTGTCCCGCTTCGGCGCGGAGATGCTGCTCGCCCGCGAGGTCGTCGGCTTCGAGTCCCGTGGCCCGGTGCGGGCGGTGCTGCTCGACGGCGGGGCCGAGGTCGAGGCCCGCTCCGTCGTCGTGGCCACCGGCGTCTCCTACCGCCGGCTGGTCGCCGACGGTGTCGACGACCTGACCGGTCGCGGCATCTACTACGGCGCCAGCGCGAGCGACGCCGCGCAGGTCGACGACCAGGTGGTGCACGTCGTGGGGGCCGCCAACTCCGCGGGTCAGGCGGTGCTGAACTTCGCCCGGCACGCCTCGAAGGTGGTGATGCTGGTCCGCGGGCCGTCGCTGGAGGCGAGCATGTCGCGCTACCTGATCGAGCGGATCGACGCGACGCCGAACATCGAGATCCGGTGCGGGTCCGAGGTCGCGGCGGCGACCGGTGACGGGCACCTGGAGTCCCTCACGCTGCGGGACCGCGGGAGCGGCGAGCAGGAGACCGTCGACGCCGGCTGGCTGTTCGTGTTCATCGGCGCCTCCCCGCACACCGGGTGGCTCGGCGGTGACGTCGCCCGCAACGAGCACGGCTTCGTGGTCACGGGTCCGGCCGTGGCGACCGGGGGCGGGCTGGCCGCTCGAGCGCGCGCCGTACGCGCTGGAGTCGAGCGTGCCCGGCGTGTTCGTCGCCGGCGACGTGCGCCAGGACTCCATGAAGCGGGTCGCCTCGGCCGTCGGCGAGGGGGCGATGGCCGTGCACCTGGTCCACCGCTACCTGGAGACCACCTGATGGAGGTCGAGGACGTCCGGGGCATCCCGCTGCTCGACGGCCTGACCGACGAGCAGCTGGCCGAGCTGGTCGCCGGCGGCGACGAGTGGCCGGTCGAGCCCGGCGTGGTGCTCTTCCACGAGGGCGAGCTCGCGGAGTACTGGTGGGTGCTCATCGACGGCGCGGTCGAGCTGTCGCGGCGGATCGGCCGCGAGGACACCGTGGTCGGGATGATGGACGTCCCCGGCCGCTGGGCCGGTGGGCTGCGGGCGTGGGACCAGCACGGCGCCTACCTCGCCACCGGGCACGGGGCCCGACCCGGCCGGATGCTGCGCGTCCCGGCCGAGGTGCTGCGGGCCCAGATGCAGGCGTGGTTCCCGCTCGCCGTGCACCTCATCGGGGGTCTCTACGGCACCGCCCGCTCGATCGAGTCGACGGCGCGCCAGCGCGACTCCCTCGTCACGCTCGGCACGCTCGCGGCCGGCCTGGCCCACGAGCTCAACAATCCCGTCGCCGCCGCCGGTCGGTCCGTCGACGCCCTCGAGACCACCTGCGACACGTTCCTCTCCTCCCTCGGAGGTCTCGCCGCGGCCGGCCTCGAGGCCCGCCAGTTCGCCGCCCTCGACGCGCTGCGGCTCAGCGCCGACCCGCGCTCGGCGTACGACGACCCGCTGGCGGCCGCCGACGCCGAGGACGAGCTGGCCGGGTGGCTGCGGCGGCAGGGCGTGACCGACCCGTGGCAGCTCGCCTCGGAGCTGTCCGCCTCCGGCGCCGACCTCGCGTGGTGCGAGCAGGTGGCGGGCGTGGTGCCGCCCGCAGCCCTGGCGCCGGCCCTGACCTGGGTCGCCAGCGCCCTCAGTGCCCGACGGCTGCTCGGCGAGGTGCGCGAGGCGACCGCCCGGGTCTCGGGCCTGGTCTCCTCCGTGCGCTCCTACACCCAGCTCGACCGGGCAGTCGCTGCAGCCGGTGGACGTGACCGAGGGGCTGGAGAGCACGCTGGTCATGCTCGGCCACAAGCTGCGCGACGCCGGCGTCACCGTCGTGAGGGAGTACGCCGCGGCGCTGCCGCGCGTGGAGGGGTACGCCGGCGAGCTGAACCAGGTCTGGACGAACCTGCTCGACAACGCGGTCGACGCGATGGCGGGTGGCGGCACGCTCACGATCGGCGTGCACCCGCACGAGGGTTCGCTGGTCGTCGAGGTCGGCGACACCGGGCACGGCATGCCACCCGAGGTCGTCGCGCGTGCCTTCGACGCGTTCTACACGACCAAGGACGTCGGCAAGGGCACCGGTCTCGGCCTCGACATCGCGCGCCGGGTGGTGGTCGAGCGGCACGGCGGCGAGGTCACGATCGACTCCTCCGCGGCCGGCACCACGATGCGGGTGCGGCTGCCCCTGACCGGCGCGGGGGGCTAGGCCCCGCCCTGGTCCGACCCCGCCTCGTCGAGCCATGCCTCGACCAGGGCCGAGAACTCCTCGGGCCGCTCCATCGAGGGCACGTGGGCCACGTCGGGCCACACCACCTCGCGGGCGCCGGTGACGCCGGCCAGGACGGCGGACGCGGCCTCCCGGATCGCCTCGAGGTCGAGGGCGGCGCTCAGCACCAGGGTCGGGACGGCGACCTCGGCCAGGCGCTCGAGGGCCGGTGGCTCGAGCTCGTCCTCCTCGACGTCGTCCCAGTCCGCCGTCAGCTCGAAGGCCAACCGCTGCATCCGGCCCACCATCTCCCGCACGGCCGGGTCGACCCGACCGGGGTCCTGCCCGGGGCCGTCGACCCAGGTCGCGAGGTTGGCCTCGACCGCGGCGTCGAGGTCGCCGGCCTCGATCGCGGCGTTCTCGGCCGCCGGCGAAGGCGCGCAGGTCGTCGGTCATCTCGGCGATCAGCGCGCCACCGGGCGTGACCAGCAGCAGCGAGGCCACCCGATCGGGATCGGTCAGCGCGACCTCGACGGCCACCCCCGCGCCGTACGACGCCCCGACGACGTGGGCCCGATCGATCCCCTCGGTCGCGAGAACGTCGAGCACGTCGCGGTGGGGTGCGAGCGGTCCGTCCGGCCGGTCGGCCGAGTCGCCGAAGCCGCGCAGGTCGACGCGTACGACGTCGCGGTGCGCGGTGAGGACCGCCCACTGCGGCTCCCACATCCGCCGGTCGGCGACGCCGGCGTGGATCAGCAGCAGGGGTGTGTCACCGGTCGGGCCGGCGCGGTCGTACGCAAGAGTGGTCACGCCTGCCATCCAACGACTCCACGACGCGCAGGACAACCGAATTGCGCCGGTCGGAGGTCTCCAGCGGGTGGTCGAATGTCACACTCCCCCGCGGACCGGACACGGGTCGGCGGAGGGTAGCGTGATTACTCGTGGCAACTCCTACCTTGGTCAAGGGAGCGCGCTCGACACGCTCGACCATCGCACTCAAGCTGCTGATGGCCGTGAGCGGACTCGTCTTCATCGGTTTCGTGCTGCTCCACATGTACGGCAACCTCAAGGCGTTCGCCGGTCACGACGCGTTCAACGAGTACGCCCACCACCTGCGCGAGCTCGGCGAGCCGATGCTCCCGCACGAGGGTGCGCTGTGGATCATCCGCGTGGTGCTGCTCAGCTCCCTGCTCGCGCACGTGTACGCCGCGTTCGCGCTGTGGGCGCGGGCGAGGCGGGCGCGGTCGACGCCGTACGTCATGAAGAAGCGGACCGGCGCGACGTTCGCCAGCCTGATGATGCGCTGGGGCGGGGTCACGCTGCTGCTGTTCATCGTGTGGCACCTGCTGAACTTCACGATCGGCAAGATCAACCCGACCGGCGGGCCGACCAACGACCCGTACAACCTGCTGGTGGACACGTTCGACACGTGGTGGCTGACGCTGATCTACCTGGTCGCGATGGCGATGCTCGGCGCCCACCTCCACCACGGCTTCTGGAGCGCCGCCCAGACCCTCGGCCTCACCGGCACCGCCCACGCCCGGCAGCGGGCCAAGGTCGTCGGATTCACGCTCGCGCTGATCATCTCGGTCGGCTTCTCGCTGGTGCCGCTCGCGGTGCTCGCCGGCATCATCACGACGTAAGGGAGCAGCCATGAGCGACTTCAAGGACATGCCCGACACCACGTCCGCGGCGGACGCCGTCCCACAACGCCGACCTCGACGGCGAGTACGACGACGCCGTCGGTTTCTACACCCCGGGCGAGCCGATCGTCGACGCCAAGGCCCCCGAGTGGACCGATCGACGAGCGCTGGAGCCACGCGGAAGTTCGAGGCGCGGCTGGTCAACCCGGCCAACCGCCGCAAGCTGTCGGTGATCATCGTCGGCACCGGCCTGGCCGGCGCCTCGGCGGCCGCCACGCTCGGCGAGGCCGGCTACCGCGTGAAGTCCTTCTGCTACCAGGACTCCCCGCGCCGCGCGCACTCGATCGCCGCGCAGGGCGGCATCAACGCCGCCAAGAACTACAAGGAGGACGGCGACTCCGTCGCACCGCCTCTTCTACGACACGGTCAAGGGCGGCGACTACCGCTCGCGCGAGTCGAACGTCTACCGGCTGGCCGAGGTCAGCGCGAACATCATCGACCAGTGCGTGGCGCAGGGCGTCCCGTTCGCCCGTGAGTACGGCGGCCTCCTCGACAACCGCTCCTTCGGCGGCGTCCAGGTGTCGCGCACGTTCTACGCGCGCGGCCAGACCGGCCAGCAGCTGCTGATCGGCGCCTACCAGGCGCTGGAGCGGCAGGTCGCGGCCGGCACGGTGGAGACCTTCACCCGGCACGAGATGCTCGAGCTGATCGTGGCCGACGGCAAGGCCCGCGGCATCGTCGCCCGCGACATGGTCACCGGCGCCGTCGAGACCCACACCGCCGACGTCGTCGTGCTCGCCTCCGGCGGCTACGGCAACGTCTTCTACCTCTCGACCAACGCGATGGGCTGCAACGTCACCGCCACCTGGCGGGCGCACCGCAAGGGCGCCTACATGGCGAACCCCTGCTACACCCAGATCCACCCGACCTGCATCCCGGTCTCCGGCTCCCACCAGTCGAAGCTGACGCTGATGAGCGAGTCGCTGCGCAACGACGGCCGGATCTGGGTGCCGAAGAACAAGGCCGACTGCGAGAAGGACCCGCGCGACATCGCCGAGGAGGACCGCGACTACTACCTGGAGCGGATCTACCCCTCCTTCGGCAACCTGGTCCCCCGCGACATCGCCTCCCGCGCCGCCAAGAACGTGTGCGACGAGGGTCGCGGGGTCGGGCCGGCCGTCGACGGCGTACGTCGGGGTGTCTACCTCGACTTCAGCGCCGCGATCGAGCGGATGGGCCAGGACGGCATCGAGGAGAAGTACGACAACCTCTTCGACATGTACGAGCGGATCACCGGTGAGAACCCGTACGAGGTCCCGATGCGGATCTACCCGGCCGTCCACTACGTCATGGGCGGGCTCTGGGTCGACTACGACCTCCAGGCCTCCATCCCCGGCCTGTTCGTGACCGGCGAGGCGAACTTCTCCGACCACGGCGCCAACCGGCTCGGCGCCTCCGCGCTGATGCAGGGGCTGGCCGACGGCTACTTCGTGCTGCCGCACACCATCCGCGACTACCTCGCCGACGGCCCGTTCGAGCCGGTCGACGACGACCACCCCGCCGTCGTCGAGGCGCGTGAGTCGGTGCAGTCACGGATCGACCACTTCCTCGGCAACAACGGCACCCGCAGCGTCGACTCCTACCACCGCGAGCTCGGCAACATCATGTGGGAGTTCTGCGGCATGGAGCGGACCGAGGACGGCCTGAAGAAGGCGATCGACCTGATCCGCACCCTCAAGGACGACTTCTGGCGGAACGTGAAGGTGCTCGGCACCGCGGACTCGCTGAACCAGAGCCTGGAGAAGGCCGGCCGTGTGGCCGACTTCTTCGAGCTCGGCGAGCTGATGTGCATCGACGCCCTCAACCGTCGCGAGTCCTGCGGCGGCCACTTCCGCGGCGAGTCCCAGACCGAGGACGGCGAGGCGCTGCGCCACGACGACACCTACGCCTACGTCGCGGCGTGGGAGTTCGTCGGCGACCCCGAGTCCGACGCCATGGTGACACCCGTCCTGCACAAGGAAGACCTCGTCTACACGGCGATCGAGATGAAGCAGAGGTCCTACAAGTAAATGAAGCTGACTCTGAAGATCTGGCGCCAGACCGACGCCTCCGACCGGGGTGGGATGCACACCTACGAGCTGGACGGCGTCTCGGAGGACATGTCGTTCCTCGAGATGCTCGACGTGCTCAACGAGCAGCTGATCGAGAAGGGCGAGGACCCGGTCGCGTTCGACTCCGACTGCCGCGAGGGCATCTGCGGCATGTGCGGCCTGATGATCAACGGCGACGCCCACGGTCCCGAGGTCACCACGACCTGCCAGCTCCACATGCGCTCCTTCTCCGACGGCGAGACGATCACGATCGAGCCCTGGCGGGCCGACGCCTTCCCGGTCCTCAAGGACCTGGTCGTCGACCGCTCCGCCTTCGACCGGATGATCGCGGCCGGCGGCTACATCTCGGTCAACACCGGCTCGGCCCCCGAGGCCCACTCGGTGCCGGTCCCCCGCGACGACGCCCTGCGCGCCTTCAACGTCGCGACCTGCATCGGCTGCGGGGCCTGTGTGGCCGCCTGCCCGAACGGCTCGGCCTCCCTCTTCATGGGCGCCAAGATCACCCACCTCGGCGAGCTGCCCCAGGGCCAGCCCGAGCGCGACAGCCGGGTCGTCAACATGGTCGCCCAGCACGACCACGAGGGCTTCGGTGGCTGCACCAACATCGGCCAGTGCACCGCCGCCTGCCCCAAGGAGATCCCGCTCGACGTGATCTCCCAGCTCAACAAGGACCTCCGCACGGCGATGCGCCACGGACACTGAGCCGGGACACCGAGCCCGCGCCGACGATCGACGACGTCGCATCGACCGCGCGACTCTGCCGATGCACTGCTGCTGAGAGAATCCGGCGGTGACCGACTTCGTCAGCAGGGCTCAGCGACTTGTCGAGCGACACTTTGCCCACGCGGATGCCGCGTTCCTCGGCGGGAGTGCCGCCGCCGGCACCGCCACGGAGTCCTCCGACCTGGACGTGCTCGTCGTTCTTCCCGCAGCACACGCGGACACGTCCTTCGTCGAGACGACGAGGTACGAGGGACAGCTCGTGGAAGCCTTCTGCTACGGCCCGACCGCCCTCGCGAACTGGCTGGACAAGGGTCGTGCCGAACGACGTCCTGTGCTGGACAGATTGATCGGTGACGGCATTGCCCTGACAGACAGCGACGAGTCAGACCGGCTGCAGGTCGCCGCACGCGAGGTCCTGCTCGCAGGGCCCGAACCGCTGAGCCACGAGGAGCGACGTCTGCGCGCGTACAGCCTGTCAGCCGTGCTCGACGACCTCGTGGACGCGACCGACCCCGGGGAACGGTTCCTTCTCTCGGCGGCGGCCTGGTGCGAGTCCGCAGAGCTCGCCCTCCTGGTCGACCGACGATGGCTGGGCAACGGCAAGTGGCTGCTGCGGGAGTTGCGGCTCCGGCCGGATCGATTCGGCCTGGCTGCATGGGCTTCCTCGGGTCGACACGACCTGCCGAGTCTCGCGGCCGCCTGCCGGTCGGTGCTGGCAGCATCGGGCGGGTACCTCCAGGACGGATTCGTCCGCGGAAATCGACCCGCCGACGTGTGACCACCCGGGTCCGAAGACACGCAGACCGGCCGATCAGAGGTCGGCCTCCTCCGGCGTGGACAGCGTGAGGATGGCCTCTCGGACGTACGACTCGGCCTCCAGTGCCCCTTCCAGCTCCCGCAGCCGGTGTGCCACCGAAGACTCCGGCTGGTCGCCGTCGAGGTCGACGCTCGCCACGAGGAAGGTCTGGCGCGGGCCGACGAACTCCATCCGCAAGAAGGTCACCCGGTTCACGCCGGGCAGTTCTCGAAGACGTTCCACCGCCATCCGCTGAAGTCTCGGGTCGGTCTCCTGCCCGGTGATGTAACGGCGGTTCTGGTTGATCAGCACGACGGCCACCACGGCGAGGACCGTGCCGACGAGGATGGAGCCGACGGCATCGAACACCGCATTTCCGGTCAGCTGGTGCAAGGACACGCCGATGGCTGCGATCACCAGCCCGATCAGGGCCGCGGCGTCCTCGGCGAAGACCGCGCGGAGCATCGGGTCCGAGGTCCGCATGGCGTGCTCGAGAACGTCGCGGTCGATCTGCCTGGCCTCCCGCCGCGTCTGCCGGAAGGCCTGCGCGAAGGAGATCCCTTCGAAGAGAAAGGCGATGCCCAGCACGACGTAGGCCCACGTGTAGGTGATGTCCTCCTCGCTGGCGGCGCTCAGCTTCGAGATGCCGTTCCAGATCGAGACCACCGCCCCTGCGGTGAACAGCCCGAACGCAGCCATCAGCGACCACATGTAGGACTCGCGCCCGTAGCCCAGCGGGTGCGACTCGTCGGCCGCCCTGCGTCCGCGCTTGTCGCCGATGAAGAGCAGGACCTGGTTGCCGGTGTCCGCCCACGAGTGCGCCGACTCGGCCAGCATCGAGGCGGATCCCGTGACCATCGCAACGACGGTCTTGCCCAGGGCGATGCCGAAGTTGGCGAAGAAGGCGACGATGACCGTGGTCGTGGATTCACCGCCGGTGGAAGACCCACTGTCGCGGGCATCCGTCGACGTCGACCCGGACGCGGTGCTCGACGAGCTCTCGCGATTCGCCACGCTCGCGACGTTACCCGAACCAGCCGTAGCCTCACCCGGATCCGGCCTCGCCGGTGCTCCGATACCGGAGCCGCTGGGCAGGTCGCTCCGGGGGTTTCGAGGCTCAGGCGCCAGGGCGCCTTCACACCTCAACCACCGGAACGGCGCCTGCGC
>CAWGVI010000008.1:0-229104 GCA_963826015.1 uncultured Actinomycetota bacterium | reverse complement strand
GGTGTCAGCCTGACCTAGCCCTAGCCCACTTCGCCGCGGATGACCAAGACCCTCAGCTTGCGTGCTGCTGAACGACGTTGAGCACGTTGCCATCGGGGGCGCGGACGAAGAAGCGAGTCACGCCCCATGCCTCGGTTGTCAGGGGATGCACGATCTCGTACCCACGCTCCTGTGCTTGGCGGTAGGCGGCCTCGACGTCGTCGACCATGACCGAGACCACGGGGTCCACGGGCGCGGTGGCATCGCTGGTCATCACCTGGAGCGTCGCCCTGGATACCGGCGACGTGTGGCGGGCCACCCAGCCCAGGTTGAACTCCTCTTCAGTTAACCCGAGGTAGTCGCTGTAGAAGCTCCTGGAGGCGGGGAGGTCGGGTACGTGGAGGTCGGCGATGATCTGCGTGACGCGGATGCGCGACGGGTCGGCACGCCCAGCTGGGCCGGTTTCGCCTGAGGCCTGCTCCGGCGCGGCGCCCAGGAGGTGGATCCAGCGCGGATCCTGCTGGCCCGACCGGCGCTCGAGTTCGCACACCAACGGTTGCGGGCGGCTCGCCATCCGGCGCAGGCACTCCTCGACCTGGCCCCGGTCGGCGAACCCGTGCAACCGCTCGGTGCGGGTGCGCAGCTCACCCGGCGCCTGCGCGCCGCGGAGCAGCAGCACCGTGAGCAGCGCCCGCTCGTCGGGCTCGAGGGCGAGATGCTCGTCGAGGATCTGGTGGTACTTCAGTGTCCGGCGCCCGGTGTCGGACCACACGATCCGCAGCAGCCCGCGCTCCTTGAGCGACTTCGCGGTCCGCTCGACGATCTGCTGGTCGAGGTCGGTGACGGGGTCGCGGCTGCTCGTCTGGTTGCACGCCGACACCAGTGCGTTCGCGGAGAGGGGATAGGTGGCGGGCACGGTCGTCTGCTTCTCCAGCAGGCTGCCGAGGATGCGCTGGTCAGTCGCATCGAGGACGGGGAGTTCTCTCACGTCACGACCTTAGGTCTGCCTCGGCACGATTAGCGGATCGAACGGCGTACTTTCGCCGCTTACGCGGCTACCGCCGCTCCGGCATTGGATGTCTCCCTCTGGCCCAGCTAGGGCGACGCCAGAAGCGCGCTCGTCAGGGAAGCGGGTGATGTCACCGACTCGACCAGCAACCTCGCGGCACCTGAGGGGCCGATGCCGTGCAGGTCCAGTAGCGAGGTGCCGGTCGTCTTCAGCAGCTCGCGCAACTCCTGGTCGGCGGGCTTCTTGCGGGCGTGGACCTGCGGGACGAACGACCTGGGTCCTCCACTGTGCTCCGCGCGGGAGGTCCTTGCGCATCCGCGCGCGCACTCACGTCGTGGCGGTCAGCAGGGCTGCCCGCCCCCCGCCGGTGGGGACCATGTGAACTCCAGACGGGTCGAGCCGCCCTCGGGGACGACCGCGGCCGGCGCCGTACCGGGCGTCCACTGCCGGGGCAGCAGCAGGTACTGGCCCCCGGACTGCAGGACGAGCACCAGACCGTCGTACCGGAACTCGTAGGCCGCGTCCACGCCTGTGCAACGCACCTCGGACACCCCGGGACCGGTCAGGTCGAGGCTGCGCTCACTGAAGAGCGTCGCGTGCGGCTCCTCGTGGAGCAGGGCCACCGTCTGCTTGGCCCGCAGGGTGCCCACGGCCGCGGCGTAGTCGCTGACCGCCCAGAACAGGCCGATCCCGACCAGGGCGAACACCGCCGCCCATTCGGTGAGCGCCTGTACGTCGACGCCCGCGGTGCGTCGCAGTGGCCCCCGGGCGACCCGGATGCTGTGGACGGCGTAGGAGAGGAGCAGGACACCGATGACGAGGCTCAGCGGCGCGATCAGGAAGAGGTGATCGCGGGCGACGCTGCTGACCACGGCCGACGCCGCGACTCCGACCAGGACCAGCCCCAGGCCGGTGCTCACCGGGACGCGCTGGCGCTCCACCCGCGCCCAGGCCGCAGATGACAGCTTCTGCGGTATGGCGGCCCTGGCCCACAGCACCACCAGCCCGACGACCGCGGCGACCGTGATCGGGACGAACAGGGCGTCCACGCTGCGCATCAGGTAGTCCTGGCTGGTGGATCCGAGCAGTGTGGAGTTCACGCCGAGGTAGTGGAAGTACCAGTACGTGAAGGACCAGCCGAAGTAGAACAGGAGACCGGTCAACAGCGTCGTCGGCGCGACCACCTTGCCGAAGATCCGGCCCAGCCGGGAGATGTCTGCCAGCCGGGAGCCTTCGCGGGTCGGGTCTGCCTCTCCGTCGGGATCGCCGGCTGAGTCCTCGCGGGTCACGAGCCCGGGTTCTCGGTCGGCACGGACTGCGTCGTGCCCTCGTCAGGTGGGACCTCGCCCCCTGTGCCGCTGGTTCCGCCGCCGTCGGTCCCGTCGGTGCCGCCTTCTTCACCGCTTTGGCCGGTGCTGTCGGTGCTGTCGGTGCTGTCGGTGCCCCCACCGTTCTCGTCGGTCCCCCCAAAGTCCGGGCACGGCGACGTCGTCAGGAACACCACCGTCGATCCGCGCTCCACGAGCTCGTCCTCGCCCGGTCGGGTCCCGGCGAACCCGCACGTGGACTCCGGACCCTTGCCGTCCTCGGACTCCACCACGATCTCGACACACAGGCCGCCGGAGCCGCACGCAGAGGCGATCTCGGCGACCAGTCCGTCGTAGACCGTGACGATCTCTGCACCGATCTGCTGGAAGCCCGGCATCCGGATGGGGGAGCCGATCACGCCGCCACCGCCGTCCCCGTCGTCCCCGCCGGAACCTCCGCCGCCTCCTGAGCCACCGCCATTGCCAGCGCCATTGACGCCGCCCTGGCCACCGGAGGTGGCAGCGGAGGTCTCGGCGTCTACGCCAGCGACGACGTTGGAGGTGTCCGCCGGGTTCGTGCAGCCGGCCGAGAGCGCAACAAGGACCGCGCCCAGTGCCAGGTGACGTCTCGAGACACCCACGACCCACCTCCACTCACGGGGTGGTCTCTTTGCTCATGGTCCACCCGCGTCAAGGGCTGGTCAATGACGAGCAATGGCTGGTCAGCAGCGCAGGCGGCCTCAGCCGAGCCTGATCGAGTTGAAGACCGCGTCGGCCTCGTCGCGCTGCAGACAGCGGACGAGTATTCGGACTTCGTCGGGCCATTGCTTGGTGGGTGCTTGAGGGCGCCTTCTATCGCCACTTGTTGGGTCTGCTTCTCCATCGAATCTCGGCGCCCGGCTTCACCGGAGCCTCGGCTGTCGGGCCTTGTCGTTCATTCGCAGTCCACTGTCATGTCGAGGTTCTGGCCGGCGTCCCCATGGCACTCCCGTGTCTTCGGACGGGTCGCGCCCTCCCGACGTCGACTGAGCCGGTGGCAGTCGGATCGCGATGCCGAGCGGCGTCGCACCGGGTACTACGACCAAAGCCCAATGGCGTGCCGCCCGTCGGGGATCCCAGAGTGAAGGCAGCACCGGGAACGCCGGTCACCATCTGGAGGTCAGCCATGAAGCACACCATGATTCGCAGCGGAACAGCCGGCTTGCTCGCCCTTGCCCTGCTGGGCAGCGGCCCGGGGACCGCCCAGGCCAAGGGCGGCAACGATCGGGAGGTCAGAACGTCGGGGCACTGCTCGGGAGCCACGGTGTGGAAGCTCAAGGCCAAGTCCGACGACGGCCGCCTCGAGGTCGAGTTCGAGGTCGACTCCAACCGCAACGGTCAGCGCTGGTCGGTGGCAATCGCCGACAACGGCGTCCGCCGGTTCACCGGTAGGCGCACCACGCATGCCCCCAGCGGTTCCTTCGAGGTCGAGCGGCACATCGCCAACCGCTCCGGACGTGACCGCATCACCGGGATCGCCCGCAACACCACGACCGGCGAGCGCTGCTACGGCGTCGTCGTCTACTGACCCAGCGTTCCGCCAGGCGCGCCTGAGACACTGACCACGGAGGAACCATGAAGCACCTACAGATCTATGCAGTGGCGGTCGTCGCCGCACTCATCCCGGCCGTGCTGGGACTTTGGGGCAACGCGTCCTTCTCCCAGGACCTGCCCGTGCGGGTGCCCGTCCAGGCGAAGACGTCACCCGGCACGCCCACCCCGAGTGCGTCGCCGACCGACGACGGGGACCGTGATCGCGGCCGAGGCCGCGACCACCCGGAGGACTCGCCCACCGCCGGCCCCAGCTCCGAGGCCACCGAGGACGGCGACGACCACGGCCGACGCCACGGCGGCCATGGCGGCGACGACGACCCGGGCGATGACCACGGCCGACGCCACGGCGGCCATGGCAGCGATGACGGCCGCGGTGACGACCGCGGCGGGCACGGTGGGTCTCACGACAGCGGTGGCCATGACAACAGCGGTTCCGGCAGCGGTCACGGTGGCGACGACAGGAGCGGGTCGGGTGGCCACGGGTCCGACGACTGATCCCCCCGATCCGACGCAGCCGATTCAGGTTCTCGGAGGCTCCCCGGCAGCCTGCCGGGGAGCCGCCGCCGTCCGTGCAACCCGATCCGCCGAGCTGGGTCACTGTCGGCAGGCCGGACGACGGCGCGGCCATGGAAGCCCCGCTGGGCACGCGTCGGGTCATCATCCGGCTCGTCGCAGGCATAGTCCTGGTCCTCATCGTGGTCACGATCGGCGGTTCGCTGGCGGCCCGGCGGCTCGCCGAGCGCGAGGCCGTCAACGACTCCGCCGGCACCGCGGACGTGCTCGCGGAGACCGTCGTCCAGCCCGCGCTCACCGACGGGCTGCTCGCCGGCGACGAGGCCGCGCAGCGGACCTTCGACGAGATGGTGCGCGACCGCGTGCTGAGCGATGCGGTCGTGCGGGTGAAGATCTGGAGTCCGGATGGCACGGTCCTCTACGCCGACCAGCCGGATCTGATCGGCCGCACCTTCCCCCTGGACGCCGAGGAGCGCGAGGTGCTCGGGGAGCCGCGCACCGTCGCCGCGATCTCCGATCTCGACCGCGCGGAGAACGCCCTGGACCGAGACATCGGCAACAAGCTGGTGGAGGTCTACCGCCCGGTGTGGACGGCCTCGGGGCAGGAGGCGCTGTTCGAGATCTACACGCCGTACGACCAGGTCAGCCAGCGCACCGGGCAGCTGTGGCGCGGGTTCGCCGGCGTGACGCTGAGCAGCCTGCTCCTCTTCGTGGTGCTGCTGGCCCCGCTGGTGTGGCACCTGCTCTCGCGCGCACGGAGAGACCAGCGCCAGCGCGAGCTGCTGCTCGAGCGGGCAGTGGATGCCTCGGAGGCGGAGCGGCGGCGGATCGCCGCCAGCCTTCACGACGGGCCGGTGCAGGACCTTGCGGCCACGTCGTTCGTGATCGCGGGCGCCACGGCGAGCGCTGAGTCCATGGGCCGCACGCGTCTGGCCGAGGAGCTGCGCGGCGTCGCCGGCTTCGCGTGCGCACCAGCATCCGTGCGCTGCGCACACTGCTGGTCGACATCTACCCGCCCAGCCTCGCCGCAGGCCGGGCTCGCCAGTGGCGCTGACCGACCTGGCCCAGACCGTGCGCGCGCCGGGACTGCAGCGTCGATGGTCGAGCCGGTCTCCGACGATCAGCCTCGGGCTGCATCCCGACCAGGAACGCCTCGTCTACCGGGTGGCCCAGGAGACCCTGCGCAACGCGGCCAAGCACGCGGCCCCGTGCACGGTCCGCGTCTCGCTCCACCGCGACGGCGACGCGGTCGTCCTCGACGTGGTCGACGACGGGCCGCGGCTTCGATGCCGCGGCCGCGCTCGACCGATCCCCACGACGGCCACTTCGGGCTGCGGCTGCTGGCCGAGCTCGCCGGCGCGGGTGGCGGCACGCTGCAGGTGGCCTCGGCTCCGGGCCACGGCACCCACTGGCGGTTGCACGTACACCGTGGCGACCGTCGTACGTAGCGCACGGACGCCGACGCATGACACGGGTGCTCCTGGTCGACGACCACGCGATGGTCCGGACCGGGATCGCCGCACTGCTCGGCGCCACCGACGACCTCGAGGTGGTCGGTCAGGCCGCGGACGGCGCGGCTGCGGTGGCGGCTGTCGCCGAGCGCCACCCCGACGTCGTCCTGATGGACCTGTCCATGCCCGGGGTGGACGGCGTGGAGGCCACACGCCAGATCCTGGCCGACCACCCCGAGGTGCGGATCGTGGTGCTCACCTCGTTCTCCGACCGTGACCGGGTGAGCGACGCCCTCGCCGCCGGCGCCGTGGGCTACCAGCTCAAGGACTGCGAACCCGTCCGACCTGCTGGCGGCCGTGCGTGCTGCGGCCGCTGGGCACGTCCCGATCGATCCGCGCGTCGCCGGCTTCCTGCTGCCCGACAGCTCCGGCGGCCGACCCGAGGACCTGATCAGCCCACGAGAGATCGAGGTGCTGCGCCTCGTGGCGCAGGGTCTGGCCAACAAGCAGATCGCACGCCGCCTGGGGATCAGCGAGCGCACGGTCAAGGCACACCTCGGTCGGGTCTTCCGCCAGATCGGCGTCGCCGATCGGACGAGCGCGGCGCTCTGGGCGCGAGACCACCTGAGCAGCCCGGCAGGCTGACCGGCCCCGGCCTCAGGGCGCGACACCCCACTGCCGGCCCGCTGCGGTGACGTACCTCAACGGGTGAGCCCCACGGACTGCACCGCTGCGGCGGAGGTGAGATCCGAGTGTTGGGCCGGGTGTTCGGCGTAGTGCTCGATCACTTGGTGAGTGAGTCAGGGCTCCACCCCTGGCTCAACGCTTGACGACGCCGAGCTCGCTCCCGGTCGTCCTTCGGGATGACCACCAGCAGCGGTTGCCACTTCGGCACCGCCTGAGCCCCCTCGATCTCGCCCCAGGAGAGACGGCGAACTGTTCCCCAGCCCGACGGCAGCAGCAGCCCGTCAGGGGTCAGCCTGATCCTGAAGTTGTCCGCACCGCGGAGCACCAACCACAGTGCCGCGGCCAGGCCGGCGACCAGGACGACTGACCCGACGACGACCATGGGGCGGTTGTCGCTCTGGAGGGCTACCGGGAGCAGCACCGAGCCGAGCGTCACCGCCAGCAGTGCCTGCCGCGCCGCGATAGCCGCGGCGCAGCGGCAGTGCCACCCCGCCGTCGACCTCCTCGACCGGACCGGCGGAGTGCCGACCGGGGATCATCGCGGTCACGCCCAGCACGCCCAGGACCGTGAGTTGCAGCCCGAGCAGTGCGGGGAACCAGCTCTCGTCGTGACCGTCGGCGAGAGCGATCAGCCCAGCCACCAGGAAGAACAGGCCCACAGCGGCCACCAGCGCGATGAGACCGACCACCAGCCACCGGGAGGATCCGGCGTACGCCGCGTCCTTGCTCATCAGAACCATCCCGTCACGGTGTCCCAGCCGTCTGAGGCGAGGTCCTTCGTGTCGTCCCACCGGTCACCCACCCACTCGTCGACGGGTTCGGTGAAGTCGTCGGGAAGGGCGTCCCAGCCCTCGGTGACCGCCCAGCTGACTCCGGCTCCGACGACCACCGCCCCGGCCACGACCACCACGGTCGGCACGCTGACGGGTGCCGTGGCGATCACCAGAGCGGTGGCTCCGGCGCCCGCCGCCACCGCGACCAGGCCTCCACCGGGCGACTCGCCCTCGAGCGCCTGGTAGGTGTCCCAGGCTGCCCCGACCGGACCCAGGACCCTGCCGCCCCGGCCTGCCCAGTCGGCGTACCTGTTCAGATTCCTGATCCGACCGGGGGCGTCCGGCGCGTTGCCCCTCGCCCGCCGAGCCGGGTTGCCCGACCGCTTGGCGGCCCGGAGCTCCCTGGCCTCGGCGCGCAGGGCGTCGGTCTTGTTCAGCAGGCTGCGTTCGCCCAGCGTCAGGCCGAAGGCGATGCCGAGGTTGCCGACGTTCTCGCGCACGAACGTGGCGAGCTTGTCGACCTCCGGCGCCTCGAGAGCCGTGGCCACCGGCTCGAGGTTGGAGTCGATCCACTCCACGAAGTTCGACCACTCGAGCTCGACGTCGCTGAGGATGCGGTTGTAGAGCTCGATCTTGTCCGCTGCCGCCTGGAAGGTCCCCATGGCATTGGTGAAGCGCGTCTTGTCGTCCTCGGGCGCGTCCAGGGCGGGCGGTGTCGGGGCGACGGCGTCGGGCGGCGTCTGGATGACGGTGCCGACGACGCTGAGGCCCCCGCCGCGGGCCTCGTCGCGCAGCGCCTGCATCCGGTCCTGCGCCTGAGTCAGCCGAGCGCTGTAGGCCTCGATCTTGCCGGCCGCGGTCTCGATCCGATCCACGTGCGCATCGGTGACCCGGATGATGTCCCTGACGTACCCGACGTACGCCGTGCCGGAGCGTCCCTCCCAGTGCCGCTCGGCCATCCGCTTGGCCGAGACGACGTCCTCGCTGGCGTTGTCGACCTGTGCCCTCAGCGAGTCCCGCAGCCACGTCGCAGCCCGGTCGACGCTTGCCGTGCTGCCCTCCACCTCGGTCTCGATCACTCGACGATCACCTCCATCGCGTCGAAGCCGGAAGCGACCTGGTCGTCGGTGGAGCCCAGCGCCTGGCCGACGGACCGCACCTGGCCGGCGGCAGCCTCGTTGACCAGGGCGATGTCGTCGGCGGTGGCGACGACGGCCGCGATGATGGCCAGCACGTCGGCCGTGCCGTACCCGCCGTCCACGGTGGTGGGCACGCTGCTGGCCAGTCCGGTGATCCCCCTGGCCGCGTTCTCGTGCAGCGTGGCCAGTTGTTCCTCGGTGTCCTCACTCAACTGGATCGTCACGGTGTGGTCTCCTCGATCCGCAGGGCGGCCGGCATCGGGATGTCGAGGTAGGCCACGTCGAAGTGCTTGAGTGCCCTGAGCGATTCGAGCTCCTCGGTCTTCCAGAGCACCCACGGGTGTCCCTGGCCACAGGCCGCGAGGAAACGGTCCAGGGCCGTGTAACCCATCAGGGCGACCCTGCCGTCCTCGAGCTGGGCCATCATCACCTCCACGACCTGCCCCTCGGCGTCGAGGCGGCAGGGGAGATAGGCCACCGGCGGCTGCAGGGCGGCCGGTTCGGGCGACTGGCTGACTTCGGTCATGGGGCAGTCCTACCCCATCCGGGTCGCTGGAAACCTCCGCAGCGCGCCCGTGCGCCTGGCCGAGGTAGCGTCCGGCGCGCGAACCCGCACGGGAGGCGGATCGGCCGAGCTCGGCCGACGAACTCCGCTACGTTCACGAGGTGCCCGCCGCCCGTGACCCGTCGCCCCGCGGTCGCGGCGCTGGCGACGGCGACGCTGTCGATCGGCCTGCTGGCCCTGGCCGTGCGCTTCGGATGGCTCGGCCCCGACGTCGGCCGCGGGGCCAACTTCTGCGAGGCCGCTCGCGACGGCTGGGTCAAGCAGCCGGCCAATGCGCTCTCCAACCTGGGTTTCGTCGTCGCCGGGCTGGCGATCGGCTGGCGGGCCCGCTTCCCGGATCACCTGGGCGACACGTTGCCGCGGTTCCCCGGGCTCGCGACCGGCTACGCGTGCCTCGTGGTGCTCCTCGGACCGGCGAGTGCTGCCATGCACGCAACCCAGTCGTCCCTGGGCGGGCTGCTGGACCTGACCTCGATGTACCTCGTCGCCAGCTTCGCCGCGGCGTACGCCGTCACCCGCTGGCGGCGTCGAGATTCGATGTTCTTCTGGCAGTTGTTCGTGCTGCTCGTGGCCGCGTGCGAGCTGATCGGTCTCTGGGACCGGGAGATCCCGGTGGTGCACGTCGCCGGCAACGCCGCGTTCGGGCTCCTGCTCGTGGTCGCCGTGGTCGTGGAGACGATGCTGTGGCGGGGTGGTCGCGCCGCGTGCGGATCTGAGGTACGGCGCCGCCGCGCTGACGTCGATGCTCGTCGCCTTCACGATCTGGAACCTGTCCCAGCGCGGCTGGTGCGACCCGGACTCGCTGGTCCAGGGCCACGCGGTCTGGCATCTGTTGGGGGCCGTCGCGGCCTACCTGTTGTTCCGCCTGTACGCGAGCGAACGGACGGTGGGTGCTTGAGTCGCGACCGTCTCAGGTTGAAGCGGGCAGCCCCAGCACCGCCGCGAGCAGCCGGCGGAGCACGCCGAGCTGGGCGCGCATGTGCTCGGGCTCGCCGGTCGAGCGGCAGAGCAGGAACGCGCCCTCGAAGGTGACGAAGACATGATCGGCGAGGGCGTCGGTGTCGCCGAGGTCGAGGCCGCGGCTCTCGGCCGCGGCGTCGAGGAGCCCGGCGATCTCCTCCCGCCAGACCTCGATGGCGTGGGTGATCAGGTCCGCGGTGCCGTTGGAGACCAGCTGCTGCTCGGTGAGGACCGCGACGTAGAGGCAGTTGCTCTGCGCGGACATGACCTCCTCGGCGGCATCCTCGAAGCAGCGCACGAACGCGAGCGACCCGCTCGGCCGGGTCGTCGATGTCGGCGGTCTCCTCCAGCGCCCACCGCAGCTGGCCGACGTCGGCGGCGACGTACCGCTCGGTCAGCGCGCGGCCGAGGTCGAGCTTGGAGTCGAAGTGGTGGAAGAACGCGCCCTTGGACGTGCCCACCTGCTTGAGGACCTGGTCGAGCGAGGTGGCCGCGAAGCCGTTCTCGATCACCAGGTGCTGCGCGGCGTCGAGGATCCGCTCGCGGTTGATGGTCCCGTCCTTCGGCATGAAGGAGTTGTACCAGACTGCTCAGTCTGCTACAAACAGACCGAACAGTCTGGTACGAGGAGGAACCCACCATGAGCACCACCCACTTCTGGCAGTCCGGCCGCTACGTCAGCGACGGCGGCCTGGAGACCGACCTGATCTTCAACCGCGGCGTCGACCTGCCGGAGTTCGCGTCGTTCCCGCTGGTCGAGAACGAGGCCGGCCGCGCGCACCTGCGCGCCTACTACGACGAGTACGCGGACATCGCCCGCGCGGCCGGCGTCGGCCTGACGCTGGAGTCGCCGACCTGGCGGGCCAGCCGCGACTGGGGCGCGAAGGTCGGCTACGACGCCGCCGCGCTCGACCGCGCCAACCGCGCCGCGATCGCGCTGCTGCAGGACCTGCGCGCGTCGTACGCCGACGTCGAGGACGTCCGCATCATCGGCGCGGTCGGACCGCGGGGCGACGGGTACGTCGCCGAGGAGGCGATGACTCCCGAGCAGGCGACGGAGTTCCACCTGCCCCAGGTCGAGTCGTTCGCCGACGCCGGCGTCGACGTGGTCGGGGCCTACACGATGACCACCGCCGCCGAAGGCCTCGGCGTCGCGCGCGCCGCCCGCAGTGTCGGGCTGCCGGTCCTGATCGGATTCACCGTCGAGACCGACGGCCGGCTGCCCGACGGCACCACCCTGCGGCGAGGCCGTCGCGCGGCTGGAGGCCGAGGAGGCGCCCGACGGGTTCATCGTGAACTGCGCCCACCCGACCCACATCGCGCCGGGCTTGGAGGACGGCGAGTGGCTGAGCCGGATCGTGCAGGTGAACCCGAACGCCTCCACGCTGAGCCATGCTGAGCTCGACGAGGCCGAGGAGCTCGACCCGGGCGACCTCGGGCTGCTCACGTCGTCCTACGACGCGCTGCGTGCCAAGCTGCCCAACCTCGCGATCGTCGGCGGCTGCTGCGGCACCGATGCCAGCCACGTCGCGGCGATGTCCGGGGTGTGATCTCAGGTGACCAGGCGGCCGCCGAAGGCGACCCGATCCCGGCCCGGCTCCGCGTAGATCACATGCACGAGCTCGGGATCGGCGTCCATCACGGAAGCCACGGCGCGGGTCACCCGGCCGATCTGTTCGGTGAGGTCAGTGCCCTGCGGCCGGAGCCGGGTGAGCACCGTGACGAAGACGGGCGTGGGAGTGTCGGCGCGTTCCGTCCGGTTCTCGGCGTAGCGGTCGGTCGGCAGGACGTACAGGCGCAGCCAGGTGCTGCCGGGCGCTGAGCCCAAGGCGTCCCCCACGGCGTCTGCCAGCCGCTGGCTCAGTCCGGGCTGGGGCTCGTCACCCGACCCGCTCACCACTTCCACGTCCACGACCGGCATCTCAGGATGGTCTCACTGCGGGGGCCGGCGAACTTCGCCGTAGCCACTGCGCGGAGGTGCGATCAGTATGGGGAGTGGCACTGTCCAATCGATGGAGGAGCTCGTCATGGAACTGATCCTGAGCGATGAATCACGTGTATTGGCAGGCATCTTGTTGATCGCGCTGGTGACCGTGGAGGCCGGCGGGGTCTACCTGCTGAGCCTCGTGCGTGGTGACCTGCCGGCGACTCCCTTCCAGTTGGCCTTCGCCCGGGCCGGGCACGCCCACGCGGCGGTGCTGTTGGTGCTGGCGCTGCTGTGCCAGCTGTTCGCCGACGCCACCACTCAGACCGGTGTGCTCGACTGGCTCTCGCGTGCGGGGGTGGCGACATCGGCCCTGCTCATGCCCGGCGGCTTCTTCCTCTCCTCCATAGGTGCCGGGCGTGAGAAGCCCAACCGCCTCGTCGTGCTGGTCTATGCCGGTGCCGCCCTGCTGGCGATCAGCCTGCTGAGCCTGGGGATCGGGCTGCTGACCGCAGGCTGAGTCAGCGCCGGGCGGGCGCTGACACAATGCCGGCATGTCGCCCGTGCCCGTCCTGGACACCCTGGAGACCGACCGCCTCATCCTGCGACGTCGCCGGGTGGACGAGGCCGCCATCTTTCGCCAGCTGTGGACGGAGCGGGATCCGCGAGTGCCGCCGCATCGGCAGATAGATCCCGAGGGCCGACCGACCGTGGAGGACCTCGCCGCGCAGATACGCGCAGAGAGCGAGGACCCGCGGCCGGGGCTTCTGGCGGTGGAACAGAAGGGAACAGCCGACGTCATCGGGTACTGCGGACTGACCTTCGACGGCGACGGATCGCCCGACGAGCCTGAGCTGGCCTACGAGCTGCTGCGTGCGGCACACGGCCGCGGTTACGCAACGGAGGCGGGACGGGCCGTGGTCGACTGGGTGGGCGAGGCCGGCTACCCGCGGTTGTGGGCCGGGGTCTGGGACTGGAATGTGGCCTCGCGTCGGGTCCTGGAGAAGCTCGGGTTCCGCGAGACGGGCCGGGTGGAGCGCGACGCCGTCCAGGGGAGCCACCTGCTCACGGTGCGAAGGTTCTGAGCACGGTGCCCGGTGGGCGATCCGGAGCGAGACAACGCCACCGGGTCGTGGGCATAATCAGTTCTCTGGTCCCAACCCGGGGGGATGATGAGCGCGGGCGTCGGTGGCACCGAGGTCGACGAGTCCGGACGGGGTGCCTTCTCGTCTCGACGAGTCTTCATCCTGGCGGCCATCGGATCCGCGGTGGGCCTCGGCAACATCTGGCGATTCCCCTATGTCGCCTACGAGAACGGCGGCGGGGCGTTCATCCTGCCGTACCTCGTCGCGCTGTTGGTCGCGGGACTGCCGTTCCTCCTGCTGGACTACTCCCTGGGGCACCGCAACCGAGGCTCCGCCCCGCTCTCGTTCGCCCGCACCGACCGGAGGGCCGAGGGACTCGGCTGGTGGCAGGTCGGCATCTGCTTCTTCATCGCCGTCTACTACGCCGCGATCATCGCGTGGGCGGTGCGCTACACGCTCTTCTCGGTCAGCAAGGCGTGGGGGGACGACCCCGAGAGCTTCTTCTTCGGGGACTTCCTCCAGGTCGGTGACCCCGGGGTGACCGTCGAGTTCGTGCCCGGCGTGATCGTCCCGCTGGCCCTGGTGTGGATTGCCGTGCTGGTCATCATGGCGCTGGGAGTGCAACGGGGCATCGGTGCCACGGCGGCGGTCTTCATCCCGCTCCTGGTCCTCGCGTTCACCGCCCTCGTCGTGCGCGCCCTGTTCCTCGCCCGGCGCAGCCGAGGGTCTCGATGCGCTGTTCGCCCCCAACTGGTCGACGCTGAACGAGCCGTCGGTGTGGGCGGCCGCCTTCGGCCAGATCTTCTTCTCGCTGTCCGTGGGCTTCGGGATCATGATCACCTACTCCTCGTACGTCGACCGAAAGACCGACATGTCCGGATCGGCGCTGGTCGTCGGCCTGTCGAACTCCGGCTTCGAGCTGCTGGCCGGGATCGGCGTCTTCGCGGCGCTGGGCTTCATGGCACAGGCGTCGGGCGTTGCCGTCGAGGACGTCGCCGCCGACGGGCTCGGACTGGCGTTCGTCGCCTTCCCGGCGATCATCAACGAGGCGCCGGCCGGTGCGCTGATCGGGGTGCTCTTCTTCGGCTCGCTCGTCTTCGCCGGGGTGACCTCGCTCGTCAGCGTCATCGAGGTCGTCATCTCGGCGGTCCGCGACAAGTTCGAGCTCTCGCGGATCGGCGCCACCATCGCCGTCGGCGCTCCCGCAGCGGTGGTCAGCCTGGTCTTCTTCAGCACCACCAGCGGGCTGTACGTCCTGGACATCCTCGACCACTTCATCAACCGCTACGGCATCCTGCTGGTCGCCGTGGCGAGCATGGTCGTGCTCGCCTGGGTGGCCCGGGCGTTGCCCAGCCTCGCCGAACACATGAATGCGATCGGCTCCTTCCGGCTCGGACGCTGGTGGATCGTCCTGATCGCCGCCATCACCCCGCTCGGTCTGACGTTCGTGCTGGTGCGCGAGTTCGCCGACGACATCCGGACGCCCTACGGGGACTATCCCGGGTGGATGCTCGGCGTCTTCGGCTGGGGTGCGGCCGCCGCGGTGATCGTCCTGGCCGTCCTGGCCGCGCGGGTCCGATGGCGAGCGAACACCTCCCTCGCGGTCCCCGACCAGCCGCGCAACCGAGAGGAGGGAGCATCGTGAGCACCGGAGCGATCGTGATGATGCTGGTGGCGATGGTCATGTTGTGGGGCGGGTTGGGACTCGCCATCTACAACCTGACCAAGCGGGGCACGCCTCCGGTCGAGAAGTTCGAGCGAGACCTGTAGGGCTCGGGCACGCCGGGAATCGGCGCCCCGGCAGGGCGCCGGTAGGCTCACGAACCATGGCTGAATATGTCTTCACCCTGCGCAATGTGCGCAAGGCCCACGGTGACAAGGTCGTTCTCGACAACGTCACCCTCTCGTTCCTGCACGGCGCCAAGATCGGCGTCGTCGGCCCCAACGGCACCGGCAAGTCCTCGCTGCTGAAGATCATGGCCGGGCTCGACCACGCCAACAACGGCGACGCGATCCTCGACCCCGGCGCGACGGTCGGCATGCTCCAGCAGGAGCCGCCGCTGAGCGAGGGCAAGACGGTCCTCGAGAACGTCGAGGAGGCGGTCGCCGAGACCAAGGCCAAGATGGCCCGGCTCGACGAGCTCTACATGATGATGGGCGACCCCGACGCCGACCAGGACAAGGTCGCGACCGAGGCCGGCGACCTGCAGAGCGAGCTCGACGCCGCCAACGTCTGGGACCTCGACAGCCGCCTCGACCAGGCCATGGACGCGCTGCGCTGCCCGCCGCCGGACGCGCTCGTCGACCACCTCTCCGGTGGTGAGCGCCGCCGGGTCGCCCTGTGCAAGCTGCTGCTCCAGCAGCCCGACCTGCTGCTCCTCGACGAGCCCACCAACCACCTCGACGCCGAGTCGGTCCAGTGGCTCGAGGGCCACCTCGCGTCGCTACCCGGGCGCCGTCCTGGCCGTCACCCACGACCGGTACTTCCTCGACAACGTCGCCTCGCTGGATCCTCGAGCTCGACCGCGGCCAGGCGCACCCCTACGAGGGCAACTACACGACCTACCTCGAGACCAAGCAGGACCGGCTCAAGATCGAGGGCCAGAAGGACGCCAAGCGCGCCAAGATGCTCGAGCGCGAGCTGGAGTGGGTGCGCTCCAACGCCAAGGCCCGCCAGACGAAGAGCCGCTCCCGTCTCGCGCGCTACGAGGAGATGGCCGCCGAGGCCGACCGGATGCGCAAGATCGACACCTCCGAGATCAACATCCCCGCCGGTCCGCGCCTGGGCGACGTGGTGCTCGAGGCCCACGACCTGGGCAAGGGCTACGACGGCCGGGCGCTGATGCACGACCTCTCGTTCACGCTGCCTCGTGCCGGCATCGTCGGCGTGATCGGGCCGAACGGTGTCGGCAAGACCACCCTGTTCCGGATGATCACCGACCAGGAGAAGCCGGACGAGGGCGAGCTCAAGGTCGGCCAGACCGTGAAGATCTCCTACGTCGACCAGAGCCGCGGCGGCCTCGACCCGACCAAGAACGTCTGGGAGGTCGTCTCCGACGGTCTGGACTTCATCAAGGTCGCCAACTTCGAGATGAACTCGCGCGCCTACGTCGCGTCCTTCGGCTTCAAGGGTCCGGACCAGCAGAAGAAGGCCGGCGTCCTGTCCGGTGGCGAGCGCAACCGGCTCAACCTCGCGCTGACGCTCAAGATGGGCGGCAACATGCTGCTCCTCGACGAGCCCACCAACGACCTGGACGTGGAGACCCTGTCCTCGCTCGAGGACGCGCTGCTGGACTTCCCCGGCTGCGCCGTGGTCACCTCCCACGACCGGTGGTTCCTGGACCGGGTGGCCACCCACATCCTCGCCTGGGAGGGCGACGCCGAGGACCCGGCCAGCTGGTTCTGGTTCGAGGGGAACTACGCGGCGTACGAGGAGAACAAGATCGAGCGACTCGGCGCCGAGGCGGCACGGCCACACCGGGTCACCCACCGTCGCCTCACCCGCGACTGATCGGCGCGGTCGGTGCTGCTCCGGGCCGTAGCCGGGTTCGCCGGGGTGGTCACCCCGGGCGGCCCGGCCTCCCATCACCCGACCGCGACATCACGCCGCCCAAGACCACCAGGAAGAGCAGCAGCAACAAGGCCGCCGGACCCATCAGCATGTCCATCATCAGTTCTCGCCTCTGGGCCGACCCTACGTGGCCGCGAGGCCCTTACGAACCGGTGACCTTCAGACCTTGGTCTCGGTCGTCCCGGATCTCCATCTCGGGGTGTGCCGCGATCAGGTGGTCGGCGACCAGGTTCATGACCCGGCCGACCGCGGCCAGGTCCTCCTCGGGCACCAGGTCGACGAGATGGGCTCGTACGCCCTTCACGTGAGTCGGTGCCACGTTGTCGAGCAACAGGCGCCCCCGCTCGGTCATCGCACACACCACGCCCCGACCGTCTTCGGGCGACTTGATCCGCTCCACGAGATCCGACTTCTCGAGGCGACCGACCGTGTGGGTCACCCGGCTCCGGCTGTGCGCCAGCGAGTCGGCCAGTTGCGCCATCCGCATCCTGCACCCCTCGCGCTCGGAGAGCCGCACCAGGATCTCGTACTCGGTGAGGGAGATGCCGTGAGTGCGGCTCAACTCCTCGTCGAGCCGGTCGAAGAGCAACGTGGTGCCCATGATGAGCGCGCGCCAGTGCTGCTGTTGGGACGGATCTAGCCAGCGAACCCCCGAATCGTTCATGCCACCGGACTGTAGCGTTCGGAGCGGGGTCGTACCGTCTGCACATGACCCGAACCAGGCGTTGGGTCGTCGTTGCGGCCCTGGCCGCCGCGGTGGTCGGCGCTCCCGTCGCCCTCGCCGCCTGGCCCGTCGCCGACGGTGACGCGACGGTGGTGGAGGTGCTGGCGGGGGCACAGAGCTCCGACCAGCGCGGCTGGTCGGGCTACGTCGAGACCCGCGGCACCCTCCAACTGCCGTCCGCGGACCGCTTCGACTCCGTCGGCGCCCTCTTCGGTGAGGAGATCCGGATGCGAGCCTGGTGGCGCGACGACGATGCCTGGCGGGTCGACCAGCTCTCGACGGCGGGGGAGACCGACCTGGTGCGCGGCGATGACCTCATCACCGAGTGGAACTACGAAAGCGGTCGGGTCAACGTGAGCCCCGACCCCGAGATCCGGCTGCCCCGTGCCTCCGACCTGCTGCCCCCGGTCCTGGGTGAACGGGTGCTGGCCGATGCAGACCCGGCCTCGACCTCGCGGCTCCCCGCCCGACGTGTGGCGGGCCGGGTGGCGCTCGGGCTTCGGGTCCAGGGCTCGTCGCGTTCGAGCATCGAGCGCGCCGACGTCTGGGTGGACGAGTCGTCGGGGGTGCCGCTCCACGTCGAGATCTTCGCCGCGGGCGACGCCGACCCGTCGTTCCGCTCGACGTTCCTGGACTTCGACCCGGAGATGCCGTCGAGCGAACGGGTGTCCTTCGTTCCTCCCGCGGACGCCGAGCGCAGCTTCGACGACGTGCTCGACATCGCGGACGCGGCCAACCAGTACGCCCACGTCGCGCCGCCGGCGGACGTGGCCGGGCTCGATCGCAGCGACTCCTCCGACGGCGCCGTCGGCGTCTACGGCTCTGGCCTGACCCAGCTGATCGCCATCCCGTTGCGTGACCGCGAGGCGGTGCCGCTGCGCGAGCAGCTCCAGCAGACCCGCGGGAGCCGTGAAGTGCCGGCCGGGACCGTGGTGGCCGTCGGGCCGCTCGGTGTGATGTTGACCGGGGGTGAGCGGGAGGGGGGCTGGCTGCTGGCGGGCACCGTCACCGGTGCCACCCTCGAGACCGCCGCGCTCGACGTGCTGGCGGGTGCGACAGTCCGGGACCACGACTGATGATCCGTACCAGAGGACTGACCAAGCGGTTCGGCCCGATCACTGCGGTCGAGTCACTGGATCTCGACGTCGACGAGGGGGACGTGTTCGGCTTCCTCGGAGCCAACGGCTCGGGCAAGACGACCACGGTGCGCATGCTGCTGGGGCTGGTGCTGGCCACCTCCGGCACGATGGAGGTGCTGGGACAGTCGATGCCGAAGGGCTCTCGGACGGTGCTGTCCCAGGTGGGGGCGTTGGTCGAGCGGCCGGCGGCCTATCCGCACCTGTCGGGTCGACGCAACCTGGCGACTTTCGACGCCATGGGCCGCGGCGGGTCGCGCCGCACGCGGGGGAGTCGGGTCGACGAGGCGCTGCACCGAGTCGGGCTGGGCGACGTCGACCGGCGGCCGGTGCGGGCCTACTCCCTCGGTATGCAGCAGCGCCTGGGCCTCGCCGCGGCACTGATTCGCCGACCCCGGCTGTTGGTGCTGGACGAGCCGACCAACGGGCTCGACCCGCAGGGGATCAGCGAGATCCGGAATCTCCTGCTCCAGCTCAACGCCGAGGGGACGACGATCTTCCTCTCCAGTCATCTGCTCGCCGAGGTGGAGCTGATGTGCACCAGGGTCGCGGTGCTGGACCGGTCCCGGCTGGTCCTCCAGGAGGACCTGTCGGTGCTCCGCCGTCCCACCGGCCGCGTGGAGATCCTCACCCCGGACACCGAGGGTGCGCTGCGGCTGCTGGGAGACCGGGCGACCGCCGACGGCGACGGTCGGCTGTTCGTGCACCACGACGACGCGGCCGCCCTCAACGCTGCGCTGGTGGCCGCCGGGGTGCGGGTCCACGGCGTGACGCTCGAACGGCACACTCTCGAGGAGGTCGTGCTGGCGGCCTCCGCCGCGGCCGAGACGGGGCGGGTCCGATGATCCTGGTGGAGCTGCGCCAGCTGGTGCGCGACCGTCGGACCTGGACGACGATCCTGCTGATCAACGCGCTGCCGACCCTGGTCGCGGTGTTGCTGGCGATCACCGACCTGGGCCCGCGCCCCGGCACCGGTCCGGCGTTCCTGTCCGCGGTGCTCACCGACGGCACTCTCTTCCCGCTGGCCGCGCTGGCCCTGGTGCTGCCGCTCTTCCTGCCGGTGGCCGTGGCCATGACCGCCGGTGAGGCCATCGCCGGCGAGGCCCAGCAGGGAACGCTGCGCTACATCCTGGTGCGCCCGGTCAGCCGGACCAGGCTGCTGGTGGCGAAGCTGGTGCGGGTCGCGGCGTTCGTGGTGCTGACGGTCGCGGTGGTCGCCGCTTCGGCGTACGTCGTGGGCGTCCTCCTGCTCGGTGACGGCACCGTCACGACCGGTGCGACCAGCGTCTCCGGCACCAGCCTGACCACCCCCGAGCTGGTGGCGCGCACGGGTCTGGCACTCGGCTACGCCATCATCTGCATGCTCGGGGTGGCCTCGATCGCGCTCTTCCTGTCCACCGTGGTGTCGTCGCCGCTGGGTGCCGCCATGGGAACCCTGGCGTTCCTGATCGGGTCCACGGTCCTGCTCACCCTCGACGCGGCGGATCCGCTGCGTCCCTTCCTGCTCACCCGTCACTGGCTGGCCTTCGTGGACCTGTTCCGCGATCCGATCCTCTGGCGCGACATGGTGAAGGGGGTCCTGCTCCAGGGCGGCTATCTCGTGGTGTTCCTCGCTGCGGCCTGGGCGAACTTCGCGACCAAGGACGTGGCCGACTGACGCTGATCCACCGTGGTCAGAGGTGGGCGCCGAACACCAGTGCGTCTCCGCCATTCGTGAACACCTGGCGTTCCAGCTGGAGCCCGATCTTCTCGGCGACCCGCTGTGAGGGCAGGTTCTCCGGCCGGATGATCGCGACCAGGTGGGCCACCCCGTGTGCACGTGCCGCCTCGCGGACCGACAGGGCGGCCTCGGTGGCCAGGCCTTGGCCGCGCAGTGCGAGGTGCACGTGGTAGCCCACCTCGATGAACGGCTCGCCCTCGATGTCTTGGATGGTGAGTCCGCAGTCGCCGACGAACCTGCCGTCGTGCGTCTCGACCACCCACAGCCCGTGCCCGTGCTCCGCGTAGTTCCGCTGGTTCCAGGCGATCCAGTGCTCCGCGTCCGCTCGCGTCCGCCGCCGACGATTCGGTCTCACGGGATCCGGCGCGGAAAGCACCGCCTCGACCTCATCGAGATCGGCACCAGTCATCTCGCGAAATCTCAGGCGGATGGTGGGGGCGGGCCGCATGGTCGCATCGTAGGTCGATGGGTGGACCCGCCGTCCGAGACGTCAGCAGACGTCGTCGGTCGGAGCCACCAGCGCAGTCGCAGAGAGTGCCGCCAGGGTCATCGCCTGGACCTGCTCCACCCGAGGCACGTCGCCGTGGGAGACCTTCAGCCCGGGGCAGACGGACTGGACGGAGTAGGACAGTGCCCCCTCGAGCGCCCCGGACGAGGGCGGGGTCACCGTGGCGTCGTCCTCGGTCCAGATCGCGACCCACATCGGATCCGTCCGGGGTCTCGTCGCCGGCGTTGAGGCGGCGGAGCAGGTCGCTCTGCGGGCGCCAGCTGGCGGCACGCCTGCGGACACGCATCGGGCGCCAGTTCACCGGCGACAGCGGCCAGGTCGGTCCCGTGCTGGGGCGAGGCCAGACTGACCACGCGTCGTGCCTGGGCGTCGCCCCCCAGCTCAGCGGCCCAGTACCGGGCGACGACTCCGCCCGCGGAGTAGCCCACCACGTCGACCGAGGGCGCACCGTCGTCGATGGCGGCCGTGGCGATGTCGGCCAACGCGCGGGCGTGACCCCGGAGGTCGCCGGTGCCGTTGCCGGGAGAAGGGACGATCACGGTCTCCCGCCCCCCGTCCTCCAACGAGGCGGCCAGCTCCGCCAGGCTCGAGGTGGAGCCGCCGTACCCCGGGACCAGCAGCACCGGCCCGAGGAGAGCCTGATCGGCCGGCACCACGGCCGGTGCACGCACCAGGAGGGCCACCGCACCGCCCGCCGCGATCGCGCCGACGGTGAGCGCGGCGAGTCCCATCACCAGGCGTCGTCGGGCAGGCGCGAGAGAGCTGAGCACCCTCCCAGTCTGCCGGGAGCGTGGGCGGGCGGTCCCTCAGAGACGCTCGAGGATCATCGCCATGCCCTGGCCGCCGCCGACGCACATGGTCATCAGCCCGGTCGACTTGTCGTGCCAGTCCAGGCTGTTGAGCATCGTGTCTGCATGCCGGGCGCCGGTCATGCCGAACGGGTGGCCGACCGCGATCGCGCCGCCGTTGACGTTGAGCCGGTCGAGGTCGATGCCGAGGTCCTGGTAGGACGGCATCACCTGGGCGGCGAACGCCTCGTTGATCTCGACCAGGTCGATGTCGTCGATGGTCATGCCGGCGTGGGCCAGCGCCCGCTTGGTCGCCTCGACCGGGCCGAGGCCCATGATCTCGGGGGACAGCCCGCTGACCCCGGTGGAGACGATCCGCGCGAGCGGCGTCAGCCCGAGCTCGGCGGCCTTGGTGTCGGACATGATCACGACCGCGGCGGCGCCGTCGTTGAGCGGGCAGCAGTTGCCGGCGGTCACCAGCCGTCGGGGCGGAACACCGGCTTCAGCCCGGCGACCGCCTCGATCGTCACGCCGGCCCGGGGCCGTCGTCGGCGAGACCACGGTGCCGTCGGGGGTGGTGACCGGCGTGATCTCGCGCGCCCAGAAGCCGTCGGCGATCGCCTTCTCGGCCAGGTTCTGGCCCGGACGCCGAACTCGTCCATGCTCCTCACGGGTGACGCCGCGCAGCTGGGCGACGTTCTCGGCGGTCTGGCCCATCGCGATGTACGCGTCGGGGACCGTGCCGTCCTCGCGGGGGTCGTGCCAGCCCTGGCCGCCCTCGGCGGCTTCGCCGTACGCGCGACGGCGTCGGCGAAGAGCGGGTTCTGGGTGTCGGGCCAGTGGTCGGAGTGTGCCCTTGGCGAACCGGCGAGACCATCTCGACGCCGGCGGAGACGAAGACGTCGCCCTCGCCGGCCTTGATGGCGTGGAAGGCCATCCGGGTGGTCTGCAGCGAGGAGGCGCAGTAGCGGGTGACGGTGGCGCCGGGCAGGTCGTCCATGCCGTTCATCACGGCGACGACGCGGGCCATGTTGAAGCCCTGCTCGCCGCCGGGCAGCCCGCAGCCGAGGTAGAGGTCGTCGACGGTCTCGCGGTCGAGCGCCGGGACCTTGTCGAGCGCCGTCCGCACGATGGTCGCGGCCAGGTCGTCGGGACGGAGGTCCTTGAGCGACCCCTTGTTCGCGCGGCCGATGGGCGAGCGGGCGGTGGACACGATGACGGCCTCGGGCATGACAACTCCGATTCTCAGGGGTGTGGGTGCGCGTCACCCTAGTCCCGGCCTGGCCGACGTCTCGCGGAGGCTACGATCGCGCGATGGCCGAGTCACGAACAGGGCAGTTCGAGGTCGTCCTGTCCGACGGCATGCGGATCCACCGGCTCCCGCTGGGCTTGGCCGCGGGCCTCTGGTGGATGACCTTCGTCTTCACCGATGCGGACTTCCGGACGGGCAGACCACCCCGCAGTAGCGGGTTCCACGGCGAGATCCCTGACCTGATCCGGCTCGACGGCCCGGCCGGCCGGATCACACTCCCGCCGTACGCCAGCGGGGACGGCGGTCGCGACGGAAACGTCTACTGGGCGCAGTACGAGCTTGTCGTAGCGGACCTGCCGCGTCTCCAGGTGACCTACCTCGACGCCGGTGCGGCCGTCGCTTCGGAGACCCTCGACCTCGCCTGACCGCGCCACTGTGTCAGGGTCGGCAGATCGTCGATCTGAACCAGCAGATCCAGGTCGTGATGCTCGCGCGTCCGGGTTCCCACCAGCGAGTCGACTGCCCCAAGGCCGTGAACGATGTGCGCTGAGGAACTGCCAGGCAAACCATTAATGAGATCGTGCCTTCTGGCTTGTGGAAAGGGCCTGTTCGGGACCGATTCCTGTCAGTGGGTCCGGCTTGAATGGGGTCATGGCAGGCACCGCGACTCGTGAGCTTCCGGACACCGCGTCCGGGGTGTTGTCGTTTGCGCGGGGCCGTCGGGCGGCGGCGGATCGGGCCGAGGCGGACCTGTTGCAGGCGGCGGTGCAGTGGGCGGTCCTCCACCCCGCCGAGTCCCTCGATGCGGCGGAGTCGTTCCGGCTCCGGACCGGGGGTGAGTGTGCGGTCGGGCTCGCGGGTCCGGGTGCGCCACTGGTGGCGGAGTTCTGTGTCGCGGAGTTCGCGGCCGCGGTCGGCCTGGGCACCGAGGCGGGGAAGTACTACCTCGGTCACGCCCTCGAGCTGCGCTACCGCCTCCCGAAGCTCTGGGGCCGGGTCCTGGCCGGTGATCTGGCGGCATGGAAGGCCCGCCGGGTCGCTGAGGCGACCATCAGTCCACGGCCTGAGCATCGAGGCCGCCGGGTTCGTCGACATCCATGTCGCCCCGGTCGCACACCGGATCAAGCCCGGCCAGCTGACCGGCTGGTGGAGGAGGCGATCGGCCGGTTCATGCCCGAGACCGCCGCGCAGCGTCGCCGGGATGCCGCGGACGGGCGTCACTTCGACATCGACCACCACAGGTCGTCCTTCTCCGGGACCTCGATCGTCCATGGCGAGCTCGACCTGGCCGATGCCCTCGACCTCGACGACGCGATCCGCGGCATCGCCGCCGGCCTGGCCGACCTCGGGTGCGAGGAGTCACTCGACGTACGGCGCTCCCTGGCCGCCGGCGAGCTCGCCCGCCGTCAGCTCGCCCTCGACCTCGCTCAGGGCGCCGGGGGTTTCGAGGCTCGCTCCGCGCGCACCTCAACCACCGGGGCGAGCGGCAAGACAGTGCTGCACCTACATCTCTCCCGAGCCGCGATCGAGGGTGGCGATCCGGTCGGGCGGGTGGAGAACACCCGCACCCCGGTCACCGCCGATCAGATCCGCGAATGGTGCGGCCACCCCGACACCCACCTGACCGTGAAACCGGTGATCGACCTCGACGACCACGTCCACGTCGACGCCTACGAGGTCGCCGACCGGATCGCTGAAGTCGTCGCGCTGCGCGACCACGCGTGCGTGTTCCCGTGGTGCACCCGACCCGCCCGCACCCTAAACCCGATGACCACGGCTGCGACTGCGACCACACCCAGCCCTAGCGCCAGAACGGCGGAGAGCAACAGACCTGCACCTGCCAGCTCGCACCGCTGTGCCGACGACACCACCGGCTCAAGACCCACGGCCGCTGGCGCTACACGATCCTCGACCCCGGCACCTACCTCTGGTCCAGCCCGCACGGCTACCAGTTCCTCCGCGACCACCACGGCACCCTCGACGTCAGTCCCGACCGTCGAGCCCCGGACCCACCCCGAGATTGACCCCGCCCCACACCCCGCCGACCCAGGCGGGGGTATCGGCATGACTACTGCTGGTGTCACTCGTTGGTTGCTTGTGCAGACCGCGACAGTCCCGGGCACGGGTCGGATCCCGATGTGGATCCGCGTGGTCTCACTCGCGCCGCTCGGCCTCTTCTCTGCCTTCATCACGCTGCTCGCCCTGTCACTCACGGGGTGGCACCTTTCCGACATGTCGACGACCGAGCAGCTGCGCTCGGACGCTGGACTGCTCGCACTGGTGGCTGTGACTGGCGCGACGTCCGGCGTGCTCCTGCTGGTTGCCATCACGGGACGGGCATCGGGAGCGGTGCTCGTCGTCGGGGCCGCCCTGGGATGCCTTCCGGTTGCGGTGCGCGTGCTCGCCAACCTGACCGACGCCTTCTGACTCTGGCAGCATCAAGGGGTGCGTCACCTCTACCAGTGCCCGCTGCGGTGGGCCGACCTGGACCTGCTCGGCCACGTCAACAACGTCACCTACGTCGACTACCTCCAGGAGGCCCGGGTCGACCTGCTGCGCCACCACGGGCCGAACCCGACCGCCGAGGGCGGGCTGGTCGAGGGGGTCGTCGTGGTGCGACACGAGGTGCAGTACGCCGCACCGCTGGTGTTCGAGCAGGAGACGGTGTCGATCGAGTGCTGGGTGACCGAGATCCGCGCCGCCTCGTTCACGTTGGCCTACGAGATCTTCCACGAGACCGGCGACGGCCGCCGGGTCTACGCCCGGGCGTGGACGCTCCTCACGCCGTACGTCTTCGCCACCGAACGACCCCGGCGGCTGACGCCGGGGGAGCGGGAAGCGCTGCAGCCCTACCTCGAGCCGGGCGAGCCGGTGCGGGTCCGTCGCCTCGACGGCGTCCACGAGGAGCGCGGCCACTATCCCGTCCACGTCCGCTTCTCCGACGTCGACGTCTACGGCCACACCAACAACGTGAAGTACTTCGAGTACTTCCAGGAGGCCCGGATCCGGCTCTTCAACCGGCTCTGGAGCGACCTCGGGGACGGCCACGGGCGGCCGCCGGTCGTGGTGGCGCAGACCGACGTCGACTACGCCGTGCCGATCCTCTTCCGCCCCGAGCCGTACGACGCGTGGTCGTGGATCAGCCGGGTGGGCACGTCCTCGATGACCATCGAGAGCGAGATCTGCGACGGAGACGCGGTGCTGTCCCGCGCCCGGGTCGTGGTCGTGTTCCTCGACCCGGCCACCGGCCAGCCCGCGGCACCGCCGACCGGCCTACGCCGAGCGGCTCAGGTCGGCTGACTCGAACGAGTTGACCATGAACTGGGCCGCGTGGGTGACGTAGTCCCAGAACCTGGCGTCCTGCTCGGGGGTCAGCTCGACCGAGTCGAGTCCCTCGCGGAAGTGTACGAGCCAGCGGTCCTTGGCCTCCGGGGTCACCGCGAACGGCGCATGACGCATCCTCAGCCGGGGGTGCCCGCGGGTGTCGGAGTAGGTCGTCGGCCCGCCCCAGTACTGCACCAGGAACAGCAGGAAGCGCTCCTCGGCCGGGCCGAGGTCCTGCTCGGGATAGAGCGGCCGCAGGAGCTCGTCCCCCGCGACGCCCTCGTAGAAGCGGTGGACGATCCGCTGGAACGTCTCGAAGCCGCCGACCTCGTCGTAGAACGTCGTCACGCCGACTCGTCCCCACCCGAGCCGACCTCGGCGCCCGCAGTGGTGTCCTGGCGGGTACGTCGCGGTGCCACACCGTGCGCTGGGGGAACGGGATCTCGATGCCCTCGTAGTCGAAGCGGGCCTTGATCCGCTGCCGCATCTCGCGGGCGACCGCCCACTGCTCCCTCGGGGCGGTCTTGAGCGCGACCCGGACGGCGATGCCGTCGGCGCCGAGCTCCTGCACGCCCCAGACCGACGGGCGCTCGATGATGACGCCCTTGAAGTCCTCGTCCTCCCACAGGTCGTGGGCGACGTCGTCGAGCACGCGGCGGACCCGGGCCAGGTCCTCGTGGTAGGCGACCGAGATGTCGAGCACGGTGCGCGACCAGTTCTGGCTCATGTTGCCGACCCGCGATGATCTCGCCGTTGCGGACGTACCAGACGGTGCCGTTGACGTCGCGCACCCGGGTGACCCGCAGGCTCACCGCCTCGACGGTCCCGATGGCCTCGCCGAGGTCGATCTCGTCGCCCACGCCGTACTGGTCCTCGACGATCATGAAGACGCCGGAGAGGAAGTCGCTGACCAGGCTCTGGGCGCCGAAGCCGAGCGCGATGCCGATGATGCCGGCGCTGGCGATGATCGGGCCGACGTTGACCCCGACCTCGCTGAGCATCATCGTCCCGAAGACGGCCACGACGATGCCGCTGATGATGCTCTTGAGCAGGCCGCCCATGGTCTTGGCGCGCTGGACCCGGCGGCGGGCGGCGGCGATGTCCTGGGCGTCCGGCGCGCGTGCCGGGCCGAGCGAGCCCAGCGACATCCGGTGGACGCGCGCGGGGAGCATCCCGTCCTCCGCGCGCTTCGACCAGGCGGTCGACGAGTCGGTGCAGGATCCACCGGACCACCAGGCCCACCAGCAGCCAGCCCGAGGAGCGCCAGGGGCTTCCCGATCAGCCAGTCGGCGAACCACGCGGCGCCGTCGCTCCCGGTCGTGTCCAGCACCCAGTTGCAGACCGAGTCCTCGGAGGTGCAGGGATCGGCGTAGTCGAACATGGCCCCCAGTATGTCGGTCGGGCAAGCCGCCCCGGGACGGGGCCTAGGGGCCGCGCGACGACCTTCGATATCCTTGCTCCGTGACCCCGACCCTGATCCGTCGAACCGCCCTCGTGCTCGTCGCCACCTCACTGCCGCTGCTGGCCGCGAGCCCGGCCGGCGCGGAGATCCCGGAGGGCTGGAGCCCGAACACCGAGGACGTCGGGTTCCTCCACGTCCTGCTGTACATCGGCGCGATCCCACTGGGTATCGCGATCCTGATCGGGCTGGCCGTCTACCTGCCGGCGCTGGCCCGCGGCGAGCGGGTCTCACCGACCGCGCAGGCGCAGGACGAGTGGTTCGGCGGCCCGCGCCAGGGCGCGGCCGAGCTCGAGTCCCGCGAGGCCGGACAGAGCGGTGGCGGCAGTGCCAGCTGGTGAGCTGACCCACACCGACCGGCACCAGGTCGACCGGGCGATCCGGGCGGCCGAGCAGTCCTGCCGCTTCGAGTTCTCGGTCTTCGTCGGGAGCGTCCAGGGCACGCCGCGCGACTTCGCGCTCCGGTTGCACGGCGCCTCCGTGGCACCCTCCCGCTCGGTGCTGGTCATGGTCGACCCGCACGACCGGGTGGTCGAGGTCGTCACCGGCGACGTGGTGCGCCGCACGCTCACCGACGGCGAGGTCGACCTCGCCCTGCTCCAGATGCGCTCCGCCTTCGCCGAGGGCGACCTCGTGGGTGGACTCACCCGCGGCGTCGCCCAGCTCGCCGAGCACGCCCGAGCCGTGACCCTGACGAGAGGACGCGGCGTGACGAGCAGCAGCGAGCGATCGGGCAGCGGATCCTGCGGATCCTGTTGCTGGTGAGCCTGGCGCTGAGCTGGGTCTACCTGATCGACCGCTTCGGAGCTGACCGCCGGCAGCTGCCCGCTCAGCCCTGGGCGTCGAAGGCCTGCGCGTCGAGCGCACGGGCGACGTCGGCCCGGCCCTCGACGACGTAGCGCCGGGCGCCCGGATGGGCGGTGGTGCTGGCGAGCCACTCGTCGACGCGCGCCAGCAGCGCGGGGGAGCCGAGCGGCTTGGGGAAGAGGTACTCGAGCGCGACCGCGGCCTTGTGGGTGCCGATCTCGTCGTGCAGCGTCTCCGCGGCGGCGAGGTAGCGCTCGACGTACGGCTCCAGCAGGTGGGCCTGGTCGGGGCGCATGAAGGAGAGCACGATCGAGCGCGAGGTCTCGTTGGGGGTGTCCGGGGAGAGGACGGCGGCCCAGGCGGTCTCCTTCGCCTCGGCGCGAGGCTGCGCGGTCCGGGCGGCGGCGGCCTTCTCCTGCCCGGCGATGGTGGCGTCGCGCTCGAGCTCGGCGGCGATCTGCTCCTCGCCGAACCGCCCGGCGCGGGCCAGACCGCTCACGAGCACCCAGCGCAGGTCCTGGTCGACGGCCAGGCCGTCGGGAACCTCGGAGCCGCCCAGCAGCGCCTCGAGCTGGTCGAGGACGTCGTCGCTGGACGCGGCGGCCGCGAGCTGGCGGACGAAGGTCAGCTGGTGGTCGCTGCCGGGCTCGGCGTCGCTGCGCGAGCCGGCGCAGACCCTGCTCCCACTCGACGAGCAGCGCGGCACGGTGCTCGGGCGCGGAGTAGGCGTGCGCGGCGAGCGAGGCGAAGCGGGGGAGGGCGGAGAGGCCCCACGGGTCGGTCTCGCTGCCGATGTTGGCCAGCACGAGCCGGACGAAGTCGGTGGCGCGCAGCTCTGCGTCGCGGGTCATGTCCCACGCCGCGCCCCAGCACAGGGCCCGGGCCAGGGAGTCGTCGAGCCGGCCGAGGGAGGACATCGCGGTCGCGAGCGAGCGCTCGTCGAGCCGGATCTTGGCGTAGGTGAGGTCGTCGTCGTTGAGCAGCAGGAGGTCGGGCTGGCGGTGGCCCACGAGCTCGGGGATCTCGGTGAGCTGGTCGCGGACGTCGACCTCGACCCGCTCGCGGCGGACCAGGGCGCCGTCGGGCTGCCGGTCGTAGAGGCCGATCGCGATCCGGTGCCGGCGCAGCGTCGGCCAGTCGGGGTGGGCGGTCTGGGTGACGCCGAAGGAGGCGTAGCTGCCGTCCTCGGCGAGCTCGAACTCGGGGGCGAGGGTGTTGACGCCCGCGGTCCGCAGCCACTCCTGGGCCCACGAGTCCAGCTCGCGGCCCGACGCCTTCTCCAGCGCGGTGAGCAGGTCGGCGAACTCGCTGTTCGCGAACGCGAAGTCGTGGAAGTACTGCTGCAGGCCGGCGAGGAACGGGCTCGAGGCCGACCCAGGCGACCAGCTGCTTGAGCACCGCCGCGCCCTTGGCGTAGGTGATCATGTCGAAGTTGACCTCGACCGCGTGCAGGTCGGGGTTGTCCGCGGCGATCGGGTGGGTGCTCGGCAGCTGGTCCTGGCGGTAGCCGGTCTGCTTGCGGGCGTTGGTGAAGCCGGTCCAGGCCTCGGTGAACTCGGTCGCCTCGACCTCGGCGTGGTAGCAGGCCCACTCGGCGAACGACTCGTTGAGCCAGAGGTCGTCCCACCACTTCATGGTGACCAGGTCGCCGAACCACATGTGGGCCATCTCGTGCAGGATCACCGAGCCGCGGAACTCGTAGAACGCGGCGTCCTGGCGGCTGCGGGGGAGGTACTCGTCGCGCAGCGTCACGCAGCCGGCGTTCTCCATCGCGCCCATGTTGTACTCCGGCACGTACAGCTGGTCGTACTTCTCGAACGGGTACGGGTAGCCGAAGGTCCGCTCGAAGAACTCGAAGCCCTGGCTGGTGATCTTCACCAGCTCGTCCACGTCGAGGTGCTCGACGAGCGACTGCCGGCAGTAGTGGCCCAGCGGGATGGTGCCGTGGGCGCCCTCGTAGGTGTGGTGCACGCCGTGGTACTCGCCGGCGACGATCGCGGTGATGTAGGTCGACATCGGCTTGGTGGCCGGGAAGTTCCAGACCGCGGTGCCCTCGGCGGCCGGGACCGGCTCGGGGGTCGGCGCGTTGGAGACCACCGCCCAGTGGGCGGGCGCGGTCACGTTGAAGGTGAACCGGCTCTTGAGGTCGGGCTGCTCGAAGGTGGCGTAGACGCGCCGGGCGTCGGGCACCTCGAACTGGCTGTAGAGGTAGACCCGGTCGTCGACCGGGTCCACGAAGCGGTGCAGGCCCTCGCCGCTGCGGCTGTAGGTGCAGTCGGCGACCACGACCAGCTCGTTGTCCGCGGCCAGGTCGGTCAGCGCGATCCGGCTGTCGGCGTACGCCGCGGCGGGGTCGATCGACCGCCCGTTGAGGGTGATCGAGTGGATCTCGGCGTCCACGAGGTCGACGAACGTGCCGCTGCCGGGCTGCCGGCAGGTGAACCGGATCGTCGTGGTGGATCCGAACGTCCTCTCACCCGTGGTCAGGTCGAGGTCGACCGTGTACGAGGTGGCGTCCAGCAGGGCGGCGCGGCTCGAGGCCTCGTCGCGGGTGAGGTTGGTCCCGGGCATGGGCGGAATCCTCTCAGACCACATCTCATCGGCCGAAATCTCTGGCACGCAGGCACCAGATGCATCCGTGCGGCCGGTGGTGCGGATGAGAAAATTGTGACGAAAGTAGTGCGCGCCTCCTTGACATGGGGTTGACTTCCGTCTTGTGACGCCGCCCCCCCGGTCCCGACGCTCCGCCATGCCCGCGTGGGCAGGCGCGCTGCTGCTGGTGCTCGGGGTGCTGTCCTTCCTGGCGCCCGCCCCCCCGGCGCAGGCGACGTCCACCTACCTCTGCACCGGTTACTCCGGCTGCGCGGACGCGGGCTACTCCCACTTCGGCTACAAGGGTGCGAGCGACCAGATGTGGTGGCGGATGTACTCCGGCCACAACTGCACGAACTACGTCGCCTACCGGCTGGTCAAGAACGGGATGTCGGCCGAGCGCCCTTGGGACACCACCGGCATGGCCTACAACTGGGGCCACGCCAACCGCGGCATCACCGACGAGAAGCCGATGGTCGGCGCGGTCGCGTGGTGGGACGCCGGTGACGGCGTCGGCTCCAGCGGCCACGTCGCCTACGTCCAGAAGGTGCTCTCGCGTCGCAAGATCGTGATCTCCGAGGACAGCTGGAGCGGCGACTTCCACTGGCGCACCATCACCAAGCGCGGTGGTGGCTGGCCGACCGGCTTCGTCCACTTCAAGGACCGTCCCGTGAGCGCGGAGTCCCGGCCGAGCGTGTCGGGGACCGAGCGTGTCGGCGAGACCCTCACCGCCGACCTCGGCAGCTGGAAGCCCGCGGCCACCAAGGACGTCCAGTGGTACGCCGCCGGCGACCCGGTCGCAGGGCGCCACCGGCACCTCGCTCACCCTGACCAAGGCGCTGCTGCGCACCCGGCTCTCGGTCCGGGTGACCGCGACCGCGCGTGGCTACCTGCCCGGCAAGGCGACCAGCGAGCGCACCACGCTCGTGCGTCGCGGCGTGATGACCGTCGGGTCCCGCCCGACCATCTCCGGCACCCCGCGCGTGGACGAGGTGCTGCTCGTCGACCCCGGCGCCGCGAGCCCCACCGCCGACAGTCGCGAGATCCGCTGGTTCGCCGACGGCGAGCGGATCCCCGGTGCCGACGGCCTGCGCCTCCGGCTGACCCAGGACCAGATCCGCACGGCGATCACCGCGGTGGTCCTCCACCGCCGCGAGGGCTACCACCCGCTCGAGGCCACCTCCGCCGCGACCGACCGCGTCGAGGCCGGCCGCTTCGAGATCAGCGAGCCGTTCACCCTCGCCGGCCGCACCCAGGTCGGCCGCACCCTCACCGTCAGGCCCGGCACGTTCACGCCGGCAGACGCCTCGCTCACCTACACCTGGCTGCGGGGCGACCACGTGGTCGCCGGCGCCTCGGGCCCGACGTACGACGTGGGCCGGGCCGACCTCGGCGAGCGGATCTCGGTCCAGGTGGACCTGCGACACAGCGGCTACCGCGACGAGAGCGTCGACGTCGTCACCGCGGCCGACGTCACGACGGTCCCGACCGTGCGCGTCGACTCCCGGGGCCTGGCCCGCAGGGCGGTCGTCACGCTGCGCATCACCGCGCCGGGTGTCGACGAGGTCGGCGGTCGCGCGACCGTGCGGATCGCCGGGCACGAGGTCTCCGGACGCGTCGTCGACGGCCGGCTCCGCGTGATCGTCCGCGACCTCGACCCCGGACGCCACACCGTGCGCGTCACCTACGACGGCACGGCGCTGATCGAGAGCGCCCGGGCCACCGACCGGGTCCGCGTCAGGCGTCGCTGAGCCCGACCAGGCTCTCGACGAGGGCCTCCACGCGCTCCCGGATCTCGTCCCGGATCGCGCGCACGGCCGCGAGGTCCTGGCCGGCGGGATCCGTCCAGCACCCAGTCCTCGTAGCGCTTCCCGGGGTGGAACGGGCAGGCGTCACCGCAGCCCATGGTGATCACGACGTCGGAGATCCGGACGTCGTCGTCGGTGAGCACCCTCGGCCGGTGGCCGGCGATGTCGATGCCGACCTCGGCCATGGCCGCGACGGCCGCGGGGTTGATGCCGTCGGCCGGAGCGGAGCCGGCCGAGCGCACCTCGATCCGGTCGCCGGCCAGGTGGCGCAGCCAGCCGGCGGCCATCTGCGACCGGCCGGCGTTGTGGACGCAGACGAACAGGACGGAGGCGGTCACGGGATCTCCTGGGTGGTGGGGTGGAGGACGCGGATCAGGACGAGGCCGGCGGCACCGCCGACCAGCTGCATGAGCACGAACACCGGGACCGAGCCGGGCGCGATCCCGGCGAAGGAGTCGGAGAGCGTGCGGGCCAGGGTCACGGCGGGGTTGGCGAAGCTGGTCGAGCTGGTGAACCAGTACGCCGCGGCGATGTACCCGCCGACCGCCAGGGCGACGGTCTCGGGCCGGTCCGAGCGCAGCGTGCCCACCACGACCAGGACCAGTCCCAGGGTGGCGATCGCCTCGCCCAGCCAGAGGCCGGCGCCGGTGCGCTCGGTGGTGGCGATCGAGACGGCGTCGAGGTCGAACATCAGGTTGGCGGCCACCGCACCGAGTCCACCACCGACCACCTGGGCGGCGACCAGCGCGAGCTGCCTCGCGCAGGCCCAGCGTGCGGAGGGCGACCTCGACCAGGGTGACCACGGGGTTGAACGACGCCGAGACCGGGCGCAGCGCCAGGATCAGCGCGACCAGCACCGCCCCGGTCGCGATGCTGTTCTGCAGCAGCTGGAGCCCGACGTCGTCGGGGGAGAGCCGGGTCGCCATGATGCCGGAGCCGATCACGGCCGCGACCAGGAAGGCCGTCCCGACCAGCTCGGCCGTGGCGCGGCGCGCCAGCGTCACCGGCCGGCGCTGGCGACGAGCGCGCCCAGGTCGGCCAGCACGCGGTCCTCGACCCGGTAGTGGACCCAGACGCCCCGCTTCTCCCTGCTGAGCAGCCCGGCGGCGTGGAGGACCTTCAGGTGGTGGCTGATGGTCGGCTGGGACAGGTCGAGGGCGTCCTGGAGGTCACACACACACGCCTCGCCCCCCTCGTGCGAGGCGATCAGCGACAGCAGGCGCAGCCGGGCCGGGTCGGCGAGGGCCTTGAGCATCGGCACGACCCCGGCCGCGGCCTCGGCGGTCAGCGGTTCGGTGCGCAACGGGGAGCAGCAGGCGACGGCGTCGAGGGGCGAGAGGGCCAGGGACTTCGGCATGCATCAATATTGACAGACGTCGATGTCTGGGGCAAGGTGTCATATCGATCAACATCAATATCTACTGGAGGAGCCACCATGTCCCGTGTCCAGCTCGCCCTCAACGTCGACGACCTCGAGGCCTCGATCGCCTTCTACTCCACGCTCTTCGCCACGCCGCCGGCCAAGGTGCGCGAGGGGTACGCGAACTTCGCGGTGGCCGAGCCCGCACTCAAGCTGGTGCTGATCGAGAACCCCGGGCACGGCGGTTCCATCAACCACCTCGGCGTGGAGGTCGCCGACACCGAGGTCGTCGACGCCGAGCAGACCCGCCTCGCCGAGGCCGGCTTCGCCTCCGTCGACGAGCGGGACACGACCTGCTGCTACGCCCGGCAGGACAAGTTCTGGGTCACCGGCGCCCCGAACGGCGAGTCGTGGGAGGTCTACACCGTCCTCGCCGACAGCCCGACGCCGAACGGTGAGGCCGAGGGTCAGGAGTGCTGCACCGACCTCCTGATCGACCCGTCCCCGGCCCAGGAGAAGGCCCAGGAGCAGGCCCAGGAGAAGGCCTCAGCCTGCTGCTAGTCGCGCGCCGATCGGGTTCGGGGCACGCGTCGATGTGGCGGATGGGGACCCGGGTAGTTGAATGATGTACATGACATCGACGACGAACGCTGACTTCTGGTTCGACCCCGCGTGCCCCTTCGCCTGGATCACCTCCCGGTGGATCCTCGAGGTGGAGCAGGTGCGTGACATCTCGGTCACGTGGCACATCATGAGCCTGGCCTACCTCAACCAGGACAAGGACGTCACCGACGAGTACCGCGCGCGACTGAAGACCGCGTGGGAGCCGGTCCGGGTCTGCATGGCGGCCGAGCAGCAGCACGGCGAGGAGTCGCTGCTCCCGCTCTACACCGCCCTCGGCACCCGCCGGCACAACGGCGGCGAGGAGTTCAGCCGCGAGGTGATCGAGGCGTCGCTGGCCGAGGCCGGGCTGCCGACCGACCTGGCCGACGCGATGCACGACTCGTCCTACGACGACGCGATCATCAAGTCGCACCGCATGGGGATGGACCAGGTGGGCGACGAGGTCGGCACGCCGACCATCGCCTTCGAGGGGTCCGCCTTCTTCGGTCCCGTGCTCAGCTCCATCCCGCGTGGCGAGGAGGCCGGCCAGCTCTGGGACGCCTGCGTCGCGGCGGCGAAGGTCCCCTACTTCTACGAGCTCAAGCGCTCGCGCACGGGCGACCTCGACTTCACCTGACTCACCCGGCCCCGGTTCGACTCCGGCGGCGAAGTCGCGCATGATGCAGTGGTCATGCGTCGACTTCTCGCCGGTGTCCTGATGTCCTCCGTGCTGGTGGCCCCCGCCGCCGGTGCCGCCCCTCCCACCCCTCGCGCCCCGGCGCGGGTGGAGCTGCTGCGTGACCCCGGCTCGGTCGTCGCGGCCGCCGAGGTCGGACTGTCGCCCGGTACGACGCGGCTGGCCACCGACGGTTATGCCCAGGTCGGCGCGACCTGGCAGGGGATCGCGCCCACCCTCGCCGTCCGGACCACGCCCGACGGTCCCTGGCTGCCGCTCCCCGAGCTGGCCGACGGCCCGTCCGCCGGGCAGGGCGAGGGCATCCCGGGGCAGGGTGCGACCGACCTGGTGTGGACGGGTGCGTCCCGAGGCATCGAGGTCCGCGTCATCGGGAGCGGCTTCTCCGACCTCGAGCTGGTCCTGATCGACCCGGGACGGCTGCCCTCGGACGACGGGTCGATGGCGGTGCCTCGCGCCCGACCGTCCGCCCCCGACCGGGCGCCCCGGCCGGAGCTGCGGACCCGGCAGGACTGGGACGCCGACCCGAGCTGGCGCAACGGCCGCCCGCACTACAACCACAAGCTCCAGCAGGTCCACGTCCACCACACGGCCACCGGCAACGCCTACCGCCGCGCCGACGTCCCCGGCCTGCTGCGCGGCATGTACCGCTACCACACGCACGACCTCGGCTGGTTCGACATCGGCTACAACTTCCTCGTCGACAAGTTCGGTCGGGCGTGGGTCGGTCGCTCCGGCGGACCCGAGCGACTGGTCCGCGGGGCGCACACGCTGGGCTTCAACACGACCTCGGTCGGGATCGCGGTGATCGGCACCCTCGAGCACCGGGCACCACGCGCGGAGGCGCTACGGATGGTCTCCAGGCTCGCAGCCTGGAAGCTCGACAAGCGGGGCAAGGACGCCCTCGGCAAGGTCCGCGTCCGCTCCACGGGCAGCGACCTGTACGACGAGGGCGAGCGTCCCCGGCTTCCGGTGATCGACGGCCACCGCGACACCAACGAGACCGCCTGCCCCGGGCAGGAGCTCTACGACCGGCTGCCGAGGATCCGCCGCCTGGCGCAGCAGCGGATCGACCGCTTCGACCCCTGACGGTCAGGGGCGGTCAGGGGCGTCAGTGGGACGGGCGAAGAACGTGAGCAGGTTGCCGTCCACGTCGAGGGTGGGGAACTCGCGGGTACCGAAGTCGGTGTCGACCGGGGAGCCGGTGTCGACCGGGTGGAGCACGCCGGACGCCGCGAGCTCGGCGTACCGACCGTCGACGTCGGCCACCTCGACCCGGCAGCTCGCGGTCCCCGCCAGGAACGACTCGGCACCGGTGCAGACCGGCGAGTCCCGCAGCTCGGTCTCCGGGCGCAGCCGCCAGCCCTCGTCGGCGGCCTGCCAGAGATGGATCTCCGCGCCGTCGCGGACCACGACCGCGAAGCCGTCGTCGTGGTGGACACAGGTGAAGCCGAAGCGGTCGACGTAGCAGGCGACCGCCGCCGCCGCGTCGCGGACCGGCAGCGCCGGGACCGTGCTCGAGCCCATGGCCGACACCGTACGTCCGCGCCCGCAAACCCGGTACGGGCGCCGCCGGGGCCGCACCTAGGATTGCCGCCATGACCCATGTCCTGTCTGCCGTCGCCTGGCCGTATGCCAACGGCCCGCGCCACATCGGCCACGTCGCCGGGTTCGGCGTGCCCTCCGACGTCTTCAGCCGCTACATGCGGATGGCGGGTCACCAGGTGCTGATGGTGAGCGGCACGGACGAGCACGGCACCCCGATCCTGGTCGCCGCCGACCAGCAGGGCGTCAGCGCCAAGGACCTCGCCGACCAGAACAACGCGGTCATCGTGCAGGACCTCGTCGACCTCGGCCTGTCCTACGACCTCTTCACCCGCACGACGACCGGCAACCACTACGGCGTCGTGCAGGAGATGTTCCGCGCCTGCCAGGCGAACGGCTACATGGTCGAGCAGACCACGCGGGCCGCGATCAGCCCGAGCACCGGCCGCACCCTCCCGGACCGCTACATCGAGGGCACCTGCCCGATCTGCAAGTACGCCGAGGCGCGCGGCGACCAGTGCGACAACTGCGGCAACCAGCTCGACCCGACCGACCTGATCGACCCGCGGTCCAAGATCAACGGCGAGACGCCGGAGTTCATCGACACCCAGCACTACTTCCTCGACCTGCCGGCGCTGGCCGACGCGCTGGGGGAGTGGCTCGCACGGCGCGACGCCTCCGGCACCTGGCGCCCCAACGTCATCAAGTTCTCCCGCAACCTCGTCGAGGACCTCAGGCCTCGGGCGATGAGCCGCGACATCGACTGGGGCATCCCGGTCCCGGGCTGGGAGGACCAGCCGACCAAGCGCCTCTACGTCTGGTTCGACGCGGTCATCGGCTACCTCTCGGCCTCGATCGAGTGGGCCCGCCGGTCCGGTGACCCCGAGCGCTGGCGCGACTGGTGGAACGACCCCGAGGCGCTCTCCTACTACTTCATGGGCAAGGACAACATCGTCTTCCACTCGGTCATCTGGCCGGCCGAGCTCCTGGCCTACTCCGGCCGCGGCGCACTGGGCGGCGAGCCCGGCACGTACGGCGAGCTCAACCTCCCCACGGAGGTCGTCTCCAGCGAGTACCTCACGATGGGCGACGCGCAGTTCTCCACCAGCCGCGGCCACGTGATCTACGTCGGCGACTTCCTCGAGCGCTACGGCCCGGACGCGCTGCGCTACTTCATCTGCGCCGCCGGCCCGGAGACCTCCGACGCGGCGTTCACCTGGGCCGACTTCGTCACCCGCAACAACTCCGAGCTGGTCGCCGGCTGGGGCAACCTGGTCAACCGGACGGCGACGATGATCGCCAAGAGCTTCGGCGAGATCCCGCCCTGCCACGACCTCGAGCCGGTCGACGAGGCCGTGCTCGCCGCGGTGCGCGAGGGGTTCGAGAAGGTCGGCGACTACGTCGGGCACCACCGGCTCCGCGCGGGCATCGCCGAGGCCATGCGCGTCGTCGGCGAGGTGAACAAGTACCTCACCGTCACCGAGCCCTACAAGATGAAGGACGAGTCGCAGCGCGAGCGGTTGTCCACGGTGCTGCACGTCGCGGCCCAGTGCGTCAGCGACTGCAACACGCTGCTGGCCCCCTTCCTCCCGCACGCCGCCAACCGGGTGCACGCGGTGCTCGGCGGCGAGGGCGAGTTCATGCCGATGCCGCGCACCGAGCGGGTCCCCGAGCTCGACCCCGACAACGGCGCCGGGCTGGAGACCTACCCGGTGATCACCGGCGACTACTCCGCGACCCCGGCCTGGGAGTCGCGGCCGGTGACGGTCGGTGCCACGGTCGGGAAGCCGACGCCGGTCTTCACCAAGCTCGACCCCTCGGTGGTCGAGGAGGAGCTGGCCCGGCTGGGCTGAGCGGTCATGGGCGACGCGGCGGCGTACTCCGAGGACGAGCTGGCGGGCGTGCTGGCCGACCGGCGGACCGGCCACGCCGAGGCGGCCGCGGAGACCAAGGTTGCGGTGGACCGGGTGCAGGACGTCGACGCCGGTGGCGTGCCCGCCCGCCTGTACGTGCCGGAGGGCGCCCGCGACGCGCTCCTCTACCTGCACGGCGGCGGATTCGTCCTGGGCGACCTGGTCAGCCACGACGGCATCGCCCGGCGGCTGGCGGACCGGACCGGCTGGGCGGTGCTGATGCCCGACTACCGGCTCGCCCCCGAGCACGCGTACCCGGCCGCGGCGGAGGACTCCGCGGCCGCCTCGGACTGGTTGGCGCTGGCGGGCTTCGAGCGACTGGTCGTCGCGGGTGACTCCGCAGGCTCCGCACTCGCGATCGGCGAGGCGCTGCGCGTCCCCGACCGGTGGGCCGGGCAGGTGCAGGTCTACCCGTTCGTCGACCCCGCCGGCACGACGTACGACGCCACGCTGACCGACGTGCTGCTCCCGGTCGAGCGGTGCGACATGTTCTGGCGGATGTACCTCCAGGGTGCCGACGCGTCCGGTGACGCCGCCCTGCACGTGCTCGACCGCGCGAGCCTGGCGGGGCAGCCACCGACCCTGGTCCACCTCGCCGAGCACGACGTGCTGACCACCACCGGGCTCCGGTACGCCGACCTCCTGCGCGCGTCCGGCGTCCCCGTGGACGTCGTGGAGTTCCCCGGGGTCCAGCACGGATTCTGGCGCCGGACCGACAACGACCAGGCGGCCCCCGCGCTGGACAGCGTCGCGGCGTGGCTCTCCGCGCTGCCGGACGCCTAGCCTGAGGTGCGTGCGCGTCACCCTGCAGTTCCACCCGGACTGGCCGTTCCGCGGCGAGCGGGTGGTCGAGGCGCTGGCGCGCGAGGGCCGCTACCGCTCCCAGTTCGAGACCGGCACGTCCAACGGCGGGCTCACCGCCCATCCGGGCGGCGACCGGTGGCGGTGGGAGTCGCGCCTCTTCGAGGGGCGGTACGACGACGCCGACCCCGCTACCCGGCCGGTGTACGGCGCGCTCGACCGGCGCGACGACCCCCACGGCGGATCGATCCGCTTCGGCTCGGCGTACCTCGTGGTGGGCGGGCACGCCCTCGAGCGCAGCACCTTCTGCTACCCCGACTCGGTCTTCGAGCCCGAGCACCTCGGCGGACCCGAGCGGATCGAGGAGCTGGTCGCGCTCGCGGACGCGGCGGCCGCGGAGCACGACCCGCTCGACGACTACGTCGAGGCCCACGTGCACGACGGGGTGGACCTCGCGCAGGACGTCGAGGCGATCGTCCTCGACCCGTGCTTCCGGGACGGGCCCGTCCACGAGGCCGCGGCGACGATGCCGTGCGAGGTCCGCTTCCACCCCGGCTTCCGGGTCGCGACCGCCGGGCTCGACCCCGGCTACCGCGGCTCCGGGCCCGTCGCGCTCGCGCAGTCCCTCGGGGTCGTGCTCACCCCCGACGTGATCGGCGACGCCGCCCGCACCGGTGACCACGACCCGCAGTCGCTCAAGCGGGTCTGGCACCTGCTGGCCCGCTTCGGACGGGTCGGCTAGAAGCCGATCGCGGGGGTGGGCGGGAGGTCGCGACGGAACGCCCGCCACAGCTCGCCGGCGGCGCCGGGTCGGAGCTCGGGCAGCAGGCCGGCGGCCTGACGGACCAGCAGGTTCGCCGCTCCGAGGTACGCGGCCCCGAGCGCGGCCACCGGAAGCTCCAGGTCCGCGGCGGCGTCGGTGCGCTCGGCCCGACCCTCGCCACCCGCGACGACGATCCGCCAGCGGCCGGCCTGCCAGGGTGCGTAGTCGTCGAGCAGCTCGACCACGACGTCGCACTCCCCGTCGTAGGACCGCAGCGGCAGCGCCGCGGGCAGGTCGACGATCCGGATCCAGAGGTTGTCGGCCGTGATGACGTCGCTCGCGGACCGCGGGCCGAGCCACTGCCACACGACGTCGTCGATGCCGTGGTCGGGGAGCTTCACGGTGCCGATCAGGTCGAAGTCGACCAGCCGGCGCAGGAGCGCCAGTCGGGCGGCGGGGCCGCCGGTGAGGGCCATCACCTCGAGGGTGCCGTTGGGCCGGTGCTGCTCCCACTTCTGCGTCCGCCGGAACGCCGCGACCCCCACGTCGACGCCGTCGCGCATCGGCGAAGATCGTCCGGCGCGGCTCCTTGTCCCTCAGGTACTGCGGTGTCTCGCGGAGCACGGCGCGGTAGAAGTCCTCGTGGCCGATGACCGAGCCGGGCAGCCCCTCGCCGACCCGGAGCTCGCAGGCGAACCTGCGCTGGACGAGGGCCTCGTCCACCTCGGTCGCGAGCTCGCGTGGTCAGTGATCCCGCCTCGTCGTCGAGGCCGGGTGCGGTGAACGTCGTGCCGCGACCGACCGAGAACGTCATCGCCTGCGAGGTCAGGCCGTACCCGTGTCGACCGTAGATCGCGGGCTCGCTCGCGTGCAGCCCGGACAGGGCCACGCCCTCGCGGTGGGTCTGCTCGACGTGGTGTCGCATCATCGCGCTCAGCACGCCGCGGCGGCGGTGGTCGGGGTGGACGCCGACCCAGGTGAGACCGGCCATCGGCACCCAGCGACCGCCCGACCCGTCCGGCACCGAGAGCTGCATCGGCCGGACGCCGTAGATGCCGGGGTACGCTGCCGGGGTCGGCGCCGGGTCGCTCGGCGGCGAACCGCTGCTCGGGCGGAACCCCGGCGAGCTGATCGGCCACCGGGAGGGTGTCGGGCTCGTCGAACCAGACGAGCGAGTCGGTCGCGAGGAGCCGCTCGTCGTCGCTCGCGCGGTCCACGGTCACGTCGGAGTCGGGCATGCCCACCAGCCTGCCCCCACCGCGCGTCGACGGCCACTGGATATCGGTCGCGTGGCTAGGGTGCCGCCATGACCGCCGAGATGTACCTGCCGACCTTCTACGTCCAGCAGAAGTTCGCGATGACGACCAACCGCTACGCGTTGTACGCCGCGAACGAGGACGGGAGCTTCGGCGCCCTGATGGGCCTGGCCCAGCAGAAGCGGATGGCGTTCAAGGAGCAGGTCACCTTCTACACCGACGAGGCGAAGACCCGGCCGGTCTTCGCCTTCAAGGCGCGCAAGAAGCTCGACCTCGGCTCGGGCTACGACATCACCGACGAGTCCGGCGGGGCGCTCGGCTTCTTCCGGAAGGACTTCGGCGCCAGCCTGCTCCGCTCGACCTTCCACCTCGAGGGTCCGGGGTACGCCGGCACCGGCCAGGAGCGCAGCCAGCTGGTCGCGATCGTGCGCCGGTTCACCGACATCCCCTTCCTGCCGATCCACTTCGACTTCGTCGACGCCTCCGGCGCCTCGCTCCTCACCATCGAGCGGCAGGCCAGCGTCCGCGACAAGTACACCGTCCGGGTCCCCGACGAGCGCGTCGACTTCCGGGTCGCCGCCGCGGTCGCGGTCGCCATGGACGCCCTGATGTCCCGCTGATGTCCCGCTGATGTCCCGCTGACCGGTCCCCACGCGACCCCCGGGGCGAGGTGCCAGACTTCCGCCCATGCGCGTGCACCTCGGCTCCGACCACGCCGGACTCGACCTCAAGGCCCACCTGACGGCGGCGTTGACGACGTCCGGGCACGAGGTCGTCGACCACGGCCCGTTCGTCTACGACGCCCTCGACGACTACCCCGTCTTCTGCCTCCGGGCGGCCGCCGCGGTGGCCGAGGAGCAGGCCGAGGGGCGCGCCGACGTCGCCGGCGTCGTCGTCGGCGGGTCGGGCAACGGTGAGCAGATGGCGGCCAACAAGGTCCCCGGCATCCGCTGCGCGCTGGTCTGGTCGGAGGAGACCGCCGTGCTCGGCCGCGAGCACAACGACGCCAACGTCGTCTCGGTCGGCGGCCGGCTCCACTCCCTCGACGACATGACCCGCTTCGTCGAGGTCTTCCTCGCCACCCCGTTCTCCGGCGACGAGCGCCACGTCCGCCGGATCGCCCAGCTGGCGTCGTACGAGACCACGGGCGAGCTGCCCCCGCTGCCCGAGTCCGCCCTCGGGCACGGTCCCGAGGCATGAGGCCCGAGGCATGAGGTCGAGGCATGAGGCCCGGGCAGGACATGCCTGAGGGCCACACCCTGTTCCGGCTGGCGGCCGAGCTCGGCGACGCCTTCACGGGACGACGGGTCCGGGTCTCCAGCCCCCAGGGCAGGTTCGCGGCCGACGCGGCGGTGGTCGACGACACGGTCGTGGTCGGCGCCGAGTCCGCCGGCAAGCACCTGTTCATCGAGCTCGAGCACGACCACGTGATCCACGTCCACCTCGGCCTGATCGGCCAGTTCGACGTCCACGCCCGGCTCGCGCTCGACGCTCCGCCCGACCCGGTCGGCGCGGTCCGGCTCCGGCTCGTCACCGCCGAGGCCCCGCTGTCGTACGCCGACCTCCGCGGCGCCACGCGCTGCGACCTGGTCGGTCCGTCGCGGCGCGAGGAGGTGCTCGCCTCGCTCGGGCCGGACCCGTTGCGGAAGGACGCCGACCCGGACCGGGCGTGGCAGCGGATCCGCCGGAGCCCCCGCCCGATCGGCGACCTGCTGCTCGACCAGGCCGTGCTCGCGGGCGTCGGGAACGTCTATCGCGCCGAGGTGCTGTTCCGGCAGCGGATCCACCCGCTGCGACCCGGCCGCACCCTGCGGGTCGGCCAGTGGCGCGCGATCTGGGACGACCTGGTGGTGCTGATGGCGGAGGGCGTGCGGCTCGGCCGGATCGACACGGTCCGCCCCGAGCACACGCCGGAGGCCATGGGTCGCCCGCCCCGCGCCGACGACCACGGGGGAGAGGTCTACGTCTACCGGCGCACCGGCCAGCCCTGCCTCGTGTGCGACCGACCGATCCGCACCGAGGTGCTCGCCGGACGCAACCTGTTCTGGTGCACGCGATGTCAGGTCAGGTACCGCTCCCGGGCCGTAGAGTGACCGCGATGACGCAGCAGAGCCGGTCCGGCTCGTCGGTACGACGGGCGGCCACGTCGGCACTCCGCCGCAGCACGCCTCCGGAGGTCGCCATGCTGCGGATCCTCGTGCTGCTCTCGATCGCGCTGGCCGTGGTCCTGTGGCTCTTCCCCGCGGACGTGCCCCTCACCTCGCTGGTGCTCCCGATGCTCCTGGGCAGCCTCAACCTCGGGCCGCGCCGGCTGCCGTGGTTCGTGGTGTTCAACCTGGTGATCCTGGTCGGGCTCCTCACCCGCCAGGACGACATCAACCCGCGCATCATCGGCGGCGTCGCCGTCCTGTTCGCCGCGGGCTTCATCATCCTGCTCACCTCGTTCCGGCGCAGCCGGCTCGGCGTCGCGGGGATCCTGGGGGAGTCGATGCTGGTCGACCTCCGCGACCGGATCCAGAGCCAGAGCTCGTTCCCGCCACTGCCGGCCGGGTTCGGCGCCGAGAGCGCGCTGCGCTCCGCCGGTGGCACGCCCTTCGCCGGCGACTTCATCATCGGCGTCCGCCCGCCCGACACCGACCGGTTCGAGGTCGTCGTGGTCGACGTGTCCGGCAAGGGCGAGAGCGCCGGCACCCGTGCACTGCTGCTGGCCGGTGCCATGGGTGGCCTGATCGGCGCGGTCCGTCCGGCCGACCTGCTGCCGGCCGCCAACGAGTTCCTCCTCCGCCAGGACTGGGAGGAAGGGTTCGCGACCGCCGTGCACGTCGCGCTCGACCTGGTGACCGGGGAGTACGAGGTCCGCAACGCCGGCCACCCGCCCGCCGCGCACCGCGCCGCGGGCTCGGGTCGCTGGGACCTCCGCTCCGACGAGGGCCCGGCCCTGGGCCTGCTCGACGGCGTCGACTTCCCGGTCGTGAGCGGCCACCTCCGCACCGGCGACGCGATGATGCTCTACACCGACGGCATGGTGGAGACCCGCGACCGCGACATCGGCCTCGGCATCGACCGGATGCTGGGCCAGGCCGACCAGCTCCTGCGCGGGCACTTCGACGGCGGCGCCGAGCGCCTCATCGGTGCCCTCGGGTCGCGCAACGACGACCGCGCGCTGGTGCTGATCCACCGCCGCTGACGCGCGTCGTTTGCGGTCGCAGGAGACCGCTGTGGCACCATGACCGGTGCCCGAAACGCCTCGGCGTGACGGGCGTGCGGATGTAGCTCAATGGTAGAGCCCCAGTCTTCCAAACTGGCTACGCGGGTTCGATTCCCGTCATCCGCTCCAAGGGGTCGTACGGCCGGGCAGCAGCCCGGTCGCCGGGCCCTTGGCGGGGCGTAGCGTAGTGGCTAGCGCGCCTGCTTTGGGAGCAGGAGACCGCAGGTTCGAGTCCTGTCGCCCCGACCACCCCGGTCCGGCCGCCGTCCCCCGGCGGCCGCCCGGCGGTCCAGCGGATTTCAGGCAGCACGGTCTACGACAACGCCTCCGGCACCCGCGCAGCCCTGCCCTGCGGCACCGGCCGCCGGCCCGGCTCGGTCGGCAGCAGCGACGCGAAGAGATCGGCGCCGAGCCACTGGTCGAGGCCGGGGAGGGCGTCCGCGGGGGCCGGTGCGTCGGCCGCTCGATGAGCAGCCCGGCGTCGGTCGGGGTGACGAGGTCGCGGGGCACCCGGACGCCTCGTCGGCGTACGGCGCCCCGAGCCACGTCCACCACGGGGTCGTCGCCGGCAGGCCCAGCCATCCGTCCCGGTCGTAGGGCCGTAGCGCCCACTCGGTCTGGCTGTCCGACCACATCGAGCGCCCGGACCAGAGGTGGCCCCGCGTGACCTGGGCAGAGGCGTGGACCGCCGGCAGGGTGTCGGCCACCGCGACCACGAACCCGCGCAGGGCGGAGCGCCACGCGGGGGCGTGGAACGGCTCGGCCACGAACGTGGCGGAGGCGGCCCAGAACCGCTGGGGCCACCGCTCCGACGGTCCCGCGCCCAGCGTCAGGCCGAGACAGGGGAGCGTGCCGGCCGTGAAGAGCAGCGACGTGGAGTCTCGCCACGCGGCCACGAATCCGTCCGTGCCGACCTCGTCGTACCTGCCCTGGAGCGGCTCGTACTCCCCGAAGCGCCGGGGCAGGGCCTCCGGCAGGTGGGTCCGGGCGGCCTCGACCACCAGGCGGGCCACGTCGGTGGTGAGGTCCTCGCGCTGACAGACCCACCCGACCTCGATCACGTCGGTGCGCGTCTCGCGCTCGGGGCGGGCCACCTGCCGGCCCCGCGAGCGTGACCAGACCTCGTCGGCCTGCTGGTCCACGACCGCGCCCTCCAGCTCCCTGGCCAGCCTGCGGGCGAACCGGACCGCATGGGGCACCTCCGACCCGGCGCTGCCCTCGACTGTGACCAGGTAGAGGTGGCGGGCACCGAGGACCACCCGGCCGACGTCGGCGGGCACGTCCTCCGGCTCCACCCGGTCGGGCCCGTCGACGGTGAAGCAGGAGCGACGGCGGGCGCCGCGGACCACCACGACCTGTCGCTCGCCGGTGGTGTCGACGGCGAGCGTCGCCGTGTCCGTGACCAGGCCGGCCAGGGCATCGGCGTCGAGGGCGGCCGGGGTGTAGACCTCGAGGTCGTAGGACATGGCGCGCATCGTGGCACGGGCGGCTCCGTCGCGCTGCCGATCCGGTCGCGGCCCCGGGAGACGATTTCGGGCGGACGCCGCCGGGTCGGTAGTCTGGCCGATGGCCTGCTTCGCGGCCGTCCCTCGCGCGCCGGGCGCGCGTGTGGCCGCGGCCGGCCTGCCCGCCGCCGGCGGGCCCCACACCTCGAGAACGACCAAGGAGACAACCTGTGAAGAGCGCCGTCGAGACCTTGAGCCCGACCCGGGCCAAGCTGACCGTCGAGGTGCCCTTCGAGGAGCTCAAGCCGAGCCTCGACGCGGCGTACAAGAAGATCGCCCAGCAGATCAACGTCCCCGGCTTCCGCCGGGGCAAGGTCCCGCCGACGGTCATCGACCGCCAGGTCGGTCGCGGCGCGGTCCTCGACGAGGCCATCAACGCCGTGCTGCCGCAGAAGTACGTCGAGGCGCTCCAGGAGAACTCCCTCGAGCCGGTCGCCCAGCCCGAGATCGAGGTGACCAGGCTCGAGGACAACGAGACCCTCGAGTTCACCGCCGAGGTCGAGGTCAAGCCCGCGATCACGCTGCCCGACTACTCCGGTGTCGAGGCCAAGGTCGACGACATCGAGCTGACCGACGACGACGTCGAGGAGCAGGTCCAGGCGCTGCGTGAGCGGTTCGCCACCCTGCTCGACGTCGACCGCGCGGCCGCCGACGGCGACGTCGTCGTGATCGACCTCAAGGCCACCCAGGACGGCGAGGTCGTCGAGGGTGCCGAGGTCACCGGCATGAGCTACCAGGTCGGCAAGGGCGGCATGCTCGACGGACTGGACGACGCCCTCACCGGCATGTCCCAGGGCGACGAGAAGACCTTCACCTCCCAGCTGGTCGGCGGCGACCTCGTCGGCCAGGAGGTCGAGGTGGCGGTCGCCGTCTCGCAGGTCCAGCAGCAGGAGCTGCCCGAGCTCGACGACGAGTTCGCCCAGCTCGCCAGCGAGTTCGACACCGCCGAGGAGCTCCAGGCCGACGTCCGCGAGCGGCTCGGCCGGGGCAAGCGCCTCGAGCAGGCCGCCGCGGCCCGCGACGCCGTCCTCGAGAGCCTGCTCGAGCGGGTCGAGGTGCCGCTCCCCGAGCAGATGGTCGCCGACGAGCTCACCGGCCGCCGGCAGAACATCGAGCAGCAGCTCGCCTACGCCGGCATCACCATGGACAAGTACCTCGAGGACGAGGAGCAGACCCAGGAGGAGTTCGAGGCCGAGCTCGAGCGCCGGGTCCGCGACGCCATCACCGCGCAGTTCCTGCTCGACGAGATCGCGAAGAAGGAGGAGCTCGGCGTCGACCAGGCCGAGCTCTCCCAGCACCTGGTGCGCCGCGCCCAGCAGTCCGGCCAGGACCCGCAGGAGTTCGCGAACCACATGTTCGAGCACAACCACGTCCCCGAGATGGTGCAGGAGATCCTGCGTGGCAAGGCGCTGGCCGCGATCGTGGAGACCGCGACCGTCACCGACGCCTCGGGCAACGTGGTCGAGCTGAAGAACCTGCTCCCCGACGGCACCATCGGTGACCCGGAGGCCATGGCCGCCGAGGCAGCCGAGGCCGAGGCGAGGTCGAGGCAGACCGAGGTCGTCCAGGAGTCCGAGCCGGTGGACGAGCCGGCCTGACGCACCGCGACCCACGAGCGCCCCGCACCGCGGACCGGTGCGGGGCGCTCGTGCGGCGCCGTTGGTCCGTCGGGCCTGCCCCGGGCTCCGGGGTTGTCCGGCACCTCGCACCCTTGTCCGGCGTTGCAACGGCCGACAAGGGTGCGAACCCCCGGTCGACCGGGGATTCGTCGCCACCCCCCAGCACCCAACGGTGAGCCAGTCGAGTGAACGACTGTCCACTCGACTGCTACCGTCGCGCCATGACGCGTGCGCAGCCCGGCGTCCTGGACGCGCTCTCCCTGCTGACCGAGGTGGCCGACGAGCTCGTCGTCGGCACCGTGCGGGACACCCACGCCGCCTGGGTCGACCGGCTCCACGGCGGCGCGCTCCACCGCGGCATCACGGCGGGCGTGTACGGCGGGATCGGCCACGGCCTCCGGGCCACCTCCCGCGGGCTCGGCGCGGTGGCCGACCGGGGCATCGGACCCCGGCTGGAGGCGGCGCCGGTCGGCCGGTTCCTCACCGCGGCGGTCAACGGCCTGATCGGCGACCGGCTCGAGCGCGACCGCCCGCGGCTGGCGATCCCGATGGCGGTCCGCCGCGACGGGGCCGACGTCGGGCTCGACCCGGCCTCGCTGGCGGCCGCGTTCCCCGGCGCCACCGGCCGGGTCGTCGTGCTCCTGCACGGACTCTGCGAGGACGACGCGTCGTGGGACCGCCGCCGCGAGCAGCGCGGGTCGACGTACGCCGAGGCGCTGGCCGCCGACGGCTGGACCCCGGTGGTGCTGCGGGCCAACACCGGGCTCCCGCTCCGCGAGAACGGCGTGGCACTGAGCAGCCTGCTCGAGGGTCTGGTGGCGGGCTGGCCGGTCGGTCTCGAGCGGATCGCCCTGGTCGGACACTCGCTCGGCGGGCTGGTGATGCGGGCCGCCGCGGCGGTCGTCGCGGAGACCGGAGGAGCCCGACCGCGCCTGGACCGGGCTGGTCACCGACGTGGTCACGCTCGGCACGCCCCACCTCGGGGCCCCGCTCGCGGCCCAGGTCGCCACCGGCAGCACCTGGCTGGGACGGCTGCCGGAGTCGGCGGCGTTCGGCCGGATCCTCGACTGGCGCTCGGAGGGTGTGCGGGACCTGGTGCTCGGCCTCGCCGAGGACGTCCCGGCGCTGCCGCACGCGCGCTACCGGCTCGTCGCGGGCACCCTCACCCGCTCCTCGCGCCACCCCGTCGGGGCCGTCGCCGGCGACCTGCTGGTGCGCGTGCCGTCGGCGTACGGGCGCTCGCGAGGCGGCCGCCGGCTGTTCCCCGACGCGGAGGTGCTCCACGTCGGCGGCACCGACCACTTCGGCCTGCTCAACCACCCGCGGGTCGAGCAGGCGCTGCGCGCCTGGCTGCGCTGAGACCGGTACCGTCCGGCGCCGCCCGTCCCTACGCTGGCCCGTGGGTGACTCCTTCCGGCACGGGCTGCGCCTCGGCGTGCCGTACGCCGCGGTCGGCATCTTGCTGTCGGCCTCCTTCGGGGTGCTGGCGGTGCAGGCCGGGTTCACCCCGCTCCAGGCGGTCGCGACCTCGGCCCTGGTCTTCGGCGGGTCGGCCCAGTTCGCCGCACTGGCGATCATCACCGCGGGCGGCGGGATCCCCGCCGCGCTCGGCGCCGCCACCCTCATGCACTCGCGCTTCCTGGCCATGGGCCTGGCCCTCGCCTCGTCGCTGCGGGGCGGTCCGCTGCGCCGCTCGCTGGAGGCCCAGGCGACCGTCGACTCCTCGTGGGCGCTGGCCAGCCGCGGTGACGGCACCTTCGACCGTGGCCTGCTGTTCGGCACGACCGCGCCCCAGTACGTCGGCTGGGTGCTCGGCACCGTGCTCGGCGCCTACGGTGGCGGGCTGCTCGGCGACCCGGAACGGCTCGGCCTCGACGCGCTCTTCCCGACGTTCTTCCTCGGCATCCTGATCGCCGAGCTGCGGCGGCCCCGGGCCCGGGTGGCCGCCCTGCTGGGCGGAGCGATCGCCCTCGCCCTCGCGCCGTTCACGCCGGCCGGGGTGCCGGTGCTCGCCGCCAGCGCGGCGGCGCTGGTCGGCCTGGCCCGGCCCGACCGGGCCGCGCCGGGCGGGAGGAGGCGGCATGACGCTCTCGGAGCCCCAGGTGTGGCTGCTGATCGGACTCCTCACCGTGATGGCCGCCGTGGTCAAGGCCGCCGGCCCGGCCCTGGTCGGCGGCCGGGCGCTGCCGCGCTGGGCCAGCGGCATCATCGCCGTGATGGCACCGGCGCTGTTGACCGCCCTGGTGGCGATCGCGGTCCTCACCGACGGCCGGCGGCTCGCGGTCGGTGCCGACACCGTCGGGGTGGCGGCGGCCGCCGTCCTGCTGGTGCTCCGGGCGCCGCTGCTGCTGGCCTGCCTGGTCGCCGTCGTGGTCACCGCCGTGCTGCGGCTGCTCACGGGCTGACGGCCGGCTGACGGACCGGCCGCCCAGACCGCCCGGCGGCCCGTGTCCGCTGTGCGCGAACAGGGGCCGTCAGCCCGTGGAACTGTCCGACTCTGCGGCTAGTGTCGGCGACGTGAACCTGAACTCCAGCCCCTCGCTCTCCCCGGAGGCCAACGGCGGCGCCTCGATGTACGGGCTCGACGACCACATCTACCAGCGCCTGTTGCGCGAGCGGATCGTGTTCCTCGGCTCCGAGGTCCGCGACCAGAACGCCAACGCGATCTGCGCCCAGCTGCTGCTGCTCTCGGCGGAGGACCCCGAGGCCGACATCTTCCTCCACATCAACAGCCCCGGCGGCTCGGTCGACGCCGGCATGGCGATCTACGACACGATGAACTACATCCCCAACGACGTCGCCACGGTCGGCATGGGCCTGGCCGCGTCGATGGGCCAGTTCCTCCTCTGCGCCGGCACCGCAGGCAAGCGCTACGCGCTCCCGCACGCGCGGATCATGATGCACCAGCCCTCGTCGGGCATGGGCGGTTCCGCGTCCGACATCAAGATCCAGGCCCAGCAGTCGCTCCACATCAAGAAGGTGCTGCTCGAGCTGATCGCCCACCACACCGGCCAGCCGCTCGAGCAGATCGAGAACGACGCCGACCGTGACCGCTGGTTCACCGCCGACCAGGCGCTGGAGTACGGCCTGGTCGACCAGGTCATCAAGAGCGCCCGCGAAGCCGCCGACGAGGGCCGCCCGGCCCGCCAGAAGGACTGACCATGAACTACTACATCCCCCAGTGGGAAGAGCGCACGTCCTACGGCTTCCGCCGGATCGACCCCTACGCCAAGCTGTTCGAGGACCGCATCATCTACCTCGGCACCCCGATCTCCGACGACGTCGCGAACGCCGTGATCGCCCAGCTGATGTGCCTGGAGTCGATGAACCCCGACCAGGACGTCCAGATCTACATCAACAGCCCGGGTGGCTCGTTCACCGCGCTGACCGCGATCTACGACACGATGCGCTTCATCAAGCCCGACGTGCAGACGGTGTGCATCGGCCAGGCGGCCTCGGCCGCGGCGATCCTGCTCGCGGCCGGCACCCCCGGCAAGCGGACCGCGCTGCCCAACAGCCGGATCCTCATCCACCAGCCCTACACCGAGGGCACCTTCGGCCAGACCTCCGACATCGAGATCCAGGCGAACGAGATCCTGCGGATGCGCGAGCTGCTGGAGCAGATGATCTCCGACCACAGTGGTCGCGACCGCGACCAGGTCAGCCGCGACATCGAGCGCGACAAGATCCTGACCGCCGAGCAGGCGGTCGAGTACGGCCTGATCGACGCGGTGATCCAGCCGCGGAAGGGCGCTCCCGCGCTCACACTGAGCCGACACGCCGACGGTTCCTCGTGTCACCCCCCTATGGGTGGGTCGCACGGGGTACCGTCGTCTGGCTGCCCCTCGCGGGCCGCACGCAGTTTCATACGCCGGCGCTCCCCGTGGCGCCGGACCGACCGGAGGTTGATGGCGCGTGGCACGCATCGGTGACGGTGGCGACCTGCTGAAGTGTTCCTTCTGCGGGAAGAGCCAGAAGCAGGTCAAGAAGCTCATCGCCGGTCCCGGCGTCTACATCTGTGACGAGTGCATCGACCTGTGCAACGAGATCATCGAGGAGGAGCTGAACGAAGGCTCCGAGGTCGGTCTCGAGGAGCTGCCCAAGCCGAAGGAGATCTTCGAGTTCCTCAACTCCTACGTCATCGGCCAGGAGCAGGCCAAGAAGGCCCTCGCCGTCGCGGTCTACAACCACTACAAGCGGGTCCAGGCCGGGCTCCAGCCGACGGTGGGCAAGCACGCCAAGGAAGAGGCGGTCGAGGTCGCCAAGTCCAACATCCTGGTCGTCGGCCCCACCGGCTGTGGCAAGACCTACCTGGCCCAGACCCTGGCCCGGATGCTCAACGTCCCGTTCGCCATCGCCGACGCCACCGCCCTCACCGAGGCGGGCTACGTCGGTGAGGACGTCGAGAACATCCTCCTCAAGCTGATCCAGGCTGCCGACTACGACGTCAAGAAGGCCGAGACCGGCATCATCTACATCGACGAGATCGACAAGGTGGCCCGCAAGGCGGAGAACCCCTCGATCACGCGCGACGTCTCCGGCGAGGGTGTCCAGCAGGCGCTGCTGAAGATCATCGAGGGCACCACCGCCTCGGTCCCGCCGCAGGGAGGCCGCAAGCACCCGCACCAGGAGTTCATCCAGATCGACACCACGAACATCCTGTTCGTGGTCGGCGGTGCGTTCGCCGGTCTGGAGCAGATCATCGAGCAGCGGGTCGGCAAGAAGACCCTCGGCTTCACCGCCGAGGTCCGCGGCGCCGCCGAGCGCGAGGCCGACGACCTGCTCGGCCAGGTGCGTCCCGAGGACCTCACCAAGTTCGGCCTGATCCCCGAGTTCATCGGCCGCCTCCCGCTGATCGCCAGCGTCAGCAAGCTCGACCAGGAGGCGCTGATCCAGATCCTCACCGAGCCGCGCAACGCCCTGGTGAAGCAGTACCAGAAGCTCTTCGAGCTCGACGGCGTCCAGCTGGAGTTCACCGAGGACGCGATCAAGGCCATCGCCGACCAGGCGATGGAGCGTGGCACCGGCGCCCGCGGGCTGCGCTCGATCATCGAGGAGGTCCTCCTCCACGTGATGTACGACGTGCCGTCGCGCGGCGACATCGGCAAGGTCGTGGTCACCGGCGAGGTCGTCACCGACGAGGTCGCGCCCGACCCTGATCCCGCGCGAGGCCGAGGCCAAGAAGAAGAAGTCCGCCTGAGCGGTCCTTCCCGGTCCTGACGCGCACGTCCGGGCTATGCCCGATCTAGTCATTTCGGGTCATTTCGCGCTCGTGCTCTTGGAGGGTCCGGCGACTCCCTCCACACTGGAGTCACGTCTCGGAAGGACCCCCACCTGATGGACATCGATCACCGCCGACCTCTCGTCGCCTACGTGCTGGTGCTGCTCGTCGGCGCCGTCGTGCTGGCGCAGGGGATGGCGCCCCAGCTGATCCGGGACCTCCGTCCCGGACCGGCCGTGCGCGCCCTGGTCGACACCTCGATGACGCCCAGCGAGCGGCTCGGCGCCATGGTCGACTGGAACACGATGAAGCAGTCCCCGCTGAACTACGAGGTCGTCCAGGCCGGGGGCAACCCGATGGGCGTCATCGACGCGATCGTCCGGCCCGTCCCCCTGGGACGCGCCCGCCGAGGCCGCTTCCGCCGCCACGGTGGGGGCCGACCACCATCGCCAGCGTCGGTGACCGGCGACGGCAGCCAGGACTCCGCCAGCACGCGCGACACCGACTCCCAGCTGGTCGGCGCCCAGGACGGCCAGGACTTCACCGGTCCCGGTCACGGCCACGGGTTCGGGCACGGCCCCGGGTGGGGCAACCCCGGCGGTACCCCGGGCACCGATGGCGGCGTCTTCGGGCCCCGCTGGTCGACCCCGGTCCCGACCCGGACACGGGCAACGGCAACCCGACCCCGCACTCCTTCGACGACGTCCCCGCCGACGAGCACCCCTACGGCCACGCCCAGCCTGCGCCCGGTGCCGGAGGCGGCACGGAGCAGGCCAGGGCCACGACAAGGACCCGAAGGCGCCCGAAGGCCGACAAGCCGGAGAAGGACCCGAAGGACCCGAAGGCCGACAAGCCGGACAAGGGCCCGAAGGCCCGAAGGACCCGAAGGCCGACAAGCCGGACAAGGACCCGAAGGCCGCCGAGGACCCGAAGGCCGACAAGCCGGACGAGCGGCCCGAAGCGACAAGCCGGAAGGACCCCAAGGACCCCAAGGCCGACAAGCCGGGCAAGTCGGGCAAGCCGAAGGGCACGTCCAAGGGCCACGAGAAGGCCAAGCCCACCGGGTGGACCAAGAAGGGCCCCCGCTGAGTGGCCGCTCAGGCCGGTGCGAGCTCCGCGCTCACGCTGATCGACTCCGCGCCCTCGACCGTGGTGAACACCAGGTCCCCGGTGATCTTGCACGACGCCCGCAGGTCGTCGGCCGCGAGCTCGACGCGCGCGACGTCCTGGGCCGAGCCGGTGACCTCCACCCGCGACAGCGGCGCCTTCATCGACGCCTTCGCCTGCGACTTGGCGCCCCGGATCCCGATCAGGGCGGCGGCGACGGCGTCCAGCATGGCCGGTGAGGCCGCGGCCGCGGAGCCCAGGTCAGCGCTCGTGGGCCACGGTGCGTGGTGGATCGATCCCTCGCGCCACCACGACCAGACCTCCTCGGTCACGTAGGGGAGGAACGGCGCGAGCAGCCGGAGCTGCACCTCGCAGCGCGATCGCCAGCGTGGCCCGCGCCGAGGCGGTGCCGACGACGTCGGGACGGTCGTCGTCGCCGTACGCCCGCTCCTTCACCAGCTCGAGGTAGTCGTCGCAGAACTCCCAGAAGAACTTCTCGGCAACCTCGAGCGCCGTCGTGTAGTCGTAGGCCTCGAACGCGTCGGTCGCCTTGTTGACGACGATCTCGAGCCGGCCCAGCAGGGCGCAGTCGACCGGCGCGCTGACGGCGGCGTGGTTGAGCTCGGCGGCGCCCATGCCCAGCACGAACCGGGAGGCGTTGAGGACCTTCATCGCCAGCCGGCGGCCGACCTTCATCTGGCTCTCGTCGAACGGCGAGTCCATGCCGGGCCGGACCGTCGCGGCCCGCCAGCGGACGGCGTCGGCACCGTACTTGTCGAGGATCTCGGTGGGGACCACGACGTTGCCCTTGGACTTCGACATCTTCTTGCGGTCCGGGTCGAGGATCCAGCCGGACAGCATCGCGTGCGTCCACGGGGTGCGGTGGTGCTCGAAGTGGGCGCGGACGACGCGGGAGAACAACCAGGTCCGGATGATCTCGTGGGCCTGGGTGCACAGGTCCATCGGGAAGACCCGGTCGAACAGGTCGTCGTCGACGCTCCAGCCGCCCGCGATCTGCGGGGTCAGCGAGGACGTCGCCCAGGTGTCCATGACGTCGGGGTCGCCGGCGAACCCGCCCGGCTTGCCGCGCTGGTCCTCGTCGTACCCGCGGGGAGCGTCGGTCGACGGGTCGATCGGCAGCTCCGCCTCGGAGGGCAGCAGCGGGTGCTCGTGGTCGGGCTCGCCCTCGTCGTCGAGGGGGTACCAGACCGGGAACGGGATGCCGAAGAAGCGCTGCCGGGAGATCAGCCAGTCGCCGGTGAGGCCGCCGACCCAGTTGTCGTAGCGGACCTTCATGTGGGAGGGCAGCCAGGTGATGTCCGAGCCGTGCTCGAGCATCTCGGTGCGCAGGCCGGCGTCGCGGCCGCCGTTGCGGATGTACCACTGACGGGTGGCCACGATCTCGAGCGGCTTGTCGCCGCGCTCGTAGAAGTTGGCCATCCGCGTGGTGGGCGTCGGGTCGCCGTCGAGGTCGCCGGTCTCGCGCAGCAGCGCGACCATCTCCTCCCGGGCGGAGAAGACCGTCTTGCCGGCCAGCTCGCTCGTACGCCGCCGAGGCGGTCTCGGAGGAGAGCCACTCCGGCGTCTCGCGGGTCAGCCGGCCGTCGCGGCCGATCACGGTGCGGACGGGCAGCTGCAGCTCGCGCCACCACATGACGTCGGTGAGGTCGCCGAACGTGCAGCACATGACCAGGCCGGAGCCCTTGTCCATCTCCGCGGCGGGGTGGGCGACGACGGGGATCTCGACGCCGAAGACCGGGGAGGCGGCGGTGGTGCCGACCAGGTGGCGGTAGCGCTCGTCGTCGGGGTGGGCGATCAGCGCGACGACCGAGGGGATCAGCTCGGGCCGGGTGGTCTCGACGTGGACCCGGCTGCCGTCGGGGAGGTGGTAGCCGACCCTGTGGTAGGCGCCGGGGTACTCCCGGGCCTCGATCTCGGCCTGCGCGACGGCGGTGTGGTCGGTGACGTCCCAGACGGTCGGCGCCTCGGCGAGGTAGGCCTCGCCGCGCGCGAAGTTGCGCAGGAACGCGCGCTGGCTGACCTCGCGCGCCCGGGAGCCGGCGGTCGTGTAGGTCTGGGCCCAGTCGACCGAGAGGCCGAGGGTGCGCCACAGCGGACTCGAAGACCTGCTCGTCCTCCTCCACCAGCTGCTCGCAGAGCGCGACGAAGTTCGGCCGGCTGATCGGCACCTGCTTCTTGGGGTCGGGCTTCTCCGGCGGTGCGAAGTCGGCGTCGTAGGGCAGCGACGGGTCGCAGCGGACGCCGAAGTAGTGCTGCACCCGGCGCTCGGTCGGCAGCCCGTTGTCGTCCCAGCCCATGGGGTAGAAGACCGACTTGCCCCGCATCCGCTGGTAGCGGGCGATCAGGTCGGTGTGGGTGTAGGAGAAGACGTGCCCGACGTGCAGGCTGCCGCTCACGGTCGGGGGCGGCGTGTCGATCGAGTAGACGTTCTCGCGCGGCTGGGTGCGGTCGAAGGCGTAGGTGTCCTCGTCCCTCCACCGCGCGGCCCACTTCTGCTCGAGCCCCTCCAACGCGGGCTTGTCCGGTACGACGACGGACGGCTGGGCAGGCGTCGTCGTGTCCGGGGCAGGCGTCTGGGTCTCGGTCATAACGGGAAATCCTAGGTGCAGGGCGCTGAGCAGGGAAAACGAGTACCCGCGGGTGGTGCACCGTGCCACGCTGGACGTCATGGACCAACCCCTGGACGAGGTGCCGGACGAGGTGCTGGACGAGGTGCTCGACCGGAGCCTGACGGTGGCCGACGGGCGGACCGTCGCCTGGACCGAGAGCGGGGTTCCCGACGGGCAGCCACTGCTGCGGATCCCCGGGATGCCGGGCTCGCGCTGGTCCCTGCGCGCCGATCGCTCGCCCTGGGTCGAACGGGGGCTCCGGGTCGTCACCACCGAGCGACCGGGGTACGGCGCCTCGACCCGCTTGCCGGGCCGCCGGTTCGCCGAGCACGCCGACGACCTGGCGGCGGTGCTGGACCATCTCGGCATCGAACGCGTGCACGTCATCGGCGGCAGCGGCTCGACCCCGCACCTGCTGTCCTTCTGCGGTCGCCACCCCGACCGGGTCGAGGCGGCGTCCAACCTGGTCGGTATCTCGCCGCTGGAGGCCGCGGAGATCGAGCAGATGATCGGCCTGAACGCGGCGGTCGTGCCGCTCGCGGCGGCCGGGGACCGCGACGGCGTGGCCGGCCTGCTCGCCCCCGCCCGCGAGGCGATCCTCGCCGACCCGCTGGCCGCCTGGCGCCAGATCATGGCGACGGCGCCGGCCAGCGACCGCGCGATCATCGAGGACCCGCTCTGGCAGGAGGGCTTCGTCCGGGGCACCACGGAGGCGCTCGCCCCGGGCCTGGAGGGGTGGGTCGACGAGTGCCTCGCGATCAGCCAGCCGTGGGAGGACGTCGACCTGTCGGCCGTGACCACGTCGCTGACCTGGTACCACGCCCCCGGCGACCGGAACTGCCCGATCTCCGCCGCACGTCGGCTGGTCGCGGCCCTGCCGGACGCGCGGTTCGTCGAGTGGCCCGAGGACGGCGGTCATCTCTACGGCTACCACCACGAGGCGGCCCTGCTGGACGAGCTGCTGGCTCGCACGGCCTAGCGTCCAGACCATGGCGAAGCGCGCGAAGGGCAAGGAGCAGCGGCCGAAGCGGCAGCAGCGGGGGATGCCCACCCTGGAGTTCCACGACGACCCGCGAGAGTTCCTGAAGGCCGCGCGGGCTCACCTGGCCGCCGATCCGGTCACCTCGACGGTGGTGGCGTCGATCGCCGAGCGAGCGGTGCGCGAGGACGCCGCCGGCGTGGAGCACGACCTGCCGTACCGCTGGTGGGTCGTCCTGCGCGACGACCTCGGCGAGGTGGCCGGGGTCGGGATGCGGACGGCACCCTTCGCGCCGTACCCGCTCTTCCTGCTGCCGATGCCCGGCGACGCTGCCGCCGCCCTCGCCCATGTCCTCCACGCCCGCGGCGAGCGGGTCGAGGGCGTCAACGGCGCCCTCCCGGCGGCCCGCACGTGTGCCGGTGAGCTCGCCCGGCTCCAGGGGCTCACCGCCGAGACCTCGATGCACACCCGGCTGCACGAGGCGACCGCCGTCGTCCCGCCCCGGGTCGCCGCGGGGGCGATGCGACTGCCGCGCGAGGACGAGGCCGAGCTCGCGCTGGCGTGGTTCGAGGCCTTCGCCCGCGACGCCGACGAGCAGGCCGGCCGCGAGCCCGGCAGCGTCCACGACCTGGCCGAGGACCTCGACGGCATCCGCCGCCGGATCGCCGAGGAGCGGCTGTGGTTCTGGGTCGACGAGGACGACCGGCCGGTCCACGTGACCGGTCACAACCTGCCCGCCTTCGGGGCCGCGCGGATCGGCCCCGTCTACACGCCTCGCGAGCACCGCGGTCGGGGGTACGCCGCCAACACCGTCGCCGCGGTCACCCAGCGGATCCTCGACGGTGGCGCCCGGGCCTGCCTCTACACCGACCAGGCCAACCCCACCTCCAACCAGCTGTACGCCGCGCTCGGCTACGAGCCGGTGGTCGACATGGCCGACCTCCGGCTGGCCTGAGGGCGCTGGAGGGAGCGCCCTAGACTCGGGGAACGATGAGTGACGTCCCCACCGCGCGCCCTGCCGAGACCTACGCCGAGGTCGAGGACGCCCTGCTGTCCCGCTGGCCCGAGACCCGGCTCGAGCCGTCGCTCGACCGGATCCGCGCCTTCACCGAGCTGCTCGGCGACCCGCAGCACGGCTACCCCGTCATCCACCTGACCGGCACCAACGGCAAGACCTCCACCTCGCGGATGATCGACACGCTGCTGCGCACGCTCGACCTGCGCACCGGCCGGTTCACCAGCCCGCACGTGGAGCGGATGAGCGAGCGGATCTGCCTCGACGGCAGCCCGCTGACCGACGAGGAGTTCGTGCGCGCGTTCAACGACGTGGCGCCGTACACGCACCTCGTGGACGAGTCCGAGGCCCACCCGCTGTCGTTCTTCGAGGCCGTCGTCGGGATGGCGTTCGCCGCGTTCGCCGACGCCCCGGTCGACGTCGCCGTGGTCGAGGTCGGGATGGGCGGTGCCTGGGACGCCACCAACGTCGCCGACGGCGTGGTCGCGGCGGTGCTGCCGGTCGGTGTCGACCACGCCCAGTACCTCGGCGACACGCTGACCCAGATCGCCCTCGAGAAGGCTGGGATCATCAAGCCCGGTGCCACCGTCGTGCTGGCCCAGCAGGAGCCCGAGGTCGACGAGGTCATGCTCGCGCGCTGCACCGAGGTCGGCGCGACCCCGGTGCGCGAGGGGTTCGACTTCGGCGTGGTCTCGCGGGTCCCGGCCGTCGGTGGCCAGCTGGTCACCCTGCAGGGGCTGCGGGCTCGCTACGACGAGCTGTTCCTCCCGCTGTACGGCGCGCACCAGGCCCAGAACGCCGCGGTCGCGCTCGCGGCCGTGGAGGCGTTCGCCGGGGACCAGCCGCTGGACGGGGAGCTGGTGGCGGCGGCGTTCGGGCAGGTGAGCTCGCCCGGCCGGCTCGAGGTGATCCGACGCAGTCCGACGATCGTCCTGGACGCCGCCCACAACCCGCACGGCGCGCTCGCCCTCGGCGACGCGCTCGAGGACTCCTTCGCCTTCGACCCGCTGATCGGTGTGATGGGCGTGATGGCCGACAAGGACCACGAGGGCGTGCTGGTCGCGCTCGAGCCGCACCTGGCCCATCTGGTCTGCACCCAGAACTCCACCGAGCGGTCGCTGTCGGCCGAGGCCCTGGCCGAGGCGGCCCGCGAGGTCTTCGGCGAGGACCGGGTGACGGTCGTGCCGCGACTGGCCGACGCCATCGATGCCGCGGCGGGCCTGGCCGAGTCGGGGGAGTCCGGAGGCTCGATCGGCTCCGGCGCGGTGCTGGTGACCGGCTCTGTCGTCACCGTCGGCGAGGCGCGCACCCTGCTCAAGGGCCGGTCGTGAGCGGCCAGCAGGCCCGCTCGCCCCGCCGCGGCATGTGTGCGGCGGTGCTCGCCCTCGAGGGGGTCGTGGTGGGGCTCTCGACCCCGGTCATGGCGACCCTCACCGACGTCTCGCTGGGCACGGCGCTCGGCGTCGGGCTCGGCGTCGCCGCCGTCTGCCTGGTGCTGGCCGGCATGCTGCGCTCGGAGTGGGCCTACACGGCCGGCTGGGTCGTGCAGGCCGCGGCCGTCGGACTCGGCTTCCTGGTGCCGGCCATGCTGTTCCTCGGCACGATCTTCGCGGCGCTCTGGGCCACCGCCTACCTGCTCGGCCGCAAGATCGAGCGCGAGCGCGCCGCGGCGTACGCCTCCTACGAGGGCGAGACCTCCACCGGCGCCTGAGCCCGCTCGCGCTCGGACCGCAGGGCCGGCAGGTAGAGCAGGGCGCCGAGCACGCTGAACGCCCCCGCCGTCACCATCGAGACCTGCGTGCTCGTCGCCTCGGCGAGCAGTCCCAGCGGGGTGCCGAACACCGAGAACGTCGCGAAGAAGACCATCGAGCCCATCGAGAGGACCGTCGCGCGGTTGGCCGCGCTCGCCTCGCGGTGCATCAGCGCCTGGTGCATCGGGCCGCCGGCGCCGTGCATGGAGTAGGTGAACAGGTAGGCCACGATCAGCCCGACCGGTCCGAGCATCAGGCCCATCGTGACCGTCCCGAGGCCGTTGAGGACCCGGGCCGCGATCGCCGTACGGGCGACGCCGAAGCGCCGGCTGCCCAGACCCGCGAGCGCGGAGCCCGCGGCGAAGATGCCCCAGGCGGCCGCGGCCACGGGACCCATCACCGCACCGGCCTGCTCCTCGCCCCCGACGAGCTCGGCGAGCCGGATCGGCTGGAACGTCTCGAAGATGACCAGCGCGGCGGTCCAGAAGACCTCGACCAGCACCACGCAGCGCAGCACCCGGTTGTGGCGCAGCATCCCGAGGCCGTCGCGCACCACCCCCGGCGCCTCCCGGACCGAGTCGGCGGCGCGGCGCATTCCCGTCGCGTCGACGTGGGTGCGCGGCTCGGTCATCAGGGCGACCACGGCCAGCAGGTGTGCCACCGTGAGCGCGCCCCAGACGAGCATCGGAAGCAGCAGCGCCGACTCGAACCCGAACGGGTTCCACGCGATCAGGCCGCCGGAGAGCACGGCGCCCACCGCCATCGACCCGCCGAGGATCGTGCCCTGCACGGCGAGCGTGCCGTCGACGTCGGCCGCCGGCTCGGTGGCGTGCACCGTGTCGACGAACCACGCCTCGAGCGGGCCGGAATCGAGCGCGCGGAAGACGCCCTGGAGGGCCGCGGCCAGCACGAAGACCCAGAACGAGTCGGCCAGGATCATCACGACGGCGGCGACCACGTTGACCACGCCGGAGGCCACCAGCATCGGCCGGCGACCGAAGGCGTCGGCGAAGCCGCTGGTGGGCAGCTCGAGCAGGAACACGACGATGCCCTGCAGCGAGAAGGCCAGGAGCGCCTGGGAGATGGTGAGGCCGCGCTCGAGGATCCAGAGGGTGAAGATGCCGACCACGAGGCCGACGGGGAACCAGCGGGTGAAGGTGAGGGTGAGGAGGACCCGACGGGCGGCGGTGGGGGAGAGGACCTGGCTCATGGCTGCTCCTCCTCGAAGCGGGGCTGGACGGGAAGCGTGAGCACGCCCACTAGGACCCGGCGGGCGGCCGGGTCGCCGACCCCCGCGCCGCGGTAGCGGTGGAGGACGGCGAGGATCTCCGCGACCATCTCGCCGGCCTGGGTGGGCGTGACGTGCACCCCGTCGTCGGCGTACCCGAGGGCGTCGCGCCACTCCTGGGACCAGCCGCGCTCGTGCTGGAACCACAGCTCGGCCCGGTCCTGCTGCTGGGCGACGTAGTGGCGGGTGAGCCAGGAGATCGACTCCTCGGCCTGCTCGTCGCCGGCGAAGTCGCTCGGCTCCCACCGGTGGCCGCGGCTGGCGGCCTCCCACACCCGGCGCCTGCCCTCGCCGGTGTCGGTGTCGGTCACCAGGCCGACCGACTCCAGCTTGCGCAGGTGGTAGCTGGTGGCCCCGGTGTTGGTCACGAGCCGGTCGGCGAGGTCGGTCGCGGTCGCGGGTCCGTGCAGGCGCAGCTCGGTGAGCAGCCGGGAGCGCAGGGGGTGGGCGAGCACGCGCAGTGCCTCGGCGTCGAGGCGGATCAGGTCGGGCATGGGTGCACACTAATCATGCACAGGTTCTGTGCACAAATTCTTTGCAGGAATGTGAGGGTGGCCGACGCGGCCCCGGGCCCCGGTGGCTAGGCTCCGCGGCATGACCCAGCGCACCCTGGTCCTCGTCAAGCCCGACGGCGTCCGCCGCGGCCTCACCGGTGAGGTGATCCGCCGGATCGAGGCGAAGGGCTACACCCTCGCCCGGCTCGAGCTCCGCGCGGCGACCCCCGAGCTGCTCGCCGAGCACTACGCCGAGCACGCGGGCAAGCCGTTCTACGAGCCGCTCGTCGAGTTCATGCTCTCCGGACCCGTCGTCGCCATGGTGGTCGAGGGGGAGCGCTGCATCGAGGGCTTCCGTGCGCTCGCCGGCGCCACGGAACCGACCGCCGCCGCCCCCGGCACCATCCGCGGCGACCTCGGCCGCGACTGGGGCCTGGCCGTGCAGCAGAACCTCGTCCACGGCTCGGACTCCCCGGAGTCCGCCGAACGCGAGATCGGGATCTGGTTCCCTGAGCACGGCTGACGAGCCAACCCCGCCATCCTCGACACCCTGACGACGGCCGCTGACCCTGGACCTTGTCGGCGAGTCGTCGAGTTGGCAGTGGTTGCAGAGGCTGCCAAGTCGCGGTTTCCCCGGTCGACCGGGGAAACCGCCGCCACCCCCACCTCACCCGCCCCACCCGGCTCCCGCGTGTCTGCCGGGATCACGCGGCCGCGCTCCTTACCCTCGTCGCGGGGGCGCTCTCGCAGCGTTCCACCTTCCCCGGGATGAGCGAGCGAGCGTGAGGGCACGCGTATGGCGAACAGCTTCATCGGCCGTGACATGGCCGTGGACCTCGGCACCGCCAACACGCTCGTCTACGTCCGCGGCAAGGGCGTGCTGCTCGACGAGCCGAGCGTCGTCGCGCTGAACGACACCACCGGCGAGATCCTCGCGGTCGGGCACGAGGCGAAGCGGATGATCGGCCGCACGCCCGACAACATCACCGCCATCCGGCCGCTCAAGGACGGCGTGATCGCCGACTTCGAGGCGACCGAGCAGATGCTGCGGTACTTCATCCAGCAGGTCCACCGCCGCCGCTACTTCGCCAAGCCCAGGATGGTCATCTGCGTGCCCAGTGGCATCACGGCCGTGGAGCAGCGGGCCGTCAAGGAAGCCGGCTACCAGGCCGGCGCCCGTCGGGTCTACATCGTCGAGGAGCCGATGGCCGCCGCGATCGGCGCCGGGCTGCCCGTGCACCAGGCCACCGGCAACATGGTCGTCGACGTCGGCGGCGGTACGACGGAGGTCGCCGTGATCAGCCTCGGCGGCATCGTCACCAGCATGTCCATCCGGACCGCCGGCGACGACCTCGACCAGGCGATCGTCGCGTGGATGAAGAAGGAGTACTCCCTCATGCTCGGCGAGCGGACCGCCGAGGAGGTCAAGGTGACCCTCGGGTCGGCGTTCCCGCTGCCCGACGAGCCGGAGGCCGAGATCCGCGGCCGCGACATGGTCTCGGGGCTGCCCCGGACCGTCGTCGTGTCGAGCGCGGAGATCCGGCAGGCGCTCGAGGAGCCGCTGCACGCGATCGTCGACGCCGTCCGCGCCACCCTCGACCAGACCCCGCCCGAGCTGGCCGGCGACATCATGGACCGCGGCATCGTCCTCACCGGCGGCGGCGCCCTGCTGCGTGGGCTCGACGAGCGGCTGCGCCACGAGACCGGCATGCCGGTCCACGTCGCCGACGACCCGCTGGTGAGCGTCGCGCTCGGCGCCGGCAAGTGCGTGGAGGAGTTCGAGGCTCTCCAGCAGGTGCTGGTCTCCGAGCCCCGGAGGTTCTGATGGGGCTGGGGGACAACCGCAGCCGGGAGCGCCGGTGGCGCAGCATCGAGGACCTCGACCAGCGGCACCGGCCCTCGCGGGCGCTGCTGGTGGCGCTGGTGCTCGCGTCGGTGTCGTTGATGACGCTCGACCACAGCGGCGGCGGTGACTCCCCCCTCGAGCCGGCCCGTGCGGCGGTGGGCGAGGTGTTCGGCCCCGTCGAGTCGGCCACCACGGCCGCGATCCGCCCGATCGCCGCCATCCCCGACTGGTTCCGCTCGCGCGACTCGATGCAGGCCGAGCTCAGCTCGCTCGAGGCCGAGAACGCCGAGCTCCGCTCGGAGGTCGCCACCTCGGGCTTCGACCGCAACCGACTGGCGGAGTACGACGGGCTGACCGCCGCGGCGCAGGGTCTGGGCTCGGCCCTCGTGCCGGCCCGGGTGATCGGCGTCGGCCCCTCGCAGTCGTTCTCCCGCACGGTCACCATCGACGCCGGGTCCGACGCCGGGCTGCGGCCCGACCAGACGGTCCTGAACAACGACGGGCTGGTCGGCCGGGTGCTCCGCACGACCCGGTCCACGGCCACCGTGCTGCTGGTCATCGACGCCGACTCGGTCGTGGGTGGCCGGGTCGGGGAGACCATGGAGATGGGCTTCCTGCGCGGCCGGGGCGACGTCGGGGACAGCGGCAAGCTCGACCTCGAGCTGGTCGACGAGGCCGAGGTGCCGGCCAAGCACGACGCCGTCGTCACGTGGGGGAGCGACGGCGGGGCGCCCTACGTCTCCGGCGTGCCGGTCGGACGGGTCACCACCGTCTACTCCTCGATCCGGGAGACCTCGCAGCGCGCCGTCATCGAGCCGTTCGTCGACTTCGGCTCCCTCGACCTCGTCGGCGTCGTCGTCCCCGTCGGCACCGACAGCGACCGCGCCGTGATCGAGCCCGACGGGGAGCTCAGGTGAGTGCCGTCCGCGGGCTGGTCTCGCTCGCCGCCGTCGTGCTCGCGCTGGTGCTCCAGGTGTCGGTCTTCCCACACCTCGCCTGGCAGGGCATCGTCCCCAACCTGGTGCTGCTCGTCGTCGTGGGGGCCGCGCTGACGCGTGGCCCGCAGTTCGCCGCCGTCCTCGGCTTCGTCGCGGGCGTCGCCCTCGACCTCGCCCCGCCGGCCGACCACGACGCCGGCCGCTGGGCGCTCTCGCTGGTGCTGGTCGGGTACGTCGCGGGCCGGGTCCACCTGGGCCAGAAGCCGACGGCGACCGCGGTGGTGGTGACCGTCGGCGTCGCCTCGTTCGTCGGCACCTCGGTCTTCGCGCTGACCGGGCTGCTGCTCGGTGAGACCGGCTTCGACGTGACCTCGCTGCTCCAGGTGATCCTGGTGGCGGTGCTCTGGGACGTGCTGCTCACCCCGTTCGTGCTGCCGCCCCTGATGGGGATGTTCCGCCGGCTCGAGCCCGAGCGGGTCCTCGTCTGATGGCCGCGCCCACGTCCAGCAGCGAGACCCGCAGCCGGTTGCGGCTGCTGGTGATCCAGGCGCTGGTCTTCTCGCTCTTCGCCACGCTCTTCGGACGCCTCTACTACCTCCAGGTCGTCAGCGGCGACGAGTACCACGCGCAGGCCGCCAACCAGTCGGTCCGCGAGATCGTGGTCCAGCCGCAGCGAGGGCTGATCGTCGACGCCCAGGGCCGTCCGCTGGTCGCCAACCGGATGTCGTGGGTCGTCTCGATCGACCGCACCCTGCTGGAGAAGCTCTCCGAGACCCAGCAGGGCAGGTTGGTCGAGCGGATCGCCGACACCGTCCACCTCTCACCGCGGCTGATCCGCCAGCAGCTGGTCACCTGCGGCACCGAGGGCAGCGTCCCCGGCGTGTGCTGGAACGGCTCTCCCTACCAGCCCGTCCCGATCGCCCGTGACGTCACGCAGCGGGTCGCGCTGCGGATCCTGGAGCAGCCCGAGGACCACCCCGCCGTGATCGCCGAGCAGCAGAGCGTCCGCGCCTACCCGCGCCCCTTCGGCATCAATCTCGCCCACGTGCTCGGCTACCTCAGCCCGATCACCGAGGACGAGTTCGACCGCGCGCAGGAGGACGGGGACCGCTCGGTCAACGGCGCCTCGTCGGTCGGTCGCGCCGGCGTCGAGAAGCAGTACGACGCGTGGTTGCGCGGCATGCCCGGCTACAAGCGGGTCGCGGTCGACTCGATGGGGCGCGTGCTCGGCGAGGAGAGCGAGGTCCCCGGGCAGCCCGGCGACACCCTCGTCACCTCGATCGACGCCAAGGTGCAGGGCGTGGTCGAGAAGCAGCTCGCCGACACCATCGCGACCGCGCGGCAGACCTTCGACGACGTGTCCGGCAAGAACTACGTCGCCGACTCGGGCGCGGTGGTGGTGATGGAGGCCGACACCGGTCGGGTGGTCGCGATGGCCAGCCAGCCGACGTACGACCCCGAGGTCTGGGTGGGCGGGATCAGCAAGAAGCAGCTGGCCCGGCTCTACTCCGAGGCCGCCGGCACCCCGCTGCTCGGCCGGGCGATGCAGGGCCAGTTCGCCCCCGGCTCGACCTGGAAGCCGTTCATGACCGCCGGGGCGATGACCCACGGCTTCGGCCCCGAGACCCGGCTCGACTGCTCCTCCGGCTTCGCCGTCGGCAACCGGGTCTTCAAGAACTACGAGTCCAAGCCCTACGGACTGATCGGCTTCGACCGCGCCCTCGAGGTCTCCTGCAACACCTTCTTCTACCGGGTCGGCTACCACTTCTGGCAGCGGTTCGGCTCCGACGTCGACGACGTCGACGCGTTCGACCCGCTGGTCGAGGAGGCCCAGGACTTCGGCTTCGGCAGCGAGACCGGCATCGACCTCCCGGGCGAGGCGTCCGGCCGGATCGCCGACCGGCAGTGGAAGCGCGCGTACTGGAAGCAGATGAAGGGCTACTACTGCGACATCGCGGCCAAGCCGCAGGACGCGAAGACCAGCGACTTCGTCTACCTCTTCGCGAAGGAGTTCTGCATCGAGGGCTACGCCTACCGTGCCGGCGACGCCGTGAACTTCGCGATCGGCCAGGGCGACACGATCGTCACCCCGCTCCAGCTGGCCCGTGCGTACGCCGCCCTCGCCAACGGCGGCACCCTCTACGCGCCCCGCATCGCCAAGGCGATCGTCGGCCCCGACGGAACCGTGCTGAAGCGCTTCGCCCCGAAGAAGACCGGCAGGGTCGACGTCCCCGACAGCGTGCTCGGCTACATCGACACCGCGCTCCAGGGCGTCGCCCGCGAGGGCACGATGGCGTGGAGGCTGATCGACTTCCCGCTCGACCAGGTGCGGATCCGGGCCAAGACCGGCTCGGCCGAGGTCTACGGCAAGCAGTCGACGTCGTGGGTGGCGTCCTACACCGACGACTACGTCGTGGTGATGATGGTCAGCCAGGGCGGCACCGGCTCCGGCACCTCCGGGCCGGCGATCCGCGCGATCTACGAGGCGCTCTACGGCATCGAGGGCCTGGAGGTCGACGGCGACCGGGCCGCGATCCCGGGGGTGGTGGCCCCCGAGTCGCTGCCGACCTTCCAGCGGGACGGCTCGATCATGCCGCCGGCCACGGGGAAGGGACGACGATGAGCGCCCGCTCGGTCCGGCCCGGGCCGGCCTCCAGGGTGCCCGGGCTCGACTGGGTCCTGATGGCGGCGGTGGCCGGCCTGCTCGTGCTCGGCACCCTGCTGGTGTGGTCGGCGACGTCGGCGCGGGTCGACCTGACCGGCGGCGACTCCGGCGCCTACCTGCGCAAGCAGCTGGTCAACATCGCGATCGGGCTGGTGCTGCTCGTCATGGTGCTCGCGACCCACCACCGCTGGGTCCGGATCCTCGCGCCCGTGGTCTACATCGGCTCGATCGTGGGGCTCGTGCTGGTGCTGACCAACGGCTCCACCATCAACGGCTCCCGGTCCTGGATCCAGCTCGGCGGGACGTCGGTCCAGCCGGCAGAGTTCGCCAAGCTCGCCGTGGTGATCGGGATGGCGCTGGTCGTCGCCGAGCGCTCCGAGGGTCGTCGGCGGCGTACGGTCGACTGGGTCGACGTGGGGCTGATGCTGCTGATCGCGGGCGTCCCCGCCGTGCTGATCCTGCTCCAGCCCGACCTCGGCACGATGCTGGTCCTCTCGGCGACCGTGTTCGGTGTGCTCACCGCCTCGGGCGCCCCGCGCCGGTGGCTGGCGCTGCTGGCCGGCGGGGGAGTGACCGCTGCGGTGCTGGCGGTGTCGCTCGGGATGCTCAAGGCCTACCAGGTCGACCGGTTCCTCGCGTTCACCAACCCCGACCTCGATCCCCGCGGTGCCGGCTACAACACCGAGCAGGCGCGGATCGCGGTCGGCAACGGCGGCCTCTTCGGGGAGGGGCTCTTCCACGGATCGCAGACCCGTTCCGGCTTCGTGCCCGAGCAGCACACGGACTTCGTCTTCACCGTCGCCGGTGAGGAGCTCGGCCTGCTCGGCGCGGGGCTGCTGATCGCCCTGCTCGCCGTCGTGATCTGGCGTGCGCTGGTCATCGCCTCCCGGTCCGACGACGTCTTCGGCCGGATCGCGGCGGCCGGCATCGCCTGCTGGCTCGGCTTCCAGGCCTTCCAGAACATCGGGATGTGCCTGGGGATCATGCCGGTGACGGGCGTCCCCCTGCCGTTCGTCTCCTACGGCGGCAGCTCGATGTTCGCCGTGCTCCTCGCCGTCGGGCTGCTGCAGAACATCCACCTGCGCAGCTCCACCAGCCCGGCGTCGCGGTTGGCCCCGCAGACGAGGGTGCTGGTCCGGCGCTGACCCGGCACTTGTGGACGTTCCAAGGGGGCCGAGCCGTCACTTGTGCACGTTCGAACATGACTGAGTCGTCACTTCTGCACGTGTGCCGGGTGTGTCCCACGTGCGGTCAAGATGGAACTGCGGTGCGTAGGGTTCGTGCCGACGAGCGAGGGCTCTCCTCAGAGGACGCGCTCGAACCACACCTGGTCCAGGAGCGGAATGCCGTCGACCTCGAGTCCTGGCGGGTAGCCGTTCGCTGGAGTGAACACGTCCGGGACGACGTGGGTCATCCGGAAGCCACAGCGTTGGTAGAAGCGCAGATTGCCGACGTCTGCAGCACCTGTCGCCAAGATCAGCCGGCTCGCCCCGGACGCGCAGGCCTCATCGACGGCACGCTCAAGCAACGCACGACCAGCGCCACGGCCCCGCTGCGACTCGACGACCGCGGTGTTGGTCACCTCCCAGACGTCCTCGTCGCGTGGCACCGCCTGCAGATGGCCAATGACCTCACCGTCAGCCGCGCGGGCGAGCCACAGCCGACCGAGGTCGATGTAAGCGTCCAGAAGGTCTTCAGAGTCATCGGCCTCGCGAAACGACCAGTCCAGGTCGCGGTGCGACCCGGTGTACTCCTCAATGGTGATGTCCATGTGTCTCCTCTCGCGCAGCAAGGACAGGATGGGGCCCAGCGACATTCCGAGGGCGACGTGCCGCACATCGTGCCGGCTGCGCCGGTGTCGGCGGTCGCGAGCTCCAGGGGACACACCCCCTGAGAACGTGCTCGGGACATCTCACACCCACGCGAATGACGGCTCGGCGTCAGGGGGAGACGGTGAGGAACAGGAACGCCGCCAGGATCGCCAGGTGGATGCCGCCAGCGAGCGGCTTGGCGCGGCCCGGGACGACCGTCAGCACGCCGACCACGCACGACAGGATCAGCAGCACGATCTCGGTGTTGCCGAGGCCGAGCTCGAGCGGTCCCTCGAGCCAGAGCGACGCGATCGCGATCGTCGGGACAGTGAGACCGATCGAGGCCATCGCCGAGCCGTAGGCGAGGTTGAGCGCGATCTGCGTACGGCGTCGCAGCGCCGCCCGGATCGCCGCGATCGACTCCGGCAGCAGCACCAGGAGCGCGATCACGACGCCGACGACCGCGTGCGGGAAGCCGAGCCCGGCGACCGCGCTCTCGATCGCCGGTGACTCGACCTTCGCCAGCCCGACGACCGCGACCAGCGAGACCGACAGCAGGCCGAGGCTGGCCAGCGCCTCCCGGTCGGTCGGCGGGTCGGCGTGCCCGTCCCGGTCATCGTCGCGGCCGGGTCCGCCCTCCTCGACCGGGAGGAAGAAGTCGCGGTGCCGGACGGTCTGGGTGAACACGAACATCGAGTAGAGCGTGAGCGAGGCGACCGCGGCGAACGCCAGCTGGCCGCCGGTGAACTCCGGGCCCTGCGCCCCCGTGGTGAAGCGGGGCAGCACGAGCGTGAGGGTCGCCAGCGTGATCACGGTCGCGAGCGCGGAACCCGTGCCCTCGGGGTTGAACTCGGCCAGGTGGTGGCGCAGCGCCCCCACGACCAGTGAGATGCCGACGATGCCGTTGACGGTGATCATCACCGCCGCGAAGACCGTGTCGCGGGCCAGCCCCGCCGTGTCGTCGCCCCCGCTCACCATCAGCGTGATGATCAGCGCGACCTCGATGACGGTCACCGCCACTGCGAGCACCAGCGACCCGAACGGCTCGCCCACCCGGTGGGCCACCACCTCGGCGTGGTGCACCGCTGCCAGCACCGCCCCCATCAGCAGCACCGCGACCCCGATCAGCACCACGTCGCCCGGCTTGCGCCCCCACGTCGCCACCAGCCCCACCAGTGCCAGGGCCGGCACCGCCACCGTCCACCCGAACCGTCCCCGCACCATCTCCCCGCCCATGCCCCGAACCCTAGGGGCCCTCCGGTGGGCCGATGGGTGTGAGCCGTGGAGGTGGGCGAATCCCCGGTCGACCGGGGGTTCGCACCCTTGTCGGGCAGTGCAACGGCCGACAAGGGTGCGGAGTGCCAGTCATCCCCCGGGGTGTTCAGGCGGCTGCGGGACGGAACTGACGACGGATCCGCGCCGCCGTCGCCTCCGGGCGGGCGAGGTCGGCCCAGGTGAGGCGGATGCACGTCCACCCCGTCAGCTCCCGGATCATCGACTCGCGCTGCTTCTCCCGCACGACGGCGTCGGCCGTGGTCTCGCCCGGGCGCAGGTGGTCGACATACTTGGAGTGACCGTCGAGCTCGACGAAGACGCCGAGCTCGGGCCAGGCCAGATCGACCCTCGCCACCACGTGGCCGTCGTGGTCGCGGATCTCGTAGTTGGGGATCGGGGCGGGAAGTCCCTGTGACCAGCACAGGTAACGGCCGCGCGACTCCAGCACCGATTCGGCGCGGCCGTCGACCAGCCGCAGGACGAGGTCGGTCCGGAGGGTGTACGGCCAGGTGGTCATCGAGGCGTAGCGCTCGCGCAGGCGTTCGACCGTGGTGAGCGACTCGTGCAGCATCCAGTCGAGCTCGACCATCGAGTGCTCCACGTCGAGCAGGGTGGTGAGCTCCAGGGCTGCCCGGGTCGGGCTGACGAGCCGCACGCCGTCGAGCTCGTGGATGTCCTCGGGGAGGAGCAGGCCGCGGTGCTGCTGGATCCCAGCCTCCTTGCGGCCCGTCCGCCCATCATCCCGCGTGAGGTGAACGGCTCCTTGCGCCACGTCCCACAGCGGCGCGCCCCACCACACGGCGGCCGACACGTGGCTGAGCGTGACCGGCACGCGCGCCTGACGGTACGCCGCGCGGCACAGCGCGGCGTACCGCTGGTTGTCGTCGAGGGCGGCCCAGGTGAATCCGTCCGCGAACGCGCCACGGCGTACCCGATGCAGCTCACGGCGCCTCACCAGGCGCCCGATGGCGCGGTCGTTCGTGCCGGTGGCGAGGAGCTCGTGGCGGAGCACGATGCCGGGATGCTCGGGCGGCTGCTTCATGGGGGAACGGTCCCCGCTCCTGGGCCTTCCCGAAACCGGCTCGTCGACGCCTGTGGAGAACTCGGGCCGGGAGGTTGTCGGGCACGTCAGGCGGTTGTCCGGCGCTGCAACGGCCGACAAGCGTCTGAACCCCCCGTCGACCGGGGATTCAGCCCCCACCCTCACGCAGCAGGAAGGGTGAAGGAGAAGGTGGTGCCGCGGGAGGGGTTGTTGCGGGCGTGGATGGAGCCGCCGTGGCGGGTGACGATCCGGCGACAGAGGGAGAGGCCCAGGCCGGTGCCGGAGTAGGCGTCGCGGTGGGCGGAGGCGCGGTGGAACTCCTCGAAGACCCGCTCCTCCTCGCCGGGCGGGAGGCCGATGCCGTCGTCGGTGACCTCGACCCGGACGAAGCCGTCCTCGGTGTCGAGGAACGACCGGATCTCGACGCGGGGGCGGTCGCCCTCGGCGGAGTACTTCACGGCGTTGCCGATCAGGTTGGCCAGCAGCTGGGTGGTGAGGACCGGGTCGGCGTCGACGGTGTGGTCGGCGTTGACCACGAAGCTCGGCGTCCGGCCCGCGTCCGAGGAGCCGTACGACGCCACGATCTCCTCCACCAGCCCGGTGAGCGGCACGTCGCTGCGGGTGAGGAGGCCGTCGCGCTGCACGGTGTAGGTCAGCCAGTCCTCGATGACCCGCTGCATCCGCAGGCTGCTGACCTGGGCCCGCTCGACGAACTCGCCGACCCGGGACGGGTCCGGCCCGGCCAGGGTCTCGGTGGCCATCTCCAACCAGCCGTGGAGGCTGGACAGCGGGCTGCGCAGGTCGTGGGCGACGACCCCGGCGAAGCTGGTCAGCTCGCTGAGCCGCTCGTGCTGGGTCGTGACGTCGGAGAACAGCACGACCGTCCGGTCGCCGCGGGCACCCAGCGGCCACGACGTGACGTCGAGCAGCCGCTCGCCGGTCCGCATCTCGCCGTGGTAGCGGCCACCGTCCGCCCAGGCGAGCGCCGCGGGGTCCAGCGCCCCGCCGTCGGGGGCGGTGAGGCTCGAAGTAGTCGATCCAGTTGCGCGGCCGGCCGACCGGGATCTGCCGCCCCAGCAGCTGCCGGGCGGCGGCGTTGTGGAGCATCACGGACTTGTCGGGACCGAGCACGACCAACCCGTCGCGCATCGTCTCGAAGACGGTGCCGAGCAGCAGTGCCTGGTCCTCGGCGCTGGTGCGCTGCCGGAGGAGCTCGGCGGTGGCGGTGGCCCGCTGCTCGCGCAGGATCGCGAGGTGGATGGTGATGAACGTCGAGACGATGATCAGCAGGTCGATGATGACCGAGCCGGGCAGGAAGCCCGCGTAGTCGAACTGGTTGATCGGCAGCATCGTCGCCAGCGCGGTCAGGATGGCGATGAAGAGCGCGAAGTACGCCGACCCCCGCGGCGTCAGCATCGAGCCGGCGACCAGGGCGGGCAGCAGCAGGAACCAGGTGAGCGGCAGGTCGGGGTCGAGGTAGGTCACCCAGACGCACACCACACCCAGCGGCACCAGCAGGGCGACCGCCCAGCGGGGCGCGGGCGCCACGACGTCGCGGCTGCCGAAGCAGATCAGCAGCAGGGTCACCGCCGAGGCGTAGGCGTAGACCGTGCCGCGCAGGATCCACCAGAGCGTGAGCCGCTCCAGCTCGCCGATCTCGAGGTGGGGGAAGGCCCCGGCCAGGGCGATCAGCGTCGAGATCAGCGCCGCGGAGAAGAGCAGCAGCACGTGGCTCGCCGGATCCTGCGGTGCCGGCGCATCCTCGCGGCGGAGCCGCACCCACAGCAGCACCATGAGGACGCCGCCGCCGATGTTGACCGCGCCCATCCAGAGCGCGTCGGCCGGGCCCCAGCCGAAGATGACGGCGATGCCCCAGAAGAACAGCAGCTGGGCGACCAGGTGGGCCGCGAGCTCGGGCGGCGGCTTGGACCGCCCGTCCCAGACCAGCAGCGTCCAGATGAACGCCGCCGCGTGCGTCGCCCACATCTCGGTGGGGGTGTCGGGGGGCGGGACGACCTGGAGGCTGAGGACCGTGAAGGCGAGCGACAGCGCCACCACGGGCAGCAGTCGGCGCCCGGTGGTGGTCCCCACTGTGATCCCCACGATCCCCACTGACCCTCACCCCTCGATGTCTCGGATGGTAGGTGGTCCCGGCGGGGTCGCGCAGGAGATGCCCGGTCTTGTGGAGAATCGGTCCAGACGGCCGACCGACGTACGATGGGCCGGTTCCCGACCCCGATCCTCGAGGTGTTTCTCCGTGTCCGTCGCTTCGGTCTTCCCCCGGCTCGAGCCGAAGCTGCCGTCGGTGCAGAAGCCCATCCAGTACGTCGGCGGCGAGCTCAACTCCACCGTGAAGGACTGGGACTCCGTCGCGGTCCGGTGGGCGCTGATGTACCCCGACGCCTACGAGGTGGGGCTGCCCAACCAGGGCGTCGCGATCCTCTACGAGGTGCTCAACGAGCGCGACTGGATCATGGCCGAGCGCACCTACTCCGTGTGGCCCGACCTCGAGGCCGTCATGCGCGAGGGCGACGACCAGGGCCCGATCCCGCAGTTCACCGTCGACAGCCACCGGCCGGTCCGCGCCTTCGACGTCTTCGGCATCTCCTTCTCCACCGAGCTCGGCTACACCAACATGCTGACCGCGCTCGACCTCGCCGGCATCCCGCTGCACGCCGCCGACCGCGGCGACGACGACCCGATCGTGCTCGCCGGCGGCCACGCCGCGTTCAACCCGGAGCCGGTCGCGGACTTCCTCGACGCCGCGGTGCTCGGCGACGGCGAGGAGGTCGTGCTCGCGATCTCCGACGTCGTCCGCGAGTGGAAGGAGGAGGACCGCCCCGGCGGCCGCGACGAGCTGCTGCGCCGGCTGTCGGTCTCCGGCGCGGTCTACGTCCCGCGCTTCTACGACGTCGCCTACGCCGCGGACCACACCATCGAGGCCGTCGTCCCGAACCGTCCGGGCATCCCGCACCGGGTCCGCAAGCACACCCTGATGGACCTCGACGCCTGGCCGTACCCCGCGAAGCCGCTGGTACCGCTCGCCGAGACCGTCCACGAGCGCTACAGCGTCGAGATCTTCCGCGGCTGCACCCGCGGCTGCCGCTTCTGCCAGGCCGGCATGATCACCCGCCCGGTCCGCGAGCGCTCGATCAACACCATCGGCGACATGGTCGAGAACGGCATCCGCAAGTCCGGCTTCGAGGAGGTCGGCCTGCTGTCGCTCTCGAGCGCCGACCACACCGAGATCGCCGACCTCGCCACCGGCCTCGCCGACCGCTACGACGGATCCAACGTCTCGCTGAGCCTGCCCAGCACCCGCGTCGACGCCTTCAACATCACCCTCGCCAACGAGTTCTCCCGCAACGGCCGGCGCTCGGGCCTCACGTTCGCCCCCGAGGGCGGCTCGGAGCGGATGCGCAAGGTCATCAACAAGGCGGTGACCGAGGAGGACCTGATCCGGACGGTCGCCACGGCGTACTCCCACGGCTGGCGCCAGGTGAAGCTCTACTTCATGGTCGGCCTCCCGACCGAGACCGACGACGACGTGCTCCAGGTCGCCGAGCTGGCCAAGAAGGTCATCGCGAAGGGCCGCGAGGTCGCCGGCCACAACGACATCCGCTGCACCGTGTCGATCGGCGGGTTCGTGCCCAAGCCGCACACGCCGTTCCAGTGGGCCGCGCAGCTCGACCACGAGACCACCGACGACCGGCTCAAGCAGCTGCGCGACGTCGTCCGGAACGACAAGCGGTACGGCCGCGCGATCGGCTTCCGCTACCACGACGGGAAGCCCGGCATCATCGAGGGACTCCTCTCCCGCGGCGACCGCCGCGTGGGCCGGATCATCGAGCAGGTCTGGCGCGACGGCGGCCGGTTCGACGGCTGGAGCGAGCACTTCTCCTACGACCGCTGGATCACCGCCGCCGAGTCCGCGCTGGCCGGCACCGGCGTCGACGTCGCCTGGTACACCACCCGCGAGCGCGACTACGACGAGGTGCTCCCCTGGGACCACCTCGACTCCGGGCTCGACAAGGACTGGATGTGGGCCGACTGGGAGGACTCCCTCGCGGCCGCCGCCGACCCCGACGGCGTCCCCGACGTCGAGGACTGCCGCTGGACGCCCTGCTACGACTGCGGCGTCTGCCCCGAGATGTCCACCGAGATCCAGATCGGCCCCACCGGCCAGAAGCTGCTCCCGCTCAGCGTCGTCTGAGCGACTCAGCAACCCTCGGGGACGACCTCGAAGTCGGTGCGGACGCCGCGGTGGTCGCTGACCAGGCTGAGCACGACCTCGGAGCGGACGGGGACGAGCCGGTCGTCGCTGAGCAGGTAGTCGATCCGCTTGCGTGGGGCAGCGGCGGGGACGGTGAAGCCGGGGCCGCGGCCCACGACCGACCACGAGTCGACCATCCCGGAGCGGGCGAGCACGCGGAGCGCGACGCCGTCGGGGGTGGCGTTGAGGTCGCCGCCGAGCACGAACGGGTGCTGGCCCCGGGTGACGACCTGGCCGACGACCCTGGCCTGCGCCCGGCGGGCGGCGGGGGAGCTGTTCTCGAAGTGTGTCGCGAAGACGTCGAGCGGCCGCCCGTCGAGCTCGACGGTGACCTGCAGCAGCCCGCGGGGGATGGTGCCGGGGCGCCCGGGCAGCGCGCGGTTGCCGGTCTCGAGCACCGGGAGTGCGGAGAGGATCGCGTTGCCGGAGGTGCCGCCGCCGTACGTCCTGTTCGGCCCGTACGTCGCGGTCATCCCGGTCAGCCGGCCGAGCTCGCGCGCCTGCGCGGCGCCGTCGCTGCGGCCGCGCTGGCGGTCGACCTCGTTGAGCACCACCACGTCGGGGCCCCAGCGGCGGATCTCCTGGGCGATCCGGTCGAGCCCGGGCTCGCCGGCGGGCGTCTTCCCGAAGTGGATGTTGAGCGTCAGCGCCCGGATCCGGGCGGTCGGGGGGCACGGGTCGAGGGTGCCGCCCGGTTCCGTGGGTTGCGGGTCCTGGGGAGTGGCGCCGGCGGAGCCGGTCGAGGACTCCCACACCTCCGGCAGCGGCGGTGTCCCCGGCCGGTCCGACAGCACCATCGCGGTCCCCGCCGGGACGACGACGGCGAGCACGGCCGCGACCGCGAGCGTGGCCCGACGGAGCCCGGTCACGCCACCCGCTCGCGAGGGTGGAGCTGGTCCTCGAGCTGGATCGGCCGGCCGACGTAGCCCGCGAGCACGGCCATCGGCGCGATCAGCGCGGACATCACCAGCATGGGCACGGTCCAGCCGCCGGTGGCGTCGTACAGGACCCCGATGGTGAACGGCCCGAGGGCCGCGAGCAGGTAGCCGGCCGACTGCGTGAAGCCGGAGAGCGCGGCGGTGCCGGCGGGGGTCCGGGCGCGCAGCCCGATCAGGGTGAGCACGAGCGGGAACGTCGAGGCGCCGATCCCGACCAGGACGGCCCACACCACGGCGAGGGAGTACGGCGCGATGATGAGCCCGGCATACGCGACGGGGTAGGAGGCGATCACCGCCCAGAGCAGGCTGCGGTGGTCGGTCCGGCGACCGGCGAGGGTCGGCAGCCACAGTGACAGCGGGATGCTGACGCCGGCCAGGACGCCGACCAGGACCCCGGCGGTGGCGGGGGAGTAGCCGGCGTCGCGCCAGAGCTGGGCGAACCAGCCGAAGCTGACGTAGGCGTGCATCGACTGGATGCCGAACAGCAGTGCCATCGCGAGCCCCAGCTTGGTGCGGGCGACGTCCGCGACCCCGATCGTGTGCGCGGCGGGGTCGGCGTGCCGGTCGTGGGCGACCAGCAGGAGCCAGGGCAGCGCGGCCAGCAGCGCGAGCACCGCCCAGCTCCCCAGGCCGTAGCGCCAGCTTCCGCCCGCCTCGGAGATCGGGACGGTGAAGGTGAGGGCCGAGGTGAGGCCGATCGCGAGGGCGGTCGTGTAGAGCGCGGTGATGAAGCCGACCCGGTGGGGGAAGTGCAGCTTCACCAGGGACGGCAGCAGCACGTTCGCGGTGGCCATCCCGGCCAGCGCCACCATCGAGAAGAGGAGGAACGTCGACTCGTGCTCGACCTGGGCCCGCAGCGACAGCCCGACCGCGACGAGCGCCAGGGACACCAGCGTCGTGCGGTGGAGCCCCACCGTGCGGGCGAGCCACGGTGCGAGCGCGCCGAAGGTGGCGAACGCCAGCACCGGCAAGGAGGTGAGCAACCCGGCGCTGGCCGGGCCCATGTCGAGGCCGGTGGTGACCTCCTCGAGCACCGGGCCGACGCTGACGGCGGCGGGCCGCAGGTTGACCGCGAGCATCACCAGGCCGACGAGCACGAACAGGCGCTGGCGGCGCTCGGGGGAGGAGGTCATGGTTCCGGCAGGATAGGACGGGTGCGCCACGTTCCCGACATCGAGCGCCGAGCCCGGCTGGTCCGCCGGCACGCCTTCGGAGCCCACCGCCGCGACGGCCCCGTCGCGGCCGCGGAGTCGGTCGTCTGCCTCCACGCCACTGAGCCCCCGACCGTCTACCTCAGCGTGGCGGCCCGGACCGAGGGCGTCACCGTCGCCGACATCGACCGGGCGCTGTACGGCGACCGGTCGCTGGTCAAGCAGCTGGCCATGCGGCGCACCCTCTTCGCGTTCCCGCGCGACCTGCTGCCGGCGGTGTGGGGCAGCGCGTCGGCCCGGGTGGCCGACATCGAGCACCGCAAGATCGCCAAGGACGCCGTGGGCGGTGGGCTGACCGGGGACGGCGAGGCGTGGCTGGAGGCCGCCCGCGACGAGGTGCTCGCCCTGCTCGCCTCCGAGCAGGAGCTCGGGGCCCAGCAGATCCGCGAGGCCCTGCCGCGGCTGGACGCGAAGGTGTCGACGTCGGTGAGCGAGAAGTGGGGCGGACCGGTCCCCATCGCCCCGCGGGTGCTCACCTGGCTCGGCGCCCGGGCCGACATCGTCCGGGGCGTCAACGGCGGGCACTGGCGGATCTCGCGGCCGCGGTGGACCCCGATGACCCGGTGGCTGGACGAGGAGCCCCGGCCGTGGGCCGAGGCCGAGGGCTACGCCGAGCTCGTACGCCGCTGGCTGACCCGGTTCGGACCCGGCACCGAGACCGACCTGGCCTGGTGGCTCGGCGGCACCAAGACGGCTGTGCGGCGTGCGCTGGCCGACCTCGGCGCGGTCGAGGTCGGCCTCGACGGCGGTGGCACGGGCTGGCTGCTGGCCGACGACCTCGACCCGGAGCCCGAGGTGGAGCCGACCGCCGCGCTGCTGCCGGTGCTCGACCCGACCACGATGGGCTGGAAGGAGCGGGGGTTCTACCTCGACCCACGCCACGCGCCGTACCTCTTCGACACGGCGGGCAACGGGGGCACCACCGCGTGGTGGGAGGGACGGATCGTCGGGGCCTGGGTGCAGGACGAGGGGGGCCGGGTGGTCGTGCTGCCGCACGAGGACACCGGGGCGGACGCCCGGGCGGCGCTCGCCGCCGAGGCTGAACGGCTCACGGCCTGGCTGGGTGGCGAGGTGGTCGGCAGCGTGTACAAGTCGAGGCTGATGAAGGGCGAGCGCCTGCCCTGAGCCGCTGCACCACCTTTGTGCGGTGCACAAAGATGAGGCGGCCCGGACCTCGCTCCGGGCCCCTCGACGTGGCTACGTTCCTGAGTCCCAGCGACCGCTGGGTGCACAGGAGATCTCGGGAGACGTACATGTCCATCTTCTCGACCACGCCGCGTCGCGGCCGAGCCGTCACCGCGGCCGGCGCCGTGCTCGGCGCCATCACCCTCGGCGTCGTGCCGCTCACCACCGGGACGGCCGCCGCCGCGCCCGCGCACGACCGACCCGCCCCCGTCCTCGGCACCGAGCGTGCCGGCGCCATCGACGGCCGCTACATCGTCGTGCTCGAGGGACGCGCCTCGAGGTCCGACGCCGCCGCGGCCGTCGATGCGGCTCGCGACCACGGCGCGACCCGGGTCAAGCGCTTCAGCACCGCCCTCGAGGGCTTCTCCGCGACGCTCTCGGACTCCGCGGTCGCCGACCTGCGGTCCAACCCGGACGTCGCCTACCTCGAGGCCGACCAGCGGGTCTCGATCGACGCGACCCAGTCGCCGGCGACCTGGGGCCTGGACCGGATCGACCAGCGCAACCTCCCCCTGAACAACTCCTACACGTACACGCCGACCGGCCAGGGCGTCACGGCGTACATCATCGACACCGGCGTCCTCTCGACCCACACCGAGTTCGGCGGTCGGGTGACCTCCGGCTACACCGCGATCAGCGACGGCCGCGGCACCACCGACTGCAACGGCCACGGCACGCACGTCGCCGGCACCGTCGGCGGGACGACGTACGGCGTGGCCAAGTCGGTCACGATCCGCCCGGTCCGGGTGCTCGACTGCACCGGCAGCGGCTCCACCTCCGGCGTCATCGCCGGCGTCGACTGGGTGACCTCGAACCACGCCGCGGGCGCCCCCGCGGTCGCCAACATGAGCCTCGGCGGTGGCGTCTCCACGGCGCTCGACACCGCCGTCGCCAACTCGATCGCCGACGGTGTGACCTACGCCGTCGCGGCCGGCAACGAGAACACGAACGCGTGCAACGGCTCGCCGTCCCGCGTCGCCTCCGCGCTGACCGTCGGCTCCACCACCAACACCGACGCCCGCTCGAGCTTCTCCAACTACGGCTCCTGCCTCGACCTGTTCGCGCCCGGCTCGAACATCACCTCGGCCTGGTACACCTCGACCACGGCGACCAACACCATCTCGGGCACCTCGATGGCCACCCCGCACGTCGCGGGCGTCGCCGCGCTCTACCTCCAGGGCAACCCGGGCGCCTCGCCGAGCACCGTCGGCAACGCGATCACCAGCACCGCCACCACGGGGGTCGTCTCGGGCGCGCAGACGGGCTCACCGAACCGGCTGCTCTACTCCCCGCTGACCGGCGGCGGCACCACCCCGCCGCCCACCGGCGGCAACCTGCTGGCCAACCCGGGCTTCGAGTCCGGTGCCACCGCGTGGAGCGCCACCAGCGGCGTCATCACCACCGACGCGGGCGCCCCCACCCGGACCGGCTCGTGGAAGGCGTGGCTGAACGGCTACGGCTCGACGACCACCGACACGCTCTCGCAGTCGGTCACGGTCCCCGCCGCCTCGACCGCGTCGCTCAGCTTCTGGCTGTACGTGAGCAGCGCGGAGACGACCACCTCCACGGCGTACGACAAGCTCACCGTGCAGGTCGTCTCGGGCGGCAGCACCACCACGCTCGGCACCTTCTCGAACCTCAACAAGGGGTCGTCGTACGTGCAGCGCACCTTCAACCTGTCGGCCTTCACCGGCAAGACGGTCACGCTGCGCTTCACCGGCACCGAGGACTCGAGCCTGGCGACCAGCTTCGTCATCGACGACACCTCCCTGACGACCGGCTGACCGGCCACCGACGACGGGGAGACCACGGGGAGGGGTGGCGGGCTGAGGGGCCTGCTCCTCGCGGGTGCCCGGACCGGTACGCCGGTCCGGGCACCCGCACGTCCGCACCGGTCGGGCCCTACCCTGTCCGGGTGCGCGAGCAGCCCGAACAGCAAGCACCCCCGGTCCAGCGGCTCCGGATCCGCTACGCCAAGCGCGGCCGGCTCCGCTTCACGTCCCACCGCGACTTCTCGCGGGCCTTCGAGCGGGCGCTGGTCCGGGCGCGGGTACCGATGGCCTACTCCTCGGGTTTCAACCCCCACCCCCGGATCTCCTACGCCGGCGCCGCCCCCACGGGGTCGGCCAGCGAGGCGGAGTACCTCGAGATCGGGCTCGCCGAGCGACTCGACCCCGACGCGCTGCGCGACACCCTCGACGAGGCACTGCCCGACGGGCTCGACATCGTCGGGGTCGCGGAGTCCCCGGGCGGCGCGCTCGCCGAGCTGCTCACCAGCAGCCGGTGGCGGCTCGACACCGACGCCTCCGCCGGGGACCTGGAGGCGGCGGTGGTGGCGTTCCTGGGCTCCGAGAGCGTGCTGGTGGAGCGGATGACCAAGAAGGGGCTGCGAGAGTTCGACGCCCGTGGCGCGGTCGCGTCGCTCGTCGTCGACGGCAGCTCGCTCGACCTTCTCCTCCACCACACCGTCCCCGCCGTCCGGCCCGACGACGTGCTCTCCGCGCTGCGGCGGGTGCACCCCCTGGAGACCGGCCCCGCCCCTCTCCTGACGCGGCTGGACCAGGGCGTCCTGGCGGAGGACGGCGCCACGCTGCGCCCGCCGTTCGGCTGACCCGCCGCGCGGGGCGGGTGCGCCGGGCATCGAGACGTTCGGCCGCCGGTGTGCGATACTCGACGTGGTTCGACCCCCGGGTCGACCCGACGACGTTCTCGCCGGAACGCCCGACGTCCCGGCACGACGAGCGCCCGTCGTCGCCAGACCGCGACGCGGCCGGCGGAGTGGGTGACAGCCCTCCGCCACCAGGCCCAGCGACCGCGGTAGGCCGGCGAAGAGCGACGCGTCGACGCACCGCGCGGAGGGTGTCGTCGCCACCCGAAGGCTTTGCGTTCCCGTACCGGCAGCCAGCACCACCGGCCCAGCACGGAGGGCGCCGACGGTCCGGCGACAACGCCGGGCAGAGGGAGCAGTCAGTGCTCGAGGACACCCCCAGCAGCCCCGAACCGACCGGCGACACCGCCCCGGCCGAGGCTCCTGCGAAGAAGACCGCCGCCCGCAAGACCGCGGCGAAGAAGACCACCACCCCGCGCAAGAGCGCCGCCACGAAGGCGGCGGCGCCGTCCTCGGACGCAGCCGCCGGCGCGCCGGTGGAGCTCGCCGACGCCCCGGCGGGCGGCTCAGAGGCACCGACGAAGAAGGCCGCCGCGAAGAAGACTGCCGCGAAGAAGACCGCCGCGAAGACCACCACGACCACCCGGACCCGCAAGGCCGCCGCCCCGAAGACGGCCCCGGCCCCCGAGTCCGCCCCCGGACGCCGGGACGGCCCCCGCCGCGGTGCCGCTGTTCCAGGCGCCGGAGGCCGGCACCGCCCCGGCGCGCAAGCCGCGTGCCAGGAAGGCCGCCGCAGCCCCGGAGGCCACCGAGGCCGCGGCCGGGACCGGCGAGACCGCCGCCGAGACCGACGCCGAGACCGACGACAAGCCGGTCGTGAAGACCACCACCCGCTCCTCGCGCGCCAGGAAGACGGCCGCCCCGAGCACGCAGACCCCCGCCGAGGCTCCTGTCGAGGCCACCACCAACGACTCGGGCAACGACTCGGGCAACGACTCGGGCAACGACTCGAGCGACGACTCGGGCGACGACTCGGGCGACGACTCCGACGACGGCGGTGGCGCCAACCGCCGCCGCCGCCGCCGCGGCGGCCGCCGTCGCCGCAAGTCCGGAGGCGGCTCCGACGACGCACAGGGCGACCAGGAGGGCGAGGACGACGACGCGTCCTCCGACACCCGCGACGCCGGGTCCCAGCAGGGTGCCAAGCAGGCGAAGCAGGGCACCTCGCAGGGTGGTCACCAGGGCAAGCAGGGCGGCAGGCAGAACGGTCCCGCTGAACGACCAGGACGACGCCGACGACGACGGTGAGGGCGGTTCCTCGTCCTCACGCCGCCGACGCCGGCGGCGCCGGGCCGGCGAGGACGGCGCCGACACCGAGGACGACCCGAAGAACACCGTCACCCGGGTCCGCCAGACCCGGTCCGCGGAGGACCAGATCCAGTCGGTCAGCGGCTCCACGCGGCTCGAGGCCAAGAAGCAACGCCGCCGCGAGGGCCGCGAGGCCGGCCGGCGCCGCGCTCCCATCGTCAGCGAGGCGGAGTTCCTGGCCCGCCGCGAGTCGGTGGAGCGGATCATGGCGATCCGTCAGCGCGAGGACCTGACCCAGATCGCGGTCCTCGAGGACAAGGTCCTCGTCGAGCACTACGTCGCCCGCGAGTCCCAGACCTCCATCATCGGCAACGTCTACCTCGGCCGCGTCCAGAACGTGCTGCCCTCCATGGAGGCGGCGTTCATCGACATCGGCAAGGGCCGCAACGCGGTGCTCTACGCCGGCGAGGTGAACTGGTCGGCGCTGGGCCACCAGGACGGTCAGCCGCGCAAGATCGAGTCGGTGCTGTCCTCGGGCCAGTCGGTCCTGGTGCAGGTCACCAAGGACCCGATCGGTCACAAGGGCGCCCGGCTCACCAGCCAGATCAGCCTGGCCGGCCGCTTCCTCGTCTACGTCCCGGACGGCACCAACTCCGGGATCTCCCGCAAGCTGCCCGACACCGAGCGCAACCGGCTCAAGACGCTGCTCAAGGAGATCGTCCCGGACGGCGCCGGAGTCATCGTGCGCACCGCGGCCGAGGGTGCCAGCGAGGACGAGCTGACCCGCGACGTCGAGCGGCTCAAGGCCCGGTGGGAGGACATCGAGAAGAAGTCGAGGGGCAGCGCTCCTCAGGCGCTCTACGGCGAGCCCGACCTGATGCTCAAGGTCGTCCGCGACCTCTTCACCGAGGACTTCGCCACCCTCGTGGTCCAGGGTGACGACGCCTGGGACACCGTGCACGAGTACGTCGGCCACGTCGCGCCCGACCTGGCCGAGCGGCTGGAGAAGCACGACGGGTCGGGCACCGACCTCTTCGCGAAGTACCGGATCGACGAGCAGATCCACAAGGGCCTGGACCGCAAGGTGTGGCTGCCCTCGGGCGGCTCGCTGGTCATCGACCGCACCGAGGCGATGACGGTCGTCGACGTCAACACCGGCAAGTTCACCGGCTCCGGGGGCAACCTCGAGGAGACGGTCACCAAGAACAACCTCGAGGCGGCCGAGGAGATCGTGCGCCAGCTCCGCCTGCGCGACATCGGCGGCATCATCGTCGTCGACTTCATCGACATGGTCCTGGAGTCCAACCGCGACCTCGTGCTGCGCCGGCTGGTGGAGTGCCTGGGCCGCGACCGGACCCGGCACCAGGTCGCCGAGGTCACCTCCCTGGGTCTGGTCCAGATGACGCGCAAGCGGATCGGCACCGGACTGCTCGAGGCGTTCTCCGAGACCTGCGACCACTGCCACGGCCGTGGCCTGGTGATCGCCGACGCTCCGGTGGCGCCCAAGGGCGAGCAGGAGCCCAAGCGCAGCTCGCGTCGTCGCGGCGGCAAGGGTGGCGACGACCAGCACCAGCACCAGCACGAGAGCCAGGGCAAGCAGGACGCCGCCAAGACGCCCTCGCCCAAGGACGTCGCCGCGATGCCGCGTACCCCGCAGGCGGAGGAGCCGGAGTCCGGCTCCGAGCCGGAGGCCGGTGCGGCGGATCCGAAGCAGCCCGAGCAGCCCGAGCAGCCCGAGAAGGCCGCGACCTCCCGCAAGCGCCAGCGGGCCCCGAAGGCGGAGACGGCCCCCGTGGCCGAGGTCCCCGCGGCGGAGGTCCCCGTGGTCGTCGAGGAGGCTCCGGCCGCCGAGGCGCCCGTGCCCGCCGAGGTGCCCGTGCCCGTGGTCGAGGCCGTGATCGAGCCCGCGGAGCCGGTGGCACCCAAGGTCGTCACCCGGACCCGTGGCCGGTCCGCCAGCCGCCCCGCAGGGCCGCCGGCAGCCAGCGCGCCGGAGCCGGCGACCACGGTCGGCCAGGTCGGGGCGCCACCCGTGGACGGCGCCGTGGAGCCCGGGACGGCCGACGCCGAGGCCGGCACCCGGCCGACGGTGGAGCACGTGCCCGTGAAGAAGCGCGGCTCGCGCAAGCGCTGAACCAGCGCTGACCAGCGCTGATCACGCGCTGGGGGCGCCCCCGATCCCGCCGTTTTGCGGGAGGGGTCGGGGCTTGCGTACTATTGACCCTCGGTGCGCTCAGCGTGCCTCCCCTGCTCGGCACCCCGGCCACGCCCGGTCCGTGGCGTGCCGCAGGACGACAGGTTCGATCAGGCAGTTCCGTAGCACAGACGTGAAGGAGACCGCGGTGTACGCGATCGTGCGCGCAGGCGCCAAGCAGCAGAAGGTCGTTGTCGGCGACGTCATCGAGATCGACAAGGTCTCGACGCCCGTCGGCGACACCATCTCGCTGCCGGTGGTCATGACCGTCGACGGCGACTCGGTCACCACCGACGCGAAGGCGCTCGACAAGGCCTCCGTCACCGTCGAGGTCCTCGGCGCCACCAAGGGCCCCAAGATCATCATCCAGAAGTACAAGAACAAGACTGGCTACAAGAAGCGCCAGGGTCACCGCCAGAAGTACACCCAGGTCAAGGTCACCGACATCTCCCTCTGAGCCCCCTCATCCCGAGGGCTCGAGTCTCCAGCGAAGGACAACTGCTATGGCACACAAGAAGGGCGCGGCCTCGACCAAGAACGGTCGGGACTCCAACTCCCAGCGCCTCGGCGTCAAGCGCTTCGGCGGCCAGGTCGTCTCCGCCGGCGAGATCATCGTCCGCCAGCGTGGGACCCACTTCCACCCGGGCGCGGGCGTCGGTCGCGGTGGCGACGACACCCTGTTCGCCCTCGTGGGCGGTGCCGTCGAGTTCGGCACCAAGCGCGGCCGTCGTGTCGTGAACGTCGTCCCCGGCGAGTGACCTGACGTCACCCAGCAGACCATCGAAGGGCGTCCCGCTTCCGGGGCGCCCTTCGGCATTTGAACCAGCAGATCCGAGGTAAGTCATGGCCATCCCCAGCTTCGTCGACCGGGTGACGTTGGACGTCGCCGCCGGTCGTGGCGGGAACGGCGTCGCCTCGGTGCACCGGGAGAAGTTCAAACCGCTCGGCGGCCCCGACGGTGGCAACGGCGGACCGGGCGGGTCGGTGATCCTGCGCGTCGACACGAGCGTCACGACCCTGCTCGCCTACCACCACAGCCCGCACCGGCGCGCCGAGCACGGCGGCCATGGAGCCGGTGCCCACAAGAACGGTGGCCACGGTGGCGACCTGGTGCTGCCGGTACCTGACGGCACGGTCGTCTCCAGCGCCGGTGGCGAGGTGCTGGCCGACCTCGTCGGCCACGGCACCGAGATGATCATCGCCGAGGGTGGCCGCGGCGGCCTCGGCAACGCCGCGCTGGCCTCGTCCAAGCGCAAGGCGCCCGGCTTCGCGCTCCTGGGCGAGCCCGGCGACGAGCTGGAGATCGTGCTCGAGCTCAAGGTCGTGGCCGACATCGGCCTGGTGGGCTTCCCGAGCGCCGGCAAGTCCAGCTTGATCGCCGCGATCTCGCGGGCCCGGCCCAAGATCGCCGACTACCCCTTCACCACGTTGATCCCCAACCTGGGCGTGGTCACCGCCGGTGACACGACGTTCACCGTCGCCGACGTCCCGGGCCTGATCGAGGGCGCGAGCGAGGGTCGCGGTCTCGGCCACGACTTCCTGCGCCACATCGAACGCTGCGCCGCGCTGGTCCACGTCGTCGACACCGCGACCATGGAGCCGGGCCGCAACCCCGCCGACGACCTCGACGTGATCGAGAACGAGCTGTCACGGTACGGCGGGCTCGAGGACCGGCCGCGTCTGGTCGCGCTCAACAAGATCGACGTGCCCGACGGCAGCGACCTCGCCGACATCGTGCTCGAGGACCTCGAGGCCCGCGGGCTCCGCGTGTTCCCGGTCTCGGCCGCGTCCGGTGCCGGGCTCCGCGAGCTGACCTTCGCCATGGCCGGCATCGTCGAGGGTGCCCGGGCCGCCCAGCCGGCCGTCGAGGCGAGCCGGATCGTGCTCCGCCCGCCGGGCGCCGGCGTCACCGACGGGTTCAGCGTCACCGAGACCGCCGAGGGCTGGCGGGTCCGGGGCGACAAGCCCGAACGCTGGGTGCGGCAGACCGACTTCAGCAACGACGAGGCGGTCGGCTTCCTCGCCGACCGGCTCAACCGGCTCGGCATCGAGACCCGCCTGGTCGCGATGGGCGCGGTCGAGGGCGACACCGTCCTCATCGGCCACCCCGACGACGCCGTCGTCTTCGACTTCAAGCCCGGCCTGGACGCCGGTGCGGAGAACCTCGCCCGGCGTGGCGAGGACTCCCGCTTCGACGACACCCGGCCCGCCGCCCGACGTCGTCGTGACATCCAGGAGAACCTGGGTGACCGGGCCGAGGGCGAGACCCGCGCCGACGTCGCCCGCCGGCTGCGTGCCAGCGAGGAGCCGACCGAGTCGTTCGGTCCCTCGTCGTACGAGATCGGCGGAGCCGACGACCCCGACTGGGCCGAGCAGGACCCCGGGTCGTGACCCGGGACGTCGTGACCGCCGCGCGCCGGGTGGTGGTCAAGGTGGGCTCGTCGTCGCTCACGACGGCGGCGGGCGGCATCGACCCGGAGCGGGTACGCCGCCTCGTGGACGTGGTGGCCGCGACCCGGCTCCAGGGCGTCGAGGTCGTGCTCGTCTCCTCCGGTGCGATCGCGGCCGGCCTGGCCCCCCTGGGGCTCTCGACCCGGCCACGCGCGCTCCCGGCGCAGCAGGCGGCCGCATCGGTGGGTCAGGGCCTGTTGGTGCACCGCTACACCGAGGAGCTCAAGCGCCACGACATCACGACCGGCCAGGTCCTGCTCACCGTCGACGACGTGACCCGTCGCTCCCACTACCGCAACGCCTTCCAGACCTTCGCCAAGCTCCTCGAGCTCGGCGTGCTGCCGATCGTGAACGAGAACGACACGGTCGCGACCAGCGAGATCCGCTTCGGTGACAACGACCGCCTGGCCGCGCTGGTCGCCCACCTCGTCCACGCCGACCTGCTCGTGCTGCTCAGCGACGTCGACGGCCTCTACGACGGCAACCCGGAGACGTCGGGCAGCAGCCTGATCCCCGAGGTGGCGGCCGGCGACGCGCTCGACCACGTCCGGATCGGTCGCACCGGTGCGGCCGGCCTCGGCAGCGGCGGCATGCAGACCAAGGTCGACGCCGCCCGGATCGCCGGCGGCGCCGGGATACCGGTGGTGCTCACCTCGGCCGGCAACGCCGCCGCGGCGCTCGCCGGCGACGAGGTCGGCACACTGTTCCACCCGGCCGGCAAGCGCCGGCCCACGCGGCTGCTGTGGCTCGCGCACGCCACCGAGCCCAAGGGCGCCCTCGTGCTCGACGCGGGGGCCGTGCGGGCCGTCACCGAGCGCCGGGCCTCGCTGCTCGCCGCCGGGATCACCTCCGTGAGCGGCACCTTCGTCGCCGGCGACCCGGTCGACCTCACCGACGAGGCCGGCACCACCCTGGCCCGCGGCCTGGTCAACTTCGACGCCGAGGAGCTGCCCGGGCTGCTCGGCCGGTCGACCCACGACCTCAAGCGCGAGCTGGGCGCGGCGTACGAGCGTGAGGTCGTCCACCGCGACGACCTGATCGTCCTCTGACACCCGTCCGGGTTTGAAAGTCGCCGGTCGGCGACGCACGGTGGAGGCATGACCCAGGAGAAGCGGATCACTGTCCAGCGCACGATCAACGCCTCGACCCAGGACGTCTTCGACGTCCTGAGCAACCCCGAGCGGCACCCCGAGCTCGACGGATCGGGCTTCGTGGTCAGCGACGAGAAGACCGACCGGATCACCGGGACCGGGCAGGTGTTCCGGATGAACATGACCGGACCCCACATGGGCGGGGACTACCAGACCGACAACACCGTCACCGGGTACGACGCCAACCACCTGCTCGCGTGGCAGACCGCCCCCGCCGACACCGAGCCCCCGGGCTGGGAGTGGACGTGGGAGCTGGTCGCCGACGGGCCGGGCGCGACCGACGTGACCCTCAGCTACGACTGGAGCCGGGTGGACGACCCCGAGCTGCTGAAGAAGGTGTCCTTCCCGCTCGTGTCGCAGTCCGAGCTCGAGCAGTCGCTCGGCAGGCTGGCCGCGGCGGTCGCAGGCTGACCCACGCCGTACGCTGGGGGTGAGATGACCGACCCCCGCCCGACCTACCTCGATCACGCCGCGACGACGCCCATGCTGCGCGTCGCGTCCGAGGCGATGATGCGGGAGCTGGGAGAGGTCGGGAACGCCAGCTCGCTGCACGCCTCGGGCCGTCGGGCACGCCGGGTGGTCGAGGAGTCGCGCGAGACGATCGCGCGGGCCCTGGGCGCCCGGCCCGGCGACATCGTGTTCACCTCGGGCGGCACCGAGGCCGACAACCTCGCGCTCAAGGGCGTCTTCTGGTCGCGGCGGGCCGAGGAGCCCGGCCGCGTGCGGATCCTCTCCACCGCGGTCGAGCACCACGCCGTCCTCGACCCCCTCGTCTGGCTCGGCGACAACGGCGCCGAGGTCGAGCTGCTGCCGGTCGACGCGCAGGGCCGGCTCCGGATGGACGCGCTGCGGGCCTCGGTCGAGCGCGACCCCGGTTCCGTCGCGCTGATCTCGGTGATGTGGGCCAACAACGAGGTCGGCACGATCCAGCCCGTCGACGAGGTGGTCGACCTCGCGGCCGCCCACGGCATCCCGGTCCACTCCGACGCCGTGCAGGCGGTCGGTGCGGTGCCGGTCGTCTTCGACCGCTCCGGTCTCGACGCCCTCACCTTCACCGGCCACAAGGTGGGGGGACCCTACGGCGTGGGCGCCCTCGCCGTACGGCGCGAGCTCACCGTCAGCGCCCTGGTGCACGGCGGCGGCCAGGAGCGCGACATCCGCAGCGGCACCCTCGACGTCCCGGCGATCGCCGGCTTCGCGGCCGCCATCGAGCACTCCGTGAAGGTCCAGGACGAGCACGCCACGCGGGTCGCCGCGCTCCGCGACGACCTGGTGCGCCGGGTCATGGAGGTCGTCCCTGACGCCCACCTGCACGGCGCTCCGGTCGGGCCCGGGTCGGCTGCCCGGCAACGCCCACCTCGGCTTCCCGGGCTGCGAGGGAGACTCGCTGCTGATGCTCCTCGACGCCCACGGGATCGAGACCTCCACCGGGTCGGCATGCTCGGCCGGGGTCCCACAGCCCTCCCACGTCCTGCTCGCGATGGGCTGCGACCCCGAGCAGGCGCGGCACTCCCTCCGCTTCTCCTTCGGCCACACCTCCTCCCCGGCCGACGTCGACGCGGTCGTGGCCGCGATCGGTCCGGTCGTCGAACGCGCCAGGGCTGCACGGCGGTGACCCCCACGAAGGTCGTCGCCGCGATGTCCGGCGGCGTCGACTCCGCCGTCGCCGCCGCGAGGGCGGTCGACGCGGGCCACGACGTCACCGGCATCCACCTCGCGCTCTCGCGCAACCCGCAGTCCTACCGCTCCGGCGCCCGCGGCTGCTGCACGATCGAGGACGCCAACGACGCTCGCCGGGCCGCAGATGTCATCGGGATCCCGTTCTACGTCTGGGACCTCTCCGACCGGTTCCACGAGGACGTCGTCGAGGACTTCCTGGACGAGTACGCCGCGGGGCGCACCCCGAACCCCTGCCTGCGGTGCAACGAGAAGATCAAGTTCGCGGCCGTCCTCGACCGGGCGCTCGGCCTCGGCTTCGACGCCGTCGCCACCGGCCACTACGCCCAGCTGCGGGCCGGCGCCGACGGCCTGGTCGAGATGCACCGGGCGCTCGACCACGCCAAGGACCAGTCCTACGTCCTCGGGGTGCTCGACCAGCAGCAGCTGCGGCACTCGCTCTTCCCGCTCGGTGGCTCGACCAAGCCCGAGGTGCGCGAGGAGGCCGGCCGCCGCGGCCTGCTGGTCGCCGACAAGCCCGACAGCCACGACATCTGCTTCGTCGCGGACGGCGACAATGCCGGCTGGCTGGACGAGAAGCTCGGCGACCGCGCACCCAACCGGGGCGGCGACATCGTCGACGACGCGACCGGCGACGTCCTCGGACAGCACCGGGGGACCTTCGGCTTCACCATCGGCCAGCGCAAGGGCCTGCGGGTCGGGCGGCCCGCGCCCGACGGCAAGCCGCGCTTCGTGCTCGACATCGAGCCGGTCACCGGCACCGTCACGGTCGGCCCGCGCGACCGGCTCGCGGTCGAGCGGATCACCGGCACCCGGCCCCGGTGGTGCGGCACCCCGCCGACCGAGCTCGAGGGCACGGTCCAGCTGCGGGCCCACGGTGCCGAGCACCGCGCCCGCGTGACCGTCACCGGTGACACCGTCGAGGTCGAGCTGCTCGACCCGGCGTACGGCATCGCGCCGGGCCAGGCCGCGGTCCTCTACGACGGCAGCCGGGTCGTCGGCTCGGCGACGATCAGCGCGACCGACCGGGTGGCCGCGCGATGAGCACCCGGTGATCGCCACCGGGATCGGCTCCCACCCCGGTGACGACCCGACGGCCTACACCGAGGCGGTGCGGGTGGTGCTCGGCGAGCTGGCCCGGGACGACGGGCTGCCCTACGTCCCCGAGCTACCGGGCCGCGGCATCACCGCGACCATGACCGGCCGCGCGGTCGCCCTCACGACCGATCTCGCCTTCGACCTCCAGCCCGCCGGCTGGCGGTTGACCGGCGCCGAGGGCGTCGACCCGCGCCGCGCCCGCAGCCTGCTGGCGCAGGACCTCGACCAGGTCGAGGAGCAGTCGCAGGGTTACGCCGGTGCGTTCAAGACCCAGGTCGCCGGTCCGTGGACCGTCGCCTCCACCGTCGAGCGACCCCGCGGCGACCTCGCCCTGGCCGACCGCGGCGCCCGCCGCGAGCTCGGAGCAGGCGCTCGCCGAGGGCGTACGGCTGCCACTGTGCAGGACCTGCAGCGCCGGATCCCCGGCGTGGACCGGTGGGTGGTGCAGGTCGACGAGCCCGCCCTGCCGGCGGTGCTGGCCGGCCGGGTCCCGACCGCGTCCGGGTTCCACCGGCACCGCGCCGTGCACGCGCCCGAGGCGAGCGAGGCCCTCGGCTGGCTGGTCGACGCCGTCACGCGAGGCCGGGGGAGAGGTGTGGGTCCACTGCTGCGCCGACGACGCCCCGCTGGGACTGCTGCGCGGGACCGGGGCGTCCGGAGTGGCCGTCGACCTCGACCGGGTCGGCGCCGAGGGACACGACCAGCTCGCGGAGGCGTACGAAGCGGGGGAGACGGTGCTCCTCGGGGTGTCGCCCGGCCCGCGGGAGGCGACCGTGGAGAAGGTGGCCCGGTGGCTGGACATGCTGGGCCTGGAGCCCGGACCGGGCCTGGGGATCGCCCCGCCCTGCGGGCTCGCCGGTGCGACGCCGTCGGCGGCGCAGCAGGCCCTGGTCGACCTGCGGTGGGCGGCCGGCGAGCTGTGAGGCCCGTCCAGGACGGCGTACCGGAGGACCGCTGGGTGCGACTGCGCACCAGCCCCGAGGAGATCGGGACCGGTGCGAGCGGACGGAGGAGGGCTGAGGGTCAGCCGATGTGGACACCCTCCGGCGCCTCGTCGGAGGCGAGCTCCTCGTGCTTGACGTCGAGGAACAGCCACACCAGGACGGACGCGCCGACCATCATCAGGCTGCCCACGAGGAATGCCATCGTGGCGCCTTCCGTGAAGGCCCCGATGCCGGACAGCTGACCGACGATCTGCTGGAACTCACCGGGCGAGACCGACTGGTCGAGCCCGGCCGCCTGGGCCGCCCGGAGGACGCCGGGAGCGATCTCGTCGGCGCGGTTCTGGCTGAAGTGGAGCGCGACCGTGCTGAGGGTCGCCAGGCCCAGCGCACCGCCGACCTGCTGCATGGTGTTCAGCACGCCCGAGCCGATGCCGGAGTCCTCGCGACGCAGCCGGTGCACGGCGACCAGGGTCAGCGGTACGAAGTTGAGCCCCATGCCGAAGGCCATCAGGACCACGAACGGCAGGATGTGGGTCCAGTAGTTGATGTCGGCACCGAGGGCCACCCCCTGGCCACCCATGCTGGCGGGCAGCGAGGCGAGCAGCGAGGCGCCGTCCTCGGGAACGGTCAGCCGGTGGAAGCCGTACAGCGCGGACGCCGAGAGCAGCGTGCCGACGCCGGACAGGAACCGCGGGTCGACCCGGCCGATCAGCTTGGAGGCGGCGGTCGCCGAGAAGATCATGGCGATCGAGAACGGCAGGAACGCGAGGCCGGTCTTCAGCGGGGAGTAGCCCATGACGAGCTGCACCGTGAGGCTGAGGAAGAAGAACATCGCGAACATGGCGGCCGGCGCGATCATCATCACCGCGAAGGCGGTCGCCCGGTTCTTGGACTTCAGGATCCGGAACGGCAGCAGCGGGTGCTCGACCCGCGACTCCAGGAGCATGAAGACCCCGAGCAGGGCCACGCCCACGACGAGGCTGGTCAGCGTCCACTGGTCGCCCCAGCCGTAGCGCTCGTCGCCGGCCCGCGAGAGGCCGTAGACGATCGCCAGCAGACCGCCGGTGCCGGTGATGGCGCCGGGGACGTCGAGCTGGCCGGTGTGGCGCTCGGACTCCGCGAAGACGCGGGGCGCGAAGAACGCCGCGCCGACGCCGATCGGGATCACGATCAGGAAGGTGTAGCGCCAGCCGGCGATGCCCAGCGGGGCGTCGAGGCCGGTGAGCCAGCCGCCGAGGATCAGCCCGACCGCGGCACCGACACCGGCCATCGAGGCGAAGACGGCGAACGCGCGGTTGCGCTCCTTGCCGGCCGGGAAGGTGGTCGTGATCAGGGCGAGCGCGGCCGGCGAGGCCATCGCCGCGCCGAGCCCCTGGACGCCACGGGCGATCAGGAGGATCGCCTCGTTCTGCGCCGTACCGCCGACGAGCGAGGCGGCGGCGAAGACCAGGACGCCGATCATGAAGACCCGGCGGCGGCCGTAGAGGTCGGCGAGCCGGCCGCCGAGCAGCAGGAAGCCGCCGAAGGTCAGGGCGTAGCCGGTGACGATCCAGGACAGGTTGGCCTGGTCGATGTCGAGGTCGGTGCCGATGTAGGGCAGGGCGATGTTGGCGATGGTGCTGTCGAGCACCACCATCAGCTGGGCCAGGGAGAGCAGGACGAGCGCCCAGGTGAGGCGTCGGTGCTCGGCCGGAGTGACCTCCGGTGCGGGCACGGTCGTGTCGGTCATGGGATTCCTTGCGATCGGGTGGAGCGGATCAGGCGTGGGTGCAGGCGGGCAGGATGATCTGGTCGATCACCTTGGCGACGAGCTCGGGTGAGGCCGCCTCTCCCAGGAGGAAGATGCGGTGGAGGACGATGCCCGCGAGGGCTGGCGCCAGGAGGTCGAGGTCGACGTCCTCGCGGATCTCGCCGCGGGCCACGGCCCGCTCGAAGATCGTGCGGGAGGCCTCCTGCTTGGGGGCGATGAACTCGCGGCGGTAGGTCGCGGCGAACTCGGGGTCACGACCCATCGCGGTGACGACGGCGGCCTGCACCGCGAGCGCACGTGGGTCCTGGAGACCGCCCATGCCGCAGTGCGCGGCGACCAGGTCGCCCCGCAGGCTGCCGGTGTCAGGCACCGGCGGGTGGGCCTTGTGGGAGCAGATGGCCTCGACCACCAGCTCGGGCTTGGAGCTCCACCGGCGGTAGAGCGTCGCCTTCGACGCCTTCGCCTCGGTGGCGACGGCGTCCATCGTCAGCTTGTCGTAGCCGGTCTCGGCGAGCACGGTGAGCGTGGCGTCGAGGATCTCCCGCTCGCGATCACCCTCCACCCGCGGACGGGCAGTGGCGCTCTCGGGCACCATACGAACTCCCTCGGAGATGGAACAGAACTGTTTCGTTTCAAACGGTAGAACGAAACAGTTTCGTTTCGCAAGTCCTCAGGGGTCCCGACGGAACTTTGTGGGCGAGTCGTTGACTTCGCCCGGGATGGTTCGGGCACACAGTCGTGGTTTCCCCGCCCGGGCGGGGAAACCGACGCGCCGCCCCATCCCACCTCCCGAGGGAAACGTGAACTTCCCGAGGGTTCCAGCGCTCGGAAATCGCTGGTTCCCCGGATATCCGGGGAACCAGCAACCGCCTACCCCGAGGCCAGCGCCGCCAGCGACTCGGAGGCGGCGAGGGAGTTCCAGGCGGAGATCCGGCGGAACATGTAGTGGCCGGCGCGGCCCATGTCGACGAAGCGGGCGTCGGCCCCGGCGGCGCGGGCGCGCTCGACGTAGGCGGCGGTGGCGCGGGCGGAGGTGATCTTGTCGCGGCGGCCGTGGGCGGCGACGAGGGTGCGGCCGCGGAGGGCTCCGGCCGGCTCGTCGCCGGGGAGCCACGGGGCCAGCGCGACCACGCCGCGGACCTGCGGGTCGTCGGCGACGTGGACGGCGGTGCGGCCACCCATCGAGTGGCCGAGCAGGACCACGGGCAGGTCGCCGAGCTCGCGGCGTACCTCCTCCAGCGCCCAGCGGGCATCGACGACGGGGGCGCCGCCGTTCCAGCCGCGCTGCTCGTAGCGGAGCAGCCGGACCGCCGCGCCCGCGGCCGAGAGCTCCGGGGCGATGGTGCGGGCCATCGCCGCCGACCGTCGCCAGGAGGCGCTCTTGCCGTCGACCGGTTGCGCGCTGCGGTCCTTGCCGCCGTGCAGCATCAGCACGACCCCGGTCACGTGGTCGGGGGTGGCGATGGACGCCAGCATCCGGCCGGTCAGGGTCTGGTCGACGGGGTGTTCCACAGGTGCCTCCACGCGGGGTTCTTCGGAGCCGCCAGCGTGTCAGATGGGTCCCAGCCCGATGTCGGTCCCGTCGGGCAGGATGGTGCCCATGAGTACGCCGACCCCGGCCACCGACGAGGCCCGCGAGCGCCACAGCGGACTGGTCGAGGACATCGAGACGGCGCGCTGGCGCTACTACGTCCTCGACGACCCGACCCTGTCCGACGCCGACTTCGACGTCCGGATGCGCGAGCTGGAGGCGCTCGAGGAGGAGTTCCCCGAGCTGCGCACGCCCGACAGCCCGACCCAGAAGGTCGGCGGCGCGGTCTCCACCGAGTTCACGGCGGTCGACCACCTCCAGCGGATGGAGAGCCTCGACAACGCCTTCTCCTACGACGAGCTCGCGGCCTGGCACGCGCGGCTCGCGCGCGACGGCGTCGAGGACCCCGACCTGCTGTGCGAGCTCAAGGTCGACGGTCTCGCGATCAACCTCCTCTACCAGGACGGTCGGCTGGTCCGGGCGCTCACCCGCGGCGACGGCCGCACCGGCGAGGACGTCACGCCCAACGTCAAGACCATCGCCACGGTGCCCCACCGGCTGACGGCCACCGACGAGTTCCCGGTGCCCTCCCTGCTCGAGGTGCGCGGAGAGGTGTTCCTGCCCCGCGACGCGTTCGAGCGGCTCAACGAGTCGATGACCGACGCCGGCAAGCCGGTCTTCGCCAACCCGCGCAACGCCGCCGCCGGCTCGCTGCGGCAGAAGGACCCGCGGGTCACCGCCACCCGCGACCTCGGGATGGTCTGCCACGGCATCGGTCAGCGGAAGGGTTTCGAGCCGAAGGCCCAGTCCCACGCCTACGACGCCCTGGCCGCCTGGGGGCTGCCGACCTCCGAGCAGGTGAAGGTGCTCCCCACCCTCGAGGACGTCGAGGCGTACGTCGAGAACGCCGGCGAGCACCGCCACACGATCGTCCCCTACGACATCGACGGCGTCGTGGTGAAGGTCGACGACGTCGCCCTGCAGCGGCGGCTCGGCTCGACCAGCCGGGCGCCCCGGTGGGCGATCGCGTTCAAGTACCCGCCCGAGGAGGTCAACGCCAAGCTGCTCGAGATCCGGGTCAACGTGGGCCGCACCGGCCGGGTGACGCCGTACGGCGTCATGGAGCCGACGCTCGTGGCCGGGTCGACGGTCGAGAACGCGACGCTCCACAACTACTACGAGGTCGTCCGCAAGGACGTCCGCCCCGGCGACACCGTCATCCTGCGCAAGGCGGGCGACGTGATTCCCGAGATCCTCGGACCGGTGTTGGCGCTGCGGCCGAAGGGCCTGGCCGCCTGGGTGGGCCCGGAGGAGTGCCCGTCGTGCGGCACCGGCCTCGTGGAGCAGAAGGAGGGCGACAAGGACCGCCGCTGCCCCAACCACCAGCAGTGCCCGGCCCAGGTGCGGGAGCGCGTCTTCCACGTCGCCGGCCGCGGTGCGTTCGACATCGAGGGTCTCGGCTACGAAGCCGCGGTGGCGCTGCTCGACGCCGGCGTGATCACGAACGAGGGCGACGTCTTCTCCCTCGACGCCGACAAGCTCCTGGCCACCGACCTGTTCACGCGCGCGGCCAGGAAGGACGAGGAGGGCGACCGGGTGGTGTCGGCCAACGGCCGGCGGCTGCTCGCCAACCTCGACCGGGCGAAGTCCGTGCCCCTCTGGCGGGTGCTGGTCGGCCTGTCGATCCGCCACGTCGGCCCCACCGCCGCGCGTGCCCTCGCCCAGGAGTTCGGGTCGATGGCCGCCGTCCGCGAGGCGAGCGAGGAGGCCCTGGCCGCCGCCGAGGGCGTCGGACCGACGATCGCGCGGTCGGTGGTCGAGTGGCGCGAGGTCGACTGGCACCAGGAGATCCTCCGCTCGTGGGAGGAGGCCGGCGTGACCATGGAGGACGAGCGTGACGCCTCCGTCGAGCGCACCCTCGAGGGGCTGACCGTCGTCGTCACCGGGTCGCTGGAGGACTACAGCCGCGACTCCGCCAAGGAGGCCATCCTCGCCCGGGGCGGCAAGGCCGCGGGGTCGGTGTCGAAGAAGACCGACTACGTCGTGGTCGGCGAGAACGCCGGCTCCAAGGCGGACAAGGCCGAGCAGCTCGGCGTCCCCGTCCTCGACGAGGCCGGCTTCACCCAGCTCCTCGAGGCCGGGCCCGGCCGGCCTCTAGGAGCCGTCGTCCAGCGGTCGCCGGTGGAGGCGGGTGGCCAGGAGCCGGCGCTCGGCCTCGTTGGTGGTCAGCGCCAGGGCGCGTTCGTCGGCCGCGACCGCCTCCGCGACGCGCCCGAGGGCCCCGAGCAGCTGGGCACGCGTCGCGTGCCACAGGTGGTACGACGCGAGCTCGGGCTCCAGCACGTCGACCTCGGCCAGCGCCTGCTCCGCCCGGCCGGGCCCGAGCTGGGCGAGGGCGACCGCCCGGTTCAGCGCCACCACGGGTGAGGGGTCGAGGTGGTGCAGCAGGTCGTAGAGCGTGACGATCTGGAGCCAGTCGGTCTCCTCCCACGACGCCGCCGTCGCGTGGCAGGCGGCGATCGCGGCCTGCAGCTGGTAGCGGCCCGGATCGTGGAGGGTGGCGGCCCGCTCGAGCATCGCCTCGCCGGCCGCGACCCCCGCGGGGTCCCAGAGCGAGCGGTCCTGGTCGCGGAGCAGCACCAGCCCGCCGTGGCGGTCGAAGCGGGCGGCGGCCCGGGCGTGCTGGACGGTGAGCAGCGCGGCCAGCCCCCAGGCCTCGGCCGACCGCGGCAGCGAGGTGGCCACGACCCCGGCCAGCCAGACGGCGTCGGCGGCGAGGTCGCGGTCCTGGGTGGTGCCGGTGGAGGACACGAAGCCCTCGTTGAACATCACGTAGACGACGGCGAGCACGTCGCCGAGGCGGTCCGGGAGGTCGGCCTGGTCGGGCACGGACAGCGAGATCCCGGCCGTCACCACCTTCTTCTTCGCGCGCACGATCCGTTGGGCGAGGGTGGTCTCGTTGACCAGGAACGCCCGGGCGATCTGCGGGGTCGTGAGACCGATCACGGCGCGCAGCGTCAGCGCGAGCCGCGCCTCGGGCGCCAGGGTCGGGTGGCAGCACGCGAAGAGCAGTGCCAGCCGGTCGTCGGTGGCGGGGGCGTCCGAACCGGTGCTCGGGGCCGCGGCCCCGGCCCGCTCGGCGAGCCCGCGCTGCCGCACGGCCCGGCGTACGGCGTCGAGCGCGTTGCGCTGTGCGGCGACGGTGAGCCAGGCGGCGGGGTTGTCGGGCGCGCCGTGGCGCCGCCAGGCCGTCACGGCCTCGAGCACGGCCGACTGGACGGCCTCCTCGGCGAGGTCGAAGTCGCCGTGGCGGCGGGAGAGCCGGGCCACCAGCGGACCCGCCTCCTCGCGCAGCACCTGCGCGAGGAGGGAGTCCACGGGGACCGGGGGCGGAGTCACCCCTCGAACTGCGAGTAGTCCTCGACCATCGGGCGGATCTCGATCGCGACACCGGGGAACTCCAGCGGCGGCCAGGAGCGGGCGATCTTCACCGCGGCGTCCATGTCGGGGACGTCGAGCACGGTGAAGCCGCCCACGATCTCCTTGGCCTCGTTGAACGGACCGTCGACCACGACCGGGCCGGCGTCGCCGAACCGCACGGTGGTGGCGGTGGTGACCGCGTGCAGCTCCGCGCCGTTCTCGGCGATGTGGCCGGCCTCGCCGTGCTCCTGGAACCAGTGGTAGACGTCGCGGTAGACAGCCTGGGCGCGCTCGGGGTCCACCGACTCGGCGAGGTCGGGGCGGGACGTGAACATCAGGACGTACTTCATGGCAGAACCTTTCGTCGGGTCATCGTGACACCACTCCGTCGCCGCTCGACAGTGATTCTCGACAGGTCCTGCCATGACGTTCTCAGCTCTCGTAGATCGTGCCGCCCATCCGGGGAGCCGCGTTCTTGCCGATGGCCGGTGAGATCGGCTCGTCCTCGCACGAGCCGGTGGCCGCGTCGCAGGTCGTGAGCGTGTCGTCGGCGGCCTTGATCAGGTCGCCGTCGGCGGTCCATCCCCAGCCGTAGACCCCGTCGAAGGTCTGCGCCTGACCGGTCGAGAGGTCGTAGACCGTCGTCTCGTCCGCGGCCTCGTCCTGGAGCACCACCCGCAGGAAGCGACCGTCGGGCGAGAGCGTGCCGTAGGGGAAGGTCTCGGGGTCGACGTCGACCGAGAGCACCGTCTCGCCGCTGGTCGCTTCGACGACGTCGATCGTCGTGTCCGTGCCGGTGACGATCCGTCCGCCGCTGACCAGGGGGCCGCCGCCCTCCGAGCCGGGGATGGTGCTGGTCTCGCCGGTGGCGAGGTCGACGGCGGCCATCTCGTGGCGGTAGCCGACGAACAGGGTGTCGCCGTCCAGGGCCAGCGGCGGCACGTCCCAGTAGGACTTCGGCAGGTCGGGCAGCGGGACGGTCTGGGTGACCTCACCGGTGCCGACGTCGCGGACGACGGCCTCGAAGCCGTCCCCGGAGGCCTCGGCCAGGACATAGACGTCGCGGCCCGGGTCGGTGGCGGGACCCCAGCCCTCGGGGATGGTGCCCAGGTCGGAGGTCGAGCCGTCGGGGCGGACCAGCGTGAGGGTCTCGGGTCCGGACCCGTCGGAGGCCCCGTCGTGGGGGTTGCTGCGGACCAGCACGCCGGCCGAGGTGTAGTGGAGCGAGTGCACGGTGTCGGGGACGGAGGTCACCTCGTCGCCGACGTGGACGTCGGAGCCGATCGCCCAGACGGCCGGGGACGGGGTCGCCCCGGCGACCTGGTCCTCGCCGGACCCCGCGCTACCGGAGTTGAGGGCCACGAACCCGGCGGTGGTCGCCACCACGGCGAGCACGCCACCGGCGGCCAGGCCGGTCGCCACCCGTGAGCGGGTGCGCATCCGGCGGCCCCGCGCGAGGACGGCGGTGGTGTCAGGCGTCGGCGTGCGGAGGTCGCCCGCCTCGTCGTGCAGCAGCTGGCTGAGTCGTTCGGTCATGAGGAGCTCCCGGTGTTCAGGGGGACGACGGCGTCGCCCAGGTGGGTGCGGAGGACCGCCAGCGCGTCGAACGTCTGCGACTTGACGGTGCCCTCCGAGCAGCCGAGGGTCCGCGCCGTCTGCGCGACCGAGAGGTCCTCGTAGTAGCGCAGGACGACGACGGCCCGCTGCCGCGGGGCGAGGAGGTCGAGCGCGGCGACCACGGTGGGTCGCAGGGTCGGGTCGGGGGTGGTGGCGGCCGTGTCGGCCAGCTGCTCGGAGGGCAGCTCGCGCCGCCACGAGCGCTTGCGCATCCAGTCCGCCGCGGAGTTCACGAGCGTCGTCCGGGCGTACGCCGGGCCGGCCTCGACGTTGCGGACCTTTGACCACGACGCGTAGGTGCGGGCCAGGGCCGTCTGGACGAGGTCCTCGGCGAGCCCGTGGTCGCCGAGGATGAGGTACGCCGTGCGGTACAGCGACGCCCACGAGACCTCGACGAGCTCGGCGAACTCGTCATCGGTGGGGGAACGGGTCATCAGACCTCCTGATCAGGGTGTACCCCACTAGACGGGTCGGGGGTCGGACCGGTTGGGTCGGCGCCACGGGAAGTCGGCCTCAGTCGAGTGCGCCGGTGCGCAGCAGCAGGTCCCAGACGACGTCCCGACGGCTCACGGCGTACGACGCGGTGACGTGGTGGTCGTCGCGCCAGACGACCTCGTCGTCGACGACGGGGAGGCAGACGGGCGCACCGGGGCAGAAGGCCGGGTCGAGGTCGACCGGCTGGACGCCGGGGATCCGGCCGGCGAGCCGGTGGACCAGCAGGTCGCTGCCGGCCACGCCCGGGGGAGCGGGCACCGAGCAGCGCGCGGGGTCCTCCTCGGTGGTGAGGCAGTCCGGGGGGTCGAACGTCTCGGGCATCGCGAGCCGGTCCACCACCAAGGTGTGGGGCGCGACCGCCGCGATGTCCCGCAGGGTCCGCACGGACGCCTGCCGGGTCATCCGGGCCAGCGACTGCTCGACGCCGTCGCGACGCCGGACCAACCCCTCCCACTGGTCCGGGTCGTCGCGCGGTCGGGACATGATCACCACGACGTCCGGGCCGAGCGCGGGCAGCACCTCGTCGTACCAGCCGACCCGGGCCTCCTCGCAGTTCACCCGCTCCTCCTCCGACGACTTGCGGTTGTCGAGGTCCTCCTGCCACAGGCAGCCCTCGACGACGTCGAGCGACAGGGTGAGGTCGTGCTCCTCGGCGAGCCGCTCGAACATCGGCACCAGCGACTGCGCCTGGCTGTCGCCGACGAGGAGGAGGTGCGGGCCCGAGCCCTCGACGACGGTGCAGGCCGACGGGTCGTCGGCGGAGCACCAGCCGACGTCGCCGTAGTCGGAGACGACCGCGTCCCAGTCGACGTCGTCGGGCACCCGGACGGCCGTGTCGGCCCGGACCTGGCCGGTGCCGTCCACCTCCGCCAGCGGCGGTCGACGGTCCTGGCCCAGGACGCCGGGGACCACCGTCACCGCCAGCACGGCGCTCGCGGCGACGCCGACCAGGGCGGGGGTCCAGCCGAAGCGGTCGAGGTACGCCGAGCGCCGGACCGGTCGCTCCACGAAGCGGAACGACAGGGCGGCCAGGCCCGTGCTCACCGGGACCGTGATCGCGGCGACGAGCGCCGGCTGCGTGGTGACGGTCTCCTCGAGCAGCCGGATCACCGGCCAGTGCCAGAGGTAGGTGCCGTAGGAGATCCGACCGAGGTGGACCGGCACCGGGTGCGCGAGCAGCCGGGTCAGCCGGCCACTGTCGGTGCGGACGACACCGACGACCAGCGCCACCGCGGCCACCGTCGCCAGCAGCCCGCGGACCGACGGGGAGAGCGGGAGCAGCCCGCTGGCCAGCAGGAGGAACGCCGCCAGGGCGGCGGGGGCGCCCGCCTCCCTCCGACCCGGGCGTTCCCGGGCGTCGGGCGCGCGGCGGCCGAAGACCACCACGGCGAGCAGCGAACCCGCGAGTGGCTGGTAGATCCGCGCGTCGGTCCCGTAGTAGGCGTGGTCCGGGTCGACCTGCGCCCAGACCAGCTGGGCCGTGACCGAGGCGAGCAGCACCACCAGCAGCACCGCGGGCACCACCGCCCGGGTCCAGCGACGGCCGAGCCCGACGAGCGCGAGGAGCAGCAGCGGGAAGACGACGTAGAACTGCTCCTCGATCGCCAGCGACCAGAAGTGCAGGAACGGGCTCTGGTCGGTGTCGCCGGCGAAGTAGTCGCCGGTCTGGGCGAGGAAGTGCCAGTTGGCGACGTAGAGCAGGGAGTGCTGGCCGTCGGAGATCAGCGGGACTCGCTGGGTGACGGGGGCGACGAGCACGAAGGCCAGGCAGGTGACCACGATCGCCACGGCCGCGGCGGGCAGCAGCCGGCGGACCCGGCGGGAGTAGAAGCCGCCGAGGCGCAGCGAGCCGGTGCGGTCGATCTCCGAGAGCAGGACGCCGGTGACCAGGAAGCCGGACAGCACGAAGAACAGGTCGACGCCGATGAAGCCGCCGGCCGCCCACGCCGCCCCGGTGTGGAAGAGCAGCACCGCGTAGACCGCGACGGTGCGCAGCCCGTCGAGCGCGGGGCGGTAGGACCAGGTCACGGCGTGAGGATATGGCTCCCTAGGATGGACGCCATGCCTGAACCGTCCGGTGCGTCCATCACCCGCGAGCAGGTCGGCCACCTCGCCGACCTGGCCCGGATCGACCTCTCCGACGAGGAGCTCGACCACCTCGCGCCCCAGCTGAGCGTGATCCTCGAGTCGATCGCGTCGATCCAGGGGGTGGCCGGTGACGACGTCCCGCCGACGTCCCACCCGGTGCCGCTGACCAACGTGTTCCGCGAGGACGTGGTGGTGCCCGGGCTGACGCCGGAGGAGGCGCTCAGCGGCGCCCCGGCGACCGACCAGCAGCGCTTCAGCGTGCCCCGGATCCTCGGGGAGGAGGCGTGACCGGCAGCGCGACCACCGCCGCCTGGCTCGCCGGCGAGCTCGCCGAGGGCCGGGTCACCTCCGTCGAGGTGACCCAGCGCCACCTCGACCGGATCGCCGAGGTCGACGACCGCGTGCACGCGTTCCTCCACGTCGACGCCGAGGGCGCGCTGGCCGAGGCCGCCGCCTCCGACGTACGCCGGGCCGAGGGGCGGACCCTGTCCCCGCTGGACGGCATCCCGATCGCGGTCAAGGACGTGCTCGCCACCCGCGGGCTGCCGACCACCTGCGGCTCGCGGATCCTCGAGGGCTGGGTGCCGCCGTACGACGCGACGGTGGTCCGCAAGCTGCGCGAGGGCGGGCTCCCGATCCTGGGCAAGACCAACATGGACGAGTTCGCGATGGGCTCCTCCACCGAGCACTCCGCGTTCGGCCCGACCCACAACCCGTGGGACCTCGACCGGATCCCCGGCGGCTCCGGCGGCGGCTCGGCGGCGGCGGTCGCGTCGTACGAGGCGCCGTTCGCGCTGGGCACCGACACCGGTGGCTCGATCCGCCAGCCCGGCGCCGTCACCGGCACGGTCGGCGTGAAGCCGACGTACGGCGGCGTGAGCCGCTACGGCCTCGTGGCGCTGGCCAACTCCCTCGACCAGGTCGGCCCGGTGACCCGGACCGTCGAGGACGCCGCGCTGCTCCACGAGCTGATCGGCGGCCACGACCCGCTCGACTCCACCAGCATCGACCAGCCGCTGCCCGACCTGCTCGGCGCCGCGCGCCGGGGGGCCGAGGGCGATCTCACCGGCGTCCGGATCGGCGTCGTCACGGAGCTCGGCGGCGAGGGCTACCAGGCCGGCGTGCTCGCCCGGTTCCGCGAGTCGGTCGACCTGATGGTCAAGGCGGGCGCCGAGGTCGTCGAGGTCTCCTGCCCCAGCTTCACGCACGCGCTGGCGACGTACTACCTGATCCTGCCGGCCGAGGCCTCCAGCAACCTCGCGAAGTTCGACGCCATGCGCTACGGCCTCCGGGTCGTGCCCGAGGGGGACCCCAGCGCCGAGGACGTGATGCGGGCGACCCGCGACGCCGGCTTCGGCGACGAGGTGAAGCGCCGGATCATCCTGGGCACCTACGCCCTGTCCAGCGGCTACTACGACGCCTACTACGGCCAGGCGCAGAAGGTCCGGACGCTGATCACCCGTGACTTCGAGGCCGCGTTCGAGCAGGCCGACGTCCTGGTGTCGCCGACCGCACCGACCACCGCCTTCAAGCTCGGCGAGAAGCTCGACGACCCGCTGGCGATGTACCTCAACGACCTGGCCACCATCCCCGCCAACCTCGCCGGCGTGCCCGGCATCTCGGTGCCGAGCGGGCTGGCCGACGAGGACGGGCTGCCGGCCGGCGTCCAGATCCTGGCCCCCGCGCTGGCCGACGACCGGGTCTACCGGGTCGGTGCCGCGCTGGAGGCCGCACTGGTGGACGCGTGGGGCGGGCCGCTGCTCGACCGCGCGACGGGACTCGAGGGAGGCCGGGCATGACCGACCTGATGTCGTTCGAGGAGGCGCTCGAGCGCTTCGACCCGGCGCTGGGCCTGGAGGTCCACGTCGAGCTCAACACCGCGACCAAGATGTTCTGCGGCTGCCCGGCGACCTTCGGCGGCGAGCCGAACACCCAGGTGTGCCCCACCTGCCTGGGCCTGCCCGGCGCGATGCCGGCGGTCAACCGGATCGCCGTCGAGTCCGCGATCCGGATCGGGCTCGCGCTCAACTGCTCGATCGCCGACTGGTGCCGCTTCGCCCGGAAGAACTACTTCTACCCGGACATGCCGAAGAACTTCCAGACCTCCCAGTACGACGAGCCGATCGCGTACGACGGGTGGATGGACGTCGAGGTCGACGGCGAGACCGTGCGCGTCGACATCGAGCGCGCCCACATGGAGGAGGACACCGGCAAGTCGCTGCACGTCGGCGGCTCGACCGGCCGGATCCACGGAGCCGACCACTCGCTGGTCGACTACAACCGGGCCGGGATCCCCCTCATCGAGATCGTGACCCGGCCGATCACCGGCACCGGCGCGAAGGTGCCCGACGTGGCCCGGGCCTACGTCCAGCAGCTCCGCGAGCTGATCCTCGCGCTCGGCGTCTCCGAGGCGCGGATGGACCAGGGCAACCTGCGCGCCGACGTCAACCTCTCGCTCGCTCCGACCGGCAGCGACGTCCTCGGCACCCGCACCGAGACCAAGAACGTCAACTCCTTCCGCTCGGTCGAGCGGGCGGTGCGCTACGAGGTGCAGCGTCACGCCGCGATCCTCGAGGCCGGCGGCTCGATCCTGCAGGAGACCCGCCACTGGCACGAGGACACCGGCGTCACCACCTCCGGGCGCGAGAAGTCCGACGCCGACGACTACCGCTACTTCCCCGAGCCCGACCTGGTCCCCGTCGCGCCGTCGCGCGAGTGGGTCGAGGAGCTGCGCGGGACCCTGCCCGAGAACCCGACCACGAAGCGGGCCCGGCTCCAGGCCGACTGGGGCTTCTCCGACCTCGAGATGCGCGACACCGTCGGTGCCGGCGCGCTCGGGCTGGTGGAGGGGACCGTCGCGCTGGGCGTCACCGCCCAGGCCGCCCGCAAGTGGTGGCTGGGCGAGCTCGCCCGGAGGGCCAACGACACCGGCACCGACCTCGCCGACCTCGGCGTGAGCCCGGCCGACGTCGCCGAGGTGCAGGGACTGGTGGACGCCGGGACCCTCAACGACAAGCTCGCCCGCCAGGTCATCGACGGCCTGCTGGACGGCGAGGGCACGCCGCAGCAGATCGTCGAGGCCCGCGGCCTGGCCGTCGTCTCCGACGAGGGCGCCCTGTCCGCGGCCGTCGACAGCGCGATCGCCGCCAACCCCGACGTGGCCGAGAAGATCCGCGACGGCAAGGTCGCCGCCGCCGGCGCCCTCATCGGCGCCGTGATGAAGGAGATGCGCGGCCAGGCCGACGCCGGCCGGGTCCGCGAGCTGATCCTGGAGAAGCTCACCTGACGGCTCGGCGTCTCGTGCGACCAGCGGCGGTGACGGGGACGGGGTGGGCGGAGCGGTAGGGTGCGAGGACACATTCACACGATCACGCCCACCGTTGGGGAAAGCCGGTCCGAGTCCGGCGCTGACCCGCAACCGTAGGTGGCCGTCCCCGGGACGGCCACGAGCCGGAGCACCCACGGCGCCGCGTCTTCACCACACGCTGTCGAGGAAAACAGCGGGTGCCTTTCGCGGCTCCCGCTGACGCAGCGGGAAGGATCAACCATGCGCACGTTCTTGCGCCCGGTCGCCGTCGTCGCGACCGGACTCATCACCGCCACCCTGCTCCAGGCTCCGGCCGGGGCTACCCCCGTCGACGACGGGGGCACCTGGCTGAAGAAGCAGCTCACCGGCAACCTCGCCGTCACGGAGTACCGGGACGACTGGTCGGACCCGCAGAACCCCACCTGGGTCGAGTACACCGACGGCGGCCTCACGGCCGACGTCGCCATCACCCTCGCTGCCATCGGTGGCAGCTCCCGCAAGGTGTCTGCGATCGGCGAGGCGCTGGCGCCCGAGGTGAGCAACTGGACCGCGGACGGCAGCTACGCCAACCCCGTCGCCAAGGCAGCCGTCACCGCGACGACCACCGGTCAGGACCCGCGGTCCTTCGGTGGGAACGACCTCATCGCACAGCTCGAGGACCGGATCGCCGACGCCCCCCCGATCACCGGCCGCATCGAGGACGGCGGAGGTGGCTCTGACTACGGCAGCACCATCGGACAGGCATACGCAGCCCTCGCCCTCGAGCGGGCAGGCTCTCCGGAGGCCGACGTCACGCTGGCGTTCCTCCTCGAGCAGCAGTGCTCCGAGGGTTACTTCCGCCTCATCCTGACCGCTGACAAGGCCGCCACGGACCAGTCCTGCGACGCCGACATGACGAGCGTGCCCGACACCGACGCGACCGCCCTCGCCGTGATCCTCCTCGGAGATCTCGACAGCGCCGACCCCGACGTCGACAGGGCGATCGATCACGCGGTCAGGTGGCTCAAGGGCACCCAGAAGCGCAACGGGGCCTTCGGGGGTGGCACCTCGACCGCGGGGGCCAACGCCAACAGCACGGGCCTCGCGGCGTGGGCACTGGGTGACCTCGGCGCCTGCGGCAGGGCCGAGAAGGCCGCCGACTGGGTCCGTTCGCTCCAGGTCCGGGGCACGGTGAGGGGCACGGAGCTCGCGGGCGAGAAGGGCGCGATCGCCTACGACAAGGCGGCCTATCGCGTCGCCCAGGACAGGGGCATCAAGCGGATCGCCCGGGACCAGTGGCTCCGGGCCAGCGCGCAGGCGGCGCCCGGTCTGCGCTTCGTCCGGGGCTGCTGACGTGCGCGTCGCTGATCCGTGCCGCCGCCGCGACCTTCCTGGTCGCGGCGGCGGGGCTGGTCGTGGCGGTACCACCAGCCAGTGCCGCGGCCTGCGCGAGCGACAGCGGTGTGACCGTCGTCGTCGACTTCAACCAGCTGCGCGGCAACGACCTCGAGCAGGGGTGCGTGGCCGACCAGGGCACCGCCGACGACCTGTTCCGGGCGGCCGGCCACTCGCTGGAGAACGTCAGTGGCCAGGCCTTCGTGTGCCGGGTCGACGGGCTGCCGGGCACCGACACCGAGTCGTGCACCCGGACGCCGCCGCAGAACGCCTACTGGGGCCTGTGGTGGTCCGACGGCACGAACGGGACGTGGACCTACGCGAGCCAGGGTGCCTACGCGTTGAACGTGCCCGACGGTGGTGCCGTCGCGTTCTCCTGGAACGGCACGTCGACCAGCCAGAAGCCGAGCGTCGCGCCGCCGAGGCACGAGGAGCAGACCCAGGAGCCGTCCCGGCCCCCGGGCCGCGGCGACGGCGGTGGCGACGGTACGACGGGCGGCAGTGGGACCGGTGGCGGCTCGTCGACCACCGACCCGTCCGCCTCGCCCTCCGACGACCCCGTCGCGACCGATCGGGGTGACCGCCCGCGGGGGAGCGGTGACGACCGGCCCGGCCAGCGGGACCGGGGCGACGGCACGCGCGACGGGAAGGGCGAGAAGCCGGGCGGCGAGCAGGGCGACCGGGACGGCGGTGCCGACGAGGTCGAGCCCTCCGAGGAGGCCAGCCCGAGCAGCGGCGCGCCGACCGCGGCCGACCCTCCGGCCTCGTCCTCCCAGGAGGGGCTGCCGGTCTGGGTCGGTACGACGGCGGTCGGTGGCGTGCTCGGGATGGCCGGCCTGGCGGCGTACCTGCGCCGACGGGCCGCCTGACCCGTGGGGACGGCGCGGCTGCCGCGGGACCTGCATCCCGTGGCGTGGTGGGGCTGGGCCCTGGGCCTGGCCGCCGCCGCGTCGTTCACCACCAACCCGCTCGTGCTGCTGCTGGTCGTGGGCGTCGCGGCGACCGTCGTGTCGCTGCGCCGCTCCGACCAGCCGTGGTCGGACTCGTTCCGGCTCTACGTCCTGCTCGGCATCGTGATCGTGGTCGTCCGGGTCGCGTTCCGGCTGGTCCTCGGCACCGGCGCCCCCGGCACGGTGCTGCTCGACCTCCCGTCGGTCGCGCTGCCGGACTGGGCCGCCGGCATCGTGCTGCTCGGGCCGGTGACCCGCGAGTCCCTCCTGGCCGGGTTGTACGACGGGCTCCGGCTGGCCGCGATCGTGATCAGCGTGGGTGCCGCCAACGCCCTCGCCAACCCCAAGCGGCTGCTGAGGTCGGTGCCGCCGGCGCTCTACGAGATCGGGACCGCCCTCGTGGTCGCGGTGACGATGCTGCCGCAGTTCGCCGACAGCCTGCGCCGGGTGCGCGCCGCCCAGGCGCTGCGCGGCGGTCACACCGGCCGGGTGCGCGGGCTGCGCCGGCTGCTGGTACCCGTGCTCGAGGACGCGCTGGAGCGCTCCCTGGCGATGGCGGCCGGGATGGACGCGCGCGGCTACGGTCGGGCGGGTGACGCCACCCCCGCCCAGCGACGCCGGACGGGCATCCTGATGCTGCTGGGCCTGATCGGCGTCTGTGTCGGGACCTACGCCGTGCTCGACCCGTCCGCGCCGCGCTGGCTGGCCGGCCCGATGCTGGTCGCCGGGCTGGTCGTCGCCGGCCTCGGCTTCGCGAGCGCCGGGGTCCGGGTGCAGCGCACCCGCTACCGCCCCGACCGTTGGCGCTGGCCCGAGCTGGTCGTGGTGGCCAGCGGCCTCGTCGTCGGCGTCGCCGGCTGGTGGATGGCCTCCCACCAGTACCCCCTCGCCTTCCCCGCCACCACCGTCGTCCCCCAGCTCAGCGGCGTCGCGCTGGTGGCCCTGGCGATCGGCCTCGCCGGTGCGCTCTGCGCACCCGACCAGCGGAGGTCGGTCCGGTGATCGAGCTGCGCGGGATCACCTTCCACTACGACGGCGCCGCCGTCCTCGACGGTGTCGACCTCCACCTCGAGGAGGGCGAGCTGGTCGTGGTCTCGGGCCGCACCGGCGTCGGGAAGTCGACGCTGCTCGGCGTCGTGACCGGGCTCGTCCCGCGCTTCACCGGCGGCACGCTGACCGGGACGGTGCTCCTCGACGGCCACGACGTCACCCGGGTCCCGCCCCGCGAGCGCGCCGACCTCGTCGGGTACGTCGGCCAGGACCCCGCAGCCGGCTTCGTCACCGACTCGGTCGAGGAGGAGCTCGCCTACGGCATGGAGCAGCTGGGGCTGGCACCGGACACCATGCGCCGCCGGGTCGAGGAGACCCTCGACCTGCTGGGCATCGCCGACCTCCGCCACCGCGACCTGCGCACCCTCTCGGGCGGCCAGCAGCAGCGGGTCGCGATCGGCTCGGTCCTCACCATGCACCCCCGGCTGCTCGTCCTCGACGAGCCCACCTCCGCGCTCGACCCCACCGCCGCCGAGGACGTGCTCGCGACGCTCACCCGGCTGGTCCACGACCTCGGGCTGACCGTGCTGGTCGCCGAGCACCGGCTCGAGCGGGTCGTCCCGTTCGCCGACCGGATCTGCCTGCTCACCGGCGACGGCGGGATCCGGGTGGCCGACCCGGCGACCGTGCTCGCCGACTCACCCGTCGTACCCCCGCTCGTCGAGCTGGGCCGGGCCCTGGGCTGGTCGCCGCTGCCGCTCGCGGTGCGCGATGCCCGCCGGGCCGCTCGCGCGCTCGACCTCACCCCGCCGTCGGCGCCGGCGCGGCCCACCGGGGAGGAGCGGCTCGTGGCCCGCGGACTGACCGTCCGCCACGGCACCACCGTCGCGGTCCGCGAGGTCGACCTCCGGCTCTCCGGCGGCAGCGTCACCGCGCTGATGGGCCGCAACGGCTGCGGCAAGTCGAGCCTGCTGTGGGCGCTCCACGGTCGCGAGAGGTACGCCGGAGCGCTGGCCGTGTCCGGCACCGACCCGGCCGGGCTGGACCCGGCGGGCCGGCGGGCGCTGGCCGGGCTGGTGCCGCAGGTCCCGGCCGACCTGCTCTACCTCGAGACGGTCGCCGAGGAGTGCGCGGCCGGCGACGGACCCGACCCGCAGGGCGCCGGCCGCTGCCGCGGGCTGCTCGACCGGCTCGCCCCCGGCGTACCGGACGACGCGCACCCGCGCGACCTCTCCGAGGGGCAGCGGCTCGCGCTCGCCCTCGCGCTGGTGCTGGTCGACGCCCCCGGCCTGCTGCTGCTCGACGAGCCGACCCGCGGCCTGGACTACCCCGGCAAGGGGGCGCTGGCCGCGATCCTGCGCGAGCTCGCCGCCGACGGCCTGGCCGTCCTGGTCGCGACCCACGACGTGGAGTTCGTCGCCCAGGCCGCCGACGACCTGCTGGTGATGGCCGAGGGCGAGCTGGTCTCGCACGGCCCGGTCCGCGAGGTCGTCGCGCAGTCGCCGGCGTTCGCGCCGCAGGTCACCAAGGTGCTCGGCGCCCCGTGGCTCACCGTCGACGACGTGCGGCGCGCCCGGTGAGGGCGGTGCAGCTCACGCTGCGCTCCGGGCTCGTGCTCGGCGTCGCGTCCGTCACCGGGCTGATGATGCTGTGCTGGCCGCTGCTGCTCCAGGCCCAGCCGGGGGACCGGGTGGACCCGCCGTTCCTCTTCCTGGCCCTGCTGCCGCTGGTGATCGCCGTGGTGCTGGCCGAGATCAGCGAGGGCGGCCTCGACCCCCGGGTGCTCGCGATCCTCGGGGTGCTGAGCGCGGTCAACGCCGTGCTGCGAGCGCTGTCACCGGGTCTGGCCGGCGTCGAGCTCGCCTTCTTCCTGCTGATCCTCGCCGGGCGGGTGTTCGGACCCGGCTTCGGCTTCGTGCTCGGCTGCACGTCGCTGTTCGCCTCGGCGCTGCTGACCGCCGGCGTCGGCCCGTGGCTGCCGTTCCAGATGATCGTCTCCGCCTGGGTCGGGATGGGTGCCGGGCTGCTGCCGCGTCGGGTGTCGGGCCGCGGGGAGATCGCGATGCTGGCGCTCTACGGCGTGGTGGCGGCGTACGTCTTCGGACTGCTGATGAATCTCTCCGGCTGGCCCTTCGTCGCGGGGGTGGCGATCCCGGGCGAGGAGGGGTCGCTGTCCTACGTGCCCGGCGCCCCGCTGCTGGACAACCTGCACACGTTCCTCGTCTACACGCTGCTGACGTCGACCGGCGGCTGGGACACCGTCCGCGCGGTCACCAACGCGGTCGCCATCGTGCTGCTGGGCCCGGCCGTCCTCGTCACCCTGCGCCGCGCCTCGCGTCGGGCCCTGGTCACCGCGGCCGAGCCGACGGGGGAGCCGACCGGGAAGCTCAACCCGGGTCGACCACGATGATCCGGTCGTCGGTGTCGCCCGGGGCGCCGCGACCGTCGCGGTTGGACGTGGTGATCCAGAGCATCCCGTCGGGCGCGACCACCACCGTGCGCAGTCGGCCGAACTCGCCCACGAAGAAGTCGCGCGGGTTGCTCGCGCGCTCGCCGTCCACGTCGACCCGCCACAGCCGGACGCCGCCGAGCGCCGCCATCCAGAGGTGCCCGTCGGTGTAGGCGAGCCCGGAGGGGGAGGCCTCGCCGGTCGACCACACCACCTGCGGGTTGGTGAAGTCGTCCTCCGCGCTGCGCCCCTCGGCCTCCGGCCAGCCGTAGTTGGCCCCCGGGCGCACCAGGTTGAGCTCGTCGTACGTCGACTGCCCGAACTCGCTGGCCCAGAGCCGCTCGGCGTCGTCGAAGGCCAGGCCCTGCACGTTGCGGTGGCCCAGGCTCCAGACGGGCGAGCCGGGGTCGGGGTTGCCGTCGGCGGGCTCGCCGTCGATGCCGATCCGGAGGATCTTGCCGGCCAGGGAGTCGGGGTCCTGGGCGAGCTCGCCGACGCCGGTCTCCCCGGTGGAGACGTAGAGCCACCCGTCGGGACCGAACGCGAGCCGGCCGCCGTCGTGGATCGGGCCGAGCGGGATCCCGTCGAGCACGACCTCGGTCGGGCCCAGGGTGTCGTCCCGACCCAGCTCGGCGCGGACGACCCGGTTGTCCTCGGCCGTGCTGACGTAGAGGAAGACGGTGCGGTCGCGGCGGAAGTCCGGTGACACCGCGACCCCGAGCAGCCCGGCCTCGCCCTGCGGAGCGGCCTCCTCGACGGTGCCCGCCACGGCCGGGTCGCCCCCCGCGGGGTCGACCAGCAGCACCCGCGCCGACATCCGCTCGGTGACCACGGCCCGACCGTCGGGCAGGAAGTCGATGCCCCACGGCACCTCGAGGCCGGTCGCGACCTCGCCCACGACCTCGGGGGCGCGGGTGGGCTCCTCGCCCTCGGTCTCGGTCGGCCCGGGAGAGGGCGCGGACGTGGTGGCGGTGACCGTCGCCGGGCCGGGCCCCGCGTCGGGATCGGCCGCGCAGCCGACGAGCAGCAGCGGCACCGCAGCCGCCCAGGCCGCGCCCCGCATCAGCCGATCCGCTCGAGGAACTCCAGCAGCAGCTCGTGGACGCGCTCCGGCTGCTCCATCTGGACGAAGTGCGAGCCGCGCAGCTCGACGTAGGTCGCGTCCGACATCCGCTCGGCGGCGGTGAGCATGTCCCGCGAGCCGGTCAGCACGTCCCAGCGACCGGCCACGAAGAACGCCGGGACCTCCATCGCGCTGAGGCTGACCCGGCGGTGCCGCGAGGTGGTGAGGGCGAGGTGGAAGTACCAGTCGACGGGCGTGGTGAGGAACTCGCGGACGGCGGCCGCGGCCAGCGCGCGGTCGGCGACGGGCAGCATGAAGCCGGTGTGGCCGAGCAGGGCGATCGCCCGGTCGCCGACCGGCAGCCGACGCGCGACCGGCGTGAGCGCGGCCCCGCCGTACCGCATCGCGCGGGAGAGGCCGACCGTGATCGCGCGCGCGACCGGCCGCGGGAGGACCTTCAGCGGGGCCAGCATCGTGGCGAAGGTGTCTCCGGGGACGCCCGCCACCGCGAACAGGCCGCGGACCCGCTCCGGGTGGGTCGTGGCGAGCTGGAACATCGTGTTGACACCCATGGACCAACCCATGAGCACGGCTCGGTCGACCGCGAAGTGGTCCATCACGGAGAGCGCGTCCTCGACGAACTCCTCGATCCGCACCCGGGCGGGGTCCTCGGGGCGCTCGGACCCGCCGGTGCCGCGGTGGTTCCAGCTGACGACCCGGACACCGCAGTCGGGATCGAGCAGCGCCGGCCAGGCGTACGGGTTGGTACCCAGGCCGTTGCAGAGGACGACCGTCGGTCCGTCGAGAGTGCCGTCGGGGTCGTTGGTCCAGGCGCGCAGCCGGGTGCCGTCGTCGGATCGGACGTCCTCGTAGGACAGCCGTGCCTGAGTGGTCTCGGGGGCAGCCGGGGTCGCCATGCCCCGATTGTGCCGGAGGGTCACCCGCCGGCGGCGACGACCTCCCGCGCCTGCGTGGCGTCCTCGGGCGCGCGCAGCCCGTGCAGGTACGCCGCGACCTCGTCCCGCTCGACCCGTCGCCGGGTCGCCTCGGTGGTCGCCACCATCGCGTTGCGACGGGCTGCCTGCTGGGAGCGCCGGGCCCAGCGGTCGAGCAGCGGGAGGATCATGGCGACCATCCTGCCGCGCCGGACCTTGCTCCCGTGTCAACCGCGCGTGAAGTCCGTGTGAACTCCGGTCAGTCCGGGACCGGCTCCGCGAGGACCTGCCGCGAGCGGGTGGCGCCGACCGACGCCGCGACGACACAGGCCACGGCGACCCACTGCACCGGCGAGAGGTACTCGCCGAGCACCACGATCGCGGCCAGCGCCGCTGCCGCCGGTTCCACGCTCATCAGGATCGAGAACACGGCCGGCCGGATCGAGCGCAGTGCGACCATCTCGAAGCTGTAGGGGATCACCGAGCTGAGCAGGCCGACCGCCGCGCCGAGCGCGAGCACGCGCGGGTCGAGCAGGGCGCCGCCCGAGACGCTGAACGCGGCCGGGGTCAGCAGCACGGTCGCGACGATGCTGGCCACGGCGAGCCCGTCCAGGCCCGGCCAGCTGCGGCCGGTCCGCGCGCTCAGCAGGATGTAGGCCGCCCAGGCGCCGCCGGCGAGCAGTGCGTAGATGACTCCGGGCAGGTTCACGTCACCCGGCTGGAGGCCGAGCAGGAGCACGCCGACGGCGGCCAGCCCGACCCAGAGGAGGTCGCGGACCCGGCGGGACCCGAGGACCGCGAGGCTCAGCGGTCCGACGAACTCGATGGTGACCGCGATGCCGAGCGGGATCCGGGCGAAGGACTGGTAGATCGCCCAGTTCATGAAGCCCAGGGTCACGCCGAAGGCGATCGCGACCAGCCAGTCGGCGCGGCTGCGGCCGCGCAGCGCCGGCCGGGCGATCAGGCCGAGCACGATCGCGCTCGTGACCAGCCGCAGCCACACCATCGAGGTGGGCGGGACCTCGCCGAACAGGTTCTTCGCGATGGCCGCGCCGAGCTGGACCGACGCGATCCCGCCGAGCACGAGCCAGACGGGCGACAACCGGGTCAGGTCTCCTCCTCCGGCTCGGCCAGGCGGCGCAGCATGGTGCGGGTGATCTCGGCCTCGCTGTCGAAGTGGGCCAGGCCCCACTCGGCCACCAGTGACGGGTGGTGGAAGGCCTCGCCGGGACCGTCGGAGCCCTCCAGGGAGGAGCGTACGTCGGCCAGGTCCCGGCGCGCGGCGGCCACCTGCGCGGCGTACTCCTCCAGCATCCGGCGCAAGGTGTCCCGGTCGGCGAGGTGGCCGATCATCAGCCGCAGCGCGACCGGGTGCTTGAAGACCGGGAAGCCCGCGGGCGTCGCGGCCATCCACTCCTCGAGGGCGCTCGCGCCCTCGTCCGTGAGCCTCCAGCGGGTGCCGCGTCCTTCGCCGGAGGGGGCGACCAGGCCGGCGCCGTGCAGGCGCCGCAGCTCGGTGTAGACCTGGCTCATCGCGGGGGAGACCCAGTAGAAGCGGAGCGTGAAGTCGGCCCGCTGCTTGAGCTCGTAGCCGGTCAGCCCGGGGGCGTCGTCGTCGCCGAACGACAGCAGCCCGAGCAGCGCCCAGGAGGTCAGTGGAAGGTCTTGACTCATCGCGTCACCAGACTACTGTTCCGATTAGGAACAACGGGAGGAGTCCGGGTGATGGCTGGCACGGTGCTGATGGTCGGGACCAAGAAGGGGATGTGGCTCGGCAGGTCCGACGAGACGCGTCGCGAGTGGGAGTGGGACGGTCCCGCACTTCGAGATGCAGGGCGTCTACTCCGCGATGGTCGACCAGCGCGGGGGATCGGTGCGCCTGCTGGCGGGATCGTCCTCGAGCTGGTTCGGGCCCCAGGTCTACCGCTCCGACGACCTCGGCCAGACCTGGGACGAGACGGCCAACGGAGCGATCCGCTTCCCCGAGGACACCGGGGCCACCCTCGCCTCGATCTGGCAGCTCCAGCCGGGCTCGGCCGGGGGCGACGACGGCGTCGTCTGGGCCGGCACCGAGCCGGGCGCGGTCTTCCGCTCCACCGACCGCGGCGAGACCTTCGAGCTGGTCCGCGGGCTCTGGGACCACCCCCACCGCACCGAGTGGAACGAGGGGTACGGCGGCCAGGCGTTCCACACGCTGCTGCCCCACCCGAAGGACCCCGACCGGCTGCTCGCCGCGATCTCCACGGGCGGCGTCTACGTCACCGAGGACGGTGGCGCCACCTGGGCGCCGTCGAACGACGGCGTGAAGGCGGAGTTCATGCCGGGGGAGCGGACCTACCCCGAGTTCGGCCAGTGCGTGCACAAGGTCGCCCGGGACGCGGCCAACCCCGACCGGCTCTACCTGCAGAACCACGGCGGCGTCTACCGCTCCGACGACGGCGGCAGCACCTGGCAGGACATCGCGCCGGGGCTGCCCACCGAGTTCGGGTTCGCCATGGTGGCCCACCCGCACCGCGCGGACACGGCGTACTCCTTCCCGATCAGCGACGCCGGCGCGCGGTGGCCCGTCGACGGCCGGGCCCGGGTCGCGCGCACCACCGACGCCGGCGAGAGCTGGGAGCTGCTCGGCGGCGGCGACCTGCCCGACGCCTTCTACGCCGCCGTCATGCGCGACGCGATGTGCGCCGACGACCACGAGGTCGCCGGGCTCTACGTCGGCGGCCGCAACGGCTCGGTGTTCTGCTCGCCCGACGAGGGGCAGACGTGGACCGAGATCCACCGCGACCTCCCCGACGTCCTGGTCGTCCGGGCAGCGAGGGTCTGAGCCATGGCCTCGTTCTCGATGACGCGCTCGACCACCGTCGCCGCCCCGCCGGAGCGGATCCACCCGCTGCTCGACGACTTCCGTGCGTGGCAGCAGTGGTCACCGTGGGAGGGGTTGGACCCCGACCTCCGGCGCACCTTCACCGGCCCCGACACCGGCGTCGGCTCCCACTACGCGTGGAGCGGCAACAAGAAGGCCGGCGAGGGAACGATGGAGATCATCGAGTCCACGCCGTCCGCGGTGGCCGTCGACCTCCGCTTCCTCAAGCCCTTCAAGGCCACCAACGTCACCCGCTTCGACCTCACCCCGATCGGCGAGGGCACCCGCGTCGACTGGACCATGACCGGCGAGCGCGGTGCCGTGATGTCCCTCATGGGCAAGCTGTACTTCGACAAGGCCGTCGCCGAGGACTTCGACAAGGGCCTCGCCTCCCTCAAGGCCACCGCCGAGCGCTGACCCGTCGCTTGTGCACGTCCAGGCGGCGCGAGCCGTCGCTTGTGCACGTCCAGGTGACGCGAGCCGTCGCTTGTGCACGTCCAGGGGGCGCGAGCCGTCGCCTGTGCAGGCTCAGGCGAGACGCCGAGGCGGGGGTGGATCGCGCGCGGATAGGCTCGACTCATGTCCGACGCGCCTGACCTGAAGCCCCGCTCCCGCGACGTCACCGACGGCCTCGAGAAGGCCGCGGCCCGGGGGATGCTGCGCGCGGTGGGGATGGGCGACGACGACTGGGAGAAGCCCCAGATCGGCGTCGCGAGCAGCTGGAACGAGATCACGCCCTGCAACCTCAGCCTCGACCGGCTCGCGAAGGCCGTGAAGAACGGCGTCCACGCGGCGGGAGGCTACCCGCTCGAGTTCGGCACGATCTCGGTCTCCGACGGCATCTCGATGGGCCATGAGGGGATGCACTTCTCGCTGGTCTCCCGCGAGGTCATCGCCGACTCGGTCGAGACCGTGATGATGGCCGAGCGGCTCGACGGCTCGGTGCTGCTCGCCGGCTGCGACAAGTCGCTGCCCGGGATGATGATGGCCGCGGCGCGGCTCGACCTCTCCAGCGTCTTCCTCTACGCCGGCTCGATCATGCCCGGTCAGGTCGACGGCAACGACGTCACGATCATCGACGCCTTCGAGGCTGTCGGCGCCTGCCTCGCGGGCAAGATCACCCCGGCGGAGGTCGACCGCATCGAGCGGGCGATCTGCCCCGGCGAGGGTGCCTGCGGCGGCATGTACACCGCCAACACCATGGCCGCGGTGGCGGAGGCGATCGGGATGTCGCTGCCCGGCAGCGCCGCGCCGCCGGCGGTCGACCGTCGCCGTGACGGGTTCGCCCACCGCTCGGGTGAGGCCGTGGTCAACCTGCTGCGGAAGGGCATCACCGCCCGCCAGATCATGACCCGCGAGGCGTTCGAGAACGCGATCACGGTCGTGATGGCGCTCGGCGGCTCCACCAACGCCGTCCTCCACCTGCTCGCGATGGCCCGCGAGGCCGACGTCGCGCTGACGATCGACGACTTCAACAAGATCGGCGACAAGGTCCCGCACATCGGCGACCTCAAGCCGTTCGGCAAGTACGTCATGTACGACGTCGACAAGGTCGGCGGCATCCCGGTCGTGATGCGGGCGCTGCTCGAGGAGGGGCTCCTCCACGGCGACACCCTCACCGTCACCGGCAAGACGATGCGCGAGAACCTCGACGACATCGCCCCGCCGCCGCTGGACGGCGACGTGATCCGACGCTTCGACGCCCCCATCCACGCCACCGGCGGGATCACCATCCTCAAGGGCTCGCTGGCCCCGGAGGGCGCGGTCGTGAAGTCGGCCGGCTTCGACGAGTCGGTCTTCGAGGGCACGGCCCGGGTCTTCGACGGCGAGCGCAAGGCGATGGACGCGCTGGCTGCCGGCCAGGTCACCGCCGGCGATGTCGTCGTCATCCGCTACGAGGGCCCCAAGGGCGGTCCGGGCATGCGCGAGATGCTCGCGATCACGGGCGCGATCAAGGGCGCCGGCCTCGGCAAGGACGTGCTGCTGCTGACCGACGGCCGCTTCTCGGGCGGTACGACGGGGCTGTGCGTCGGCCACGTGGCCCCCGAGGCCGTCGACGCCGGCCCGATCGCCTTCGTGCGCGACGGCGACCCGATCCGGCTCGACGTGGCCGGTCGTTCGCTGGAGCTGCTGGTCGACGCCGACGAGCTCGAGTCACGGCGCGAGGGCTGGGAGCCGCTGCCGCCGAAGTACACCCGCGGCGTGCTCGGCAAGTACGCCAAGGTCGTGCAGTCCGCAGCCCACGGCGCTGTCTGCGGCTGACCTGTCGGGGTAGTCCAGTTGATTTCGGCCCCTGTCACGCCCGGAAAGGGGCCGAAATCAACTGGACTACCGAGACGTCCTACCCGTTGAGGTGGTCCTGCCAGTCGGCGGGGACGCGGCCCGCGGGCCCGGGGACGGGCTGGTCGTCGGGCCGCGAGGTCGGTGGTGCCAGGGCCGGGACGAGCAGGCCGACCTCGCGCTCGAAGTCCCACGCCCAGTCCTCGCCCGGCTCGAAGGACTGCATCACCGGGTGCCCGCTCCCACGGTAGTGGGCGGTCGCGTGCTGGGCCGGCGAGGTGTCGCAGCAGCCGACGTGGCCGCACGCGGTGCACCGGCGCAGGTGCACCCACCAGCCACCGGCCGCGTCACAGTCGAGACACCCGGTGCCGCTCGGGGGGACCTCGGGGTTCACGTGTGGGGCATCGGTCATGCCGCAAGTGTGCCGTGGACCCACGTCCACGCACCACGGGCGAGCAGGTCGGCGGCCACCGCGACCGCGTCGTACGGCGCCCTCGTCGGCGCCGTCGGCGCCGTCAGCGCCGCCGCGCCGAGCGCGACCAGCTGCTGCTCGAGCTCGTCGCCGCCGTGCCACCAGCCGCCGGCCGCGGCGACACCATAGATCTGCTGGCCGTCGGGGACGTAGCCCCAGGCGCCACCCTCCGCGAACGGGTAGACCCGGCTGACGATCGTCTCCTCGCGGCCCTCGCGCCAGCTGAGGTCGTAGGCCGGTCCGAGCTCGGCGTCGGTGAGGTCCGGCCGGTCGCCGAACTGGTCGCCGAAGATCCCGTAGATCTGGGTCGACTCCGTCAGGTCCTCGAACCTGACCTGCTCGTGGGACCGCCCGTAGCCGAGGTGGACCCGCGCCATCCCCGGCCCGGTGACCACGACGTCGGTCGCGCCCTTGGCGGACGTGGGCGGCGCCAGCGCGACGAGCATCCCGACGAGCAGGGCGAGCGGAGCGAGGAGCAGCACGAGGAGACGTCTCATGCCCGTGCTACCCCGCCGGTGGCTCGGTGGTTCCCGCGATCTCCACCGCCTCCGCCCGGGTCAGCCGCCGCCCCTCGAGGCGGAAGGACACGCCGTCCTCCTCCCAGAGCAGGGTGCGACCCGCGAGCCGGGCGGTCGCGGTGAGCACGTCGCCGTCCCGGTCGACGTACATCAGGTCGTGCGGCCCGTCGATCCACCACCCCCGGGCGTCGCCCACGTCGACCGGCACCGGGTCGATCGCGCCGATCTGCTTCTCGAACACCGGTCCGTACGTCCCCGCGAACTCGTCGAGCACCACGTGCCCGTCGTCCCACGACATCGTCACCACGCGCCCACGGTCGGCGACCTCGACGGAGTCGGGCTCGCCGAGCAGGGTCGGTACGCCGAGCGGGAAGTCGGCCAGGTCGGCGGCCCGGTCGAGGTCCGACTCGCGGCTCCTCGGCAGCGGCTCGTCGGGGGTGGGGGACGCGTCCGGCTCCTCGGTGGTCACCGAGATCCCGACCAGCCCCAGCACGTCGGCGGCGAACGCCCGGACCTGGGGAGAGAGGCCCAGGCCCGCGAGCACGGTGGCGGCCACCGCGACGATCGCGACCACCCGGCGGCGTGCGGTCGAGGGCTCGTCGAGCCGGGCCAGCACGCGGTCGGGCAGGTCGGCCGGCACGGGTGGTGCCACCCGCTCCGCCGCGGCACCGAGGTCGGTGAGGAGATCAGGCATCGTCCACCTCCAGGTCTCCCAGCCCGGCCCGCAACCGGGCCAGGCCTCGTGACGCACGGGACTTGGCCGTCCCCCGCGGGATGCCGAGCGCCGTGGCCGTCTCGGCCTCGCTCAGCCCGAGCAGCCAGCGGCACACCACGACCTCGCGCTCCTCGGTCCGCAGCGACCTCACCGCTTCGAGCACGATCCGTCCCCGCTCGTGCGCCTCCGCGTCCAGGGTCGGGTCCGCCGGCGGGACGGCGTGGGCGGGATCGAGCGCGCGCAGCGCCCGGGCGTCGCGACGCTTCCGGGAGCGGACCTCGTTGCGGGTCTGGTTGGCCACGATCCGGAGCAGCCACGGGAGGAACGGCGAGTCCTCCCGGAAGCGGTCCAGCGCCCGCCACGCCTTCACGAACGCCTCCTGGACCACGTCGTCGGTGTCCGACCCGGCGCCGAACCACGCCGCGGCCCGGGTCGCGGCAGCACCGTGCCGGGCGACCAGCCGCGCGAACGCGTCCCGGTCACCTGCCTGGGCCAGCCGGACGTCGGTCCGGTCGGTCGTGCTCTCGTCCGTCGTCGTGCTGCTCCTACACCGTGCCGCGCCCGGAGGTTCCCGGCGACGCCCTGTCTGCCAGAGTGACCGCGTGGACGATCACAGCACATCGGACGCCCGCGACCTCGACGCCGCCGATCCGCTGGCGGCGTACCGGGACCGCTTCCTCGGCGCCGAGACCGACCTCGTGTACTTCGACGGCAACTCCCTCGGCCGCCCGTTGCGGGTGACCGGCGAGCGCCTCGCCCGGTTCGTCACCGACGAGTGGGGCAGCCGGTTGATCCGGGGGTGGGACGAGTCGTGGTTCGACCTGCCGCTCACCGTCGGCGACCAGCTCGGCCGGGTGGCCCTCGGCGCCGGACCGGGCCAGGTGACGATCGGCGACTCCACCACCGTGCTGCTCTACAAGGCGATGCGCGCCGCGGTCGCGGCCCGGCCGGGACGCACCGAGATCGTCGTCGACCGGGACAACTTCCCGACCGACCGCTACCTCGCGGCCGGGATCGCCGAGGAGTGCGGGCTCACCTTGCGCTGGATCGACGTCGACCAGAGCGAGGGCGTGCGCCCCGAGCAGGTGACCGACGTCGTGGGGGAGCAGACAGCGCTGGTCGTCCTCAGCCATGTGGCCTACCGGTCCGCCTGGCTGGCCGACGCCGCGGCCATCACCTCGCTGGCCCACGACGCGGGCGCCCTCGTGCTCTGGGACCTCTCCCACTCCGGCGGTTCGGTGCCGGTCGAGCTGGACGCCTGGCAGGTCGACCTCGCGGTCGGCTGCACCTACAAGTACCTCAACGGCGGGCCGGGCTCGCCGGCGTACCTCTACGCCGCCTCGCGGCACCTCGACAGCGCTGGCCCAGCCGATCCAGGGCTGGATCGGCGCCCGCGACCCGTTCCTGATGGGGCCGTCGTACGCGCCGGCCGAGGGTGTGCGGCGCTTCCAGTCCGGGACCCCGCCGGTGCTCTCGACGCTGCCGGTGCGCGACATGCTCGAGGTGATCGAGGAGGCCGGGATGGCAGCGGTCCGCGAGAAGTCCGTCGCGCTCACGGAGTACGCCGTCCGACTGGCCGACGAGCTGCTCGCCGACCACGGGGTCGAGGTCGCCTCGCCACGCGACCCCGCGCTCCGCGGCGGTCACGTGACGCTGCGCCACCCGGCGATGCAGGAGGTGACCGAACGGCTCTGGCAGCGCGACGTGATCCCCGACTACCGCGATCCCGGCGGTCTCCGGATCGGCCTCTCGCCGCTCTCGACCTCCTTCACCGAGGTCGAGGCCGGGATGCTGGCCGTGCGCGACGAGCTGCACCGGACGTCCTGAGCCGTGGACCTGCGCTTCCCGGCCCCGCTCCGGCCCGGCGACACGATCGGGGTGACCTCGCCGTCCTCCGGGGTGACCGGTGGCGCCGCGGTCCGGATCGACTTCGCCGTCGCGTGGTTGCGTCGGCAGGGCTACCGCGTCGTCGTCGGCGACTGCATGGACGGGTCCGCCCACGTCAGCGCGCTGCGCGAGGCGCGGGCCGCCGAGCTCACGGCGATGCTGGTCGACCCGGAGATCCGCGCCGTGGTCCCGCCCTGGGGCGGGGTGACGGCCATCGACCTGGTCGACCTGCTCGACTACGACGCGATCGCCGCCGCCGACCCGACGTGGGTCGTCGGCTACTCCGACTCCGCCACGTGGATGCTGCCGCTGCTGCTGCGCTCGGGTCTCGCGACCATCCACGGCGACAACCTCGCCGACACCCCGTACGCCGCTCCCGCGGGCCTGGTGCCGTGGCTGGAGCTCGCCGCGTCCACCGGTCCCGTGACCCAGCGCGAGTCCGGCCTGGTCGCCGACTGGTGGCGCTTCGAGGAGGACCCGCAGGCGACGGCGTGGAAGCCCACCGGCGCCGGCCGCTGGTCCGTGCTGCGGGGCGACCGGCTCGACGTCACCGGCCGGCTGGTCGGCGGCTGCATCGAGACGCTCGGCCCGCTCGCGGGGACGCCGTACGGCGACGTCCGGGCCTTCGGCGAGGAGCACGGACCGCTCATCGTCTACGTCGAGGCCAGCGACGACGAGGCCTTCACGATCTGCCGCCACCTCCACGGGCTGCGGCTCGCCGGCTGGTTCGACCACGCCGTGGCGGTCCTGGTCGGCCGGACCCCGGCGCCGGACAGCGAGGGAGGCTTCACCCAGCGTGACGCGGTCGTCGACGCGCTCGGCATGCTCGACCTCCCCGTGGTCCTCGACCTGGAGATCGGGCACGTGCCGCCCCACCTGCCGCTCGTCAACGGCGCCACCGCCCGGGTCGTGATCGACGGAGACGTCCGGGAGATCACCCAGGAGCTGTGGTGACCCGCACCAACGAGCACGGCCAGCCGGTGGGCGACCCGGTCGACTGGACGCCGCGGCCACCGCCGGGCCGGGTCCGGCTCGAGGGCCGGTACGTCGCGCTCGAACCCGTCGCCGTGGCTCATGCCGAGGGGCTGCTCGACTCGCTCTGCGGGCCGGACGACACCTCGCTGTGGACCTACCGACCCGACGACCCTCCCGCCGACCTCGACGCCGCGCGGGAGCGCGTCGCGACCTGGGCGCACGACAGCAGCACCCTGACCTGGGCACTGGTCCCGACCGCCACCGGGCGGGCCGCCGGGGTCGCGAGCTACTACCGGGTCGACCCGGCGAACGGGTCGGTGGAGATCGCCGCCGTGCTGTTCTCCCGCACCCTCCAGCGCACGCGCGAGGCGACCGAGGCGATCGTGCTGCTGGCGTCGTACGCCTTCGACGAGCTCGGCTACCGACGGCTGGAGTGGAAGCTGGACTCCCACAACGCCCCCTCGGCTGCGGCCGCGCGCCGGCTCGGGTTCTCCTACGAGGGCCGCTTCCGGAACGCGATGGTCTATCGCGGCCGCAACCGCGACACCGACTGGTTCGCGATGACCGACGACGACTGGCGCACGCTGCGGCCGGCGTACGACGCGTGGCTGGATCCCGAGAACTTCGACGAGCAGGGTCGACAGCGCACCCGGTTGTCGGCCTCGACCACCCGTTGACAACACCTCGCCAGAGGTCGACCGTGCAAGGTGGAGCGGGCTCGGGCACTCCCTGACCGAAAGGGAGCCAGCAATGCTGAGCAGCAGCACCGTGACAGCCAACATCCCGGCGGGAGATCTCGCCCGGGCGCGGCAGTGGTACGCCGACAAGCTGGGTCTCACCCCGACCGACGAGAACCCCGGTGGTCTTGTCTACAAGACGGGTGACACCTACTTCTTCCTCTACGAGACCGAGTTCGCCGGCCTCGCGGGACACACGATCGCCCAGTGGCACGTCGGTGACGTGGCCGCCGAGGTCGCGGACCTCGCCTCACGGGGCGTGACCTTCGAGCACTACGAGATGCCCGGCGTGTCCTGGGAGGGCGACGTCGCCACGCTCGACGGCGTGGGCAGTGCCGCCTGGTTCAAGGACAGCGAGGGCAACATCCTCTGCCTCGACGACGCCAGCATGTAGTCCGCACGACTGCTCTGGCACGCTCGGTGGCATGGAGCAGCGCGTCTCGTTCATCACCCTCGCCGTCGCCGACCTGGCCGCGACGCGGCGGTTCTACGTCGACGGCCTGGGGTGGTCCCCGGCCCTCGAGGCGGACGGGGAGGTGCTGATGTTCGAGGTCGCCGAGAAGGTCGTGCTGTCGCTCTGGGCCGACGCGGGCTTCGAGGCGGAGGTCGGTCCGGTACGCCGGGGGAGCGGCCTGGCCCCGATCACGCTGGCGCACAACCTGCCGACCCGGGAGGGGTCGACGGGGTGCTGGCCGACGCCCGCGCGGCCGGCGCGAGCGAGGTGGGCGAGGCCGTCGACCGCGAGTGGGGCGGCTACTCCGGCTACTTCGCCGACCCCGACGGGTTCCGCTGGGAGATCGCCTTCAACCCCGGCGAGATAGGACGGTCGGTGCTCTGAGCCATCCAGTTGCTGGGACCGACGTCCCAACATTCGGGACGCGTGAGAGAGTGGGCTGACGGCCCGGGGAGCCGGCGCGTACGGTGGTCGCATGCAGCAGCTTCTTGTACGCACCGGACGCGCCGACTGATCCAGCCGATCACCGACGCGTCGCCCCTCGTTGCCCACCGGCAGCAGAGGGGTTTTTTGTTGGGCCCGACCGAGACGAAGGACGAACCAGCCAGATGAGCGAGATGACGGGCGCCCAGAGCCTGATCAGGTCTCTGGAGGCAGCCGGCACCGAGACGATCTTCGGGATCCCCGGCGGTGCCATCCTCCCGGCGTACGACCCCCTCATGGACAGCTCCATCCGGCACATCCTCGTGCGCCACGAGCAGGGCGCCGGACACGCCGCCCAGGGGTATGCCGCCGCCACCGGCAAGGTCGGGGTCTGCATGGCCACGAGCGGTCCCGGGGCCACCAACCTGGTGACGCCGCTCGCGGACGCCCACATGGACTCGGTCCCGCTGGTCGCGATCACCGGTCAGGTCGCGGCCGCGAGCATCGGCACGGACGCCTTCCAGGAGGCCGACATCCGCGGCATCACGATGCCGGTGACCAAGCACAACTTCCTCGTCACCGACCCCGCCGACATCCCGCGCACGATCGCCGAGGCGTTCCACATCGCCAGCACCGGCCGGCCCGGTCCGGTCCTCGTGGACGTCGCGAAGTCCGCGCTCCAGGCGATCACCGACTACCGGTGGCCCTCCGAGCTGCGGCTGCCCGGCTACCGCCCGGTGACCCGCCCCCACTCCAAGCAGATCCGCGAGGCCACCCGGCTGATCCTGGAGTCCCGCCGCCCGGTGCTCTACGTCGGCGGCGGCGTGATCCGTGCCCGCGCCAGCGCCGAGCTGGCCCGGCTCGCCGCACTCACCGGGATCCCGGTCGTCACCACCCTGATGGCCCGCGGCGCCTTCCCCGACAGCCACCCGCAGCACCTCGGCATGCCCGGCATGCACGGCACCGTCGCGGCGGTCGCCGGGCTCCAGAAGAGCGACCTCATCATCAGCCTCGGCGCCCGCTTCGACGACCGCGTCACCGGCAACCTCGACACCTTCGCTCCCGGCGCGCGCGTGATCCACGCCGACATCGACCCGGCCGAGATCGGCAAGAACCGGCATGCCGACGTCCCGATCGTCGGCGACGCCCTCGAGGTCATCTCCGACCTCGTCGTCGCCCTCCAGGCCGAGGCCGACGCCGGGAACACCGGCGACTACGAGGCGTGGGTCGGGTTCCTCGCCGGCGTGAAGCAGAAGTACGCGCTGGGCTACGACGCCCCGACCGACGGCTCGCTCGCGCCGCAGTACGTCACCGAGCGGCTCGGCGCGATCGTCGGCCCGGACGCGGTGTACGCCGCCGGCGTCGGTCAGCACCAGATGTGGGCGGCGCAGTTCATCGGCTACGAGTTGCCCAACTCCTGGATCAACTCCGGCGGCCTCGGCACCATGGGGTACGCCGTCCCGGCGGCCATGGGCGCCAAGGTCGGCCGGCCCGACACCCCGGTGTGGGCGATCGACGGCGACGGCTGCTTCCAGATGACCAACCAGGAGCTCGCCACCTGCGCGATCAACGACATCCCGATCAAGGTCGCGATCATCAACAACGAGTCGCTCGGCATGGTGCGGCAGTGGCAGACGCTGTTCTACAGCGAGCGCTACTCCAACACCGACCTGCACTCCAAGCGGATCCCCGACTTCGTGAAGCTGGCCGAGGCCTACGGCTGCGTCGGCCTGGCCTGCGACAGCCCCGACGACGTCGACGCCACGATCACCAAGGCGATGGAGATCAACGACGTCCCGGTGGTCGTCGACTTCCGGGTCAACCGCGACTCCATGGTCTGGCCGATGGTCGCCGCCGGCGCCAGCAACGACGAGATCAGGTACGCCCGCGACCTCGCCCCCGACTTCGACGAGGACGACCTGTGAACACCCCACGACGTTCTTCGCCTCCTCCGCTCCGCTCCTCCGCCGAACAACGCCGCGGGGACCCCGTTCCCTCGTGGAAGGCCGGTCTGCCATGACCATTCACACGCTGTCCGTCCTGGTCGAGAACAAGCCCGGCGTGCTCGCCCGGATCGCCGGTCTCTTCAGCCGCCGCAGCTACAACATCCACTCCCTGGCCGTCGGCCCGACCGAGCACCCCGAGGTCTCGCGGATGACGATCGTGGTCAACGTCGAGGACTCACCGCTCGAGCAGGTCACCAAGCAGCTCAACAAGCTGGTCGAGGTGATCAAGGTCGTCGAGCTCGACGACTCCGCCTCGATCAATCGCGAGCTGATGCTGGTCAAGGTGAAGGCCGACGTGACCACCCGCGGCCAGGTCCTCGACGCCGTCCAGCTGTTCAAGGCGCGCGTCGTCGACGTCGCACCCGACGCGGTGACCGTCGAGCTGATCGGCAACGCCGACAAGCTCGGCGACTTCCTGCGGGTCGTGGAGCCGTTCGGCATCCGCGAGCTCGTGCAGTCCGGGATGGTCGCGATCGGTCGCGGCTCCCGCTCCATCTCCGAGCGCACCCTGCGCCCGGTCCCGATCCCCGCCCCGCCCGCCGCCGCTCCGGAGGTTGAGGTGCGAGGGCCGCCAGGGCCCGAGCCCGACACCCCCGGAGGACCCAGACCCACACCACCCACAGAAGGAGAGCCCCCAGTGGCTGAGATGTTCTACGACGACGACGCCGACCTCGCCCTCATCCAGGGCAAGAACGTCGCTGTCATCGGCTACGGAAGCCAGGGCCACGCCCACGCACTGTCGTTGCGCGACTCCGGGGTCGACGTCCGCGTCGGGCTCCAGGAGGGCAGCCGCTCACGCGCCAAGGCGGAGGCCGAGGGGTTGCGCGTCGTGACGCCGGCCGAGGCCGTCGAGGAGGCCGACCTGGTCGTGATCCTCGCGCCGGACCAGGTCCAGCGGAACCTCTACCGCGACGAGATCGAGCCGCACCTCGCGCCGGGCGACACCCTCGTCTTCGGCCACGGCTTCAACATCCGGTTCGGCTACATCCAGCCGCCCGCCGGCGTCGACGTCTTCATGGTCGCCCCGAAGGGCCCCGGCCACCTCGTGCGTCGTGAGTACGTCGACGGCCGCGGCGTGCCCGTGCTGGTCGCGGTCGAGAAGGACGAGTCCGGCTCGACCTGGGACCTCGCCCTCTCCTACGCCAAGGCGATCGGCGGCCTGCGCGCCGGCGGGATCAGGACCACGTTCGCGGAGGAGACCGAGACCGACCTGTTCGGTGAGCAGGCCGTCCTCTGCGGTGGCGCCAGCCAGCTGGTGATGTACGGCTTCGAGACCCTGATCGAGGCCGGCTACCAGCCCGAGGTCGCCTACTTCGAGTGCCTCCACGAGCTGAAGCTGATCGTCGACCTCATGTACGAGGGCGGCATCGCCAAGCAGCGCTGGTCGGTCTCCGACACCGCGGAGTACGGCGACTACGTCTCCGGCCCGCGCGTCATCACGCCCGACGTGAAGGCGAACATGCAGACGATCCTGGCCGAGATCAAGGACGGCACGTTCGCGAAGCGGTTCATCGACGACCAGGACAACGGTGGCCAGGAGTTCCGCGACCTGCGGGCCAAGGGCGAGGTCCACCCCATCGAGCAGACCGGCCGCGAGCTGCGCAAGCTGATGGCGTGGGTGAAGTCGCACGACTCCGACTACGTCGAGGGCACCGCCACCCGCTGACCGCGGGCAGATCCGGAGGGAGGTCCGTCGTGGGGCGGTACACCCACGGGCACGCCGAGAGCGTGCTCCGGTCGCACCGCCGTCGTACCGCGACGGACTCCGCCGGGTACCTCCTGCCGCACCTCCGGTCGGACGATCGGCTGCTCGACGTCGGCTCCGGTCCGGGCACCATCACCGCGGACCTCGCCGATCTGGTGGGGGAGGTGGTGGCCCTCGAGGCCACCGAGGAGGCCGCGGCGTTGACGGCCGCGGAGCTCGACCGACGCGGGATCCGCAACGCGACGACGGTGGTGGGCGACGTCCACGGCCTCGACCTCGCCGACGGGTCCTTCGACGTCGTGCACGCCCACCAGGTGCTCCAGCACGTCGCCGACCCGGTCACGGCCCTGCGCGAGATGGCCCGGGTCTCCCGCCGGCTGGTGGCGGCCCGGGACAGCGACTACGCGTCGTTCGCGTGGTACCCCGAGCTGCCGCTGCTCGACCGCTGGCTCGAGCTCTACGACGCCGCGGCCCGTGCGAACGGCGGTGAGCCGCAGGCGGGTCGGCGGCTGGTCGCCTGGGCACACGCGGCGGGACTGTCGGACGTCACCGCGTCGTCGTCCACCTGGTGCTTCGCGAACGACGAGCAGCGCGCCTGGTGGGGCGGCATGTGGGCCGACCGGATCCTCCACTCCGACCTCGCCCGCCAGCTGCTGGCGGAGGGCCGGGCGACGGCGGCCGACCTGGAGGAGATCGCCGGCGCCTGGCGGTCCTGGGCCGCCGACCCCGACGGCTGGATCTCGCTCCACCACGGCGAAGTGGTGGCCCGGACCGACCGCTGATCGCGGTCGGCCCGGGCCCCGTGGGCACGGTCCCCCCACCGTGCCCCCGGTCGCGCCCGCCCCCCGGTGAGGCGCGACCTGGTCAGTCAGCCCCTCAGTCGGCGACCTCGACGTGGAGCATCGGGTTGTACAGGTAGACGCTCGCCCCGTTGGTCGACTCGAGCCGGATCCGCACCTTGTGCAGCCCGGCGCCGACCTTGGCGCAGTACTGGCCGGCGATCGAGCGGTAGTTGTCGCCGCTGTCGAAGTACTCGTAGCTGGCGTCGGACGGGGCCAGGTCGACCCCGTCGAGGGTGACCCGCGCGCGTCCGGACTCCCCGGACTCGGCGTAGACGTCGAAGGCGGTCAGGTCGACGAAGACGGTGTCCTTGCCGGAGCCGGGCCCGTAGAACTGGAAGGTGCTGCCCGGCACGACGTCCGAGCCGGTCGTGCTGAACCAGTCAGCTGTTGCCGCCGGTGAAGGCCTTCTTCTGGACCCCGCCCGTGCAGTCGTCGGTGGCGGTGCGGCGCTCGGCCTCGGCAGAGCGGATCCGCGGCTCCCCCTGGACCTGGACCGGCGACCCGTCCCGGTCGGCGGCGGCCTGGCCCGTGCTCGGCGTGGTGACGACGGCGAGCGTGCCGGCCGCGAGCACCGAGGCGGTGGCGGCGATGAGTCGGATGTTCATGGTTCCCCCTGTAGTCGGCCGCCCGGCTCCCGTGCCGGCGGCTCGAACGCTCAGGAGGGGCCCGGTCGGGCCCTGATACACCGGCGTACGTCGCACTTCGCTCGCCCTGTCCCGGCCGCTCGCCCGGCACTAGAGTGAGCCGCGGGCGACGACGCATCCGGCGTCGTCGGGGAGGTATCAGGACGACGAGGGCTGCCTCCTCAACAGCATGACCGTGGTACTCGAGGACCGCATGGCCATCCAGGAGCCGGCAGCACCGGCAGCACCGACGACCGCGACCGGGACGACCCGGACGCCGACGTCCGGGCCGCCCGCTGCCTCGACCTGGGACCGTGCGGCCGACTTCTGCTCCCGCTGGCTCGACGGCGACCAGTCCGGGCTGGACGACCTGGTGCGCCTGATGACGCCGGTGCTCTGGCACGTGGCGCGGGCCTGCTCCCTCACCGAGGAGGCGGCCGAGGACGTCGTCCAGACGACCTGGGCGTCCTTCGTCCGCTCCGGCAGCCGGTTGCGCGACGCCCAGTCGGTCGGCGCCTGGCTCACGACGGCCGCCCGCCGGGAGGCGTGGCGGGTGTCGAGGACCGGCACCCGCGACACCCTCGTCGAGGACGACTCGCTCGATCGGCTCGGACCCCGTCAGCGTTCGGCCGAGGCCGAGGCCGTCGCCCACGACGAGGACGACCGGCTCTGGTCGGCCGTCGGGGAGCTCGACCCGCGCTGCCAGCTGCTGCTGCGGATCGTCGCCTTCGCCGACCGCCCCGACTACGCCGCGATCGCCGAGGACCTCCAGATGCCCGTGGGCAGCATCGGACCCACCCGGATGCGGTGCCTGCGCAAGCTGCGCACCCTGCTCGACGAGAGGCCCACACCATGACCGGGACGACCCCCGACCGCGACCCGCTCCTCGACCGGCTGGCCGAGGCCTGGACCGCCCACGACCCGCCGCCCACCGGCCTGGTGGAGCGGGCGCTGCACACCGTGCACACCGGGCTCGAGCCGACCGGTCTCGACGAGCTCGACGGACTCGACCTGGAGCTGGAGCTGCTCGTGCTCCTCGAGCGCAGCGAGGAGCTGGCCGGGACCCGGGCCGGCGGTGGGGCGCTCACGCTCCAGTTCGCGGCCGGTGACGACCTCCAGCTGCTGCTGCGGGTCACCCCGATCGGCGCGGACCAGTGCCGGGTCGACGGCTGGCTCACGCCCGACACCGGCTTCACCGTCACCGCCGTCCAGGGACGCCGGCACACCGAGGCCGTCCTCGCCGCGCCCGGCCGGTTCGAGTTCCCGACGCTGCGGCGCGGGGAGACCCGGCTGGTCGTCGCCGCCGTACCACCGGCACCGACCGCCGAGGGGCGGCTGCTCGGCACCACCCCCTTCGACCTCTGACTTCGACCTCTGACCGTCCGGGAGGACTGCCATGGAGCCACCCCGCACCGCCGCCCGACCCGACCTCGTGGTCGAGCGCGAGCCGCTGCTGCCCGCGCCGGACAGCCTGCGCGGCACCGGCGGTCGCACCCTCGACCCCGAGACCGCCGTCAGCCTTCCCGACCGCGGCACGGGCAACGGACCGGTGGTGCCGCGGCCGACCGTGTACGTCGCGCACCGGCTGCTGGTCAACGTCGACGCCACGCAGCGCGGGGTCCGACGCCGCGACGGCAGCGTCCTCCCGCTCGTGGAGTGGCTCGACGAGGAGGTCGCCCGCGGCTTCGGGTGGACCCTGGTGTTCGACGGCGGCTACCCGCTGCGGCAGACGCTCCGTGACAAGAGAGTGGTCGGGCTGACCCGCTACGAGATCGTGGTCCGCGCGCCCGAGGGGGAGGGTCCGGCCGAGCACGGCCAGCCGACCGAGCCCGAGCGGCCGACCCCCCTTCCGCTGACGCCCGATGCCTGGCGGCTGCTCCAGCAGGCCCGGCTCCTGCTCGGCAACCAGGCCCTCGCGGGCGTCGGCCTCGACCACCTGCTCACGGGGCTGGTCGGGCTGTCGGCGTCGCCGTACCACGCCTCGAACCCGTACCACGCGTCCAACCCGTACCACGCCTCGAACCCCGCCTCCGGCTACGGCAGCGTCGACGGCGGACGGCAGCCGGTCGCGTGGACCGGCGCCCCGCCGACCCGGCGCTGCGACGACGACGTGCCCGGTCGACGACCGGCCGTGGGCATCCTCGACACCGGCTGCGGCAGCCACCCGTGGCTCGACGACGTGGTGACCCGGGACGTGCCGCTCGACGGCGACGCCGTGGGCCATGCGGCCGCGGCGGACCCACCGCAGCCCGAGCTCGGCGGCGACTGGGTGGGTCCGCTGGACGGCGTCCTCGACGGCCTGTCCGGCCACGGCACCTTCATCGCCGGGCTGGTGCACCAGGCCTGCCCCGACGCCGACCTGTTCAGCTGGCGGATCGTGCCCTCGGAGGGCCCGATCGTCGAGAGCGACCTGGTGCTGGCGCTGACCGGGATCGCGGAGCTCGTCCGCCGCGATGCGGCCGGCGAGGTCGACGGCGACGGCAACCCGAACGGGCTGCGGCTCGACGTGCTCACGCTCTCGATGGGGTACTACCACGAGACGCCGGAGGACGACGCGCTCTTCGACTCCACCATGCTCGACCTGCTGCGGATCCTCGGCGAGAACGGCTGCGCCGTCGTCGTCTCCGCCGGCAACGACGGGATCGCCCGGCCGCAGTTCCCGGCCGCGTTCGCCCCGTGGTCGACCGGCACCGGCCCGGTGGCCGACGATCCCGCCCGGGTGCCGGTGACCTCGGTCGGCGCGCTCAACCCGAACCTCGACTCGGTCGCCCTCTTCAGCAACACCGGCGACTGGGTCACCTGCTACGTGCCCGGGGCGGCGGTGCTCAGCACGATGCCACCGTTCCAGGGCGGCCTCGAGCCGAGCGCCCGCACCTCGGCGTACGGCTGGCGGCGCGAGGCGATCGACCCCGACAACTACCGGCGCCGCGCGGCGGCCGCCCACGCAGGCTCCGACCCGGCGTCGGTGGGCGGCTTCGCACTGTGGAGCGGCACGTCGTTCGCGGCACCGGTGCAGGCGGGCCGGATCGCCCAGGCGCTGCTCGACGCCGAGGTGGGCGTCCTGCCCGTCGTCGGCACGGCGGCCGACGACCTGGTCGGGTTGCTCCGCGACGCCCGGGAGCGGTCCCTGCCGCCGGGGGCGCCGGAGGCCTGATTGCTGACTGCCGAGGAGCTGTGCGCGCGGGGGCGCGACGCGAGCACTGCCGGACGGCACGCGCTGGCGGTCTCGCTGCTCACGCGCGCCGTGGACCGGGCCGACGACGACCGGCAGCGGGCGACCGCCCTGCAGTCCCTGGCCCACGCCACCGCCGAGCGTGGTTCGCCCGAGGACGGCATCGCGCTGTGCCGGCGGGCGTTGGCGCTGGACGACCTCGACGACACCGTCCGCGGCACGATCCGCTCCCAGCTCGGGCTGCTCCTGATGCGCCGCGGCGCGACGGCCGAGGCGCTGACGGAGTTCGAGGCGGCGCTTCCGCTCGTGGAGGGCGACCCCGACCTGCTCGGCCGGCTGCACCTCAACCGGGGCAACATCCACCTCCAGCGCGCCGACGCCCCGCGGGCCGCCGCGGACTTCGCCGCGGCCCGCACCCGGAGCACGATCGCGGTCGAGCAGGCGATGGCCACCCACAACCTCGGGTACGTCGAGCTGCTGCGCGGTGACCTGGTGGCGGCCCTGCGGCTGATGGACGAGGCGGCGCCGGTGCTGGCCCCGCTCTCGCCGGTCTCGGAGGCAGTGGGCGCCGTCGACAAGGCCGAGGTGCTGGTCGCGGCGGGGATGCCGCTCGCGGCCGCTGACCTGCTCGACCACGCGGTGACCACCTACGGCCGCCGTCGGCTCCGCCAGTTCCAGGGCGAGGCCCTGGTCGTGCGCGCCCGCGCGCTGCTGCTCGTCGACCCGGCCGCGGCGGCGCTCGCCGCCCGCCGGGCGGTGCGGCTGTTCGAGTCGCGGGGCAGCACCTCGTGGGCGCTGCGGGCCGAGGCCCTCGCCTTCACCGCGGACGTACGACGCCGGGTCGCCCGGCCGCTGCGCGCGACGACCTGGTGGGACCGGGCCCGTCGTCAGGGCACCGACCTCGCCGACCGGCTGGGCGACCACTCGATGGTCGAGCGGACCGACGTCCTGCTGCACCTCGCGCTCGCCTCCGAGCGCACGTCGGGGGCGGAGCCGGTCGCGGCACCACCTCCCGCTCCTCCGGGCGACGAGCCGCTCGGCGTACGTCTCCTCCGGCAGGAGGTGCAGGCCCGGGCCGCGTGGCGCGAGGGTCGGCGCGCGTCGTCGTTCTCGCTGGTGCGCAGCGGGCTCGCCGACCTGCACGGCTGGCAGTCCTCCTTCGGCAGCCTGGAGCTCCAGAGCTCGCTGGTCGGACACGGGCAGGCGCTGGCCCGGCTCGGGCTCCAGCAGGCCGTCGCCGACGGCCGGCCCGACGTGGTGCACGAGTGGTCGGAGCGGGCCCGGGCGCTGGTGGCCCGGGTGCCACCCGTGCGGCTGCCGGCCGACGAGGGCGCCGCCGGCCGGCTCTCGGCGCTGCGCACCCTGCCCCCCGACGCCGACGCGGCGGAGGAGGACCGGTTGCGGGCTCGGGTCCGCGAGGACTCCTGGTACCGGCCCGGCGCCGGCACCGTCCTCGAGCCGCTGCCGCTGGAGCAGGTCCGGGACCGGCTGGGCGACGACACGCTGGTCAGCTACCTCGTGGCCGACGGTGTGCTGCACGCGTTCGTCGTCGGCCCGGGAGTGCAGCGGATGCACCGGCTCGGCTCCCTCGGCGCGGTCGATGCCCGGCTGCCGGGGCTGGCCGCCGATCTCGACCTCGCCGCCAGCAGCGGCCTGCCCGAGACGTTGCTGGCGGGGATCCGGGCCGGGCTCGCCGTCCGGCTCTCCGCGCTGGCCGCGGAGCTCGTCGTCCCGCTCGCCGACGACCTGGGGCAGGGCCGGCTGGTCGTGGTGCCCTGCGGTCGGCTGGCCGGCGTCCCGTGGTCGATGCTGCCGGGGCTGGTCGGCCGACCGGTGACCGTGGCCCGCTCGGCGTCCATGTGGGCGGGGGCACCGGTGCCGACCACGTTCGCGCGGGCCGGGCTGGTCGCCGGTCCCGACGTCCCCCGGGCCGCAGAGGAGGTCGCCGGTTGTGCCGCCGCCTGGGGCGACCGGGCCACCTCGCTCACGGCCGGCACGGCCACGGCTGGGGCGGTCGCGACCCTCACGGCGGACGTCGACGTCCTCCACGTCGCCGCGCACGGCCGCCACGCCGACGAGCAACCGTTGTTCTCGGGCCTCGAGCTCGCCGACGGCACCTGGTTCGGCTACGACGTCGAGCTCCTGCCCCGGCTGCCCGCACTCGTCGTGCTCTCGGCCTGCGAGCTCGGCCGCTCCACCGTCCGCGGCGCCGAGGAGCTGCTCGGCATGACCGCCGCCTGGCTGCACGCGGGCGTGCGCTGCGTGGTGGCCGCCCCGGCCGCCCTCTCCGACGACCTGGCCGCCGCCACCCTCCCCGCCCTCCACGCCGGCCTCGCCGCCGGCGCCGCCCCCGCCGACGTCCTCGCCTCCCTCGCCCCGCCCGACGGCCTCCCCCTCACCTGCTTCGGCGCGGGCTGGTGAGTGGGCGAGGGATCGATAGTCCGTGACGGAAATGTCGTCCCCACGGTGTGGAGACGACATTTCCGTCACGGACTATCGGGAGCGGGATCGGGACGGGAGCGGGACCCTACTTCACCTCGGACCGCGCCAGCGCCCAGAGGCCGACGGCGAGGGGGAGGACCAGCCAGGGGAGGGACGAGACACCGAGCTGGGCCCACATCTCGCCGGTCAGGTCGCCGTCGTACAGCCGGGTCTGGGCGAAGTTGAAGTCCACCCAGGGCTGCAGGTCGCGGAACCAGTCCTGGAACGCCGCCAGCATGGCGAAGACGGTGGGCAGCACCAGCGAGTAGACGAAGTAGCCGACGATGGCGCCGGGGGAGTTGCGGATGACGACGCCGAGCATGAAGCCGACGCCCATGCCGAGCACGGTCCCGAGCACGATGGTGAGGAACTCGGTGACCCCCACGTCCCAGACGGTGGGGGCTCCGGAGATCGCCGTGCCGACGATGTTGCCGAGGGCGCCGATGCCCAGCGCGACGAACATCGACACGACGCCGACGCCGACCGCGCAGACCGCCTTGGCCGCGATCACCGTGCCCCGGCTCGGGACCAGGGTGAACGTGGTGAGGCCGCTGCGCTGGCTCCACTCGCTGGTCACCGAGAGGATCGCGACCATCGGGAGCACGACGGCCATCGGGAAGCCGATCGCGGCGGCGAATGACTCGTAGGTCTGCTCGCTGTCGGGTGCGAACAGGATGGTCGCGCCGGTGGCGACCACGGCGAGGATGCCGATGCTGGCCATCAGCCAGAAGCCCGAGCGGGTGTCGAACATCTTGCGCAGCTCGACGGAGATCACCCGCGTCATCGGGATCGCGGGGAGGGCCCGGCGGGTACGGGGTGCGACCGCGGGACGGTCGGTGGTGAGGGTGGTCATGCTGCTGCTCCTTCTCGCTGGGACTCCGCGGTGAGCTCGAGGAACATCTCCTCCAGACCGGCGCTGTCCGCGGAGCGCAGCTCGGTCAGGGCGATGCCGGCCGCCAGGGCGAGGCGGCCGACGTGGGCGGGATCGGCGTCGGTGTGGAGGGCACCGCTGCCGGACACCGAGGCGCCGGTGCCGGCCTCGGCGAGGACGCCGGCGAGCCGGGTGTTGTCGGACGACGACACGACCGTGCCGGCCGCCGACAGCAGCTCCTGCTTGGTGCCCTGGGCGACGATCCGCCCGTTCCCGATCAGCACGAGGTCGTCGGCGACGACCTCGATCTCGTGCAGCAGGTGGGAGGACAGCAGCACGGTGCCGCCGTCGTCGGCGTACTCCCGCAGCAGGTCGCGCATCCAGCGGATGCCGGCCGGGTCGAGGCCGTTGGCGGGCTCGTCGAGGATCAGCACGCCGGGGTCGCCGATGAGGGCGGTGGCGATGCCGAGTCGCTGCCGCATGCCGAGGGAGTAGTTGCGGACCCGGCGGTCCGCCTCCTTCTCGGTGAGCGACACCCGGCGCAGCATCTCCGGGACCCGGCTGGCCGGGAGCCCCATGGTGCGGGCGGCGACCGTGAGGATCTCGCGGCCGGTGCGGCCCGCGTGCTGGGCGGAGGCGTCGAGCAGGACGCCGACCTCGCGGCCCGGGTTGGGCAGGTCGGCGTACCGGCCGCCGAGCACGTCGACGGTGCCGGCGGTCGCCGGGGTCAGGCCGACCATGATCCGCATCGTCGTGGACTTGCCGGCCCCGTTGGGGCCGAGGAAGCCGGTGACGCGGCCGGGTCGGGCGGTGAACGAGACGTCGTCGACGGCGACGGTCCCGCGATAGGTCTTGGACAGGTGGTCAACGGTGATCATGACGAGGAGCCTCGCGGCGCGGAGCCCTCGACCACATCGGGGACGGCACCCCACGCCACCCTGACCCCGTCCCGGCCCGACCCTGAGACGGGTCTCGGGGTCGGACTGGTTCAATCGCGGACGTGGACCCGTTCCTCGCCGCCGCGGAGGCGGCCGCCTGGCTGCGCGAGCGGCTCGACCTCGACGCCGTGGACTCGGGCGTGGTCCTCGGCTCGGGGTGGGGGCCGCTGGTCGAGGGCTGGGGCGAGCCGCTGGCTCGCTGCCGCACCGCGGAGGTGCCCGGCTTCGTCGCGCCCGTCGCGGAGGGGCACCGCGGCGAGGCGCTCCGCTACGACGTCGGCGGGCGCCGCGTGCTCGTCCTCTCGGGCCGCACCCACCTCTACGAGGGCCACGGTGTCCGGCCCGTCGTGCACGGGGTCCGGACCCTCGCTGCCCTCGGGGCCGAGCGGCTCGTGCTCACCAACGCCAACGGCAGCCTCCGGTACGACGCGTGGGAGATCGGCCGCCCGCTGCTGGTGGGTGACCACCTCAACCTGACCGCGACCAGCCCGGTCGAAGGAGCCCGGTTCGTGGACCTGACCGACGCCTGGTCGCCGCGGATGCGGGCCCGGGCCCGGGCGCTCGACCCGACGCTGGCGGAGGCGACGTACGCCCAGCTGCGGGGGCCGCACTACAACACTCCGGCCGAGGCCGACTGGCTGCGTGCGCTCGGTGCCGACGTGGTCGGGATGTCCACGGTGCCGGAGGCGATCGCCGCCCGCGAGTCCGGCCTCGAGCTGCTGGGCCTCTCCGTCGTCACCGCGATCGAGGGCGGTCGCGACGCGCCGGCGTCCAGCGGCGGTGGTACGGGCATCGACCCCTCCGAGGTGGTCGCCGCAGCCGAGCGCACGGCACGCTCGATGAGCGCGCTCGTCGCTGCCCTGGTCTGACCGGGTGTCGCCGTGGTGCCATGACGGTGTCCGCTGGACCCGCGGGGGAGCGGTCGTCGTGTGCGGCCCTCGACCGATGTGGCCTGAGGAGGCTCCACCTCGCCTTATCCGACGACCCGCGTCCCTACGTCTGGTACCAGTCTCCTGCCGAGGCTCCGCGGCGCGGGTGAGATCCAGTGAGACGATCCTGGGCATGAGCACCCTGGACGAGACCCGTCGCCTCGGCGTCGAGACGACCGGTATCGAGATCATCGACGAGGCGGCACGGACCGCGCGTCCGGCCGACCTCTTCTGGCCGTGGTTCGCGGCCAACGTGAGCGTCTTCGGGATGAGCTACGCCGGCTTCATCCTCTACTTCGGCATCTCGTTCTGGCAGGGCGTGCTGGTCGCCCTGGTCGGGATCGTCGTCTCCTTCGCCCTGTGCGGCGTCATCGCGATCGCCGGCAAGCGCGGCTCCGCACCCACGATGGTGCTCAGCCGGGCGGCCTTCGGCGTCACCGGGCAGAAGGTGCCGGGCGTCATCTCCTGGCTGGTCTCGATCGGCTGGGAGACCTTCCTCGCCATCCTGGCCGTGCTCGCGACGACGACCGTCTTCGACCGGCTCGGCTGGGCGTCGGGCACCACCACCCAGGTCATCGCCACCGTCGTCGTGGCGGCGATGATCGTCGCCGCCAGCGTGGCGGGCTACCACGTCATCATGCGGATGCAGTCGGTCCTCACCTGGCTGACCGGCATCGCGACGGTCCTCTACGTCGTCCTCACCTTCGACGACATCTCCTGGGACGCCGTGACCGCCACCCCGGCCGGTCCCGGCCAGGCGGTGATCGGGGCGCTGGTGATGGTGATGACCGGCTTCGGCCTCGGCTGGATCAACATCGCGGCGGACTGGTCGCGCTACCAGTCGCGCCGCGCCTCCAACGCCTCGATCGTCGGGTGGAACACCCTCGGCGGGGCGCTCGCGCCGTGCCTGCTCGTCGTCTTCGGGCTGGCCCTGGCCAGCTCGTCGCCGGCGCTGCTCGACGGCATCGCGGCCGACCCGATCGGCACGCTCTCGACGCTGCTGCCCGACTGGTTCCTCGTGCCGTTCCTGCTGGCGGCGATCCTCTCCCTGGTGAGCGGGGCCGTGCTCGGCATCTACTCCTCGGGCCTGACCCTGCTCTCGCTCGGGGTGCGGATCCCGCGCCCGACCGCGGCGTTCGTCGACGGCGTCATCCTGACCGCCGGCACGATCTACGTCGTGTTCTTCGCCGAGAGCTTCCTCGGGCCGTTCCAGAGCTTCCTGATCACGCTCGGCGTACCCCTGGCTGCCTGGGCGGGGATCATGATCGCCGACATCCTGACCCGGCGCCGTGACTACGACGAGGCCGCCCTGTTCGACGCCGGGGGCCGGTACGGCGCGGCCGACGTCATCTCGCTCGGCACCCTCGCCGTCGGGTCCGTCGTGGGCTGGGGACTGGTCGTCAACCTGTTCTCCGCGGACGCGTCCTGGAACAACTGGCAGGGCTACCTGCTCGGTCCGCTCGGGCTCGGGGGCAAGGACGGCACCTGGGCCTTCGCCAACCTCGGGGTGCTGGCCGCGCTCCTGATCGGGTTCGTGGTCACGTTCCTCGCGCGGCGCGGCACCATCGCCCGGCAGGAGGCCGGCGCGGTCGGCTGACCCTGGGCTGACCGGGCTGACCGGGGAGTCAGGCCCGCGGCCGCTCGCCGTGCGCCGACTTCTCCGCCACCTCGATCACCCGGGCAGCGCGGGTCTCGGCCCGCTTGGCGACGACGATCCAGGCGAGCGCCTGCTTGCGCGCGGACGGCGGGAACGCGTCCCACTGCTCGCGTGCGCCGGGCCGGGTGTCGAGGGCCGCGGCGAGGTCGGCCGGGACGACGAGGTCCTCGACGTCGTCCATCAGGGTCCACATCCCGCTGGCCCTCGCCGCCTCCACGGCGGCAGCGCCGGCCGGCTGCATCCGCCCGACCTCCTCCAGCCCGGCCACGCGCTGCTTGTTGTTGCGGGTCCAGACGCTGCCGGGCCGGCGCGGGGCGTACCACATCATCGTGCGCTGGTCGTCGACCGTGCGCTGCGTCGAGTCGACCCAGCCCCAGCGCAGCGCCTCGACGATCGCCGCCTCGTAGTCGAACGCCGCCAGCCCGGTCGAGGCCTTGTGGGTCACCAGCCAGACGCCCGGCGTCGCGGAGTGGTGCTCGGCCAGCCAGGCAGACCACGCGGCCAGGCTCGCCGGCTCGAACCGCTCCGCGTCGTCCATCACACCCATGAGCGCATCATGCCCGGAACAGCCGACAGCCCCGGGCTGTTCACCCGGCATGCAGATCGAGATCTGGTCCGACGTCGTGTGCCCGTGGTGCTACATCGGGAAGCGCCGCCTCGAGACCGCCCTGGCCGACTTCCCGCACGCCGACGAGGTCGAGGTGGTGTGGCGCTCCTTCGAGCTCGACCCCACCGCGCCGACCGAGCCGACCGTCTCGGTCGTGGACCACCTCGGCGCGAAGTACGGCGGCGGACGGGCCGCGGGTGAGCAGATGCAGGCGCGGGTCGCGGGAATCGCGGCCGAGGAGGGCCTGACCTTCCGCAACGGGGACGCCCTCCGCGGTTCCACCCGCGACGCGCACCGGCTGTTGCACCTCGCGCACGAGCAGGGCGGGTCCGCCCTCCAGGGCCGGCTGAAGGAGGAGCTGCTCGCGGCGTACTTCGAGCGCGGCGAGAGCCCGACCGACCACGCCGTCCTCACCCGCGTCGCGCTCGTCACCGGTCTGGACGCCGACCGGGTCGCCGAGGTGCTCGCGTCGCAGGAGTACGACGCGGCGGTGACCGCCGACCAGCGCCAGGCCGCGGCGTACGGCGCCACCGGCGTGCCCTTCTTCGTGGTCGACCGTGCCTACGGCGTCTCCGGCGCCCAGCCGGCCGAGGTCTTCGCCCAGGTCCTGCAGCAGGCGTGGGACGCCTCCCACCCGGTGCTCCAGGTCGTGCCGGGCGCGGCCGACGCGGACGCCTGCGGGCCTGACGGCTGCGCGGTCTGACCCGCGAACGCCGATGCGAACCGCCCCGTGCTGCGCTGTAGGCTGGCCGGTGCACAGCGTCGTGCGACCTCCACCTGACCGTCTCCGGACCCAGAGGACCCCGCTGTGACCAAGCCCGTCGTACTCATCGCCGAAGAGCTCAGCCCCGCCACCGTGGACGCGCTCGGACCCGACTTCGAGATCCGGCACTGCAACGGTGCCGACCGCGCCGAGCTGCTGCCGGCCATCGCCGACGTCGACGCGATCCTGGTCCGCTCCGCGACCAAGGTGGACGCCGAGGCGCTCGCGGCGGCCACGAGGCTCACCGTCATCGCCCGTGCGGGTGTCGGCCTCGACAACGTCGACGTCAAGGCCGCGACCCAGTCGGGCGTCATGGTCGTCAACGCGCCGACCTCCAACATCGTCAGCGCCGCCGAGCTCGCCGTCGCGCTCATGCTCGCCGCCGCCCGCCACGTCAGCCCGGCCCACGCCGCCCTCCGCAACGGGGAGTGGAAGCGCTCGCGCTACACCGGCATCGAGCTCTACGAGAAGACCGTCGGCATCGTCGGGCTCGGCCGGATCGGCGTCCTCGTCGCGCAGCGGCTCAGCGCCTTCGGCATGAACGTCATCGCCTACGACCCCTACGTCCAGGCCGGCCGCGCCGCGCAGATGGGTGTCCGGCTGGTCGACCTCGACACACTCCTCACGGAGGCCGACTTCATGAGCGTCCACCTCCCCAAGACCCCCGAGACCGTCGGCCTGATCGGCGCCGACGAGCTGGCCCGCGCGAAGCCGCAGCTGGTGCTCGTCAACGCCGCCCGCGGCGGCATCGTCGACGAGGCAGCCCTCTACGACGCGCTCAAGACCGGACGGATCGCGGCCGCCGGCCTCGACGTCTTCGCCTCCGAGCCGTGCACGGACAGCCCGCTCTTCGAGCTCGAGAACGTCGTCGCCACGCCCCACCTCGGCGCCTCGACCGACGAGGCCCAGGAGAAGGCCGGCATCGCCGTCGCCAAGTCGGTCCGGCTCGCGCTGTCCGGCGAGCTCGTGCCCGACGCCGTCAACGTCCAGGGCGGCGTGATCGCCGAGGACGTGCGCCCCGGCATCCCTCTCACCGAGAAGCTCGGCCGGATCTTCACCGGCCTGGCCGGCGAGGTCGCGCAGCAGATCGACGTGGAGGTGCGTGGCGAGATCACCGAGTACGACGTCAAGGTGCTCGAGCTCGCGGCGCTCAAGGGCGTCTTCACCGACATCGTCGAGGACGCCGTCTCCTACGTGAACGCGCCGCTGCTGGCCGCCGAGCGCGGCACCGCGGTCCGGCTCGTGACCGAGTCCGAGAGCCCCGACCACCGCAACGTGATCACCGTCCGCGGCACCCTCGCCGACGGCCAGCAGATCTCGGTGAGCGGCACCCTGGTCGGGATCGCGCAGCGCGAGCGGCTGGTCGAGGTCAACGGCTTCGACGTCGACCTCGAGCCGACCGACCACCTCGCCTTCCTCACCTACGAGGACCGGCCGGGCATGGTCGGCACCGTCGGTGGCATCCTCGGCGACGCCCAGGTCAACATCGCCGGCATGCAGGTGTCGCGCGCCGCCAAGGGTGGCTCCGCCCTGGTGGCCCTCTCGGTCGACTCCGCCATCCCGGCCGAGACCCTCGCCGAGATCGAGGGCGCGATCGACGCCATCGCCGTGCGCGCCGTCAGCCTGGTCTGAGCCCGTGTGAACCTCACCGACCTCGGTCCGGTCGCCCAGCTGCGGGCCGGTCGCCTGCCCCGCCGGCTGACCCAGCTGTACGCCGGGCTCGTCCTGTACGGCGTCTCGCTGGCGTTCATGGTGCGCGGGGAGCTCGGGCTGGCGCCGTGGGACGTGCTGCACTCCGGCTTCATCCGGCACGTCCCGATCTCGCTCGGCCAGGCCGTCGTGCTGTTCAGCTTCCTCGTCCTGCTGCTCTGGATCCCGCTGCGCGAGGTCCCCGGACTCGGGACGATCTCCAACGCGATCGTGGTGGGGATCGCCGCGGACGCCACGCTCGCGCTCCTCGACGCGCCCGACAGCCTCGTGCTGCGCACGGTGCTGATGGTCGGGGGCGTGGTGCTGAACGGGTTGGCCACCGCGATGTACATCGGCGCCCAGTTCGGCCGTGGCCCGCGCGACGGACTGATGACCGGGCTGGCCCGGCGTACCGGCGGCTCGCTGCGGCTCATCCGCACCGGGCTCGAGGTCACCGTGGTCGTGATCGGGCTCCTGCTCGGCGGCGCCCTGGGCCTCGGAACGGTCGTCTACGCCATCGCGATCGGGCCGCTGGCCCAGCTGATGCTCCCCGCCTGGACCGTCCCCGTCGGTGAGCGTCCCCGACCTGTCTGACCCCGCGGGCAGGATGGGCCCATGCCGCTCCAGCCCGAGCTCGACGACCTCCGGGGGTTCCTCGCCTCCCGTGGCGTCACGGCGGCGCCGGACGGGTTGGCCCTGACGTTCCGGCCGCGGGGCTGCCGGGTGGCGGTCGCCGACGACGTCGTCACGGTCCGCTCCGGCTCCGTCTCCGAGGACGGCACGGTGGTGGACGACGCCCTGCTGGTGGTGCGTCCGGTCCCGGCGTCCGGACTGCGGCTGCTGGCCCTCGACGTCGAGACCACCGGGCTGGTCGCCGGTCGCGACCGGATCGTCTCGATCGGCTGGGTGCCCGTCGACGGTGACCGGATCGACCTCGCCGGCGCTCGCCGGCACGTCGTGCTCGGCGACGACCCGGGGGTGGAGGCGGCCGACATCCACGGCCTCACGCGCGACGACCTCGCCGTCGGGACGCCGCTGCCGCTGGTCCTCGCCGAGCTCCGCGAGGCCCTCGCGGGCCGGGCGCTGCTGGCGCACCACGCGACCTTCGACCTCGGTTTCGTGCGCGCCGCCTTCCGGGAGGTGGGGGAGCGGCCGCCTCCCGTGACCGTGGTCTGCACGCTCGCGCTCCAGAAGAGGTTGATCCGGGCCGATGCCCCGGCCGAGTGGCCGGCGGGCGGGTTGCGGCTGTGGGTGGCCCGTGACCGGTTCGGGATGCCGGCCGGCCGGCCCCACGACGCGCTCGGCGACGCCCTCGCCTGTGCCGAGCTCTACCTCGGCCAGGCCGCCGAGCTGCGGCCGGCCACGCTGCGCGACGTACGCCTGGACCTGTCGTGGCGCACGCGGGTGCGCCGGTCGTGGCGTCGCTGGTCGTGGCGCGCGCGCCGTCGGGTGCGGGCGGCGGTCAGCGCTTCGTCGCGATGAGGGTGGACGCGTCCGAGGCGACCATCACCTCGACCGTGGTGAACCGGTCGTCGGTCAGCCACTCCTCGCGGAGCGTGTCGACCCGGCCGTAGCTGATCGGCGGCCAGACCGCGCAGGGTGTGAAGTCGTCCAGGACGACGATGCCGCCCTCCTCGACCAGGTCCGCGACCGCGTCGACCCGGACCGAGGCGGGGTCGCCGGAGTCGAGGTAGAGCAGGGAGAACGGGCCGGCGTCGGTCAGCGTCGACCAGTCGGCCGCCCGCACCTCGACCCGGGGGTCGTCCTCGAAGATCTGGGCCGCGGCTCCCGCCAGCTTCGGGTCGAGCTCGGCGGTGAGGATGTGGACGCCGTCGCGGACCCCCGAGCGCAGCCAGGCCGTGCCGACCCCGGTGCCGGTGCCGAACTCCGCCAGCGTCCCGGCGCGGGTCGCGGCGAGCGTCGCCAGCAGCCGGCCGGTCTCGTTGCGACAGAACGACACGTAGCCGGAGCGGCGGGACACGTCGAACGCGCGGCGTACGACGTCGGGCAGCTCGGGGGGTGCGCTCATGGGGCGGAGTCTGTCAGCCGCCGTCTCCCATTCCGGTACTCGCGTCCCACATTCCGAACGGGTCGGTGAAACCGGTCGCGCGCGGCTCCGCCCCGTCGTACCGTGGTCGCACCATGCGGAGCGTGTTCGTACTCATCGACTGCCGCGGCGAGGCCTGAGGAGCGGGCCACCTCGCCGCGGTGTTCGGCGTTGCGGCCCCTCGATCCACTTCGATCTGCCTCCGCGGCGGGACCGCCAGCACGACGCGTGACCCGCACTCTCCTGGAAGCACACCCTCGTCCGCAGCGATCCTGCGACCGACGTCCCGGGTGTCCCCGCCGCGGAGTCGACCACTCGACACCCAGGAGACACGCCATGTACGAGATGTACCCGGACTGGGGTCCGGCCAGCCACGACCCGGACAACCCGCGCAGCTACGAGGCCGTGCAGGCCTCGCTCGACCTGCGGGACAACGGCGGTCAGCGCCCCGACGACAACTAGTCTCGCCCTCCATGAGCACTTCCCACCGGATCGCGGTCATCGGCGGCGACGGCATCGGTCCCGAGGTGACCGACGAGGCCCTCAAGGTCCTCGGCGCCGTCCCCGACGCGACCTTCGAGCAGACCCGCTACGACCTCGGGGCCGAGCGGTACCTCGCCACCGGTGAAGTGCTCCCCGACAGCGTGCTGGACGAGGTGCGCGGGCACGACGCGATCCTGCTCGGGGCCGTCGGCGGCAAGCCGGGTGACCCGAACCTGCCGCCCGGGATCCTCGAGCGGGGACTGCTGCTCAAGCTCCGCTTCGCGCTCGACCACTACGTCAACCTGCGACCGTCGCGGATCTTCCCCGGCGTCCGGACCCCGCTCTCCGACGAGGTGCTGGCCCGGGGCGAGGTCGACTTCGTGGTGGTCCGGGAGGGCACCGAGGGTCCCTACACCGGCAACGGGGGAGCGCTCCGCGTCGGGACCCCTCACGAGGTTGCCACCGAGGTCTCGGTGAACACCGCGTTCGGGGTCGAGCGGGTCGTCCGCGACGCCTTCACCCGCGCCGCCGCCCGCCCGCGCCGACGGCTGACGCTGGTGCACAAGACCAACGTGCTGGTGCACGCCGGCGCCGTGTGGAGCCGGATCGTGGCCGAGGTCGCGCCGGAGTTCCCCGACGTGACCGTCGACTACCTGCACGTGGACGCGGCGATGATCTTCCTGTCCACCGACCCGGCCCGGTTCGACGTGATCGTCACCGACAACCTCTTCGGCGACATCGTCACCGACCTCGCCGCCGCCGTGACCGGTGGCATCGGGCTGGCCGCCAGCGGCAACATCAACCCCGACCGGACCGCGCCCTCGATGTTCGAGCCGGTCCACGGGTCGGCCCCCGACATCGCCGGCCAGCAGAAGGCCGACCCCACCGCCGCCATCCTCTCCGCGGTCCTCCTCCTGGACCACCTCGGCCACCCCGACGCCGCCGCCCGCGTCGAGGAGGCCGTGCTCGCCGACCTCGCCGAGCGAGTACCGGGGGCGTCCCGGCGTACCTCCGACGTCGGCGACGCCATCGCCTCCCGCCTCTGACCCGACTGCCTCGGCCGCTTCGGTTTCCCCGCCCAGGCGGGGAAACTCTGGGTTCGTACGGTAAACAACCCGCACGAACCCCCTGTTTCCCCGCCCGGGCGGGGAAACCACAAGCGTCGCCCGAGCGCCGAAATCCACCGTCACGACCTCGGATAGGTTGACCCCATGCAGATCAGCACGACCGCCAACGGCCACCCGGTCGACGACGCCCGGCTCGCCGAGATCCTCGCCAACCCCGGTTTCGGCACCCACTTCACCGACCACATGTTCACGGTCGAGTGGACGCCGGACGGGGGGTGGCACGACGCCCGGATCGAGCCGTACGGGCCGCTCACCCTCGACCCGGCGACCGCGGTGCTCCACTACGCGCAGGAGACCTTCGAGGGGATGAAGGCCTACCGGCACGAGGACGGGTCGGTGTGGACGTTCCGGCCGGAGGAGAACGCGCGCCGGATGCTGCGCTCCTCGAAGCGGCTCGCGTTCCCCGCGCTGCCGGAGGAGGACTTCGTCGCCGCGGTCGACGCCCTGGTCACCCAGGACCAGCGCTGGGTGCCGGGCAGCGAGGGCGAGAAGAGCCTCTACGTCCGGCCGTTCATGATCGCGACCGAGACGTTCCTCGGCGTCCGGCCCGCGCAGCACGTCACCTTCATGGTGATCGCGAGCCCGGCCGGCGCCTACTTCAAGGGCGGCGTCAAGCCGGTCACCCTCTGGCTGAGCGAGGACTACACGCGCGCCGGACGCGGCGGCATGGGCGCCGCCAAGACCGGTGGCAACTACGCCAGCTCACTGGTCGCGCAGCAGGAGGCGATCGACCAGGGCTGCGACCAGGTGGTCTTCCTCGACGCGCAGGAGCTGACCTACGTCGAGGAGCTCGGCGGCATGAACATGTACTTCGTGTACGCCGACGGCCGGATCGTCACCCCCGAGACCGGCACCATCCTCGAGGGCATCACGCGGGCGAGCATCATGGAGCTGGCCGGCAAGCTCGGACACCCCGTCGAGGAGCGCCGGATCTCCATCGACGAGTGGCGAGACGGCGTGACCTCGGGCGACATCGTCGAGATCTTCGCCTGCGGGACCGCCGCGGTGGTCACGCCGGTCGGCAGCCTCCGGGGTGCGTACGGCGAGACGCCGGCCCCGGCCGGCACCGAGCTCACCCTGAAGATCCGCCAGTCGCTCGTCGACGTGCAGTACGGCCGCGCCGAGGACACCTTCGGCTGGATGCACCGCGTCTGCTGAGGGCGCCGCGCAGAGCTTGTACTAAGGTAAGGCTCACCTAACACGAAAGGTGAGTCATGCGCACCCACCCCACCCGCCGTACTGTCCTGGCCGGCCTGGCCACGCTGGCGGTCGCACCAGCCCTCGCCGGCTGCGGCTCGGACGCCACCGGTAGCGCCACCCCGGCCGGAGGCTCGCCCGCCGGCGGCGAGGAGGGTGCCTTCCCGGTGACCCTCACCCACAAGTACGGCGAGACCACGCTCGAGGCCGCCCCGCAACGGGTGGTCTGCGTCGGGCTCACCGACCAGGACACCCTGCTCGCGCTGGGCGTGGTGCCGGTGGGCGTCACCTACTGGTTCGGCGACGAGGACAAGCTCGGCATCTACTCGTGGGCCGAGGACGCGTTCGGCGACGCCGAGGCGCCCACACTGCTCAAGGACACCGACGGGATCCAGGTCGAGCAGATCGCCGCCCTCCGGCCGGACCTGATCATCGGCCAGTACACCGGCATGACCGAGAAGGAGTACGGCCTGCTCAGCACGCTGGCCCCGACGGTCGCGCAGTCGGGGGAGTACGCCGACTACGGCATGCCGTGGGACGAGGCAGCCCTCGCGATCGGCACCGCCGTCGGCCAGCCGGCCGCCACTCGGGAGCTGATCGACGGGGTGCTGGACCGGATCAGGCAGGAGGCCGGCGCGCACCCCGAGTTCGCGGGGCAGACCGCGGCGGTCGTCACGCCGTACGAGGGCCTCTTCGTCTACGGCCCCGAGGACCCGCGCTCGCGGATGCTCACCGACCTCGGCTTCACCCTGCACCCGGTCATCACCGAGGCCGACGACAGCGAGTTCGGCATCTCCCTCAGCTCGGAGAACACCAGCGACCTGGGCGACGCCGGCACCGTGGTGTGGCTCGACCTCGCGGCCGACCAGCAGGTGGGGGTGTCTTCGAGGGCACCACGGCCTACGACGAGGGGCGCTGGCTCGACATCAGCGACGCCGACGGCGACTACTACGTCGCGCACAGCTTCGTGACGCCGCTCAGCATCCCCTACGTCCTGGACCGCTACGTGCCGCAGCTGGCCGCGGCCGCCGACGGTGATCCGGCGACGACGGTGCCCGCCGCCTGAGTCCGGTCCGCGTCAGACGGCGAGGGCCGCCGGCGTCGCCGCTGACGAGGTCGGGACCACGATCGGCAGCCCGCTGCGCGGGTCGACCAGCACCTCGGCCTCGAGGCCGAAGACCTCGCGGAGCATGTCGGCGGTGAAGACCTCGGTCGGGCTGCCCTGGCAGACGACGGCGCCCGCCTTCATCACGATCACGACGTCGCTGTAGCGGGCCGCGAGGTTGAGGTCGTGCAGCACCATCGCCACCGTCCGGCCCCGCTCCCGGTTGAGCCGGGTGACCAGGTCGAGGACCTCGACCTGGTGGGCGAGGTCGAGGTAGGTGGTGGGCTCGTCGAGCAGCATGAGGTCGGTGTCCTGGGCGAGCGTCATCGCGATCCAGGCCCGCTGCCGCTGGCCGCCGGAGAGCTGGTCGAGGGGCCGGTCGCGCAGCGCGGCGGTGTCGGTCATCTCCAGGGCAGCCTCGACGACCTGCTCGTCGTCGCGGGACCACTGGCGGAACCAGCGCTGGTGCGGGTGGCGGCCGCGGCCGACGAGGTCGCGGACCAGCAGCCCCTCGGGCGCGGTCGGGCTCTGCGGGAGGAGGGCCAGGACCTGCGCGACGTCCCGGGTCGCCAGCGACGAGATCGGGCGGCCGTCGAGGTGCACCTCGCCGGCGGTCGGCGTCAGCAACCTGGCCAGCGCGCGCAGGACCGTCGACTTCCCGCACCCGTTCGGCCCCACGATCGTGGTGACCTTGCCGTCGGGGATGGTGAGGCTGAGGTCGCGGGCGACCGGCGTGCCGCCGTACCCGACGGTGATGCCGCGGCCGCGAGCCGCGGGCCGGTGGAGACGCTCATGCCGAGGCCTTTCGGTTGTTCCGGAGCAGCAGGACGATCAGGTACGGCGCCCCGACGGCGGCCGTGACCAGCCCGGCGGGAAGTGCGAAGGGGAGCACGACGCGGGTGATCAGGTCGGCGCCGACGACCAGGACGCCGCCCATGACCATCGAGGCCAGCAACGGGGGACGGGAGCCGCCGGTGAGCCGCAGCGCGATCTGCGGCACCACGAACGCCACGAACTCCAGCGGCCCGACCGCCGACACGGCGACCGCCGCCAGCCCCACCGCCGCGACCAGCGTCAGCAGCTGCGTGAGCTGGAGCCGGACGCCGAGCCCGCGGGCGGAGTCGTCGCCGAGCTGGAGGGTGTTGAGGCGTGCGCACCAGCAGCAGCGAGACCGGGACCAGGACGCCCAGCGTCCACAGCAGCGGGATCGCGTGCTCCCAGCCGCGGGCGTTGAGCGAGCCGTTGAGCCAGATGTTGGCGCTGGCGGCGTCCTCGATCCGCGCCCTGACCAGCAGCCACGACGTCATCGCCATCAGGGTCGCGCCGAGCCCGATGCCGATCAGGACGAGGCGTTGCCCGTCGATGCCGCGTCGCCAGGACAGGGCGTAGAGCAGGACCGCGGTGACGATCGCGCCGGCGAAGGCGGCCACCGGGACGCCGAGCTCCTGCAGCGCCCCGGTCGCGATGCCGCCGCCGTACCCGCCGCCGCCGGCGAGCACGATCACGGCCACCGCGCCGAAGGCGGCACCCTCGGTGATGCCGAGGATGTCGGGGCTGGCCAGCGGGTTGCGGGCGAAGGTCTGGGTGAGCGCGCCGGACAGGCCCAGCGCGGCGCCGACCAGCACCGCCACCAGCGCCTGCGGCAGCCGGAGCTCCAGGACGATGAACTCCGACGCCGGGTCGCCGCCGCCGAGCAGGGTCGCGACGACGTCGCGCAGCGGCAGCGGGAAGTCACCGTGGGCGAGGTCGAGCGCGACCAGGACGACCAGCACGACCAGGCCGAGCAGCGTGACCAGGGCGGCCCGGAGTGGCACCAGCCACGAGAAGGAGCCGACCCGCAGAGGTGCGGAGAGCGGGAAGGACGGGCTCGCCATCAGATCGACACCACCCGGAAGCGGCGGACCAGCAGGACGAAGACAGGCCCGCCGACCAGCGCCATCATGATCCCGACCTGGAGCTCGCCGGGTCGGACCACCACCCGGCCCAGCACGTCGGCCAGCAGGACGAGCAGGCCGCCGAGCAGCCCGGCGTACGGGACGACCCAGCGGTAGTCGACGCCACCGAGGTGACGGGCGAGGTGGGGGACGACCAGGCCGACGAAGACGATCGGGCCGCACGCCGCCGTGGCCGCACCGGTCAGCAGCATCACCGAGGTGAGGCCCATGGCCTGATGACGGCGGGGGTGCATCCCGAGCGACGCGGCGGCGTCGTCGCCGAGTTGGAGCAGGTTCAGCCCCGGCGCGCTGGTCGCCGCCAGCAGCAGCCCGCCGAGCGCGAACGGCAGCACCTGCCAGAACACCTCGATGCTCCGGCCGGCGGCGGACCCGACGACCCAGAAGCGGTACTCGTCGAGGGTGTCGAGGTCGCGCAGCACGATCGACTGGGTGAGAGCGGCGAGCAGCGCGGTGATGGCGGCGCCGGCCAGCACCAGCGAGATCGGGTCGGGACCACCGCGGGTGGAGCCGATCGCGAACACCGCGACGGCGGCGAGCCCGGCCCCCGCGAGCGAGAACCAGGCGTAGCCGGACAGGTCGGTGACGCCGAAGACGTAGATGCCGATGACCACCGCGAACGCCGCGCCGGCCGAGACGCCCAGCAGGCCGGGCTCGGCGAGCGGGTTGCGGGTGTGGCCCTGCATCAGGGCGCCGCCGACACCGAGGCAGACGCCGACCAGGATCGCGAGCGCCGTGCGGGGGACCCGCAGCTCGCGGACGATGCTGCCGGCCTCGCCGTCCCCGCCGTGCAGCAGCGCGTCGACGACGGTGCCGACGGGGAGGGTGCGGGCACCCACGGCCAGGCTCAGCGCGGCGGCGACGACCAGCAGCAGCACCAGGACGACGATGCCGGCGGGCGACCCCCGGCGCAGGACCGACCGGCGGGTCGGTGGCGCCCAGGGCTCGGTCGTGGTGGTCACGGTCCGGGCCTCCCCCAGTCAGGTTTGGTTAGGCAACCCTAAGTTACACCGCCGGACGCCGACCGTGGTGAGTCAGCCCGGCGGGCGGTCTCGCCCACGGGTACATTTCTGGCGTGACGCCGCCTCCCGAGCCTGCGCCGGTCGACCTCCGGGTCGGCGGCTACCAGCTCCTCAACCGCCTCGGTGAGGGCGGCATGGGCGTGGTCCACCTCGCCCGGCGCGCCGACGGGCACCGGGTTGCGCTGAAGGTGCTGCGGCCCCACATCGTCGGCGACGAGGAGGCGCGGCAGCGGCTGGCCCGCGAGGTCAGCTCGCTGTCCCGGATCCGTAGCCGTTGGGTCGCCGAGATCGTCGACTCCGACCCCTGGGGCGAGGTGCCCTACGTCGCGACCCGCTACGTCCCCGGCCTGAGCCTGCACGAGTACGTCGCCGAGGCCGGCCCGATCGAGGGCGACGACCTGCGGTGGTTCGCCGAGTGCCTGGCCGAGGGCATCGCGTCCGTGCACTCCGTCGGCGTCCTGCACCGCGACGTGAAGCCGTCGAACGTGCTGATGGAGGGCCGCACCCCGATCCTGATCGACTTCGGCCTGGCCCGCGTCGCCGACGACCCGCGCCTCACCCACACCGGCTGGCTGCTCGGCACGCCCGGCTACCTCGCGCCCGAGATCCTCTTCGGCGACGACGCCACCGAGGCCTCCGACATCCACTCCTGGGCCGCCACCGTCGCGTTCGCCGGGACCGGTCGGGCTCCCTTCGGTCGCGGGCCCTCGATGGCGATCATGGACCGGGTCCGGCGCGGCGAGCACGACCTGACCGGGCTCCCGGAGGACCTGCGGCAGCTGGTCCACGCCGCCCTCAACCCCGAACCGGCACAGCGGCCGAGCCTCGAGGAGGTCCTGGACTGGCTCGAGGGAGGGCCGGCCCCCGTCGCCGTCGTCCCGGTGGACCGGGCCGAGATCGACGACCCGTACACCGTGCCGCTCGCCCTCGCCGGCGCCGCCCACGAGCGGACCATCAGCTTCTTCGACGAGGAGGACGCAGACGACGCGGACGACGCGGACGCCACCCGCTGGCTCGACGAGGACCAGCCGCCGCCGCGCGTGGGCGTCGCCGAGCGCAGCCGACGGGGCCTGCTCCTGGTCACGCTCGCGGCCGGCGCGGCCACGGGCCTCGCCGCGTACCCGTGGCTGACCCTGGTCCTGATCGGCCTCGCCACCTGGTTCCTCCGTGGTGCCTCGCTGGCGGGCACCGCCCGCGGCGTACGCCGGGAGGTGCGCGGCGCGAAGTGGTGGGACGGCCCGCAGGTGCTGCTCGCCTCACCGTGGCACCTCGTCCAGGCGATCCCCGGAGCCGTGCTGCTCCTGCTGTGGAGCCTCGGGCTGGGCCTGGCCTGCGCGCTGATCTGCTACGCCCTGGCCGCCGGCGAGCAGGTCACGCTCGTCGCCAGCGGAGTCGTGACCGTGCTCGCGCTGTGGCTCGGCCCGGGCGGCTCGCGGTTCCGCGGACCGGTGACCCGGATGGTCAACCCGCTCTGCCGGAGCCTGGTCCCGTGGCTGGTGCTGTGGGCGGTGGCCGCCGGCGGCGCCATCGGCCTCGGCGTGCTCGCCGCCGATCGCGGCACCCACTGGGCCCCGCTGGGCAACCCGGTCGACCGGCTGCCCTGACCGGATCGCGAGAAGCCTGTCTCAGCGCGCGTCTCCGGTGGCACACTGGTCGGGTGAGCCACCGCTCGAGCATCATCATTCGCTAGCGCGCCGACCCCGTCGACGCGCCCACCTCCTGCACCCCAGGAGGTTTTTTTACGCCCCAGGACTGAGCTTGCGAAGTCCTGAAAGGGGCGGAAGGTCGAGGAGGGCTCGGGTCCGGCCGAGCTCGCTCGGACGGACCGACCCGTCTCGAGACCTCAGCGGAGAAGCAAGACATCGGCACCCGACAGCAGTAGCAGAAGGAGAAGTGGAGCAGCATGGACCTGCACGGCGACTTCCACGTCTACGACACGACGCTGCGCGACGGCGCCCAGCAGGAGGGTCTCAACCTCTCCGTGGCCGACAAGCTCACCATCGCCCGGCACCTCGACGGGCTCGGGGTGGGCTACATCGAGGGCGGGTGGCCGGGGGCGAACCCCAAGGACACCGAGTTCTTCCGGCGCGCCCGCGGGGAGCTGGACCTCTCGCCACGCGCAGCTGGCCGCGTTCGGCGCGACCCGCCGGGCGGGCGTGAAGGCGGCCGACGACCCGCTGGTCGCCGCGCTCCGCGACTCCGGTGCCGGGGTCGTGACGCTGGTCGCGAAGTCCCACGACCGGCACGTCGACCTGGCGCTGCGGACCACGCTGGAGGAGAACCTGGCGATGGTCCGCGACACGGTGAGCCACCTCCGGGCGGAGGGGCAGCAGGTGTTCCTGGACGCCGAGCACTTCTTCGACGGCTACCGCGCCAACCGCGACTACGCCCTCGAGGTGCTGCGCACGGCGTACGACGCGGGCGCCTCGGTCGTCGCCCTGTGTGACACCAACGGCGGGATGCTGCCGGCGCTGGGTGGCCGACGTCGTGCACGACGTCGTCGAGACCACGGGCGTGCGGGTCGGGATCCACTGCCACAACGACACCGGCTGCGCGGTCGCGAACACCCTCGCCGCCGTCGAGGCCGGCGCGACCCACGTCCAGGGCACGATCAACGGGTACGGCGAGCGCACCGGCAACGCCGACCTGGTCAGCGTCGTGGCCAACCTCGAGCTCAAGCTCGACCGCCGGGTGCTGCCGCAGGGGCTGCTCGCCGACGCGACCCGGATCGCGCACGCGGTCGCCGACGTCACCAACTTCCCGCCCGCCAGCCGGCAGCCCTACGTGGGCACCAGCGCGTTCACGCACAAGGCGGGCCTGCACGCGAGTGCGATCAAGGTCGATCCCGGCCTCTACCAGCACATGGACCCGGTCGGCGTCGGCAACGACATGAGGCTGCTGGTCTCCGACATGGCCGGCCGCGCCTCGATCGAGCTGAAGGGCCGCGAGCTCGGCTTCGACCTCTCCGGTGACCGGGACCTGGTCACCCGGGTCACCGACCGGGTCAAGGCGATGGAGGCGCGCGGCCACACGTTCGAGGCGGCCGACGCGTCCTTCGAGCTGCTCCTGGTCGAGGAGGTGGAGGGCGCCCGGCCGTCGTACTTCGACGTCGAGTCGTGGCGGGTGATCACCGAGACCCGACCCGGGGACGAGGCGATCTCCGAGGCGACCGTGAAGCTGCGCTCGCAGGGGGTGCGCTACGTCGTCACCGGTGAGGGGAACGGTCCGGTCAACGCCCTCGACCAGGCGCTGCGCGAGGCGATCGGGCAGGCCTACCCGGAGGTCGCGAAGTTCGAGCTGATCGACTACAAGGTGCGGATCCTCGACCAGGGCCACGGCACCGACGCGGTGACCCGGGTGCTGATCGAGACCTCCGACGGGGCGTCGTCCTGGGTGACGGTCGGGGTCGGCGCCAACGTGATCGAGGCGTCGTGGGGAGCGCTGGTCGACGGCATGACCTTCGGGCTGCGCCGCCAGCAGGTCTGATCCCGTCGGTAGGTGGTCGAGCAGCTCGACCACCCCGGGCTCGTCGGTAGGTGGTCGAGCAGCGAGCGCCAGCGAGCGGTGGTCGAGACCTCCGGCTCGGGCGGCTCGACCACCTGGGGCCGTCGGTAGGTGGTCGAGCAGCGAGCGTCAGCGAGCGGCTGTCGAGACCTCCGGCCCGGTGAGGTCCCATCAGCGGCGGCGTCAGGGGCGGATGATCCGGCGGGCCAGATCGGTCCAGGCGTCGAGCACGCGGTCGACCGGGAAGCCGTCGACGCGCACCTGCTGGTCGATGATCGGCAGCTCCAGCGGCGCCAGCAGCGCCGCCGCGAGCATCGGCAGGTCACCGTCGGTGCCGAGCTCCCGGAGCAGGTGCCGCACGTGCATGATCGCGAAGGAGTACGCCGCGAACGAGCGCGTCCCGGACCGCCCGGCGTTGCGGATCAGGTCGGCGTGGAGCAACGTCGTCTCCAGCCGGGTCCGCCCGAAGGCCATCAACCGGTCCCACGGCTCGGCGCCCGGACCGAGCGGGGGAGGGCCGGACAGCACCGCGGCCTGCCACTGCGTCTCCGACCGGTTGAGCAGCGCGCCCATCAGCCCCTCGCGGGACTCGAACCGGCGGAACAGCGTCCCCTTGCCGACGCCCGCGGCCGCCGCGACCGCGTCCATGGTCACGCAGTCGGGCCCGACCTGGTCGAGCAGCAGGGCCGCGGTGGCCAGCACGCGCTCCCGGTTGCGCGCGGCATCCGAGCGCTCGGGGTGCGGCGCGTCGGCCATCGGGAGCAGGTCGGGCACGGCGCCAGCGTAGGGCCGGAGAAAGAATCCCGATATCGGAATAGAAGCGGACCGCGGTCCGTTTTGTTGGACATGACTTCACCCACCCACGTCCTGGTCCTCCTCGGCAGCCTGCGCGCCGACTCGCTCAACCGGCGCATCGCCGAGCTGCTGGCCGACCGTGCGCCCGAGGGCGTCCGGGTGACCATCGCCGAGGGCCTCCACGAGATCCCCTTCTACAACGAGGAGATCGACGGGGACGCCGCCCCTGAAGCGGCCGTCCGTCTGCGCGAGCAGGTCGCCGCCGCCGACCGCGTGCTGGCCGTCACCCCCGAGTACAACGGCACCATGCCCGCCGTCCTCAACAACGCCCTCGACTGGCTGTCCCGCCCGTTCGGCGTCGGCGCGATCACGGGCAAGCCGTTCGCCGCGATCGGGGCCACCCCCACGCCGTACGGCGGCAAGTGGTCGCACGACGACGCCCGCCGGTCCGCCGGCATCGCCGGGGCACACGTGCTCGCTGACGTCGTGGTCTCGCAGTCGGCCCTCGAGGTCGACGTGCTGACCGACGAGGAGACCGTCGCCAAGCTCATCGGCGCCCTCGAGGCGCTGGTCGCCGCCGAGGTCGCGCAGGCCGCCTGACCGGTCAGTCGAGGTCGCCGACGCCACGCGCGTCGAGCGCCTCCCCGGTCGCCCGGGCGTGGGCGACCGACCGGATCACCAGCGGCACCAGCCGGGCGCGCGGGTCTCGATCGAGCCCGCGCGCCCGCGCCGCGTCCCGGGTCTGCCGGGCCAGGTCGAGGGTCGTCGGCACGGCCCGGATCATCAGCGCGAACGCCAGGCTCACCCGCTCGGGGTCGACCCCGAGCCGGCGCAGCGGTCCCAGCGCGCGGGTGACGGTGTCCAGCAGCTCGTCGACCGGGGTCGTGATCGTGAGGACCGTGGCGAGCAGCACGAGCGTCAGCAGGTCGGCGCTCACCTCGACGCCGCGCTCCCAGCCCCGCTGCCAGGTCGTGTACGCCGCGAGCACCGCCGTCATCAGCAGGATGACGCGCAGGCTCCGCAGCAGGGTGCGCCACCCGGCGCGCGACCACGCGGCCGTGCCGACCGCGAGCGCGAGCAGCACCAGCGCGGACCACGGCCCGCGCACCACGACGACCGCGATGCTCGCGACGAGCAGGCCGCCCAGCTTGGCGGCAGCCGGCAGCCGGTGGAGCACGGTGTCACCGGGCTGGTGCAGCCCGAGCAGGCTCATGCCCGCTCCCGGTAGGTGCCGACGACCTCGGCCGGTGCCCCGTCGGCGACCACCCGGCCGCCCTCGACGAGCAGCGCCCGGTCGCAGCGCAGCGCCAGGTCGAGGTCGTGGGTGACGAGCAGCAGCTGCTGGGGGAGTGCGAGCAGCAGGTCGGCGACCACCCGGGTGTTGCGGAGGTCGAGCAGGGTCGTCGGCTCGTCGGCCACGAGCACGTCCGGGTCGGTGGCGAGCACGCCCGCGAGGGCGAGCAGCTGGCGCTGGCCGCCGGAGAGCGAGTGGACGCTCCGGTCGGCGAGGTCGGCCAGTCCGTACCGCTCCAGCACGGCGATCGCCGCCGTACGGCGCGCGTGCTTGTCCTTCACCTGCCGGCGCAGCGACAGGGCGACGTCCTCGACGACGGTCGGCATCACCAGCTGCGCGGCCGGGTCGGTGAAGCAGAACCCGACCTTGCGGCGGACGGCCGCGCCCTCCTCGGCGACGTCCAGGCCGTCGACCAGCACCTGGCCGGTCGTGGCCGTGACCAGCCCGTTGACGAGGCGCGCGAGGGTCGACTTGCCGGATCCGTTGCCCCCGATCAGCGCCACCCGCTGCTCGGTGAGCGTCAGCGAGGTCGTGTCGAGGACGAGGACGTCGCCCGCGGTCGTGGGCAGCCGGACGGTGACGTCGCGCAGCTCGACCCGGCTCACGCAGGCGCGTGCGTGGGGAGTGCGGGCTCCGCTGGCCCGGCGCTGCGGGAGGAGGTCGGGGAACGCGCGGTGGACGGCGGTCGCGACCAGCGCCATCAGGACGTTCTTGACCACGTCGCCGATCCAGAAGACACGGTCGATCGCGAACGCCTCGCTCCACGACATGTCGGCGCGAGCGACGAGCCCCGCGATCCCGAGGGGGTGGATGAACACGAAGCTGCCGATGAGACCGGCGACGAGGATCAGGGGGATGCTCGTCGCGAGCTTGTGGCGCGGGAGTCGCTCGACGATGAATCCGCAGAGCCCGGCGGCGAGCGGGAAGCCGATCAGGTAGCCCCCGGTGGGGCCGGTCAGGACGGCGAGACCGCCCGCGCCGCCGGAGAAGACGGGCAGGCCCGCCGCGCCGGCCACGACGTACAGCAGGAGTGCCAGGAACCCGCGCTTGGCGCCGAGGACGGCACCGGCCAGCAGCACGGCGAAGCTCTGGAGGGTGATCGGGACGATCCCCGCGCCGACCTCGATCGCGGGCAGCAGCGCGCACACGGCGACGAGGGCGGCGAAGCCGGCGATGAGGGCGATGTCGGTGCTGGTCGAACGACGGGAGGCCATGGGTGGGTCCTTCTCGAGGCGAACTGAACGGCGTTCAGGTTAGCATCGGGTCATGCGCTACCGCCGCGAGGACGTCGTCGACCGGGCCCTGGGGGTCCTCGACGACTACGGCCTGGCCGACCTGACCATGCGCCGGCTCGGCTCCGAGCTCGGCGTCCAGCCCAGCGCGCTCTACCACCACTTCTCCAACAAGCAGGCGCTGCTGGCCGCGGTCGCCGACGAGATCCTGGCCCGCGGCGCCCGGCCGCTGCCCGCGGGGGAGTGGGACGAGCGTGCCCGCCTCGCCTGCCTCACCCTGCGCGATGCCTGCCTGGCCTGGCGCGACGGTGCCGAGGTCGTCGCGACCGCCCGGGCGTTCGGGCTCGGCGGTCAGGCGCCGTACGACGAGCTGGTCGGCGTGCTCGCGGCCGGTGCCGTCGAGGACGGACTGGCGGCCACGGCCACCCGCACCCTGATCCACTACGTCCTCGGCCACGCCATGGACGAGCAGCTCCAGCGCCAGGCCGCGAGCGCCGGCGCTGCCCTGCCCGACGCCGCCGCGGACCCGCTCCGCGACCACACCGCCGACGTCACCACCGGGGTCGACCTGGTCCTGGCCGGCCTGCGCGCGCGGGTCGCCACGCCATCGGGATAGTCCCTCACGAAACTGTCGCGACACGCCGCTGACGACGACAGTTTCGTGAGGGACTATCCCGAGGACAGGCTCAGAGCGACACGTCGACGTCGGCGCCGTGGAGCTCCGCGAGGAGGACGGCGGCCTGCAGGTCGAGCTTGGTCCGCCGCAGCAGGGCGGCCGTGAGGTCGACCCGGTCGAGGGAGGCGCCACGGAGGTCGGCGTCGTGGAGGGTGGTGCCGCGCAGGGTGACGCCGTCGAGCCGACAGTCGCGCAGGACCGACCCGGTCAGGTCGGAGAGCGACAGGTCGGCCTCGCGGAGGTCGAGGCCGGAGAGGTCGAGCTTGGTCAGCGTGGCGCCCCGGATCGTCACCCCGCCCCACTGCCCGCCGACGACCTTGATCGGCCGGAGCGTGCACTCGGAGAAGGTGGCGCCGCTCAGCTTGCAGCCCTCGAAGGTCGCGTCGAACAGGTTGCAGCGCCGGAAGGTGCTGGCGACGAACGAGGAGGAGACGTGGGTCGACGCGTTGAACCGGACCCCGGCGAACGTGCACCCCTCGAACACCGCGCCGCGGGTCGACGCCTCCGACAGGTCCACGTCGGTGAACGTGCAGTCGGTGAAGCGGGCGCGCCCAGCTCCTCGGCGTACCAGTCGTCGTCCCGGAACGTGCGACCCTCGACCGGCTCCGAGAACAGCTCCGAGACAGCTCGTCGGCTCAGACATCCACGGTCCCGCCGGTGCGCCAGTAGCGACCGTCCTCGCGGGCGAGGAACTGGTTCTCGACGAGGTAGCGGCGCAGCGCGGCGTGGTCGGGGTGGAACTCGTTGAGCGCGTCGTTGACCGCCTGCTCCGGGTAGACCTCCCCGAGCTCGAACCGCTGCGCGAGGTGGTCGAGGACCACCAGGAGCTTGGCCCGTTTCGACGGGATCGTGTGGAGCCGCCCGTCGTCGGTGACGAAGGCGGCGAGCACCTGCTGCGGGTCGCGGTCGGCCATGCGGCCACCGTAGCCGCGGTCGCCGTCAGGCCAGCAGGCGAGCGCAGGCGTCGACCAGTCGCTGCCGCAGCGGCGCACCCCGCTCGGCGAAGGACGCCTGCGCGGCGGCGTACTCCCGCTTGCCCTCCGGGGTCTCGATCCGGACCGGTGTCCAGGCCTCGCCGGTGGGGTCCAGGCGCACGCCCGTCAGGTCGTACGGCGCGGCCCGCATGTCGAGGACCCGGATGTCCCACGCGAGCTCGAAGCAGTCGGCCACCAGGTCGGCGTCGACCAGCGGCGCCAACCGGAACGCGTGCTTGTAGAGGTCCATCCCGGCGTGCAGGCACCCCGGCTGCTCGAAGGCGGGTCGGTCGTCGCGGCCGGGGGAGAGCGTGTTGCGCGGCCGCGCGTCGGGGGTGAAGAACCGGAACGCGTCGAAGTGCGAGCACGCGATCCGGTGGCCCTCCACGACCTCGTCGGTGCCGGCGCCGCCGAGCCGGAGCGGCTGCGGGTGTCGGGTGCTGGTGTCGCGGTAGACCATCGCCCACTCGTGCAGCCCGAAGCAGCCGGTGTGCGCGGGGCGGGACGCGGTGGCCCGCAGCAGCCGGTGCAGCGCCTGGACCAGCGGCCGTCGGTCCTCCGGCAGGACGTCGCTCCCCGGGTGCCACCGCAGCAGCCGGGCCGGCCGGTAGGAGTAGTAGGTGAAGAGGAAGTCGTGGACCGGGTGCTGCTCGCCGCGCGACCGCCGCGCGAGGTGCGGCTCGACGTACGGCGCCAGCCGCGCGCGGTGGGCCGCGGAGCGCGCCACCACGTCGGCGGCGGGCAGGGTCTCGACGGGCACGCCACGAGGGTACGAGGATGCGAGGGTGACCGACGAACCCCTGGCCGACCAACCTCTGGCCCGCGCCCACGAGCACGCGCGCGCCTGGCTGGCCTCGCTCGACGACCGCGACGTGCCGCCACGGGCGAGCGCCGCCGAGGTGGCCGACGCGCTCGGTCGTGACCTGCCGGACGGGCCGAGCGACCCGACCGCCGTGGTCGACCTGCTCGCCGCCGCGGGCGAGCCCGGCCTCACCGCCATCCCGTCGGGGAGGTTCTTCGGGTTCGTGATGGGCGGCACGCACCCGGCGGCCATGGCCGCCGACTGGCTCACCAGCGCCTGGGACCAGAACGCCGGCCTGCGGACGGTGACGCCGACCGCCATGGCGCTGGAGGACCTCGCCGAGGCCTGGGTGCTCGACCTGCTCGGGCTGCCGGCCGAGAGCTCCGTCGGGTTCGTCACCGGCGGCACGATGGCCAACTTCACCTGCCTCGCGGCCGGCCGCGACGAGGTGCTGCGTCGCGCCGGCTGGGACGTCGCCGAGCCGCGGACTGGTGGGGTCGCCCGGCGTCCGGGTGCTCGTCGGGGAGGAGCGGCACGACTCGGTCGACCTGGTGCTGCGCTACCTCGGTCTCGGCGCACCCGAGCCGGTCGCCGCCGACGAGCAGGGCCGGCTCGTCCCGGCGGCGCTCGCGGAGGCGCTGGCCTCCGACGACGCCGCGCCCCACCCTCGTCGTGCTCCAGGCCGGCAACGTCCACTCCGGCGCCTTCGACCCGATGGCGGAGGCGATCGAGGTCGCGCACGCGCACGGTGCCTGGGTCCACGTGGACGGAGCGTTCGGGCTGTTCGCCGCTGCCTCGCCCACCCACCGCCACCTGCTGGCCGGCGTCGAGGCCGCCGACTCGTGGGCGACCGACGCCCACAAGACCCTCAACGTCCCCTACGACTGCGGCCTCGCGATCGTCCGCGACCGTGCGGCGCTGCGGGCGGCGATGTCGCTGCACGCGCCGTACCTCATCCACGACGAGGCGGGTGACCCGCTCGACAAGGTGCCCGAGATGAGTCGACGCAACCGGGCCGCGCCGGTGTGGGCCGTGCTCCGGGCGCTGGGACGCTCCGGCGTCGCCGACCTCGTGGAGCGGCTGGCGTCCCGGGCGAGCCGCTTCGCCGAGGGCATCGCGAGCATCGAGGGGGCCGAGGTCCTCAACGACGTGGTGTTCACCCAGGTGTGCGCCACCTTCGGCGACGACGCGACCACCGAGGAGGTCGTCCGCCGCAGCCTCGCCGACGGCACCGCCTGGACCACCGGCTCCCGATGGCGTGGCCGGAGCGTGCTCCGGGTGGCGGTCAGCAACTGGTCCACCACGGAGCAGGACGTCGACCGCACTCTCGACGCGCTGCGCCGGGCGTTCGCCGAGTCGGCCGGCTGACCCCTGCCTCGCTAGGGTCGGGGCGTGCGTATCGCAAGGTTCACGACCGGTGACGACCCCCAGTACGGCGTGGTGACGGGCGAGCTCGACGAGCTCGGCCAGCCCGACGAGGACGCGCGGGTGGTCGCCCTCGCCGGCGACCCGCTCTACGTCGGCGTCAAGGCCACCCAGGAGGAGCACCGGCTCGCCGACGTCCGGCTGCTCGCACCGGTGCTGCCGCGCAGCAAGGTCGTCGGCATCGGCCGCAACTACGCCGCCCACGCCGCCGAGCTCGGGCACGACCTGCCGGACGAGCCGCTGATGTTCCTCAAGCCCAACACCAGCGTCATCGGCCCGGGCGAGGCGATCATCTACCCGAAGCAGACCAGCAACCTCCACTACGAGGGCGAGCTCGCCGTCGTCATCGGCCGGATCTGCCGCGACGTCCCGGCGGCACAGGCCACCGACGTCATCCACGGCTACACGATCGCCAACGACGTCACCGCCCGCGACCTCCAGAAGAGCGACGTGCAGTTCACCCGCGCCAAGGGGTTCGACACGTTCTGCCCGCTCGGCCCCTGGATCGAGACCGACCTCGACCCGCAGACGTTCAAGGACGGGGTGTCGGTGCAGACCCACCTCAACGGCGACCTCGTCCAGGACGGCTCCACGCGCGACCTGATCTTCGACATCCCGACCCTCGTCGCCCACGTCAGCAGCGTGATGACCCTGCTGCCCGGTGACGTGATCCTCACCGGCACCCCCGAGGGTGTCGGCCCGATGGAGGTGGGCGACGAGGTCGAGATCTCGATCGCCGGCCTCGGCAGCCTCACGAACAAGGTGGAGAAGCGATGAACACCCCCGACCGGCCCGTCCGCGTCCGGTTCTGCCCGTCCCCGACCGGTTCGCCGCACGTCGGGTTCGCCCGCTCGGCGCTCTACAACTGGGCCTTCGCCCGCCACCACGGCGGCACGTTCGTCTTCCGGGTCGAGGACACCGACAAGGAGCGCAGCACCCAGGAGTCCTACGACGGCATGATCGGCGCGATGCGCTGGCTCGGCCTCGACTGGGACGAGGGCCCCGAGGTCGGCGGCCCGCACGCGCCGTACCGGCAGTCCGAGCGCACCGACCTCTACGTCGACGTGCTGGCCAGGCTGGCGGCCTCGTCCTACACCTACGACTGCTTCTGCACCACCGACGAGGTCACCGCCCGGCGGAAGGCCGCCGGCTCCAAGGTCCAGGGGTACGACGGCTTCTGCCGTGAGCTGTCCGCCGACCAGCGCGACCGCGTTCGAGGCCGAGGGCCGCGCCCCGGTCGTCCGCTTCCGGATGCCCGACGGCTCGGTCGGCTGGACCGACCTGGTGCGTGGAGAGGTGACGTTCGAGACCGAGTTCGTCCCCGACTTCGCGCTCTGCCGCGCCAACGGCGACCCGCTCTACACGCTGGTCAACCCGGTCGACGACGCGCTGATGGGCATCACCCACGTGCTGCGCGGCGAGGACCTGCTCTCCTCGACCCCGCGTCAGATCCCGCTGCACCAGGCGCTGGTCGACCTCGGGCTGTCCCAGGCGGTGCCGGAGTTCGGCCACCTGCCGCTGGTGATGGGGGAGGGCAACAAGAAGCTCTCCAAGCGAGACCCGCAGGCCCACCTGTTCATGTACCGCGACGCCGGCTTCCTGCCCGAGGGCGTGCTCAACTACCTCGCGCTGCTCGGCTGGGCGATCGCCGCCGACCGCGACGTGTTCACCCTCGAGCAGATGGTCGAGGCCTTCGACATCCGCGACGTGAATCCCAACCCCGCGCGCTTCGACCTGAAGAAGGCCGAGGCGATCAACGCCGACCACATGCGGATGCTCACCCTCGACGACCTCACCCACCGGGTGCTGCCCTTCCTGAAGGAGGCAGGCGTCGTCGGCGACCCCGTCCACGACTCCGACGCCACGCTCCTCGAGCTCGCGATGCCGCTGGTCGCGGAGCGGATGAACAAGCTGACCGAGGCCCCCGACATGCTGGGCTTCCTCTTCGTCGACGACGCCTCCTTCGAGCGGCACGACGAGCTCGACGACGCGGGCCGCGACGTCGTGCGCGCGGCGTACGACGCCCTGGCCGGGCTCGAGCACTGGTCGACCGCCGAGATCGAGGCCGCGCTCCGCGACGCCCTCGTCGAGGGTCTCGGGCTCAAGCCCCGGCTCGCGTTCGGCCCGGTCCGGATCGCGGCCACCGGCCGCAAGGTCTCGCCCCCGCTGTTCGAGTCGCTGGAGCTGCTCGGCCGCGACCGCAGCCTGGCCCGTCTCTCCGGCGCCCTGTCGTGACCCAGCCGCCGCTGCACGACCCGTACGCCCTGCACCCCACGTGGCCGCCGCCGTCCCCGACGGCCGCAGCAGACGGTGCCGCCGGCGGTGCCGTCGGCGGCCGGCCGGGAGGGGCTGCCCTACCACCTGGTGCTGCGCGGCGGCTGGCCCGGCGCGTGGTGGCGCTCGCTGCTCGGCATCCTGCTCGCGAGCCTGGCGTTCCTGCTGATGCAGTTCGTCGCGCTGGTCCCGTTCGTCGCCTACTTCGCGCTCAGCGGTCAGGACGTCGGCGAGTCGCTGACCGACCTCGCCGACCTCGAGAACGTCACGCCCGCGTCGCTCGCCTACCTCAACGTCGCGCTCGCCGGGTTGATCCCGGCCACGTGGATCATCGTCCGCTACCTCCACGGGCTGCGTCCGCGCTGGCTGTCCTCGGTGTTCCCGCGGCTGCGGTGGAAGTACCTGTTCGCCTGCGTCGGGCTGGCGGTCGTCGCGCTGATCGCGACCGTCATCGTCTCGGCGGTGCTGCCGCAGCAGAGCTCGGCCGACGTCTCGGGCGAGCTGAACTCCTTCACCCCGGAGATCCGCGACTTCATCCTGGTCGTGCTGCTGCTCACCCCGCTCCAGGCGGCCGGTGAGGAGTACGCCTTCCGCGGCTACCTGCTCCAGGCATTCGGCGGCATGGTCCGCCACCCGGCGTTCGCGGTCATCCTGTCGTCGCTGATCTTCGCGTTCGCCCACGGCTTCGCGCAGGGGCCGGCGATCTTCTTCGACCGGTTCGCGTTCGGCGCCGTGGCGGCGACCCTGGTCATCATCACCGGCGGGCTCGAGGCGGGCATCGCGATGCACGTGCTCAACAACTGGCTCGCCTTCGGAGCGGCCATCGCGTTCGGCGACCTGAACTCCTCGCTCAACCCCACCGGCGGCACCTGGTGGAGCATCCCGGTGACGCTCACCCAGTCGATCACCTACCTGCTGCTGGCCTGGTGGGTGGCCCGTGCGATGGGGCTCACGCGACGGACCGACCCGGCCGTTTTGGCTGCCCCGGAGAGCCGCGTGTAAGGTTCCGTGCGGCCCCTCAGGGGGTCGGTCCGGGCCGTCAGAAGCCCGCCACCATTGGGATATGGTGTAATTGGCAGCACGACTGGTTCTGGTCCAGTTAGTCTAGGTTCGAGTCCTAGTATCCCAGCGAGATCCCGGAGTTTCCGCCCAGCGGAGGCCCGGGATTTGGTCTGAACTGAGGCTCTTCGCTAACGTTCTGGCCGCTGCACCAGCAAGTCCTGCCCCCGTCGTCTAGTGGCCCAGGACGCCGCCCTCTCAAGGCGGTAGCGCCGGTTCGAATCCGGTCGGGGGTACCAGCACCGAGGCCCGCTCCGCACCGAGCGGGTCTTCGTCATTTCACGACCTCTGGCGCCGCCGCCTGGATCGCTGCGCCCTCGGCCGATAGTCCCTCACGAAACGGTCATCGGCGCCGGCGTGTCGCGACAGTTTCGTGAGGGACTATCCCCAGGACGGCTCAGAGCGACACGTCGACTTCGTCATGTCACGATGTCGAGAGCGCCCGCACCATCCGGTTCTCCGGCGGCTCGTCCGCGGGGTGGTCGTCGGGCACGCCGGTGTCGACGAAGCCGGCGCGGGTGTACGCCGCGAGCGCGCGGGCGTTGTCGCTGCGCACCATCAGGACGGTGGACCGCTGCTGGGCGGCCGCCCACGCGACGACCGAGGCGATGAGGGCATCGGCCAGGCCGGTGCCGCGAGCCTGCGGCGCCACCCACATCGAGATCAGCTCGACGACGTCGTCGCCGTCCGGCGCCCCGCTGGCCACCCCCACCAGCCGGCCGCCCTGCCGGGCCACCAGCGTGAGGGGCACGTCCGTCAGCCGCGAGCGCCAGCGTGCCTCGGGCGCGTCCACCCAGTCGTCGTACCGGGAGCCGAAGGCGGTGGGGGAGTCCTCGAGCGACGCGAGGCGGACCTCGCGGAACTCCTCCCAGTCGTCGGCGCCGACCCGGGCGATGTCGATGTCGTCCACGGCACCACCCTAGGCTCGACGTCACTCGCTGTCGCCGTGTCCGATTCCCGCCAGAGTGTGTCCGTGGCGTGGGGCAGGATGGGGGCATGTCACCGATCATGCGCCTGGACGACGAGTCCTGCTACCGGGCCGTGAAGAGCCGTGACCGTCGCTTCGACGGGGTGTTCTTCACCGCCGTCCGGACGACCGGGATCTACTGCCGCCCCTCGTGCCCGGCGCGCACGCCCGGCTTCCGCAACGTCACCTTCCACCCGAGCGCGGCGGCCGCCCAGGCGGCGGGCTACCGCGCGTGCAAGCGCTGCCTCCCCGACGCGACCCCGGGCAGCCCCGACTGGGACGTCGCCGCCGACCTGGCCGGGCGCGCGATGCGCCTGATCGCCGACGGGGTCGTCGACCGCGACGGCGTCGAGGGGCTGGCGGCGCGCGTGGGCTACACCCCGCGCCACCTCTCGCGCATCCTCACCGCCGAGCTCGGGGCCGGTCCGCTCGCCCTGGCCCGGGCCCGGCGCGCCCAGACGGCCCGGATCCTGATCGAGACCACCGCGCTCGGCTTCTCCGACATCGCGTTCGCGGCCGGTTTCGCCAGCGTCCGACAGTTCAACGAGACCGTCCGCGAGGTGTACGCCGCGAGCCCGACCGAGCTGCGTGGCAAGCGCGGTGGGCAGCCGGCCACCGGCGAGGTGCGGATGCGGCTCGCCGTCCGGACGCCGTTCGCCGGCCGGGCGCTTGCACGCGTTCCTCGCGGGCCACGCCGTGCCGGGCGTCGAGGAGGCCGGTGACGGCTGGTACGCCCGCACGCTCGCCCTGCCCCACGGTCCCGGCACCGTCCGGCTCGAGCTGGTCGACCACCTCGACCGCGACGGCACGGCCCTGGTGCCCGCGACGTTCCGCCTCGCCGACCTGCGCGACACCGGCGCGGCCGTCGAGCGGACCCGGCGGATGCTGGACGCCGACTGCGACCCGGTCGCCGTCGACGACGCCTTCGCCGGCGATCCCGTGATCGGGCCGCTGGTCCGGCGCAGGCCCGGCCTCCGCGTGCCCGGCCACCCCGACGGCGACGAGCTCGCCGTCCGCACCGTGGTCGGGCAGCAGGTCAGCGTCGCCGGCGCGCGCACCGTCACCGGCCGGATCGTCGCCGCCCACGGCACCCCCCTCCCCGAGCCGGTCGGCACCCTGACCCACCTGTTCCCGACGGTCGGGCAGCTGGCCGCGACCGATCCCGCAGCGATGCCGATGCCGCGCGCCCGGGGCCGGGCCCTGGTCGGCCTGTCCGCGGCGCTCGCCGCCGGTGACATCGACCTCGGCGGCGGCGCCGACCGCGGCGACGTCCGGGTCGCGCTGCTCGACCTGCCCGGCATCGGCCCGTGGACGGCCGACTACGTCGCGATGCGCGCGCTCGGCCACCCCGACGTCTTCCTGCCGACCGACCTCGGGGTCCGGGCCGCGCTGCGCGGCCTGGGCCGCGATCCCACCCGCGCCGCGGAGCTGGCCGAGGAGTGGCACCCCTGGCGCTCCTACGCGCTCCTGCACCTGTGGCACACCCTGGATGTCCTGGAGGAGATCTGACATGTGGACCGTCATCGACAGCCCCGTCGGCGAGCTGCGGCTCGTCGAGCAGGGGGGCGCCGTCACCGCCATCGAGTTCTCACCGTTCCGGCCCTCGACCGGTCGGCCGATCGGCCAGCGCCAGGACGACCACCCGGTGCTCGCGCGCGCGGCCGAGCAGCTGACGGCGTACTTCGCACGCGAGCTCACCGAGTTCGACCTCCCGCTCGCCCCCGAGGGGACGCCGTTCCAGCAGTCGGTCTGGGAGCAGCTGCTGAAGGTCGGCTACGGCGACACCGCGTCGTACGGCGAGATCGCGCACCGGCTCGGCCGGACCAACGCCGCCTCCCGCGCGGTCGGCCTGGCCAACGGTCGCAACCCGATCCCGATCGTGATCCCCTGCCACCGCGTCATCGGCGCCAGCGGCACCCTCACCGGCTACGCCGGCGGTCTGGAGCGCAAGCAGGTCCTGCTCCAGCTCGAGCAGGAGGCACTGTTCTGACCTCGCCGGGAGACGCGGACGTCTGGTACGCCGCCTACGGCTCGAACCTCGACCCCGACCGGTTCGGCTGCTACCTGCTGGGCGGCTGCCCGCCGGGGGCCGCGAGGATCTACCCCGGGACCCGGGCCCGGGTCCCCGCGCTCGACCAGCGGCCGTTCCGGATGCCCGGCCGGCTGGTCTTCGCGTGGCACTCGCCGACCTGGGGCGGCGCGATCGCCTTCCACGACCCCGAGGGCGGGGGCGAGGTGCTCAGCACCGCCTACCGCCTCCCGCCCGCGACGTTCTCCGACGTGGTGGAGCAGGAGATGTGGCGCGAGCCCGGTGTCGACCACGACCTGGCCGAGGTCCTCGCCGCCGGGCGCCAGGTCCTCGGGCCCGGTCGCTACGAGACCCTCCACCGCACCGGCGAGCTCGACGGCCGGCCCGTCCTCACCTTCAGCGCCGACGACCCGTCGGTGCTCGAGCCCGGCGAGCCGGCCTCGGCGTACCTCGCGACGATCGCGCGCGGCCTGCGCCACAGCCACGGCCTCACCGACGACGAGATCGTCGACTACCTGCTGACCGCCGACGGCGTCAGCGACCTGGTCCGGTCACCGCGCCCTCGTCCTGACGGATGTCGGTGGCCGGACGGGCGAACCCCCGGTCGACCGGGGACGCCACCCCCGCACCTACTCCGCCGCAGCAGCCCGACGCAGCGACTCCGACAGCCGCTCGGCGGCGGCGAGGACGGCGGGGGCGTGCATCCGGCCGGGCTGCCGGGAGAGCCGCTCGAGGGGGCCGGAGACGGAGACGGCGGCGATGATCTTGCCGCCGGGGGAGCGGACGGGGGCCGAGACCGAGGCGACCCCCTGCTCGCGCTCGCCGACCGACTGCGCCCACCCACGCCGGCGGATGCCGGAGAGGGCGGCGGCGGAGAACGCGGCGTTCAGGAGGCCGCGCTGCATCCGGTCGGGGTCCTCCCAGGCGAGCAGCACCTGGGCGGCGGAGCCGGCGTTCATCGTCAGCTGGGTGCCGACCGGGATGGTGTCGCGCAGGCCCGACGGGCGCTCGGCGGCGGCGACGCACACGCGGTGCTCACCCTGCCGGCGCCACAGCTGGGCGGACTCGCCCGTGATGTCGCGCAGCCGCGCGAGCACCGGGCCGGCCGTGGCGAGCAGCCGGTCCTCGCCGGCGGCCGCGCTGAGCTCGGAGAGCCGCGGCCCGAGGACGAACCGCCCCTGGAGGTCGCGGGCGACCAGCCGGTGGTGCTCGAGCGCGACGGCGAGCCGGTGGGCGGTCGGTCGGGCCAGGCCGGTGCTGGCGACCAGGCCGGCCAGCGTGGCGGGTCCCGACTCCAGCGCCGTCAGCACCAGTGCTGCCTTGTCGAGTACGCCGACCCCGCTCGAGTTGTCCATATACCAATACTGCCGTCTCGGATTGTGGATGGCAAGGCGTACGCTTTCCGCGTCGTCGAACGAGGAGGAGCAGTGATGGGCAGGACCCTGTCGGAGAAGGTGTGGGACGAGCACGTCGTCCGGTCGAAGGACGGGGAGCCGGACCTCCTCTACATCGATCTCCACCTCATCCACGAGGTCACCAGCCCCCAGGCCTTCGACGGGCTCCGGCTCGCCGACCGCGCCGTACGACGCCCCGACCTCACCATCGCGACCGAGGACCACAACGTCCCCACGGTCGACTGGGACAAGCCGATCGCCGACCCCGTGTCCCGGACCCAGGTCGAGACGCTGCGCCGCAACTGCGAGGAGTTCGGCGTCCGGCTCCACCCGCTCGGCGACGTCGAGCAGGGCATCGTCCACGTCGTCGGCCCGCAGCTCGGGCTGACCCAGCCGGGCATGACGATCGTGTGCGGCGACTCCCACACGAGCACCCACGGCGCGTTCGGCGCGCTCGCGTTCGGCATCGGCACCTCCGAGGTCGAGCACGTCCTCGCGACGCAGACCCTCATGCAGGCCAGGCCGAAGACGATGGCCGTCACGGTCGAGGGCAGCCTGCCCGCCGGCGTCACCGCCAAGGACCTCGTCCTCACCCTCATCGCCCACACGGGCACCGGCGGCGGCCAGGGGTACGTCGTGGAGTACCGCGGCCCGGCCATCGAGGAGCTCTCGATGGAGGGCCGGATGACGGTCTGCAACATGTCGATCGAGTGGGGCGCCAAGGCCGGCCTGATCGCGCCCGACCAGACGACCTTCGACTACCTCCAGGGACGCCCGGCAGCGCCGACCGGCGCCGACTGGGACGCCGCCGTCGAGCACTGGACGAGTCTGCGCACCGATGAGGACGCCCGGTACGACAAGGAGATCGTGCTCGACGCCTCGACGATGACGCCGTTCGTCACGTGGGGCACCAACCCCGGCCAGGGCGTGCCGCTGGGAGCCACCGTCCCCGCGCCCGCCGACTTCGACGACGCCGGTGACGCGATCGCGGCGGAGAAGGCGCTCACCTACATGGGCCTCGAGGCCGGCACCCCGATGCGCGACATCGCGGTCGACACCGTCTTCGTCGGTTCCTGCACCAACGGTCGGATCGAGGACCTGCGGCTCGCCGCCGAGATCGTCAAGGGCCGCCACGTCGCGTCCGGCACCCGGCTGCTCGTCGTCCCCGGCTCGGTCCGGGTCCGGCTGCAGGCCGAGGACGAGGGACTCGACGTGGTCTTCAAGGAAGCCGGCGGAGAGTGGCGTGGCGCGGGCTGCTCGATGTGCCTGGGCATGAACCCGGACCAGCTGGCGCCGCAGGAGCGGAGCGCCTCCACGTCCAACCGCAACTTCGAGGGCCGGCAGGGCGTCGGCGGCCGCACCCACCTGGTGTCGGTGCCGGTCGCGGCCGCGACCGCGATCCGCGGCACCCTCTCGTCCCCCTCCGACCTGCAGGAGCTCTGATGGAGAAGTTCACCGCCCACACCGGCGTCGGCGTGCCCCTGCGCCGGAGCAACGTCGACACCGACCAGATCATCCCGGCGTCCTACCTCAAGCGCGTGACCCGGACCGGCTTCGAGGACGGCCTCTTCGCCGCCTGGCGCAAGGACCCTGGCTTCGTCCTCAACCAGGAGGTGTACGCCGCGGGCTCGGTGCTCGTCGCCGGTCCCGACTTCGGCACCGGCTCGTCCCGCGAGCACGCCGTCTGGGCCTTGCAGAACTACGGCTTCCAGGTCGTGCTGTCGCCGCGCTTCGCCGACATCTTCCGGGGCAACTCCGGGAAGGCCGGCCTGCTGGCGGCGCAGGTCGACGAGAAGGTCGTGCAGTGGCTGTGGGACCTCGTCGAGCGTGAGCCCGGCACCGAGATCACCGTCGACCTCACCACCCGCACCGTGACCGCCGGCGAGGGGCCCGACCGGATCGAGGACTCCTTCGACATCGACGACTACACGCGGTGGCGCCTGCTCGAGGGCCTCGACGACATCGGGATCACGCTCGGCCACGCCGACGACATCGCGGCGTACGAATCAACGCGTCCGAGCTTCAAGCCAGTGACTGCCTGACCGGCTCTGATCGCGAAACCCCTTGCACAGCAAGGGGTTTCGTCGTCGAGGCATCCCTTTTCGTCACGAGAGCGCGGGTGCGGGAGCGCCCAGAAATCCCTGCTCAGGTCCGGCGTGGCCATTGTGGGCGGCGTCACGAGTGCCTAGTTTGCTGAGGAGTGGTTGGGCAAGAGCCCGCCTCCAGGCGTTCATTGGAAGGGAAGACAGTGAACAAGTCACAGCTCATCGACAAGTTGGCGAGTCGTTTCGAGGGGAACCGCAAGCACGCATCGCAGGCCCTCGAGGCGGTGCTCGACACGATCACCCGTGAGGTCGCGCGGGGCGAGAAGGTGGCGATCACCGGCTTCGGCTCCTTCGAGCGCAAGGTCCGCAAGGCCGGCACCGCTCGCAACCCCGCGACGGGAGCGACCATCAAGACCAAGAAGAAGAACGTCCCGAAGTTCACGCCGGGACAGGACCTGAAGAACGTCGTGTCGGGTGCCAAGAAGCTGCCCAAGCTGACGCTCGCCGCCGGTGGCTCGGCCGCCAAGAAGGCGACCGCGCCGGCGAAGAAGGCAGCGGCCGCCGCGACGAGGTCGGCGCCGGCCAAGAAGTCGGCTCCCGCCAAGAAGGCCGCACCGGCGAAGAAGGCCCCCGCGGCCAAGAAGTCGGCACCGGCCAAGAAGGCGCCGGCCAAGAAGGCGCCGGCCAAGAAGGCGCCGGCCAAGAAGGCGCCGGCGAAGAAGGCGCCGGCCGCCAAGAAGTCGGCACCCGCGAAGAAGTCGGCTCCGGTCAAGAAGGCTCCGGCGAAGAAGGCTCCGGCGAAGAAGGCTCCGGCCGCCAAGAAGGCGCCCGGCGAAGAAGGCCGCCGGCCAAGAAGGCGCCCGCGAAGAAGACCGCCAAGAAGTCCTGATCCATCCTGTTCGACAGGGGCCGTCCGATCCGGGCGGCCCCTGTCGGCGTCCCGGGCCGGTCAGGAGAACAGTGCGACGGCGTCCCGGGTGTGCGCGCCCGGACCGAGGCCGACGGCCGCCAGCAGCGAGGCCTGGTCGTCGACGTCGTGCCGCAGGCCGGCCAGCTCCCCGACGACCTCACGGGCACCGGCCGCACGGTGGGCCCGCGCCGAGTCCGTGCCGAAGTGCGGCTCGAACGCGTCGTACGGGGCGGCGTACGCCGTGGTGCCGAGGCCGGTGTGGTCGGCGACGAACCAGCGGCCACCCGTCGCGACCTGGCCCAGGGCCTCCGCCAGCTCCTCGGGCTGCACGCAGGGGAGGTCGGCGCAGAGCGCGACCGGCGTCGCCCCGGGCCACCGCGACCGCACCGACGCGGCGCCGTCGACCAGCGAACCGTTGAGCCCGTCGCCGTCGGGCAGCGTGGCGACGCCGAGACCGTGGCAGCGCACTGCGAAGTCACGGTCGGAGGTCACGACCACCACCTCGACGACCCCGGTCGTGAGCCGCGCGGCGTGCACGGCGTCGAGCGCGAACGCGGTGGCGAGCCCGGGTCGCAGGTGGTCGGGGACGCGGAGCCGCGACTTGCCGAGAGCCGGTGCCTTGACCGGGACCAGGACCACGAACTGCGGGCGTTTCATCGGGGCTGATCCTGCCACCCGGGGAGTAGCCTGCTGCGGATGCACCGCCAGCCGGTCACGCCGGCGGGGACAGCGACGAAGCCCGACCCACGAAGGATGGCCGTGACGGTACGCAAGCTCCAGCAGAAGCGTGGCTGGACGTTCAACATCGCGGTGTCGCTGGTGAAGCCCTCCATGCTGGCGATCGCGGACCGGGACTGGATCGACGGCGAGAAGATCCCCGCGACGGGCGGGTGCATCATCGCCGTCAACCACATCTCCCACATCGACCCGCTGCTGTCGGCGCACTTCGTCTACGACCACGGCCGGCTGCCGCGCTACCTCGCGAAGTCCGGGCTGTTCGAGAACCGCGTGCTGGGTGCGCTACCTGCGCTCCGCCGGCCAGATCCCGGTCGAGCGGCTCAGCCAGAACGCGGTCGGAGCGTTCGACGCCGCGGTGGCGGCCGTCCGGGCGGGGGAGTGCGTCGTGGTCTACCCCGAGGGCACGCTCACCCGTGACCCCGGCCTGTGGCCGATGACCGGCAAGTCGGGGGCGGCCAGGATCGCGCTCGAGACCGGCTGCCCCGTGATCCCCGTCGGGCAGTGGGGCGCGCAGGCCCTGCTGCCGCCGTACTCCTCCAGGCCGCGGCTGCTGCCGCGCAAGACGATCCACATGAAGGCCGGTGACCCCGTGGACCTGTCCGACCTGCTGACCGAGCCGCGCAACGCGACCACGATCAGCGCCGCCACCGACCGGATCATGGCGGCGATCGTCGACCTCGTCGCGGACCTGCGGGGCGAGGCGCCGCCGCCCGAGCGCTACGACCCACGGACGTCGGGGGTCCGCCAGACCGGCAACCCGCGGAAGCAGGACCGGTCGTGAGCCGGGTCGCGGTCTTCGGCGCCGGCTCCTGGGGCACGGCGTTCTCGATGGTCCTGGCCGACGCCGGCAACGACGTCACCATCTGGGGTCGGCGCGAGGAGGTCTGCGAGGCGATCGCGCAGCGCCACGAGAATCCCGACTACCTGCCCGACACCACGCTGCCCGAGTCGATCACCGCGACGCACGACCCGCAGGTCGCGGTCGACGGTGCGGACGCCATCGTCTTCGCGGTGCCCTCGCAGTCCTTCCGCGAGAACCTCGAGCGAGTGGGCACCGGTGCTGCCCGACGTACCGATGGTCTCGCTGATGAAGGGCGTCGAGCTCGGCAGTCTGAAGCGGATGAGCGAGGTGATCGGCGAGGTCACCGGTGCCGGCCAGGAGCGGATCGCGGTCATCAGCGGGCCGAACCTCTCGCGCGAGATCGCCAGCCGCGAGCCGGCCGCCTCCGTCGTCGCGTGCACCGACGAGGACGTCGCCAGGCGGCTGCAGGACATGTGCCACTCCACGGCGTTCCGCCCCTACACCTCCGTCGACGTGCTCGGCTGCGAGCTCGGGGGCGCGTACAAGAACGTGGTCGGCCTGGCCGTCGGGATGGCGGTGGGGCTCGGCTTCGGCGACAACACCACCGCGTCGGTCATCACCCGTGGTCTGGCCGAGACCGCACGGCTCGCGACCGCCCTGGGGGCCAACCCGCTGACGCTGATGGGCCTGGCCGGGCTCGGCGACCTCGTGGCCACCTGCTCCTCACCGCTCTCGCGCAACCGCACGTTCGGCGAGAAGCTCGGCCGGGGCATGACCACCGAGGACATCTACGCCTCGACCCGGCAGGTCGCCGAGGGTGCGAAGTCCTGCTCCTCGCTGTTCGCGCTCGCCCAGCGCACCGGCGTCGACGCCCCCCTCGCCCAGCACGTCGCCTCGGTCGTCGTCGGCGAGATCACCGCCGTCGACATGATGCAGGCCTTCATCGACCGCGACACCAAGGCCGAGACCGACTAGAGGTTGAGTTGGGGGGTTCGGCCCCGTGAGTGGGGGTTTTCGGCCCCCAGCGAGGGGCCAAAGCCCCCAACTCAACCCACCAGGTCGTCCAGGGCCCGCCGCAGGTCGTCCCAGAGGTCGTCGACGTCCTCGATGCCGACGCTCATCCGGACCAGCCCCTCGGGGATGGTGGCGGCCTCCGTGCGCCAGCGACGGCGTCGCTCGAAGGTCGACTCGACCCCGCCGAGCGAGGTGGCGTGGACCCACAGCGTGGTCGTGCGGGTGAGCAGGTCGGCGGCCATCGCACCCTCGGCCAGCACGATCGCGACGATCCCGCCGAAGCCGGGGTAGCGGACCTCGGAGATCGCGGGGTGCTCGCGCAGCCGGGCGGCGAGCTCGGTGGCGTTGGCCTGGGCACGCTCGACGCGCAGGTGCAGGGTGCGCAGGCCACGCACGGCCAGCCACGCCTCGAGGGTGCCGGGGACCGCGCCGACCAGGTCGCGCCGGTTCTTCAGGACCCGGTGGAGCTCGTCGTCGCCGGTGACGACCGCGCCCAGCAGGGCGTCGCTGTGGCCGGCGAGGTACTTGGTCGCGGAGTGGACCACCATGTCGGCCCCGAGCTCCAACGGCCGCTGCAGCAGCGGGGTGGCGAAGGTGTTGTCGACCACGACGTAGGCCCCGGCCTCGTGCGCCGCGGGGATGATCCGGTCGAGCTCGGCGATCTCGAGCGCCGGGTTGGTGGGGGACTCCATCCACACCAGCGCTGAGTCGACGCACGCCGCGAGCACGGCGTCGGTGTCGGTGACGTCGACCAGCGAGACCGTGAGCCGGCCACGCGCCTCGAGGTCGGCCAGCTGCATCACGCTGCCCTGGTAGGCGTGCCGGGGCGCGACGACCTTGGCGCCCTGGCCGACGAGGTCGAGCACGGTGGCGACGGCGGCGAGGCCGGTCGAGAAGGCGAGCGCGCGGCCGCCCTCGAGCGCGCCGAGCGCGTCCTCGAACGCGCTCCAGGTCGGGTTGCCGTAGCGGCCGTACTCCAGGTCGCCGCCCGCGACGTACGTCGAGGCCATCGTCAGCGGCACGTTGAGCGGCTGGTCGGGCTCGTGCGGGGGACGTCCGGCGGTCACCGCCAGCGTGGCCGGCTTCAGGGACGGGTCGTCGCTCATACCCGGAACCCTAGGCCGCTAGGGTCGTGCCGATGACTGCACCCACCCCCCGCCGGCCCCGCGTCGCCGTCGTCTTCGGCGGCCGATCCAGCGAGCACGGTGTCTCGTGCGTGACCGCCGGCAGCGTCCTCGCGGCCATCGATCCCGAGCAGTACGACGTCGTCCCGGTCGGCATCGCGACCGACGGCCGGTGGGTGCTGGAGTCCGGCGACACCGAGCGGCTCGCGATCAGCGGCCGCGAGCTGCCGCACGTCGACGGCGACCGCGCGGGCGTCGCGCTCCTCCGCGACCAGGACGCCACCGACCTCGTCGTCGCCGACGCGTCCTCGGTCCCCGAGGTCATCGGCGCGGTCGACGTGGTCTTCCCTCTGCTGCACGGCCCGTGGGGCGAGGACGGCACCATCCAGGGGATGCTCGAGATGGCCGACGTCCGGTACGTCGGGGCCGGGGTGCTGGCCTCGGCCGTCGGCATGGACAAGGCCTACCTCAAGGTCGTGCTGCGCGCGGCCGGGCTGCCGGTGCTGCCCGGCGTCGTGGTCACCCGCCGCGAGTGGGAGGCCGATCCCGGAGCCTGCCGCGCGCGGGTCGCCGAGCTCGGCTACCCCGTCTTCGCCAAGCCCGCCCGGGGCGGCTCCAGCTTCGGCATCAGCAAGGTCCACGACGCCTCCGAGCTCGACGCCGCGATGGCGCTGGCCCAGGAGCACGACCCGAAGGTGCTGGTCGAGGCGGCCGCCCCGGCGGGCTCGCGCGAGGTCGAGTGCGGGGTGCTCGAGGCGTTCGAGGGAGGACCGGAGACCTCCGTCCCCGCCGAGATCACCGTCACCGGTGACCACGAGTTCTACGACTTCGAGGCCAAGTACCTCCCCGAGGAGGCCACCCGGCTCGACATCCCCGCCGACGTCCCGGCCGAGGCCGCGGCCCGGATCCGGGAGCTCTCGGCCCTCGCCTTCGACGCGGTCTCGTGCGAGGGCCTGGCCCGGGTCGACTTCTTCCTGCTGCCCGACGGCGGGCTGGTCATCAACGAGCTGAACACGATGCCCGGCTTCACGCCGCTCTCGATGTACCCGCAGATGTGGGCCGCCACCGGCCTGGACTACCCCGGGCTCGTCGACCGGCTGCTGCGGCTCGCGCTGCGCCGCGACACCGGCCTGCGCTGACCCTCCCCGCTAGGGGGCGGTCCACAGGAACAGGTCGTCGGCCGCTCCGTTGGCGTCGTCGGCCACCAGGTTCGACGACGTCGACAGGAACGTCACGAACCCCCCGGTCGCCGAGATCGAGGGTGCCTGACCGCCCCGTTCGCCCACGGCGTCCGGGCCGCGACTGACCAGCTCGGTGGTGCCGGTGAGCAGGTCGCGCCGGTAGACGTCGAAGAACTGGGGACCGTTCGTGTCCTCTGGCACCAGCGGCTCTGCGGTCACGAAGACGACGTAGCGTCCGTCGGCGGAGACGGCGCTCCGGCTGTCGGCGAGCAGGGCCGGGACCGCCTCCCCCTCGGCGTCCACGGAGATCGGGTCGATCTCCCCCGTCGTGAGGTCCAGGCGCACGACCGTGCCGCAGCCGGTCTCCTCGCACGGTCCCGGGAAGTCACGCGTGTAGACGAGCTGATGGCCGTCGTCGGAGACGAAGCCCGGATCCCAGCGGTAGTGCCCGACCATCCCGCGCTCGCCGGTGCGGAGGTCGACGTGGACCATCCGGTCGCCGGCGTACCTGAGCCGGTCGCCCTCGCTGCGCCAGAGGTCGGCGCTGAACGCGACGTACCGGCCGTTCGAGGAGAGGGTGACGAACCCGGGGTCCCGGAGGACGCCGGGGCCCGGGGTCCCACTGACCAGCGTGGTCCGCCGCTGCCGCAGGTCACGGACGTACACACCGACGGGGCGGTTCCGGCTGCGGCCGAAAGCGACGTACCGGCCGTCGTGGGAGATCGCGGGCGAGCCGTGGACGGTGGCGGGTCGCCCCCGGACCACCGAGGCCAGCCGGGTCGTACCCTCCCGCAGGTCCCGGACGAAGAGAAGGTGCTCGCCGTCGCGGACGGCGGTGTAGGCGACGTACCGCCCGTTCCCGGAGATGACGGGGTGGGCGGCGCTCTCGAACTGCTCCTCCGCGCTGTTCACCGAGACGATCTCGGTGGTGCCGGTCCGCCGGTTGCGGAGGAACACGTCCGACCGGTGACCGTTGGCGTCCTCGGCCACCCACCCGGACCGACGCGCGCGGAAGACGACCCGGTTGCCGGAGGCCGAGACCGAGTGCTCCAGCGTCTCCGACACCATCAGCTCCGTCGGCTGCTCGTCCTCGCTGGTCAGGGCCACGACCTCGATCGCGCCGACCCCGGCCGGTCTCGCCGCTGCCGTCGCGACCGGTCCCGTCCACGGCGCGGCGGCGATCGCCACGGCTGCGACCAGGACACGACGGACCACCATCGCCCGACCGTACGCCTACCGGCTCAGCGGCAGCGCTGCTCGAGCGTGAGCTGGTCGGAGACGAGGGCGCCCAGGGTGCCGGTGGTGTCGAGGACGCCGTCGGGCCGGTAGTCGCCGGGGAGGAAGACCTCCACCCGGGGTCGGAAGCCGGCCGCCGTCATCAGCACGTCCGCACCCTCGTCCTCGGCGAGCAGCACCTCGTCCGGCACGAACCAGCCGGCGCCGTTGGCCTCGATGCAGGTCGAGGTCCGGGTGAAGCCCGCGGGTGCGTCGACGCCGCAGCGCAGCACGATGGCGGGGTCGCCCCAGGCGGCGACGAGGCCGTCCCCGCCGGTCACCTCCCGACGCTCCTCACCGGCGAGCTCGTCCGGCAGCGAGGAGACGAAGTCGCGGCAGGCCTTCGCCTCGGCGGAGTCGGGGGAGGGTGGATCGGCCTCGAGCGGCCCCGCGCCGCAGCCGGCCAGCAGGAGCAGCAGGGCGGCCCCGGACAGCACGACGCCCCGCGACCGGCAGGTCGCGGGGCGCCGCTCCGACACGGGTGGGTGTCTCAGATGTGCACGACGGGGCACGTCAGCGTGCGCGTGATCCCATCGAGGTTCTGCACCTTCGACACGACCAGCTTGCCGAGCTCGTCGACGTTGCGGGCCTCGGCTCGCACGATCACGTCGTAGGGACCGGTCACGTCCTCGGCGAGGGTGACGCCCTTGACCTGGGCGATCTCGCGTGCGACCTCGGCCGCCTTGCCCACGTCGGTCTGGATCAGGATGTACGCCTGGACGACCATCGGATCTCCTCGTCTCTACTGACTGGTACCGCGTCAACCTATCGTGCCTCGCGCGCGAGCCGGTAGGGACCTGCGGCACGGGGTCTGCTGGGATGGTGACATGGCCATCCCTCCTGACGCCACCGTCGCCGATGTCGGCGAGTTCGCCCTCATCGACGCCCTCGCGCCGCTCTTCGCGCAGGGCGAGCACGTGCTCGTCGGACCGGGTGACGACGCCGCGGTGCTGCGGGTCCGGACCGGGCACGTGGTCGTCTCCACCGACCTGATGGTCGAGGGCCGCCACTTCCGCCGGGACTGGGCCGAGGCCGGCGACGTCGGCCACCGGGCCGCCGCCCAGAACCTCTCCGACGTCAACGCGATGGGCGGCCGGGCGACCTCCCTCACGATCGGTCTGGCCACCCCGCCGGACCTGCCGGCGCAGTGGGCCCTCGACTTCGCCCGCGGCTTCGCCGACGAGTGCGCGCTGGTCGGCGCCAGCGTCGTCGGGGGAGACCTGACCCGGGCCGACCAGGTGATGATCGCGGTGACCGTGATCGGCGCCTGCACCGTCTCCCCGGTGCTGCGCAGCGGCGCCGGGGCGGGCGAGGTGCTCGCGCTGACCGGCCGCCAGGGCTGGGCGGCCGGCGGGCTCGCCGTGCTCGGGCGCGGCTTCCGGTCGCCGCGGGTGCTGGTCGAGGCCTACCGCCGACCCGAGCCGCCGTACGACGCGGGGCAGGTCGCCGCCGAGGCCGGAGCGACCGCGATGATCGACATCTCCGACGGGCTGCTCGCCGAGGCGCGCCACCTCGCCGAGGCCTCCGGCGTCGCGATCGACGTACGCCGCGACGCGTTCGAGGTGCCCGAGCCGCTGGTGGCCGTCGGCGGGGCGCTCGGCGCCGACCCGCTCGGCTTCATCCTCGGCGGCGGCGACGACCACGCCCTGCTGGCGACCTTCCCCGAGGGCTCGGTCCCGGCCGGCTGGCAGGTCATCGGTGCGGTCGCGGAGGGCAGTGGCGTGACCGTCGACGGCGCGGAGTACGACGGCCCGACCGGCTGGACCCACTTCTGAGCAGTGCAGAAAGGCCCTCATCCGACGGGATGAGGGCCTGTGCGGAGGCTCACCGGGTTTCGACGCGGCGGTTCGTTCCGCTGCGCGGCACGACGCCTTGCTCAACCTCTCGCGCTCACGCGCGACCGGCTTCGCCGTTCGCGCTAGCGCGAGACCTTCCCGGCCTTGAGGCAGCCGGTGCAGACGTTGAGGCGCTTCGGGGTGCCGTTCACCGTCGCCCGGACCCGCTGGATGTTGGGGTCGAAGCGACGCTTCGTGATCTTGCGCGACCACGGACGGTTGTTGCCGAAGCCGGGCTTCTTCGCGCAGATGTCACAGACGGCAGCCACCGGAACTCCTGGAAACTCGAGTACTTGAACACAGACAGACCCGCCGAGCGGGCAACCGGGAAAGCGTATCCGATGCACGTCGGAGGCAGCGAATCGTCGGTCCGGGCCACTAGCCTGTGCGCGATCCCGACACCTCACCCCACCACGGACAGGCGATGAAGGCACCCACCGGCGGCACGATCACGCTCGAGACCGTGCTGCGCTTCGTGGACGTCGCGACCGATGCGCTGGCCGAGGCCCGCGAGGAGATCGACGCGCTCAACGTCTACCCCGTCCCCGACGGCGACACCGGCACCAACATGCACCTCACCGTGTCGGCGGCCCGGGAGTCGGTGCGCCAGGCGGTGCGCGAGGGCGGCGACCTCGGGGCCGCGCTCACGGCCCTCGGTCGCGGGGCGCTGCTCGGCGCCCGCGGCAACTCCGGCGTCATCCTGAGCCAGATGCTGGGCGCGATCGCCGCCCGGATCGCCCGTGCCGGCAGCGAGGAGCGCAGCGCCGTCGTCGTCGCCGAGGCCCTGCGCGAGGCGACCGACGCCAGCTACGCCGCGGTGGGCCGGCCCGTCGAGGGGACGATGCTCACGGTCGCCAGGGCCGCCGCCGACGCGGCCCTGGCGGACGCCGCGAGACCCGGCTCCCGGGCCCGCGAGGTCTTCACCGCGGCCGCGGCCGCGGCCCGGGAGGCCCTGGCCCGCACCCCCGACCAGCTCACGGTGCTGCGCGACGCCGGGGTCGTCGACGCCGGCGGTCGCGGCATCAGCGTGATCCTGGACGCCGCCGAGACCGTGCTCACCGGCCGCCGCCCGAGCCCGGTCGCCGTGCCCCACCGGATCCCGCAGCCGGTCCCCGCCGACGAGCTGACCGAGGGCGGGCCTGCCTACGAGGTGATGTACCTGCTCGACGCCGAGGACGCCGCGATCCCGGTGCTGCGCGAGGCGCTGGACCCGTTGGGCGACTCCCTGGTCGTCGTCGGCGGCGACGGTCTCTGGAACGTGCACGTCCACGTCGACGACGTCGGGGCCGCGATCGAGGCCGGCATCGACGCGGGCCGACCCCACCGGGTCCGGGTCACCCACTTCGCCGAGCAGGTCGCGAGCGCCCGGACGCCGGGCGCGGAGGGTGCCGGTCGAGGAGTCGTCGCGGTCGCCGCCGGACCGGGCCTGGCGTCCCTGTTCGCCGAGGCCGGGGCCGAGGTCGTCCTCGGCGGTCCGGGTCAGCGCCCGAGCACCCGCGACGTGCTCGAGGCGATCCTCGCGACGGGCGCCGGCGAGGTCGTCGTGCTCCCCAACGACCGGGACTCCATCCGCGTGGCCCAGATCGCGGCCGGCACCGCCGGGACCGACGAGGGTGTCCGGGCGATCGTGATCCCGACCCTCGCGCAGGTCCAGGGGCTGGCCGCGCTGGCGGTCCACGAGCCCGGCCGGTCCTTCGACCAGGACGTCCTCGAGATGACGGCGACCGCCCGCCACGCCCGCCACGGGGCGGTCACGGTCGCGGCCCGGCGGGCGATCACGATGGCGGGTCCCTGCGAGCCCGGTGACGTGCTCGGCGTGGTCGGCGGTGACTTCGCCGTGATCGGCGACGACCTCTACGCCGTCGCCGCGGAGGTGCTGGAGCGGCTGGTCGGCGGTGGCGGCGAGCTGGTCACGATCGTCAGCGGCGGCGACGCACCGGCCGACCTCGCGGCGCGCTGCGCGGCGTACGTCGAGGAGCGGCACCCCGCCGTCGACGTCGTCGTCTACGACGGCGGCCAGGAGCGCTACCCCCTGCTCGTGGGCGTGGAGTGACCCCGTGATCACCGTCGACTCCCCGGTCGCCAGCGTCTTCGGCAAGGCCGCGAAGAAGCGCAAGCTCGTCCACGAGGGCCTCGGCATCGAGACCGTCGGCGAGCTGCTCTTCCACTTCCCCCGGCGCTACGTGAAGACCACCGAGCTGAGCGAGGTCGACGAGCCGGTCGAGGGCGAGCCGATCTCCGTGGTCGGGCGGGTGACGTCCAGCGAGATCAAGCCGTTCCGCGACCGCCGTACCCACCGCACGAGCTACCGGGTCGAGGTCCGGGTCGCCACCGGCGGCCCCGACTTCTCGATGTCGTTCTTCATCCCCTACCAGGGGCAGGCCGAGACCGAGCAGGCCCGGATGGCGCCCGGTCGCTTCGGGATGTTCACCGGCAAGGCGAAGGTCTTCGGCCGCAGCTGGCAGATCACCCAGCCCCACTCGGTGATCTTCGACGAGGAGGGCGACGGCGGTCTCGCCGCCAGCCTCAAGGGGCTGATGCCGGTCTACCCCGTCACCGCGAAGCTCTACTCCTGGGACGTCCAGAAGGTCGTCCAGTCGGCCCTCGAGCTGGTGCGCGACGTGCCCGAGCCGCTGCCCGACGACCTACGCCGCGAGCACGGCCTGCTCGACGTGCTGACCGCGCTGCGGTGGATCCACGGTCCCGACGACTACGAGCAGGTCGGCGCCGCCCAGAAGCGCTTCCGCTTCGAGGAGGCGCTGGTGACCCAGCTGGTGCTGGCCCGGCGCCGGGCCGGGCTGCGCGCCGAGGGTGCCGTCGCCCGGACCGGTGGGGGCGGCCTGCTCGCGGCCTTCGACGCCCGGCTGCCCTTCACGCTGACCGCCGGACAGGTGGCCGTCGGCGAGCAGATCGAGCGCGACCTCGGTGAGCCGCACCCGATGAACCGGCTGCTCCAGGGCGAGGTCGGCTCCGGCAAGACGCTGGTGGCCCTGCGCGCGATGCTGCGGGTCGTCGACAGCGGTGCCCAGGCGGCGCTGCTGGCGCCCACCGAGGTGCTCGCCCAGCAGCACCACCGCTCGATCACCGCCATGCTCGGCGACCTGGCGGCCGGGGGGATGCTCGGCGGCGACGCCGACGCCACCACCGTCGCGCTGCTCACCGGTTCGATGGGCGCAGCCCAGCGCCGCGAGCAGCTGCTCCGGATGGCCAGCGGCGAGGCCGGGCTGGTGATCGGCACCCACGCGCTGCTCGAGGAGCGCGTCCAGCTCGCCGACCTCGGGCTCGTCGTCGTCGACGAGCAGCACCGCTTCGGCGTCGAGCAGCGGGCGGCACTGACCGACAAGGCGGGCAGCCCGCCGCACGTGCTGGTCATGACCGCGACGCCCATCCCGCGCACCGTCGCGATGACCGTCTTCGGCGACCTCGAGATCTCCGTGCTCTCCGAGCTGCCGGCCGGACGCGCGCCGATCCAGACCAACGTCGTGCCGATCGCGGAGCAGCCCGGCTGGCTCGACCGCGCGTGGCAGCGGGTGCGCGAGGAGGTCGAGGCCGGGCACCAGGCCTACGTCGTGTGCCCGCGGATCACCGGCGACGAGCAGGAGCAGGGGGAGTCCGACCAGCTCGACCTCGACGAGGACGGCGACGTCGTCACCCCCACCGCCCAGCAGAAGGCGCGGCTGACGGCGGTCGCCGAGCTGCTGCCGCTGCTGGAGGAAGGCCCGCTCGCGGGGCTGCGGCTCGGGATGCTGCACGGCAGGATGCCGCCGGAGGAGAAGGACCGCACCATGCGCTCGTTCGCAGCCGGCGAGCTCGACGTGCTGGTCGCCACCACCGTGATCGAGGTCGGCGTCGACGTCGCCAACGCCACCACGATGGTCCTCATGGACGCCGACCGGTTCGGCGTCTCCCAGCTCCACCAGCTCCGCGGCCGCGTGGGTCGGGGCGGCCTCCCGGGCCTGTGCCTGCTGGTCAGCCGGGCCGAGGCCGGGTCGCCGGCCCGCGAGCGGCTCGACGCCGTGGCCGCCACCACCGACGGCTTCGAGCTCAGCCGGGTCGACCTCGAGCAGCGGCGCGAGGGCGACGTCCTCGGCCGCTCGCAGAGCGGGTTCCGGTCCAGCCTGCGGACGCTCCGGGTCCTGCGTGACGAGAAGACGATCGTGGCTGCGCGCGAGTCGGCGGAGGCGATGCTGGCCCGCGATCCGGAGCTCGCGCAGGCCCCGATGCTGGCGGCCGCAGTGGCGGACCTGGAGCATTCGCGGCAGTCTGACTTCATGGAGAAGGCGTGACCGGCTCCCGGATCGGTGCGGAGCGAGCCCGACCATGACGCGGATCATCGGGGGAACAGCAGGCGGTCGCCGCCTGCAGACGAGTCGCGGCCAGACGACCCGGCCGACCAGTGACCGGGTCCGCGAGGCCCTGTTCGCCTCCGTGGAGTCGTGGTGCGGCTCCCTCTCCGGCCTGCGGTTCCTCGACCTGTACGCCGGCTCCGGCGCGGTCGGCCTCGAGGCGTGGTCACGCGGCGCGGGCGTCGTCACGCTCGTCGAGTCCGACCGGCGTGCGGCCACCCTGATCCGGCAGAACGCCCGGGCTATCGGCTGCACCGTCGCCGACGTGGTGGCGGCGACCGTGGCCGGCACCCTCCGACGGGCACCCCGCGCGCCGTACGACGTGGTCTTCCTCGACCCGCCCTACCCGCTCGCCCCGGAGGACGTCGACGCCACCCTGGCCGCGCTCGACGGGCAGGGCTGGCTGGTCCCCGGCGCCCTCGTCATCGTCGAGCGCGCGGTGCGCGGCCGGGGCCCGGCCTTCCCCGACGGGTTCGAGGAGGTGCGCGAGCGTCGTTACGGCGAGACGGTGCTTTGGTACGGTCACGCCGCCCCTGCCGCGCCGTCACCCCAGTCCCCCGAGGAGTAGCCCGTGCGTCGTGCCCTCTGCCCCGGGTCCTTCGACCCGGTCACCCACGGCCACCTCGACGTGATCGGCCGCGCCGCCCGACTCTTCGACGAGGTGATCGTCGGCGTCGGGGTCAACCCGTCCAAGAGCCGGCTCTTCACCCCCGACGAGCGGCTCGACATGCTGCGGCGCGCGTGCGCGGAGTGGGACAACGTCCGCGTGGCCGGCTTCACCGGCCTCTTGACCGATTTCTGCGCCGAGCACGACGTCGACGCGATCGTGAAGGGCCTGCGTGCGGTCAGCGACTTCGACTACGAGCTCCAGATGGCGCAGATGAACGCCTCGCTCACCGACGTCGAGACGGTCTTCATGCCGACCAGTCCCGAGTGGTCCTTCCTGGCCTCCAGCCTGGTCAAGGAGGTCGCCCGGTTCGGGGGCGACGTGTCCGCACTCGTGCCCGACTTCGTCCGCGAGGCGCTCACCGCGCGCTTCGCGGCGGGGGAGTGACCGGCGCCCTTTTGCTGCCGCACGCCGCAGACCGTTACGATTCTCGGCAGTTCTGTCGTTCCCGGACCCGGAAGTGATTCACCTGACCAGCCTGGACCCGAGAGCGCCGCTCGTGCTCGATACCCGCGAGCTCGGCCGCCGCCCGGGGTCCCAGCGTGAGGTGACGCGGACGGTGCCGGCTCCGGCAGAGCTGGGCATCGAGGTCCTGCGCGTCCCCGAAGGCTCGGAGGTCGAGCTCGACCTGCGGCTGGAGGCGGTCATGGAGGGCGTGCTGGTGTCGGGCACGGCCACGGCCGCGCTCGACGGTGAGTGCGTACGGTGCCTGGAGCCGATCTCCGACGACGTCGAGGTCACGCTCCAGGAGCTGTTCGTCTACACCGACCGGCACGACGCTCCGGCCGACGAGGCGGAGGACGACGGTGTCAGCCGGCTCGAGGGAGACCTGCTCGACCTCGAGCCACTGCTGCGGGACGCGGTGGTGCTCGCGCTACCGTTCCAGCCGCTGTGCGAGGACGACTGTCCCGGGCTCTGCACCGAGTGTGGTGCACGCCTGGCCGACGACCCGGACCACGCGCACGACGCACCGGTCGACCCCCGGTGGGCAGGACTGGTAGCACTGCAGGACGCGGAGGAGAAGACCACCGCACCGCACGACGAAGACTGACCCGGCCGGGAACCCGGCCGGGACACACAGAGCCGGACCTCCTGGTCCGACTGAGGTATGAGGAGAACATCATGGCTGTCCCGAAGCGGAAGATGTCGCGCAGCAACACGCGCCACCGTCGCTCGCAGTGGAAGGCCGTCGCGCCGACCCTGGTGACCTGCGCCAACCCGGCGTGCGGTGCCAAGCACCTCCCGCACCGTGCGTGCGGCGAGTGCGGTCAGTACGGCGCCCGCGCCGATCGTCGCCAGGTCCTCTGATGCCCACGCTCACGGTGTGAGCAACTACGTCGAGCTGCGCTCAGCGCTCGGGGACCCCGTCCTGGACCCCGAGCTGCTGGAGCGCGCGCTCACCCACCGGTCCTACGCCTACGAGAACGGTGGGCTGCCGACCAACGAGCGGCTGGAGTTCCTCGGCGACGCGGTCCTCGGCGTCGTCGTGACCGAGACGCTCTACACCACCCACCCGGACCTCTCCGAGGGCCGGCTGGCCAAGCTGCGCGCGGCGGTCGTCAACGCCCGCGCCCTGGCCGGGGTGGGCCGTGACATCGGGCTCGGCACCCACGTCAAGCTCGGTCGTGGCGAGCAGTCCACCGGCGGGCGCAACAAGGCCTCGATCCTGTCCGACACCGTCGAGGCGGTGCTCGGCGCGATCCACCTCTCCGGCGGCTTCGAGACCTCCGCCGACGTGGTCCACAAGCTCTTCGACCCCCTCATCGAGGCGGCCTCGGCCCTCGGTGCCGGCCTGGACTGGAAGACCTCCCTCCAGGAGCTGTCCGCCGAGCACGGCCTCGGCGTCCCCGAGTACGTCATCGCCGACGAGGGCCCCGACCACATGAAGACCTTCACCGCCCAGGTGCGGGTCGGCACCGAGCTCTACGGCAACGGCGTGGGCCGCTCCAAGAAGGAGGCCGAGCAGGCCGCCGCGGAGACGGCGTACGGCGAGATCGCCGACAGGCTGGGCATCGACGAGACCGGCCTGCCCGTCGTCGAGACCCTCGACTGAGCCGGGCCGGTGCCCGAGCTCCCCGAGGTCGAGGTGGTCCGCCTCGGCCTCGAGCGCCACGTCGTCGGCGCCACCCTGACCGCGGTCGAGGTGCTCCACCCCCGTCCCGTACGCCGTGACGAGCGCGGCCCGCTGGGCTTCGCGGCCGCCCTCACCGGGCGCCGGGTCGAGGCAGCGCGCCGCCGGGGCAAGTACTTCTGGCTGCCGCTGGACAACGGCGACGCCCTGCTCGGCCACCTCGGCATGAGCGGGCAGATGCTGGTGCAGCCGCCCGCGACGCCCGACGAGCGACACCTGCGGGTGCGCTTCTCCCTCGACCGCGACGTCGAGCTCCGCTTCGTCGACCAGCGGATGTTCGGCGGCCTCGCCGTCTCCACGGGTGGCGCCGACCTCCCGCCGGAGATCGCCCACATCGCCCGCGACCCGCTCGACCCCGCCTTCGACGACGCCGACTTCGTCCGTCGCGTGCGACGACGCACCGCCGGCGTGAAGCGGCTGCTGCTCGACCAGGGCCTGATCTCCGGCGTCGGCAACATCTACGCCGACGAGGCGCTGTGGCGGGCCAGGATCCACGGCGACCGGCCCGGCGACCGGCTCACCGCGGCCCAGGTCCGCACGGTGCTCGGGGAGGCCCGCGGCGTGATGGCGGCGGCGCTGGTCCAGGGCGGCACGTCCTTCGACGCGCTCTACGTCAACGTCAACGGCGAGTCCGGGTACTTCGACCGCTCGCTGCACGCCTACGGGCAGGAGGGTGAGCCCTGCGAGCGTTGCGGCACCCCCATCCGCCGGATCTCGTTCATGAACCGCTCGTCGTACTTCTGCCCGACCTGCCAGCCCGCTCCGCGTCGCCGTCGCGTCACCTGATTTCCGCCTCCGCGCAATTGACCCTCGGAGGTGATGGTGGGACTCTTGAAGGCAGCCCACATCCCGGGCGCAACACCTGTTCGGAAGGCTCATCCATGGCCAAGGCGCTGATCGGCTACATGCACAGCGACCCCCGGACCCAGGCTCGACTCCAGGCGGAGAACGCCCGGCTGCGAGCCCGTGTGTCCGACCTCGAGGCTCTCACCCTGAGGCTCGCGCAGGAGAACGACTCCCTGGCCGCCGCGGCGGCCGGCGAGGTGCTCACCGTCGAGGGCAACCTGCAGCCTGCGTGACCCCGCCTGCGTGACCCCGCCTGCGTGCCGTCGTTGACGGTGGCATGCGCCTGCTCCCCACCCTCGCCGCCGGGACCCTCCTGCTCGCCGCGACCGCGTCCGCCGCGCCCGCGCTGGCCCACGGGGGCGGTGCCGACCGCAACCGCGAGGTCCGCACCCAGCTGCTCGCCGAGGACGACACCCCGCTGATCAGCGGCAACGTCTCCCACCTCGACAGCTCTCCCGGCACGGTCGGCATCTCCGGCTGCTTCCTCCCCACGGCCCCGCTGTTCGTCACCAGCGGCGTGGAGTCCCTGACCGTCTGGGACGTCACGGACGCGACCAGCCCCACGCGCGTGGGGGTGATGCCCAACGCGCTGTTCGAGAACGAGGCGATGAACTGCGGCGAGCGTCGGACCGCCGACGGCACCCGCAGGTTCGCCCTGATCGGCATCGACCTGGTCAACGTGGCCCTCGACCGCAACGGCATCAGCCACACCAACGGCGGCGGCAACGAGCTGCTGCTGGTCGACGTCACCGACCCGGCCGACCCCCACGTCCTGAGCAGCGTCCCGGCCACGACCAGCACCCACACCGTGGCGTGCGTCGAGGCGACCGACTGCCGCTACGCCTACTCCGCCGGTGACAGCGGCTCGTCGAGCTTCTCGGTGTTCGACCTGCGCGACCTCGCACACCCGACCGAGGTCGACGGCGATTCGGCCACGCCCGGCGTACAGCCCTTCCACTCGCCGACGGCCGGCCACAAGTGGAACTTCGACGCCGCCGGCATCGGCACGCACACGGGCTTCGACGGCTCGTCGATGTGGGATGTCGAGCGTCCCCGCAAGCCGGTCCTGCTGGCGACCACCGGCAAGGCCGGGAAGGGCGCCGCCGCGGGCTACAACGACTTCATCCACCACAACTCCTTCCGGCCCGACGCCCAGAACTTCCGGCCCGGCGCCGCGCCCTCGCTGAAGAACGGCAACGTGCTGCTGGTGACCGAGGAGGACTACGAGCAGACCGACTGTGCGCAGGCCGGCTCGTTCCAGACCTGGCACGTGAAGCGGCTCGACGGCGGCACCGGCGGGATCGTCCCGCTGGACAAGGTCGAGCTCGCCGACCTCGGCAACTTCCCGCTCCCGCAGGGCGCCTTCTGCTCGGCCCACTGGTTCGACTACCGCCCCGGAGGCATCGTCGCGATCGGTTACTACGGCGGCGGCATGCAGCTGCTCGACGTCCGCGACCCCCGCAACATCAAGCCGTACGGCTACGCCCACTGGTTCGCCAGCGAGGTGTGGGACGCGATGTGGGTCCCCGAGTACGACGAGCGCGGCCGCCAGACCGGCAAGGACACCAACGTCGTCTTCGCGATCGACCTGGTCCGCGGGCTCGACGTCTACAGCGTCGACGTCCCGGGCAAGGTCGGCCTCGAGCCGACGGGGGTCGGGGTCGCCCATCCGTCGCTGCGCGACCGGGCCGCGGCGACCGCGGTCCCCGCCGGGTTGCTCGGCGGGACGTTCGCCCTCGTCGTCGCCCTGCGTCGGCGTACCCGTCGGAGGGCGTAGCCTCTCGTCCTCGTGAGCCTCCTCGATCGCCTGGTCCCGGCGCGGTTGGGGAGGGAGTTCCGCAAGCTGCTCGCGAGCTTCTACGTCGCCCAGCTCGGTGACGGGATCGCGCTGGCGGCCGGCCCGCTCCTCGTCGCCTCGCAGACCGACAGCGCCGTGCTGGTGGCGCTGGCCGCTGCCCTGCAGCGGGTGCCGTGGCTGGTGTTCGGTCTCCACGCCGGCGCGATCGCCGACCGCCTCGACCGGCTCCGGGTGACGCTGGCGGCCAACCTGGTGCGGGTGCTCGTGCTGGGCGTCCTGGTCGGCTTCATCGTCGCCGGCTCGGTGAACGTCTGGGTCGTGCTGGCGGCGATGTTCGCCCTCGGGGTGGCCGAGGTGTTCGCGGACTCCGCCCAGGCCACGCTGCTCCCGATGCTGGTCGCCAAGGCGGACCTGGGGGTGGCCAGCGCCCGGACGATGGGCGGGTTCCTGGTGATCAACCAGCTCGCCGGTGCCCCGCTCGGGGCGTTCCTGTTCGGCGCCGGGCTGGCGGTGCCGTTCGGTGCCCAGGCGGTGGTCCTGATGCTGGCCGTGGTGCTGCTGCGTCGCGTGCTCGTCCCGCCGTCGCCGCGCGCCACCGTCGACACCCACGTGGGCCGCGACATCCGCGAGGGGCTGGTGTGGCTGTGGGGCAACGCCGCGGTGCGCACGCTCGCGCTGACGATCCTGCTCTTCAACGTCACGTGGGGTGCGGCGTGGGGCGTGCTGGTCCTCTACTCGACCGAGCTGCTGGGGATGAGCGAGGTCGGGTTCGGGCTGATGACCACCATGACGGCCGTCGGCGGGGTCGTCTCGACACTCGCCTACGACGGGATCGAGCGCCGCTTCTCCCTCGCCGTGGTGATGAAGACCTGCCTGCTGCTCGAGGTCGTGATGCACCTCGTGCTGGCCCTCAACCGCTCGCCGGCGCTCGCCCTGGTGGTGATGTTCCTCTTCGGCGCCTACGCGTTCGTCTGGGGCACGCTGTCCAACGCGGTGCGGCAGCGGGTCACCCCGGCCGAGTTCCAGGGCCGGATCGGCTCGGTCTACCGGGTCGGCCTGTTCGGTGGCCTGGTCGTGGGCCAGCTCCTCGGGGGCGTGATCGCCGACGCGTGGGGGCTCGCCGCGCCGTACTGGTTCGCCTTCGCCGGCTCCGCCCTCGTGCTCGCGTGGCTGTGGCCGCAGCTCGCGCACGTCGTCCACGCGGACGAGGAGGCCGTGGCCGAGGGGTGAGTGGTTCCATGGGGCCATGGCACTCCCCAGAGACGTCCTCGCCGAGCTGGTCGACGCGCTGCCCGAGGGCGTCGTCGTCACCGACCGCGACCGGGTCCAGAAGTACCGCTGGGACCGGTCGCAGGACCCGTCGACCGGGACCCCCGCCGTCGTGGTCCGGGCCGAGGACGCCGGGCAGGTGCAGACCGCGGTCCGGTGGGCAGCGGCCCACGGCGTCCCGGTCGTGCCCCGCGGGGCCGGCAGCGGCCTCTCCGGCGGCTCGAGCGCCGTCGACGACGGCCTGGTGCTGAGCCTGGAGCGGATGGTGGCGATCGAGATCGACGCCTCCTGCCAGGTCGCGGTGGTCGAGCCGGGCGCGATGAACGCGCAGGTCAAGGCGGCCGCGGCCGAGCACGGTCTCTGGTACCCGCCCGACCCCTCGTCGTACGAGTTCTGCTCGATCGGCGGCAACGTCGCGACCAACGCCGGCGGGCTCTGCTGCGTGAAGTACGGCGTGACGACCGACTACGTCCTCGGCCTGGACGTGGTGCTCGCCGACGGCACGCTGGTGCGGCTCGGCGGCAAGCGGATCAAGGACGTCGCCGGGCTCAGCCTGCTCAAGCTCTTCGTCGGCAGCGAGGGGACGCTTGGGGGTCGTCACCCGGGTGCTGCTGCGGCTGGTGCCGGCGCAGGAGGCCCGCTCCACGCTCGTGGCGTCGTTCCCGAGCCCGACCGTCGCGGCCGAGGCGGTGGTCGCGATCCGGCGCCGGCTGCGCCCCTCGATGCTGGAGCTGATGGACCAGCCCTCGATCCGCGCCGTCGAGGCGCACCGGTCGATGGGCCTCGACACCGACGCCGGCGCGCTGCTGGTCGCCCAGTCCGACGCCCCGGGCTCCTCCCGCAGCGAGGAGATCGCGCTGATGGAGAAGGCCTGCCGCGACAGCGGTGCGCTGGACGTGTTCGTCACCGACGACCCCGACGAGGGCGAGCAGTTCGTGCTGGCCCGGCGGATGGTGATCCCCGCGGTCGAGCCGCTGGGCGCGCTGATGCTCGAGGACGTCGGCGTCCCCGTCCCGCGCCTGCCCGAGCTGCTCCGCGCGGTGGCCGAGATCGCCGCGCGGCACGACCTCTCGATCCCGGTCGTCGCGCACGCCGGCGACGGCAACACCCACCCGCTGATCGTCGTGCCGCGGGACGACGAGGCGGCCCACCTGCGGGCGCTCCAGGCCTTCGAGGACATCATGCACGCGGCGATCGCGCTCGACGGGACGATCACCGGCGAGCACGGCGTCGGCCGGACCAAGAAGTCCGCGCTGCCCGCCCAGCTCGGCGACGACGTGATGGCGCTGACCCGGCGGGTCAAGGACGCCCTCGACCCGGACGGCATCCTCAACCCCGGCGCGATCCTCTAGATGTCGGCACCGGCGCGGGAGTCCCTCCACGCGTCCGGCTAGCGTTCGACGGCATGACCTCCCTGATCCGTGAACGCCACCTGTTCGGTCCCGGACCGTCCAACCCCTACCCCGAGGCGACGGCGGCCCTGGCCAGCCCGCTGCTCGGTCACCTGGACCCCGCCTTCCTCGAGGTGATGGACGAGACGTGCGAGCGGCTGCGGACGGTGTGGGGCACGACGAACGCGCGCACCCTGCCGATCAGCGCGACCGGGTCGGCCGGCATGGAGGCGGCGTTCGTCAACACCGTCCACCCCGGCGACGTGGTCGTGGTGGCCGTCAACGGGCTGTTCGGGCAGCGGATGTGCGACGTGGCCGCCCGGTGCGGGGCCGAGGTCGTCCCGGTCGAGCACGCGTGGGGTCAGCCGGTCGACGTCGACCGGGTCCTGTCCGCGCACGCCTCGCCGCAGCTGATCGCGGCCGTGCACGCCGAGACGTCCACCGGCGTCCGCTCCGACATCGCCGCCCTCGGCGCGGGGAAGGGTGACGCGCTGCTCGTCACCGACGCCGTCACCAGCATCGGTGGCATCGAGCTCCGGGCCGACGACTGGGGGATCGACGTCGGCTACGCCGGCACCCAGAAGTGCCTCGGGGTCGCGCCCGGGCTGGCGCCGTTCACCATCAACGACCGGGCGTTCGAGCGCCGGGTCGAGAAGCCCCAGTCCTGGTACCTCGACCTCGGCCTGCTCGGCGGGTACGTCGGCGAGGCGAGCGCCACCCAGGGCAAGCGGACCTACCACCACACGGCACCGACCGCGATGGTCGCGAGCCTGCACGCCGGCCTCGGTCGGGTCCTCGACGAAGGCCTCGACGCCGTCTGGGCGCGGCACGAGGCCGCGGGCCGGCAGCTCCAGGACGGCCTGGAGGCGCTCGGGCTCGAGCTGTTCGCGGCGGAGGGTCACCGGCTCCCCGAGCTCACCACCGTCAAGGTTCCCGACGGCGTCGACTCCGCCGCCGTGCGCTCCCACCTCCTCGACACCCACGGCATCGAGATCGGCGCCGGCGCCGGCGAGTTCGCGGCCAGCGTCTGGCGGATCGGCCTGATGGGCCACAACGCCCGGCCCGACGCGGTCCTGCTGGTGCTCGCGGCGCTGGAGGAGGCGCTCGAGCGGGTCTAGTCGTCGAGCCGGCCGGTCTCGCGGGCTGCTTGGTCCGCCGGAGGTACTGCTGCTGCGTGGCGTCGATCCGGATCCGCCCGACGTGGCGGTGACGGCGCACGACACGGACAGCCGCATGTGTCCTCCCCGGCTCGCTGTCCGGCGGGCGGTAGGGTGAGCGCGGCTGAGCTTCCCCGCACACCCCTCAGTACTGGCACGTCACGGTGAGGAGCCCTGCGTTGTACCTGAAGAGCCTGACCCTGAAGGGGTTCAAGTCCTTCGCCTCCTCCACGACCCTGCAGCTCGAGCCGGGGATCACCTGCATCGTGGGGCCGAACGGCTCGGGCAAGTCCAACGTCGTCGACGCGCTCGCCTGGGTCATGGGCGAGCAGGGGGCCAAGAGCCTGCGCGGCGGCAAGATGGAGGACGTCATCTTCGCCGGCACCTCCGGCCGCCCGCCGCTGGGCCGGGCCGAGGTCCTGCTCACGATCGACAACTCCGACGGCGCGCTGCCGATCGAGTACGCCGAGGTGACGATCAGCCGCACCATGTTCCGCTCCGGCGGCTCCGACTACGCCATCAACGGCACGCCGTGCCGGCTGCTCGACGTCCAGGAGCTGCTCTCCGACTCCGGCATCGGGCGCGAGATGCACGTGATCGTCGGGCAGGGCCAGCTCGACACGATCCTGCACGCCACCCCCGAGGACCGCCGCGGCTTCATCGAGGAGGCCGCCGGCGTCCTCAAGCACCGCAAGCGCAAGGAGAAGGCGCTCCGCAAGCTCGACTCGACCGAGGGCAACCTGCACCGACTCGGAGACCTCCTCTCCGAGATCCGGCGTCAGCTCAAGCCGCTGGGTCGCCAGGCCGAGGTCGCCCGCCGGGCCGCCGGGGTCCAGGCCGAGGTCCGCGACGCCCGCGCCCGGCTGGTGGCCGACGACCTCGTCACCGCCCGGACCGCGCTGGAGCAGGAGCTCGCCGACGAGACGGTCCTGGTCGAGCGCCGGGCCGAGGTCGAGTCCGCGATCGCCGAGGCGCAGCAGGCCGAGGCCGGCCTCGAGGGCTCGCTCCGGGAGTCGCTGCCCGCGCTCTCGCAGGCGCAGGACACCTGGTTCGCCCTGTCCGGGCTGCGCGAGCGGCTCCGCGGCACCCAGTCGCTGGCCGCCGAGCGCGTCCGCAACGCCGGGTCGGTGGAGGAGTCGGTCGAGTCCGGCCGCGACCCCGACCAGCTCGACGCCGAGGCCGCCCAGCTGCGCGAGCAGGAGCAGCAGATCGCCGCCGAGGTCGACGAGCGTCGTACGGCGCTCGAGCAGGCCGTCACCGCCCGCGCTCCTCCGAGGACGCGGCCGCGGAGGAGGAGCGTCGGATCGCCGGCCTCCACCGTGCCGCCGCCGACCGCCGCGAGGGCCTGGCTCGGCTGCACGGCCAGGTCAACGCGCTCAAGTCGCGCGCCGCCGCGGCCGACGACGAGATCGGCCGGCTCGAGCAGGCCCGCGAGGAGGCCGCCGCCCGCGCCGCCCGTGCCCAGCGCGACTTCACCTCCCTCGAGACCCGGGTCGCCGGGCTCGACGCGGGGGAGGAGGGCCTCGACGCCGAGCACGAGGCCGCGTCCGCCGAGCTCGACGACCTCGAGGAGCGGCTGGCCAAGATCCGCGACGAGGTGCAGCAGGCCGACCGCGACCGCGGTGCCCTCCAGGCCCGCAAGGACGCCCTCGAGCTCGGGCTCAACCGCAAGGACGGAGCCGGGGCACTGCTCGCCGCCTCCGACGACGTGTCCGGCCTCCTCGGCTCCGTCGCCGCCCTGCTCTCCGTGCGCTCCGGCTACGAGACCGCGGTCGCCAGCGCGCTCGGCTCGGCCGCCGACGCCGTCGTCGTCACCGACGCCGACGCCGCGGTCGGTGCCCTCGACCACCTCAAGGCCGACGACCTCGGCCGGGCCGGGATGCTGCTCGGCGGGGCACCCGTCGCCGACCGCGAGTGGCCCGGGCTGCCCGCGGGCGCGACGTACGCCCTCGACGTCGTCGACGCGCCCGCCGACCTCTCCGGCGCCCTCGCCCGGCTGCTCTTCAAGGTCGCCGTCGTCGACGACCTGCCGAGCGCCCGCCGCCTGGTCGCCGAGGTCCCCGACCTCACCGCGGTGACCCGCGACGGCGACGTCTTCGGCTCCCACTTCGCGGCCGGGCGGCTCCAGCAGCCAGCCGAGCCTGCTCGAGATCCAGGCGGCCGTCGACGAGGCCGGCACCCAGCTCGCGGAGGCGACCGCCACCGCCGAGCGGCTCGGCTTCGACATCTCCCGGCTCGAGGCGGAGCGGCTCGCCGCCCAGCAGCGGGTCGACGTGGCGCTGGCCAAGCTGCACGAGTCCGACGCGACGCTCGCGGCCGTCGCCGAGGAGCTGGGCCAGTACGGCTCGCAGTCCCGCGCGGCGCGCGGTGAGGTCGAGCGCCTGGTCGCCTCGATCACCCGCGCCACCGAGGCGCGCGACGCCGACATGTCCGGGCTCGCCGACCTGGAGTCCCGGCTCCTGACCGCGGAGGACGCCCCCGACGAGGAGCCCGACACCGCCGAGCACGAGCGCCTGGCCGACGCCGCCCGCGGCGCCCGGCAGGGCGAGATGGACGCCCGGCTGTCGCTCCGTACCGCCGAGGAGCGCGCCCGCGCCCTCCACGGCCGCGCCGACCAGCTGACCCGTGCCGCCGCCGCCGAGCGCGAGTCCCGCGCCCGCGCCGCCGAGCGCCGAGAGCGGTTGATCCGCGAGGGCCGCGCCGCCGAGGCCGTCGGCATCGCCGTCGGCGTGGTGCTCCAGCGGCTCGAGGTCTCGCTGCACCGGGCCGCCGAGGCCCGGACCGCCGTCGAGGCCGGCCGCGCCGAGCGTGAGCAGCAGCTGCTGGCCGCCCGCGCCTCCCTGCGCGACCTCGGCCGCCAGCACGACGAGCTGGTCAACTCGGTCCACCGCGACGAGATGGCGCGCACCCAGCAGCGGATGCGCATCGAGCAGCTCGAGGAGCGTGCGCTCGAGGAGCTCGGTCTCGACCCCGACGCCCTGGTCGCCGAGTACGGCCCCGACCAGCTCGTGCCGTTCACGGGCGAGGTCGAGGAGGGCGCCGAGACCCCGGAGCCGGTCGCGTTCGTCCGCGAGGAGCAGCAGAAGCGGCTGCGCACCGCCGAGCGTGCGCTGGCGATGCTGGGCCGGGTCAACCCGCTCGCCCTCGAGGAGTTCTCGGCGATGGAGGAGCGGCACAAGTTCCTCACCGAGCAGCTCGAGGACCTCAAGAAGACCCGCAAGGACCTCCTCGACATCGTCCGCGAGGTCGACGCCCGGGTCGAGGAGGTGTTCGTCGCGGCGTACGCCGACGTCAGCACGGCCTTCGACTCCACCTTCTCTCGACTGTTCCCCGGGGGCGAGGGCCGCCTGGTGCTCACCGACCCCGACGACATGCTCAACACCGGCATCGAGGTCGAGGCCCGCCCGGCCGGCAAGAAGGTCAAGCGCCTCTCACTGCTCTCCGGTGGCGAGCGGTCCCTGGTCGCGGTGGCGTTCCTGGTCGCGCTGTTCAAGGCCCGCCCCTCGCCCTTCTACATCCTCGACGAGGTGGAGGCCGCCCTCGACGACACCAACCTGGGCCGGCTGCTGGAGATCTACGAGGAGCTGCGCGAGACCTCCCAGCTCCTCGTGATCACCCACCAGAAGCGGACCATGGAGGTCGGCGACGCGCTCTACGGCGTCACCATGCGCGGCGACGGCGTCACCACCGTCATCAGCCAGCGGCTGCGGGACGCCCAGCCGGCCTGACCTGCCACTGGCTCAGCGCAGGGGAGCCGGCGAAGAGCAGGTGGTTGCCCGGTGGGGTGGCCAGCCGACGGTCGCGCACTGCGTCCCACCACGGCCCGGGCGGGGTCAGCGTGAACAGCACTCGCCGGAGCGTCGTCCCGCGGATCGCGACCACGTCGCACCCCTCGACCACGAACCCACCCACGCTGGTCACCATCGGCAACGGGCCGTGCTCCCGGGTCAGGATCGCCACCATCGCCTCGGTCACGACCGACGCCTGCCAGGGCCCTGCCGCCACCCCGTGGCGCGGATCGAGCCGCCCCACGACCAGCCCGTGCGGTGCCCACTCCTCGGCGTCGACGAGGTCGATCTCTCGTCTCGCGGCCAGTGCCTCGACCGCACTGCGCTCGTAGAGCAGCGCGGTGGTTGTCCAGACGGGGATTCCGGCGAGCCCGCTCGCCAACACCCGGCGTGCCGTCTCCCGCCCACACCCGAGGATCGAGGCTGCCTGCCTGGCCGAGACGTACACGGGGTCGACGCTAGGGCTCTCGACGGGCTGGCAGGCTGGGAGTGACGGGGGCTGTGGACAACCCGCACCCCACCGCCGTCGTCGCCCGGGAACGTGCTCATGAGCACTCGGCCAATGAGTCCGGCCCCGCCCCCGCTCGGCCAATGAGGCCATGTGGACTCATCGGCCGAGCCCGCGGATGGGTGGACTCATCGGCCGAGCCCGCGGATGGGTGGACTCATCGGCAGAGCGCTTCGACGTGAGCCCCCCGCCGCTAGGGTCGCGGCCATGCCCGACGGTCGACCCCGCCCACCCCGCCCCACCCGCGCCGACTACGTCCACTGGGAGCAGGTCACGACCCGCTGGGCCGACATCGACGTCTACGGCCACATGAACAACGCCCGCTACTTCGAGATCATCGACACCGTCGTCAACAACCACCTCGTCACCGCCACGGGCACCGACATCCGCGCGCTCCCGGCGATCGGGGTCGTGGCGGAGGTGGGGTGCCGGTACTTCGCGGAGGTCGGTTACCCGGAGCCGGTCGACGTCGGTGTCGTGGTCGACCGGCTCGGCACCTCCTCGGTCGTCTACCGGGTCGGGCTCTTCCAGGGCGACGGGGAGGAGGCGGCCGCCGAGGGCCGCTTCGTGCACGTCTACGTCGACAACGGCGACCCTGACCGCCCCGTCGTCCCGGTGCCGGACCAGATCCGCACCGCCGTCACCCCCCTGACGAAGCAGCCCAGCTGAGACACGCCGCCGGGCTCGCGTCGAATGACCCGGTCCAGACCGGTGTGCGAGGGTGGGCGAGTGGCTTTCATCGTGATCACCATGCTCGTCATCATCGCCGTGGCCGGTCTCGTCGTGGCCTTCGTGGCGTTCCCCCACCGGGGCGAGGAGATGCCCGGCGCACCCTGGCTCGGCGAGGCCATGGGCCGCGCCTCCGGCGCGGTGTCCACCATCGACCCCGAGCAGGACGAGGAGCGCGAGCGGGCGCTGCGCGAGCCCGTCCGCGAGGAGTCGGACGCGCGCTCCTGAGCGGATCCCCGCTCTGCTTGGATTGACCCATGGGTGACCTGCTCTACCTGCTCATCGGCATCGCCGTCCTCGGCGTCGCGCTGGTCGTCGGCCTCCTGGCCCGTACCCGCTCGACCCGGAAGGCCCCGCGCCGCCGGTCGCGCCGCCGTCCACGGCCGCTCCGGAGGACCTCGACGCCGCGCCCACCGAGGTCGCGCCCACCGAGGTCGCGCCCACCGAGGTCGCCCCCGCCGCCCCCGAGCGGACGCTGGAGAAGCCCGAGGGCACGGCATCCCGGATGCAGCGGCTCCGGAGCCGGCTGGCCGGGTCGCAGGGCGGCCTGGGCCGCGGCCTGCTCGCGCTGCTCTCGCGTGACACCCTCGACGAGGACACGTGGGAGTCGATCGAGGACACCCTGCTCACCGCCGACATCGGCGTCGCCCCGACCACCCAGGTCGTCGAGAACCTCCGCACCCGGCTCCGGGTCGAGGGCGGACAACGACCCGACGCCCGCGCGGTGCTCCGCGAGGAGCTCGTGACCCTGGTCGACCCGACGATGGATCGACGCCTCCGGATCACCGGCGAGGACGGCCGACCCGGCGTCGTGCTGGTGGTGGGCGTCAACGGCTCCGGCAAGACCACCACCGTCGGCAAGATCGCCCGCATCCTCGTGGCCGAGGACAAGGCCGTCGTCCTCGGCGCCGCCGACACGTTCCGCGCCGCCGCGGTCGACCAGCTCGCCACGTGGGGCGAGCGGGTGGGCGTCGACGTGGTGCGCGGGCCCGAGAACGGCGATCCCGCCTCCGTCGCCTTCGAGGCCGTGAAGTCCGGCGTCGACCGGGGCGTCGACACCGTCATCGTCGACACGGCCGGCCGGTTGCAGAACAAGGCCGGGCTGATGGACGAGCTCGGGAAGGTCAAGCGGGTCATCGAGAAGCAGGCGCCGGTCACCGAGGTGCTGCTGGTGCTGGATGCCACCACCGGCCAGAACGGCCTGATCCAGGCCCGCGTCTTCTCCGAGGTCGTCGACGTCACCGGCATCGTCCTCACCAAGCTCGACGGCTCGGCCAAGGGCGGGATCGTGGTCGCCGTCCAGCGCGAGCTCGGCGTCCCGGTCAAGCTGGTCGGCCTCGGCGAGGGTCCCGACGACCTCGCCCCGTTCGACGCCGGCGCCTTCGTCGACGCGCTGCTCGGCTAGCACCGGCGGACGGGCCGCGTTCACACAGCCGTAACACGATCACCACAGTCGTTGCATGCCCGCAACAACGGCCGACGCACGTTGAAACCTCCGCTCGGGAGGGTTCTGGCCATCGGGGCATGACCCCCACCGACAGTGCCGTCGGAGCCGGGTCAGCCCTCCCGAGTTCGTTCTCCTGGAGGTCCTGTGGACGGCTATTACGCCTTCATGCTCATCGCGACGGCGTTGGTTCTGATGATGACCGTGCCCGCGCTGGCGCTGTTCTACGGCGGCATGTCGCGATCGAAGTCCGTGCTCAACATGATGATGATGTCCTACGTCGCCGCGGCGATCGTCGGCATCCTGTACGTCGCCGTCGGCTGGTCGATGGGCTTCGGCGGTGACGGCACCTTCTTCGCCGACCCGTTCGAGCTCCTCTGGCTCGACGGCGTCACCACCGACGGCTACGTCTTCGTGATGTTCCAGATGACGTTCGCGATCATCACCGTCGCCCTGATCAGCGGCGCGGTCGCGGACCGGATGAAGTTCTCGGCCTGGGTCGTCTTCGTCCCACTCTGGTCCCTGCTCTGCTACTTCCCGCTGGCCCACATGGTCTTCAGCTGCACCGACGACTCGCTGATCTGCGGTCAGATCGGTGCCCAGGACTACGCCGGCGGTACGGCGGTCCACATCAACGCCGGTGTGGCCGCGCTCGTCCTCGTCGTCCTGCTCGGCAAGCGCGTGGGCTGGCCGAGGGACACCATGCGCCCCCACAACCTGACCCTGACGATGCTCGGCGCCGGTCTGCTGTGGCTCGGCTGGTACGGCTTCAACGTCGGCTCGATCGTGTTCGGTGACGACCCCGAGACCCAGTTCCCGCTGGAGACCGGCCGTACCTTCGCCAACACGACCCTGGCGGCGATGGCCGCCATCCTGGGCTGGCTGCTCATCGAGTACCTGCTCCACAAGAAGGCCACCTCGCTCGGCGCCGCCTCCGGCATCGTCGCAGGCCTGGTCGCGATCACCCCGGCCGCCGGCGCGGTCGACATCGGTGGCGCGGTCGCGATCGGTGCCATCGCCGGCGCGGTCTGTGCCTGGGCGGTCAGCTGGAAGTTCCGGCTCGGGTACGACGACTCGCTCGACGTGGTCGGCGTGCACCTGGTCGGTGGCATCATCGGCACCGTGCTGATCGGGGTGTTCTCGACCTCCGAGGGCGCCGGCGGCATCGACGGCCTCCTCTACGGCGGCGGCCTCGGCTCGCTCGGCGACCAGACCCTGGGTGCTCTGGTGGCCATCGCCTACTCCGCCGTGATCACCACGATCATCGCGCTCGCCATCAAGTTCACGATCGGCCTGCGCCTCTCGGAGGAGGATGAGGTCGAGGGCATCGACTTCGTCGCCCACGGCGAGAGTGCCTACGACCTGAACCCCAGCGGCAGGGGAGGCGGCGGCAAGACCGGCGTCCTCGCCAGCCACACCGCCCCCGTCGAGGAAGGAGTCACGGCATGAAGCTCGTCACCGCGGTGATCAAGCCGCACAAGTGGGAGGACGTCCGCGAGGCCCTCGAGACCTTCGGCGTGACCGGTATGACCGTCAGCGAGGTCAGCGGGTACGGACGCCAGAAGGGTCACACGGAGGTCTACCGCGGCGCGGAGTACGACATCGCCCTGGTCCCGAAGATCCGGATCGAGATCGTGGTCGACGACGCCGATGCCGACGACATCGTCGGGATCGTCGTGAAGACCGCGCAGACCGGCCGGATCGGTGACGGCAAGGTCTGGGTGAGCCCGGTGGACACGGTGATCCGGGTCCGCACGGGTGAGCAGGACGACGCTGCTCTCTGAGAGCCGCGTCCCCGACGCAGTCACACCCTGATGACACCCCGATGACGGCGAGCGACCGGTCCGATCGCACCGCGGCAGCGGACGCACTCTGCGTCGCCGCGTTCGAGAGGACCGGGGCTCCCGTCGTCGGGGTGTGCCTCGTCGCGGTCGGGGGGTACGGCCGCCGCGAGCTGGCTCCGGCCTCCGACCTGGACGTCGTCCTCGTCCACGACGACGGCGTCGACCTCGGCCGCGCGGCGGCGGACCTCTGGTACCCCCTCTGGGACTCCGGCTCCCGGCTGGACCACTCGGTGCGCTCGCTCTCCGAGATGGTCCGGATCGCCCGCGGTGACCTCAAGGTCGCCCTGGGCCTGCTCGACGTCCGGCACCTGGCCGGCGATCCCGCGCTCACGCTCCGGCTCCGCACCACCATGCTCACGGAGTGGCGTCGTGACGCCCGCGGGCGCCTTCCGGAGCTGCGCGACCTGGTCCGCTCGCGCCACGAGCTGATCGGGGAGCTGGCGCACCTGTCCGTCCCCGACGTCAAGGAGGCCGGGGGAGGCCTGCGCGACGCGACCGTCCTCAAGGCGCTGGTCGCCTCGTGGCTCGTCGACGCCCCCCACGTCGAGCTCGAGCGCAGCCGCGGAGCCCTGCTCGACGTCCGCGACGTGCTCCACACGGTCACCGGGCGCGCCACCGACCGGATCGCCCCGGAGACCTGGTCCGACCTGGCCGGGGGCCTCGGGCTCCCGGACGACCGCGCCGCCCAGGTCCATGTCCGCGAGCTCGGCCGCCGGATCAACCACCTGTCCCGCCTGACCTGGCGTCGGGCCGAGGCCGTGCTGAACCGCCCCCTCGCCGGTCGTACGACGCGCGGTCCCGACCTGGTCCGGGTCGCCGAGGGGCTCGCCCTGTCCGGTGGCGAGGTCGTCCTGCACGCCCGCGCCCATCCCGACCGCGACCCGCTGCTGCTGCTGCAGGCCGCCGTCGAGGCCGCCGAGCGCGACGTCGTGCTCGCCCCCGCGACCGCCGCCCGGCTGGTCCGGGAGACCGCCCCGATGCCGGAGCCGTGGCCCGCCGCCGCCCGCCAGCTGCTGGTGCGGCTGCTCGCCTCCGGTCGCGGCCTGCTCGGGGTGTGGGAGACCCTCGAGGAGACCGGCGGGCTCGACCGGCTGCTGCCCGAGTGGGAGCGGATCCGGCTGCTGCCGCACGCGTCGGCGGTCCACCGGTTCACCGTCGACCGTCACGTCGTCGAGACCTGCATCGAGGCCTCGGCCCTGATCCGGCACGTCGCACGCCCCGACGTGCTGATGGTCGCCGCCCTGCTGCACGACATCGGCAAGGGCGGGCTGACCGAGCACAGCGTCGCGGGAGAGCCGATCGCGCGCCAGATCGCCGTGCGGCTCGGTTTCGACGACCACGCCGTCGACCGCATCGGGGCGCTCGTGCGCTGGCACCTGCTGCTCGCCGAGACCGCCACCACCCGCGACCCCGAGGACCCCGCCACCCTCACGCACGTCGCCGACCGGCTCGGTGACGCCGAGACCGTCACCCTGCTCCGCTCGCTGAGCGAGGCCGACGCGCGGGCGGCGTCGCCGAAGGCGTGGTCCACCTGGCGCGCCGGCCTGGTCGACGACCTGGCCCGACGGCTCCTCGCGTCGTACGACGCCACCGTGCCCGAGCCGGACTCGCCGGCCATGCCGGTGACCCTGCCGGACGAGGACGGGGTGGAGATCCTCGTCGAGGAGGAGTCCGACGGCGGCTCCCGGGTGACCGTGGTCGCCCACGACCGCGTGGGGCTGCTCGCCGACGTCGCGGGCATGTTCGCCCTGCAGCGCACGTCGGTCCGCGCCGCGCGCGCCTGGGCGGAGGGCGAGCACGCCTTCTCCGTCTGGGACGTCGCCGACGAGGTGCTGCTGCCGGCGACCCTGCGCTCCCGCTTCGAGGCCGTGGTCGACGGCCGGGTCGACCCGACCTCCCGGCTCAGTCGCGGTCGCGCCGGCGCGCTCGCGCCGAGCGTCACGATCCGCCCGGAGGCGTCGCGGCAGGCCACCGTCCTGGAGGTGCGCGCCGCCGACCGTCCGGGCGTGCTGCACCTGGCCCTCGCCGCCCTCGCCCGGCTCGACGTCACCGTCCGCTCCGCCCACATCGACACGCTCGGACCGCAGGCGGTCGACGTCTTCTACCTGCAGGAGGCAAGCGCCGGAGCACTCTCGGAGCACCGCGCGGCCGAGGCGGCCCACGCCGTGCGCGCTGTGCTGACCCCCGCCGAGGACGGCTGATCGCCGGTCCCGGGCTAGGGTTGGCCACTGTCCAGCCGCCCACCCACCAGTGCCAGGAAGCCACGTGTTCGCCACTCTCTCCGACCGGCTCGCCGACACCTTCAAGAACCTCCGGGGCAAGGGCAAGCTGTCCGAGGCCGACATCGACGCCACCGCGCGCGAGATCCGGATCGCGCTGCTCGAGGCCGACGTCGCGCTGCCGGTCGTCAAGGACTTCGTCGCCGCCGTCAAGGAGCGCGCCCGCGGCGAGGAGGTCAGCTCGGCGCTGAACCCGGCCCAGCAGATCGTCAAGATCGTCAACGACGAGCTGGTCACGATCCTGGGTGGGGAGACCCGGCGGCTGCGCTACGCCAAGACCGGCCCGACGGTCATCATGCTGGCCGGCCTCCAGGGTGCCGGCAAGACGACGCTGGCCGCGAAGCTGGCGCTCTGGCTCAAGGAGCAGGACAAGGCGCCGCTGCTGGTGGCGGCCGACCTCCAGCGCCCCAACGCCGTCAACCAGCTCCAGGTCAACGGCGAGCGGGTCGGCGTGCCGGTCTTCGCGCCCGAGCCCGGCAACGGCGTCGGCGACCCGGTGTCGGTCGCGCGGGCCTCGATCGAGGAGGCCAGGCGCAAGCTCCACGACGTCGTCATCGTCGACACCGCGGGCCGCCTCGGCGTCGACGCCGAGCTGATGCAGCAGGCCGCCGACATCCGCGACGCCGTGCAGCCCGACGAGGTCCTCTTCGTCGTCGACGCCATGATCGGCCAGGACGCCGTCGTCACCGCCCAGGCGTTCCTCGAGGGCGTGGGGTACGACGGGGTCGTGCTCACCAAGCTCGACGGTGACGCCCGCGGTGGTGCCGCGCTGTCGATCGCGAAGGTCACCGGCAAGCCGGTCATGTTCGCCTCCGCCGGCGAGAAGATGACGGACTTCGACCTCTTCCACCCCGACCGGATGGCCTCCCGCATCCTCGACATGGGCGACATGCTCACCCTGATCGAGCAGGCCGAGAAGACCTTCGACCAGGACCAGGCACTCAAGGCGGCCCAGAAGCTCACCGGCCAGGGCGGCGAGTTCACCCTCGACGACTTCCTCGAGCAGATGCAGCAGGTCCGCAAGCTCGGCTCGCTGTCGAAGATCATGGGGATGCTGCCCGGGATGGGGCAGTTCCGCGACCAGCTGGAGAACTTCGACGAGCGCGAGATCGACCGGATCCAGGCGGTCATCCAGTCGATGACGCCGGCCGAGCGCGCCAACCCCAAGCTGATCGACGGCTCCCGCCGACTGCGCATCGCCAAGGGCTCGGGCCGCCAGGTCTCCGACGTCAACCAGCTCGTCGACCGGTTCTTCGAGGCCCGCAAGATGATGCTCCAGATGGCCAAGGGGGGCGGGATGCCCGGCATGCCCCCGATGCCGGGGATGCCCAGCCCCGGCAAGCGCGGGAAGCAGCAGCCCAAGAAGGGCAAGGGCAAGCGGACCTCCGGCAATCCCGCCAAGGCCGCCGCGCAGAAGAAGGCCGAGCAGGACAAGACCGCGGCCGGTGCCGACCACCCCTTCGGCGACCCGGCTGCGGAGCCGGTCGACTACGAGGCCGCCGCAGCGGCGCTCGACCTGCCGAAGGACTTCTCCCAGTACCTCAAGTGAGGTTCGGACGGGGTCGCTGCGACGAGTACCCGAGCAGCTCTGGCGGCCTGGGGGAGGCCCCGTGTCGTGAGGCTGTGAGGGGTAGCTGCCAAGCCGACTTGTCTAGTCCCTGTGCAGAAGCTCCTACCCAACTTGGGCGACATCAAGGCGCCCGTCCGTCCGTGCGCAGCTCCGGTGTCACCTACTACGACGAGCAACGTCTTCCACTACAAGGGGGAACTTCCCATGCACGCACGTATCAAGTCTGGCCTGGTCGTCGCCGCTGTCTGTGCCGCGACCATGGTCGGTACGCCGGCCGCTCACGCGGTCACCGAGCACTGCCCCTCCACGGAGGGCTCGGTGAAGGTCGAGACCGACGGCGCCAGCAACACCGTCCAGACCGACCTCGCTCCGGGCACTGAGGTCTGCGTCAAGGCCGGTACGCGGATCACCACCGTGTACGTCGCCTTCGACGGCACCATCACCCAGACCGCCATCACCAACAAGCGCGGCAAGCCCCTCGGCATCAGCTACTACGTCGGCGTCCCCTGCGAGGACTCTTACGGCTGCGAGGACCCGGACCCCTACAAGTCCTGAGCCACGACCTGCCGAGCGAGCTCCGTCCCGGGCGTGAGTAGGCGGCGCGTGCGCCTCCCGCATGCGCCGCCTACTCCTGTGCACGCCTGCGGAGCGGAGGACTAGTGATGCGTCGGACATGAGCCACTACGCTGGATTTCGTGGTCATGGACGCTGCCTTCCGCTGTCGTGCGCCTCATCTCCCACGGACCTCGCGAGGTCCAGGCATGAGCCAGGCATGAGCCGGGCATGAGCCGCGTCCTCGTCGTCGACGGCGCCAACGTCGTCGGGGCCCGGCCCGACGGCTGGTGGAAGGACCGCGCCGGGGCGGCGTCCCGGTTGCACGACGCGCTGCTCCACGCCGACGTGCCGCACGAGCAGATCGTGCTGGTGCTCGAGGGACAGGCCAAGCAGGGCGTCCGGGCCGGGGGAGCGACGTCGCTGCGGGTCGTCCACGCCAGCAAGGACGGCGACTCCGAGATCCGCCGCCAGGCCGGGCTGGCCGCCGCGGCCGGACACCAGGTCACGGTCGTCACCGCCGACCGGGCGCTCGCGGCGAACGTCGCGCCGGCCCAGGTCCTCTCGCCCACGTGGTTGCTCGACCGCTGCGAGTGAGGCGTCGGCTAGCGTCGCCGGGTATGACCGCCCTGAGGTTCTCCGGCCCGGTGCTGCCCGACGGCGAGGCACGTGACCTGTACGTCGTCGACGGCCACGTCACCTCCGAGCCCCAGCCCGGAGCCGACACCGTGGCCAGCGGCTGGATCGTCCCCGGACTGGTGGACGCCCACTGCCACCTCGGCCTCGACGACTTCGGCGCCACGACCGAGGAGGAGACCGAGCAGCAGGCGATCGACGACCGCGACGGCGGAGCCCTGCTCATCCGCGACGCCGGCAGCGCGGCCGACACCCGCTGGATCCAGTCCCGCGACGACCTGCCCCGGCTGATCCGCTGCGGGCGCCACCTCGGTCGCACCCGGCGCTACATCCGCAACTACGCCCACGAGGTCGAGCCCGACGACCTGCCGGCGTACGCCGCCCGGGAGGCGCGCAACGGCGACGGCTGGATCAAGCTGGTCGGCGACTGGATCGACCGCGGCGAGGGCGACCTGGCCCCGAGCTTCCCGGCCGAGGCGTTCGCCGCCGCGATCGAGGCGGCGCACGCCGAGGGCGCGAAGGTCACCGCACACTGCTTCGGCGCCGGCGTGCTGCCGGGCCTGATCCGGGCCGGCATCGACTGCATCGAGCACGGCACCGGCCTGACCGAGGACCTCGTCGACGAGATGGTCGCGCGCGGCACGTCCCTGGTGCCGACGGTCATGCAGCTCGACAAGTTCCCCGAGCACGCGGCGGCCGGGGGCGAGCGCTTCCCCGACTACGCGACCACGATGACCGACCTCTACGACCGGATGCCGGCCACGATCATGGCCGCCTACGAGGCGGGCGTCCCGATCTACGCCGGCTCCGACGGCGGCGGGATCAGCCGGCACGGCAACATCGCCGGCGAGATCGCCGCCCTGCACCGGATCGGGATCCCTCTCCACGACGCCCTGGGCGCCGCGAGCTGGCGGGCCCGCGCGTGGCTGGGCCACCCGTGCCTCGAGGACGGAGCACCCGCCGACTTCGTCGTGTACGACGCCGACCCGCGCGTCGACGTGGAGACCCTGCGCCGCCCGACGTGCGTCGTGCTCCGCGGGCAGGTCGTCAGCCGCTGACCGCGCCCCAGGAGCTGGGGTCGACGTCCGCGATCGTCTGGGAGAACAGCCAGGTCCGGCCCCACGGGTCGGTGGCGACGTACTGCCGCTCGCCGTAGGGGTGGTCCGCGGCCTCCTCGCAGACCGCGCCGCCAGCCATCGCCCGCTCCACGTGCCTGTCGACGTCCTCCACCCGGACCATCACGTGGTCGGACGCCTCGGGCGGCACGCCGTGGGTGATCGCGATCGCCGCGGTGTCGCCGACCCCGAGCTGGGCGCGGTGGTCACCGAGCTGCCAGCGCAGCGTGAACCCGAACGCGCGGGTCAGCCAGGCGATCGCGTCGGGGACCGACGGGTAGCCCAGCACCGGGATGACGGCGTCCTGCGGCATCGAGCGGCTCTGCTCCATGGAGGCAGCCTAGGTGCTGGATTCGGTGGCAGCGCCGTGCTCTGGCAGAATGATGCGCTGAGTCGCGCGACCACCGGACCCTCTCATCCGTGGGTCGTGCCGCCATCGAGGATCCGTCCGGACCCCACCCGGACGCAGCGGACCTCACCACCACACTTATTCCGAGGAGACACCACAGACGTGGCCGTCAAGATCCGTTTGAAGCGCCTGGGCAAGATCCGGGTCCCGCAGTACCGCATCGTCGTCGTCGACTCGCGCAAGAAGCGCGACGGTCGAGTGATCGAGGAGATCGGCAAGTACCACCCCAAGGAGGACCCGTCCTACATCGACGTCACCTCCGACCGGGCGCAGTACTGGCTCGGCGTCGGCGCGCAGCCGTCCGACGCGGTCGCCGCGATCCTGAAGATCACCGGTGACTGGCAGAAGTTCCGGGGCGAGCCCGGTGCCGAGGGGACCCTCCGGGTCGCCGAGCCCAAGCGCGACAAGCTCGAGCTCTTCAACGAGGCGCTGAAGGACGCGGCCAAGGAGCCCAAGGCCGGCGCCACGACCAAGAAGGCCGCCGCGAAGAAGGCCGCTCCCGCCGAGGAGAAGGCCGAGGAGCCCAAGGTCGAGGAGCCGAAGGCCGAGGAGCCGAAGGCCGAGGAGCCCAAGGCCGAGGAGCCGAGGGCCGTCCCCGCGTCGGAGACCCCGGAGGGTGCCGCCGAGCAGGCGGAGTCCTCCGAGGAGATCACCGCCGAGGACGCCGGCAAGAGCGAGGCCTGAGCGTGCTCGCCGAGGCCCTCGAGCACCTCGTCCGCGGTGTCGTCGAGCACCCCGACGACGTGACCGTGCGTGACAAGCAGCTGCGCCGTGGCTCGCTCCTGGAGGTCCGGGTCCACCCCGACGACCTCGGGAAGGTCATCGGCCGCGGTGGCCGGACCGCGACCGCGTTCCGCACCGTCGTCTCGGCCCTCGCGGGCCGCGGCGGCGCACGGATCGACTTCGTGGACGTCGACCGCCACTGATCCGGCACCGACCGGCACCTGCACGTCCCGACCGGGCGTCACCCCTCGTGGGTGGCGCCCGGTCGGCGTCCCGGGCCGTTCCCTAGGCTTGCTCCCCGTGAGCGAGCAGATCGACGTCGTGGTCGGCCGGGTGGGCAAGCCCCACGGCCTGCGCGGTGAGGTGACCGTCGAGGTCCGCACGGACGAGCCCGACCGCCGGTTCGCCGCCGGTACGACGCTGCGCGCCGAGCCGCCGCGCGGGTCCGCCGCGTCGTACACCTCCCTCACGGTGGGCCGCACCCGCTGGCACCAGGGCCGGCTGCTGGTCACCTTCGAGGAGCTCGCCGACCGCACCGCGGCCGAGGCGGCCCGGGGGATCGTGCTGTCGGTGAGCGTCGACCCGTGGGAGACCCCCGCGGACCCCGACGAGTTCTACGACCACCAGCTGGTCGGGCTGGCCGTGCACGACCTCGAGGGCCGCGCGCTCGGCGTGGTCACGGCCCTGGTCCACGGTGGCGCCCAGGACCTGCTCGCGATCCGCACCACGGACGGCCGCGAGGCTCTGGTGCCCTTCGTGTCCGAGCTGGTCCCGGAGGTCGACGTGCCCGGCGGACGCCTCGTCGTCGCCGACCGCCCGGGTCTGGTCGCTCCGTTCACGGACGACGCCTGACCTCGTCTCGCCCGGCTCCGAACCGATCCCGGGACCCGCGTGTCACGGTCCAGTGACGGGCTCATGACGGCCCGGTGGAGGGGTGGACACGGTCCGATAACGATGCGAGTCGGTGCTTGCCAGCCCTTGTGACACAAGACATGGTTGGCGGCGCTAAGCGTTTCATGCGCACATTCTTCAAGGAGGACCTATGAAGGTCAGGACGCCTTTGCGTGCGACCGCCGTGGCAGCGGCGCTCGTGCTCGGGCTCGCCGCCTGTGGTGGCGGCAGCAGCGAGGAGAACCCCCCCGACTCGGGCGGCGAGCCCAGCGGCCAGCCCGGCGGCGAGTACATCGCCGAGGTGACGGAGCCCTCGTTCCTCGCCCCCGCCCAGAACTGCTACGAGTCCGAGTGCTCGGCCATCCTCGACATGGTCAACGACCCGCTGGTCACCACCGACGCTGAGTCCGGCGAGCTGATCTTCGACGGTCTGGCCGAGAGCATCGAGCCCAACGAGGAGCAGACGGTCTGGACCGTCACCCTCAAGGAGGGCCGCACGTTCCAGAACGGCGAGCCCGTCGACGCCGCGTCCTTCGAGCGTGCGTGGAGCTACTCGCAGGACCCCAAGAACGCCATGGCCACCGCCGGCTTCCTCTCCCGCATCGAGGGCGCTGGTGAGGGCAAGACGATGAGCGGCTTCAAGGTCGTCGACGAGACCACCTTCGAGGTCACCCTCAACGGCCCCTTCTCGCAGTTCGGCCAGCAGATGTCCTACGCCCCGGCCTTCGCGCCGATGGCGCAGGAGTGCATGGACGACCTCAAGGCGTGCAACGAGCAGCCCATCGGCACCGGCCCCTACATGATGGACGGCCCGTGGCAGCACGACGAGTCGATCACCGTCACCAAGTGGTCCGACTACGCCGGTGACATCACCGGTCAGGCCGACACCGTCGTCTTCCAGATGTTCACGAACCCCACCGCGGCGTTCCGTGACTTCCAGAACGGCAACCTCGACGTGATCAGCCTTGCCCCCGAGGTCTACCTCGAGGCGAAGGGCTCGCTCGGCGACTCCATCATCGAGGAGCCGACCGCGACCCTGACCTACCTCGGTTTCCCGACGACGCAGGCGCCGTTCGACAACCCGCAGGTCCGCCAGGCGATCTCGATGTCCATCGACCGCCAGCTGATCGTGGACCAGGTCCTCAACGGCCTGGCCTACCCGTCCACCGACATCGTGACCCCGCCGATCCCCGGCTCGCGTGACGACGCCTGTGGCTACTGCGTCTACGACCCGGAGCAGGCCAAGCAGATCCTCGAGGAGTCTGGTGTCTCTGCCGAGGGCGAGACCATCCAGTTCTACTTCAACGCTGACGCGGGCCACGACGCCTGGGTCGAGGCTGCCGCCCGTCAGGTCCAGGAGAACCTGGGCTTCGACTACAAGCTGCAGTCGACCGAGTGGGCCCAGTACCTCGAGCTCCTCGACGCCCAGGACTTCACCGGTCCGTTCCGCCTCGGTTGGTCGCTCGACTACCCGTCGCCGGAGAACTACCTCCGCCCGATCGTGGGCACCGGTGGAGACTCCAACTACACCGGGTACTCCAACTCGGAGGTCGACGACCTGCTCGTGCAGGGCGACGAGGCTCCCAGCCTGGAGGAGGGCATCCAGTTCTACCAGCAGGCTGGCGACGTGGCCCTCGAGGACATGCCGATCATCCCGATGTGGAGCGGTGGTACGGCGATCGCCTACTCCGACGACATCGGCGACGTCCGGTACGACCAGGGCGACGGCGAGATTGCCTTCAAGGACATCACCGTTACCCAGTGATCCAGTGACCGCCTCGTCATGAGGTAACGTCAACTGGCGACCTGAGCGGGGGCCGGGCCGATGGCTCGGCCCCCGTCTCACGTCGGTGTGCTTCGAGTGACTTGAAAGGGTTTCCGCATGGGGCGTTACGTGGCCCGTCGACTGATCCAGTTCATCCCCGTGATCCTGGGGACACTGTTCCTGCTGCACCTCCTGAGCGCGATCACGATCCAGGTCGTCGGTGACCCGGTCCGGGCACTCTTCGGCGAGAACGCCCCGCCGCAGGAGATCATCGAACAGCTCCAGGTCCAGTACGGCCTCGACGACCCGTGTCTCCAGCAGACCGGCAACCCGTGCTTCGGCCTCTTCGTCGACCGCCTCGGCCAGTACTTCCACGGCGACTTCGGCACGAACTACCGCGGCCGTGAGGTCACGGACCTCTTCTTCGAACGGGTCGGCATCACCCTGCGGATGCAGGGCATCGCCCTTCTCTTCGAGGTCGTCGTCGGCATCTTCATCGGCGTCCTCGCGGGTCTGCGCAAGGACAAGTTCGTCGACAACTTCGTCCGGATCGGCACCTCGGTGCTGATCGCGGTGCCGGTCTTCGTGGCCGGCTCGCTCGCCGTGCTCTTCGTCGGCCTCAAGCTCGGTCTCCCGATCCGCAACAGCGACTGGGCACCGGAGTGGTTGGGGCAGATGCTCCAGGTCGGCTACAACACCGACTACCCCTGGTTGAGCCTCTTCCTGCCCGGCCTCGTGCTCGGCTCGTTCTCCCTGGCCGCGATCGCACGGCTCACGCGCACCAGCCTGATCGAGAACCTTCGCTCCGACTACGTGCGCACGGCCCGGGCCAAGGGGCTCACGACGCGTCGCGTCGTGGCCGTCCACACGCTCCGCAACTCCCTGATCCCCGTGGTCACGTTCATCGGCATCGACATCGGGCTGCTGCTCGGTGGTTCGCTGGTGACCGAGGGCATCTTCAACGTGCCGGGCATCGGTCTGCTGACCTTCCAGGCGATCCAGTCCAACGACACCCCGGTCATCCTCGGCGTGGTCACGATCCTCACGATCGTCTTCCTGATCTCCAGCCTGCTCGTCGACATCCTGTACGCCGCACTCGACCCGAGGATCCGCTATGAGTGACATCAGCGCGGCCACCGCCGCCTCCACCTCCGCCGATCCCGCCGGCGGGCCCGAGGGCGAGTCGGGGAGCAACCGCAGCCTCTGGGGCGACGTCCGTTACGAGCTGGTCCGCAGCCCCGTGTTCTGGATCTCCGGCCTGCTCGTGCTGGTCATCATGGCGATGTCGTTCTTCCCGTCCCTGTTCGCCGGCACGTCGCCGAACGAGAGCGGCGCCTGCAACCTGATCAACGCCCGGGTCAAGCCGACGTGGGACCACCCGTTCGGCTACACCGCGGCCGGGTGCGACATGTGGTCGTCGCTGGTCTACGGCACCGGCAAGTCGGTCAACGTGGCGCTCCTGACCACGATCGGCACCGTGATCCTCGGTGTCGTGACCGGCACCGCGGCCGGCTGGTACGGCGGCTTCACCGACACCATCATCAGCCGGATCACCGACGTCTTCTTCGGGCTGCCCTTCCTGCTGGGCGCGGTCGTCTTCCTCGCGATCTTCCCCAACCGCACGGTGTGGTCGATCTCGGCAGTCCTGATCATCCTGGGCTGGACCTCGCTCACCCGGGTCATGCGCGGCAGCGTGCTCGCGACCAAGCAGCGCGACTACGTGGACGCGGCGAGGGCGCTGGGAGCCACCGACTTCTTCATCATCCGCAAGCACATCCTGGCCAACAGCATCGCACCGGTGATCGTGCTCGGGACGATCGGCCTGGGCTCCTACATCGGGGCCGAGGCGACGCTGACCTTCCTCGGCGTGGGCTACCAGCGACCGACCGTGTCGTGGGGCCTGCTCGTCAACGAGGGCCAGAACCTGGTGTTCGCCGGGTTCACCCACCTGCTCATCTACCCGTGTGCGTTCATCGTGGTCACCGTCCTGGCGTTCATCCTGCTGGGAGACGTGCTCCGCGACGCCCTTGACCCCCGAAGCCGCTGAGGACACGGAATGACTGACACCACGACCGACGTCGCTGCCGGGCCCCGCAAGTCGCCCCTCAGTGCGATCTCCTTCGACCGATCCGCTCCGCTGCTCGAGGTCGAGGACCTCAAGGTGGAGTTCCACACCCGTGACGGCATCGCCAAGGCCGTCAACGGCGTGAGCTTCGCCGTGGGCGAGGGGGAGACCCTGGGCATCCTGGGGGAGTCCGGCTGCGGCAAGTCCGTGACGGCGCAGGCCATCATGGGCATCCTGGACACCCCGCCGGCGCGCGTGGCCGGCGGCCAGGTGCGCTACCGCGGGGTCGACCTGCTCGCGATGGACGAGAAGATGCGCCGCCACGTACGGGCCAACAAGATCGCGATGATCTTCCAGGACGCCCTGTCCTCGCTGAACCCCACGTTCACAGTGGGGTGGCAGATCGGCGAGCTGTTCCGCATGCACCAGGGCGCCAGCCGCAAGGAGGCCAAGCGCCGGGCCGTGGAGATGCTGGAGCTGGTCGGGATCCCCGCCGCCAAGGCGCGGGTCGACGACTATCCCCACCAGTTCTCCGGCGGCATGCGGCAGCGCGTGATGATCGCGATGGCGCTCTCGCTCAAGCCCGACGTGATCATCGCCGACGAGCCGACCACCGCGCTCGACGTGACGGTCCAGGCCCAGGTCATGCAGCTGCTGGCCGACCTCCAGCAGGAGATGAAGCTCGGCCTGATCCTGATCACCCACGACATGGGCGTGGTCGCCGACGTCGCCGACAAGATCTGCGTCATGTACGCCGGCAACGCCGTCGAGCAGGCCGACGTCTACCAGATCTACGAGAAGCCGGCTCACCCCTACACCAAGGCGCTGCTCGAGTCGATCCCGCGGGTCGACCAGAAGGGCAAGGAGCTCACGGTGATCAAGGGCCTGCCTCCGGCACTGGTCAACACCCCGCCGGGCTGCTCGTTCCACCCGCGCTGCACCTTCGCGCGGGACAGGTGCAAGACCGACGATCCCCCGCTCTACACCGTGCCCGGCGGCCGCACGAGTGCCTGCCACTACTGGGAGGAGGTCATCGAAAAGTGACGACCGAGACTGTTCACGAGAACCCGGACCCCGGGGCCACCGACCCCGACGTCGTGCTCGAGGTGACCAACGTCAAGAAGCACTTCCCGCTCACCCAGGGGATCGTCTTCCAGCGGACCTTCGGCCACGTGAAGGCCGTCGACGGGGTGTCGTTCACGCTCCGCAAGGGCGAGACCCTCGGCGTCGTCGGCGAGTCCGGTTGCGGCAAGACGACCCTGGGTCGGCTGCTGATGGGCCTGGAGACGCCGACCGAGGGCTCGATCAAGCTGCTCGGGCGCGAGATGGCCGGGGTCGGCGCGAAGGAGCTGCGCCGGATGCGCCGCGACATCCAGATCGTGCTGCAGGACCCCTACTCCTCGCTCGACCCCCGCATGACGGTCGGCGACATCATCGGTGAGCCCTTCGACATCCACCCCGACGGGCTCGAGGGTCGCGACCGGCAGAAGACGATCCGGGAGTTGATCGAGGTCGTCGGTCTCAACCCCGACCACATCAACCGCTTCCCGCACCAGTTCTCCGGCGGCCAGCGCCAGCGGATCGGCATCGCCCGATCACTGACTCTTCGACCCAAGGTCCTGGTCTGCGACGAGCCGGTCTCCGCGCTCGACGTGTCGGTCCAGGCCCAGGTCGTCAACCTGTTCGAGCAGCTGCAGGACGAGTTCGGCCTCTCCTACGTCTTCATCGCCCACGACCTCTCAGTCGTCCGCCACATCTCCGACCGGGTCATGGTGATGTACCTCGGCAAGGCGGTCGAGATCGGCAACGAGGACGAGATCTACGGCGGCCCGACCCACCCGTACACGCAGGCGCTGCTCTCCGCGGTGCCGGTCCCGGACCCGAGGCTCAAGGGCAAGCGCGACCACATCGTGCTCCAGGGTGACGTGCCGAGCCCGGCCAACCCGCCCTCGGGCTGCCGGTTCCGCACCCGCTGCTGGAAGGCCGAGGACATCTGCGCCTCGGAGGAGCCGCTGCTCCAGATCCGCGACAAATCGGGGCACCCCTCCGCCTGCCACTTCGCGGCTCCGCGCGACGTGCTCGACGTTGCCTCTGCCGAGGGCGAGGACGCCTGACGGTGGCCTCCCACCGCGTCCTCCGGGGGCGCATCCTGGTCGCGGCGTGCGTGCTCACGCTCACCGCCACGGGTTGCGCCTCCGGGGACACGCCCACCCCGGCGCCGTCGGAGTCGCCCTCGATCAGCGAGCCGACCTCGACGATCGCGCCGACCGACTCCGACGGCATCACCACCACGTCCGACACCTACCCCACGTGGGAGGCGATCGACGGGCTCGAGACCCCGCGTGACGACTTCGGCTCCGCCGTCGTGGGCGACGACATCTGGGCGCTCGGCGGCATGACCGGAGAGCGCGGCAACCGCCTGCTGTCGATCGAGGTGCTCGACACCACGACCTCGACGTGGACCACCTCCGACATCGAGATGCCGGTCGGCGTCGCGTCCTTCGAGGTCGTGGCCATCGGCCCGCTGATCTACGCCATCGGTGGCTTCGACGCCGCCAGCCAGGCGATGGACTTCTCCTCGGTGCTCGACACCCGCACCGGGACGTGGCAAACCCTGCCGGCGCTGCCGCACGCGCGCTACGCCCACACCGTCACCCTGTTCGACGGCTCGATCTACGTCATCGGCGGTCGCGACGCCGACGGGGAGGTGGCCGAGGTCGACGTGTTCGACCCCGACAGCGAGACCTGGACGACCCTCGACCGGGGCATGCCGAGGGCCCGCGCGCGCGACTCGCACAAGACGGTGGCCACGCCGGACGGCCTGGTCGTCGCCGGCGGTCAGCGCGACTTCGAGGACAGCGACCTGGCCGACCTGTTCGACCCGCGCACCGGACGCTGGACCACGTTGCCCGACCTGCCGGAGCCGATGTCGCGCGCCGGCCTCGCCTACGCCGACGGCAAGCTGTGGATCTCGCTGCACGAGTCGGCGTACGTCATGGACGCCGCGAAGCGTCGGACGTGGGAGCCCGGCAACGCACTCACGCTGTCCCGGCACGGGATGGGCTTCGTGGTGCACGACGGCTTCATCTACTCCATCGCCGGCTGCGCCCTCAACCCCCTGCGCGACGTGCGGACCGTGGACCGCATGGCGCTCGGCTGAGGAGCAAGGCGTGCTGATCGACGTGGTCTCGATCTTCCCGGCCTACCTCGCCCCGCTGGAGCTCTCGCTCGCAGGCCGGGCCCGGGATGCCGGCCTGCTCGACGTGCGGGTCCACGACCTGCGCGACTGGACCCATGACCGGCACCGCACCGTCGACGACAGCCCCTACGGTGGCGGCGCCGGCATGGTGATGCGGCCCGAGCCCTGGGGCGAGGCGCTCGACGCACTGCTCACCGAGGGGGCGACGCTGGTGGTGCCCACCCCGGCGGGTGCCCGCTTCGACCAGGCCACCGCGCGCGAGCTCGCCACCTGTGACCACCTGGTCTTCGCGTGCGGTCGCTACGAAGGCATCGACCAGCGGGTCGTCGACCACTACGCCGCCCGCGGCGAGGTCCGCGAGGTGTCGATCGGCGACTACGTGCTCAACGGGGGAGAGGTGGCGGCCCTGGTCGTCGTCGAGGCGGTGGCGCGGCTGCTGCCGGGCTTCATGGGGAACGCGGAGTCGCTGGCCGAGGAGTCCCACGAGGACGGGTTGCTGGAGTACCCCGTCTACACGCGACCGGCCGCCTGGCGCGACCACGACGTACCGCCGGTGCTGTTGAGCGGCGACCACGCGGCCGTCGCCGCGTGGCGTCACGAGCAGTCGGTGCGGCGTACGACGGAGCGCCGACCCGACCTGCTGGCCCCCGCGTCCCTGCCCGGCGGCGAGGTCCTCGCGCCCGCCGTCCCGGCCGACGCGGGCGAGATCCTCACGCTGCAGCGGGCGTGCTGGCTCCAGGAGCAGCAGGCCAACCCCGGGGTCGAGATCCCGGCGCTCCAGGAGTCACTGGACGACGTGCGCGGGTGGCTGGGGGAGTGGACCGTGCTCACCCTGCGGCGCGAGGGCCGGCTGGTCGGGGCTGCCCGGGCCCGCCTCGAGGGCGAGCTCTGGGACGTCGGCCGGCTGATGGTCGCCCCCGACCTCCAGGGCCAAGGGCTCGGCCGGGTGCTGCTCGAGGCGGTCGAGGCGAGCGCACCCGACACCGCGACGTCGTACGTCCTGTTCACGGGTGTGGGGAGCCTGGCCAACCAGCGCTTCTACCGGCGAGCGGGCTACCGGCTGCGAGGCGAGGAGCCCGACGTCCCGGGTGCGGTCCGGCTGACCAAGCGGATTACCGCCTGAACCGCCGCCTCTGGCAGACTTGCTCCTCGGTCCACCGGCCAAACCCGGACCTCCCGAGGGCGCTGCCCGGCAGGAGGTCTGCGTCCGGCTCCTGCCACAGGGGGAGTCGACGCCACCGGCCACGTCATCCGGACCGGCGTGATCACTGATTCCGCGGCTGACCTGTGGCAACCGTGAGGAGAGACATGACCAACGTCATCACCGAGCTCGGCAACGCCATCAAGCGCGACGACGTCCCGGCCTTCCGCGCCGGCGACACCGTGAACGTCCACGTGAAGGTCGTCGAGGGCAACCGCTCCCGCGTCCAGCAGTTCCAGGGCGTCGTCATCCGCGTCCAGGGATCCGGCGTCGGCCGCACCTTCACCGTCCGCAAGGTCTCCTTCGGCGTCGGCGTCGAGCGGACCTTCCCGCTGCACTCCCCGATCTTCGACAAGATCGAGGTCGTGACCCGCGGCGACGTCCGCCGCGCGAAGCTGTACTACCTGCGCAACCTGCGCGGCAAGAAGGCGAAGATCAAGGAGCGCCGCGAGTTCTGATCGCCTCGATCAGACATCCGCTGGTTACCCTTCACGCGTGACTTCCGACGACCGCGGTTCCCTGTCCGACGTCGCAGACGACGAGCAGGAGCCGCGGTCGTCGCACACCCGCAAGAAGCACCTCCCGCTGTGGCAGGAGACCGTCCTCCTGCTCGGGCTGGCGCTGGTGCTCGCGATCGTGATCAAGGCCCTGTTCGTGCAGGCGTTCTACATCCCGTCGGAGTCGATGGAGCCCGGGCTGATCAAGAACGACCGGATCCTGGTCCAGAAGGTCTCCTACTGGTTTGGGGGCGAGCCCGAGCGCGGCGACGTCGTCGTCTTCGAGGACCCGGGCGGCTGGCTGTCCGGTCCCGACTCGGCCGGCCCCACCAACCCGGTCGCCAAGGCGATGGCCAAGATCGGGCTCTACCCCGAGGGCGGCCACCTCGTGAAGCGCGTCGTCGGCGTCGGTGGCGACACGATCACCTGCTGCGACAAGGAGGGGCGGATCTCGGTCAACGGGGAGCCCCTCGACGAGAACCCCTACATCCGCGAGCAGGGCATCCAGTGCAACGGCCCGCGCGGGGTCCCGTCCTGCAACTGGGAGGTCGGTCCCGTCCCCGAGGACAGCATCTTCGTGATGGGCGACAACCGCGGCCAGTCGGCCGACTCCACGGCCCACATGTGCCGGCCCGACGAGACCGACTGCGTGCCCGGCGACGAGTTCGTGCCGGTCGACCTGGTCGTCGGCAAGGTGTTCGTCCTGATCTGGCCCGCCTCACGCTTCGACTGGATCGGCCGCCCCGACTCGTTCGCGGGCGTGCCCGACCCCTCCTGAGGCTGTCGTGTCCACCCTGCCCCGCGGCCTGACCGTCCGGCGTGATGCCGGGCTCTACGGGTACGAGCGCGCGCTGCGCCGGGTCGGCCTCGAGCCGATCGCCGGGGTCGACGAGGCGGGGCGCGGAGCGTGCGCCGGGCCACTGGTCGCGGGGGCCGTGATCCTGCCGACCGGCCGCGCCGGGATCGTCCCCGGTCTGGCGGACTCCAAGCTGCTGACCGAGAAGGCGCGGGAGCGTTGCTACGACCAGGTGGTCCGACGGGCGCTCGCGTGGTCGGTGGTGGTGCTGCCCTCGACGGAGTGCGACCGGCTGGGCATGCACGTCGCCAACGTCGAGGCGCTGCGACGGGCGGTGGCGCTGCTCGACGTGCCCGCGTCGTACGTCCTGACCGACGGGTTCCCCGTCGACGGCCTGGGCACGCCCGGCCTGGCCGTCTGGAAGGGGGACCGGGTCGCCGCGTGCATCGCCGCCGCGAGCGTGATCGCCAAGGTCACCCGCGACCGGATCATGCGCAGCCTGCACGACGACTTCCCGGCGTACGACTTCGCGACGCACAAGGGCTACATCACCGAGGAGCACTCCGCCGCGCTCACCGAGCACGGCCCGTGCCCCGAGCACCGGATGCGGTTCGTCAACGTCCGGCGGGCCGCGGGGCTGGAGTCGGAGCCCGCCGAGGACCCGGCCGTGCACAATGAGGTCGTGGAGGAGATGCGATGAGCGCCGAGGACCTCGAGAAGTACGAGACCGAGATGGAGCTGACGCTCTACCGCGAGTACCGCGACGTCGTCGGGATCTTCAAGTACGTCGTGGAGACCGACCGCCGCTTCTACCTCTGCAACCAGGTCGACGTGAAGGCACGCACCGAGTCCGGCGACGTGTTCTTCGAGGTGTCGATGAGCGACGCCTGGGTCTGGGACATGTACCGCCCGGCGCGCTTCGCCAAGAACGTGAAGGTGCTGACCTTCAAGGACGTCAACGTCGAGGAGCTCTCGCCCACCGACATCGACCCACCCAAGGACTGAGTTACTCGTCGAGTGCGATGTCCCCGGGCAGGGTGGCGACATTGAAGGTCTTGGCGTTCAGGATCTTGACACAGGACTTGTTGCCGTTGGCCTTGATGACGCTGTCGACCACGATCGGCCCTCCGGTGATCGTGAAGCAGGAGTTGCCGTTGTACTCGAGTGCGGCACGCTTGGCGTAGACACCGCCAGTCATGAAGCCGTCGCCGTTGCCTTGCAGCTGCACTGAGGAGGTGTTGTTGCGGTCGTACACGATGGCGAAGTCCTTCACCGGGTCGACCGTGCGTGCCGACAGGTTGATCTCGCCGTTCTTGCCGTAGAGCTGCCCGCCCGCCTGTCCTGCGGAGCTGCAGGCGGCCGGCGCCGTGTAGGTCCCGCAGGTGAAGTAGAGGGTCACGCCACCCGCGGCGTTGGTGAGCTTGTCGTTGTTCTTCAGGTCCCACTTGCCGGTGATGATGTAGAGACCGGCGGGCAGGGTGCACGTGCCGGACAGTGAGAAGTCTCCGTAGACCCCCGGACCCTTGGCGCAGGGGCTGCCGGTCTGGCTTGTCAGCCCGGCCTTGCCCGAGGGAAGGGTCAAGCCGGCCAAGGGGTCGCTGAACGGCGTGATCTTGATGACCGGCTTCGGGCTGTAGCCGTCGCCGGTGTTGTAGATGCCGGCGATGGCGACGTTGGTCCCGGTCATGTGTCCCTGTGCGCCCAGGTCGACGTTTCCGTTGACGGCGATGGAGCCGCCGTCCACGGTGTAGTCGGCATTTCCCGAGTCGACGTTGCCGAGGAAGCACATCGAGCAGTTGACCTGGATGCCAGCGCCGACCGAGGCCCGGGCGTCGGTGCTGATCGGGATGACGTCCACCTCGGCCAGCGCGCCGAGTCCGGTGTTGATGTTGCGAATCGGCATCACAGCCGTGACCTTGGTCGGCTTGGTGAGCGTGTCGAAGCTGATGCACGTCGGAGAGCCGGGCGCCACGAACATGCCGCTCGGGGCCGCGGGGCAGGTCGCCCACTGTGCGTCGGTCACGCCGAAGTTGACGACAGCGAAGGCCTTGGCGGCGGCGACCGCGTCGGCGACGCAGCCATTCGTGCTGGAGGCGCTGTTGGAGCACAGACCGCTGGCCGGGTACAGCGCGTTCGCTGCGGCGAGCGCGGAGGCGTCGGAAGCGGTCTGCGACCGCTGCTTGGTGTCGCGGGCGAAGCCGAGGTCGACGACCATCGCCGCGAGCACGAACAGGATCAGGGCGACGGCGGCAAAGAGGATCGCGACGGACCCGCGCTCGTCCCGCTCGGGCCGGCGGCTCATGCGCACCACGACCAGCTCTGGCCGGTGGGCGGGGTGTCGGCGGAGGACGATCCCGTCGGAACGGTCGTGTCCTTCTCGATCGACAGCTGCGTCTTGGTCGTGATGAAGCCGTCGTTGGGCATCGGCAGGAATCCGATCGGGTCGCTGGTCTTCACGATGGCGCAGACGAGGAGCCGCTTGCCGCGCACCCAGCCGTCGGGTGCGGCGACCTTGACGTACGCCGTGCCGGCCAGGACCTCCATCTGGCCCTTGGTGTTGCACTTGAGCTTGTCCCAGTCGGTCGTGGCGGAGCCGCACGCCGGAAACGTCTTCACGACACCCTGCCGGGCGGCCTCGCGCACGCCCTGGCGGGTGCCGAGCGCGTCGTAGAAGTAGAGGCCGTACTGGATGATCCCGAACATGATCAGGAACAGCAGCGGCGCGATCAGCCCGAACTCCACCGCAGCGGCACCCTGCTGACCGCGCTCGGAGCGCGTCGTACGCATCGTCATCGAGGTCCTCCCGGTCCAGTTCTCCATGATCCGGGGACGTCGGGGTGAGGACACCCTTCGTTGATATCGACATGGCATGGCCCGAACGGGCTAGACCGAACGGATCATCTTGGGTCATTGCCCGGCACGTTGGTCTCGAACCACCTAGCATTCGTGTGTTGGAGTGCGTCCGAGCACTCTCTCTGCTCTCAGAGGAGCTGCTGTGGTGCTGCGTCGCCGTCCCGATCGGGGTGCATCGGCAGTCGAGTTCGCCCTCGTCATGCCGATCCTCCTCGTGATCGTCTTCGCCCTCATCCAGTACGGCATGTACTTCTTCTCGGCACAGACCGGGTCGAACACGGTCAACGTGGCGGCTCGCCAGCTCACCGTCGGGAACTGCTCGACGACGGCGGCCCTCAACACGCTCGTCGTCAACCGGCTCGGAGCCGCGAAGGTCGGCACCCCGACCGTGACCCGGACCTACTACGACGTCGACGGCACCACGGTCCTCGGGACCACCGCCGACAAGGCGAAGGTGGGTGGCACCGTGAAGCTGTCGATCACCTTCGACACGCTCAACCTGAACTTCCCGTTCGTGCCTTTCCTCCAGGACCCGAAGGTCGCGCGGACGGTGGTGGCCCGGATGGAGGACACGACGGATCAGGGGTGCGGATCATGAGGTCGCGTTTCGCCGCCGTCCTCACGCGAGGGCGGACGAGGCGCGAGGAGCGGGGAGCGATCGCGGTGATGACCGCCATCCTCGTGGTGGTGCTGCTCGGCATTGCCGCATTGGGCGTCGACCTCGGCAACGCCATGAACCGAAAGCAGACGACGCAGAACTCCTCGGACTTCGCTGCCCTGGCCGGTGCGAACGGGCTGCCGAACGTCTCGACCACGACCGTGCAGCTGGTCGCCGACTACCTCAACATCAACGCCGCCCAGAACGACGGTGGGACAGGTTGCAACCCCAACTCGGGCATGCCCGTCACGGCGGCCATGCTCACGGACGTGAACCCGGCGAACGGTGAGGTGACCTTCCCCAGCGGGACGACGCGCATCCAGGTGGTCTCGCCCGCGAAGCGTGTCCAGTTCGGACTTGCGAAAGTCATGGGATACTCCGACACCTGTGTGGCCAGTGTCTCGACCGCCCGCATCTCGTCTGCATCGGTGGGTATGGCGCCCTACTACGCGACTGACGCGTGCGACCAGGGTCCGCAGGTGCTCAAGAGTGATGCCGGAGGTCCCAGCATCCCGTTCTCGGTGCCTGCTCTCGCGAATGACGCCCAGACGAACACCTCGGTGCTCTCCTCGACGGACCCGAATCCCAACCCGAACCAGATCCCGATCCAGCCCACGGGCAACCCCGACGGCCCCCAGGTCACTCTCACCGGGACCACTCTCGGCGCCGCCAACATCGACAAGGTCGGCTTCTTCAGCTCCGACCAGACGACCGTCCACCAGGCCAATCCTCTGGTCACGCCGGCCCAGACGGCGACGCAGGTTTCGGTGAATGTTCCGAACGCGGTTGCGAGCTATCAGGACGTGTGGTGGCTCCGGGTCCACAACAAGAACACCAACACGTGGTCGGCCAGGTCACAGGCTCGACCCCTGCTGGTCGGAGAGGCGACGTTGTCCTGTGACCCCGACTCCTCCAGCGGCAACTTCGGCTCCCTCGACGTACCGTGGGGCGGCAACGACCTCAACGACCTCGAGCGCAACATCCGCGACGGGATCCGGCCGGGGACGACTCTGCAGAAGTGGAGCACCACGCCGATTCCCGCCGCCAACGTGTGCAACACGCACCCCAGTGGGGTCATCAGCACTGACACCCTCGGCAAGGAGAACACCAACTGCCTGCAGTCGGTCACCGGTCTGAAGGCGCAGCCGGCCTACGACGGTTACCTCGCCAACCCGGACGGCAAGCTGCTGGTCAACACGACAGCCCCCTGCCTGGCCGCCGGTCGGCCCCTCCGCGGCATCTACAACGAGAACGCGGACGTGCTGAGTTGCTTCCTGGCAAACAACACCCTGAAGCTGAGTGACACCATCAGCTACAACGGCACGAACCCTCTGTACACCCAGGACATCTGGAAGTCTCCGCGCCTGCTCATCGTTCCGAAGATCCAGACGGACCCGAACGGCACCAAGTGGATGCCGATCATCGACTTCGTGCCTGCCTTCATCACCGACCAGCCGACGGGGGCGTCCAAGCAGTACCCGCTGGTCACCGGCAGCACGGACAACGGGTTGGTCGTGGAGAACCCGAAGAAGCTGCGGGCCATCCGAGTCTTCTTCTTCGACTACGACGCCCTCCCCGCGCCCCCGGACGGTACGAAGCTCCAGGACTACATCGGTGCCGGCCCGAAGATCGTCACGATGATCAACTGAGCCGGTAGTCGTCCACAGTGACGCGCCTGGGGCGTTTGTCCACCGGGGATCCCTGACCGTCGCCGTCCTGTCCTCGGCTGCCTGCACGCTGGCAGTCGAGGAGGTCAGCGATGACGACGACACGGGCCCCACGGCCGGGCCGCAACCTGGCGATCGGGGCGTACGGCGAGCGGGTGGCCGCCCGCCACCTGACGGCCGCGGGGATGGCGGTGCTCGACCGCAACTGGCGCTGCGCCGAAGGCGAGCTCGACCTCGTGCTCCGTGACGGTGACGCGCTGGTCGCCTGCGAGGTGAAGACGCGCAGCAGCCTGGCGCACGGCTCGCCGCACGAGGCGATCACCGACGCCAAGCTGGCCCGGCTCCTGCGCCTGGCCCAGCGGTGGGCCGAGGCCCACGGGGTGACGCCACCGGAGGTGCGGATCGACCTGGTCGCCGTGGTGCGCCCGCCGAGCGGACCAACCCTCGTGGAGCACGTGCGAGGGCTGGCCTGATGCCGGTCGCGACGACGCCGACGATCGCCCTCGACGGCGCCACCGGCCATCTGGTCGACGTCCAGGTCGACGTGTCACCGGGCCAGGCCGGCCTCACGCTCGTCGGGCGGCTCGACCTCTCGATCAACGAGGCGCCCCACCGGTGCCGGATGGCCATCCACAACACCGGGCTCCACTGGCCGGCCACCAAGCGGGTGACGATCCTGTTCTCCCCCAGCGACCTGCCCAAGAGGGGGACGAGCTTCGACCTGGCGATGGCGCTCGCGGTGCTGAAGGCCGACGGCCAGCTCGGCGCCGCCGACGTCACCGGGTCGGTCTTCATCGGTGAGCTGACCCTGACCGGTGGGCTGCGAGCGGTCCCCGGGGTCCTGCCGATGGTCCTCGCGGCTTCCCAGCGGGGCATCCGCCGGGTCTTCGTCCCCGAGCCGCAGGCCCACGAGGCGGCCCTGGTGCCCCACATCGACGTCCTCGGGGTCCGTTCGCTGGCCCAGGTCGTGGCCGAGCTCGCTGGCGATCCCGTGCCCGAGGCGCCGCCGGTGGCCGCGATGTCGGGGTCCCGGCTGCTGTCGTGGCGCGGCGACTCCCGGCTCGACGAGGTCGACATGGCCGACGTCCTCGGGATGGCCGAGGCGCGCTACGCCGCCGAGGTCGCCGCCGCCGGCTGCCACCACCTGCTGCTCTCCGGGCCGAAGGGGTGTGGAAAGACCACGCTCGCGGAGCGGATCCCCACGATCCTGCCCGACCTCTCCACCCAGGAGGCGCTCGAGCTGACCGCCCTCCACTCCCTGGCGGGTGCGCTCCGGGAGGGAGACGGGCTGATCCGACGCCCGCCCTTCAGCGCCCCCCACCACGACGCCAGCAAGGCCAGCATCGTGGGTGGCGGCTCGGGCCGGGTGCGCCCGGGAGAGATCAGCCGTGCTCACTGCGGGGTGCTGCTC